>NZ_DAMBVN010000015.1:0-115819 GCF_032052965.1 Kosakonia sp.
CGACCTTCGGGTTATGAGCCCGACGAGCTACCAGGCTGCTCCACCCCGCGTCCGTGGAAGCGCACTATACGCTGCAAACATTATGATGCAACCTTTTTTTTGCCCTGGTACGCAATTAACGGAGATTATGTGTAAAAACAGTACAATTAGTTCGTTTTTTGCACGGAATTTGTGTCAGGTTGCGCTGACGCATTTCATTAGCGAGTGGGGTTTGTTATCTTCACCCCGCTCCGGGTTAACCAGAAGATGAGAGAGAATGAAAGGACGTTGGGTTAAGTACGCACTCACGGGAGCGATGGTTGCTATCCTCGCAGCCTGTACTTCTAAACCGACCGATCGCGGTCAACAATATAAAGACGGGAAATTTTCCCAGCCATTTTCCCTGGTGAATCAGCCCGACGCCGTTGGTGCCCCAATTAATGCTGGCGATTTTTCTGAGCAAGTGAGCCAGATTCGCAGCGCCGCGCCACGCCTCTATACCAGTCAAAGTAATCTCTATAATGCCATCCAGGATTGGCTGCGCGCCGGTGGTGATACGCGCACTCTGCGTCAGTTCGGCCTTGACGCCTGGCAGATGGAAGGTACCGATAATTACGGCAACGTCCAGTTCACCGGCTATTACACCCCGGTTATTCAGGCGCGCCATACGCGTCAGGGCGAGTTCCAGTATCCTATTTACCGTATGCCGCCCAAACGCGGCCGTCTGCCCTCACGTGCGGAGATCTATGCAGGTGCGCTGAGCGAAAGCTACGTGCTGGCTTACAGCAATTCGCTGATGGATAACTTCATTATGGATGTGCAGGGCAGCGGTTATATCGACTTTGGCGACGGCAGCCCGCTTAACTTCTTTAGTTATGGTGGTAAAAATGGCCATGCCTACCGCAGTATCGGCAAAGTGCTGATCGATCGCGGAGAAGTAAAGAAAGAAGATATGTCGATGCAGGCTATCCGTGAATGGGGCGCAAAACACAGCGAAGCGGAAGTGCGCGCACTGCTGGAAGAGAATGCCTCGTTTGTGTTCTTTAAACCGCAGTCCTGGGCGCCGGTAAAAGGGGCCAGTGCGGTGCCGTTGATTGGCCGGGCTTCTGTTGCCTCCGATCGTAGCGTGATCCCGCCGGGAACGACGCTGCTGGCCGAAGTACCCCAGTTGGATAATAACGGTAAATTTAACGGCCAGTATGAGTTACGTTTGATGGTGGCGCTGGATGTCGGCGGCGCTATCAAAGGCCAGCACTTCGATATTTACCAGGGTATTGGCCCGGATGCCGGTCATCGCGCTGGCTGGTACAACCATTATGGCCGCGTCTGGGTGCTGAAAAACGCGCCAGGCACGGGCGGCGTCTTCAGCGGCTGAGTGTGGTAAACTTCTTCCCTTGCCCGAATCCGGGCGAGGGGAGTTTCCTTGTTTTCATGTCTGAGGTTTTATGTCTGTAGTCATCAGCGACGCCTGGCGCCAGCGCTTTGGCGGTACGGCGCGTTTATACGGTGAAAATGCCCTGCAATGGTTTGCCGAGGCGCATATTTGCGTGGTGGGCATTGGCGGCGTTGGTTCCTGGGCGGCGGAAGCGCTGGCAAGAACGGGTATCGGCGCCATCACGCTGATTGATATGGATGATGTCTGCGTGACCAATACCAACCGTCAGATCCATGCCCTGCGCGACAACGTCGGCCTGGCAAAAGCGGAGGTGATGGCAGACCGCATACGGCAGATCAATCCGGAATGTGTGGTCACGGTCATTGATGATTTCGTTACGGTCGACAACGTGGCCGAACTGATGAGCCGTGGTTACAGCTATGTGATCGATGCCATTGATAGCGTTCGCCCGAAAGCGGCGCTGATCGCCTGGTGTCGTCGCAACAAGATCCCGCTGGTCACCACCGGTGGCGCGGGCGGGCAGATTGATCCTACCCAGATCCAGGTGAGCGATCTGGCGAAGACGATTCAGGATCCGCTGGCGGCAAAATTGCGCGAGCGGCTGAAAAGTGATTTCGGTGTGGTGAAGAACAGCAAAGGTAAACTGGGCGTGGACTGCGTGTTTTCCAGCGAGGCGCTGGTTTATCCGCAGGCGGATGGTTCCGTCTGTGCGATGAAAAGCACGGCGGAAGGGCCAAAACGGATGGACTGCGCCTCGGGCTTTGGTGCGGCAACTATGGTCACCGCGACCTTTGGCTTTGTCGCGGTGTCCCATGCGTTAAAAAAATTGATGGCGAAAGCCTCGCGTCAGGCCAGCGCCTGACGGGCGGCATCCTGTACGGCGGCGGCCAGCGCCGCCAGCCCCTGACTACGCGACGCGCTAAGCTGCGCGCGCAGACCAAGCTCATCAAACAATGCCAGCGGATCGCCTTTCAGCAGATCGGCGGGCTGCTTCCCTTCTATTGAGGTTAATAACACCGCCATTAATCCGCGCACAATCCGGCCTTCACTGTCGCCAAAGAAATGCAGGCGGCCATCGGCCGCAGGCGTCGCGCCCAGCCAGACACGATTTTCACAACCGGGAATTTCCCGCGCCAGGGCTTTGAGTTCGTCACTGGCTGCAGGCAGCTGTTTGCCCAGCATGATCAGCTGGCGGTATTTATCTTCCCACTGGGTGAGCGCACCAAAGGTCTGGCGCAGTGTTTCTTCGGTGATCACGGAGCCGAACGGGTGTCCGGCAAAAGCTGTGTTTGTCATTCATCCACCAGTATTTCCAGCGCGCGGTCAACAGCGTTCACCAACGCATCTACATCATGTTGCGTATTATACGGGGCGAAAGAAGCCCGCAATGTGCCTTTTACGCCAAGGGCTGCCAACAGCGGTTGCGCGCAGTGCTGCCCGGCACGCAGAGCGATACCGTAGCCCGCCAGCAGTGTCACCATATCGCTGTGATGGACGCCGGCAAAATCAAACGCCAGCAGGCTGGAGTCCTGGCAGCGGAACGAGCGAAACCCCGGACGCTGCGCCAGTTTCTCTTCCGCAAGCGTTGCCAGGCCCCGGCTATAGCTTTCTGCCTGGGCGTTATCCTGGGTGTTCAGCCATTCAAGGGCGGCGCTCAGGCCAATCACACCAGCCACATTTGGTGTGCCCGCTTCCAGTTTGTAGGGCGCAGGTTGCGTAGTAAAACCATCGAAAGAGACTTCGGTGATCATCTTGCCGCCGCCAAGCCACGGCGACATTGCCTCCAGCAGAGCGGTTTTTCCATACAGCACGCCGATCCCATTTGGGCCATACAACTTATGGCCCGAAAAAGCATAAAAATCGATATCCAGCCGCTGAACATCCGCCGGAAAATGCACCACGCCTTGTGCGCCATCCACCATCACGACCATACCCGCCGCATGCGCAAGGGTAATGGCACGCTGGAGATCCGGGCAGCCGCCAGTGACGTTCGACATTTGGCCCAGCGCCAGGATGCGGCTACGCGGGGTAATGAGCTGCGCAAGTTGCGCGATGTCTGGCAGGTGATCGGCGCCCAGCGGTAGTTTGACGACCCGTGCGCCAGTCTGCTGAGCGACCATCAGCCAGGGCACCAGGTTAGCGTGATGCTCGGCTTCGCTGACGATGATTTCATCGTCGGGTTGCAGCCGTGGCCGGCCATAACTCTGCGCCACCATATTGATGGATTCCGTGGTGCCGCGTGTCCAGACAATATTTTTACCGGAGGGGGCGTTAATCAGCGCTGCGACTTGATCCCGGGCGGCCTCATAGCGCGCAGTCAGTTGTTGTGCCTCGGCAAACTGGCTGCGGTGTACGTTTCCGGCACTCAGGCTGTAGAACTGTTGGGTGGCATCGATCACCGTCTGCGGTTTTAAGGCAGTGGCGGCGCTGTCGAGATAGACGCCAGCATCAGCAAGTGCCGGAAACTGGGCGCGAAAAAGCGATGGATTAAATGCGTTCATGGGATTCCTCATGCCAATGATGCGATCGTCGCGCAATTTTTCCCCCGGAGCAAGGATGTTGCGCACCATCAGAATTGTCTGTTTGTCCTGGCAGAGTCGGCGAAGCAGGTTATGCTGGATAATGTTAGTTAAATGTTTTGGCCTCTTCCCGGAAGAGGTTTTCACAGCATTAATTGCCAAAAGGAGAAGAAGATGAAAAAGGCTGCCGCAATTATATCTGCCTGTATGTTTACTTTTGCACTGAGCGCCTGTTCTGGTCCGAACTATGCCCTGCATACCAATGACGGGCGGACTATCGTCTCTGAGGGGAAACCGAAAACGGACGATCAAACAGGATTGATTTCTTATAAAGATGCCAACGGGAATGAGCAGCAGATTAACCGTACTGACGTGAAAGAGATGGTTGCGCTGGAGAAAAACTAAGCCAGTGCAGGGTAAAAAAAAGCACCGCAATTTTGCGGTGCTACATTAATCACTATGGACAGACAGGGTAAATGTACAGGAAGTGAAAAAGGGGTAGCGTTGCTACCGGGGTCTGAATAGCAGACCAATTGCAAACACAACAACACAACATCACAACCGTAAGCCAAAAGCCCTTCAGAACACGCATTCCAAAAAAAGCTTCTCGTTCCGGCTCAGGAAGTGCCGCCACTATAGGTATTTGCTGGTAGAAGCTCAACGGACAATTTATAATGGCTCAGATAAAAAAAACTAATAGGTTAACCATTGTTTCCTGTTTGTTAAATTGAGTTTACATCTAAGCCTGATAACCATGTCCAAGCGATTACCACCACTGAATGCATTACGTGTTTTTGATGCCGCTGCCCGCCATTTAAGTTTTACTCGCGCTGCTGATGAGCTTTTTGTGACGCAGGCCGCAGTAAGCCATCAAATCAAGTCTCTCGAGGATTTCCTCGGCCTGAAACTCTTCCGGCGGCGCAACCGATCGTTGCTGCTTACTGAAGAAGGTCAAAGCTATTTTCAAGATATCAAAGAGATTTTTTCTCAGCTGAATGAAGCGACCCGCAAGCTCCAGGCGCGTAGCGCGAAAGGGGCGTTGACGGTCAGTTTATTACCCAGTTTTGCCATTCAATGGCTGGTGCCCAGACTCTCAAGCTTTAACTCAGCTTATCCGGGAATCGATGTGCGTATCCAGGCGGTGGATCGTGAAGAGGATAAACTGGCGGATGATGTCGACGTGGCGATTTTTTATGGCCGTGGTAACTGGCCAGGCCTGCGCGTTGAAAAATTGTACGCAGAATATCTGCTTCCTGTCTGTTCGCCGTTGCTGCTTACGGGCGATAAGCCCTTGAAGAAACCCGAAGATCTGGCGCAGCACACATTATTACACGACGCATCCCGCCGGGACTGGCAAACTTATACGCGCCAGTTAGGTCTTAATCTCAACGTCCAGCAAGGGCCGATATTTAGCCATAGCTCAATGGTGCTGCAGGCGGCTATCCACGGGCAGGGCATTGCGCTGGCCAATAACGTGATGGCGCAATCCGAAATTGAGGCGGGTCGGCTGGTCTGTCCTTTTAATGATGTTTTGGTCAGTAAAAATGCGTTTTATCTGGTTTGTCATGACAGTCAGGCAGAACTGGGTAAAATAGCCGCCTTCCGTCAGTGGATACTGGCAAAAGCGGCAAACGAACAGGAAAAATTCCGTTTTCGCTACGAACAATAATTCGCACGCTGTTGCGTGTATGACTTTTAGGGTAACCACATGACCAGCCGTTTTATGCTGATTTTCGCCGCGGTAAGCGGTTTTGTGTTTGTCGCGCTGGGTGCGTTTGGCGCGCATGTTTTACAAAAATCATTGGGCGTGATCCAGATGAGCTGGATCCAGACCGGCCTCGAATACCAGGCATTCCATACGCTGGCTATTTTTGGGCTGGCAGTGGCGATGCAACGCCGCATCAGTATCTGGTTCTACTGGAGCAGTGTTTTTCTGGCGTTGGGTACGGTGCTGTTTAGCGGCAGTCTCTACTGTCTGGCGCTGTCGGGTTTACGCCTGTGGGCGTTTGTTACACCAGTCGGTGGTGTGTGTTTTTTAATCGGCTGGACATTAATGTTTATTGGCGCAATCCGTTTGAAACGTAAGGGCGTTGTTCATGAATAAAGTGGTGTTGCTGTGCCGCCCAGGTTTTGAGAAAGAGTGTGCCGCAGAGATTACCGATAAAGCCGGCCGCCGTGAGGTGTTTGGTTTTGCGCGTGTGAAAGAGAACGCGGGGTATGTGGTTTTCGAATGCTACCAGCCCGACGATGCCGACAAACTGGCGCGCGAGCTGCCGTTTAGCTCCCTGATCTTTGCCCGCCAGATGTTCGTGGTCGGCGAATTGCTAAAAGACCTGCCGCCGGAAGATCGCATTACGCCGATCGTCGGCATGCTGCAGGGCGTAGTGGATAAAGGCGGCGATCTGCGTGTTGAAGTCGCAGATACCAACGAAAGCAAAGAGCTGATGAAGTTCTGCCGTAAGTTCACCGTGCCGCTGCGTGCGGCGCTGCGTGAGGCTGGCGTGCTGGCGCGGAGCGATTCGCCGAAACGCCCGGTGGTGCATATCTTCTTCATTGCGCCTGGCTGTTGTTATACCGGCTACTCCTACTCCTTTAACAACTCACCGTTCTATATGGGCATTCCCCGGCTTAAATTTCCGTCCGATGCGCCGAGCCGCTCAACACTGAAACTGGAAGAGGCTTTCCACGTCTTTATTCCGGCGGATGAGTGGGACGAACGCCTGGCTAACGGTATGTATGCGGTAGATTTGGGCGCGTGCCCCGGCGGCTGGACCTATCAGCTGGTGAAACGCAACATGTGGGTCTACTCGGTAGATAACGGCCCGATGGCGCAAAGTCTGATGGACACCGGGCAGGTGACGTGGCTGCGGGAAGATGGCTTCCGCTATCGCCCTAACCGCAACAACATCTCCTGGATGGTGTGCGATATGGTGGAAAAACCGGCGAAGGTTGCCGCGTTGATGGCGCAGTGGCTGACGCAGGGCTGGTGCCGTGAAACCATTTTCAACCTTAAATTGCCCATGAAAAAGCGCTACGAAGAGGTGTCTAACAATCTGGCGTATATCCAGGCGCAACTGGATGAGCACGGTATTGCAGCACAGATCCAGGCCCGCCAGTTGTACCACGATCGTGAAGAAGTCACGGTGCATGTGCGCCGGATGTGGGCTGCGGTGGGCGGTCGCCGGGACGAACGCTGATCACCGTGCGCGTTTATTGCCTGAGCCCTCTGAAAAAAACGCCTGCGAAAGCAGGCGTTTTTTTTCAGGCTCATTTGCCCGCTTTTGCCAGCTCTTTAACTAACGGCAGCATAATGCGCATCACATCGCGGCTGCGGCGTTCAATGCGGCCTGGCAGGGCGTGGTCAATATATTGCTGGTTATCCAGCCGGGCATTGTGGCGGCTGATACCGTCCGGGAAGGCTTTCGATTTTGCCCGTTGTTGCTCGCCATCTTTATTACCTAAAGACCAGTTTGCGGCTTCCACCGACAGCACAGGAATGCCTGCCTTATCAAAAATCTCGGCGTCGTTGCAGCAACTGGTGCCTTTGGGGTAACGGGCATTCAACCCTAGATTACTGGTGGCCGCAATGCCCAGCGAGCGGGCCAGGGCTAAAGCCCGATCCCGCGTCAGTTTGCGCACGGAAGCGGGCGTATTCTTACCGCTGTTGAAATAAAGCTTATCGCCGACGATTAAATTATTCAGGTTGATCACCAACAGGGTGTGTTTCTTCTCTACATCGCTCATGCGATCCAGCAAGTTTGTGGCACCGAGCCTGCCTTCCTCTTCGCCGCTGGTGGCGATAAAACGGATGCTGTATTGCGTCTGCACGGGTTTAAGCGCCTGCGCCAGTTCCAGCATCACTCCCAGACTGGCCGCATTATCGTCAATGCCCTGCAGCGTTAAACCGCCCAGGTTGTTGTCGACATCGGCATCGCTGCGCGGCGCATACGTATCGAGATGCGCCATAATGATGATTTGCAGCGGCGACTTGCCACTGTGCGCGGCGATGACGGTACTGCCGGTCACGTTTTGCCAGCTCTGCTGATTATCTTTTGCCGTGTAGCTGTAACGCGTTTTGAATTTACGAATATTACTCTCGTACCCCATTTGCGTGAACTGCTGCTGAAGATAGTCAGCCGAGAGCATTTCTGCGGGGGTTCCGGTCATGCGGCCAGGAAATAGAGTGGCAATATGACGCGCCTGTTGGTTGGCAAACTCACCGGGCTGGGAAGGGCGGGCATGCGCCGGGAGGATAAAGCATACGCCGAGCGCCAGAGCAGCGGTACGGTGGCGCAATGCGGAAAACATAGAGAATCCTTTATGCAGTATTATTTTTGACGCGCTTAGTATGAAACTGTGACCCGCTTTACACAATTTCATTTTTCTTAACCTTGCGAAAATGCTGGCGTTAAGCACTTTTTGGTATTTGCTTTGCCTGAGCGTTATTCCTTTGCGGAACTACTCATTCCAATTCGTAATTTCATTCGTTCTAAGCCGCCCCCTATAGTCCCTCTATTACTGGCTGTGAGTGAGTTGTCGCGTTGTGGATTACCTGCCGTTATTTGCTGCTGTAAAAGACCGCCCGGTTTTGGTGATTGGTGGCGGCGAGATCGCCGCGCGCAAAATCACTTTTTTGCGTCGTGCCGGGGCACGCGTCCTGATCGTGGCGCGGCATCTGGAGCCAGAGCTTTTGACGCTTGCCGAACAGCAGGCGGTTCAGTGGCTGGCGAGCGAGTTTGATGAATCCCAACTGGACAATGTCTTTCTGGTGATAGCTGCGACCGACGACAGCGCGCTTAACCGCCGTGTTTTTGATGCCGCCAATGTGCGCCACCGTCTGGTGAACGTGGTGGATGACCAGCCGTTGTGTTCCTTTATTTTCCCGTCGATTGTTGATCGATCGCCCCTGTTGGTGGCCATTTCGTCCGGCGGCAACGCGCCGGTGCTGGCACGCCTGCTACGCGAAAAAATCGAGGCGTTACTGCCGGGCAATCTGGGGCGCATGGCTGAGGTGGCCGGGCGCTGGCGCACGCGCATTAAAGCTTTTCGTCGCTCGACAGATGAGCGTCGGCGTTTTTGGGAGAGCGCCTTTCGCGGGCGTTTTGCCAGTCTGATGGCTGCCGGAGATGAACCGGCGGCAGAAAAAGCGCTGGAAGCAGAACTGACGCAGCCTGGTTCTGCAGGCGGGGAGATTATCCTTGTCGGTGCCGGGCCTGGCGATGCCGGGCTGCTAACGCTTCGCGGTTTGCAAGTGATCCAGCAGGCGGATGTGGTTTTTTACGATCATCTGGTCAGCGCGCAAGTGCTGGAGCTTACCCGCCGTGACGCCGAAAAAATTTGCGTTGGCAAACGTGCCGGCGGGCATGCGGTAGCGCAACACGATACCAATCGAATGTTGGTAGACGCTGCCCGCGAAGGGAAAACGGTGGTGCGCCTCAAAGGTGGCGATCCGTTTATTTTCGGCCGTGGCGGTGAAGAGTTACAGGCCGCGGCGCAGGCTGGCATCCCTTTTCAGGTGGTGCCTGGCGTGACGGCGGCATCGGGCGCTACCGCGTATGCCGGTATTCCGCTGACGCACCGGGATTTTGCCCAAAGCGTGACTTTTGTCACCGGGCATTACAAGGCCGACAGCGCGCCATTCGACTGGTCACTGCTGGCGCAAAGCCGCCAGACGCTGGCTATTTATATGGGCACGATGAAAGCGGCGGAAATCAGCGCCCAACTGATCGCCCACGGGCGCGACAAAACAACCCCGGTCGCGGTGATCGCACGTGGTACGCGCACGGATCAACATGTGTCGACCGGCACACTGGAACAACTTGAGGAACTGGCGAAAGCGGCCCCCATGCCCGCTTTGTTAGTGATAGGCGAAGTGGTTCGGCTGCATCACGAACTCGCCTGGTTCCGGCATACGACAGGAACGGAAGCGTTCGACGCTTCTGTGATTAATCTGGCTTAAGGAATGGTTATGGACCAAAAACGACTCACTCATCTGCGACAACTGGAAGCGGAAAGCATCCATATCATCCGCGAAGTGGCCGCCGAATTTTCCAACCCGGTGATGATGTATTCCATCGGCAAAGATTCCAGCGTGATGCTGCACCTGGCGCGTAAAGCCTTTTACCCCGGCACGCTGCCGTTCCCGCTGCTGCACGTGGACACTGGCTGGAAATTCCGTGAGATGTATGAATTCCGTGACCGTACCGCGAAAGCCTACGGGTGTGAGCTACTGGTGCATAAAAACCCGGAAGGGGTGGCGATGGGGATCAACCCGTTCGTGCATGGCAGTGCAAAACATACCGACATCATGAAAACCGAAGGACTGAAGCAGGCGCTGAATAAGTACGGTTTTGATGCGGCTTTCGGCGGCGCGCGCCGGGACGAAGAGAAATCCCGTGCGAAAGAGCGTATTTACTCTTTCCGTGACCGTTTCCACCGCTGGGACCCGAAAAACCAGCGTCCGGAATTGTGGCATAACTACAACGGGCAAATTAATAAAGGCGAAAGCATTCGCGTGTTCCCGTTGTCGAACTGGACTGAACTGGATATCTGGCAGTATATCTACCTGGAAAATATCGAGATTGTTCCGCTGTATCTGGCGGCTGAGCGCCCGGTACTGGAGCGTGACGGCATGCTGATGATGATTGATGACGATCGAATCGATCTGCAGCCGGGTGAAGTGATCGCGCAGCGGATGGTGCGTTTCCGTACGCTCGGTTGCTGGCCGCTGACCGGGGCGGTGGAGTCGGAAGCGCAGACCCTGCCGGAGATCATTGAAGAGATGCTGGTTTCCACCACCAGTGAACGTCAGGGCCGCGTGATTGATCGCGACCAGGCCGGCTCGATGGAGCTGAAAAAACGTCAGGGATATTTCTAAGGAGCCGCCATGAACACCACAATTGCACAACAAATTGCTAATGAAGGCGGCGTCGAAGCTTACCTGCATGCCCAGCAGCACAAAAGTCTGCTGCGCTTTCTGACCTGCGGCAGCGTCGATGACGGCAAAAGTACGTTAATCGGCCGTCTGTTGCATGACACTCGCCAGATCTACGAGGATCAACTCTCCACGCTGCATAACGACAGTAAGCGTCACGGCACCCAGGGCGAAAAACTGGACCTGGCGCTGCTGGTCGACGGGTTACAGGCGGAGCGCGAGCAGGGCATCACCATTGATGTCGCTTACCGTTACTTCTCCACGGAGAAGCGAAAATTTATCATTGCTGATACCCCAGGGCATGAGCAGTACACCCGCAATATGGCGACCGGTGCGTCGACGTGCGATCTGGCGATCCTGTTGATGGATGCGCGTAAAGGCGTGCTGGATCAGACCCGTCGCCACAGTTTTATCTCCACGCTGCTGGGGATTAAACATCTGGTCGTTGCGGTAAACAAAATGGATCTGGTGGCGTTTAGCGAAGAAACCTTCGAAAGCATCCGTCAGGACTATCTGACCTTTGCTGAACAACTGCCGGGTAATCTGGATATTCGCTTTGTGCCGCTGTCGGCGCTGGAAGGCGACAACGTGGCCAGCCAGAGCGCGCAAATGCCGTGGTACAGCGGCCCGACACTGCTTGAAGTGCTGGAAACCGTTGAGATTCAACGTGTTGTTGACACGCAGCCGATGCGCTTCCCGGTACAGTATGTGAACCGCCCGAACCTGGACTTTCGTGGCTTCTCCGGCACGCTGGCCTCCGGCGTGGTGAGGGTCGGCCAGCGCATCAAGGTGCTGCCGTCTGGCGTCGAGTCGGCCATTGCACGCATTGTCACCTTTGATGGCGATCTGCAAGAAGCCGGTGCAGGCGAGGCGATCACGTTGGTGCTGAAAGATGAAATTGATATCAGCCGTGGCGACCTGATCCTGGATGCGCAGGAGACGCTACCCGCGGTGCAGAGCGCAGCGCTCGACGTCGTCTGGATGGCGGAGCAACCGTTGCAAGCGGGGCAAAGCTACGACGTAAAAGTCGCGGGCAAGAAAACCCGTGCCCGCGTGGATAACATTCACTATCAGGTGGATATCAATAACCTGACTCAGCGCCAGGTGGAAAGCCTGCCGTTGAACGGCATTGGGCTGGTGGATTTGACCTTTGATGAACCGCTAACGCTGGATGCCTACCAGCAGAACCCGGTGACAGGCGGCATTATCTTTATTGATCGACTGAGTAATGTGACCGTGGGTGCAGGGATGGTACGTGAAGTGTACCAGCAGCAACAGGCCAGCGCCGGGGAGTTCAGCGCCTTCGAACTGGAGCTGAATCAGCTGATTCGTAAGCACTTCCCGCACTGGGGCGCGCGCGATCTGCTGGGAGGTAAGTAATGGCGCAGCATGACAAAAACGTCGTCTGGCATGCTCATCCGGTCACGGCTGAGCAGCGCGAGCAACTCCACGGTCATCGTGGGGTTGTGCTGTGGTTTACCGGGCTATCCGGCTCGGGCAAATCCACTGTCGCCGGGGCGTTGGAAGAGGCGCTGCATCGCGCAGGGGTCAGCACCTATTTGCTGGATGGCGATAATGTGCGCCACGGCTTATGCAGCGATCTGGGCTTTAGCGATGCCGATCGTAAGGAGAACATCCGCCGGGTGGGCGAAGTCGCCCGTCTGATGGTCGACTCGGGGCTGGTGGTGTTAACCGCTTTTATTTCTCCGCACCGGGCAGATCGCCAGATGGTGCGCGAACGCCTGGGAGAAGGGCGTTTTATCGAAGTGTTTGTCGATACGCCGTTAGCGATTTGCGAAGCGCGCGATCCGAAGGGACTGTATAAGAAAGCGCGTGCGGGTGAACTGCGTAATTTCACCGGTATCGACTCGGTTTACGAAGCGCCGGATTCACCGGAAGTTCACCTCGACGGAGAACAATTGGTAACAAATTTGGTGAGCCAATTATTCGATCTCCTCCGACAGGGCGATATTATCAGATCCTGAGACGGTACTGGCGATACCCGCCATCTTCAGGTCACCCCGGCGTTTACTCACGCGCTTCCTGATGATTGCGCGTATCCCCTTTTGCCGGTCGTTCAGGTAACAGGATCAGATATGCGCAACAGTCAGAACATCACCCTCTCCCGGTCAGAGTCGCTAACGACTCCGACACACGACGAAACCACATGGTCGCTACCCGGCGCCGTAGTGGGATTCATCGCATGGCTGCTTGCGCTGGCGATCCCGTTCATGATCTATGGCCCCAATACCCTGTTCTTCTTTCTCTACACCTGGCCCTTCTTTCTGGCGTTGATGCCCGTTTCGGTGGTGGTCGGCATTGCGCTGCACTCGTTGCTGAGTGGTAAACTGCTGTTCAGTAGCGTGGCGACACTGCTCACCGTGATCGCGATGTTCGGCGTGCTGTTTATGTGGCTGCTTGGCTAAGCAGAGACCTGCTTCAAACGGTAACGCAGGTTAAGGCAATGTGTCCGGTATGTAGACTACGGATCGGCGTACAAATATGCTAAAGTCGGCGCTTGCGCGGTATCACCCGGCCCCGGAGTGGAGCCTGACAAAAAGTTATGGGATGATGATGCCGTTTTTCAGGGGGCAGGATGGGTAAACTAACGCTGCTATTGCTGGCTTTGCTGGTCTGGCTACAGTACTCGCTGTGGTTTGGCAAGAATGGTCTGCACGATTACGGCCGCGTCAGCGAAGATGTGGCAGCACAGCAGGCGACGAACGCCAAATTAAAAGCGCGCAACGATCAGCTTTTCGCCGAAATTGACGACCTCAATGGCGGTCAGGAAGCTATCGAGGAACGTGCACGTAATGAATTAACCATGACGAAACCGGGCGAAACCTTTTATCGTCTGGTGCCGGATGCATCGAAACGCACGCCGGGGTCAGCGCAAAACACACAAAATACACAAAACAGACCTTAACCAGTCCCGGATTTACGACATGTCAGCAATGATTCCGGACGTCTGTGCTGTGGTGCCGGCCGCCGGATTCGGCCGCCGCATGCAAACGGAATGTCCTAAGCAGTATCTCTCCATCGGCGATAAAACGATCCTTGAGCACGCGGTTTCCGCGCTGCTCGCGCACCCGCGCGTTGGCCGGGTGATCATCGCTGTGAGTCCTGGCGACGAACGCTTCGCCAGTCTTTCCCTTGCTCAACATCCGCAGATCACGGTGGTGGATGGCGGTGCCGAGCGTGCCGATTCCGTGCTGGCGGGGCTGAAAGCCGTCGCGGGCGCAGAGTGGGTGCTGGTGCACGATGCTGCGCGCCCGTGCCTGCATCAGGATGATCTCGAACGTCTGCTGCAATTGAGCGCCACCAGCCGCATTGGCGGCATTCTTGCAGCCCCGGTACGCGATACCATGAAACGCGCTGAACCGGGGAAAACCGCGATTGCCCATACCGTTGAGCGCAATGATTTATGGCATGCGCTGACGCCGCAATTTTTCCCGCTGGCGCTGCTGCATGACTGCCTTGTTCGGGCGATGAACGACGGGGCGGTCATTACAGATGAAGCATCGGCGCTGGAACATTGCGGTTTCCATCCGGAGCTAGTCGCCGGGCGAGCAGACAATATCAAAGTGACACGACCTGAAGATTTACGACTCGCAGAATTCTATCTGACCCATTCAGACCTCCAGGAGAAAGCATAAATGCGCATAGGACACGGTTTTGACGTACACGCCTTTGGCGGAGAAGGCCCGATTATTATCGGTGGCGTACGCATTCCCTATGAAAAAGGGCTGCTGGCGCACTCCGATGGCGATGTGGCGCTGCACGCGCTGACCGATGCCCTGCTGGGTGCTGCGGCGCTGGGTGATATAGGAAAGCTCTTTCCGGATACTGACGCGTCCTTCAAAGGCGCAGACAGCCGTGGGCTGCTGCGCGAAGCCTGGCGCCGTATTCAGGCCAAAGGTTATACCCTGGGTAACGTTGACGTCACCATCATTGCGCAGGCTCCCAAAATGTTGCCGCATATTCCGCAAATGCGAGTTTTTATTGCCGAAGATCTCGGCTGCCACATGGATGATGTCAACGTAAAAGCCACCACCACCGAGAAGCTTGGTTTTACCGGGCGTGGCGAAGGTATTGCCTGTGAAGCGGTCGCGCTGCTGGTAAAGGCGGCCAAATGATCGATTTTGATGATTTGACTTTTTTGCACGGGAAACCGGTTAGCAAGGGTGTATTGAAGGCCAGCCCGGAAGATTTTGTGGTGGTGGAAGATCTTGGCTTCAAACCGGATGGCGAGGGCGAGCACATTCTTGTCCGAATTCTGAAAAAAGGGTGTAACACGCGCTTCGTCGCTGACGCGCTGGCAAAATTCCTTAAAATTCATGCACGCGAAGTGAGTTTCGCCGGGCAGAAAGATAAGCATGCTGTCACGGAGCAGTGGCTGTGTGCGCGCGTGCCGGGTAATGCAATGCCGGATCTCAGCGCATTTCAGCTTGAGGGCTGCACAGTGCTGGAGTATGCCCGTCATAAACGCAAACTGCGTCTGGGTGCCTTACAGGGGAATGCTTTTACGCTGGTGTTACGTGAAATCAGCGATCGTGCAGATGTTGAAACGCGTTTGCAGACCATCATGGAGCAGGGCGTGCCTAACTATTTTGGCGCGCAGCGTTTTGGCATCGGTGGCAGTAACCTGCAGGGCGCGCTGCGTTGGGCGCAGAGTGATGCGCCTGTGCGCGATCGTAATAAGCGCAGTTTCTGGTTGTCGGCGGCACGCAGTGCATTGTTTAACCAGATCGTAAGCGAGCGACTGAAGAAAACGGACTTTAATCAAGTTGTTGATGGCGATGCGCTACAATTAGCGGGGCGCGGCAGTTGGTTCGTTGCCACCCCGGAAGAGCGGGTGGAACTGCAATCGCGCGTTGACGATAAAGCGTTGCTGGTGACCGCAGCGCTGCCGGGCAGCGGTGAATGGGGAACTCAGCGTGAAGCGCTGGCCTTTGAACAATCAGCCATTGCCGATGCGCCGGAATTACAGGCGCTGCTGCAGCGCGAGAAGGTCGAGGCCGCACGCCGTGCAATGCTGCTCTATCCGCAGTCGCTTTGCTGGGACTGGTGGGATGATACCACTGTCGAAATACGTTTCTGGTTGCCGGCGGGAAGCTTTGCAACCAGTGTTATCAGGGAACTCATTAACACATCGGGTGATTATGCGAATATTGCTGAGTAACGATGACGGGGTCCATGCGCCGGGTATCCAGACGCTGGCTAAGGCTCTCAGGGAGTTTGCCGATGTTCAGGTCGTCGCTCCCGATCGTAACCGCAGCGGCGCATCGAATTCGTTGACGCTTGAATCCTCGCTCCGAACTTTTACGTTTGATAACGGCGACATTGCCGTACAGATGGGCACCCCGACGGACTGTGTCTATCTTGGCGTTAATGCGCTCATGCGTCCGCGACCAGACGTCGTTGTCTCGGGTATTAACGCCGGGCCAAATCTTGGCGATGATGTTATCTATTCCGGGACTGTCGCCGCCGCAATGGAAGGCCGCCATCTGGGCTTCCCCGCGCTAGCGGTGTCGCTCAACGGTCATACCCACTATCAAACCGCGGCAGCGGTCACCTGCTCAATCCTGCGGGCGCTGAGCCGCGAGCCGCTGCGTACCGGACGGATTCTCAATATCAATGTGCCGGATCTCCCGCTTGAGGAGATCAAAGGCATCCGTGTTACCCGCTGTGGCAGCCGCCATCCGGCCGATCAGGTGATCCCGCAGGAAGATCCCCGTGGCAATACGCTGTACTGGATTGGGCCGCCTGGTGAGAAATGCGATGCCGGGCCGGACACCGATTTTGCCGCCATTGATGAAGGTTACGTCTCCGTCACGCCGCTGCATGTGGATTTAACGGCTTACAGCGCGCATGATGTGGTGTCGGGTTGGTTGGAGCGTGCCGGGGTGAACAGGCAATGGTAAGCAAACGCGTACAGGATCTTCTCGCTCAATTACGCGCGCAAGGCATCAAAAATGAACAGGTGCTTGAGGCGCTGTCATTGGTGCCGCGCGAGAAATTTATCGATGAAGCGTTTGAACATAAAGCGTGGGAAAACGTCGCGCTGCCGATTGGCCAGGGGCAAACTATTTCCCAGCCTTATATGGTAGCGCGAATGACCGAGCTGCTGGAATTGACCCCAGCCTCCCGCGTGCTGGAGATCGGTACAGGCTCCGGGTATCAAACGGCCATCCTGGCGCAACTGGTGCACCATGTCTGCTCCGTTGAGCGAATTAAAGGATTGCAGTGGCAGGCGCGTCGACGGCTGAAACAGCTGGATTTGCACAATGTCTCTACGCGGCACGGTGATGGCTGGCAAGGCTGGCAGGCGCGCGCGCCGTTTGATGCGATTATCGTCACCGCCGCACCGCCGGAAATTCCAGCTGCGCTCATGGCGCAGTTGGATGAGGGCGGCATTCTCGTTTTGCCCGTGGGCGATGAACAACAGCAGTTGAAGCGTGTTCGTCGGCGTGGCAGCGAATTTATTATCGATACCGTTGAAGCCGTGCGCTTTGTTCCGCTGGTAAGAGGCGAACTGGCCTGAGAAACAGAGTTTTCCTGGGTTTTTCAGGCAATAACAGCGTATGGTGGGCAAATTTGCCGCCGACGTTAGCGGTTATTTTTTAAGTCATTGGTAACATACATATTGTTGGGGGAAAAATGAGCACGGGAAGCCCTAAATTCACCGTACGTCGTGTTGCGGCAGTGTCGCTGGTTTCAATTTGGCTGGCGGGGTGTTCAAATTCCACTAACGCGCCAGCGCCTGTGAGTTCCGTAGGCGGCACTAGCAGCGCAAGTTCCGGTTCCAGTTCCGGCGGGATGCTGATTACTCCGCCGCCAAAACTGGGCACTTCTGCACAGCAGCAACCACAAATTCAACCGGTGCAGCGTCCGACTGTACAGCCCACACAGATCCAGCCTGTGGCTCAGCAGCCTGTGCAGACCGTGAATGGTCGTATCGTCTATAACCGCCAGTATGGGAACATTCCGAAAGGTAGCTATACGGGCGGCAGCACTTATACCGTTAAACGCGGGGATACGCTGTTTTATATCGCCTGGATCACCGGGAACGATTTCCGCGATTTGGCGCAGCGAAACCACGTTGCAGCCCCGTATGGACTGGAAGTCGGGCAAACGCTGCAGGTTGGCAATGCATCTGGTACACCAATTACTGGCGGAAATGCAATAACTCAGGCTGATGCAACTGCGCAAGGAATCGTCTCAAAACCTGCACAAAATTCAACCGTAGTGGTTGCTTCAAAACCGACAATTACGTATTCTGAGGATTCAGGTGAACAAAGTGCTAATAAAATGTTGCCTAATAACAAGCCTGCAACAGTAGTTACAGCGCCTGTTACTGCACCCTCTGTTAGCACAACCGAACCGACTGCCAGCAGTACTTCCACCAGTTCGCCAATCTCTTCCTGGCGCTGGCCGACTGAGGGCAAAGTTATCGATAACTTCTCTGCTACCGAAGGTGGCAACAAGGGGGTCGATATCTCGGGTAGCAAAGGACAGGCTATCGTCGCGACCGCAGATGGGCGCGTTGTATATGCCGGTAATGCGCTACGCGGTTACGGGAACCTCATCATTATTAAACATAACGATGATTACCTGAGCGCCTACGCCCATAACGATACGATGCTGGTCCGGGAACAACAAGAAGTTAAGGCGGGGCAGAAAATAGCTACCATGGGTAGCACCGGAACCAGTTCTACACGCTTGCATTTTGAAATTCGTTACAAGGGGAAATCCGTTAACCCGCTGCGTTATTTGCCGCAGCGATAAATCGGTGCAAAGTGTTTGAAACACGCCTTTGTTGAGCCGTTGCAGCGCGCGCAGATGCCGCTGCAACGGGCGAAATAAAGTGTGGTTTGGCGCTTTGCCCAGGGATCACGGGTAGGAGCCACCTTATGAGTCAGAATACGCTGAAAGTTCATGATCTAAATGAAGATGCGGAATTTGATGAGAACGGAGCAGAGGTTTTTGACGAAAAAGCCTTAGTAGAAGAGGAACCCAGTGATATCGACCTGGCCGAAGAGGAGTTGTTATCGCAGGGTGCCACCCAGCGTGTTTTAGACGCGACTCAGCTGTACCTGGGCGAAATTGGATATTCCCCATTATTAACGGCCGAAGAAGAAGTCTATTTTGCACGCCGTGCATTACGTGGAGATGTTGCCTCCCGCCGTCGCATGATCGAAAGTAACCTGCGTCTGGTGGTTAAAATTGCCCGTCGTTACAGCAATCGTGGTCTGGCGCTGCTGGATCTGATTGAAGAGGGTAATCTGGGCTTGATCCGCGCTGTTGAAAAATTCGACCCTGAACGTGGGTTCCGTTTCTCAACATATGCGACCTGGTGGATCCGTCAGACCATTGAACGGGCGATTATGAATCAAACCCGTACCATTCGTCTGCCGATTCACATTGTTAAAGAGCTGAACGTCTATCTGCGTACAGCGCGCGAGTTGTCCCATAAGCTGGACCACGAGCCGAGTGCGGAAGAGATTGCCGAACAGCTGGATAAACCCGTTGATGATGTCAGCCGTATGCTGCGTCTCAATGAGCGCATTACCTCAGTTGACACCCCGCTGGGTGGTGATTCTGAAAAAGCGCTGCTGGATATCCTGGCCGATGAAAAAGACAACGGCCCGGAAGACACCACGCAGGACGATGATATGAAGCAAAGCATCGTCAAATGGCTGTTCGAACTGAACGCCAAACAGCGTGAAGTGCTGGCGCGTCGTTTCGGTCTGCTGGGTTATGAAGCTGCGACACTGGAAGATGTTGGCCGCGAAATTGGCCTGACGCGTGAACGTGTTCGCCAGATTCAGGTTGAAGGTCTGCGTCGTTTGCGTGAAATCCTGCAAACGCAAGGGCTGAATATCGAAGCGCTGTTCCGCGAATAAGCACCTATTCAAGCCAAAAAGGCCGGTCGCATACGCTCCGGCCTTTTTCTTTGCCTGTTTTCCGGCTACTGCGCTTGTGCCGTTTCCTGCAAGTGACGCCAGACCCGCCGGTCGCCTTCCTGTCTGAATACTACCGTTGACCAGCGTACATTTCCCCCGGACGGCAGACTGTGCGTTTCCTGGTAGCGCAGCACGGCGCCATCCTGCCACTCCGCCAGTACTTCAATGCAGTCCACCTGGATACGCAGCCCCGGTCGGACACCGCATTGCGCACGGAAAAAATCCGCCAGCGTGGCGTTATCAAGGCATGCGCCGCTGAGCGTTACCATCGTGAAATCCGGAGCAAACCGCGCCAGCAATGGTTCAAGGGGGCCTTCCCCCCGGCTAAGCCAGTTCTCAATGGCGATATGGGCATTAATCACTTCTGTGATGTTCGGGTTCATAACTTCTCCTGACGAAGGTGGTGAAGGGTGTGCCGGTTATCCAGCCGGAATGCGGCAAACAGAGGCAAAAGTGAGATAAACGCCGCCGCGCTGAAGGTCCAGCGCCAGGCCTGCACCTGCGGCAGAACCTGCTGAAGCAGCCCCAGCCAAAGCGTCAGTGCAGTAGCGCCTGACAAAAAACTCAACTGTCGGTTGATGTTCCACAGTGCTGTGGCATCGGGCATATCCTGATGTGAGACGGTCAAAAAGGCGCTGCTTTGCGCAGTACTACTACACAAACTGCCGCCTGCGCCCATTAACCCAAACGCGGCAATAAGCATGCTGTACGCGCTCCCCGGCGTGATGGCGGTCAGCATCAGAATGCCGACGGCCTGCAGCAGACAGCCGCTAATAATGAGCGGCCTGGGGCCGACGCGATTGAAAAATTTACCGCTAACCAGAATGGCGATAAACGATGCCAGCGACCATGGGATCATTAATGCGCCGCTGGCGGCGGGCGTCATTCTCAGCGTCTGTTGCAGGTAAAACATCCCGACGACACTAATGCCAATAAACATCCCTGGCACGCAGAGGTAAACCACCATGGCAAAGCGCAGCAACGAGTTTCTTAGCAGCTGCAAGTGCAGCAGTCGCTTACTCCCTGCCGTTATCGGTGTTTCGTTAAGCCAAAGGCAGGCCAGCAGCAACGCCATGAGGGCTACAGGCACAGTAGCGAAGAAGGTCCAGCGCCAGTTTAAGGTTTGTACCAACAGTCCGCCGACCGCAGGCGAGCATGCAGGAGCCAGCAGGGCAACCAGCATAACCACGGAGGAGATTTTTGCGCGCTGATGCGGCGGGAACTGTTGCCACGTCAGAGCCTGTCCCACCGGGATCAGCAGACCACCGCCGACCCCCTGTATTACGCGCCAGAAAATCAGGCTGGCGAGCGAACCCGCGAGCCCGGCAGCAAGAGCGGCGGCGCTGAACACTGCCAACGACAGTATAAACAGCCGCCGTGCGCCAACCCGGCGTGTGAGCCATGCACTCAATGGCATGACCAGTGTCAGCCCGGCGATATAGCCATTGCTGACCCAGGCCAGTGCGGAGACGGAAGCCTGCAGTGTGGCCGCCATCGCCGGAAAGGCGACACTGGCAATAAACATATTGATTAAGTCGAGAAAAAAGCCCAGCAGGTAAACCACCGCGACTTTATTGCGATAAGCCATTCTTCATCCTCCGGAGTGGGTGCGGTAATGTAGCGGCCGAAAGCAGCGGGATAAACGGCGACAGCGGCGATATACTGTCAAATTATTTTTGACAGTAACGGGGCGCGCATGCTCAATTTGCAACGGATGACCTTCTTTGTGGCGGTGGTGGACAGCGGCAGTTTTACCGCCGCCGCCGCTGCGCTGGGGCAGACCAAAGCCGTGGTGAGTTTTAATATTCGCCAGCTGGAAAATGAGCTGGGAGTAACCTTGCTTCTGCGATCTACCCGCCGTCTGACGCTGACCGATGCGGGCACGCTGTTTTATCAACGAGGGGTGGAGTTGTTAAATGCCGCGGTGAACTTGCAGGATGAGGTGAGGGCCAGTCACACCGGGCTGAGTGGTGAACTGCGCATTACCACCACGCCGGAATATGGCGTGCAGGTCGTGATCCCTGCACTTGCGGCGTTCAGCCAGCTTCATCCGGCGCTGCGTATCCGTCATGTGGCGTCCTCGCATCATGCGGATTTGATTTCAGATCGTTTTGATGTGGCCATTCGTCTCGGCCAGCTTGCTGATTCTCGTTATCGCGCGGCTTTACTCTCGCAATTTGCGATTTTGCCCGTCGCCGCGCCGCAGTGGCTGGCGACACAGCCTGTCACCTCGCTGGAGATGCTCGCGCAGACGCAGTGGATCATCCACGAACGGCTCACTACACCGCTGCGCTGGCAGGTGTGCGATGCCAGTGGCAACAGTGAAACGCTGGAAATTAAAACCGCAATGCGTTTGTCGGCAGACAGTGCTCAGGCGTTGATGGCCTTTGCCCTTGCCGGGTGCGGAGTGGCTTTGCTGCCGGAGTGGCTGGTGAGACGTGCGCTGGCAGAAGGGCGGTTAGTCCACGTTTTGCCCGCATATACCTTTAGGCAGCAAGGAGTTTATGCTTTGTACGCAGATGCACAGCATGTTCCGGCTAAAGTGCGCGCTTTTGTCGACTTCCTGCGCGCACGGCTTGATTAGCGCGACATCATTATCCGGCCTGCAACGGAGACAGGCCGGATAAGCGGCCCGGTTTTACACCAGGCTTTTCAGTCGGTAAATCCACTCCAGCGCCTGACGGGGCGTTAAGGTATCCGGATCGAGACTTTCCAGCGCTTCCAGCGCCGGGCTGGTTTCTTCCGCAGTAGCCAGCAGGGACATTTGCGTACCATCAATCTGCGTGGCCGCCGCACCTGGTGACAGGCTCTCCAGCTCTCGCAGTTTGCCGCGCGCACGTTTGATCACCTCTTTTGGCACGCCGGCCAGGGCCGCCACCGCCAGACCATAACTTTTGCTGGCTGCGCCATCCTGCACGCTATGCATAAAGGCGATGGTGTCACCATGCTCGAGTGCGTCGAGATGCACATTGGCCACGCCTTCCATTTTTTCTGGCAGTTGCGTCAGTTCAAAATAATGGGTCGCGAACAGCGTCAACGCTTTGATTTTATTCGCCAGATTCTCCGCGCAGGCCCATGCCAGCGACAAGCCATCATAGGTAGAGGTGCCGCGTCCAATCTCATCCATTAACACCAGGCTATTTTCCGTGGCGTTATGCAGGATGTTGGCGGTTTCGGTCATCTCTACCATAAACGTGGAGCGCCCGCTGGCCAGGTCATCGGCAGCGCCGACGCGGGTAAAGATGCGATCGATTGGCCCGATCTCCACTTTCTGTGCCGGTACGTAACTGCCGATATAAGCCAGTAGGGCAATCAGGGCAGTCTGGCGCATATAGGTGCTTTTACCCCCCATATTCGGCCCGGTAATGATCAGCATCCGACGCTGGGGCGATAAATTCAGCGGGTTGGCAATAAACGGCTCTTTCAGCACCTGCTCCACCACCGGGTGACGCCCCTCGCTGATGCGAATGCCCGGTTTTTCGCTAAAAGTCGGGCAACAATAATTCAGCGTATCCGCGCGTTCCGCCAGGTTCACCAGCACATCCAGTTCTGCCAGCGCAGACGCGCTCTGTTGTAGCTCTGCCAGGTGCGGCATCAGCAGATCGAACAGTTCGTCGTAAAGCTGTTTCTCCAGCGCCAGCGCTTTGCCTTTCGATGTAAGGACTTTGTCTTCGTACTCTTTCAGCTCAGGAATAATGTAGCGTTCGGCGTTTTTCAGCGTCTGGCGACGCACATAATGGATCGGCGCAAGGTGGCTTTGCCCACGGCTGATTTGAATAAAATAGCCATGCACGGCGTTATAACCGACTTTGAGCGTATCCAGCCCGAGGCGTTCGCGTTCGCGGATCTCCAGCCTGTCCAGATAATCGGTGGCGCCGTCAGCCAGGCCGCGCCACTCGTCGAGCTCAGCGTTATAGCCTGGCGCGATCACGCCGCCATCCCGCACCAGCACCGGCGGCGCGTCGATAATCGCACGCTCAAGCAGCTCACGCAGTTCGCTGAATTCGCCCATTTTTTCACGCAACACCTGCACCGGCGCGCTGTCGACATCCGCCAGCAGGTTGCGCAGCTCCGGCAGTTGCTGAAAAGCGTAGCGCATCCGCGCGAGGTCACGCGGGCGGGCTGTACGCAGCGCCAGGCGCGCCAGAATACGTTCCAGATCCCCGACCTGGCGCAGAACCGGCTGCAATTCGGCGGTACGTTCCTGTAACGCGCCGATGGTTTGCTGACGTTCAGTTAACACGCGGGTGTCGCGTACCGGCATATGCAGCCAGCGTTTCAACATGCGGCTACCCATGGCGGTAACGGTGCAATCCAGCACCGAGGCCAGCGTGTTTTCAATGCCGCCGGCCAGGTTTTGGGTGATTTCCAGATTTCGCCGCGTGGCGGCATCCATAATGATGGTGTCCTGCTGGCGTTCCATCGTGATAGAGCGGATATGCGGCAGGGCGGTACGCTGCGTGTCTTTCACATATTGCAGCAGACACCCGGCGGCGCACAGACCGCGCGGTGCGTTTTCCACGCCAAACCCCACCAGATCACGGGTGCCAAATTGCAGGTTCAGTTGCTGGCGCGCGGTATCGATTTCAAATTCCCACAGCGGGCGGCGACGCAGGCCGCGACGGCCTTCAATCAGTGCCGTTTCGGCAAAGTCTTCTGCATACAGCAGCTCCGCCGGGTTGGTGCGCTGCAACTCAGCGGCCATGGTGTCGCGATCGGCCGGTTCGCTAACGCGAAAACGCCCGGAACTGATATCCAGCGTGGCGTAGCCAAAGCCTTTGTTGTCCTGCCAGATTGCCGCCAGCAGGTTATCCTGACGCTCTTGCAGCAGCGCTTCATCACTGATGGTGCCCGGCGTGACAATACGCACGACTTTACGTTCGACCGGCCCTTTGCTGGTAGCCGGATCGCCAATTTGTTCGCAAATAGCCACCGACTCGCCAAGGCTTACCAGCTTCGCCAGATAGTTCTCGACGGCATGGTGCGGAACGCCCGCCATCGGGATCGGTTCACCCGCCGAGGCACCACGTTTGGTCAGCGAGATATCCATCAACTGCGATGCGCGTTTGGCATCGTCATAAAACAGCTCGTAGAAGTCGCCCATACGGTAGAACAGCAGGATATCCGGATGCTGCGCTTTCAGCTTCAGGTACTGCTGCATCATTGGGGTGTGGGCGTCGAAATTCTCAGTCGTACTCATCAGCTTATGATGTCCATTTTCTTAAATTTTAATGAGTTAGTGATATTTATTGTTCTCATTGAGTTTCACATCATCTCATCAGATCTTCTGAAACACTGGATTTCAGTTTTCAAATGCGCAGAGTGCATGATAACGGAGTCTTGATAGCAGGAAAACAAGAGGAAACCACCGTCGTTGCAAACGACAGAAATGCTGAGTGCGGGGGAGAAAGATATCGGTGATGCCTGGCGCTCAGTATTTCTGCTGATTCTTAACCCTTGCAGCAGTTGAGCTGCGCCCGGTTACTATGAAGACAAAGCCGAATATGCCCCGCTACCCCTCAGGTTTTTGATACGAGGCTCGGCACGTGGGGAATAAATTGCGTCAGGTAATTCAAATATAAACCCAAGACGTGGCCCTCTTGTTACAAATTAAATAGTGATAATTTTTTCAGTTCCGCTTCCGGGTTTGCTTTTTTTACGGCCAGTAAAAAGCCCGCAAAGTTATGGTTAAACAATGTTAAATTGCTATAGAAATGAACCTCTTTTTTCTGGTTATGGATTAGATAGGTCACGCACCAGTTTCGTCTGTTATTTATTTTTGTAAAACCTGGTTTAACACGGATTATTTGAGAAAGCTGAATTTTATGCGGGTTATTATTTTTAACTTCATAAAAATAGTGATCATCATAATAATAGTCTGCATCCGAGGATGAACCTCCAAAATAGGAGGGTGATGATGATATTTTCATCATTCCGTTAGGTTCTGGAATGATTTTTTGGGGATGGTGAAGCATTCTGGAAAACCACTTTATCAGGATGATAAACAGAATAAAGGGCAACACCATCAACAAAAAAGTCACTAATTCATGCATATTTCACCTCAACTATTTGCTGGCGTGAATCTTCAACGATGGCATCAACACTGTCAACTTTGCAGGATGAAAACGTTGCGGTTCTGTCGTCAGTAAATGTGAACTCATCACAGCTGTTCATGGGCTTAACAGCGAATTTCTGATACCGCTTCTGGCTGTCGGATATACGGTTCCGGTTAATCAGCATGCCTGGCTATCAGGGCAAGAACGAAAAAAGTCTGTGTTCAGATAAATCTAAAGCGTCAGGAGTCTGCCATTATTAAATGGATTTACCTGCCATCGCCGCTCTGGTGGATGGGGCCAACGACTGAGACAACGGAATTTGCGATGAAAGTGATCCTGGTACGGCACGCCGAAACGGAATGGAACCAGCGTGGAATAATACAAGGGCACCAGGATAGCCCCTTAACCGCACGGGGCGTACTGGAAACTTCCGCATTACTTGCCGCATTAACGGATGCCGGGTATGCCGTTGAGTCTGTTTATGCTTCGCCTCTCGGCCGCGCCTGGCATATGGGCCTGGCGCTGGCGGAGCATTTCTGCTGCCCGCTGGTGGCGCAAGACGCCCTGAAAGAACAGGCGTTTGGTCTTTATGAAGGGATGACAACGCAGCAACTCCAGTGCGATCACCCGGGTCATGCCCGGGCGCTATTTGAACGAGACGCCGGGTTTTGCCCACCCGACGGCGAGTCGCTGGTGCAGGCTGCTTACCGGTTGATGGATTTTTTACGCCTTTTGATGGCGACGGCTTCTCATCAAACCCTCTGTGTCGTCACGCATGGACATGTGGTGCAAGGGGCGCTTGCGCTCCTCAAAGAGGGCAAGATTGACCCTTTCTCGCGTTATGCGCACCCAAATGCGAGTTATTCCGTATTAGAGATGCAGGAAGGTAACGCGATGGCGATCCGCTGGGGAATAGCCACGCACTTACTGGGTCTGCCTGAAAGTTAGAAAGACATAGCAGGTTTGAGACTGATGCCAACTGAAGAGTCTGCTGCATCGGGAAAGCGACTCTTTTTTACCTGCACATATTTGTAACCTCAGGATTTTAACCCGGCGGATCATTCAGTATTCACAGACAACGCTGTCACAAGCCGGGAAATCCCGGGAATTTCCAGGAAATACGCACAGGGAGCAATGGATGAACAAACAGTTAATGCCCTTACTGCTTTCAGGCGCAATGGCGATAATTTCTGCAGCGCAGGCTGCGGAACCACCGTTGCAGGTCACGCTCGCCGGCGGGGTAATTAGCGGGACGAAGCTCGATGGCACCCGAGCCTGGCTTGGTATTCCCTACGCTAAGCCGCCAACGGGCGATCGGCGCTGGCAGCCGCCGCAGGATGTCGAACCCTGGCACGGCGTTAAAGAGACACGCCACTACGGCGATGATTGCCTACAGAAGCCGTTTGAGGGGGATGCCGCGCCATCCGGTGTAGGATTCAGCGAGGATTGCCTGACGATCAATGTCTGGCGGCCCGATGAAGAAAGCGATCATTTACCGGTGATGGTGTGGATTTATGGCGGCGGATACGTCAACGGCGGATCGTCGCCAGCGGTTTACTCAGGTCAGGCTTTCGCCCGCCAGGGTATTGTCTTCGTCAGTTTTAATTATCGTGTTGGCCGTTTCGGGTTTTTTGCCCATCCTGCTCTTGCTGGCGAGAGCCTTCGCGGAAACTATGGGCTGATGGATCAATTAGCGGCGTTGCGCTGGGTGCAACAGAATATCCAGGCATTCGGCGGCGATAAAAACAATGTCACACTGTTTGGTGAATCGGCGGGGGGGATGTCGATTCATTCGCTACTGACCACACCGCTAAGCCGCGGCCTGTTCCAAAAAGCTATTATCGAATCGGGTTCCGGTCGCCACAATAAGACGGCAAATCAGAGCTGGCAGCAGGCAGAACACTATGGCGTGGCTTTTGCGGAGAAAAATGGCATTTCCGCAACGGATGCCAGTGCGCTGGCGAGCCTTCGGCAGTTGCCTGCGGCAAAACTGGTCGATGGCCTGAATATGGCGACAGTCCCCGATGGCACCTATTCCGGGCCGATGATTGACGGCAAGATCATCCAGGAAGAGCCGCAGCAACGCTACGACAGAGGCGATTTTATCCAGGTTCCTTTGCTGGTTGGTGTGAACAGTTGGGAGATTGGTTTCCCGCCCGCAGTGACCACCCTGGACGAGGCCTTAAAGCCGTTTCCGGAGGAGGCCGCTTCCCGCGCACAGCAGGCTTTTGCGGGCTTAACCCCGCAGGTCGCAGCCATGCGCATTGCGCAATATAAACTTATGACCGAACCGGCACGTTATGTCGCCAGAGTATGGGCAAAAAACAGTCTCCCGGTCTGGTCGTACCGTTTTGCTTATGTTGCCGATTCGATGAAAAACAGCTGGGGTGAAGCGCCGCATGCCAGCGAAATACCCTATGTGTTTGACACGATGGCGGCGCGGTTTGGCCAGGCGGTCACCCCGGAAGATCAACGTGTAGCGGATATTATGCATCGCTACTGGGTTAATTTTGCCAAAACGGGTAACCCGAACGCCGCTGACTTACCCAACTGGGAGCCTTACGACACGCAGAAAGACAACCTGCTTTCGATCCCGCCACAAGGTGCGGCAGACATCACGATGATGCCGGACCCGCTGCGTGAGCGTCTCGATCTGATCGAGGCCATTAACCGCTAACACTAAGCCTGCATTCGGGAGTGGGGGACTCCCGGATGCGTCCCGTCTGGACGCAGTGAGCAGGTTGCCACCCAAGCGAACGGAACGCGCTTTGTGCGTTCGCTTTCATTTTGGCTACGCTTTAAAGAAACACGTGACGGAGGTGGCAAATGAGTAAAACAATCATGCAGGAGTACCTTGTGCTGGGCGGTAAACATCACGGTGAAGTGTGGCGCGGCGTTTATCCGGCCATGGGGTTGAACCTGTCAAAGAAAGATGAGCGCTACGGGCAATTTTTTGACCGGGAGGGGCAGCAAAAAATCGGGCTGTCGCGCAAAGAGAACTATTTCATCTCGGAGTGGCTCTCGCCTGAAGGGCATACTTTTTTGCTGGCGACGGCAGAAGATCTGACCGAATTTAATATCGAAGACGAAATCGAACGCATTACCCCTCCGCTCAGGCCGCTGGATAACCCGGTCGAAGATTGGATCTGAAGGCTGAATTGATATTACACACCCTCAGCGCTATCCCTGATTTCCCTCTTTTGGCATCACTCATCATGCCCGCCTGGCGGGCGGGAGAGCGGTGCGATGTATTCGCCTGGCCCCCTTTATCGTCTGTATTCTTTTACTGGCAATTTGGCGACCGCACGGACCGTTCCCGCATGCGTAATAGGTTTTCCTCTTCCAGAAATAAATAATTTAATAGATTAAATAACATGTTTAATTAACGGTGGCTTGCGCTAAATAATAAGTTTTGCCATTGAATTGCTGTGATGAATGTATTATTTGTCGCTGTATTTATTTGCTGGCTTTGATATAGAATAAAGCCGCTCTTATTCAGGGGTTAATAAATAAAATTTTAATATATTGTTTATTCTTTCCAAATAATGGGCGCATTAACGGTTTATTCTAATTAATCACATGGATTGTCTGATATGAAAAAATCACTGCTCGTGCTGTTTATCTCTGCGGCCTGCGGTAACGCCTGGGCGCAGGCGCTGCCCGTTGAGGAGCGGCTTGCTCTTCTGGAACAAAAACTGCTGGAAAACTCCATTGAACTCAGCAAAACGCGTACGGAACTGGAACAGTATAAAAATGCTGCCAAACCAGTGGCCGGAATGATGAATTCACCAGCTAATAATCATCAAAACAATGCACTTAACACGCAGGTGGAAAATAAACCTGCCGACACAAAAAAAGTATTAACACTTAAAGAAATAAGCCAGTTTGTGAAAGAAGACATCGGTTTCTCATTCACGGGATATTTACGTTCCGGTTGGGGTACCGCGGATCACGGTGCGCCAAAAGAGTATGCCATTGGTTCGCTGGGGCGTTTTGGCAATGAATACTCCTCCTGGTTTGATCTGAAATTCACACAGAAAATGTACGAGCAGAATGGCAAATCTGCCCACGCGGTGGTGCAGCTTGATGGCAATGTTGGTGCGCAGTACGGCGATGCCTGGTTTGATAAAGGTTCCGAAAACATTCTCCAGTTCTCAGACATCTATCTCACCACCCATGGGTTTCTTGGCTTCGCGCCAGACGCAGATTTGTGGGTCGGTAAACACAATCTGCCGAAGTACGAAATTCAAATGCTGGACTGGAAAAGTCACCAGACCAGCAGCGGCGCCGGTATTGGCGTAGAAAACCTGCCCGTTGGCACAGGCAAGCTGAATGTGGCGCTGGTTCGCCAGGACCTGAACGCCCATCCGGTTAACGCGCCGGTAAACCAGGGGGCGATGCAGGTAAACGCCAATACGATTGATGTGCGCTATAAAGATCTGCCACTGTGGGATGACGCCACGTTGGAACTGCTTGGCCGCTACTCGCTGACTAATAAATCAGACGACTACAAATCCCATGAAAATAGCGGCAGCCATTACAGTATCAAAGATAGCTGGCTTGCTGGTGCGGTGCTACGCCACAACTTCCACAGCGGCGGTTTTGAAGAGGTCACATTGCAGGCGGCAGATAACTCCCTCGCCAGCGGTTTTGCCCTGATCTCCGGTGCCAGCCCTGGGTTGGGTAATGGCGATGATTACTATGGCGATCACAGCTACGGCAAAGCCTGGCGACTCATCTCTCAAGGGGAGTTTTACCCTGTTTCAAACGTGGTGCTGGCGCATGCGCTGGTCTGGTCGATGGGCCGCGATATCTACAGTTATGACACAGGCGCGCATACCGACTTTCAAAGCTACCGGGCCGTTGTACGTCCTGCGTATATCTGGTCGGATTATCATCAAAGTGGCGTAGAGCTGGCATGGTTTAAGCAAACCAACCAGCAGCAGGGCGTGGATTACCATGAAAAAGGCTATAAAGCGACGCTTTACCACGCCCTGAAAGTGGACACCAGCCTGTTGCAGTCCAGGCCGGAACTGCGTTTTTACGCCACCTGGATGCGCGCGCAGGACAATGCCATCAGTCAGTTTAAATTCGGCGATGGGCAGAAAGATCAGTTAACCATTGGAGCGCAGGCCGAAGTGTGGTGGTAAGCCACTTGCCTTGTGCAGTGTAATGATTGCGGCGCAAGGTGCGCCGCAATTTCACTTACACATCAAGAAAAGTCCCCAGACGATAGCCCCGCTCCGCAATTGCCTTCTTCAGGGCAGGAGAGGTCAATACCTCCAGCTCCGCCAGTCGGGGATAACAGTAGCTGCTCTGGCGAATCGCGTTATCGATAAATGCCGGGTGGCACATTATTTCCAGCGATGACTCTCCCCGCGTTGTTGAAGCGTCCAGCGTCTGTAAAAAGAGCGCCTCGCAGACATCTTCACCATAGAACTCACTGCTGAAACCCTGTGAACGGCGTACTGTCAGCGGTTTTTTCGCTTCGTCAGGCACCGTTTGCTGATCGACACGCAATGCCACACCGCGCTGCGCGGCAAATTGCGCCACCAGGGGAAACAATTGCGGGATCATATGCACGTGATGATGACTGTCGATATGGGTCGGTGCCCGGTCAAACAGATCGATAAATCGCTGATACTGACTTGCCAGTTCAGCGGCGATCTCTTCCAGCGGCAGCGCCCCTTTTTCTGCCTGCTGCCAGATCCATTTACCCAGTCGCCCGTTTTGCGCCAGGCCGGGCATGGGGGTCAGCGGTGTACCGAGCGTCAGTACAAAGTGCAGACCCACCGCGAGCCTGGGGTGTTCGCGCGCGATGCGCACGGCATGTTCTACCGCCGGGCCATTCACCAGCGCCGTCGTGGAGGTCACTACGCCATGACGGAAGCTCTCCAAAATGCCGTAGTTTTGCCCTTTGCTAAGACCAAAGTCATCCGCGTTGACGATCAGTAACTTTTCCATTGCTACTCCTGGGTCTGTTTCAGCGTCTTAATACAGTCAGCAAAATGAGGGAGCCACTTCTCATGCGCCAGCAGCATTTCACGCGCCAGTACCTGCGCATCACTGTCTGAATGGATCAACGGGCTAAGGCTCAGTGCCAGCAGCACGTCGTTAAACTCACCGCTCAATGCGGCGCGGCTGGCGGCGATTTCAAAGCCTTTAATGGTGTAGATCAGTCCCTGCACTTTTTCATCAAAATGGGTGAGACGGGGATGGGGTTTTGCACCATCGCGCCCAAGGATCGCCGTCACTTCAACAGCCCAGTCCGCCGGAATATTATCGATATGCCCCAGGTGGGGAATGTTGACGTAGTGCTCGGTTTGCTTATCGTTATAGATTGCGTTGATCACTTCACAAGCGGCATCGGAATAGTAAGCGCCGCCGCGTTGTTCCAGCTCTTTGGGTTTGATGTTCAGTTGCGGATCTTTATAGAGTTCAAACAGCTGTTTCTCAACTTTCTGCACAACTTGCGCCCGCGCACCGCCTTTGTAATATTCGCCCAGTTCAATGGCCAGCATCTCCTTTTGCTTCACGTAATAGAGCAAATAGGAGCACGGCAACAGATTCAGGGCACGGATCAGGCCTTCGCTGAAGGGCAGATCGAACACGTTTTTCACCGTCGAGGCTTTTAATTTGCCGGAGGCCACACCCTCCAGCAACTCCGCAAAGCGCGATGTGCCGTTCACCAGCACCTCTTTGATAAAGACCATGTGGTTGAGGCCAAAAAGATCTATTGACAGGTCATCGTCGTCGTTTAATTTCAGCACGTCGCGAATAAACATTTTCATGCCGATGGGGATGTTGCACACACCGAGGAACCGCTTAAAACCGGTGTGTCGATAGACCGCCTCCGTCACCATACCTGCCGGGTTGGTAAAGTTAATCACCCAGGCCTGCGGGCAAATCTCTTCGACGTCGCGGACGATGTCGAAAATAACAGGAATCGTGCGTAACCCCTTAAACAGGCCGCCTGCGCCGTTGGTCTCCTGCCCCAGATAACCATGACTGAGGGGAATGCGCTCGTCCAGCTCACGCGCTTTTAACTGACCTACACGCAACTGGGTGGTCACAAAATCAGCCCCCTGCAACGCTTCGCGGCGGTTCAGCGTTTTAACGAGTTTTAACGGTACGCCGGCTTTGTCTACCATGCGCTGGCAGAGGTCGAAAATGATATCCAGCTTCTCTTTGCCCTCTGCGACATCGACCAGCCACAGTTCGCTCACGGGCAATTCGTGATAGCGCTTGAGAAACCCTTCCAGCAGTTCCGGGGTGTAGCTGCTCCCGCCGCCAATGGTGACAATTTTTAATTTCTGGCTCATAACTCCTCCCTTCAGTGTGCTTCAGCCCGGTGCGGTAAAGAGCAGGTAAGCCGCAGGTACTTAGCGGACTGACGTAAATAGTGCGGTTACTGAACTAACTCGGTTAATCGCTTGCGGTAGCCATTGGGTGTAAAAGAGGTCATCTTTTTAAACGTCTTAATAAACAGGCTGGGGCTGCTATAACCCGATTCCCAGGCAATATCCGTTACCGAATAGTTGGTCATTTCCAGCTGTTTTTTCGCAAAATCGATGCGGATTTCATTAATGATCTGCATGGGCGTTTTGCTGTAATAACGTCGCACTGCCCGCGTCAAATACTCTTGCGATTTGCCCGATAACCGCACCATATTCTCGAGCGCACGCTCGCCAAACTGGGCCTTATCGTGCATGGCTTCGATGGTGGCTTTCAGCCATTGCGGCGTGTCGTCAATCACCTGTTCTTCACGGTAATGACGTAAGCGGTTGATAATGTGAAAAGTCACCGCTTCGACAAATTCATCCAGCCCGCTTTCCCGGAAATTGAGCGAAGCGATTACTGTTTCAACGTAAGTGAGAAAGGCGCTGGTAGTGCGATAGGCTTGCGAGGCGACAAAGCAGAAGGGCAGCAGGCCAAGATAATGTTGTTCAAAAAACGCCTTACTGATGCCGACATTAAGAATACGCGTCGCGCCGAATTCATAAAAACTCTGGTGGTGCGAACCCAGTGGGATAAAGACAAAATCCCCCCTTTCCAGCAATACCCGTTTACCGTTGATCGCCTGGTAATAGCGCCCGGTTAATACCAGCGTAAATTCGTAATAGTCATGCTGGTGCAACCCACTGGCGCTCTCTGTTTTGTTATAGATAAACACATGGAAATTTTTGCCGTTAAAAAGCTGCTGCTCACGGACGGTGGCGATCTCCTGCGGGATTGTCTGTGGTTGCATAATCGACTCCTTCTCGGCTCAGCATTGTGGCGCACGCGCCGTTCCGGTGTAGCCGGCATGCATTTCTGCATGCCGTTTACCTCAAAACTTCAGTGCGTTAGCGATGTCTTCTTCGCTCTCTTCCTCTTCAACAGCGTTTTGCGCTTTGTTCGCGACAACCACAAAGGGAAGATAAATCAGCGTGGCAATGGCCAGGTTGAATAAGGCCAGCAACAGCGCAGCCACACTGCCGTTGGTGTTAAAGAAAGCGCCCAACCCGGTTGGCATGGTCCATGGCGCAATATTTGTGATAGGCGGAATAAAGCCCGCATACCAGGCCAGCAGGGTGATCGCCGCCAGTACCGGCTGCACAAGAATAAACGGGATAAACATCACCGGGTTCATGATAATTGGCAGGCCAAACAGGATAGGTTCGTTGATCTGGAAGATACCGGAAGGCAGCGCCAGTTTCGCCACCTGGCGATAATCCGCACGCCGTGAGGCCAAAAAGATAGCGATGATAAGTCCCAGCGTTGCGCCACTGCCGCCGAGAAAGATATAAGAGTCCAGCATCGGTTTTGCCCACACGTGGAAGGTTTTACCGGCGTCCAGTGCCGCGGCAACCGATCCGTATTGCTGATAAGTGGCAATGTTTTCCAGAGCCCACGGCGTCATGATGCCGCTATCCAGAGCGGTCAGCGCCAGTGAACCATGGATGCCGAAGAACCACAGCAGCGGAACAAAAATCACATACACCCAACCCACCACGCTACCGAGCGATGCCAGCGGCGTCGAAATCGTATCCATAATGATTTGATGGAAGTTAGTGCCCGCATCCGCCAGCGCCCAGGCCACCACGCCCATCAGCGACAGGATAATAAAACCTGGGATTAGCGCTGAAAAGGAGCGTGAAACCGAGGCCGGCACACTATCCGGTAAGCGAATAACCCAGTTGCGGCGCACAATAAAGGTAAACATTTCCGCCACCACCAGGCCAATAATGATCCCGGAAATAATGTTCGCCCCACCCAGCCAGTTGGCTCCTACCGCATAGGCTTCGCCCACGCTGTAGGGCGTGACCGTCATAAAGGCCGCGATCGACAGCAGCCCGGCGGCCAGCGCATCCACTTTGCGCTCTTCCGCCAGCGACATGCCGATAAAGAACGGAGCCATCAGCGACATGATCCCCAGCGTGCCGTTGTAAACATTGCCGCCGATGCCTTTCAGACCATTAAGCGTCTCTATCGTTCCGGCATCGAGCCGGACGCCTAACGAGTAAAAAAACGACCCTTCGCCAAAACTCAAAAACACGTTATTGATTAAGACAAACATCGCCCCGGCGAGCGTTAGCGGCATTAAGCGGATAAACCCGTTTTTAATGGCATTCACGTGAGGTTGTTTGCTGATTTTTACCGCGAAAGGAAGCAGGATTTTTTCAAGCGAAGCAATGGCATTACTCATAGGAAAATACCTTTCGTTACCGCGCTAAGGCAGCGCGGTGAAACAGAGAGATGAGGCGTTGCCGGCAGAAATTAATGCGCCGCCGCTTTTTTTATGGTCGCAACTGCCGCTTTCAGTACGCCCAGACCATCGACTTTGCCGTACAGCAGCGGGTCGATCACTTCGACGGGTTTATCCGGTAACAGGCGCTGGATTTCCGGCAGCAGGTACGCAATTTGCGGGCCAAGCAGGATCACATCGGCATGCGGCCCTTTCTCTGCGGCGAGGGTTTCAGAAAATGCTTCGATAATGACCGGGACTTCATATTTCTCTGCCTGGGCGCGCATCTTTGAAACCAGTAAGGATGTCGACATGCCGGCAGAACAGAACAGATAAATATGTTTCTTTTCCATAAAAATGCCCCTTTTTGTCTGCGAAACTCCCTGCCGGGGCTTGCGTGGCGCGACACTGTTGTTGCGGTCTGGCAATCCGGCGGGCGCTGGAATACTTTTTTCATGTGCTGAAAGAAGTATACGGCAGCAGCAAGGGGAGGGGTATTTTCTCACGTAACCTAATTGTCTGTGGTTGACCTAGTGCCATGCACCGCTTCACAGTTTGGTGAAATAAAGAGGGGAAGTTTTTGCGATACAGCCCACGGAGGACAGGCTTCCTCCGTGAGCTGCGGAGGATCAGAACGAGGAACGTTTATAAGTGCTGTAGTCAGCATTCCACCAGGTTTTCTCCAGGCTCTGCCGCAATGCGTCGTCGCTCATTGCCGGCGCTACCCCTTCTTGCTGAGCAACACGGGCCACTTCAAGCGCAATTGCTCGCGAGACGGTTTCGATCATTTCGACTGGCGGCAGTAAACCGCCGCGTTCGGTGGTGGCCAGTGGGGAATGCGCCGCCAGCGTTTTGCTTGCTGCAACCAGCATACCTTCCGTCACGCGGCTGGCTTTGCCGGCCAGGACGCCTAACCCCAGCCCCGGGAAAATGTAGGCGTTATTGCACTGGGCGATTTCAAAATGTTCGTCCTGCCAGAATACCGGTGCGAACGGGCTGCCTGTGGCAATCAGTGCAGCCCCCTGCGTCCACTCGATCAAATCTTTTGGCTGGGCTTCGGCACGCGAGGTCGGGTTAGAGAGCGGCATAATGATCGGCCGCGGGCAGTGGCGGTGCATCTCCTTCACCACTTCTTCGCTGAAGAGGCCCGGCTGCCCGGAGACGCCAATCAGCACGGTAGGGTGCGCGTTGCGGACGACTTCCAGCAGCGAGATATTGCTCGACTCGACCTGCCAGTGCGCAATGCTTTCGCGCGAGGTCACGAGGTTTTGCTGGAAATCCAGCAAATTAGGCATGTCATCGGTCAGCAAACCGAAGCGATCGATCATGAAGATATTGTCGCGGGCCTGCTGTGGGGTCAGCCCGTCGGCGACCATCAGAGCCATAATTTTGTCGGCAATTCCGCAACCGGCGGAGCCGCTGCCGAGGAACACGACGCGCTGGTCCCGTAAGCGTGTCCCCGCAGCCTGAGACGCGGCCATCAAGGTACCGGAGGTCACTGCAGCCGTGCCCTGAATATCATCATTAAAGCAGCACAGCTGATCGCGATAGCGGTTCAGCAGTCGGGTGGCATTCTTCTGTGCGAAGTCTTCAAATTGCAGCAGGACGTTCGGCCAGCGCGTTTTCACCGCCTCAACAAACATGTCCATAAACTCCAGATACTCATCATCGCTGATGCGTGGATGACGCCAGCCCATATACAGTGGATCTTCCAGATGCTGTGTATTGTTGGTACCGACATCCAGCATAATGGGCAGCGTCGACGCGGGGTGAATGCCGCCGCAGGCGGTGTACAGCGAGAGTTTACCGATAGGAATGCCCATCCCGCCGACGCCCTGATCGCCGAGGCCAAGGATCCGTTCGCCATCGGTAACGACAATCACGCGGATATCGTTGCGTGAGAAGCTTTGCAGCATCTCATCAATATGGTGACGATTCGGCCATGAAATAAATAACCCACGCGCGCGGCGGTAAATTTCCGAGAAGTGTTCGCAGGCTTCGCCCACGGTCGGTGTATAAATAATAGGGAGCGTCTCCTGCATATGCTTGCGCAGCAGGTTATAAAACAAGGTTTCGTTGGTATCCTGAATATTGCGCAGATACACATGACGGGAAATATCTTTTTTGAAATGACAGAATTGCTTCCATGCCCGGTCAGTTTGTTCTTCAATGCTCTCAACATTATGCGGCAATAAACCGTGCAGGTTGAAAGACAGGCGTTCTTCTTCGCTAAAGGCCAGCCCTTTATTCAGTAACGGGTTTTCCAGTAATACCGCGCCGGTATAGGGCGTGTACAGAGTCTCTTTGCGTAACATTATTGCTGCTCCTGACTAAATAATAACGACACCACTGCCGTTGCATTGGCGAAAATTTTTCGCCCGTTAGGAAATCAGATAAATCATAATTCCCTCGGTTAAGACGCCGATCGCGGTGCCAATAAGAATGGAAGAGGATGCGGATTCAATATACGTATCGCTGCGCAGGGCAAACATGCCCGCAGCGATGGCAGAAGGGGTCGCGCCAATAATCACCACCTGCTGCATTAAGGTATGGCTCAGGCCAAAAGCCAGCCCGGCCGCAGCCATCATTGCTGGCTGTACCAGGTTTTTAATACTGATATTGGTGAACGTATGAATATTCAGTGATGGACGTTCGCCATAAAACAGCAGGCCGAGCGCGAACAGTGACAAACCGCCGGCAATTTTACCCACCATTTCGATGGGCGCGCTTAACAGATGCGGAATTTGCACGCCAGCCAGGCTCAGCAACACCCCGGTAATGGGGATCCAAACAATAGGATTACGCACGGCACGCAACAGGTTTTGCAGGATCAGTTTGCCAGGATGTAGCGCTTCGCTGTCGGCGTCTTTATCGCCCATACGAATAAGGATAATGGTCAGTGGGATCATGAACACGCTGGTAATTAAGTTGCCAATCAGCACGCCCAGGAACCCTTCCGGTCCGATCAACACCGCCAGTACCGGTGCGCCAAAATAGGCCATATCAGGGAAAGCGCACACCAGAGATTGTATTGCACTGGTCTTAATATCGTGGCGGAAGACATAACGCGACAACACCAGTGTCAGCAAATACGAGCCCATCAGGCCGATAATCAGCACCGCCATAAATGAGAAGTTTTTGATTTTGTCTGGATTGGTGTTCAGCGCGCCAATAAAAAGGTGGAAAGGCAGAGCAAAACGGATCACCACCGTGGCTAATACGGTGGCATCTTCGCGCCGCGTATAACCTAATTTCCCGCTTAACCAGCCTAAAAGCATAATAAAAACCAACGGGAATAAAGATTGTAAGAGTAGTGAAGGCATAAAAGTTTCCTGGGATTTGTTTTACATTGTTTTCAGGCGGCACTCTAACCAGCGCCTTTATCCCCGGAGGTGATTGCAATCACACTTCTTCTGTTTTAATTAGTTTCAAAAAGGCTACTTTAATTAATTGGAGGATGTCGGAGGGCTAACTTTCTATTTTTGTTGGGATTGTCTGAAACAGAGGGTTTACTGGTTACTTTATTTACAAATGACTGAGTTAAGTTATTTAAACGTAAATCACCACGACATTCACAATTTTAACATCGCTAATTCTCTATGCTATTTACAGATTGTCACGGTTAGTATTTATTCATAACCTTCTGGTGGCAATGTTTATTACGTTGGTTTTATTTTTTCAAGCAGTTTATCGATTACGAATAACCCTGAGGTTATTCCTGGCCCACTGTTATTTATTAATAGCGAATCAGGTGAAAATAATGAAAGATAATCCTCTTACCCCCTCTGTCGAAACATCTCCTGCCGGAGGGCAATTCGCCCGCCTGCAAGGGCTTGAAGTTGGCGCGGTACCGCTGCTGTTGTTTATGGGTATCGCCTCGATTGTCGCCGTATCGGCGGCCGCCGGATTGTTGCCAAAAAATATGATTGGTGGCCTGGCAGTGATCATGACGCTGGGGTTTGCCTTTGCCAAAATTGGCCGCATGCTGCCAGTGCTGAAAGACATTGGCGGCCCCGCCATCCTTTGCCTGATGGTGCCTTCGGTGCTGGTCTATTTTGGTCTGTTCGAACCGCATACCCTGGCCACTGTTCATCTGCTGATGAAGGAAGCCAATCTCCTCTACTTTGTCATTGCCTGCCTGGTGGTCGGTAGCATTTTGGGGATGAACCGGGTGATCCTGATCCAGGGGATGATCCGCATGTTCGTTCCGCTGGTTGCCGGCACCGTGATGGCGGTGGCGTCTGGCTTGCTGGTGGGTATGCTGTTTGGCTATACGCCTTATCACACCTTCTTTTTTATCATCGTGCCGATTATTGGTGGTGGCATTGGCGAAGGTATATTACCGCTGTCGCTGGCCTATTCTGCCATTCTTGGGCAAACACCGGATGTCTATGTCGCGCAACTCGCACCTGCGGCCGTGGTGGGCAATATTTTTGCCATCATATGCGCTGGCATATTGTCGCGTATCGGAATGCGCCGCCCGTCGCTGACAGGCAACGGGATGCTGATTCGCAGCGATGCCGACAACCGTATCTTTGCGCAGGCGCAAGGCGCGCAAAATACCGATTTCCAGTTAATGGGCGGCGGATTGCTGATGATTTGCGCCTTCTTTATTGTCGGTGGCTTATTCGAAAAACTGGTGCATATTCCTGGCCCGGTGCTGATGATACTCATCGCGGTATTGTGTAAATACGCTCAGGTGATCCCGGCCTCGATGGAGCAGGGGGCGCACAGCTGCTATAAATTTGTCTCGGCCGCGCTGGTCTGGCCGCTGATGATTGGCCTGGGCATGCTGTATGTGCCGCTGGAGAGCGTGGTCGCCGTGTTTTCAGTGGGGTATGTGGTGGTGTGCGGATCCGTGGTGATCGCCATGGCGCTGAGCGGCTACTTTATTGCCTCGTGGCTGAATATGTACCCGGTGGAAGCGGCGATCGTCACCAGTTGCCACAGTGGGCTGGGCGGTACCGGCGACGTAGCGATCCTCTCGGCGTCGAACCGCATGTCGCTGATGCCCTTTGCACAAATCGCCACACGTATTGGCGGGGCGTCGACGGTGATTGCGGCAACCCTGCTGATGAGCTGGGTGGTGTAACGCAACAAAAAGGCCAGATCGTCGCCGATCTGGCCTGGTTATTCAGTTACTGGCACCTGGCTGGCAACAATCAAACAAGATGACCGTGGTTAAGCTGGGTTAAGGGTTCGTTGATATCGAACAGTTTCCAGTTTACGTCATCCACGCCCAGGTCTTTCAGGCGCGCAACATGTTTATGTAAATAGGCCAGTGCGCTCCCTTCATCGGCAAAGAGATAAATACCGCCCGCTTCCTGGCTGCTTTCATTTTCCGTCCAGACTTTCCAGAGAAACCCCGGCTCCTGGTTAATAGATTCGGCAAGCGTTTGCAACTGGTGCGACATTGCCTCGCCAAAAGGCCCGTTAAAACTGAAATGAAGCTGTAACAGTTTTTTCGACATACATCCTCCTTGATAAAGATTGCGCTTAGCGCACTAACAACAGTAGCCAGACCGAGCTGGTGGCAAAACAGAGTAACGTCAGCAAAACCCAGCCTGCCAGAAAAAAGCGCCCGATGCTGTTGCGGGCTTTCAGCGCGCGGTAGTAGGTAAGGCTATATTCGACATACCAGATGAACATCGCCACGGCGATAAGCATACTCATCACCAGGTTTTCGCCGAATAATGCGCTGGAAAAGGCGTTAAAGACGGTTTGCGCCAGCATATTGAAAATATTTGCCAGCAGCCACCAGCCAAAGGTGGTCGGGTAGAATAACCGGTGTCGCCCCGGCGCAGCGTTATTCTGCATCGTCATTCTGCTTAGGTGATTGTTGTGCTTTAAGCAGTTCCAGTTTGACTTTCGCGGTGGCGATCAGTTTCTGGATCTCATCATGAGAATGGCTGCCAAAGCGTTCGATAAAAGCGGTATAGCTTTGTAGCGCTGCTGAGTGCTGGTTTTGTTTTTCATGGGTCATGCTCAGGTAGAACATGGCCTTAGCAACGGTATCCTGAATTTCATCTGCGTCATTATATTTAAAGGTTTCAATCACTTGCCCGTAAGATTCGGCTGCCGGTTCCCATCTTTCGGTTCTGAAGTACACGCTGGCCCGGTTAAAGATGGCTTTTGCTAATGCCTCCTGCAGGGCGGGTTCCGTGGTGCCATCGAAACAGGCAATCAGTTGGTTGTAGAGCTGGACTTGCTCTTCCGTCGCGCCCTGCCGGCCCAGAGAGTTGGCTTTATTATACAGGGCCTTGGCAACCTGCTCCTGCAGTGTCGGCGCGGTTGCGGTCTGGTAGCGGGCAATCAGTTGTGAGTACGCTTCCTGTTCTGCCGTTGTTTCACCGATTTTCCCCAGCAGGATGGCTTTATTTAACATTGCTCTGGCCACGCGTTCTTGCAGGAAGAGTTCCTCATTATCCTGGAGGCGGGCTATCAGTTGATCATTTGCGGCAATGCTTTCTCGTAGCAGCCCTTGTTTGCGCAGGAGCGAGGCCTTGTTGGTGAGGGCTCGTGCAAGGCGCTTAACCTGCTCCACCTCGTCACGGTTATTCACTTTCGCAATCAATTGATCATAAATTTTGAGGGCTTCCGATCCGTTACCTTGCTTATCTAAACAAAGCGCCAGACTCATCATCGCTTTATTTACACGATCCTGGATCTCTTCATCTTCGCAGGTTTGGTAGGTGGTGATTAACAATCGATAAGTGGCAATGGCTTCATCAACCTTATCCTGCCGGAAGAGAATGACCGCTTTATTGAGCATGGCCTTCGACACCTGCTCCTGAACGCCGGGTTCGCTGCATTCAGCCAGGGTTGTGATCACTTGCTCATACGCCTGCAGTTCTTCCTGCTCTTTTCCTTGTCGGCCGAGCGTAATGCCCTTATTCACCAGCGCCATGGCGACAGTTTCCTTAACATCGCTGTCGGAAGCATCCTTATATTTCTCGATAATCTGGTCGTAAATATGCAGCTCTTCTTCCGGTTTACCTAACTGGCCGAGGGTAATGGCTTTATTCAGCATGGCGGCAGCGACTTTCTTGATATGCTCTATTTCACCACTGTCCTGGTAGTTATCAATAATTTGATTGTACACCGCCAGCGCGTCTTCTTTTTTACCCAGAGCGTTAAGGGTGATGGCTTTGTTATATAAGCTTTTCGCCACCAGAATTTGGATTTCGCGGGCAGGATGATGCTGATAATCAGCAACTAAGCGATCGTAAAGGTCTATCTCTTCACTGGCTTCATCCATTTCACCGAAGGTAATGGCTTTAAAAAACAATGCCTTCACAGCCAGAACCTGTACTGCCAGTGTCGGATGATTGATAAACTGCTCAATGATAGCGTCATAAATCTCAATTTCACCGGTCGGATCGCCTGTTAAACCACGAGTAACAGCCTGATTCAGCAAATCTCTGGCGATGGCTTCCGCATCATCCTGTTCTGCGTCATTACTTCCAGATTCTTCCCAGGTGAAAGTCGAGGTTTTAGGGGGCGTTTTATCGACGCGGTTGGTAATCTCATTTTTCTCCAGCGACTCTTTTATCCACTCGGTCGTTTTAAGGTTTTCCATAATGGTGCTGGTATATTTGTCGGCATTGTCGGCTTTTTCCTGCAATAGTTTCAGCACATCGCTGGCCGCTGCAATCAGCGATGCCATTTGCTCGTTAATCTCACTTTGTCGTTTATCAAACCATTCGTCGACTTTCTTTTTGGCGGCGATTTCCGATTCTCTTTTGGCAATCTCTTCCGACTCTTTTTTCGTTTGTCGGTAACTCATAAAGCCCAGCCCGACAATGAAAAAGGTAACGAGTATTCCGGCAATGGCATAAAAGATGGCGTAGTAGAGCGACCACTGTTCGATATTCGTCACGCGAACCTCGACCAGCTTATCGGTGGCGCTGATTTTATCGTTAATAATGGCGATTTGCTTTGCCAGGTCGCTGTCGCTTTTGGCGGCATTACTCTTTATTTCGTCTGCGTTGGCGCGGACTTGCTCCTCCAGCTTCGCCTGCTCGCGGTTCAGTTGAATCAGTTGATCAACAGAGGGCCTGGTGTTCTGCTCAGCCGCCAGCGTTGGGCATGTCAGCAGGATCACGCTCAGAAATAAAGGAAGAAAACGCATGGTTTCTTTTGCTCGTCAATGAGAAAGCGAAAGAATAAGGTTCGCTAAGTCCGTAAGTCAATATGTGCAGATGGCAACTATTGGGCTGCGGATTATAGGCATGCCAACGTTTATATTACGCACACGTTAATGAGGGTGAAGAGGACGCTGAAATCCGCTGATTCCAGCGTCTGGCAATAGATAACGCATGACACAGGCTACGAAAATATATTCTCGCCTATTTCTGTTGCCCGCTGTAAACACATTTCGGGGCTACCCATATCTGGCAGCATTAATGTGGTATTGGTGGCAACTGGCGCGCCGCAATAATCAAAAATACCGTGAGCGATTTGCGTCTTCCACGATTGTGCATAGCCATGCTTTTCAAAAGTCTTCTGATCGGCACCGCCAAGCGCCACCAGGTGCACCGGCAAATGCCCGAGTTTTTTGGCGACCTTGCCATCAGGGCCTTCTTCATAGGCCCAGCCGTTCGCAAACACACGATCGATCCAGCCTTTTAATAAACCCGGCATTGTCCACCAGTAAATGGGGAAAACCAGCACCAGCGCATCGGCTCTTGCAATACGGGCCTGTTCCGCAAGTACATCGGCAGGGAGCGGGGCAGACAAGGTAAAAGCTGCCATATCTGCAGCAGAAAACACCGGGTTAAAACCTTCACGCGTCAGGTCGGCTACTTCAACACTGTGTTGCCCCTTTGCCTGAATGCCGTGCGCCACGGCCTGCGCAACGCTGTGAGTCAGTGAGTGCGTTAAGGGATGAGAAACCACGATTAATGCATGCATGTACAACCTCCTCAGTTGCTATCGTGCTTTAACGAACGTAATCTAATATACCAATGGTAACCTACTCATAGTAAGTTACTGTTGGTATATAAGACTGTCAAGGGGGAGAGATGACGGAGATCCGCGTGCGTCAGCGGCTGACGCGTGAAGAACGCTATACACAACTGGTGGATGTGGCCTGGCAGATCATCCGCAGCGAGGGGACAGAGGCATTGACCCTGGGGCATCTGGCCGAGCTGGCGGGGGTGACAAAGCCGGTGGTGTACGATCATTTTACCAGCCGTTCCGGCCTGCTGGCGGCGCTTTACCGTGAATACGATCAGCGGCAGAACCAGAAAATGGATGAGATCATCAGCCGAACCGAGCCGGAACTGGAGAAGTTGGCTGGGGTGATCGCCACGGCGTATATCGAATGTGTTCTGCTACAGGGTCGCGAGATGCCCAGTGTGCTGGCCGCGCTGGCCGGAACGCCGGAGCTGGAGAAAATCCGCCGTGATTACGCGGTCGATTTCACTGCCAAATGCGGCGCGCTGTTTGCGCCTTTTTGCGCCCAGCCGCTGGATGATGCCGCGCTGTGGGGGATTTTAGGCGCGGCGGAAGGGCTATCCTGGGCTGCTGTGCAGGGCGCGATCAGCGAAACACAGGCCAAAGAGGAATTGCGCACCGCGATTGTTATCCGGGTGCGTGGAGCTTAAAAACCTGCGCAGGGGCGCCATATTTCGCCTCTGCGACTCACATAGTCAGCAACAAATATACTTAGTGGCAGCATGACTTCGCACAAAAAATTATTTCTCCGCTTTTGGGGACTCTAACCTTAACGAAGGGCTGAACTTTTTCTTATTTCATCCACCTCGCCAAGAAGAGTGAACATTCTTGGTGTGAGCGCGTAAAACGCGGCACCTTTCTCCGAGAGTATAATTTTCCGGACGTCTTTTCCTCGTTTGACTAAATCAAATCCAATACTATTCTCCAGTTGTTGTAGGTTTTTGATAATAAGTAATTCATCTTCTCCAGTTATCACGGCTGTCTCTTTAATGCTCTTTGTTCGTACCAGCGTGATGAAGATCTTTAATTGCTCAATATTCATTCTGCCGCCTTGTCATGAGGCACGATTAATGTGCTGCTGCGATGTCATCTATAACATTATTTTTTTATGCTTAAAAGATTCGGCGAATGGAAAGGGGCGTGATTATTATGTGATTTTCTTTGGGTTTTCTATTTCATAATGAAATTCAGTCATTTCATTATGGTATTTTTCTGTAATTTCAAAAGCCAGAATTGTGAAATATATCACTAATTAAAAAATATTCCTGAAAGTTAATTTCTTTTAATTTCAGTGGTTTGCTTGATTTTTCTTAATGTTTTTTTATTTTGGCACATGAAGTGCAATTAAAAGGGGGTAATCAACACTGGAGAAATTTTAATGACGTACAAAATTTTACTTCCTCAGGAAATTATGCGTGAAGGAAGAGAGTATCTTGAAAGCCGCGGCTATCAACTCATTGATGGCTCAGGAATGGAAGAAGAGGATATTATTCGTGATATCCCTGACTGTGATGGCATTATCGTTCGTCTTTCCAAAATGTCTGATCGCGTATTTGAGGCAGCGAAAAAACTGAAAGTTGTGGTTCGCCATGGCGCTGGTTACGATACGGTAGATCTGGAGTCTGCAAAGCGCCACGGTGTTATTGTTCTCAATGCCCCTCTTGCCAATAGTATGTCTGTTGCTGAACTGGCAATTTTTTATATGTTGCACTGTTCGCGTAATTTTAAACTGGTAGAAGAAAAGATGCTCGAAGACTATTACTGGGCAAAATTACGCACACCAAAAGTAGAATTAGACGGTAAAGTTTTGGGTTTAATTGGCGTAGGTAATATTGGTTCACGTGTTGCGATTAAAGCACTGCATGGATTCAATATGAAGGTTATTGCCTATGATCCCTATAAAACAGCGGAACAAGTTCCCGAAGGCGTTGAGCTTACGAATGATTTTGACCGTATCTTCAAAGAGAGCGACTTCGTCTCATTACACTGCCCGACCACAGCGGAAACAATTGATTTTATCGGTGAGAAACAATTCTCATTGATGAAGTCGGATGCTTTTTTAATCAATACTGCCCGTGGCAAGCTTGTTGACGAAAAGGCGCTTTATCACGCCCTTGCAAATAATCTTATTGCCGGTGCAGGTGTCGATGTATTGAAGAAAGAGCCTTTCGATGCTGCCGACCCTATATTCAAACTGAACAATATCGTTATTGGTCCACATATTGGTGCGGCAACACAAGAAGCGACCGATCGGGCGTCTTTACATTCTGCAATTGGTATTGATGAAGTTTTATCTGGCAAAAAACCATCCTGGCCGGTCCCGGGGTTTTAAGGAGAATATATGTCTATTGGTAATCGTGTATTTACTCAACGCCCGGCATTTGATGTGGAATTATTAAAGCATTATGAGCAACTGCCTGCCGCCAATATCGCGGATACGATGAATCGTATTGCTGTACTGGGAAATGGTATTAAACGAATCTCTTCGCCCAAAAAGCCGATTATGGCCGGTTATGCTATTACCGTGAAAGCCCGGGCTGGCGACAATTTAATGCTGCATGCCGCGCTTGATATGGCAACGGAAAATGATGTGATCGTTGTATCCAACGAAGGCGATCGTTCCAGGGCGCTGATGGGCGAAATTATGGTAGCGTATGCGCAATGCACCAAAAAGGTTGCCGGTATTGTGCTGGACGGCCCGATCCGCGATATTGATGCGCTTTCTGTACTGGATTTTCATCTCTACGCCACCGGTTCGAACCCTGCAGGCCCGTTCAAAGAAGGTCCGGGAGAGGTTAATACCCCCATCGCTGTAGGAGGCGTCGCAGTTTGTCCAGGAGATCTGATTGTTGGCGATGCTGACGGGGTGATTGTTATCCCTCTCAATGATGCTGCGGCCTTGCTAGATAAAGCAAAAGAATATTCCAAATTCGATGCGGGTAAAGTCGAGGCCGCAAAAAATGGCACCGCAAACCGCGCGTGGGTAAGAAAGTCATTGGATGAAAAAGGCGTTGAGTTTATTGACAGCCTGTATCGTTAAAAATGATTAGATAATTAAAAGCCACACCGCCGCATGCGGCGTGTGGCTGATAAATAAAGGTAATCGAATATGCTTTATCTGAAACTCCTGCCCATTATCTTTTTTCCAATCTTATTCTGGATCACCCCCCATCCTGAAGGTGTATCAGCACAAACATGGGAAATGGTAGGTATTTATTTAGCCATGTTGTGCGGCCTGGTCTTAAGACCATTTACTGATTCAGTAATTATGCTGATCATTTTGGGTTTTGCTTCACTGGTTATTGAACCCGGCCCACTTTTTGCCGGTTTCGGTAGTCCAATGGTCTGGTTTATTATTAGTGCATTTATTATCTGTAAAGCCTTTGTCATTACCGGCCTCGGTAAACGTATCGCCTATATGTTATTGAAGCGCTACGGCAAAAATACCCTGACGCTGGGCTATCTGATGATGGTTACCGATACCGTGCTCGCTCCTGCTACGGGATCGAACATGTCGCGTTCAGGTGGTATCACTTTCCCTATCTTCAGGAACATAGCCGAAGCGTTAGGTTCAACGCCGGAAGAGGGAAGCCGGAAGATAGGCGCTTATTTAACCATACTGATGTATGTGGTATCGATGGGTACCTCCAGCCTGTTTATGACCGGCATGGCCACCAACTCCATTACCGTTTCGCTGGCGAATGAGATCATGAAAGTCCACCTTGAGTGGATGGTATGGTTCAAGGCCGCGATCGTTCCTGCCGGGTTAGTGTTACTGCTTGCGCCATGGCTACTGTATAAGCTGTATGCGCCGGAACTTAAAACCATCACTAATGTAAATGAAATCGCGGAGCAGGGGCTGCGTGAACTGGGACCGGTGAAACGCGAAGAGAAACTGCTCATCGTTTTCTTTGTTCTGGGGATCATCGGCTGGATGACCGGATCGGTAACAGGCATTGATTTTATTCCCGTAGGACTGGCTTTCCTCGCCTGCCTGCTGCTGTTTGGTGTGTTGAGCTGGAACGATGTGGTCAGTGAAAAAACCGCCTGGCAGACTTTCGTCTGGTATGGCGCATTCTATGGCTGTGCCGTTGCGCTCTCGAAGGGCGGGTTTTATGTCTACCTGGTTGATGTGATCAAAGGCTATCTCGATTTGTCACAGCTGAGCGAACTCAGTGCAATTGGCGTGCTGGTCTTTATTAGTCTTGCCGTCCGGTACTTCTTCGTTTCGAATAGTGCGTTTGTTGTTTCGTTCTATCCAGTGCTGTTCACGCTTGGCATGACAACACAGGCCAACCCCATGTATATCGCGCTCTCGCTGGCATTTTCGGCAGGGTACGGCGCACTGCTCACCCATTATGGCAACGGCGCAGGTGTATTCACCTTTTCGAGTGGTTACGTGCCGCAAAAAACCTTCTGGTTACTTGGCTCGATCATGGTGCTGGTTAACGTGCTGGTCTTTTTCCTGATCGGCATTCCTTACTGGAAGTTTATCGGTATCTGACAGGAGTAATACGATGAAACTGGATATCCTGATCAAAAATGGCCTGGTGCCGGATATTGATAATGACAATTATGTTAACCGCAATATTGGCATAATAGGCAACCGCATTGTCGATCTGAATCAGGTAGATGCCTCGTCGGCAGAAACGATCATTGATGCGGCTGGCTGTATTGTGCTTCCTGGATTAATCGATTTTCACGCCCATGTATTTCATGGCGGTACAGCTATTAGCGTTAATCCCGACGTCACCTGTTTGCCTAACGGCGTTACCAGTGTGGTGGACGCAGGAAGTAGTGGTTGGGTGAACTATGCGCTTTTTCGCAATACTGTTATTAACACTGCAATGGTAAAAATAAAAAGTTACCTGAATGTGGTTAATATTGGGTTATCCACGTTAGGCGGTGGTGTGACGGGCTATCTTGAAAACACCAATCCAGCAAACTATAACGTCGAGCGCATTGCCCGCACACTGGCAGAAAACAGCGATAATATCCTCGGCCTTAAGCTGCGTTACAGCCAGGATATTGCAAAGGACAAAAATTATTCCAGCGATCCTTTTTTCGCTTCGGTGGCGCTGGCACGGGAGCTGGGAACCAGCCTCTGTGTGCATGTCACAGATTCATTGCTTGCGGCGAATGAGCTTATAGGGCATTTCGCAGCTAATGATATTTACGCGCACTGTTTTCACGGCACTGGGAACGCATTGCTCGACGCTCAGGGAGAAGTGTTCCCCGAAATTTTTGCGGCGAAACAGCGTGGTGTAGTATTTGACTGCTCAAATGGCGTAGCCCATTTTGATTTCAATATTGCCCATAGTGCCATGGAACAGGGATTTTACCCGGATATCATCAGTACGGATTTAACCCAGAGAAACTGTTTACGCACAGATAAGGTGTATAGCCTGTTGTTTGTTATGTCGAAGTACCTGAATATGGGCATGTCCTTTTTTGATATCATCCGTGCGGTTACCGCAACACCGGCCAGGTTGATGAAAATGCAGGGGCAAATCGGTGTCCTGCAACCGGGAGCCAGCGCAGACATCTCTATCGTCAAACTTCGCCAACACAAAATTGTCTTTGAGGATACGAGAGGCTCGCGCGTCACAGGTGATCGTTATATCGACAACTGTGCCACGCTGGTTAACGGCGCGATCGCGTACCGGCGCTTACATTTCTAATGCTTTGCTGCGATACGTTTTCTGTTATGCCCTGCTTTGGCAGGGCTTTTTGCTTTGGGTTAAGGATAACCTGAAGCTCAGTGTATTAATGAGAACACCCTGTTAGTATGACGTGATGTACATCATATAAATATGAGAAATATATGCAGAACCATGATATTGCAATTTTTTCAGTTTCCAGGACAATTACACAACGCATCTCCAATGTCCTAATTGAACGAAAGCTGGATATCCCGGTTTACGAAATTTATTATTTTGATGTCATCGAAAAAGCGCATGAACTAATCCAGCGCGGGACTAAAATAATCATTAGTCGCGGAGGTACTGCGGCACTGCTGAGAAGCCATATCACTATTCCCGTGATAGAAATTGCGCATGATTTGCATGGTATTTACCGAATCGTACAAGAAGCGAAAAGCAAATCTCAAAAGATTGCAGCCGTCGGCTTTCCTCAATTTTGCAATGTGCTGCGCCATTATCAAAATATGACCGGTGATGAATTCAAAATATGCCAGGTTTATAACCATAACGATATAGAATATGTTGTTAAGAATCTGGCTGACAACGACTATCAGCTGGTTATTGGTGGTTTAACGGTAGCTGAGATGGCGAGGAAATATTCACTTAATGTCGTTATGGGTGATACAGATATTATTTCCATTGAGCAGGCACTAAATGAAGCATTCAGTTTGTTAAAATACATTGAAGCAGAAAGTAGCAAGCTTGCAATTAGTTATGCCGCGCTGAACCAGTCTCGCGAAGCGATTATGTCTATCGATCAGACAGGGGAGGTGATAGGTGTTAATACAGCCGCGCAGACGCTGTTTCGCTGTCAGCGCGGTGACAAAATATTCAAAAAAGACCTCTTCAAAAATAGTTACGAAAGCATAATTAACGAAATTGATGTAAAAGACCAGCCTATTGAAGTCGATGGTGAAATCATCCTCTTGACCATCAAGCATAGCGCTCATAGGCATAACATTTATAGTGTGATTACCGGTGTCAGGCAGGGTGGAACCACAAATTCTGGCTTACACAACCATAAAAAAAATACTGCCAAAGGGTTCGTTGCTACCTATTCTTTTGCTGATATAGTGGGCGAGTCTTCTTCGATTTTATCCGCTATCGAACGGGCGAAAATTTATGCCCGGCATGATTTACCCGTCAGTATTTTGGGGGCGACGGGGACTGGCAAAGAGTTATTTGCTCAGAGTATTCATAATGCCAGCGCCCGAAGCTCGGAGCCTTTTATCGCCATTAACTGTGCGGCCATCCCTGAAAGCATGCTTGAAAGCGAGTTGTTCGGTTATTCTGAGGGGGCATTTACAAATGCACGGAAAGGCGGTAAGCCCGGTATTTTTGAAATGGCGATGAACGGCACTGTCTTTATTGATGAAATCAGCGAGGCACCTTTATCTGTTCAGGTTAAATTACTGCGCGTCTTACAGGAAAAACAGTTTAGCCGTATTGGCGGAGATGCGCTGATAACGGCCGATTTTCGCTTAATTACAGCCAGTAATAAAGATATACAGCAGCAAATTATCAACGGAGAATTTAGAGAAGATCTTTACTACCGTATTAATATTCTTGAGCTCAGGTTACCTGCCTTATGTGAACGGCCTGGCGATGTGCCATTAATTGTTGCATCCCTGTTATCCCGACATGGCAGAAAACTCAATTTTACTGACGATGCCATCGCCTATCTTAATCAATACCCCTGGCCTGGCAATGTTCGCGAGTTACAGGCAGTCATCTACCGTCTTATGGTTCTGCTTAATGGTGAGCAGGTCGATAAAACGCTGTTGCAGACTATCAGTAAAATTTTGCCTTCTGTGGAAAGTGAGAGCGCAACCGAAGAGGGAAGCGATCTATTGAAAAAGCAGGAGCGAAAATTGATTGCCCGTGTTGTGAAAGAATGTGAAGGCGATCGTAACAAAGCGTCGGCAATCCTCGGTATTAGCCCGACGACCTTATGGCGAAAAATAAAAGAGTATAGCCTTTAAAAACGAGCTTTTTCAGCAGGCCTGGCGCGCCGCTTGCATCGGTAAAGTGAAGACTTTCCGGGAGCCCGTGCATGATAGCCAATTCATCGACGACCATTCGTTTCCTGCTCGCCTCGCGCCAGTGCGAGCTGAATAACCTGCGCTACCTGCTGCAAAGCGGCGAACTGGTGGGCAACATCAGCCAGTTGGTTCATATGCTGCAACGTGAGCGGGGCACATCGAACATGTTTCTGTGCGCCAAAGATGGCCAGTTTACAGATGAACTGCTGCTGCGTGAGAACGAGGTGGCGCAAGCGCAGGCACCCTTAATGGAACATCTGGACAGGCTGGAAAGCCAGATAACGCTGCTGCCGCAGGCGAGCCGCCTGTTCAGCCATGTCGCCAGCGTGGTGTATGCGCTCAGCCTGCTGCCCACCCTGCGCCAGCAGATCCGCCAGCGCGCGCTGCGTATACCGCAGGCGATGACCTTTTTTAATGACATTATTCGCCACTTACTGTCACTGGTGTTCGAGCTTTCCGACACCGCCGCAGAGCCGGCCATTTCACGTGCGCTGATTGCCATGTTCAGCTTTATGCAGGGCAAAGAGTACGCCGGGCAGGAACGGGCCATTGGCGCGGCGGCCTTTGCCGTGGGCACATTCAGCGATGAGACGCAGCAAAAGCTACAGGATCTGATTGAGCGCCAGGAGCGCTATTTCGCCACCTTCGCCGATTTTGCCGACGAAACGCACCGATTACGCTGGCAGCAATTAGCCACCGACAGCCAGTTTGAGCGCTTACGACGTATTGCCTGCACCGGGCGTGAGGTGATGGAGGCAGACAGTTGCCTGCGCTGGTTCGCGCTGGCCACGCAGCGCATCGATCAGATGAAAGCGCTGGAGGATACGCTGGCGGAGTCGCTGATGGCGCATTGTCAGGCCCGGATCGCGCAAACGGAGCAGGCCAATAGTGAACAGCGGGCCGATCTGGAAAGCCTGACTCTCCCGCAGGAGAGTGAAGAGAGCCGCTACTCGGTGTTTATTGATTCTCACGGCTGGCTGGAAAGCGGTGGTGTTCGCCCGCAACTTGGGCGATCGCTATTAACGCTGGTGCAGCAACAATCCCGGCGCTTACAGGCGCTGGACAGCGAACTGGCGACGCTGCGCGAAACGCTGAATGAACGTAAAACCATTGAGCGGGCCAAAAGCATGCTGATGCAACACCAACAGATCAGTGAAGAAGAGGCCTATAAAACCCTGCGCCGGATGGCAATGAACCAGAATAAAAAGCTGGTTGAGATTGCCAGCGCGATGGTGGCGGTAGCCGATGTTTTTCACTCTACTCCCTAGGGAGTATTTGCACGTGAAGTGTGCGAAATCTGCCCTTTGATAGTGCGTTAACGCGAGCGGCATCGGTCTGTTTTTGCGTTGCAGGCCAGAAAAAAAGCCCGTCTGCCATCCTGGCATAGCCCTTGCTTTACTCAACAGGTACATCAGACATAACGCAGTCACGGCCAACGGCGGTCGGAACAGCGTAAACCGGACAACGGCGTCCATAAGCGTGCAACTGAGCACGGGCTTATGGGCGTCGTTTTTTTTTGCGTTCCCGCAAGGGTGAGCAGCGCGAGGGTGGCAATGAGTAACAACAACAGCAAAGGTATGGCGGTTTCCCGTCGTCAGTTTTTACTGGGCAGCGCAGCGCTCGGCGGCACGCTGTTGCTGCCTTCGGTCATGAACCGTGCATGGGCTGCCGGTTCCGACGCGCCGGAGTTGAATGAGATCCGTGTCGGGTTTATTCCGCTGACGGATTGCGCATCAGTGGTGATGGCCGCAGTAAAAGGGTTCGACAAGAAATACGGCATTACCCTTGTGCCCAGCAAAGAGGCCAACTGGGCGGCGGTACGTGACAAGGTGGTATCCGGTGAACTGAGCGCCTCGCATATGCTGTACGGCCAGCTTTATGGCCTGCAAATGGGCTTGTCCGGTGCGCAAACGGCGATGGCAGTGCTGATGACACTCAACCAGAACGGGCAGGGGATCACACTGGCAAATCAGCTACATGACGCAGGTGTCAGTGATTTGCCGACGCTGCAAAAGCACATCGCCGCCAGCCCGGCAGGCACTTTTACGTTTGCGCAAACCTTCCCGACGGGCACCCATGCCATGTGGCTCAACTACTGGCTTGCCAGCGCGGGCATTCATCCGCTCAACGATATCCGCAGTGTAGTGGTGCCGCCACCGCAAATGGTCATGAACATGAAGATTGGCAACATGGTGGGTTACTGCGTGGGTGAACCGTGGAACCAGCGCGCCATCAGCGACAATCTGGGGTTTACCGCTGCCACCAGTCAGCAGATCTGGCCGAATCATCCGGAGAAAGTGCTCGGTACCCGTGCCGACTGGGTAGAGAAACACCCGAACAGCGCCCGTGCGCTGACCGCCGCTATTCTCGACGCCTCCCGCTGGATCGATGCCTCAGAGGATAACCGCCGCGAAACGGCACGTGTCATCGCCGGGCGCGCTTACCTCAATACCAAAGAGGAAACCATCCTCGGTCGTATGCTCGGCCAGTACGACAACGGCATCGGCAAAAGCTGGAAAGATGATCATGCCATGCGTTTCTTCCACGACGGTTCCGTCAACTTCCCCTGGCTCTCAGATGGTATGTGGTTCCTCACCCAGCATAAACGCTGGGGCATGCTGACAACCGACCCGGACTATCTTGCTGTCGCCCGCCAGGTTAACCGCATTGATATCTACAAACAGGCCGCCGCCGCTGTTGGCGGTGTGTCACTGCCGGACAGCGACATGCGCAGCAGCGTGTTGATGGACGGCATTCGCTGGGACGGTAGCAACCCCGCTGCCTATGCCAACAGTTTTAGCGTGAAGAAGTGAGAGGTTGCATATGAAAAGTCAGGCGAAAATTATTCCCATCCCACAGGACCTTACCCCCACCGCAGCGCCGCAGGCGGAAGTGGTTGCGCTGCCCGCCAGTGTGCGGGTGCGCCGCCGCCCGTCATTGCTGCGCCCGTTGATGCAGCGCGTGGTACCGGCGCTGCTCGGCCTCGGCTTGCTGCTCTGTTTGTGGCAAGTGGCGGCGCTGAACAGTAAAAACTTCCCTACGCCGTGGCAGACCTGGCAGGCGGCTCTGGTGATTTTTGCCGATCCGTTTTATGTCGCCGGGCCTAACGATCAGGGTATTGGCTGGAACGTGCTTGCCTCGCTGCAACGTGTGGCGACAGGATTTGGTCTTGCTGCGCTGGTGGGCATCCCTGCCGGGTTTCTGATCGGGCGCTTTCGTTTTGTTGCCAACATGCTCAACCCGCTGATCTCGTTGTTACGCCCGGTCAGTCCGTTGGCCTGGTTGCCGATTGGTTTACTGCTGTTTCAGCGCGCTGAACCGGCGTCCAGTTGGACCATCTTTATCTGCTCCATCTGGCCGATAATCCTCAATACGGCAGAAGGCGTGCGGCAGATCCCGCAGGACTACCTGAACGTGGCGCGGGTCATCAAGCTTTCGGAGTTCGCCATTATGCGCAAAATCCTGCTGCCCGCCGCGCTGCCTGGCATTCTCACCGGCATGCGCTTATCCATCGGCATTGCCTGGCTGGTGATTGTCGCCGCCGAAATGCTCACCGGCGGCATCGGCATCGGTTTTTGGATCTGGAACGAGTGGAACAACCTGAACGTGGAAAACATCATCATCGCCATTGTGGTGATTGGGGTAGTCGGCCTGCTGCTGGAGCAGGGGCTGATGTGGATAGCCAGCCGTTTTAACTACAGCAGCCGCTAAGGGGGCCATGATGCGTACAAATCCCATTATTCAGGTACAGCAGGTCAGCCAGCGTTTTCACACCCGCAGCGGTGAGTTTCTTGCGCTGGATAACGTCAGTTTTGATATTCACAGCGGCGAAACCCTCAGCCTGATTGGCCATTCCGGCTGCGGTAAATCGACCCTGCTGAATTTGATCGCCGGGCTCACCCTGCCGACCAGCGGCGGTTTGCTGTGCAATAACCGCGAAATCGACGGGCCAGGGCCGGAGCGCGGCGTGGTGTTTCAGAACCATTCATTGCTGCCGTGGCTGACCGCTTACGACAATGTGGCACTGGCGGTGCGCCAGGTATTTCGCGGTGAAATGGGCAAAGTGGAGATGCATGAATGGATCATGCACAACCTCGATCTGGTGCATATGTCTCATGCATGGAATAAACGCCCGCACGAAATTTCCGGCGGTATGAAGCAGCGGGTTGGCATTGCCCGCGCGCTGGCGATGAAACCCAACGTGTTGTTAATGGACGAGCCTTTCGGTGCGCTGGACGCCTTAACTCGCGCGCATCTGCAGGATGCAGTGATGGAAATTCAGCAACGTCTGCGCACCACCATTGTGCTGATCACTCACGACGTTGACGAAGCCGTGCTGCTCTCAGACCGGGTGCTAATGATGACCAACGGCCCGGCAGCAACGGTTGGTGAAATCATGACCGTCGAGCTTGAACGCCCGCGCTCGCGCGTGGCGCTGGCGGAGGATGTGCACTACCAGCGTTATCGCCAGCAGGTACTGCATTTCCTGTATGAAAAGCAGCCAAAAGCGGCCTGACCTCTCTTCACTTCTGTCGATGTAAGGATCGGATGATGAAAAAGCCTGTATTAGTGGTGGTAGGGCACGGCATGGTCGGCCACTACTTCCTTGAACAACTGGTGGAACGTGAGCTGCACCAGCACTATGACATCGTGGTCTTTGGTGAAGAGAGATTACCCGCCTACGACCGCGTACACCTGTCGGAATACTTCGCCGGGCGCAGTGCCGGGTCGTTGTCGCTGGTCAGCGAAGGCTTCTTTGAGCAGCACGGCATCGCCCTGCGCAGCAGCCACAAAATTGTCGCCATTGACAGTCAGCGCAGTTGCGTGCGCGACGAGCAGGGGGAAGAAACCCATTATGACAAACTGGTGCTCGCCACCGGCTCATACGCTTTTGTGCCGCCTATTCGCGGTAACACCCGCCCCGGCTGCCTGGTCTATCGCACGCTGGACGATCTGGATGCCATCGCCACGCAGGCAAAAAACGCCACCACCGGCGTGGTGATTGGCGGCGGGTTGCTGGGGCTGGAAGCGGCCAATGCGCTGCGTCAGCTAGGGCTTGAAACCCACGTTGTGGAGTTCGCACCGCGCCTGATGGCAGTGCAACTGGATGAGTGCGGCGCCGCGATGCTGCAACGCAAAATCGAAGCATTGGGCGTGAAAGTGCACACCCGCAAAGAGACACGCGAGATTGTTGACGGCGAGCAGGCGCGGCACCGTCTGTGTTTTGCCGATGGCAGCTGGCTGGAAACCGATCTGTTGCTGTTCTCGGCGGGTATTCGCCCGCGGGATGAACTGGCGCAGAGCGCGCCGCTGGAAAAAGGGCCGCGCGGCGGCATTGCCATTAACGACCATTGTCAGACTTCAGATGCGTCGATTTACGCCATTGGTGAATGCGCCGCGTGGAACGGGCAGATCTTTGGCCTTGTGGCGCCGGGTTACCAGATGGCGCGCAGCGTTGCGGATACGCTGGCTGCCCGCGACACGCCTTTTACCGGCGCAGACATGAGCACCAAACTGAAATTGCTCGGCGTGGAAGTGGCGTCCCTCGGTGACGCGCACGCCAAAACCGAAGGCTGCCAGAGCTACCAGTGGACCGATGGCCCGAACGAAATCTACAAGAAAATTGTGGTGTCGGGGGACGGGAAACGGTTGCTGGGCGCGGTGCTGATTGGCGACAGCGGCGACTACAGCATGCTGCTGCAAATGATGCTCAACGCCATGCCGCTACCTGCGCAGCCGGAAGGGTTGATCCTGCCAGCCCGCGCGGGCGATGCGCCAAAAGGGCTGGGAGTGGCAGCGCTCGCCGCCAGTGCGCAGATCTGCTCCTGCCATAACGTTAGCAAAGGCGATATCGCCGCTGCGGTGGCGGGCGGTTGCAGCGAGTTGGGCGCGCTAAAAACCTGCACCAAAGCCGGAACGGGCTGCGGCGGCTGTGTGCCATTGCTGAAGCAGGTGATGGAGCATGAGTTGCAGCAACGGGGCGTGGAGGTGAAAAAAGATGTCTGCGAGCACTTTGCCTGGTCACGGCAGGAGCTGTACCACCTGATTCGCCTGCATGAGATCCGCAGTTTCGACGCGTTGCTCGAACGTTTCGGGCGCGGTCATGGCTGCGAAGTGTGTAAACCGCTGGTGGGATCCATGCTCGCCTCCTGCTGGAATGAGTACCTGTTAAAGCCGCAGCACCTGCCGTTGCAGGACACCAATGACCGCTTCTTTGCCAACATTCAGAAAGATGGCACGTACTCGGTAGTGCCGCGTATTCCGGCCGGAGAGATCACGCCGCAAGGTTTGATAGCCATTGGGCAGGTCGCGCAGCGTTACAACCTCTACACCAAAATTACCGGCGGCCAGCGCGTAGATCTGTTTGGCGCGCACCTCGAACAGTTGCCTGCTATCTGGGAGGAACTCATCGCTGCCGGGTTTGAAACCGGGCATGCGTATGGCAAGTCGCTGCGTACGGTAAAATCCTGCGTCGGCTCCACCTGGTGTCGCTACGGGGTGCAGGACTCAACCGGCATGGCGATCGCCCTTGAGAATCGTTACAAGGGGCTGCGTGCACCGCACAAAATTAAGATGGCCGTTTCCGGTTGCACCCGTGAATGCGCCGAAGCGCAGGGTAAAGACATTGGGGTGATCGCCACCGATAAAGGCTGGAACCTTTATGTATGCGGTAACGGCGGCATGAAGCCGCGCCACGCCGATCTGTTTGCCAGCGATCTCGACAGTGAGACATTGATCCGCACGATTGATCGCGTACTGATGTTCTATATCCGTACCGCCGACCGGCTTCAACGCACCAGCACCTGGCTGGACAATATGGAAGGCGGGCTGGACTACCTCAAACAGGTGATCCTGCAAGACAGCCTCGGGCTGGGTGCTGCGCTGGAAAGCGAGATGCAACAGGTGGTGGCAAGCTACCAGTGCGAATGGAAAACCACGCTGGACGATCCGCAAAACCGGCTGCTGTTCCGTGGGTTCCTCAACAGCAGCCGCCCGGATGAAGCGGTGGTGATGGTTGAAGAGCGTGGGCAAATTCGCCCGGCGACGGCAGAGGAAAAACCCCGCCAGCCGCAAGAGAGCGATCTGCCCGGCAACGAATGGGTGCATATGGGCGCACTGGCCGACATTCCGGCCAATGCCGGCATGGCCGCACGCCTCGGTCAGCAACAAATTGCGCTGTTTCATTTGCCGGGAGCGGAACCGCAGGTCTTCGCTCTGGAGAACCACGAACCGGGCAGCAACGCGAACGTGCTGTCGCGCGGGCTGGTGGGCGACATCGCCGGCGAGCCCATCGTTATCTCTCCCTTGTACAAAAAACGTTTTCGCCTGAGCGATGGCATCAGCCCGGATGACGCGGCGCTGCGGTTGCGCTGCTGGCCGGTGAGAGTGGATCAGGGGCAAATCTGGGTGAAGCGCACGCCGCAAAGCCAGGCCACTTTCCCGGCAATTGCCGAGGCATCTTAAGTCATTACCGGGGGCGAAAATGGAGCAGATAAAAAGTGTATGCCCCTATTGTGGGGTAGGCTGTGGTCTGGTCTTACAGGTTGAAAACCAGCGCATTATCGACGTAACAGGAGATAAGTCACACCCCGCGAATGCTGGCCGCCTTTGTACTAAAGGCAAAAGCAGCGCGCAGGCCATTACCGCACCGGGCAGGCTGGCTCACGCTTATGTGCGGGCGCAGCGTCAGCAGGAACCCACGCAGGTGGCGCTGACGGACGCAATTGGCGAAACGGCGCGGCGGCTACGCGCCATCCTTGATACGCATGGCCCGGATGCGCTGGCGCTGTATGTTTCCGGGCAGATGTCGCTGGAGGCGCAATACCTGGCGAACAAGCTGGCGAAAGGGTTTATCGGCACTAACAATATTGAGTCCAACTCCCGGCTTTGTATGGCCAGCGCCGCCAGCGGGTACAAGCTGTCGCTGGGATCGGACGGCCCCCCCGGCTCTTATGATGACTTCGATCGCGCCGATCTGTTTTTGGTGATAGGTGCCAATATGGCTGACTGCCACCCGATCCTCTTTTTACGCATGATGGAGCGGGTTAACGCCGGGGCGAAATTGATCGTTGTCGATCCACGGCGTACCGCAACGGCAGAGAAAGCCTCGCTGTTTTTACAGATCAATGCCGGGACCGATCTGGCGTTATTGAATGGCCTGCTCGGGCTGCTGGTGCAAAACGGCCATCTTGATAACCCTTTTATTGAGACGTTTACCGAAGGCTGGCAGGGCATGCCGGACTTTTTACAGGACTACCTGCCGCAGCAGGTGGCGGAACGCACCGGGCTGGCAGAAGCCGACATTCGGCAGGCCGCAGAGTGGATTGGTCGCGCAGGCGAGTGGATGAGCTGCTGGACCATGGGGCTGAACCAGAGCACGCACGGCACCTGGAGCACCAATGCCATTTGCAACCTGCACCTCGCCACGGGCGCGATTTGCCGTCCTGGCAGCGGGCCGTTTTCGCTTACCGGCCAGCCGAATGCAATGGGGGGCCGTGAAGTGGGTTACATGGGCGGCGGCTTGCCGGGCCAGCGTTCGGTATTGGTCGAAAAAGATCGCGCCTTTGTTGAACAGCTCTGGCAGCGGCCGCCGGGGACATTACGCCGTGAGACTGGCGGCGGCACGATCGCGTTGTTCGACGAGATGCGCGCCGGGCGCATTAAAGCCTGCTGGATAATCTGCACCAATCCGGTCGCGACCGTGCCGAACCGGCAAAACGTGATTGCCGGGTTGCAACAGGCGGAACTGGTTATCGCCCAGGATGCTTTCCTCAATACCGAAACCAACCGCTACGCCGATATTCTGCTGCCGGGCGCGCTGTGGGCAGAAGCCGAAGGGGTGATGATCAACTCTGAACGCAACATGACGTTGATGCAGCAGGCGGTGACGCCGCCGGGCGAAGCGCTGGCGGACTGGCAAATTATCGCCAGGGTGGCTTGCGCAATGGGGTACGCCGACGGTTTTACTTATGCCAGCGCGCAGGAGGTATTCGACGAAGTTCGCCAGACCTGGAACCCCGATACGGGCTATGACATTCGCGGTGCCAGTTATGCACGCCTGCGTGATGCGCCGTTGCAGTGGCCGTGCCCGCCGGGTGACGACCAGCCGCGCCACCCGATCCGCTACCGTCAGTCGACGCTGCGTTTTGCCACGCCCAGCGGCAAGGCACAATTCTTTGCCCGCCCGGATTTACCGCCTGCCGATATGCCGGACGATAGCTTTCCCCTGGTGCTGAATACCGGGCGCCTCCAGCACCAGTGGCACACTCTGACCAAAACCGGCAAAATCCCGATGCTCAATAAACTCAATCCAGGGCCGTTTATTGAAATCCACCCCCAGGATGCCGCGCGACTTGGGATTAGCGAGGGCGACAGGGTGGATATTTCCTCACGACGCGGGCAGGCGACCTTGCCTGCGGTCATCACCGATCGGGTTCTTGCCGGGCACTGTTTTGCCCCGTTTCACTGGAACGATCTGTTTGGCGACAAACTGGCGATCAATGCGGTCACCAGCGATGCCGTCGATCCCCTGTCGTTGCAACCGGAGCTGAAACATTGTGCCGTTGCCCTGACGCGCAGCGCGTTGCAGCCGGTGGAGAAACCGGCAAGCAGCGGGCAAAACAACGCAGAGGAGCAAGCCGGAACCCTGGTGCTGTGGGCCTCGACCACCGGTAATGCCGAAACCTTTGCCCGCGCCTGTGGCGAACGTTTACGCCAGGCCATGCCTGCGGTAAAAGTCTGTGGCATGGAGAGCATCACGTTGCAGGACATCGCCGCTACCCCTCGTGTGCTGTGGATTGCCAGTACCTTTGGCGATGGCGACCCACCCGACAATGCCACGGCGTTATGGGCTGAATTACAGACAGATCGCGCGCCACGGCTTGCCGCCACCGAATTCGCAGTGCTGGCCTTTGGCGATGCCAGTTACGACCGTTTTTGCGGCTTTGGTCGCCAGCTTGATGCCCGGCTGGCGGCGCTCGGCGGGAAACGGCTTATCCCGCGTGTAGATTGTGAAGCCGACAGTGCCGACGCCCGGCGCTGGCTCCACGATATTCTGCGGGCATTGCCCTGTTCTGTTGACGTATTACCCGATGATATGCCGCAGCAATCACCGCCCGGCTTCAGTCGCCATGCGCCTCTGACTGCTCCGCTGGTGGGTAACCGGCTGCTGAATGGGCCGGGCGCAGAGCGGGAAATCCGCCAGTTTGTGTTTGATTTACAGGTCAGCGGGATGCACTACCAGGCCGGGGATGCGTTGGGTGTCTGGCCCCAGAATTGCCCGCAGCAGGTTGACGCATTTATTGCTGCGCTTGGCATTGCCCCCCACACGCCGGTGCAGGTGGCTGAGCGGGGCGAGATGTCGCTCGCCGACGCGCTGAGCCGCCATATCGACATTAGTCGAATTACGCCGGAGATCCTGCGTTTTGTGGCCGAACACTCCGCCAGCCCGCAGTTGCATCGCTGGCTTGCGAGCGAAAACAGCGAGGCATTACAACAGTGGTTGTGGGGGCGGCAGATTATCGATCTGTTGCATTTGTTCCCACTGCGGGCGACGGCAGAAGCCTGGGTCTCGGTGCTCCGGCCATTGCAGCCCCGTTTGTACTCCATCTCCTCCAGCCCGACAGTGTCGCCGCAGCAGGTCGCGTTGACGGTGTCTACGGTTCGTTATGGTGATAAACCCCTGCGCGGTGGTGTCTGTTCCACTTTTCTGGCCGATCGCGCCGACAGCGCCGCCATTTTTATTCACGCATCGCCCCATTTTCGCCTGCCAGCTGATCCGCATACGGCGGTGATTATGGTCGGTGCGGGAACCGGTATTGCGCCGTTTCGCGGCTTTTTACAGGAGCGCCAGGCCACAGCTGCCAGCGGGAAAAACTGGCTCTTCTTTGGCGAACAGCGTGCCGCGACCGATTTTTACTACCGTGACGAACTGGAAGCCTGGCAGCGCGAAGGGGTTCTGCACCGTTTGAGCACGGCCTTTTCCCGCGATCAGCCGGAAAAAGTCTATGTGCAACACCGTATGCTGGAAGAGGGCGAAACCTTATGGCGCTGGCTGCGCGACGGCGCCCATTTTTACCTGTGCGGCGATGCCAGACGAATGGCAAAAGATGTGGACAGCGCGCTCAAACAGGTAGTGCAGCGCTGGGGCGCAATGAGTGCCGACGAGGCCAGCGCGTGGGTGGCAAGACGGATACAGGAGAAGCGCTACCTTCGGGATGTCTATTAACCTTTGTCCGCTGTGATACAAAGCGGCGACCCCGCGACGGCGCATTCAGCCGGGGTTGCGGTGTGAAAAAGGGGGCACAATTGCCCCCTGAGTCTTTTACTGCTGCTCTGTATTTTACGGTATCAATCGCCAACGTCTGGCGTGTCGGTATCACGCGGGGGTTCCGGCTTCAGACGTGCAGGGTCAATCAGGCAGACGGCCGCAGCGACAATCCCCATTAACGACTCCTGCGGATAGGGCTGCCACTGGCCGATGCTGTGGCGTTTAAACACTTTGTCGCCTTCGGCCCAGCGCTGCGTAAAGTAGATGCGTTCGAACTGGGCGTATTCTTGCGTATCGCAGTTGAAAACATAAATGGCGCGTGAGCTGTAAACCGAGATGGGCGGGTTTTTCTGGTACAGGCCGCCTTGCTCATAATTATTAATCAGCCAGAGACGGCGCAGACGCGTGTTGCCCTTGTAAGTGGAGACGGTGCGCATATCTGCATAGGTGCCGCCAGTTTCATCTTCCAGCATTTTGATAAGACCATGCGGGCGCGCTTTCGCCGCCGGTACAGCAGGCTTATTCACGCTGGCACAGCCCGTCATCAGCAGCAGTGCGGCGCATAACCACAGCGGTTTCATCATTTGTGGTTGCCTTTCAGATCCGGGCGCAGCGGCAGTAAATCCTCGTCGGTGACGTTGCCCTGCAGCGTACATAACAGTTGCGATTTGTCGCCGCTGGTTTCCAGCATTGCCAGTTTCTCAACGCTGTTCTTGCCGGGCGCGATGCCGCTGGCCGCGCCGGTATTGTGTTGCCATGCTTTATCGCCGACGCGTTTGATCATTGGCTCCACGATGTAATTGTTGCCATCCTGCTGCCATTTCACATTCGGCAGGGCGCTGACGATAGCCTGCGGCGGCTGGTCAAAAACCAGTCCCCAGAAATAGAATTTCCCCAGTTCATCGCCGTCGCTGGTACGCATGAAGTAACCGGAAATGGTCAGTTGCTGCACCTTGAGTGGCTGTGTAAACCACACCACATCTTCCCCCTCTTTAGGCGCAACAAACCAGGCGTGGCCTTGTTTATCGGTTTTCAGCGGTGCGGTGTGAGCTAAGGCGGCGCGTTGCGCGTACAGTTCGCTAAAAAACTGACTGTCACAGCGCAGTAAACTTTCCGGGAGGGTTTGCGCAGTTGCTGTGGCGGTTGTCGCCAGGGCCAACAGCGCCAGAGAGATCAAACGGACGTGCATAAAGCATCCTTACCTATAAATTTGAGTGATTAATTTATCGTTAATCAGACGGAATTCTTTAGAAGTTTTGGCAAGGGAGAGGCAATCCGGTGCGCTGCGTTGACCGCAGCGGCAGAGAGGGGCTATAGCAGCAGGGAGCGGGCGAAATGGATATCCGTGCAGTGATCCAGCCAGGTGAGTTGGTCGTACAGTGACGGTGCATCTTGCAGCCGGGCGCAGCAGTCGAAAAACTTGCGGGCGCGTGCTTGCGCGCTGAATGGCTCTTCCCGTGAACCGGCGGCGTGCAGGCGCGAATGGCGCAGGGTGAGGCCATTTTTTAGCGTCAGCGTTAACACATGGGGCAACGCCGGATCTTCCGCTTCTTGCTCCGCCGTCCAGGCGCTCATGGTAATGCGCGCCAGCTTCTGTGCATCGGCCTGTAACGCCACTGCCTGTGGGGTAAAATCGGCGACGCTGAGCATGCCTTTTTCCAGCATCAGCGCCACGCAGTAAGGCATGGAAAACCGCGCCTGCATTTCATCCGCCGGCTGCGGATAAGCGAGGTTCCGCCAGTTGGCAATCCCCACCAGACAGTGCACCTGTTCGACCTCGTCAGCGCGGAAAGGGTGCTGTGCCTGTAAATCGCCCAGCGCGTCAAGAATGCGGTGTGTCGAGCCGCAGCAGGGGTGTTTTTTCGGCATTACGCCAATGCGCTCAATCACATGCTGGGGGTGGTACAGCCACGTTGGTAGGCTCAGATGACCCGCAGAACAGCGGAACGCCCAGCCACTCCTCCAACTGGCGAATACGGCGACTGAGTGCAGACTGGGTGATATACCGTTCATCGGCCGCGCGGGTGAAGCTGACATTGCGGGCGACACTGAGAAAATCTTCGAACCATTTCAATTCCATAGCGGCACCTTGTGAAATGAATGGGAAAACGTCTTCAGGTGAAACAGAAAGAGAGTTACGCAAGAAACGCGCCAGTGTTGCAGGCGGGGAATGACGCTGGCTGTGGCGACGGCGGGTTGTCATTGCCCCCATCATTGCGCAGAAAATGCACTCATGGGGTGCAACCCGGCCTCGTTAAGTTGTATTATTCATGCATCTTATTGAGGAGGTGCTCGTAATGTCTGGCCCACGTATCCTGCGGGAAAAACTGACCATCCAAAAGATGATTGCGCTGTATCATCGCGCCTGCCCGGATGCGGTCAGCAGTGCGACGCACTATGCGGACCTGTATGCCTATGCACAAAAACGGTTAGATAAATGTGTGTTTGGCGAAGAGAAGCCGGCCTGTAAACAGTGCCCGGTGCACTGCTACCAGCCGGCAAAACGTGAAGAGATGAAACAGATTATGCGCTGGGCCGGGCCGCGTATGCTCTGGCGGCACCCTCTGCTCACTGTGCGCCATCTGATTGACGACAGTCGCCCGGTCCCCGAGCTCCCCGAGAAATATCGCCGCAAAGGCTAGCGGAGCAGCCGCAGCTCCCGCCCGCATAACTACGCACAGGCCCGATTGCCCCTGTGACACAGGGGCTGTCGTTACAATGTCTCTTTATCAATGCCCAGCCGTTTCATGCGCGACAGCAGCGTCGTGCGTTTCAGCCCCAGACGCTGTGCAGCGCCTTTTGGCCCGGCCACCACGCCGTTTGTTTCGCGCAGCACCCGCACAATTAACTGATATTCATCTTCACCCTCGCGCGCCACTTCTGCAGGCTCTGGCGACGGCGTCTGCGGTACGCTGATTTCCGGCAGCGACAGTTGCAGGACGTTGCCGCGCGTCAGCAGGACGGCGCGCTCAATGACGTTTTCCAGTTCGCGCACGTTGCCTGGCCACTCCATGGCGCTCAGTACGCGCAATGTTTCTGCCGGAATGCTGTCGATACTGCGCCCCATTTTGCGGGCAATCTTAAAGGTGAAGGCTTTCACCAGCAGCGGAATATCTTCCGGTCGCTCGCGCAGCGGCGGCAGATGGATCGGGAAGACATTCAGGCGATAGTAGAGATCGCTGCGGAACTCACGATCGGCAACCATCTTTTTCAGATCGCGGTTAGTGGCGGCGATAAGCCGGACATCCGTGCGGATCAGTTTATTGCTGCCGAGCCGCTCAAACTCTTGTTCCTGCAATACACGTAGCAGTTTGGGCTGTAACTCCAGCGGCATATCGCCGACCTCATCCAGGAACAATGAGCTTTTATCCGCCAGTTCAAAGCGGCCAATACGCTGGGCGCTGGCACCGGTAAATGCCCCGCGTTCATGACCGAACAGGTCGCTTTCCAGCAGACCGGCGGGCATTGCCGCACAGTTCATTTTCACCATCCGGCGGCTGTTGCGATCGCTCAGATTGTGAATGGCGCGGGCGATCAACTCCTTGCCGGTGCCGGTTTCGCCGAGGATCAGCACTGTGCTGTTGCTCTGTGCGACCATCTCCACTTGTTTAAGCACGCTGAACATCGCTTCGCTGCGCCCGATGATCTCGCCAAATTCGCTGTCGACATTGTTAAGTTGTTCGGTCAGGGCAAGGTTCTCATCCACCAGCCGCTCTTTCAGGCGGTGGATCTCCTGGTAGGCCAGCGCGTTATCAACCGCAATAGCAATACGCTCGGCAATCTGGCGCAGCAGTTTCAGGTTTGCCTGAGTGAATACTTCTTTCTGGCACTGCGCCAGCTTGAGAACCCCCAGCAGATTCTGGCCCGACATCAGCGGCAACAGGCACAGGGTCTGGATTTTATTGCCCCAGGTTTCAAACAGCATCCGTTCGTAGGGCGCGAGTTTGTCGCGCTCATGCAGGTTCAGCAATAACATCTCTTTGCTGTGGAACACCCGCTCGGTCAGCGTTCCTTCTTCATCGGCTTCCTGGGTGTCGTGGGTGGGATCGGCTTCGTCCAGATAATGGGTTGAGTAGATAGTCAGTTTGCCTTTGCGGCTCCCGCGCAGGACCAGACTGATGGCATCGATGCCGAAGTAGTAATGGATCTCTTTGGCGACTTCGCTGACCAGTTCGTCCATATGCAGCCGTGAGAGCACCGCATTCGTAATGGCGACCAGAATACGAAAATCGTTCCGCTCCTGACACAGCAGTTCGTAATCCGGCGTCGGGTGGTCGCGGCTCTGTAACTGCTCAACGACCACGGCCACGATTTGCGTCAGCGTATGCAGGCGATCGGCTTCTTTGGCGGTCCAGGGGCGATCGTCGCGGCGAAAAAATTCACAGCCGCCAAAAATCTGCCCTTCCGACGCCAGCGGCAGCAGGCCATAGTGCGCGAAGGGGGGATTAATCCCGCTTTGCGCCAGTTGCGGCCAGCTTTCCGCGTATGCCTGCGCGGTACAATGCAGCGCCTGAGGATGAGAGAGAATATGCCGTATCGGGCCGCTTGCCAGCAGCGCCCGGTCGTCGTAGGCGGCGCTGTCATCTTCCGTCTGCACGACGTAGCGGCTGGCGCGGTGGCTGTCTGCATGCCACAACACAATGGCGGTGCTGTCTGCCAGCGCCGCCTGCCGCGTCAGGTGGGTCAGCGCTTCGCTAAGCGCAGCCAGGTCCGGCTGCTGGAGTAAAATACGCGTGATATCGAACAACCCTTGTTGCCCGAGATCGCTCATCGGTGTATACGACATTTTGCTAATCCAGGAACACACCCGCAGGTGTAAAAAAATAAAAAATCAGCAGATCCGCGGAAGCGGCTCGGCATGAGGCAAATCTAACAGGCGTTTCACGCCGTAAAGTCCCGTCAGTCGTACACCTTTGCGTTCGACCACTTCACCCACGATTGCTGCGTCGCGCCCTAAAGGGTGAGCGCGTAATTGTGCCAGCGCCTGCTCTGCGGCCTCGCGCTGGACGGCAATCACCAGTTTGCCTTCATTAGCAAAGTTTAGCGCGTCCAGTCCCAGCAGTTCGCATACGCCGCGCACCGCCGGTTTCACCGGAAGATCCCGTTCGTTCAGTTCAATGCCATACCCACAGGCGGCGGCGAACTCATGCACCACCGCATTGACGCCGCCGCGTGTGGCATCACGCAGGGCTTTGACGCCTGGGATGTCGCGCAGAGTGGCGATCAAGGGCGTCAGCACCGCGCAGTCGCTGATTAATTCCCCATCCAGCCCCAATCCTTCGCGCAGGTTAAGGATCGTCGCGCCGTGATCGCCAAGCGTGCCGCTCACCAGCAGGACATCGCCTGGCATCAGCGACTGTGCTGCCCAGCGGATCGTTGTGGGGATTGCGCCGATTCCCGCGGTGTTGATAAAGACTTTGTCTGCTGCGCCGCGCTGCACCACTTTGGTATCGCCGGTGACAATAGCGATATCGGCGCTGCGGGCCGTCGCCGCCATGCTGTCGACCAGGCTTTTCAGGGTGGCCATCGGCAACCCTTCTTCGAGGATAAACCCGCACGAGAGATAACGCGGCGTTGCGCCGCTGACGGCAATATCATTCGCCGTTCCGCACACCGCCAGTTTGCCGATATCGCCGCCGGGGAAAAACAGCGGATCGATAACGTAACTGTCGGTTGAAAACGCCAGCCTGTCGCCGCCTGCGGCCAGCGCAGAGAGATCAATACGCGCCTGATCTTCCTGCTCCGCCAGCCACGGGTTGGCGAAAGCCTCCAGAAACAACTGACTGATAAGCTGCTGCATCGCCTGGCCGCCGCTGCCATGAGCGAGTTGAACGTCATTCATGCTTCACACTCCTGAGCACGATATTGATACCACGCGGCGCATGCGCCCTCCGAGGAGACCATCAGCGCGCCAAAGGCGCTTTGTGGATTACAGGTGTTACCAAACAACGGGCACTGGTGCGGTTTGCACCGACCGGTCAGCACATCGCCGCAGCGCGCGCGCGGATCGTCATATACCTGCTGCACCGCCGGGCGAAAATGGCGTTCGGCATCGAAACGTTGGTACTCTGCCGTCAGGTGTACACCCGACTCGCCAATGATCCCCAGTCCGCGCCATTCACTGTCGCCATCGACGGCAAACACATCGGCAATGGCGGCCTGCGCCAGGCGATTGCCTTCATCCGGCACTACCCGGCGGTACTGGTTTTCTACCCGGCTGGCGGCGGCAATTTTCTGCCCAACCAGCATGACCACGCCTTGCAACAGATCCAGCGGTTCGAAACCGGCTACCACTAACGGGCGCTGGAACTCATCGGCAATGAAAGTATAGGCCCCGGTGCCGATCACCATGCTGACATGACCGGGGGCAAGGAAGGCGTCGATGCCATTATCCGGTTGCTCCAGCAGGCTACGCAGGGTGGGGATCAGGGTGATGTGCTGACAGAAGAAATAAAAATTGCTCACGTTGCGGGCTTTCGCCTGTTGGAGCGTAATGGCAGTGGCGGGCATAGTCGTTTCAAACCCAAGGCCAAAAAACACCACTTTGCGTTGTGGATTGTTCTGCGCCAGCGCCAGCGCGTCCATTGGCGAATAAACGATACGGACATCTGCGCCGCGCGCTTTCGCCTGCAACAGCGAGCCATTTTTTCCTGGCACGCGAATGGCGTCGCCAAAGGTACAAAAGATGACTTCCGGGTGGCTGGCGATCTCTACGCAGGTATCAATGCGCCCCATCGGCAATACGCAGACCGGGCAGCCGGGGCCGTGGATAAATTCAATATTTTCCGGCAGCAGTTGATCAAGCCCGAATTTGAAAATCGCATGGGTATGACCACCGCACACTTCCATAATGCGCAGTGGGCGCGCTGGGGTATAGGCGAGATGCGCCGCCTGTTCACGCAGGTGGGCGATAAGCTGCATCACGTGTTCCGGGGCGCGGTATTCATCGACAAATCGCATTATTTCGCCTCCCCGAACAGCAGCGCGCCGACGTCCGGCTCGACATCGAACATGTTCTCCAGCGCGGCCAGCGTGTCCCGGGCTTCTTCTTCATTAATAACGCTCATGGCGAAGCCCACATGTACCAGCACCCACTGCCCAAGGCGCGGCTGACCGTGGTCGTCGTGACTGCCCACCAGTGTTAAGTCGACATCGCGTTGAATGCCACAAACATCAACTTTGGCCTGTAAACCGTCAATGGCGCTGATTTGCCCCGGAACGCCTATGCACATCGCTGCGTCTCCAGCCAGTCAATCCAGTTCGCCATGCCTTCGCCGTGCGTTGCCGAGATAAGGATGATCTCTATGTTCGGGTTGACCTCTCTGGCGTACGCAATGCACTTGTCGACATCAAAGTTGAGGTACGGCAGCAGGTCCACTTTATTCAGCAACATTAGCGAGGCAGCGGCAAACATATGCGGATATTTCAGCGGTTTATCTTCACCTTCGGTGACCGACAGCACCGCCACTTTATGGCGTTCGCCCAGATCGAAACTGGCCGGACACACCAGGTTGCCCACGTTTTCAATAAACAGAATGCCGTTATTCGCCAGCGGCAGACGCGGCGCGGCATCGGCAATCATTTGCGCATCGAGATGGCAGCCTTTACCGGTATTGACCTGGATTGCGGGCGTGCCGGTGGCGCGAATACGCGCGGCGTCGTTGACGGTTTGTTGATCCCCTTCGATCACCGCGCAGGAGACGCGTGATTTCAGGCGTTGCAGCGTTTCGGTGAGCAGGGTGGTTTTACCGGAGCCGGGGCTGGAAACCAGGTTCAGCACCAGTTGTTGTTGCGCGGCGAAACGGGCGCGGTTGCGGGCGGCGATACGGTTATTTTTATCCAGTACGTCGATTTCCACTTCCAGCATGCGCTTCTGGCTCATGCCCGGCGCATGGGTACCGGCTTCGCCATGGCCATAGTGCAGGTCGCCGTTATCGAGCTGGGTCGGGTTAAACTCACGCGTTTTTACGCCAGTGATTTTCAGCACCGGGCGATCCGCCGGAGCAAAGGGGGCACCGCGAAAAGCGGAATGAGGGTTATGCTCATCGCCCTCAATATAAAGGTTACCGTCCTGACAACCACATGTTGTACACATTCTTTACTCCTCAATTTCCAGTCGCTGAATTTGCATTCCATCGTCGGCGACGATGTGCAGTTGGTCGCTGTGGCATTGTGGACAGCGGCGAACGCGCTGGGATAGCAACGTCACATAGCGCTGGCAGGACTCGCACCAGCACTCCGCCTGTTGTTCTTCGATGTGCAGTGTACAACCTTCCGCCAGGGTGCCACGGCACACCAGATCAAAACAAAACGTTAAAGCCTCGGTTTCGACGCAGGAAAATGCGCCGACTTTTAACCACACGCCGGTAACCCGATGCGCGCCGTTTGCCCTGGCCTGCTGTTCAATGATTTCCAGCGCTCGCTGACACAGTGTGATTTCGTGCATAACGCCTCCTTAGGAACTTTGCCGCGTTAATGCAATAAGAGTGCCAGCGTGGGAAAAGACACGGTGTCGATGTCGAACATGACGAAATGACACGTCGAAATGGTGACGGTTTGTGATTTTAAGTTATAAAAATCAATATGTTAAAATTTGGCATGGATGATGCTTTACCGCCGTTGTTTCAATTAACCGGGTAAGCAGATATGACGATTTGGGAAATGAGTGAAAAGGCGGACTATATCGCCGGGCGGCATCATCGACTACAGGAAGCGTGGCGCGATTACTGCAATACGCTGGTTCAGGGCATTACGCTGTCGAAGGCGCGTTTGCACCATACCATTGGCAGTGCGCCGGAACATCAACTGTGCTTTGCCTTATTCGAACACTTCACTGTCTCCATCACCCTCACCGGGGGCTTTAACGGTCACACCATTGAATACGCGCTGGCCAGCAAAGACGGTAGCGCCCCGCGCCTGATTGGCGAAGCGAAGATCACCTGTGAGGGCCTGATTGACGGCGTGATTAACAATCGCGATCGCGAAAAAGTGCTGGAGCACTATCTTGGCAAGATCGCCGATGTTTACAACAACCTCTATACCGCCATGGAAACGGACTCGCCGGTCACGCTCACGTCGCTTGCCAGCCATGGTCAGCAACCTGTGCTGGCCTGAGTCCGGGTGTCGACACGTGTCGAAGTGACACGTTGGGTGACACGTTTCGTCATAAATGACCGCCCGAAAGCCGGGTGAATCAGTTGAGGATTTGCTGGTGAACCGTTTTGTAATTGCCGACGCTTCGCTCTGTATTGGTTGCCATACCTGCGAAGCTGCCTGCGCCGAAACGCACCGCGCGCAAGGGTTGCAGGCAATGCCGCGACTGCGTGTAATGCGTAGCGAACATGAGTCTGCGCCGCAGCAGTGCCACCACTGCGAAGATGCGCCCTGCGCGGGCGTCTGCCCGGTGAACGCGATTAACCGCGTTGACGGCGCGGTGCAGTTAAATGAAAGCCTGTGTGTCAGTTGTAAACTGTGCGCGATTGCCTGCCCGTTTGGCGCGATTGAATTTTCTGGTAGTCGCCCGCTGGACATTCCCGCCAACGTCAACTCACCGAAAGCACCCGCTGCCCCCCCTGCGCCTGCGCGTGTCAGTTCCCTGCTCGACTGGGTTCCCGGGGTGCGTGCTATCGCCGTGAAGTGCGATCTCTGCCATTTCGATGATCAGGGCCCCGCCTGTGTGCGTATGTGCCCGACCAAGGCGCTGCATCTGGTCAATAACCGCGACATGGCCCGCGCCAGCCGTCGGAAGCGCGAACTGACTCTCAATACTGGATATGGCGATCTCTCGCTGTTTCAGGCGCAAAACCGGAGTGCGAAATGATGACCCTCTCTTTGTTAAGCGGTGCGGTTGCTGTCTGGTGTTGTGCGGCGGCGCTGGCCTATTTATTTAGCCCTGCCAAAGCGCTCAGCGGTGTGCTGGCTGGCCTTGGCGGCGCGGCGGGCGGTGTAATGACCACCGCGGCGGGTGTGATGACACTGTTAAGTGCGCAGCCCGTGAGCGGCGCGATGCAGATCATTCACTATCACCTGTTGGTCACGCCGTTAAATGCGGTCTGGCTGATAACGCTGGGGGTGTGCAGCACGTTTACCAGCCTCTATAACATTGCCTGGCATCGGCATGAGGCAGTAAAGAGCAACGGCTTGCTGATCAATTTACTGATGGCTGCTGCCGTTTGTGCTGTCTGCGCAGCGAACTTTGGCGCGCTGGTGGTGATGGCAGAGATCATGGCGTTGAGCGCGGTGTTTCTCACCGGGAGTAGCGAGTCCGGCAAATTGTGGTTTGTGATGGGGCGTTTCGGCACGATCCTGCTGGCGATAACTTGCTGGCTGCTGTGGCAGCGATATCACACGCTTGACCTGCTGTTGTTGAGCGGGCAAACGCCGGGCAGCGATGTCTGGTTACTGGGCGTGGTGGGGTTTGGTCTGCTGGCAGGGATCATTCCGCTGCACGCCTGGGCACCGCAAGCGCATGCGAACGCTGCCGCGCCTGCGGCTGCGCTCTTTTCTACCGTGGTGATGAAAGTGGGGGTGTTCGGCATTCTTAGTCTGTCCCTGCTCGGCGGTCAGCCACCGCTGTGGTGGGGTGGGGTGTTGCTGGTGCTGGGCATGCTGACGGCTTTTGTCGGCGGCTTGTATGCGCTCATGGAACACAACATTCAGCGCCTGCTGGCATACCACACGCTGGAGAATATCGGCATTATCCTGCTCGGCCTGGGTGCGGGCGTTACGGGGCTCGCGTTGCAACAGCCCGCGCTCATCGCGCTGGGTCTGACGGGCGGCTTGTACCATTTGTTCAATCACAGCCTGTTTAAAAGCACGCTGTTCCTTGGGGCCGGTGCGTTGTGGTTTGGCACGGGCTATCGCGATATCGAAAAACTGGGCGGTATTGGCAAACGGATGCCGGTGATTTCGCTGGCGATGCTGGTCGGTCTGATGGCAATGGCCGCGCTGCCGCCGCTCAATGGTTTTGCCGGCGAATGGGTGATTTATCAGTCTTTCTTCCGGTTAAGCACCAGTGGTGCGTTCTCACTGCAACTTATCGGGCCGCTGCTGGCGGTTGGCCTGGCCGTCACTGGCGCGCTGGCCGTGATGTGTATGGCCAAAGTGTATGGCGTCACGTTTCTTGGCGCGCCGCGTACCCCGCAGGCGGAAACCCCACGTTCTGTTCCCTGGCTGATGACCGCCTGCGTTGCCGCACTGGCGCTGTGCTGCGTAGCGGGCGGGGTGGCAGCCCCCTGGCTGCTGCCGCGGCTGTTTGCCGCGGTACCGTTGCCGCTGGAAACCGCCAATACGCTGGTATCGCCGCCGATGATTGCCCTGCTGCTCATCGCCACGCCGCTGTTGCCATTGCTGCTGATGCTGCTGTGCAAGGGCGATCGTTTGCCAGCCCGCCGCCGCGGAAGCGCGTGGGTGTGTGGTTATGACCATGAAGGATCAATGGTCATTACGGCGCACGGTTTCGCCATGCCCGTGAAAGCGGCCTTTGCACCCGTGCTGAAACTACGGAAATGGCTGGAGCCAACGCTGCCGCTTCCTGGCTGGCGGGCCGAGGCGGCACCGGTGCTGTTCCGTCGGCTGGCGCTGATCGAACTGGCAGTGCTGGTGGTGGTCGTGATTTCGCGAGGAGCCTGATGATGAGTTTTCTGTTTGCTGTCTTACAGGCGCTGGTGCTGTTTGCGTTTGCGCCGCTACTTTCTGGGATCAGCCGCGTGGCGCGGGCACGTTTGCATAACCGCCGTGGGCCAGGCGTGCTGCAGGAGTACCGCGATCTGTTCAAATTGCTGGGTCGGCAGAGTATAGCGCCCGCAGCGTCCGGGTGGGTATTCCGCCTGACGCCGTTTGTCATGACCGGTGTGATGCTCACCGTGGCGACCGCGCTGCCTGTGGTGAGCCTGGCATCGCCGCTGCCCGAACTGGGCGATTTAATTACCCTGATTTATCTGTTTGCCGTTGCCCGCTTTTTCTTTGCCATTTCGGGGCTGGATACCGGTAGCCCGTTTACCGGGCTGGGGGCCAGCCGTGAAGCGATGCTCGGTGTACTGGTGGAGCCCATTCTGTTGTTGGGGCTGTGGGTCGCAGCGCTGGTGGCGGGTTCTACCCATATCAGCGCCATCACCGATACCGTTTACCACTGGCCGCTGCATCGCTCCATTCCTCTGTTGCTGGCCTTGTGCGCCTGCGCCTTCGCCACGTTTATCGAAATGGGCAAACTGCCGTTTGACCTTGCTGAAGCGGAGCAGGAGTTACAGGAAGGCCCGCTTTCGGAGTACAGCGGCAGCGGTTTTGCGGTAATGAAGTGGGGCATCAGCCTGAAGCAACTGGTGGTGCTGCAAATGTTTGTCGGCGTCTTTCTGCCCTGGGGGCAGATGCGTGATTTCAGTATCGCAGCGTTAGGGCTGGCGGTAGTGGTGGCGCTGGCAAAATTGATTCTGGGCGTGCTGGTGATTGCGCTGTTTGAAAACAGCATGGCGCGTCTGCGCTTTCTCGCCACGTCACGCGTGACCTGGGCCGGGTTTGGCGTCGCCTTTTTAGCGTTCGTCTCCTTACTGGCGACGTATTAAGAGAGTTTATGCATGTCTGAAGAAAAAATCGGTCGACACTATCTCGCTGCGCTGCACGAGAAATTTCCTGGCGTTGTGCTGGATGAAGCGTGGCAGACCAAAGATCAACTGACCATTACCATTAAAATCAACTCCCTTCCAGAAGTGGTGGAGTATCTCTACTACCAGCAGGGCGGCTGGCTGTCGGTGCTGTTTGGTAACGATGAGCGCAAACTGAACGGCCACTTCGCGGTGTATTACGTGCTGTCGATGGAGCAGGGCGTTAAATGTTGGATCACCGTGCGTATTGAGGTCGATGCGCTGAAACCGGAATATCCGTCGGTGACATCGCGTGTACCTGCTGCGGTGTGGGGCGAGCGTGAAGTGCGCGATATGTACGGCCTGATCCCGGTCGGCCTGCCGGATGAGCGCCGCCTGGTGCTGCCGGATGACTGGCCGGATGAACTTTATCCGCTCCGTAAAGACAGTATGGATTACCGCCAGCGTCCGGCACCAACCACCGATGCGGAAACTTACTCGTTTATTAATGAACTGGGCGATAAGAAAAATAACGTGGTGCCGATTGGCCCGTTACATGTCACCTCTGATGAACCGGGCCACTTCCGCCTGTTTGTCGACGGAGAGAACATTGTCGATGCCGATTACCGTATGTTTTATGTCCATCGCGGGATGGAGAAGCTGGCTGAAACCCGTATGGGTTACAACGAAGTCACTTTCCTCTCTGATCGGGTATGCGGCATTTGTGGCTTTGCCCACAGCACCGCGTATACCACCTCGGTAGAGAATGCGATGGGCATTGTAGTGCCTGAGCGTGCCCAGATGATCCGCGCTATTTTGCTGGAAGTGGAACGCCTGCACTCTAACCTGCTGAACCTCGGTCTGGCCTGCCACTTTGTCGGGTTTGATTCCGGATTTATGCAGTTCTTCCGCGTGCGCGAAGCCTCCATGAAAATGGCAGAAATCCTGACCGGGGCGCGTAAAACGTACGGCCTGAATCTGATTGGCGGCATTCGTCGCGACATGCTGAAAGAAGACATGATCCAGACTCGCCAGCTGGCGCAGCAGATGCGCCGCGACGTGACCGAGCTGGTGGAGATGTTGATGAGCACGCCGAATATCGAACAGCGTACCGTCGGCATTGGTCGTCTCGATCCACAAATCGCCCGTGATTTCAGTAACGTTGGCCCGATGGTGCGCGCCAGCGGCCACGCGCGCGACACCCGCGCCGATCATCCGTTTGTCGGCTACGGGCTGCTGCCGGTTGCGGTCCACACTGAGCAGGGCTGCGATGTGATTTCGCGCCTGAAAGTGCGTATCAATGAAGTGCTGACGGCACTCAATATGATTGATTACGGGCTGGATAACCTGCCAGGCGGGCCGCTGATGGTTGAGGGCTTTACCTATATTCCACACCGTTTTGCGTTGGGCTTTGCCGAAGCGCCGCGTGGTGATGACATTCACTGGAGCATGACGGGCGATAACCAGAAGTTGTACCGCTGGCGTTGCCGCGCGGCAACGTACGCTAACTGGCCAACGCTGCGTTATATGCTGCGTGGCAATACCGTCTCCGATGCGCCGCTCATTATTGGCAGTCTCGATCCCTGCTACTCCTGCACCGACCGTATGACAGTGGTCGATGTGCGCAAGAAGAAAAGCAAAGTGGTGGCTTACAAAGAACTTGAGCGTTACGGGGTCGAGCGTAAGAACTCGCCATTGAAAGGGTAGGGGAGAGCTGTAGCCATGTTTACCTTTATCAAAAAAGTGATCAAAACCGGTACCGCGACCACGTCGTACCCCTTGTCGCCGATGCCGGTAGATAAAAACTTCCGTGGCAAGCCTCAGCACACGCCGCAGCAGTGCATTGGCTGTGCCGCTTGTGTCAACGCCTGCCCGTCGAATGCGCTCACGGTGGAGACGGATCTCGCCACGGGCGAGCTGGCCTGGCAATTCAATCTCGGGCGTTGCATATTTTGCGCCCGTTGCGAGGAGGTATGCCCGACGGCGGCCATTACCCTGTCGCAGGAGTATGAACTGGCAGTCTGGAGCAAGGCTGACTTTTTGCAGCAATCGCGCTTCGAGCTGTGCCAGTGCCGCGAATGTGCCCGGCCGTTTGCGGTGCAAAAAGAGATCGACTACGCCATTGCGCTGCTTGCGCACAACGGTGATAGCCGTGCAGAACAGCACCGCGCCAGCTTTGAAACCTGCCCGGAGTGCAAACGGCAGAAGTGCCTGGTGCCCTCTGACCGTATTGATTTGACCCGCCATATGAGAGAGGCCAGCTAATGAGCCAGCTGATAGGTCCGCGCGATGCGGACGGGATCCCGGTACCGATGACGGTGGATGAGTCTATCGCCAGTATGAAAGCCTCGCTGCTGACGAAAATCAAACGCTCGGCTTACGTCTACCGTGTTGACTGCGGTGGCTGTAATGGCTGCGAAATCGAGATTTTCGCCACGCTTTCGCCGCTGTTCGACGCAGAGCGGTTTGGCATTAAAGTGGTGCCCTCGCCGCGTCACGCCGATATCTTGCTGTTTACCGGGGCAGTGACCCGTGCCATGCGCTCCCCGGCGCTGCGTGCCTGGCAATCTGCGCCGGATCCCAAAATCTGTATCTCCTACGGCGCGTGCGGCAATAGCGGTGGTATCTTCCACGACCTGTACTGCGTATGGGGTGGCACTGACAAAATCGTTCCGGTAGATGTGTATATTCCCGGTTGCCCGCCCACACCGGCCGCCACACTGTATGGCTTTGCTATGGCGTTGGGGTTACTTGAGCAAAAAATTCATGCCCGTACGCCCGGCGAGCAGGATGATCAACCGGCGGAGATCCTGCACCCCTCTATGGTGCAGCCGTTGCGCGTGAAAGTGGATCGCACTGCGCGCCGTCTGGCCGGTTATCGTTACGGTCGGCAAATTGCGGATGATTTCTTGCGTTTGCGCAGTGTTGGCGAGCATGAAGTGGTGCGCTGGCTGGCGCAGGAGAACGACCCGCGTCTCACGGAAATTGTCAGCCACCTGAATCAGGTGGTGCAGGAGGCGAAAATCTGATGGGCGAATCGGTGGTCTTTAGCCAGCTGCGGCGTAAGTTTGTCGACGAAAATGACAACGCGCCGCAACAGGCGCAGCAGGTGGTCTATTACAGTCTGGCGATTGGCCACCATTTGGGCGTGATCGACTGCCTGGAAACCGCACTCACCTGCCCGTGGGAGGCCTATCTGGCGTGGATAGCGACCCTGGAAGCGGGTAGCGAGGCGCGCCGCAAGATGGAAGGCGTACCGCGTTACGGCGAAATCGTGATTGAGAGTAGCCACATCATGATGCTGGCCAACGCGTTTGATGCGGCGCAGTCGCGGCAGAATGCGCAGCAACGGGTCTGGACGCAGACACTGCTGTCGATGCTGCATGATATTTACCAGGAGAGCGCCATCTATCTGATGGTAAGGAGACTACGTGACTAACGTGTTGTTATGCGTGGGCAATAGCATGATGGGTGACGATGGCGCAGGCCCGCTGTTAGCCGACATGTGCGCAGCAAATCCGCCGGGAGACTGGCAGGTTATTGATGGCGGCAGCGCACCGGAGAACGACGTGGTGGCGATCCGCGAACTGCATCCAACGCGATTGTTGATTGTCGATGCCACCGATATGGGGCTGAATCCTGGTGAAATTCGGGTGGTCAATCCGGATGATATTGCCGAGATGTTCCTAATGACCACCCACAATATGCCGCTAAATTACCTGATTGATCAGTTGAAAGAGGATATCGGTGAGGTGATTTTTCTTGGCATTCAGCCGGATATTGTCGGTTTTTACTACCCGATGACGCCGCCCGTAAAAACCGCCGTGGAAGACATCTACCAGCGACTGGCAAGCTGGCAAGGCAACGGCGGTTTCGAGCTGCTGTGACAGGTGCGCCGGTTCCCCGGCGCAGCGTTAGCGGCGGCGTTTTTCCGCGTACATAACTTTATCGCTGTCTTCCAGCATGGCATGCAGCGTCGGGTATCGGTTGCCACCGTTTTCAATAATGCCGTGCGAATAATTGATGTGATAATTCTTGCCGGAAAGATGGTCGATAGCATCCATGCGGGTTTGCAGATCAAACAAAAATGCATCGACGCCATTCACTGCGGTATTGCCCAGCAACACCGCAAACTCACCGCCACCAAGCCGTGCCGCGATATCCTGTTCTTTCAGGCACTTGGTCAGATTGGAGGCGAAGGTTTTTACCACATCATCGCCCTCTTTATTGCCCAGCAACTCATTAATCGATTTCAGGTTATCAATACTGAAATAGAGCAGGCTGAACTCTTTTTTGTGATCTTTTAACCAGGCGAAACGCTTTTCGCCGGTACGGTAAAAACCACGGCTGTTCGGCATGCCGGTGAGGGTATCGGTCATCGCCATGCTGAGGATCAAAAACTCATCTTCCACGATGGCGGCAAAGTCGAGCAGGGTATTAATTTCCGCACTGGAGAAGGGGCGCGGATAGGTATCGATAATACAAATGGTACCCGCGATGGCTCCGTCCGGCAGACGCACCGGGCACCCGGCGTAGAAGCGCACCCACGGCTCTCCTGTCACGAAGGGGTTTTCACAAAAACGCGGATCGGAGAGGGTGTCTTTCACAATAAACACGCCCTCTTCAAGGATGGCATGTGCGCAAAATGAGAGGTTGCGCGGTGTTTCATGAGTATCGACACCGCTACGCGACAGGAGCCACTGACGATCGCGATCGAGCAAACTGATAACCGCGATGGGCACGTCAAAAGTGGTCTTCGCCATTCTGGTCAACCGATCAAAGCGTTCATCATCCTTTTTGTCCAGTAAATCCATCATATACAACGACTTGAGTCGTTCATTTTCATTTACTGGCATCGCCGGGAATATCATAGGTCATCCTCGCAGAACGTTGTCTCTTCAAGTGTAGACATTTCTTCAAACGATTGCGTTATATATCCGCGGCTTGCTCTCCGGCACGGATAAAGTCGATAAATGCCTGCAATGGCGCGGGGATCAGCCGCCTGGAATTATAGTAAAGATAGGGGCCGTTAAACGACAACCACCAGGGTTGCAGAATAGGTTCCAGTTCCCCACTGGCAAGCGCAGGGTGCAGCCACTCCTCAAAAAGATAGATGATACCGCTGCCGGCAATCGCCACTTGTACCGCCAGGTCTACCGCGCTACCAACGCTAACGACCAGTGAACCATTCACCTGCACCCGTAACGTTTCGCCGTCACGCTCGAATTCCCATTCACCCATGACGCCACTGGCATAGCGCCCGCGAATGCAGTTGTGTTCGATCAATGCCTTGGGGTGTTGCGGTCGGCCATAACGTTGCAGATAGGCCGGTGCAGCGGCGGCGGCAAAGCGCTGGCGGCGGGGTCCAATCGGTAGGGCCACCATATCCTGCTCCAGACATTCGTCGTAACGGATCCCGGCATCGCAGCTGTCGCGAAAGACATCCTGAACATTGCTTTCGGCGATGATCTCAAGGCGAATATCCGGGTAGCGGGCGAGAAAGGAGGGAACAATCGCGGGCAAGACCAAGCGTGCTGCGCTGACCGGTACATTCAGGCGCAGGGTGCCGCTGGGCGTAGTGCGAAAGCGGTTGATAGCATCCAGCGCGGCGTCGACTTCGCTCATGGCCGGCTGCAGGCGTTCCATCAGCGCCTGGCCGGCTTCCGTCAAGGCCACCGTGCGGGTGGTGCGATTAAACAGCCGCACGCCAAGTTGCTGTTCGGCGCGCCGCACCGCATCGCTCAGGCGGGAAGGGTTAGAGCCTGTGACGCGGGCCGCTTCACGGAAACCGCCCGCATTAGCGACGGCCACAATGGCGTTTAACAGGGCGAAATCCAGCTTCATTGTTCGGTAATCCGTACACTGTGTATGAATTTCGCTGGATTGTTGCACAGCGGCGATGCTCCTACAATCTGTTTACATCTCACACAGGAGGTTTGCCATGTCTCATTCCACACTTACTTATCGTCTTGGCGATCGTCAGGTTGGTCGCCTGGGTTACGGTGCCATGCAACTGGCGGGACCTGGCGTGTTTGGTCCGCCCGCCAATGAAGCCAACGCGTTGCAGGTGCTGCGGGATGTGATTGCCGCCGGGGTAAATCATATTGATACCAGCGATTTTTATGGCCCGCATGTGACCAATAAACTGATTAAACAGGCATTACATCCCTATCCGGACGCGTTATGTATTGTGACCAAAGTGGGCGCCAGACGCGATGATAAAGCCAACTGGCTTCCGGCATTCAGCGCAGAAGAACTGACCCGTGCGGTCGAGGATAACCTGCGTCATCTTGGCCTTGATGTGATGGAGGTGGTGAACCTGCGGGCAATGTTTGGCGTTCATGGCCCGGCGGAGGGATCGCTGGAAGCGCCGTTAGAGGCGCTGATCACCTTGAAAGAGCGCGGTTTGATCCGCCATATTGGCCTGAGTAACGTCACGGCGAAGCAAGTGGCAGATGCGCAGAAAATGACACCTGTTGCCTGCGTGCAGAACCTGTATAACGTGGCGAACCGCGCGGATGATGCGCTGATTGATTCGCTGAATGCGCAGGGCATTGCCTATGTGCCGTTCTTCCCGCTGGGCGGTTTTACGCCGTTGCAGTCCGGCGAACTGAACGAAGTGGCTCAAACTCTTGGCGCTACGCCAATGCAGGTCGCGCTGGCGTGGCTGTTGCAACGTTCTCCCAATATTCTGTTAATCCCGGGTACGTCGTCGCCACAGCATTTACAGGAAAACCTGGCGAGTGCGCAACTCACTCTGTCGCCAGAGGCGCTGGTGAAACTGAACGGGATTGGCGCGTAGCCGGAGAAGGGGGAAGGGGGGTGCCCTGAGACTTCTGTTGCGCTCAACGGTAAATCTTGAGTCAGGGCACGCCGGTTAACGCTCTTTTTTTATAGCTTGCCACCGACTCGCGGCAAACCAGTTCGCCCTGATGGGTGTAGTGCGTTTTCGCCTCCGGTTGCAATAAGATCGACACCGCGTTGCGGATCATCTCATCCATCGGGACATGAATCGTGGTTAACGCCGGGTTGTAGTATTTGCCGATCACCGAATCGTCAAAACCGGCAAGAGAAACATCCTGCGGTAGCCGTAAGCCCGCCTCCTGGCAGGCTTTCGCCACACCGATTGCCATATCATCATTTGCCGCCAGTATGCAGCTGAAGGGCACCTTCCGCGCCAACAGCTCGCGCGCGGCCTGGTAGCCACTATCTGTGCTCCAGGTGCCGCGTACCAGCAATTGCGGATCGGCATCAATACCGGCGTTGCGTAGTGCATGGCAATAGCCAGCGTAACGGCTATCCCCGGTAGGTGAACCTTCAGTACCGCCTACAAAAGCAATGCGCGTATGCCCCTGTGCCAGCAAGTGTGCCATCATCATTTCACTGTTTTGCTGGTTATCGACAAATACACACTGGCTGCGGTGGCGCGGGAGTTCGCGGTTGATCACCACGATTGGTGTCTGGCTGGCGGCGATGATCTCATCAAGTTCCGCCACGGTAAGGTACTTCGGGTAGATCATAATGCCTTCGCAGCGCAGCGACAGTAGCAGGTTGATGGCGTCGCGCTCTTCTTGCGCGCTGTGTTTGCCATCGGCCAGCACCAGCTGGCGGCCATGGCTTTCACTGAGGGTGGCGGCATGGTAAGTCATGCTGGCGAAGAACGGGCCGTTATACAGCCCGTTAGTGATCACCAACCCTATCGAGTTGGTTTTATTGTTGGCAAGATTGCGCGCCAGCTGGTTTGGCCGGTAGCCCGTTTCAGCAATCGCCTGAAAAATGCGGGCTTTAACTTCCTCACGAACAAAAACCTTACCATTTAGCGCGCGCGATACTGTCGCTTTTGAGACGCCAGCCAGTCTGGCGACATCCAGTATCGTTACCATAATCAACCTCACTGTTGTTATCAGGCCAGCGACATGAGCGGTTCCCCCACCGTGACGGCCCCTGCGGATTGATGGCGGGTCAGCGTGAATGCGTCGCTGTTCACCACCAGCACCGGCGTGGTCAAATCGTAACCTGCCTGTTCAATACGCTCTTTATCAAATGCCAGCAGCGGTGTACCCGCAGCCACTCTGTCGCCCTCTTTGACCAGCGGCGTAAAATACTGCCCCTGAAGATTGACGGTGTTAAGTCCGACATGAATCAGTAATTCTGCGCCATTATCACATATCAAACCGATGGCGTGATGAGAGTCGATCAATGTTGCGACCTGTGCATCACATGGCGCAACCACATTCCCTTCATGCGGGATGATGGCGATACCGTCGCCCAACATTTTACCGGCAAAGGCTTCGTCTGCCACGCTGTCCAGCGCGATCACTTCGCCTTTAATCGGGCTGAGCATTTGCAATGCGCCGACCTTAACTACGGGGGCGCTTTCGTCCGGGGTTGCCTCTTCTGCCGGGTCGTCAAAGCCCACAAATTGTACCATCACCACGGTCAGGACTATCGCCGTTCCGGCACCTGCCAGCTCACCGATAAATGACATTGGGGCATCCGGGCTGATGGCGTTCACCAGCGTAAACAGCCCTGGCAATGCAGCGTAGGCGTAATAGAGACTGCCAAACAGGCTGGCAACCACTGCACCAATCGCACCGCCGATACAGCCACAGATAAAGGGCTTTTTAAAGCGCAAGGTCACGCCATAAATCGCCGGTTCGGTAATACCGAAAATGGCCGTGACGCCCGCAGACAGTGAAGTCGCTTTCAGTTGCTTATTACGGCTCTTAATAAACACGCCAAATACGGCGGCCATCTGGCCGATCACCGCAATGGTCTGGTAAGCCTGGAAAGAGTCATACCCCTGGGTGTCGAAGTTCGCCATGATCACCGGGGTTATCCCCCAGTGCACACCAAAAATAACGATGACCTGCCATACGCCGCCGATAATTGCCGCAGCCAGTGCCGGAGCCGCCTGGAATAATGTGTTATAGCCGTGCGCCACGCCCATCGCCGCCCAACTGGTGATCGGCCCGATCACAATCAGCGTCAGCGGCACAATCACCACAAAACAGATCAAAGGGGTGAACAGGGGACTGATGACCTCCGGTAACCACTTTTCCACACGACGCTCAAACCATGACAACGCCCACACGAGGAACAAAGGCGGCAACACCGATGAGGTATAGACCGTTTCTGCCAGCGGGAAGAAGAGGAATTTAACTTCACTGCCGGTGGCGATTTTCCCGGCCAGGGCCGTCCACTCCGGGTTGATCAACGCGCAGCAGCAGAGTACGGCAATAAAAGGGTTACATTTAAAATGGCGCGCGGCGGTCATGGCGATGAACACGGGCAGGAAGGCAAACGGTGTCCATGACATAAAGTTAAGGATCGCAAAAGTGCCGGACTGTTTGATCTCCGCGTCGGCCATGCCCAGCAAAATCAGCAAACCTTGCAAAATCCCCGCAGCGGCAAGGATGTAGACGATAGGCGCGAACACTGCCGACATGGTGGCGATCACCGCATCCAGCCAACGGGTTTTGGGTTGCTGGCCGCGATTGTCCTTCTCTTTCACCATACCGCTCAGGGCGTTAAAGACGTCGGCAACGTGGGTGCCAATCACCACCTGAAACTGACCGCCGCTTTCGACGACGGCGATGACGCCGGGCAAGCTTTGTATACGGGCTTTCGCGGTCGCGGGGGTGTTGTTCAGTACCAGACGCAGACGGGTGGCGCAGCGGGAGAAGTTGCTGATGTTCTCTTCTCCACCCACTTCCCGCAATATGTCGCTGGCTAACTTATTGTAATCTCTGATTATCGTCATGTTTGCTGACCTTTTATTATCGGCAACTGAGTAGGTGTAACTGGGCGAAACCGGTTTCATGCTAACCTGGTCGCTCTTCCATGCAACCGGTTTCATGGAATTCTGAGAGCCAAATCACTCCCCGGAATGTCAGCCATATTTCGTTGCATAACGAAGCATGCCGATGCGAACTGCATAAACTGGCGGCACTGACCCAGAGGGAGTAACGCTATGATCGCAGTACTGTTTGAAGCGGATATCGCCGCCGGGGCGCAGGAACGTTATCTGCACCTGGCTGCTGAACTCAAACCACACTTGACGCAACTCGACGGTTTTATCGCCATTGAGCGTTTTCAAAGCCTGACCCATGACGGCAAAATTTTGTCGCTGTCGTGGTGGCGTGATGAAGCGGCGGTGCAGGCCTGGCAGAAGGACGCCCGGCACCAGGCGGCACAGGTGGAAGGGCAATACGCAATCTTTTCCTTTTACCGTATCCGCGTGGCGCAGGTGTTGCGCGATTATTCATCGGAAAGCAGGAAAGCAAGCCATGTATGATATTCACGTTATGCTTAACACCACGCCCGGCGGGCTGGCGGCGCTCGGTTCGACACTGGGCAGCCATGGCATCGGGCTGGAAGGGGGCGGCGTCTTCACGGTCGGCAGTGAAAGCCATGCTCATTTTCTGGTGGTGGAAGGAGAGCGCGCCAGGCAGGTGCTACAAGCGGCTGGCTTTACCGTGCTGGCCATCACGCAGCCTGTCATTCGCAAGCTCCGTCAGGAAAAAACCGGCGAGTTAGGCGAGATTGCCCGCACGATAGCGCAACACGGCATTAATATTGTTGTGCAATACAGCGATCACGATAATCGACTGATCTTGCTGACGGATAATGACACCCTGACCCGCGAGGTCACCCAACGTTGGGATATACCGCCACAATGAGCTTACCCGGTTTGCACCGTCCGCCAGAGAGCGGACCTGAATTGGAAGAGGCGCTGGCTGGCATTGCCAGCGCGATGTCTGACCCTTCACGGGCGCGAATGCTCTGCGCGCTGATGGACGGACGGGCGTGGACCGCAACGGAGTTGAGTGCGGTAGCCGAGATTGCTGCCTCAACCGCAAGCGCGCATCTCAACCGGTTGCTGAATCATGGTCTGCTGGTCTGCGTATCGCAAGGACGGCACCGTTACTACCGCCTGGCGGGAAGCGATGTCGCCGGGCTACTGGAAAATATGATGGGCGTGTCGATGCGCCAGGCGCGCGCGCTGGTCACCCGTACCCCGGTTGAGCTGCGCCGGGCCCGCACTTGCTACGATCACCTTGCGGGGGAAATTGCCGTGAGGATTTTCGAATTTATGCAGGCAGAAGGCTGGATAACGCAGGACGGCAGCGCCGTAACAGAACGGGGTAAGAGTAAGCTGGCTGCGCTGGGCGTGACGCTGGATCCGCGTACCCGGCGTAAAGCCTGCTGTGCGTGCCTGGACTGGAGCGAGCGCCGTTTTCATCTTGGCGGCGATGCCGGTGCATCGTTGCTGGTTGCGTTTGAACAGAAAGGTTGGTTATGCAGAGTGCCGGGTTACCGTGAAGTCACCGTCACCGGAGAGGGCAAAAGCGCGCTTTTTCGCGTGTTTGGCGTGGAGGCGTAAGCGGGTTTCAATAAAACATCTATCCGTGATGCCAGAGCCTTCAGGCTTTGAGGAAACGATAATGTCGGACATTATAACGACGTAACGGTTGCAAATGGCTATGTTGATAACCTGAAAGAGAGAGTTAATGCTGCCGATGCGGGGTGCTATCAGCGCGTCATTCGCTTGTCTGAACGCGTAGCGCGAAAACGGGGATTATTTTACGGCGCTCTTTTTTGGTCATGACCCGCGGTTTGAGGCAGATAAGCAAAAGTTCATCGCCAACGATCCCTCATCAGGTCATGAGGTGGCGAGTTTGCCCAGGCCAGGCGCAGCGTACTGCTGTCTTTCTGTCCCTGATGTTTGCCTGGTCTGAGAAAGGGCAGACCAGGCAAAATGACCACTTAATCCAGATCTGCGCCGTTGCTGGCAATCACTTTTTTATACCACCAGAACGACTTCTTGCGGCTGCGCGCCAGCGTACCGTGACCGGTATCGTCGCGATCGACATACACAAAGCCATAGCGTTTGCTCATCTCGCCAGTTGAGGCCGCCACCAGATCGATGCATCCCCAGGTGGTGTAGCCTATCACCGGGATCCCGTCTTCAATGGCATCGCTCATGGCGCGGATGTGCTCGCGCAAATAGCTGATGCGGTAATCATCCTCAATCTCGCCGTTGTCAGTGATCTCATCTTTGGCACCGAGGCCGTTTTCCACCAGGAACAGCGGTTTCTGATAGCGGTCGTACATCATATTCATGGTGATACGCAGCCCCAGAGGATCGATCCCCCAGCCCCATTCGCTGACTTCAATATGCGGATTACGCAATGATTTTACGATGTTCGCCGCACTGGTGTTATTGGCGTTCATCTCTGCCGATGCGCAGCGGGAGGCGTAGTAGCTGAAGGAGACGAAATCGACGGTATGTTTCAGGATCTCGTCGTCGCCATCCTCTTTGATAATGCTCACCCCTTTTTCACGGAATACGCGGGCGGAATAGGCCGGGTAGGCGCCGCGCGCCTGAACATCGATAAAGAACAAGTTTTCACGATCTTTTTCCAGCGCGGTCCATACATCGGCCGGTTTACAGGAGTACGGATAAAAGTTACCGCCTGCCAGCATACAGCCCACCTGGCTTTGCGGATTCACTTCGTGGGCGATTTTGGTCGCCAACGCGCTGGCAATCAGCTCATGGTGCGCCGCCTGGTATTTCACCTGATCCTGATTTTCTCCCTCTTCAAACACCAGCCCGGCACCCGAAAAGGGGCTATGCAGCATAATGTTGATTTCATTGAAGGTCAGCCAGTACTTCACCAGCCCGTCGAATGCCTCAAAACAGGTCCGCGCATAGCGGGTAAAAAACTCCACCATTTTGCGGTTGCGCCAGGAGCCATACTCAATGACCAGATGCATCGGCACATCGAAATGGCACAGCGTCACCAGCGGTTCAATATTGTATTTTTTGCACTCTTCGAACACCGCGCGATAGAAGGCAATGCCTTCCGGGTTCGGCGTTAACTCGTCGCCTTTCGGGTAGAGACGGCTCCAGGCAATGGACGTGCGAAACACGGTAAAGCCCATTTCCGCCATCAGCGCGATATCTTCTTTATAACGGTGATAAAAATCGATCGCCTGGTGGCTCGGGTAATATTCGTCATCACGCAATGCGAAGCGTTTTTCCTGCCCCAATTTGACCGGCAAACGGTTCACGCCGTGTGGGATCATATCGACGGTGGTCAGCCCCTTACCGCCCTCCAGATATCCCCCTTCCGACTGGTTGGCGGCAAGTGCGCCGCCCCATAAAAATCCTTGCGGAAATACTGACATGCGTTACCTCGTTGTGTTAATCAGGCTCGTGCTTCTTTCACATTAACCGGCGTTGCAGGCTGCGGTTTGTTCTCGGTTTCGACCGGAATATCTTCAAACCCGAGCAGCAGCGTCAGCACAAAAGATAGCACCACTGCCAGCGCCATCACGCCAAACACCCAGACAATGGTCATTGGGTTCGCCGGGTCAAAAAACTGCACGCTGGTAAACAGGCCCGGAGCGGCCATTGAGTGGCTGGCCAGACCGGCAATACCGGCGACTGCGCCGCAAATAAAACCGCTGATCAGGCTGGCGATCAATGGGCGTTTCAGACGCACCGCGACCCCGTAGAGCGCGGGTTCAGAGATCCCGGCCAGAATAGCGGAAGCGGCTGCCGCCATCGCCGTCTGGCGCAGTTCCGGGTTTTTCGTTTTCCATGCCACCGCCAGCGACGAGCCGCCCAGTGACAGGTTGGCACCAATTTCAGACGGCATCACCATGCCTTCTTTACCGGTTTCGGCAATGGTCTGAATAATGGTCGGGGTAAAGACGCGGTGCATACCGGTCATGACCAGCAGCGGCCAGAGCGCGCCCATAATGGCGACCGACAACCAGCCAAGATAACCGTGAATGGTATAAACCAGCGCAGAGATGGCGCTACCGATCCAAATGCCGAGCGGCCCAATGAGCACAATCGCCAGCGGTGCGGCAATCAGCACAATCAGCATCGGTTTCAGGAAGTTTTTTGTCACCGCAGGCGTAATACGATCCACCCAGCGTTCGATATACGACAGGCACCAGGTCATTACCAGCGCCGGGATCACCGTATAGGTGTATTTCACCGCCGTGACGGGAATGAGCGCGAACTCGACATGCTCGCCCTGGGCGGCTTTCGCCATCAGGTCAATAAAGCTCGGGTGCACCAGCACGCCGGCAATGGCGATTGCCAGCGACATATTGGTTTTAAATTTAACCGCCGCAGAAGCAGCGACCATCAGCGGCAGGAAGAAGAACGCACCGTCGCCGATCACCGTCAGAATGGTCAGCGTTGAGGAGCCTTTTGGCAGCACACCGGACATCTCCAGTACCATTGCCAGCAGTTTCACCATTGAGCCGCCGATAATCGCCGGGATCAGTGGTGACATGGTACCGATCAGCGCATCCAGGATCCCTGCACCGATACGTCTGAGCGTCAGTTTCTGCGTGGTCTGCACGTCTACCGGCTGCATATCCTGTGGCAACAGGCTGACCACTTCGCGGAACGCCTGCGAAACGGTATTGCCAATGATCACCTGGCACTGATTGTCGTTACGCACCACGCCCATCACGCCGCTAATACTTTTCAGCGTTGGACTGTCGACGCGGGTTGCATCCTTCACCACAAAGCGCAGGCGCGTCATGCAGTGCGTTACGGCGGCGATGTTATCCGCCCCGCCAAGCGCGTCCACGACCGAGTGGGCCAGCGCCGCATAATTTTTTGCCATTGGATTATTATCCTGTTTTATCAATGAGATACATTTTCACGGCCAGATCATTCAGCCATGAAACAGAAATAGGTAACCGGTTCCACAAAATCATGATGAGTTTATTTGAGTCTAACAAGATCTAAATTTGACCAATTTTTAAAATCGTGATGCTTATCACTCTGTTGCGTTAAGCAGCGCGGCACAGTGGCGGTTGTTAACTGTTCCAATAATCCCGGAGGCTGCAGTACACTGCGGCTGAGGATATTGGCGAGGGGAAAAGATGGCGACAATGCAGGAAGTGGCAAAGCGGGCAGGGGTGTCGAAGGCGACGGTGTCCCGCGTGCTCACAGGCAAAGGCTATGTCGGCGAGGAGACAAAAGCGCGCGTGTTTCAGGCCATTGCCGAAAGTGGTTACCGCCCGAATTTGCTGGCCCGCAGCCTGGCGACCAACAAAACCCAAACGCTGGGGCTGGTGGTCACTAACACCCTTTACCACGGCGTTTACTTTAGTGAACTGCTTTCCCACGCCGCGCGGATGACCGAAGACAAAGGACGCCAGTTATTGTTGGCAGACGGTAAGCACAGCGCCGATGAAGAGCGTCAGGCCATTCAATATTTGCTCGATTTACGTTGTGACGCGATCATTATTTATCCGCGTTTTCTGAGTGTCGACGAGCTGGATGAGATAATTCAAAACCATTCGCAGCCAATTATGGTGCTTAATCGTCGTTTACGTAAAAACAGTAGTCACTGTGTTTATTCAGATCAAAAAGCGTCAAGCCAGAATGCTGTCGCGAAAATTATTACTCAAGGGCACCGGGATATTGCTTTTATTACCGGCTCGCTGGATTCCCCAACCGGGATTGAGCGTTTATCCGGTTATAAAGATGCGCTAACGCAGCACGGTATTACCCTTCGTAATGAGTTGATCGTTCAAGGGAAGTGGACGCCGGCCAGCGGCGCGTCTGCCGTGGCGAAATTATTGTCGCGCAACGTCACGTTTAGCGCACTGGTAGCCAGTAACGATGATATGGCGATCGGGGCAATTAAACAGTTACATGATAATAAAATAGCCGTGCCGCAGCAGGTTTCGGTAATTGGTTTTGATGATATTGCAATTGCACCTTTTACGGTTCCGGCTTTATCGAGTGTCAAAATTCCGGTCACGGAAATGATCAAAGAAACCATTAACCGCTTAATCTTTATGCTCGACGGCGGAGACTTTAAATACCAGCAAAGCTTTCCCGGCGAATTAATGTTACGCGATTCACTAATTGCCGGCCCCCACGCCTGATCTCGTCATCTGTCATCGACACTTCTGTCGATGACAGTTTTTCACTGTCTCCTTTTTGTAAAATATCTTTAAATTTCAATGAATTAATATTTGGCACGTTTTATGAATACTCCGGCGGGTTAAGGCATATTGCTGGAGGAATGATGAACCGATTTATGATGGCAGACGCTGCGAAGTGCATTGGCTGCCGAACCTGCGAGGTCGCCTGTGTGGTGTCTCACCAGGAAAACCAGGACTGCGCGGCGCTCACCCCCGAGACGTTTCTACCGCGTATTCATGTCATTAAAGGCGTAAACGTGTCGACGGCGACCATTTGCCGTCAATGTGAAGATGCCCCCTGTGCCAACGTCTGCCCGAATAACGCCATTCGCCGCGATGAAGGTTTTGTGCATGTCATGCAGGAGCGCTGCATTGGCTGCAAAACCTGCGTGGTGGCATGCCCCTACGGTGCGATGGAGGTGGTTGTCCGCCCGGTTATTCGCCAGAGCGGCGTGGGACTGACCGTACGTGCGGAAAAAGCCGAAGCCAATAAATGCGATTTATGCAGCGACCGGGCTGAAGGTCCCGCCTGTATGCAGGCGTGCCCGACCAAGGCGCTGGTGTGTGTCGATCGCAACTTACTGGAGCAGATGAGCGCAGAGAAACGCCGTCGTGCGGCGCTGGATAGCGCCATTTCACTGGTGTTTTAAACACCCATCTTTCACTTTTAACAGGTCTGTTACTGATGAAAAAAATTACGAGCGTTTGCCCTTATTGCGGCGCAGGCTGCAAACTTAAACTGGTGGTGGATGAGGGGAAAATCATTCGTGCGGAAGCAGCGAATGGCCACACCAACCAGAACGAACTCTGCCTGAAAGGCTATTACGGCTGGGATTTCCTTAACGATACCAAATTGCTGACGCCACGCCTGACGCAGCCGATGATCCGCTACGAAAAAGGCGGCAAACTTACTCCGGTGACCTGGGATGAAGCCATCCGTTATACCGCGAAGCGCCTGAGCGAAATTAAAGCGAAATATGGCCCGCGTTCGATTATGACTACCGGGTCGTCACGCGGCACGGGGAATGAAACCAACTATGTGATGCAGAAATTCGCCCGCGGCGTACTTCACACGAACAATGTCGACTGCTGCGCGCGGGTGTGCCACGGGCCTTCCGTCGCCGGGTTGCAAGAAACACTCGGCAATGGCGCAATGAGCAACTCCATTGAAGACATTGAAAACTCCAGTTGCCTGCTGGTGTTCGGGTATAACTGCGCCGATTCACACCCTATCGTGGCGCGCCGGGTGATTAAAGCGCGGCAGAAAGGCGCGAAAATCATCGTCTGCGATCCGCGTCGCATTGAAACTGCGCGCATTGCCGACCAACATTTGCAACTGAATAACGGCTGCAATATGGCGATGGTCAATGCGTTTGGCTATGTGCTGCTGGAAGAAGAACTCTACGACAAAGATTATGTCGCCAACTTCACTACCGGGCTGGAAGCCTACCGGGAAACGGTAAAAGATTATGCCCCGGAAGCGATCGAGCATCTGACCGGTGTTCCGGCAAAACAGATCCGCCAGGCAATGCGCACCTACGCAGCGGCACCCTCTGCCACCATTATGTGGGGCATGGGCGTGACCCAGTTTGGTCAGGCCGTTGATGTGGTAAAAGGGCTTTCCAGCCTGGCCTTGCTCACCGGTAACCTGGGGCGCGAGCATGTGGGCGTGGGACCTGTGCGCGGGCAGAACAATGTGCAGGGCGCATGCGACATGGGGGTGATCCCAAATCAATTCCCTGGCTATCAGGATGTGGTGAATGCCGAAGTGCGGGCGAAATTCGCCAAAGCCTGGGGCATTGATCCTTCCGTGATGGACGATAAAGTCGGCGTGCGTATTACTGAAGTGCCGCATCTGGCGCTGGAAGGCAAGGTCAAAGCCTATTACATCATGGGTGAAGATCCGTTGCAGACCGAAGCAGACCTGGGGCTGGTGCGTAAAGGTTTTGAAGCGCTGGAACTGGTGGTGGTGCAGGACATCTTTATGACCAAAACCGCGGAACAGGCCGATGTGCTGCTGCCCGCCACCTCATGGGGCGAACATGGCGGCGTCTTTACCTGTGCCGACCGGGGATTCCAGCGTTTTGAAAAAGCCATTGAGCCGAAATACAACGTCAAACGCGACTGGGAAATCATCAGCCTGATTGCCACCGAAATGGGCTACCCCATGCACTACGACAACAACCAGCAGATTTGGGATGAGCTGCGTGAGTTGTGCCCGCTTTTCTACGGAGTCACCTATGAAAAAATGGGCGACATGGGACATGTGCAATGGCCTTGCCCAACGCTGGACCATCCGGGTACGCCGTATCTGTATCAGAACAATAAGTTTGATACGCCCGACGGCAAAGGCCACTTGTTCGCCGCGCAATGGCGCGCACCGGCGGAACGCCCGGATGCTGATTTCCCGCTGGTGTTGTGTACCGTACGCGAAGTCGGTCATTACTCCTGCCGTTCCATGACTGGCAACTGCGCGGCGCTGCAAACCCTGGCCGATGAACCGGGCTTTGTGCAGATGAGCCCGGCAGACGCCGAAGCATTAGGCGTGAAAGACAGGCAACTGGTGTGGGTAGAGTCGCGTCGTGGTAAAGTGATTTCCCGCGCTGATGTGAGCGAGCGTATCAATCACGGCACGGTATATATGACGTACCAATGGTGGATTGGCGCTTGCAACGAACTGACGCAGGATAATCTGGATCCGATTTCGAAAACGCCGGAAACCAAATATTGCGCAGTGCGGGTGAGTGCGATCAACGATCAGCGCTGGGCGGAAGAGTACACTCAGACCACTTACCAACAGATGAAGACTCGCCTGCTGACGGCGGCGACGCAATGACAATATGACCAACAGCCACGGTGTCTGCTTACGCGTTTATGGAAAGGTTCAGGGGGTTGGTTTCCGCCCCTTTGTCTGGCAACTGGCGCAGCAGCTCGGGCTGAAGGGCGATGTCTGTAACGATGCGCAGGGTGTGGAGGTTCGTTTGCTCGGCGACGCGCGCGAATTCCTCACCCTGTTGCAGCAACAATGCCCGCCGCTGGCGCGTATTGACCGTGTGATAAGCACTCCGTTTCGCTGGCCATCCCAGCCGCATGATTTCGCCATCCGCCACAGCGCGGGCGGCGCAATGAATACCCAAATCGTCCCCGACGCGGCAACCTGTCCCGCCTGCCTGGCGGAGATGAACAATCCTGATGAGCGGCGCTACCGCTACCCGTTTATTAACTGCACCCATTGCGGGCCGCGCTTTACCATCATTCACGCTATGCCCTATGACCGCCCGTATACCGTGATGGCGGCCTTCCCGCTCTGCGCGGCCTGTGACGCCGAGTACCGCAACCCGCTGGACAGGCGTTTTCACGCACAGCCGGTTGCCTGCCCTGAATGTGGCCCAACGCTGGAGTGGCGCAGCCCGGCACAGCATTCCGCCGGAGAAGAGGCGTTGCAGGCGGCCATTCAGTTGCTGAAAAACGGCGGTATTGTGGCGGTCAAAGGCGTGGGCGGTTTTCATCTCGCTTGTGATGCCACCCAACAGAATGCGGTGCACCGCTTGCGTGAGCGTAAACGTCGCCCGGCAAAACCCCTGGCGGTAATGGTCAGCGGAACTGATGGTTTTACAGCGGATACCCGGCGGTTACTGGCTACGCCTGCGGCACCTATTGTGCTGGTGGATAAATCCTATGTCAGCGGATTATGTGCCGCCATTGCGCCAGGTCTCGATGAGGTGGGCGTTATGGTGCCGGCGAACCCGCTGCAGCATTTGCTGGCGCAGGCGTTGCAACGCCCGCTGGTGATGACCTCCGGCAACCTGAGCGGGAAACCGCCCGCGCTCACCAATGCACAGGCACTGGCCGATCTGGCGGACATTGCCGACGGTTTTCTGCTGCATAATCGCGATATCGTTCAGCGCATGGATGATTCGGTGCTGCGGGCGAATGGCGAAATGCTGCGGCGTTCCCGTGGCTATGTGCCCGACGCTATTCCCCTGCCGGAGGGGTTTCACGATATTCCGCCGATGCTGTGCGTCGGCGCCGATATGAAAAATACTTTTTGCCTGCTGCGCGGCAACAGCGCTGTTCCGGGGCAGCACTTTGGCGATCTGACGGATGATGGTGTAGAAGCACAGTGGCGCAACGCGCTGCATCTGATGCAGGCCATTTATGATTTTACGCCGCAACACTGTGTGGCGGACGCGCATCCCGCTTACCGTAGCCGTCAGTGGGCAGAAGGGGCCGTTTTACGCGTGCAGGACGTTTTGCATCACCATGCCCATGCCGCGGCGTGTCTTGGGGAGCATGGCTGGCCGCTGGAGGGGGGCGATGTGGTTGCCATGACCTTCGACGGGATTGGCATGGGGGAGGGCGGTGCGCTGTGGGGCGGTGAATGTTTACGGGTAAATTACCGCGAATGCGAACATTTAGGGGGGTTACCCGCTGTGGCGCTGCCGGGGGGCGATCTGGCGGCGCAGCAGCCGTGGCGCAATTTGCTGGCGCATATGCTGGCCTTTGTTCCTGACTGGCAGCATTACCCGGAGTGTGCAGTGCTTGAGCGGCAGAACTGGCCATTACTGGCACGGGCTGTCGCGCGGGGCATCAATGCGCCGCTGGCTTCCTCATGTGGTCGGCTGTTCGATGCCGTGGCCTGTGCGCTGGAGTGCGCGCCGCTGCAGTTGAGCTACGAAGGTGAGGCGGCCTGTCAGTTAGAAGCGCTGGCGGCGGGGTGCAGCGGGGTAAACCATCCGGTGACGCTGCCGGTGCGCGGCAACCGTCTCGATCTGACTGTGTTCTGGCGGCAGTGGCTGAACTGGAAAGCCAGCCCGGCGGAACGGGCATGGGCGTTTCATGATGCGCTGGCGCAAGGAATGGCAACGCTGGCGCGCCAGCAGGCAACGTCGCGCGCGATTTCGACGCTGGTGTTCAGCGGCGGAGTCATGCATAACCGCCTGCTGAAAGCCCGCCTGCGGGCGTATCTGTCGGAATTCCGGTTGTTATTCCCGCATCGTTTACCCGCCGGCGACGGCGGAATTGCCTTTGGTCAGGGGTTAGTGGCGGCAGCTCGCCTTAAGCAGACAGCGTCTTCAGAAGTGCAAAAGCGTCTTTCATCCGATCTTCGCTGACGACAAACGCGCGCAGTGTATCCTCTGCATCCATTCCTTTGGCCACCATGCCATCGGCGTCGGTGGCGATGTGCCAGCGCAGATCGTTGCGCGCCGTCTCACCGGCCAGATGCAGCGGCATCAACGGCGTTTTCACTTTCACCAGCATGGCAGGCAGCGTGAGTGGCGTGCTGTTGCCGGTCAGATTCTTCGCCAGCGTCATGGCGCTTAACTGGATAGGTTGCAGGTAGGGCAGTACGCGGCCATTGATCTCTGCACAGTCGCCAAGCGCAAAGATCTGCGGCTGGCTGGTTTGCAGCGTGCTATCGACCACAATGCCGCGCCCGACGTTAATACCAGCAGACTGCGCCAGACCAACCTGCGGCGTCAGACCGGTTGCGGCAACCACCACATCCACTTCGGTTTCACGATCATCATCCAGCGCGGCGCGGATGCCGTTGTCGGTTTGTTCGAGCGACAGCAGGCGGGATTTCAGCAGCAGTCGCACACCCATCGCCGTCAGGCAGTGCTGTAAACGGCCGCTCACTTCAGGCGGCATCAGTGAGGGCAGAATGCTGGCGGCGTTATCCAGTACGGTGACGGTTTTGCCCGCGCGGCAAAAATCCATCGCCAGTTCGCAGCCAATCAGTCCTGCGCCGACAATCAGTACCCGGCGGGCATCGCGCAGTTGCGCTTCGCATTGGCGGTACTCTTGCTGGCTGTTGAGCGTCAGCATGAGCGCACTGCCAGGTAGCGGCGGAATAAATGCCGCTGCTCCGGTTGCCAGCACCAGTTTGTCGTACGGCCAGTGCTGGTCGGCACTTTTCACGATCCGGTTCTCTGTATCAATGGCGGTAACGCGGGTATGCGGAAACAGTTGCACAGCATATTGCTCGGCAAACTCCCCCGCCGACTGGCGGGTGAGGTCGTCTGCTCGCTGTGCAAGACTGATGACATGGCTGAGATCCGGTTTGTTGTACTCGTCCATGCTGTCGGCGGCGATAAGCGTCAGCGGCAGGGTGGCATCCAGTTTGCGGATGTTTTTAACCAGCGTGCGGGCGGCAAAGCCGGAGCCAATAATCACAATGCCTGCGTTCATTTTGCCTCCGTCGCCAGTTCGTCGAACACCTCTTTACCTAATGAGCATTCCGGGCACAGGAAGTTATCCGGCACATCGCTCCACGGCGTGCCTGGGGCGACGTCCTGCATCGGCTCGCCTTTGGCGGGATCGTAGATCCACTGGCAGACGCTGCACTGCATTTGCGGGCCGAGAGAGGCTGCAGCGGCAGCTGCACACGCGCAGGCTTGTTGCGCTGGCGTACTGACGGGAGTCGCCGGTTCTGGCAGTGGTGACAGCGCCCACTGGCGGGCAATCTCGCGACCGTGCTGGCGGCACACTTCCAGTGCATCAATATCGGGCCGCCATTTGGCTTTCAGACTGACAGACATCTCAAAGCCTGCATCCTGTAAGCGGGTTGAGAGTCTATCTACGGCACCGCCGCTCCAGCCATGCGAGCCGAAAGCACTGGCGCGTTTGTTGCGAAAACGCAGGCCGGTTATCTCTTCGACCAGGCCGGCGATTTTCGGCATCATCACATTATTCATTGTTGAGGTGCCGACCAGGACACCTTTAGAACGGAACACATTGGTCAGAATGTCGTTTTTGTCGCTGCGGGCAACGTTGAAAATTTTCACCGCCACGCGCGGGTCTACTTCGTTGATCCCCTGGGCAATGGCATCTGCCATCATGCGGGTATTATTGGACATGGTGTCGTAGAAAATCGTGATGCGATCTTCCTGATAATCCGCCGCCCATTTCAAATACAACTCAACAATTTGCGTGGGGTTGTCGCGCCATACCACGCCGTGTGAGGTCGCAATCATATCAACCGGCAGGTTAAAGCCGAGGATTTCAGTAATTTTTGGCGTTACCAGGCGGCTGAACGGCGTCAGAATATTGGCATAGTAGCGCTGGCACTGTTCAAACAGTTCAGCCTGATCCACTTCATCATTAAATAGCCGTTCATCGCAGTAGTGCTGGCCAAAAGCATCGTTACTGAACAGCACAGCGTCACCAGTCAGGTAGGTCATCATGCTGTCTGGCCAGTGCAGCATCGGGGTTTCAACGAAAATCAGCTGTTTGCCGTTGCCAATATCCAGCGTGTCGCCGGTTTTGACGACGTGAAAATTCCACTCCGGATGGTGATGGTGGCCATTAATGGAGTCGATGGCATTGTTGGTACAGTAAATGGGCGTGTCAGGGATATGCGACATCAGTTCGGTGAGCGCGCCTGCATGATCTTCTTCAGCGTGGTTAATCACGATGTAATCGATCATCTCCAGGTCGATTTCACTCCGCAGGTTCTGCACAAACTCGCGGCTGAATTTATGATCAACAGTATCGATCAGGACGGTTTTGCCTTCGCGAATTAAATAACTGTTATAGCTGCTCCCTTTCAGGGTCTTATATTCGGTACCGTGGAAGTCACGCACTTCCCAGTCGCGTTGCCCAACCCAGTGAATGTTATTTTTTACATGAATGGTCATTTCAGTTGTCCTGTGTCGTTTTCTTAAATTCGATGCAGGACATATATCAAGTAACGTGCCAACTTTTATTTGTATGATTTTAAATGTTTTTATTTTTATAGTGAAAATTTCACAGTCAGAATGACTATGATGTATGCAGTCAATATGACACTATGCATTGTCAAATTGACAGTGAGGCCGGAATGAGTTTTTCCTTGAATGTGCTGGCGGGCATCGCCATTGAATTGCAGAGCGGTATTGGGCATGCGGATCGTTTCCAGCGGTTGATCACCACGTTGCGTCAGGTGCTGGAGTGCGACGCCTCAGCGCTGCTGCGCTATGAGGCACGGCAGTTTATTCCTCTGGCCATTGATGGGCTGGCGCAGGACGTACTGGGGCGGCGTTTTACCCTGGAAGGCCACCCGCGGCTGGAAGCCATTGCCCGTGCCGGAGATGTGGTGCGTTTCCCGGCGGACAGTGGCTTGCCCGACCCCTACGATGGGTTAATTCCCGGGCAGGAGAGCCTGAAAGTGCATGCCTGCGTTGGTTTGCCACTGTTTGCCGGGCAGAACCTGATTGGCGCCCTGACGCTGGATGGGATGGCACCTGACCAGTTCGACACCTTTAGTGATGAAGAGCTGCGGCTGATTGCGGCGCTGGCGGCAGGAGCGCTCAATAATGCGCTGCTGATTGAGCAACTGGAAAGCCAGAATATGCTGCCCGGCGCGCCAGCGGCGTTTGAGCAGGTGGCGCACAGCGAGATGATTGGTCTTTCCGCCGGGATGACGCAGTTGAAAAAAGAGATCGATATTGTCGCGGCGTCCGATCTTAATGTGTTGATCAGTGGCGAAACCGGCACCGGCAAAGAACTGGTCGCGAAAGCGATCCACGAAGGGTCGCCGCGTGCCGCGAACCCGCTGGTTTATCTCAATTGTGCTGCATTGCCGGAAAGCGTAGCGGAAAGCGAATTGTTTGGTCATGTCAAAGGGGCCTTTACCGGTGCGATTAGCCACCGTAGCGGCAAATTTGAAATGGCTGACAATGGCACGCTGTTCCTGGATGAAATCGGCGAGCTTTCACTGTCGTTACAGGCAAAACTGCTGCGTGTGCTGCAATATGGCGACATTCAGCGAGTGGGGGACGATCGTAGCTTACGTGTGGATGTGCGTGTGCTGGCGGCCACTAACCGGGATCTCCGCGAAGAGGTGCTGGCCGGGCGGTTCCGCGCAGATCTGTTCCACCGGCTGAGTGTTTTTCCGCTGTCGGTGCCGCCGCTGCGCGAGCGGGGCGACGATGTGGTGCTGCTGGCCGGGTATTTCTGCGAGCAGTGCCGCCTGCGCCTTGGGCTTGGCCGCGTGGTGCTCAGCCCCGGCGCGCGTCACCACTTGCTCAGTTACCGCTGGTCAGGCAATGTGCGCGAACTGGAACATGCTATCCACCGGGCAGTGGTGCTGGCGCGCGGCACGCGTAATCAGGGTGAAGTGGTGCTCGAAGCACGCCATTTTTCCCTGACTGATGAACCCGCGCAGCCGGAACCGGCACTGGCGGAACTGCCTGTCGGGCTGAACCTGCGCAAGGCAACAGAGGATTTTCAACGGACGATGGTTTCCCGCACGTTGCAGGAGAGTGGCGGCAACTGGGCCGCCAGCGCCCGCAGGCTGGAAATGGACGTTGCCAACCTGCACCGGCTGGCGAAACGCCTGGGCCTTAAGGGTTAGAGAATGCCCGCCTGATAGAAGTCCTGCAGGTTGATGGCGCCGACCAGAAGTCCGGCGTCATCAATGACGGGGGCGGCAGCAATCTTACGCTGCATTAGCCGTTCTTTGGCGTCTACGGCGCGGCTGTGGGCATTTAGCGTGATACCGCCGTGGGTCATCGCTTCGCTGACGTCGGTGCTGAGCGCACCGCCCGCTACCAGCCAGCGACGCAGGTCGCCATCGGTAAAGACGCCCTGTACGCGGCGCTGGCTGTCGCATACTGCCACCATACCCAGCCCGGTGCGGCTGAGTTCCAGCATCGCGTCCATTACGCTGGTGGTCAGCTGTACCTGTGGCAGTTGCTCATCTTTGCGCATCAGGTGGTGCACTTTATTCAGCAAGCGTGCGCCCAGCGCGCCTGCCGGATGGGAGCGGGCAAAGTCTTCTTCATCAAAGCCGCGCGCCTGCATCACCGCCATAGCCAGCGCATCGCCCATCATCAGCGTGGTGACGGTGCTGGAGGTCGGGGCCAGATGCATCGGGCAGGCTTCGCGTTCCACGGAAATATCCAGCACCGCATGGGCGGCTAACGCCAGCGGCGAACGCGGTTTACCGGTCATCGCCAGCAGTGCGACGGATTTCTCTTCCAGCCGGGGCAGGATGAGTTCCAGCTCTCTGGCGGAACCGGAGTAAGAGATAAACAGCATAATGTCCCGGCTCTCGACCATGCCTAAATCGCCATGCAGCGCTTCCGCAGGATGAACGAAGAAGGCCGGGGTGCCGGTACTGGCTAGGGTGGCGGCGATTTTCTTGCCGATATGCCCGGATTTGCCAATACCCGAGACAATGACTTTGCCACGGCAGTTCAGTACGGTTTCGGCGGCGCGAACGAAATCGTCGCCCAGTCTTTCGGGCAGGCGGCTGGCTTCCTGAAGCTCCAGCAGCAGGGTTTGCCGCCCGGTATTGATGAAGGATTCACTCATGATGCTCTCCGGCAATGATCACCTCGACCCCTTTCTCCTCCAGCGCGGCACGAACGTCCGGCGGGATCCCGGCATCGGTGATCAGTTTATTCACGCTTTCCAGGCTGCAAACAACGTTAGGGCTTTTACGGCCGAACTTTGAGGAGTCTGCCATCAGGATCACCTCGCGGGCGGCGTTACACATGGCTTTGCTGACGGTAAACACTTCGTTGAAGGTGGTCACGCCGGCATTCAGGTCGATGCCGTCTGTCCCCATAAAGAGTTTGTCGAAACTGAAATGCTCAAAGGCGTTCTCTGCCAGTTGCCCATGAAAAGAGGCCGATTTTTTGCGGAATGTCCCGCCCGGCATCAGGATGGTTTGCTCGTTATCCAGCTCTGACAACGCGTTGACGATATGCAGGCTGTTGGTCATCACCGTGATGTTATTGAAGTGACTGAGCAGCGGCACCATCTGCAGTACGGTGCTGCCTGCATCAAGAATAATGGAGTCGCCATCGTGAATATAGGCAACCGCCGCTTCGGCGATCTGCCCTTTTTGCACGGTGTTGATCAGCGTTTTGTGATCGATGGGCGGATCGGCTTCGTCTTTATTAAGCACCACACCGCCATAAGTGCGGATCACCGCACCAGAGTGCTCCAGCGCGACAAGATCCTTACGAATGGTCGTCCCTGTGGTGTCGAAGTATGCTGCCAGCTGTTCAACAGAACACTTTCCCTGCTTTTGCAGATGCTCAAGAATAGCCGCCTGACGCTGACGTGGTTTCATAGGCGCTGATATCCTGCGTTACGTTGCGAAATGATAATTTCGCAAGCTAATAGCGTTCACAACGAAATTATCAATGTTTCATTTTAAGCGCTAATGATAGAGCATTCCGACAGCCAGGATCATGGGGAAAGATCACATCAGGGTTTAATTCCTCTCTTTTTAAGCCGATTAAGTGATTGATTTTTGCCGGACGGGCAAAAACAGTGATGCCGCGCATCAGCAGCGTGTCGCTGACGCAGTCCTGCTTATCAAAAGCCAGCGCCAGCACCGTGCGGGGTTTAAAGCGCCCACCTGAGCGCCCGACCCCTACGCGCCCGCGCAGGCAAAGCGCATCGAACGCATGGTTAAACTGACGGATTTGCCAGCCGCCCAGCGCAAGCTGGCTGAGCCAGGCGATAGCAGCAACGGTGATCAGTGCGGGAACCATAACTTTCTCCTTCTCCTTTTCAGGACGTATAACCCGGCCTGCACGCAGTGGCAGGCCAGATATAAAAAGCGCCACCAGCATTTGCCCGTGATGTCGCCGGAGGGGGATGCGTCAGAACATCACCTGGCCGCCGGTCACATTGATGGACTGGCCAGTGCAGTAAGACGCTTTACTGCTGGCGTAGAACATCAATACGTTCAGCACATCCTGGTAGTCGCAGCCACGTTTCAACGGCACTTTGTCGATGTAGTACTGCTCTACTTCGTCTGCAGCAATGCCGAGTTTGCTGGCGTATTGCGGGATCAATGACTGGAACATAGGCGATTTCAACAAGTTGCCGAGCATCAGCGAGTGGACGGTAATGCCATACTCTGCCAGATCCAGCGCCAGCGACTGCGTCAACCCTACGCCGCCGAACTTGGCGGCGCTGTAACCGGAGTTGTGTTTGCTGCCCACTTTGCCCGACTTCGAATTGATTTGGATAATGCGCCCCTGGATACCGTCGCGGATCATCAGCCTGGCGAATTCCCTCGCGCACAGGAAATAGCCCACCAGATTGACCTGCAATGAGCGGTCGAAGTCCCCGAGGGCAAAGTCGCTAATAAACGCTGCCTTGGCGATGCCAGCGCTGTAGACCAGCAGATCGGCGCGGCCGAAGATTTCATCGACGCCGCGTGCCAGCGCCAGTACGCTCTGTTCGCTGGTGGCATCGGCGCCAAAGCCGTAGGCAGTGCCTTCGCCAAACTCGCTGTTGATTCCCTGCGCGACATTCGCCGCTTTATCACTCTGAATATCCACTACCGCGACGCGGTACCCTTCTGCGGCAAGCCCACGGCTCAGGAACGCCCCAAGGGTTTGTCCTCCGCCAATGACTACGGCAACCTGTTTCATATGATTCTCCTTACCTCTTAAGCAACAAATTTCAAAATGCAACCTGGGGCGACGCCGGCCGGTGTCGGGCCGTCGACATGTACTGTGCCGGGGTATTCCGCCTGTGTTTGCCCGTCGAACCGCAGCGTAATGTGGCCCAGTTCGCGCAGATTAAGTTCGGCAACCTCGCCGACAGCGGTGACCGGATAGCGCTGTTCGCCCAGCAGTAACTCCGCGCCAGGGCGCAGCGCACCGGACAACTCACCGTGGTTATGGATAAAGCAGAACTCCGCCACGTCGGCAGGTGCGCCTTCACGAAACGTAATCAGCATGTTGTCGCTGAGCGCATCCTGCGCGCAGCCGCCGATATGGGTAATGGTGGTCTGGTAAATGACACTCATCGCACACCTCTTATTGGTAAATGAAACCCGACACGAACCAGGCAATCAGCACGGTAGGCGCACCGGTTAAAAAGCGACTGACGAGCACCGAAGGGACGCCAACGCGTACCGTTTCCTGGCGGGCTTCAGCCAGCGACAGACCGACCGGAATAAAGTCGCAGGCGGCCTGGGCATTAATCGCAAACAGGGCGGGCAGAGCAAGGTGCGGCGGAATGTGCCCCTGGCCGATTTGCACGCCAATCAGTACGCCGATCACCTGAGCGATAACGGCGCCAGGGCCGAGAAAGGGCGACAGCAGCGGGAAGGAGCAAATCAGCGCCAGCGTGACCAGCCCGAGCGGATGACTGGCAAGCGGCGCAAGACCGTGGGCAATCCAGTCGCCCAGTCCAGAGGCCATAATGATGCCGATCAGCGCCGAGACGAAGGCCATAAAAGGCAGGATGGTTTTCAGTACGGTATCGATGGTGTCGCGTCCGGCCTGAAACAGCACTGCGACGGCTGATCCCATGCCCATGCCGACTTTTGCCAGCAGGCCGTCGCTCTGCTCGGTGATTTTTTTGCTGGTGTCGTAATCGCGCGGCTGCGGCTGTTTTGCCGTTGACGATTCCCCCTGCAGGAAGATGTTTTCCTCTTTTACGCCAGAGACATAGATATCTTCCACAATGTACTGCGCCAGCGGCCCGGACTTGCCGGTGGCGTGGATATTGATGGTTGGAATACGGCGTTTTGGGTAGATGCCGCAGCGCAGCGTTCCGCCGCAATCAATGACCGCGACGCCAATCTCCTCTTCCGGCGGTTCACCTTCTTTAAAGCCATCCACCGCTTGCCAGCCGGTCAGTTGCGCCAGCTTGTCGACGATAGCCGGGCGGGTACCTGCAGTGATATAGACGATTTTTTTACTGGTACTGGCCTCGAGTTGCAGCGGGCCGCCCCAGCCGCCAGTGCCTTTTTCAATAACGATATTGCTCATGATGTTGCTCCGGCGAGTCGGACGTTTTGTTCAAGCTGAATGCCCATTTTTTTCTCGAAAATGGCGGTCGTCAGGTCGGTCACCCAGCCACGGAAGAAGTTGGTGACCAGGCCGACCAGCAGATAGCTGATCGCCAGCGGACCAAGCGGCAGGCCGAGCGTGGTAAGACCGTTGGCAATGCCGAGGTAGACAAATAATTCGCCGGGATTGATATGGGGAAACAACCCATTCATAGAGTGGCAGCTATAAGAGGCTGCGGCGTAATAACTGGGTTTGTACTTTTCTGGCATAAAGCGCCCGAGGCTGAGGGTCATCGGGTTGCAAAAAACAAAGGTGCCGACACAAGGCAGCAGCAGATAACGGGCAACGGGATTACCTGCGCAGCGCTGGGCGAATCTTTCAATACGGTGCTGGCCAATAAAATTTATCAGCGCGTTCATGATCACCAACAGGCTTATCAGTAGCGGCAGAATACCGGTCACCATCCCGGTAAAAACTTCGCCGCCTTTCTGAAACAGCCCGATGAACCATTCGGCGCCATGTGTAATGGTCTCCATTGTTCTCTCCTGTAGGGTTATCGTTTTGTGGTTTAACTGTGCACTATGATAATCATGATGAAAGCTAAAAATGTGTTATTTAGATCTCGTTATGAAAGAAAAAATGATCATTGTGAAAGTTTTTTGAATGAGCAAGGTTTAAATGCACGCGAAAGAAAGGGTGAACAAACGAAAAATGATCGTGCGGGGCCGTGTTGCGGCGCTTCCTTGTCGGTAGCCAGATGCTTTACCATACTTGCTCCTGGCTGAATTCGTTTAATGGATGCCCCATGTTGAAGCGTTATTACGCAGCGTTACTGCCTGCGTTTGTTGTGCTCTGTGCCTGTAGTAGTAAACCCCCGCTTGCTGAAACCCCGCAGACTGCCACACCCGCTGCGCCATCCGGTGGGTTCCTGCTGGCACCACAGCATAATGTGGTGATGGCGGGGGGGGATTTCGCCAATAACCCCGCGGCGGAGCGCTTTATCGACCGGATGGTCAGCAAGCACGGTTTTGACCGTCAGCAATTGCATGAAATTCTTTCGCAGGCCAAACGTCTGGACTATGTGCTGCGCCTGATGGACAAACAGGCACCGACCAGTGCCGGGCCAACCGGGCCGAATGGTGCCTGGTTGCGTTATCGCAAGCAGTTTATTACCCCGGATAATGTGCAGAATGGCGTTGCTTTCTGGAATCAGTACGAAGATGCGCTGAACCGCGCATGGATGGTGTACGGCGTGCCGCCGGAGATCATCGTCGGCATTATTGGCGTGGAGACACGCTGGGGCCGCGTGATGGGCAAAACCCGCATTCTTGACGGGCTGGCAACGCTGGCGTTCGATTATCCGCGCCGTGCCGACTATTTTGCGGGCGAGCTGGAAACCTTCCTGCTGATGGCGCGTGACGAAAGTGACGATCCGCTGGATCTGAAAGGTTCCTTCGCCGGAGCAATGGGGTACGGCCAGTTTATGCCGTCTTCCTATAAGCAGTTTGCGGTGGATTTCAACGGCGACGGTCACATCAACTTGTGGGATCCGGTGGATGCCATCGGCAGCGTTGCTAACTATTTCAAACAACACGGTTGGGTGAAAGGCGATGTGGTTGCCGTACCGGCTAACGGCCAGGCGCCGGGGCTGGAAAATGGCTTTAAAACCAATTACAGCATCGGGCAACTGGCGGCGGCCGGGTTAACACCGCAGCAGCCGCTGGGCGATCATCAACAGGCCAGCCTGCTGCGGCTGGATGTCGGCACCGGGTATGAGTACTGGTACGGCTTGCCGAACTTCTTCACGATCACCCGCTATAACCACAGCACGCACTACGCGATGGCAGTCTGGCAGCTTGGCCAGGCTGTAGCGCTGGCGCGCGTTCGCTGATCCACGTCCCCTCCCGCGGGAGGGGATTGAAACATTTCGACGCACTCCCGTTTCGTCTTGTCGTTTACATCATTATCACTTCTGATTATTGTTATGTTATAACATATGAGGTGTGTGAATGATTCCCGTAACGCTGTTCTCCCTTTCTGGCGTCGCCCGGTTGCTGCTGGCAGCCGGGTTAGTGCTGGTGCTCTGGCTGCTGACTTGCTGGGCGGTAGCGCTGCCATGATTGAACTGGATCACCTGGTCGCGGGCTATGATCGGCTGGCGATCACACCGGCATTGTGCGGCAGCGTGGCGCGCGGCAGCATGACCGCGATTGTCGGCGCGAATGGCTGCGGTAAGTCAACGCTATTGAAAACGCTGGCCGGTTTTTTACCGCCGGTAAGCGGCGTAATACGCTGGCCTTCGCACCGCCCGATGGTGGGCTGGCTTGCCCAGCGCCACGCTCTGGAGTCGCAATTTCCGGTTACCGTGCAGGATGTTGTTTGCATGGGGTGCTGGCCGCGCTTTTCGCTGTTTCGCGGTCTGAGCCGTGATGCCCGCCAGCGTGTGGCGCAGGGGCTGGAGCGCGTGGGTTTGTCGACGATGGCGCAAGAAACCATCGACACCCTTTCCGGCGGGCAGTTTCAGCGCATGCTGTTTGCCCGCATCTGGGTGCAAAATGCGCCGCTGGTGATGCTTGATGAACCTTTTACCGGTATTGATGAAGTGACTTCGCAGGTGCTGATGGAGCAGATTGTCGACATGCACCAAAGCGGGCAAACCATTCTGGCGGTACTGCACGACAGTGAACGCGTCACGCGTTATTTCCCTCAGACGTTGCGCCTTGACGAACAGCGGGCGCAATGGGGGGAAACACCCGCACAGGCGTTGCCGCCGGAGGAATGCCGCGCATGATCTGGCACCTCTTTTTCCAGCCTTTTATTGAGTTTGGTTTTATGCGCCGTGCGCTGGTGGTGTGTCTGGCACTCTCTGTTAGTACCACGGCGCTGGGCGTCTTTCTGCTATTGCGGCGAATGAGCCTGATGGGAGATGCGCTGTCGCACGCCATTCTGCCCGGTGTGGCGGTGGGTTTTTTGCTGAACGGTATGTCGTTACTGGCAATGAGCATCGGCGGTTTTATCGCTGGGATCGCCGTGGCGCTGGTGGCCGGTTGGGTAAGCCGCCGCACGCCCCTCAAAGAGGATGCCAGTTTTGCCGGTTTTTACCTCGGATCGCTGGCGCTGGGCGTGACGCTGGTGTCGTTACGCGGCTCCAGTGTCGATCTGCTCCATCTGCTGTTTGGATCCATTCTGGCGGTAGATAACGATGCGGCGCTCTTTGTTGCTGGGGTTTCCAGTCTGACGGTAGTGATACTGGCGCTGGGGTATCGCGGGCTGGTGAGTGAAGCTTTTGACAGTGCTTTTTTGCAGGTCAATGCCCCCCGGGTGCCCGGGCTGTTTCATGGGTTATTTTTGGCGTTGCTGGTGCTCAACTTGGTGGCGGGTTTCCAGGTGCTTGGCACGCTGATGGCCGTTGGGGTCATGATGTTGCCCGCCGTGGCAGCCCGTTGCTGGGCGCGCACCTTGCCGGGGCTGTTATTACTGGCGGCCGGCATTGGCGCACTCTGCGCCTGGCTGGGGTTAAGCCTCTCCTGGACGGCTGGCTTACCTGCGGGGCCAGCCATTGTGCTTACCGCCAGCATCACCTTCTTTTTTTCGATTTTATTCGGTACGCGTAGCGGGCTGGCGCACAGCCTGCGAGCGCTTTTAACGTAGCAAGGGGACATGATGAAACGTACAGGGGTAATTCTGGCACTCGCGCTGGGCTTAATGTCACAGGGCGTAATGGCTAAAACAATTAACGTGGTCGCCAGCTTTTCCATTCTCGGTGATATGACGCAGCAGGTCGGGGGCGAGCACGTGCACGTCACGACGCTGGTTGGGCCGAATGGCGATCCGCATACTTTCGAGCCGTCGGCAAAAGACAGCGCCATGCTTAACAAAGCCGATGTGGTGGTGGTCAATGGTCTGGGGCTTGAGGGCTGGCTGGACCGACTGGTTAAAGCCTCCGGCTTTAAAGGCCAGATTGTGGTGGCATCGAACGGTGTTGAAACCCACACGCTCGAAGAGGACGGCGCGACGGTAACCGATCCGCATGCCTGGAACAGCGCTGCCAACGGTGCGCAGTATGCGCAAAACATCCTCGCCGCATTAATCAAAGTCGATCCGGCGGATGAAGCGGCTTTAAATGCCTCCGGCCAGCGTTATATTGCCGCGCTAAAAGAGATGGATAGCTGGGCCAAAGAACGCTTCAGCGCCATCCCGCAGGCCAAACGTAAAGTGCTGACCAGTCATGACGCCTTTGGCTACTTTGCTCGTGCTTATCATGTTGAATTTATGGCGCCGCAGGGCCTTTCTTCTGAAAGCGAAGCCAGCGCCGCGCAGGTGGCCACGCTGATTAAACAGATCAAAGCCGATGGCGTAAAAGTATGGTTTATGGAAAACCAACTGGACCCACGACTGGTGAAACAGATTGCCAGCGCCACCGGTGCGCAGCCTGGCGGGGAACTCTACCCGGAAGCGCTGAGTGCGAAGGGGGGAGTGGCTGATACTTACCAGAAAGCGTTCCATCATAACGTTGAAACCATCGCAAGCAGCATGCAATAACCTCGTATGACCGGATGGCGACAGCGTTGGGATCATTACCCGGCGCTGTCGCCATCCGGCTTACCGAATCAGCCGCATAATTCCACTTTTTCTGAAGCGTCCTCGTAAATTTGTTCACCCATCCCCATCTCTGTGCTGAAAGTGGTATCTTTTCCGCCACGGTTTTTTGGCGCATGGGAGCCAGTATGACGGACAGTGAATTAACCCAACTGAGCGAACGCGTTGGACAGGCGTTAAAAGCGCGTGGTGCGACGTTGACGACCGCAGAATCCTGCACTGGCGGGTGGATAGCCAAAGCGATTACGGATATTGCAGGCAGCTCCGCCTGGTTTGAACGCGGATTCGTCACCTACAGTAATGAAGCCAAATCGCAAATGATAGGCGTTGAGCCTGCCACGCTGGACGCGCACGGCGCGGTGAGTGAGCCGGTAGTAATAGAGATGGCAATTGGCGCACTGAAAGCGGCATGCGCCGATTACGCAATATCGGTAAGCGGTATTGCCGGGCCGGATGGCGGCAGCGCGGAAAAACCGGTCGGCACTGTCTGGTTTGGTTTTGCCAGTGCTTGGGGCGAGGGCATTACCCGGCGTGAATGTTTCCTGGGGGACCGGGAAGCAGTGCGCCGACAGGCCACGGCTTATGCGTTGCAAACCCTGTGGCAACATTTTCTACAAAACACTTGATACTGTATGACCATACAGTATAATTGCGGCAACAAAACAGTAATTCACAGCGGAGCGTAACGCGCTTCACTCTGCATGACAGGAGTAATAATGGCTATCGACGAAAACAAACAAAAGGCGCTTGCAGCTGCACTGGGTCAGATCGAAAAGCAATTCGGTAAAGGCTCCATCATGCGTCTGGGTGAAGACCGTTCTATGGATGTGGAAACCATCTCTACCGGCTCGCTCTCTCTGGATATTGCACTGGGTGCTGGCGGTTTGCCGATGGGGCGTATCGTCGAAATCTACGGGCCTGAATCATCCGGTAAAACCACGTTGACGCTGCAGGTTATTGCCGCAGCACAGCGCGAAGGCAAAACCTGTGCGTTTATCGATGCTGAACACGCCCTCGACCCGGTTTATGCTCGTAAACTGGGCGTAGATATCGATAACCTGCTGTGTTCTCAGCCGGACACCGGTGAGCAGGCGCTGGAAATTTGTGACGCGCTGGCGCGTTCAGGTGCGGTTGATGTGCTGGTTGTCGACTCCGTTGCGGCGCTGACGCCGAAAGCGGAAATCGAAGGTGAAATCGGCGACTCTCATATGGGTCTCGCGGCACGTATGATGAGCCAGGCGATGCGTAAGCTGGCGGGTAACCTGAAGCAGTCCAACACGCTGCTTATCTTCATCAACCAGATCCGTATGAAAATTGGTGTGATGTTCGGGAACCCGGAAACCACTACCGGTGGTAACGCGCTGAAATTCTATGCTTCTGTACGTCTGGATATTCGCCGTATTGGCGCGGTGAAAGAGGGCGATAACGTCGTCGGCAGCGAAACCCGTGTCAAAGTGGTGAAAAACAAAATTGCGGCGCCGTTTAAACAGGCTGAGTTCCAGATCCTTTACGGTGAAGGCATCAACTTCTACGGTGAGTTGGTTGATCTTGGCGTGAAAGAGAAGCTGATTGAGAAAGCGGGCGCCTGGTACAGCTACAACGGCGACAAGATTGGCCAGGGTAAAGCAAACGCAACGACCTGGCTGAAAGAGAACCCGGCGGCTGCGAAAGAAATCGAGAAGAAACTGCGTGAAATTCTGCTCAGTAATCAGAACTCCGCAGCGGAATTTACTGTGGGTGACAACGGCGAGGACGTTGAAGAAACCAACGAAGATTTCTGATAATGTGAATCTCAATCAAGGGCTGCTGATGCAGCCCTTTTGTTTTTTTACGGTTACAGGATTTTGTCATGTCTGATAATGCTCCCCGACGCTCCTCCATTGCACGCTTGCGCGATCGCGCGATGCGGATTCTGGCCATGCGCGACCATAGCGAGCAGGAGTTCCGGCGGAAACTGACCGCGCCAGTCATGACCAAAAATGGCCCTGAGGCGCTGGACACCACGCCAGAAGAGATCGACGAAGTGGTGGAGTGGTGCCAGCAGCATAACTTTCTTGACGATGCGCGTTTTGCACGTCAGTTCATTGCCAGCCGCGCCCGGAAAGGTTATGGGCCTGCGCGTATCCGCCAGGAATTAAACCAAAAAGGCATACCGCGGCAAATGGGGGAAAACGCCCTCTATGAATGCGAGATCGACTGGGCCGTCAGCGCGCGAGAACAGGCCGTGCGGAAATATGGCGAACCGCTACCCACGGAATTCGTCGCCAAAATAAAAGTGCAACGCTTTTTGCTCTATCGCGGCTTTCTGCAGGAAGATATTCAGGAAATATGGCGAAATTTTGCCGACTGAGCGCATACGGGATTTTACTTCGCAGTAAAGAAAACTTATCTTATTCCCACTTTTTCCAGTAGCTGGCGCGTTTGCCGGGCAAACGGCTACGGTCAGTTACCACATTTCGTTAGCTTGATTTCAGGATAATTATGAGCAAGAGCACCGCTGAGATCCGTCAGGCGTTTCTCGACTTTTTCCATAGCAAGGGACATCAGGTAGTTGCCAGCAGCTCCCTGGTGCCGAATAACGACCCGACTTTGCTGTTTACCAACGCCGGGATGAACCAGTTCAAGGACGTATTCCTTGGGCTCGACAAACGTAATTATTCCCGCGCTACCACTGCACAACGTTGCGTTCGTGCAGGCGGTAAACACAATGACCTGGAAAACGTCGGTTACACCGCACGTCATCACACCTTCTTTGAAATGCTGGGCAACTTCAGTTTCGGCGATTACTTCAAACATGATGCCATTCAATACGCATGGGAACTGTTAACCGGTGAAAACTGGTTCAACCTGCCGAAAGAACGTCTGTGGGTAACGGTGTACGAAACGGACGACGAAGCCTACGAAATCTGGGAAAAAGAAGTGGGTATCCCGCGCGAACGTATTATTCGCATTGGTGATAACAAAGGCGCAGCGTATGCGTCTGACAACTTCTGGCAGATGGGTGATACCGGGCCGTGCGGTCCGTGCACCGAGATTTTCTACGATCATGGCGATCACATTTGGGGTGGTCCTCCAGGCAGCCCGGAAGAAGACGGCGACCGTTACATCGAAATCTGGAACATCGTCTTTATGCAGTTCAACCGCCAGGCCGATGGCACCATGGAGCCGTTGCCGAAACCGTCTGTGGATACCGGTATGGGTCTGGAGCGTGTTGCGGCGGTTCTGCAACATGTGAATTCCAACTATGAAATCGATCTGTTTGCGAACCTGATTAAGGCCGTGGCCGGGGTAACGGGCGCAACCGATCTGAGCAACAAATCACTGCGTGTGATTGCGGACCATATCCGCTCCTGCGCATTTCTGATTGCTGATGGGGTGATCCCGTCGAACGAAAACCGCGGCTACGTGCTGCGCCGCATCATTCGTCGCGCCATTCGCCATGGCAACATGCTGGGCGCGAAGGACACCTTCTTCTATAAACTGGTTGGCCCGCTGATTGCGGTAATGGGTTCTGCCGGTGAAGATCTGCAACGTCAACAGGCGCAGGTTGAACAAGTTCTGAAAACTGAAGAAGAGCAATTTGCCCGTACGCTGGAACGCGGTCTGGCGCTGCTGGACGAAGAACTGGCGAAACTGCAAGGGGATACGCTGGATGGCGAAACCGCTTTCCGTCTGTACGACACTTATGGTTTCCCGGTTGACCTGACGGCGGACGTTTGTCGTGAGCGCAATATCAAGGTTGACGAGGCCGGTTTTGAAGCCGCAATGGAAGAACAGCGCCGCCGTGCGCGTGAATCCAGCGGTTTTGGCGCTGACTATAACGCGATGATCCGCGTTGATGGTGCTTCCGAATTTAAAGGTTATGACCATCTGGAACTGAACGGCAAAGTCACTGCGCTGTTTGTTGATGGTAAACCGGTTAACGCCATTGCTGCCGGTCAGAACGCTGTGGTGGTGCTTAATGAGACGCCTTTCTATGCCGAGTCTGGCGGCCAGGTTGGCGATAAAGGCGAACTCAAAGGCACCGGCTTTGCTTTTGCCGTTCAGGATACGCAGAAATATGGCCAGGCGATTGGGCATGTAGGTCAGTTGCTTAGCGGTTCACTGAACGTGGGCGACGGCGTGAAAGCCGAAGTAGACGAAGCGCGCCGCGCCCGTATCCGCCTTAACCACTCTGCCACTCACCTGATGCACGCTGCGCTGCGTGAAGTATTAGGCACGCACGTTGCGCAGAAAGGGTCGCTGGTGAACGACAAAGCGTTGCGCTTTGACTTCTCACATTTCGAAGCCATGAAACCTGCGGAAATCCGCGCGGTGGAAGATCTGGTCAACGCGCAAATCCGTCGTAACCTGCCGATCGAAACCAATATCATGGATCTGGAAGCAGCGAAGGCCAATGGTGCGATGGCGCTATTTGGCGAGAAGTATGATGATCGTGTACGCGTACTGAGCATGGGCGACTTCTCTACCGAACTGTGCGGCGGCACGCACGCAGCTCGCACTGGTGATATCGGTCTGTTCCGCATTGTTTCCGAATCAGGTACGGCGGCAGGCGTGCGTCGTATTGAAGCCGTGACCGGTGAAGGCGCGATTGCCAGCTTGCATGCGCAGAGCGATCAGTTGCACGATATTGCGCAGTTGCTGAAAGGCGACAGCCAGAATCTCGGCGACAAAGTGCGTACCGTCATGGAACGTACCCGTCAGCTGGAAAAAGAATTGCAGCAGCTTAAAGAGCAGGCGGCCGCACTGGAGAGCGCAAGCCTGTCCGGAAAAGCTATCGATCTCAACGGTGTTAAGCTGCTGGTTAGCGAACTGGCAGGTGTCGAACCGAAGATGCTGCGTACCATGGTGGACGATCTGAAGAACCAGTTGGGTGCGTCAGTGATTGTTCTCGCTACCGTGGCGGAAGGCAAAGTTTCTCTGATTGCGGGCGTGTCGAAGGATGTAACCGACCGTGTGAAAGCAGGGGAGCTGGTTGGAATGGTTGCCCAGCAGGTTGGGGGCAAAGGGGGTGGTCGCCCGGACATGGCGCAAGCCGGTGGTACCGATGCGGCCGCGCTGCCTGCAGCACTTGCCAGTGTTAAAGACTGGGTAAGCGCTAAACTGTCATAATTACAAAGCGAAAGCAGACGCCATGACCTTGCGGTTATGGCGTTGTTGCCACTACGCTATGATAACGAGAAAGTCAGGTTGAAGTTTTGTATATCGGCTAAACTTAGGTTTAACAGAATGTAATGCCGTGACTGCTTACACATTAGGTGTTTGTCATCGCTTACTTTTTGGCGTTATATGATGGATAATGCCGGGATACAGAGAGACCCGACTCTTTTAATCTTTCAAGGAGCAAAGAATGCTGATTCTGACTCGT
>NZ_DAMBVN010000016.1:0-107858 GCF_032052965.1 Kosakonia sp.
GAGCACAGCACTCATAATGCTGGGGTCACAGGTTCGATTCCCGTCGTAGCCACCACATTCAGGGACTGACGCAAAGACTGCGTTAAACCTTAAAAAGAGTTGTTGGGGTATCGCCAAGCGGTAAGGCAGTGGATTCTGATTCCACCATTCCGAGGTTCGAATCCTCGTACCCCAGCCATCTTAAAAGACGTTTGCTTTTGCGAACGCACTTTTGGGGTATCGCCAAGCGGTAAGGCAGTGGATTCTGATTCCACCATTCCGAGGTTCGAATCCTCGTACCCCAGCCACTCAAAACAAAAAAGCTCGCTTCGGCGGGCTTTTTTGTTTTCTGCACTTCCCTGGAGTGGGTAGTGAGTAACGGCTTAAACCGTATGGTAACTTAACGCTCTCTCTCCTTTGAGTCCGCAAGATGAACTATCAAACCACCGCCCTGTTAATATATGCCCCCCTGTATGTGCTCTTTGTTGTCGCCTGCTTCGGCCTCGCCTTTATCGGCCTTTCCGCGCCGATCTTTTATGGTCTCTTTATGGGTCTTGTCTTTCCGGTGTCCATTTCAATGCGTCTGCATACGCTGAGCGAAAGCGGCCAGGCTCTGCTGATGAAAGAAACCACTCACTGGACGGTCTACGTGCAGGGTATTCCGGTGCAGGAAACACGGTCATCGCTGAAAAACCCCTGCTTTCGGACTCCCGAACGCCTGCAGCAATTTCTGTTGCGGGGATTTATCGCCAGGATCTTTTTGCAAGTCGCTGCCGTAGCCCTGCTTGTGCAGCAGGCCAGTGCGGAACCGCTGTTCAGTTATTACGGGCTGGCTGCCCTCGGCGCATTGATTATTCTGCTGGTGCCGCTTTATCGCACAGTGCAACTGCTGCGTAAAATGCGTAACGGCGCACTGGCGTTACAACAGGTTGAGGGGTTTGAGGGTTATCAGGCCTTTTTTATCGACAAAAAGGGCGCGCACACGGCGCTCGATAAGTTGTTATCCGTCCTTTGAGAAAGGCGGGCACTGCGCCCGCCCGCTTTACAGCCCCAGGGCATATTTGAGCGCCTGGCGTTTTAGTACACCCGCGCGGTCAGCCGCCATCAGGCCAATGTTACGCAGCAGGCGTACCGGGCCAAGCGTGTTGCTGAACCCGGCATAGAACAGATCCATCCCGCTTTGCATAATGAAGTTATCTGCCATACGTCGCATCTGGTAGCGTTTTAAAACAGGCAGACTGGCCCAGGCTTCACCGTGGGTACGCGCACTGGCAAGGACATCTAATAGCGCATCCACATCGCGATACCCTAAATTCACCCCCTGCCCGGCCAGCGGATGGATGGTATGCGCCGCATCGCCCACCAACGCCAGTCCAGGACGCACATACTGCAATGCATGCCGACGCGCCAATGGAAATGCCGCCGCCGCAACCGGTTTTACACGCCCCAGCCGTGGCGGGAAATGTCGCGTAATTTCCTGTTCCAGTTGCGCCATACTCATCGCCTGCAACTGGCGAATGCGTGCTGGTTTGTCATACCACACCAGCGATGCCCAGCGGTCAAAGAGCGGTAAAAAGGCATGCGGCCCGTCTGGCGTAAAGTGTTGCCAGGTGCGGTCCCCCGCCTCTTCTTCACACTCCACGGTGATTAACATGCATGACTGATGATACTGCCACGCGTGAATACCAATGCCTGCGGCCTGGCGAACACGTGAATTGCCGCCATCCGCGCCAACCACCAGCTTCGCCAGCAGCGTTGAGCCATCATCGAAGGTTAACTGGTGCTGCTCCTTATGGGCGTGCATTGTGCTGAGCGCGGCAGGTGTGCGCAGCGTTACCTGAGGATGCGTTTCCAGCGCCTCCCACAGCGCGCGCTGCAAAACCGTATTCTCAACCATGTAACCAAGCAGAGGAAGTTTGAGATCCCGGGCATCGAATTCAACATGGGCATTTTCCCACTCCCAGGTTTCCAGTCGTCGGTATGGGTGGCAACGCATCGCCTGAATACGATCCCATACGCCCAGGCCGCGCAATAACCCGACAGACGCGGCACTGATTGCCGAGATCCGCACATCCGGGTGTGCGTGCGCCTCAAAAGGCGAAGGGGCCTGTTGTTCAATCACCGTCACTGAAAAACCCTGCTGTGCCAGCCCCAGCGCCAGTGCCCCGCCGACCATGCCGCCGCCGACAACGGCGACCTCAGTGGATTGATTTATCATGGCTCACTATCCTTAAACGAGAATCCGTTAAGTTTACCGGATTTTTTACCCCTTGAGTCGGACAACCGTCAGACTGGTCAGCACGCGACCAAAGCATTACAATACGCGCCCTGCAATCCTGGCTTATATCCGTTATTTTAGGGTATACGAACCTAAGCAAGAGCAAGTCGATGACAAAAAAACTCCACATAAAAACCTGGGGCTGTCAGATGAACGAATACGATTCATCCAAGATGGCCGATCTGCTGGATGCCACGCACGGGTATCAATTGACCGAAGTGGCGGAAGAAGCGGATGTGCTGCTGCTTAATACCTGCTCCATCCGCGAGAAGGCACAGGAAAAAGTATTCCATCAGTTGGGCCGCTGGAAGTTACTGAAAGAGAAAAATCCCGATCTGATTATTGGCGTCGGCGGTTGTGTGGCTTCGCAGGAAGGCGACCATATCCGCCAGCGCGCGCACTATGTCGACATTATTTTTGGGCCACAGACCCTGCATCGCCTGCCGGAAATGATCAACTCTGTTCGCGGCACCCGCAGCCCGGTGGTGGACATCAGCTTCCCGGAAATCGAAAAATTCGACCGCCTGCCGGAACCACGTGCCGAAGGCCCGACCGCATTCGTCTCGATTATGGAAGGCTGTAACAAATACTGTACCTACTGCGTGGTGCCTTACACCCGTGGTGAAGAGGTCAGCCGTCCGTCTGATGACATCCTGTTCGAAATCGCGCAACTGGCGGCACAGGGCGTACGTGAGGTGAACCTGCTGGGGCAAAACGTGAACGCCTGGCGTGGTGAGAACTTCGACGGCAGCACAGGCACCTTCGCCGAATTGCTGCGCCTCGTGGCGGCGATTGACGGCATCGATCGTATTCGCTTTACCACCAGCCACCCCATCGAATTCACCGACGATATCATTGAGGTTTATCGCGATACGCCGGAACTGGTGAGCTTCCTGCACCTGCCCGTACAGAGTGGTTCCGACCGGGTGCTGAATCTGATGAGCCGCACGCACACCGCGCTGGAATATAAAGCCATTATTCGCAAACTGCGCGCCGCGCGCCCGGATATCCAGATCAGCTCTGACTTCATTGTCGGCTTCCCGGGTGAAAGTCAGGATGATTTTGAAAAAACCATGAAGCTGATTGGCGAAGTCAATTTCGACATGAGCTACAGTTTTATTTTCTCCGCCCGACCGGGGACGCCTGCTGCCGATATGGTGGATGACGTGCCGGAAGAAGAGAAAAAACAGCGTCTGTACATTCTGCAGGAACGCATTAACCAGCAGGCGATGGCCTGGAGCCGCCGTATGCTCGGCACCACCCAGCGTATTCTGGTTGAAGGGACTTCTCGCAAGAATATCATGGAGCTTTCCGGTCGTACGGAAAACAACCGCGTGGTGAACTTCGAAGGCACGCCGGAGATGATCGGTAAATTCGTGGATGTGGAAATTGTCGACGTTTATACCAACTCCCTGCGCGGCGTCGTCGTGCGTACCGAAGACGAAATGGGGCTGCGTGTTGTGGAGTCCCCGGCATCGGTTATCGCCCGCACCCGTAAAGAGAATGACCTCGGCGTTGGCCTGTATCAGCCATAATGCAACAGGCCTGCTATTTCTGGCAGGCCTTGCTTTTCCTCGCACTGACCCCAACATCATCCGCAACGCTTGCGCCTTCCTGCTATGCCGTGAATAATTCCTTAACAGGCATCGCCCTCGACACACCTAAAAGAGGAACAGTTTGAATATAGATACGCGTGAAATAACCCTTGAGCCGGCGGACAATGCACGTCTGCTTAGTCTGTGCGGCCCGTTTGATGACAATATCAAACATCTGGAGCGGCGACTGGGTATCGAAATCAACCGTCGCGATAACCACTTCAAACTCACCGGACGCGAAATCTGCGTCAGCGCCGCTGCGGATATTCTGCGCAGTCTGTATGTCGATACCGCGCCGATGCGCGGCCAGACGCAGGATATCGAACCGGAACAAATCCACCTGGCGATCAAAGAAGCCCGCGTGCTGGAACAGAGCGCTGAGAGTGTTCCGGAGTATGGCAAGGCTATCAACATCAAAACCAAGCGCGGCGTTATTAAGCCTCGCACGCCAAACCAGGCGCAGTACATCGCCAATATCCTCGACCACGACATCACCTTCGGCGTTGGCCCGGCCGGTACCGGTAAAACGTATCTGGCGGTTGCCGCCGCTGTCGACGCGCTGGAGCGTCAGGAAGTGCGCCGTATTCTGCTCACGCGCCCGGCGGTAGAGGCGGGTGAAAAACTGGGCTTCCTGCCTGGCGATCTCAGCCAGAAGGTCGATCCTTATCTTCGCCCCTTGTATGACGCATTGTTCGAGATGCTGGGCTTTGAACGCGTAGAGAAACTGATCGAGCGTAACGTGATTGAAGTTGCGCCGCTGGCTTATATGCGTGGCCGTACGTTGAACGATGCTTTTATCATTCTCGATGAAAGCCAGAACACCACCATCGAACAGATGAAGATGTTCCTTACGCGCATTGGCTTTAACTCCAAAGCCGTGATCACCGGCGATATCACGCAGATTGACCTGCCGCGTAACACTAAATCTGGTTTACGCCATGCCATCGAAGTGCTGGCCAATGTTGACGAAATCAGCTTTAACTTCTTCCACAGCGAAGATGTGGTGCGCCACCCGGTGGTAGCCCGTATCGTGATTGCGTATGAGGCCTGGGAAGAAGCCGAACAAAAACGTAAAGCAGAACTGGCCGCCGAGCGCAAACGCGAAGCCCAGGAGCAGGAGCAGAAATGAGTCAGGTGATCCTGGATTTACAACTGGCATGCGAAGACAACAACGGCCTGCCGGAAGAAGCGCAGTTCCAGAAGTGGCTGGATGCGGTGATCCCGCAGTTCCAGGAAGAAGCAGAAGTCACTATTCGCCTGGTCGACAGCGCCGAAAGCCACGAGCTAAACCTGACTTATCGCGGCAAAGATAAGCCGACCAATGTGCTCTCTTTCCCCTTCGAAGCGCCGCCGGGTATCGAGATGCCGCTGCTCGGCGATCTGATTATCTGCCGCCAGGTGGTTGAACAGGAAGCGCAGGAGCAAGAGAAACCCCTGGAGGCGCACTGGGCACACATGGTCATCCACGGTAGTTTACACCTGCTCGGTTACGATCATATTGCAGACGATGAAGCAGAAGAGATGGAAGGGATCGAGACAGAGATAATGCTTGCTCTGGGCTATGAGGATCCGTACATTTCCGAGAAAGAGTAACCCGTGCGCGACGCAGGTCGCGTACAAACCCCAAAATGCCGTCCGGCGCTGTGTTTACGCGTGACGAGCGACAATTCAACCAACATGAGAACCCACACGACGCCATGAGCGACGATAACTCACACAGTAGCGACAACACCAACAATAAAAAGGGATTCTTTTCCCTTTTGCTGAGCCAGCTTTTTCACGGCGAGCCGAAAAACCGTGATGAATTGCTGGAGCTGATCCGGGACTCCGGGCAAAACGAGCTCATCGACGAGGACACGCGCGATATGCTCGAAGGGGTGATGGACATTGCGGACCAGCGTGTACGCGACATCATGATCCCCCGCTCGCAAATGATCACCCTGAAACGTAACCAGGCGCTGGACGAATGCCTTGATGTCATCATCGAGTCCGCCCACTCCCGCTTTCCGGTGATCAGTGAAGACAAAGATCATATCGAAGGGATCCTGATGGCAAAAGATTTACTGCCCTTTATGCGCAGTGACTCTGAAGCATTCAGCATGGAAAAAGTGTTACGCCCCGCGGTGGTGGTGCCGGAAAGCAAGCGTGTAGATCGCATGCTGAAAGAGTTCCGTTCGCAACGCTACCATATGGCGATCGTTATTGATGAGTTCGGCGGCGTCTCCGGTCTGGTCACTATTGAAGATATCCTTGAGCTTATCGTCGGCGAAATCGAAGACGAATATGACGAAGAAGAGGATATCGATTTCCGCCAGCTCAGCCGCCATACCTGGACGGTGCGAGCGCTGGCGCCGATTGAAGATTTTAACGACACCTTCGGTACCCACTTCAGTGATGAAGAGGTCGACACCATCGGCGGGCTGGTGATGCAGGCGTTTGGTCACCTGCCTGCGCGCGGGGAAGCCATTGAAATTGATGGTTACCAATTCAAGGTCGCGATGGCCGACAGTCGACGTATTATTCAGGTTCATGTCAAAATGCCGGATGATTCCCCGCCACCGAAACTGGATGATTAATGTAAATGGTATTTGCCTCACTGTTTGAGCGTCAGCGCGTACGTTTGCTGCTGGCGCTGTTATTCGGAGCCAGCGGAACGCTGGCTTTTTCTCCTTATGACATCTGGCCTGCTGCGGTTATCTCCCTGATCGGTCTGCAAGGATTAACGTTCAATCGCCGCCCGTTACAGGCTGCCTGGATTGGCTATTTCTGGGGGCTGGGTCTGTTTGGCAGTGGCATCCACTGGGTTTACGTCAGCATCGCGCAGTTCGGTGGCATGCCGGGGCCGGTCAACGTCTTTCTGGTGGTACTGCTGGCAGCCTATATGTCACTGTATACCGGCTTGTTTAGCGGCATCCTTGCGCGTTTATGGCCAAAAACCGACTGGCTGCGTGTGGCAATTGCCGCGCCGGTTGTCTGGCAAATCACTGAATTTTTGCGCGGCTGGGTTCTGACCGGCTTTCCGTGGTTGCAGTTCGGCTACAGCCAGATTGATGGGCCACTCAAAGGTCTGGCACCGATACTGGGTGTTGAAGGCATCAGCTTCCTGTTGATGATGGTCAGTGGTTTGCTGGCACTGGCGCTGATCACGCGCACCTGGCGTCCGCTGGTAGTCGCGATCGTCCTGTTCGCCCTTCCCTTCCCGCTGCGCTATATCCAGTGGTATCAGTTGCTACCGGCACGCACCACCCAGGTATCTCTGGTGCAGGGAGACATCCCCCAGGCGCTGAAGTGGGATGAAAACCAACTGCTGAATACGTTAACGATTTACAGCAACGCAACAGAAAAGATGATGGGGAAATCGCAACTGATTATTTGGCCTGAATCCGCTATTCCGGATCTGGAAATCAATCAGCAGCGCTTTTTAAATGCCATGGACGATCTGCTGCGGGCAAACGGCACGACCCTGGTGACCGGGATTGTGGACGCACGGTTGAACAAACAAAACCGTTACGACACGTACAACACCATCATCACATTGGGTAAAGACAGCGCCTACAGTTACAGTTCAACCGATCGCTATAACAAAAATCATTTGGTGCCGTTTGGTGAGTTTGTCCCGCTGGAGTCGATTCTGCGTCCGCTGGCGCCGTTCTTTGATTTGCCAATGTCCTCCTTCAGTCGCGGCGCCTATGTGCAGCCGCCGCTGCAGGCGCATGGCTTTAATCTGACGCCGGCAGTCTGTTATGAGATCATTCTTGGTGAACAGGTACGCGATAATTTCCGTCCGGATACTGACTTCCTGTTGACCATCTCTAACGATGCGTGGTTTGGCAAGTCGATCGGGCCGTGGCAGCATTTCCAGATGGCGCGGATGCGTTCGCTGGAGCTGGCGCGTCCGTTGTTGCGCAGCACCAATAACGGCATTACCGCCGTGATTGGCCCGCAAGGCGAGATCCAGTCTGTGCTCCCACAATTCACCCGCGATGTGCTTACCGCTCAGGTGACGCCGACCCGGGGGTTAACGCCGTATGCGCGCATGGGCAACTGGGCAATTTGGGGCATTACTGCGCTGCTCGGCTTTGGTGCGCTGGTAATGAGCCTGCGTCAACGCCGTCGTTAATCTTTCTCTGTCATTGGCCCGGTGCTCTCCGGGCCAACAGTTCCTTGCTTTACCTGCCCTTCTGCCACACACCATTATGGCATGCCATTTGCTTATATTTATCAGGTCACTATGAAAGCTGCTTATGCGTTCTGAGATCGCACTGGCAGTGAACATCAGACGCACCAGACTGGTGCAATGTAAGATTTTTGCCTGCTAATGGTGCGGCGCGTCTCGCAAAAATAAACAATGTTGCAGCAAAACCTTTACATTAAGCCATGCTGAATGTAACAAACATACACAACACTGCACGAATATGTAGCAGGCCATAAAAACAACACAACGTACACACAACGGGTATCAACGTGCTTTCGCACTGACGATAAAGGAGTCTGGAAATGCAATTACGTAAACTGGCCGCCGCGATGCTGGTGATGGGACTGTCAGCCGGTCTGGTCCACGCTGAAGATGCTAAACCGGCGGACGCCGCGCCGGCAGAGCAACAGCAATCTACGCTGGATAAAATTGCCAAAAACGGCGTCATCGTCGTTGGTCACCGTGAATCTTCCGTACCGTTTTCTTACTACGACAATCAGCAAAAAGTGGTGGGTTACTCTCAGGACTACTCCAACGCTATCGTTGAAGCGGTGAAGAAAAAACTCAACAAGCCGGATCTGGCTGTGAAGCTGATCCCTATCACCTCTCAGAACCGTATCCCACTGCTGCAAAACGGCACGTTCGATTTTGAGTGCGGCTCGACCACCAACAACGTTGAGCGCCAGAAACAAGCCGCCTTCTCTGACACTATTTTCGTGGTAGGCACCCGTCTGCTGACCAAGAAAGGTGGCTCGATCAAAGATTTCGCCGACCTGAAAGGCAAAGCCGTTGTGGTCACCTCTGGTACCACCTCAGAAATTCTGCTCAACAAGCTGAACGACGAGAAAAAAATGGACATGCGCATTATCAGCGCCAAAGACCATGGTGACTCGTTCCGTACGCTGGAAAGCGGTCGTGCGGTGGCCTTTATGATGGATGACGCACTGCTGGCGGGCGAGCGTGCAAAAGCGAAGAAACAGGATAACTGGGAAATCGTGGGGACGCCGCAGTCCAAAGAAGCCTATGGCTGCATGCTGCGCAAAAACGATCCGGAATTCAAAAAGCTGATGGATGACACCATTGCGCAGTACCAGACTTCAGGCGCGGCGGAAAAATCTTTCGATAAATGGTTCAAAAACCCCATTCCGCCTAAAAACATGAACCTAAGCTTCGATCTCTCTGACGATATGAAAGCGCTGTTCAAAGAACCGAATGACAAAGCCTTGAACTAATTAAAACCATTAGGGGCGGGGTTTCCTGCCCTCTCGATTGTCGAAGCAGCACGGACAGACTATACGTTGAAGGGTCGTTCCCCTTTCAGCAAGAAAACTCGCTCTTCATACAATCTTCGAGGGTAGCGCTGCTACCCTTTTTTTTCCGGAGTAGATTTATGTCCATAGACTGGAACTGGGGAATCTTCCTGCAACAGGCCCCGTTCGGCAACACAACCTATCTTGGCTGGTTATGGAGCGGCTTTCAGGTCACCATCGCACTGTCAGTGACGGCCTGGATTATCGCGTTTCTGGTTGGCTCTCTGTTTGGCATTTTGCGTACCGTACCTAACCGTTTATTGTCCAGTATCGGCACGTGTTACGTTGAGCTGTTCCGCAACGTGCCACTGATTGTTCAGTTCTTTACGTGGTACCTGGTGGTGCCGGAACTGCTGCCTGAAAATCTCGGCATGTGGTTCAAGTCGGAACTCGATCCCAATGTGCAATTCTTCCTCTCTTCAATGATCTGCCTGGGCCTGTTCACCGCAGCCCGCGTTTGCGAACAGGTACGTGCAGCGATCCAGTCACTGCCGCGCGGGCAGAAAAATGCCGGTCTGGCGATGGGGTTAACGCTGCCGCAGACCTACCGTTATGTGTTGCTGCCTAATGCGTACCGCGTGATCGTGCCGCCGATGACTTCCGAGATGATGAACCTGGTAAAAAACTCCGCTATCGCGTCGACCATCGGCCTTGTGGATATGGCGGCACAGGCGGGGAAACTGCTGGATTACTCAGCTCATGCCTGGGAATCCTTCACTGCTATCACCATCGCGTATGTCTTCATCAACGCCATCATTATGCTGGCGATGAACCTGGTTGAACGCAAAATCCGCCTGCCGGGCAATATGGGAGGCAAATAACAATGTACGAATTTGACTGGAGTTCTATCGCGCCCTCCCTGCCCTATTTACTGGCCGGGCTGGTTGTTACGCTGAAAATCACCGTGATCGCCATTGTGGTCGGTATTATCTGGGGAACGCTGCTGGCGGTAATGCGTCTGTCCACGTTCGGGCCGCTGCGCTGGTTCGCCAAAGGCTATGTCAACGTGTTTCGCTCCATCCCGCTGGTGATGGTGCTGTTATGGTTCTATTTGATTGTGCCAGGCTTCCTGCAAAACGTGCTCGGGTTGTCGCCGCAGACCGATATTCGCCTCATTTCGGCGATGGTCGCCTTTTCCATGTTTGAAGCGGCTTACTACTCTGAAATTATCCGTGCGGGTATTCAGAGCATTTCCCGCGGGCAATCCAGCGCAGCGCTGGCATTGGGCATGACCCACTGGCAGTCAATGAAATTGATCATTCTGCCACAGGCGTTTCGCGCCATGGTTCCGCTGCTGTTAACGCAGGGGATTGTGCTGTTCCAGGACACCTCTCTGGTGTATGTCCTGAGCCTTGCGGATTTCTTCCGTACGGCTTCCACTATTGGCGAGCGTGACGGGACGCAGGTCGAAATGATCCTGTTTGCCGGCGCCGTGTATTTTGTTATCAGTCTCAGTGCTTCGCTGTTGGTCAGCTGGCTGAAGAAAAGGACCGTCTAATGATTTCCCTGAAAAATGTTTCGAAATGGTATGGCCACTTTCAGGTGCTGACCGATTGCTCCACCGAAGTGAAAAAAGGCGAAGTGGTGGTCGTGTGCGGCCCGTCCGGTTCCGGGAAGTCGACACTTATAAAAACCGTAAATGGCCTCGAACCGGTGCAGAAAGGCGAGATCACCGTCAATGGCACCATAGTGAACGACAAGAAAACCGATCTGGCAAAATTACGTTCGCACGTGGGCATGGTGTTCCAGCATTTTGAGTTATTCCCGCACTTGTCAATTATCGAAAACCTGACATTGGCGCAGGTCAAAGTACTAAAACGGGATAAAGCCGCAGCGCGGGACAAAGGGCTGAAACTGCTTGAGCGTGTCGGCTTGTCGGCGCATGCCAACAAATTCCCTGCACAGCTATCTGGCGGTCAGCAGCAGCGTGTCGCCATTGCCCGCGCGCTATGCATGGATCCGGTAGCCATGTTGTTCGATGAACCGACCTCAGCGCTCGATCCGGAAATGATCAACGAAGTGCTGGATGTCATGGTGGAACTGGCCAATGAAGGGATGACGATGATGGTCGTTACCCATGAAATGGGCTTTGCCCGTAAAGTGGCCAACCGGGTGATCTTTATGGATGAAGGTAAAATCGTGGAGGACTCCGAGAAAGACGCGTTCTTCAACAACCCGCAATCCGAACGTGCAAAAGATTTCCTCGCCAAGATCCTGCATTAAGCCACGCAATGCCTGCCCTGAACGGGCAGGCGTTTTTCCTTTTACGGTTCAAAAGGCCGACGCTGAAACTGATCATGGCCGCATTTCGGGCAAAGCGGCAACACGTCTGGTGTGTAGACAGCCAGGTGAAAATGGCATTTCTCACAGACCAGATTTCCCAGCCCGACAACCTCGCCGCTGTGATAAACCCCATGGTGATTAAGATCCTGGAATACTTCCCGCCATTCCAGCTGTGTTTTGTCCGTAATATCCGCCAGCTCCTGCCAGATGCTCTCTTTAATCACCCGCATAAACACACTGTCGGCCACTTCTTCCTGGCTTTCGCCGTAGCTGCGGGCGAACTCTTCTAAATCCCGGCGAATGGCCCGCATCAATTCATCAATTTCCGTGCGAGTTAACTCACCGGTCTGCAAGACATGCTGACGTGCCTGGCCGACTAATGCGTCAATATCGCGCTCTCCGTTGCGCAAACGTTCGGTCAACGTGGCGACCAGTTCACGGTAAAAATGAGCAACCTTGTTCATCGTTTCGCCTCCCGGTTAAGTAACCCTCTCTAATGATAGACGTTATTTCTTTGTCGCAGTGTCGACAGCCCGACAGCGTCAACAAAAAGTCACCGTGAAAAAGGCGGGGCTATTTCATCCGCGTCTCGCGGAAAGGCTGTTTTGAGGCGGGCGTTTGGGCTATGCTATGCCTCTTGAAAAACCACGTAACGACGCTACATTCGTAGCGGTATCAAAAACAGGACTACTGGTGCCATGCAAGAGCAATACCGCCCGGAAGAGATAGAATCCAAAGTACAGCTTCACTGGGAAGAGAAGCGCACATTCGAAGTCACTGAAGACGAGAGCAAAGAGAAGTACTATTGCTTGTCGATGCTCCCCTATCCTTCTGGCCGACTACACATGGGCCACGTTCGTAACTACACCATTGGTGATGTGATCTCTCGTTACCAGCGCATGCTGGGTAAAAATGTTCTGCAGCCGATTGGCTGGGATGCATTCGGTCTGCCGGCTGAAGGTGCGGCGGTGAAAAACAACACCGCCCCGGCGCCGTGGACTTACGACAACATCGCCTATATGAAAAACCAGCTCAAAATGCTGGGCTTCGGCTATGACTGGAGCCGCGAGCTGGCGACCTGCACCCCGGAATACTACCGCTGGGAGCAGAAGTTCTTTACCGAGCTGTATAAAAAAGGCCTCGTGTACAAGAAAACCTCGGCAGTGAACTGGTGCCCGAACGATCAAACCGTGCTGGCCAACGAGCAGGTTATTGATGGCTGTTGCTGGCGCTGCGACACCAAAGTTGAGCGTAAAGAGATCCCGCAGTGGTTTATCAAAATCACCGCCTATGCCGACGAACTGCTGAACGATCTGGACAATCTGGACCACTGGCCAGATACCGTGAAAACCATGCAGCGTAACTGGATCGGCCGCTCTGAAGGTGTGGAAATCACTTTCGACGTACAGAACAGCGATCAGAAACTGACGGTTTACACCACCCGTCCGGACACCTTTATGGGCGCCACTTACCTGGCCGTTGCCGCGGGTCACCCGCTAGCACAGCAGGCAGCGGCGAACAACCCGCAACTGGTTGCCTTCATCGACGAGTGCCGCAACACCAAAGTGGCCGAAGCCGACATGGCAACGATGGAGAAAAAAGGCGTCGACACCGGCCTGAAAGCCATTCACCCGCTGACTGGCGAAGCCATTCCGGTATGGGCGGCTAACTTCGTGTTGATGGAGTACGGCACCGGTGCGGTAATGGCGGTGCCGGGTCATGATCAGCGCGATTACGAATTTGCCAGCAAATATAACCTGACCATCAAGCCGGTTATCCTCAATGCTGACGGCAGCGAGCCGGATCTGTCGGCGCAGGCGATGACCGAAAAAGGCGTGCTGTTTAACTCGGGTGAATTTGACGGTCTCGATTTTACCGCTGCTTTCAACGCCATTGCCGACAAGCTGGCGGCCAAAGGCGTGGGCGAGCGTAAAGTGAACTTCCGTCTGCGCGACTGGGGCGTTTCTCGTCAGCGTTACTGGGGTGCCCCGATCCCGATGGTCACGCTGGAAGACGGCACCGTTATCCCAACCCCCGAAGATCAACTGCCAGTGATCCTGCCGGAAGATGTGGTCATGGACGGCATCACCAGTCCTATTAAAGCGGATCCTGAGTGGGCCAAAACCACGGTTAACGGTCAACCTGCACTGCGTGAAACGGATACTTTTGACACCTTTATGGAGTCGTCCTGGTACTATGCGCGCTACACCTGTCCGCAGTACAGCGAGGGTATGCTGGATCCGAAAGCCGCCAACTACTGGCTGCCGGTCGATATCTACATTGGCGGCATCGAACATGCCATCATGCACCTGCTTTACTTCCGCTTCTTCCACAAACTGATGCGCGATGCGGGCATGGTAACTTCCGACGAGCCGGCTAAACAGCTGCTGTGTCAGGGGATGGTGCTGGCAGATGCCTTCTACTACGTCGGTGAAAACGGTGAACGTAACTGGGTTTCTCCGAAAGACGCTATCGTCGAACGCGACGAGAAAGGCCGCATTGTCAAAGCGACCGATCCGGCTGGCCACGAGCTGGTCTACACCGGCATGAGCAAAATGTCCAAGTCCAAAAATAACGGTATCGACCCGCAGGAAATGGTTGAACGTTACGGCGCGGACACCGTTCGTCTGTTTATGATGTTTGCTTCTCCGGCCGACATGACGCTGGAGTGGCAGGAATCCGGCGTTGAGGGGGCAAACCGCTTCCTGAAGCGCGTCTGGAAACTGGTCTACGAACATACATCATTAGGCGCAGTCGCTGCGCTGGATGTGGCCGCACTGAATGAAGATCAGCAAGCCCTGCGTCGTGACGTACACAAAACGATTGCTAAAGTGTCCGATGATATTGGTCGCCGTCAGACCTTCAACACCGCTATTGCGGCGATCATGGAGCTGATGAACAAACTGGCGAAAGCGTCGCAGGAAAGCGAGCAAGATCGTGCGTTGCTGCAGGAAGCGCTGCTGGCAGTGGTGCGTATGCTCAACCCGTTCACCCCGCACGCCAGCTTCACGCTGTGGCAAGCGCTGGGTGGTGAAGGCGATATCGACAACGCGCCGTGGCCAGTTGCTGACGAAAAAGCGATGGTGGAAAACACCACGCTGGTCGTGGTGCAGGTTAACGGTAAAGTGCGCGGTAAAATTACCGTCGCTGTTGACGCGACTGAAGAGCAAGTACGTGAACGCGCGGGCCAGGAACACCTGGTGGCGAAATATCTTGATGGCGTTACCGTGCGTAAAGTGATTTACGTACCGGGTAAACTGCTCAATCTGGTTGTTGGCTAAGCGCGGGAGGAAGCGTGCGACATCTGGCTACATTGTTGTTATCCCTGGTGGTGCTGGTCACCGCCGGATGTGGCTGGCATCTGCGTAGTACCACGCAAGTGCCGGCTGAGATGAAAACGATGATCTTCGACTCCGGGGATCCCAACGGCCCGCTGAGCCGCGCCGTCCGCAGCCAGCTGCGCCTGAATGGCGTTGAGCTGGTTGAAAAAGGTTCGCTGCGTCAGGATGTACCGTCATTGCGCCTTGGCGCGGTGACGTTCTCCCGCGACACGGCGTCGATCTTCCAGGATGGCCGTACTGCGGAGTATCAAATGGTACTGACGGTGAATGCGAGCGTATTGATCCCGGGGCATGACATCTACCCGATCAGCACCAAAGTGTTCCGTTCGTTCTTTGATAACCCGCAAACGGCACTGGCAAAAGATGCCGAGCAGGAGATGATCATTCAGGAAATGTATGACAAGGCCGCAGAACAGCTGATCCGTAAGCTGCCGAGCATCCATACCGCCGATGCTGAGCAAACGCACGCTGCCGGTAAAGCTCCTGCCCCCTCTGTTTCGGCAAAACCGGGTAGCTAATGCTCAGGTTGTATCCGGAACAACTCCGCGCGCAGCTCAATGAAGGGCTGCGCGCGGCTTATCTGCTGTTGGGCAATGATCCTCTACTTCTGCAAGAGAGCCAGGATGCCGTGCGTCAGGCCGCTATCTCGCAGGAGTTTATTGAACACCACACTTTTACGCTGGATGCCAGCACCGACTGGGATGCGATATTTTCCATCTGCCAGGCGCTCAGTCTGTTTGCCAGCCGCCAGACGCTGCTGTTGCAACTGCCGGACAATGGCCCCAATGCGGCAATGAACGAACAGCTTGCAAAGCTGGTCAGCTTGCTGCATAGCGATCTGTTGCTGATTGTTCGCGGTAATAAGCTAACAAAAGCGCAGGAAAACGCAGCCTGGATAAGCCAGCTAAACCAACATGTCGTCCAGGTCAGTTGCCAGACGCCAGAGCAGGCAAACCTGCCGCGCTGGGTTGCCTCCCGCGCGAAGCAGAACAAACTTGAACTGGACGACGCCGCTAACCAATTGCTTTGCTATTGCTATGAAGGCAATCTGCTGGCGCTGGCGCAGGCGCTGGATCGCCTGGCCCTGCTGTGGCCGGACGGCAAGCTGACCCTGCCGCGTGTAGAGCAGGCGGTCAACGATGCCGCGCATTTTACGCCATTCCATTGGGTCGATGCCCTTCTGGCTGGCAAGAGCAAACGCGCGCTGCATATTCTCAACCAGTTACGACTTGAGGCCTGCGAGCCGGTGATCCTGCTGCGAACGGTGCAGCGCGAACTGCTACTACTGGTCACGCTGAAGCGGCAATCGGCGCATACGCCGCTACGCGCGCTGTTTGATAAACATCGGGTCTGGCAAAACCGTCGCGGTATTACCGGCGACGCCCTCACGCGACTGAGCCTGGATCAGTTACGGCAGGCCGTGCATCTGCTGAGCCGCATTGAACTGGTAGTGAAGCAGGACTTTGGTCAGTCGGTATGGGCCGAGCTGGAGAGGCTTTCTCTGCTACTCTGTCATAAGGCACTGGCAGACGTTTTTATTGATGGGTGATATGAATCAGTTGCAGGCATTGTTTGGCGGAACATTTGATCCGGTTCATTACGGGCACCTGAAGCCGGTAGAAGCACTGGCAAATCAGATTGGGCTGTCGAAGGTCATTATTATGCCCAACAACGTGCCGCCGCACCGTTCGCAACCGGAAGCCAGCAGCCAGCAGCGTAAAACCATGGTGGAACTGGCAATTGCCGACAAACCTCTGTTCACCCTTGATGAACGGGAACTTCGCCGGGACACCCCCTCTTATACCGCGCAAACGCTACAAGAGTGGCGGGAAGAGCAAGGTCCACAGCGTTCACTGGCGTTTATTATCGGCCAGGACTCCCTGCTCTCTTTCCCCGGCTGGCACCGCTACGAAACCATTCTGGATAATTGCCATTTGATTGTCTGCCGCCGTCCCGGTTACCCGATGACCATGGCGCAAGAAGACCATCAGCAGTGGCTGGAAAAACACCTCACTACCGATGCCGATGCCCTGCACGCGCTGCCGGCAGGCAAAATTTATCTGGCGGAAACCCCGTGGTTTAACATCTCGGCGACGCGGATACGTGAGCGGCTGGAGCGTGGTGAGCGCTGCGACGATTTATTGCCTGCCGCCGTACTCGACTACATCAACGCGCAGGGGTTGTATCGCTAAGTACGGCATGCAGTGCCGCTATCAGCCGATCGTTTTCTTCCCCGCTACGCACCGCAACGCGAAAATAACGCCCATCCAGCCCCGGATAATTTTCACAACTTCGGATCAGAATATAGTGTTCCAGTAAAGCACGCTGGAGCGCGACCGAGGGCGCATCACAACGCAGGAAAAGGTAGTTCGCCTCCCCCGGCCATACCGTTAATGCAGGCAGCGCCTGCAATGCCGTTAACAGACGTGGCCGCTCGGCCGCCAGCCACTGCCAGCTGGCCTGTTGATAGACGTTGTCGTGCAAAATCACTTCCCCTGCCAGCGCCGCAAAGGCGTTGATTGACCATGGCATCTGTGCCGCTCGCATTCGCGTCACCGTCTCTGCATCACTGCCGAGCACATACCCCAACCGCAGGCCAGGGATGGCGTAAAACTTAGTGAGCGAGCGCAACACCCACAGATGGGGGTTGCCAGCCAGATGGGGGATAAAACCTGTACGATGAGGGATAAAATCCATAAAGGCCTCATCAAGGATCAGCGCGATGCCGAGCGTTTTACAGCGCGCCACAATCGCATGCAGCAAGGCATCGTCAGGGAGCAATCCGGTTGGATTATTGGGCGTGCACAAAAACAGGCAGTCCAGCGAGGGCGTAAGCGCATCCAGCAGACGCGCCGTTATCTGCCAGCCTTCCTCTTCACGCAATGCAAATTCGGTGATGCGGCTCCCGCCCAACGTTAATGCACGGCGATACTCGGCAAAGCCCGGTGTTACCAGCATGGCGTTACGCGGTGCCAGCGTGTTCACCAGAGCGAAGATGGCTTCCGTTTCGCCATTGCCGGCAACCACCCATGAAAGCGGAACCTGATGGTGCTCCGCCAGCTCCTGATGCAGACGCAGGTACTCCACATCCGGGTAACGCTCTGCCAGCGACAAATTATTGCCCAGCGCCTGCCTGAGCGAATCCGGCATCCCTGCCGGATTGATATTGGCGCTAAAATCGAGCAGTTGCTCCGGGGCGATACCCAGTAATGCAGCCGCTTCATGTGTATTACCGCCATGCGCACTATGAAACAAAGCCATCTCCCGCTCCGGCTAAAAGCCGTTATCTTAAACGAAAAAGACAGGTGGATTCAGGATGCAGTGTTAAACTTTGCGCAGAAATCGAGACGGGAGAGAACAATGCGACTCTGGCTGGTACGTCACGGAGAAACAGAAGCAAATGTCGCCGGACTTTACAGTGGTCATTCCCCTACGCCGCTGACGGCGAAAGGGGTGCGCCAGGCGCAAACCCTGTGCGGACTACTGCAACATGTCCCCTTCGACTATGTATTGTGTAGCACGCTGGAGCGGGCGCACATCACCGCGCAGCATGTGCTGGAGGGTCGCGAAATGGCTGTTCACACTACCCCGCTGCTCAATGAGATGTTTTTTGGTGACTGGGAGATGCGCCATCATCGCGATTTGACGCACGAAGACGCGGAAAGTTACGCCGCATGGTGTACTGACTGGCAGAACGCCGTTCCTACCAACGGCGAAGGCTTTCAGGCATTTTCTGCCCGCGTTGAACAGTTCATCGCCCATCTCGCCGGACTGCGCGAGCACCCCAACGTGCTGGTGGTGAGTCATCAGGGCGTACTTAGCGTGCTCATTGCCCGATTGCTCAAGATGTCAGCCTCTTCGCTATGGCATTTTCGGGTTGATCAGGGCTGCTGGAGCGCGATAGATATTCATGACGATTTCGCTACGCTACGGGTGCTGAACAGCCGTGCTATCTGGCAGGCTGACGAAACATAGTCTGTTTTTTCCCCTCTCCTCTTCGCGGTGGTGATGAGGTCATTGACACGCCATGGCAGGCTGCTATCCTCCGCGCGCAGAATTGTTTTACAAAATTGGCAATGCAATCGCGCGCGCGTGATGGGATGATAGCCCGCTTTAAAAGAGTGGGATCGGACATTTGTCCCGACAATCCGCGCAGTTCAGGTATAATGTCAGGCCATTTACTAATAGCTCACTTTTTACTCACCCAGGGGGAACACTTGCAGGGTAAAGCACTCCAGGATTTTGTTATCGACAAAATTGATGACCTGAAAGGTCAGGACATTGTTGCCATTGACGTTCAGGGCAAGTCCAGCATCACCGATTGCATGATTATTTGCACCGGGACATCCACGCGCCATGTTATCTCCATCGCGGATCACGTTGTTCAGGAATCCCGCGCAGCCGGAATGTTGCCGCTGGGTGTGGAAGGCGAAAGCGCCGCCGACTGGGTGGTGGTCGATTTAGGCGATGTCATCGTCCATGTCATGCAGGAAGAGAGTCGCCGCCTGTATGAACTGGAAAAGCTCTGGAGTTAATGCGTGAAGCTGCAACTGGTCGCCGTCGGCACGAAAATGCCGGACTGGGTACAGACAGGTTTTAGTGAGTATCTGCGTCGTTTTCCAAAAGATATGCCCTTCGAACTGGTGGAGATCCCTGCCGGAAAGCGCGGCAAGAACGCAGATATCAAACGTATTCTCGATAAAGAGGGTGAACTGATGCTGGCTGCGGCGGGCAAAAATCGGATTGTCACCCTCGATATCCCTGGTAAACCCTGGGATACACCGCAACTGGCCCTTGAGCTGGAACGCTGGAAGCAGGACGGGCGTGACGTCAGCCTGCTGATCGGCGGGCCGGAAGGATTATCTCCGGCCTGCAAAGCGGCGGCAGAACAAAGTTGGTCCCTCTCTGCGCTGACGCTTCCTCACCCGCTGGTGCGTGTGCTGGTAGCCGAGAGCCTCTATCGCGCATGGAGTATTACCACCAACCATCCTTATCACCGTGAGTAATAACACGTCTTGGGCAGATTAAGCAGCGGATGAAATTACAGAATTCTTTTCGCGACTATACGGCTGAGTCCGCGCTGTTTGTGCGCCGGGCGGTGGTCGCCTTCACCGGGATTTTGCTGCTTTCCGGTGTGCTGGTCGCTAACCTTTATAATCTGCAAATCGTCCGTTTTGCGGACTACCAGACCCGCTCCAACGAAAACCGCATCAAACTGGTGCCAATCCCACCGAGCCGCGGCATTATTTACGATCGCAACGGCACGCCGCTGGCACTCAATCGCACCATCTACCAGGTCGAAATGATGCCGGAGAAGGTTGACGATGTGCAGCAAACGCTGGATGCGCTGCGCGATGTGGTCGATCTGAACGATGACGATATCGCCAACTTTAAGAAAGAACGCGCACGTTCACATCGCTTTACCTCCATTCCGGTTAAAACTAACCTCACGGAAGTGCAGGTCGCGCGTTTTGCCGTTAACCAGTACCGCTTTCCTGGCGTGGAAGTAAAAGGCTACAAACGCCGCTACTATCCGTATGGCTCAGCGCTCACCCATGTTATTGGCTATGTTTCCAAAATTAACGATAAAGATGTCGAAAGACTGGATAAAGATGGAAAACTTGCCAATTACGCCGCTACGCATGATATCGGCAAACTCGGGATTGAACGCTACTACGAAGATGTACTCCATGGCCAGACGGGCTATGAAGAGGTGGAAGTAAACAACCGCGGGCGGGTTATCCGTCAGTTGAAAGAGGTGCCGCCGCAGGCCGGGCACGACATCTATCTGACGCTTGATCTTAAATTACAGCAGTACATTGAAACGTTGCTGGCGGGCAGCCGCGCCGCCGTCGTGGTTACCGATCCCCGTAGCGGTAGTATCCTCGCACTGGTTTCCATGCCAAGTTACGATCCCAACCTGTTTGTCGATGGGATATCGAGCAAAGATTATTCGTCGCTGCTTAACGATCCCAACACCCCGCTGATCAACCGCGCGACGCAAGGTGTTTACCCTCCGGCGTCCACCGTGAAACCTTATGTTGCGGTTTCTGCGCTGAGCGCAGGGGTGATCACGCGTAATACCAGCCTGTTCGATCCTGGCTGGTGGCAGTTGCCTGGTTCTGATAAGCGTTACCGTGACTGGAAAAAATGGGGCCACGGCCACCTGAATGTCACCAAATCACTGGAAGAGTCGGCGGATACTTTCTTTTACCAGGTCGCCTATGACATGGGGATTGACCGCCTGTCCGAATGGATGAATAAGTTTGGCTACGGTCATTACACCGGCGTTGACCTTTCGGAAGAGCGCTCCGGCAATATGCCCACGCGCGAATGGAAACTGAAACGCTTTAAAAAACCCTGGTATCAGGGCGATACCATTCCGGTCGGGATTGGTCAGGGCTACTGGACCGCGACGCCGTTGCAGATGAACAAAGCGATGATGATCCTGATCAACGACGGCATCGTCAAAGTCCCGCATCTGCTGATGAGCACGCTTGAAGACGGCAAACAGGTCCCGTGGCAACAACCAGCGCAACCGCCAGTGGGCGATATCCATTCTGGTTATTGGGAAATCGCCAAAGATGGCATGTACGGCGTGGCAAACCGGGCTAACGGCACAGGTCATAAATACTTTGCGAATGCGCCTTATAAAGTGGCGGCAAAATCCGGTACGGCTCAGGTTTTTGGCCTGAAAGCGAATGAAACCTACAACGCTCACCGCATTGCAGAGCGTCTGCGCGACCATAAACTGATGACCGCATTTGCCCCCTACGATAATCCGCAGGTCGCCGTGGCGATGATCCTCGAGAACGGCGGCGCAGGCCCGGCAGTGGGGACCATTATGCGCCAGATCCTCGACCATATTATGCTTGGCGATAACAACACCGATTTGCCGACGGAAAACCCCTCAACATCGGCAACGGAGGACCAATAATCATGACGGATAATCCGAACAAGAAATCGTTCTGGGATAAAATCCATATCGATCCGGCGTTGCTGCTGATCATTCTGGCGCTCCTGTTTTACAGCGCCATCGTTATCTGGAGCGCCAGCGGTCAGGACATTGGCATGACCGAACGCAAAATTGGTCAGATTACAATGGGCCTGATCATTATGGTGGTGCTGGCGCAAGTTCCACCGCGTGTGTATGAAGGCTGGGCGCCCTACCTCTATATTTTCTGCGTTATTCTGCTGGTGGCGGTAGATGCCTTTGGTGCAATTTCGAAAGGCGCGCAACGCTGGCTGGATCTGGGCATCGTGCGATTCCAGCCCTCGGAGATTGCTAAAATCGCCGTACCGTTGATGGTAGCGCGCTTTATTAACCGTGATGTTTGCCCGCCGTCGCTGAAAAATACCGGCATTGCGCTGGTGTTGATCTTCGTGCCCACGCTACTGGTAGCAGCACAACCGGATCTGGGAACGTCCATTCTGGTTGTGCTCTCCGGGCTGTTCGTGCTGTTCCTCTCTGGCCTGAGCTGGCGGTTGATTGGTATCGCCGTGGTGCTGATTGCTGCGTTTATTCCGGTGTTGTGGTTCTTCCTGATGCACGACTACCAGCGTCAGCGGGTAATGATGTTGCTCGATCCGGAAACCGATCCGCTGGGCGCGGGCTATCATATTATTCAGTCGAAAATTGCGATCGGCTCCGGGGGACTGAGCGGTAAAGGCTGGTTGCACGGCACCCAGTCTCAGCTGGAGTTCTTGCCTGAACGCCATACCGACTTTATCTTTGCGGTGCTGGCGGAAGAGCTCGGTCTGGTTGGCATTCTGATTTTGCTGGCACTCTATTTATTGTTGATTATGCGTGGGCTATGGATTGCCGCCCGGGCACAGACCACATTTGGCCGGGTCATGGCCGGTGGTTTAATGTTGATTTTGTTCGTCTATGTGTTCGTAAATATTGGTATGGTGAGTGGTATCCTGCCGGTGGTGGGCGTACCGTTGCCGCTGATAAGTTACGGGGGGTCCGCCCTGATCGTACTCATGGCCGGGTTTGGTATCGTGATGTCGATCCATACCCACAGGAAAATGTTGTCCAAAAACGTATAACGATATGAGGTGCGCAATGCGTAAGCAATGGCTTGGGGTCTGCATAGCAGCAGGATTACTGGCGGCATGTTCAAATGATGATGGTCAGCAACAGACGACCGTAGCGCCTCAACCTGCGGTGTGCAACGGCCCTGTCGTTGAAATCAGCGGCGCGGAGCCTCACTACGAGCCGCTCAATGCGACGGCGAATCAGGATTACGAACGCGATGGGAAACGCTATAAAGTGGTCCAGGATCCCTCCCGCTTCAGTCAGGCAGGTCTTGCTGCCATTTATGATGCCGAGCCGGGCAGCAACCTGACGGCATCTGGCGAAGCATTTGACCCGATGCAGCTAACGGCAGCCCACCCGACGTTGCCTGTCCCAAGCTACGCGCGTATCACTAACCTGGCCAACGGTCGCATGATTGTGGTGCGCATCAACGACCGCGGGCCGTACGGCAACGACCGTGTTATTTCGCTTTCCCGTGCGGCAGCGGATCGCCTGAATACCTCAAACAACACCAAAGTGCGCATCGATCCGATTCTGGTGGCACAGGACGGTTCGCTTTCTGGTCCAGGCATGGCCTGTACCAAGGTTGCACAGCAAACGTATGTCCTGCCGGCACGCCCTGACCTTGGCGGTGGTTTAGGCAGTGCGACTTCTACGCCTGCTCCGGCTGCACAACCACAGAGCAATGTTCAGGCGATCAGCAACGATACCCTGAAAAGCGACGATACTACCGGCGCACCGGTAAGCGGTGGCGGTTTCCTTGGCGCGCCAACGCCGCTGGCATCCGGTGTTCTTGAAGGGAGCGATGCCGCTAGCGCAACGCAAGCTGGCGCAACAACTCCGTCTACCTCGATGACCCAGACTGTGGCTCCGGCCCAGCAATCCGCAGCAGTCATGCAGACCAGCGCACCGGCAACGCGCAACGCACCGGTCACCGCGCCAGGTTCTGTGCAGGGGCATGTTGCAACCAGCACAGCGACAGCCAGCACTGCAGTCGCTGCAGCCAGCGGCAGTTATATGGTGCAGGTGGGTGCGGTCAGCGATCAGGCTCGGGCTCAGCAATATCAGCAGCGCCTTGCGCAGCAATTTTCCGTTCCAGGCCGTGTCGTACAAAACGGCGCAGTCTGGCGCGTGCAGTTAGGGCCGTTCAGTAATAAAGCCGATGCCAGCGCATTGCAGGGGCGTTTGCAAAACGAAGCGCAACTCCAGTCGTTTATTACTAACGCGCAGTAACCGGGTAAGGCGTCTGACTCTGTCAACTTGTGTAAGCAACATTAACAAAGTCATGCGGAAAGTCAGATGCCTGCCGATATAGCTTTTGCTATAGTAAGGCACTTTTTTTAACTCCATCACGGATGTCGTTGTTCGACCATGAAGACCACTCTCTCCGTTCGTTTTGTGCAGCGCCTGGCGCTCACCACAGCGCTGACCGCAGCCACACTTTCTGCCGCTCACGCTGATGACCTGAATATTAAAACCATGATCCCTGGCGTTCCGCAGATCGATGCGGAGTCTTATATCCTGATCGATTACAACTCCGGCAAAGTGCTGGCGGAACAGAACGCCGATGCGCGCCGCGATCCTGCAAGCCTGACAAAAATGATGACCAGCTATGTTATTGGTCAGGCGATGAAAGCCGGCAAGTTCAAAGACAGCGATCTGGTGACTATCGGTAACGACGCATGGGCAACCGGCAACCCGGTTTTCCGCGGTTCTTCGCTGATGTTCCTGAAACCGGGCATGCAAGTTCCGGTTTCCCAGCTTATCCGTGGGATTAACCTGCAATCCGGTAACGACGCCTGTGTCGCTATGGCGGATTACGTGGCAGGCAGCCAGGATGCGTTTGTCGGTCTGATGAACAACTATGTCAACGCGCTTGGCCTGAAAAACAGCCATTTCCAGACCGTACACGGCCTGGATGCGGACGGTCAGTACAGCTCCGCACGCGATATGGCGCTGATTGGACAGGCTCTGATCCGTGATGTGCCGAACGAATACTCTATCTATAAAGAAAAAGAGTTTACCTTTAACGGTATCCGCCAGACTAACCGTAACGGCCTGCTTTGGGATAACAGCCTGAACGTAGACGGCATCAAAACGGGCCATACCGACAAAGCAGGCTATAACCTGGTCGCATCGGCAACCGAAGGCCAGATGCGCCTGATCTCGGCAGTTATGGGTGGGCGTACCTTCAAAGGCCGCGAAACCGAAAGCAAAAAACTGCTGACCTGGGGCTTCCGTTTCTTTGAAACAGTGAGTCCGCTCAAAGCCGGTAAAGAGTTTGCCTCCGAGCCTGCGTGGTTCGGCGACAGCGATCGTGCTTCGCTTGGTGTGGATAAAGACGTGTATCTGACCATCCCGCGCGGGCGTATGAAAGATTTGAAAGCCAGCTACGTGTTGAGTACCAGTGAGCTGCACGCACCGCTGCAGAAAAATCAGGTTGTGGGGTCAATCAACTTCCAGCTGGATGGCAAAACCATCGAGCAACGCCCGCTCGTGGTGCTGCAGGAGATCCCAGAAGGCAATTTCTTCGGCAAAATCATTGATTACATTAAATTGATGTTCCATCACTGGTTTGGCTAAAAATTGAACACTTGAAAGTGTGATCTTCGCCCCCATATACTAGGTATCCTAAAAAACTCCTGCCCTTGTGGCAGGAGTTGTTATTTTTTACGCCGGAGCTGACATGAAAACCAATCTCAAAGAACTGCTTGAATTCCCGACACCCTTTACCTACAAAGTAATGGGTCTGGCGAAACCTGAGCTGGTTGATCAGGTGGTTGAAGTGGTACAGCGCCATGCGCCAGGTGATTACTCTCCGCAGGTAAAACCAAGCAGCAAAGGCAATTACCACTCGGTATCTATCACCATTACTGCCACCCACATTGAGCAGGTTGAAACGCTGTACGAAGAGCTTGGCAATATCGAAATTGTTCGTATGGTGCTGTAACTCTTAGAGACGTTATCCGGAAACATTCGGGTAACGTCTTCCCTATGATATACTTCCCCCACTCTTTTCTCCCCTGGAGATGCCGTTTTGTCTCAGGATACAATCCTCATCCGCAACCTGGGCTTGCAGCCTTACGATCCCGTGTCCCGGGCGATGCATGAATTCACCGATACCCGCGACGACACCACGCCCGATGAAATCTGGCTGGTCGAACACCCCCCGGTCTTTACCCAGGGTCAGGCAGGCAAAGCCGAACATCTGCTCGCACCTGGCGATATTCCTGTGATCCAGAGCGATCGGGGGGGGCAGGTCACTTACCACGGCCCCGGCCAGCAGGTCATGTACGTGCTGATCAACCTTAAGCGCCGCAAAGTTGGCGTGCGCGAGCTGGTGACATTGCTGGAAAACACCGTGATTAACACCCTGGCTACGCTGGATATTGCTGCGCAGGCCCGCGCAGATGCACCGGGCGTTTACGTCGACGGAAAAAAGATCTGCTCGCTGGGATTGCGGATACGTAAAGGCTGCTCATTCCATGGGCTGGCGTTAAATATTGCGATGGATCTCACGCCATTTCTGCGTATCAACCCCTGTGGTTATGCCGGCATGGAAATGACTCAGGTGAGCCAGTTCAGCGCAGAACCCGATAAGGATAAAATAAGGACAATTCTTATCCGTGAGTTTTTAGCGTTACTAAACAATCCACCACATCAATATATGGGCGCTTAATATATGATGTATTACGACCCGCATTTCGTGCGGGTCGTTATTTATTTGACCTGTTAGCGCTTTACAATAGAGGCCATATTCTCTATTTTCAACCTACCTGCCTTGTCGGGTTAATAAGCATTACGATGCTTTCCCGGGCTTCGTATTCATGCTTATGGCCAAACGTCTTTTGAGTGCTTGTCTGCCATCGCGATGAAAAACCTACGTAATGATGATATGAGACAGGACGTTAACTCAAATTAATAATCAACAAAAAAAACAAATTCAACTATCATTCATATTGCGAATGATTACGGAGCAGAAGCGTGGATAATAATAACCTGCCGGCGAAGCGAATAACCGGGCGACCAGAGGACGACAAACCGCAAATCTTCCGGACACTGCGTAATATTGATCTCAACTTATTGACTATTTTTGAAGCAGTATATGTCCACAAAGGGATCGTTAACGCGGCAAAAGTGCTGAACCTCACGCCTTCTGCTATTAGCCAGTCAATTCAAAAATTGCGCTCAATATTTCCCGATCCGCTTTTCATTCGTAAAGGCCAGGGCGTTACGCCGACGGCTTACGCTTCGCACCTGCATGAATATATTAGTCAGGGACTGGAATCTATTCTTGGCGCGTTGGATCTCACCGGCAGCTACGATAAGCAGCGTACTATAACGATTGGGACTACCCCTTCTATTGGTGCATTAGCCTTACCTGTTATCTACCAGGCAATAAAGGCCAGCGCCCCGCACCTGATGATACGCAATATTCCGGTAAAAGATGGCGAAAGCCAACTGAGTCAGTTTCAGACGGATTTAATTATTGACACCCATCTTCCTGCGTCACGCGCGATTAACAGCCATGTGCTGTATACCGATCGCCTGATGCTGGTGTGCCGTAAAGGGCATCCTTGTTTGAACGGGCCGATTAACGAAGAGGTTTTGCAGCAGTATGAGCACACGATGGTGATGCTGGAAGCGCAAAATCTGAGCGGCTTACGTCAACGGGTGCAGGATCTCTTTCCAGAGCGCCAGATCAGTTTCAGCAGTTACAATATGTTTACTATCGCAGCACTGATCGGCAACAGCGATCTGCTGGGATTGATGACCACGCAGTTGTTCAAATTATTCAGCGATTGCTGGCCACTGGTCGAGATCGACTTCCCGCCTGTTAGCTCAGAAAACCTCGATATTTCTGTGTATTACAACAAGTTGAGTCTGCGGGATCCGGTGCTGGAAAACGTTATTGATGTCATCCGACGGGCTTTTTAAAGCCCGTTTTCACCTGTCCATTGTACTTACCCTTTCTGGTCATTCTGCACAAAACAACAACTATTTTACAAATAGGCAGGTTGTCAGGCTGCTTTCCGCCCGCCATCAATGGTATACTGCGCGCACGTTAATTCAAAAATAGTTGATAAATACAACATTCCCTTGAATTGAAATGCTGACTTCGTTACCCGCAACTGGAACACGCACGCTATGAGTAAACCCATTGTGATGGAACGCGGTGTTAAATACCGCGATGCCGATAAAATGGCTCTTATCCCGGTTAAAAACGTGGCCACAGAGCGTGAAGCTCTGCTGAGAAAACCGGAATGGATGAAAATCAAACTTCCGGCCGACTCTTCCCGTATTCAGGGTATCAAAGCGGCCATGCGTAAAAACGGCCTGCATTCTGTTTGCGAAGAGGCATCCTGCCCGAACCTCGCTGAGTGTTTCAACCACGGTACCGCAACGTTTATGATCCTCGGTGCCATCTGTACACGCCGGTGCCCGTTCTGCGATGTCGCCCACGGCCGCCCTGTCGCACCTGATGCAAATGAACCGCAGAAACTGGCACAGACCATTGCCGATATGGCCTTGCGCTATGTGGTTATTACTTCTGTCGACCGCGATGATCTGCGCGACGGTGGCGCTCAGCACTTTGCCGATTGCATTACCGCGATCCGTGAAAAAAGTCCGTCGATTAAAATTGAAACGCTAGTGCCGGATTTCCGCGGTCGTATGGATCGTGCGCTGGAGATCCTGACCGCAACGCCGCCAGACGTGTTTAACCACAACCTGGAGAACGTGCCGCGCATTTATCGCCAGGTACGCCCGGGGGCGGACTATAACTGGTCCCTTAAGCTGCTGGAGCGTTTTAAAGAAGCGCACCCCTCAATTCCGACCAAATCAGGTCTGATGGTAGGTCTGGGTGAAACCAATGCAGAAATCATTGAAGTGATGCGCGACCTGCGTCGCCACGGCGTGACCATGCTGACGCTGGGCCAGTACCTGCAGCCGAGCCGCCATCACCTGCCGGTTCAGCGCTATGTCAGCCCGGATGAATTTGACGAGATGAAAGAAGAAGCGCTGGCGATGGGCTTTACCCATGCCGCATGCGGTCCGTTCGTTCGCTCCTCTTACCATGCCGACCTGCAGGCAAAAGGTGAGGAAGTGAAGTAACACTTGCTTACACCAAAAACAAAAAAACCGGCTTACTGGCCGGTTTTTTTTCGCCTGTCGGGGGCGGTTACTCTTTGTGAGAGAGTTTTTCTGTCGCGCCTCCGCCTTCGGCGTCTTTTTTCGCGGCGTCATCATCGTTCATGGCTTTTTTGAAGCCTTTGATGGCTGCACCCAGGTCACCGCCCAGCGTGCGCAATTTCTTGGTTCCGAACAGCAGAACAACCAGTGCCGCCACGACCAGCAGTTTGGTAATACTAATCTCACCCATAGATACCTTCTTTCGTAAAACAGGCTGCATAAAGCACCATTATAACCGGATTTCATTAACGGTCATTCGGCGCGCGCACACAATAGCAATCTGTTACGAGATGAATCAAGCATTGTTTAAAAAAACATCACAGCAATTGCGGTGCAGCGAAACGTCGATTCCGTAAAACGGGTAGTTTCTCTCGTGTTTCTGCCAGTCGCTCCGGGTTGACGTCGGCAAAAATCAAAGCAGGGGCTTCTGCCGCAGCGGCAACCGTAACACCCTGTGGGTCAATTACCCGACTTTGCCCGATATTTTTATTGCCACACTCGCCAGCTGCCACCAAATAACAGGTGGTGTCGAGCGCCCGCGCCGACAAGAGCGTCGCCCAGTGCTGCTCTTTTAGCGGGCCACGCACCCACGCTGCCGGTAATACCAACACTTGCGCTCCGCCCAGCGCCAGCTTCATTGCCAGCTCCGGAAAACGAAGATCGTAACAGGTCATCAGACCGACTTTGAAACCGTCCACATCAATCAGCGGCGCGACTTCATTCCCTGCATCCACACGCGCGGACTCCTGTATATTAAAGGCATCGTACATGTGCAGCTTGGCATATTGCGCGATGATCTCCCCGCCGCGCAGTACTACCAGCGTATTTACTGCCCGCCCTTGCGTCGACGGTACATGCACGGTGAGTACCGTCGTCAGCCTATTGCGCCGACTTTCATCAAGCAGTACTCGCAGGAAGCCGCCATTAAGCTCCTGAGCGGATTTCACCGACAGATGAGGGTCATTATCGTCCCGCGCCAGTAAAGCCTCTGGCAGAACCAATAGCGACGCCTGACGGGCAGCGGCTTGCGCCATCAACGATACGCAGGTTTGCGCATTGCTTTCCCATCCGGGCGTGACAACGAACTGCCCAGCCGCAACTATCATCTCGTCTCCTCCACGTTTGCCGTCATAGCCATTAAGAGGCCGTAGCGCTAAACTCACACTCTTACTAATCAAATAGCAGGATTTCACGGTGTTACAACTTCTTTTAGCAGTATTTATCGGCGGAGGCACGGGCAGCGTCGCGCGGTGGATGTTGAGCATGAAGCTTAACCCGGCGCATCAGGCGATCCCGCTGGGTACCCTGACAGCTAACCTGCTGGGGGCTTTTATTATCGGTATGGGGCTGGCGTGGTTTAACCGTATGACGCATATTGACCCGATGTGGAAAGTCTTGCTGACCACCGGGTTCTGCGGTGGGTTGACTACGTTCTCGACCTTTTCTGCGGAAGTGGTGTTTCTGTTGCAGGAAGGGCGTGCAGGCTGGGCATTACTCAATGTTGCCGTTAATTTATTGGGTTCGTTTGCGATGACGGCGCTGGCGATGTGGTTATTTTCAGCGGCGAATGCAAACTGAGACCACAAAAAAAACCCGCCTTTCGGCGGGTTTTGAAATTCTTGCTCAACGCAGCTGATTAGACAGGCATTACGTTAGCAGCAGATGGGCCTTTGGCACCGTTAGTGATTTCAAACTCAACGCGCTGACCTTCAGCCAGAGTTTTGAAACCATTGCTCTGGATTGCAGAGAAGTGTACGAACACGTCTTTGCTGCCATCTTCCGGAGTAATGAAACCGAATCCTTTGGATTCATTAAACCACTTAACGTTACCTTTAATCTTAGACATCAAAATTACCTTTACATGAAAAAACGACACAAATGCTGTGTCGTGTATCAGTACAACAATTGTGACGACTTTTGTCCAGTCGTTATTCAAGAAAAAGTGATAAATGTCGCGAAGTTTTTTTCGATAGCGGGTTTATCCCGCGTTTCGCCACTGTCTAAAAACTGTTCGCCACGTCAAATCACTTGCCTCTCGTGGAAAGCATTAAAACTGAAAACGCATCCAGGCGAAGTAGACGTTCCCATTGTTGTACGTACCAGGGATGTAGGTCATCTGGAACGTTGCCGGGCCATAGCCAATCGATGCCAGCGGCAAAACCAGCGGAATGGGTATGTACTTCCAGTTATCACGCGCAGTCACACCAGCCGTGTACCCCAGGCCAAGGTGAAAGTTGTCGTCAGCCAGAGGACGCCAGGTTTTCTCCCAACCATAGCCACCAATCGGCTCCCATTTGTTGTACGAATCTTTAAACACCATCAAATAGAGGCCATGCCAGTTTCCATCTTCATCCCAACGGGACTGACCAAAACCAGCCCCCCAGGGGCGCTCGTTATAACGATCAGTTTTCTCTTTGTCATAGGCAAAACGCGCATGCCAGGTGATGGCGGGCACATAGAGATCGTAATGCTCAGGTTGCTGCCAGGTTTGCTTTACGTCGTCAGTAAACTCAGAAAACCAGCCCTTTTCTGCTGCGTGTACTGTGTTAACCACCGAAAGCTGACAAAATAAAGATAATAAAATACAAAAAAACTTCTTATTTACAGACACTGTAGTTATTCCATATTACGAAACAGGATATATTCTCGGGTATGCTATCTGAATATTCCCTTAACGAAATCGGATTAATACTGAAAAGATTGGTAAGGAATTTATTTTTTAAGTTATTTCTTAATAATAATGAATGAGCGCCCCGATATTGGGGCGCAAATTAATCTACCGTTTTCTATGCAGCAGCAAATACACTGCGGGGATCACAAACATCGATAGCAACGGGGCAGTGACCATACCGCCAATCATTGGCGCAGCGATACGGCTCATCACTTCAGAACCACTGCCACCGCCCCACATAATAGGCAAAAGCCCCGCCATGATGGTCGCGACGGTCATCACTTTCGGGCGTACGCGCAACACTGCGCCCTCATGAATGGCACGCATCAGTCGGCTATTTTCCTCCCCACCGCCAGGCTGCCGGTATTTTTCCAGCGCCTGGTTAAGATACAGCACCATAATAACGCCGAACTCTGCCGCCACGCCAGCAAGGGCAATAAACCCGACCGCCCCGGCAACAGATAAATTATATCCCAGCAGCCATAACAACCACACACCGCCAATCAATGCGAAGGGTAAAGTCCCCATTATTAATAAGGCATCTGACACACGTTTAAAGGTGATAAATAACAGCACAAAGATAATCATTAGCGTTACCGGCAGGACGACTTTTAATTTTGCCGTGGCTCGCTCCAGGTATTCAAATTGACCTGACCATGACAGCGTCACCCCCTGCGGCAGTTGTACCTGCTGCGCAACCCGCTGCTGCATCTCATCCACCGCTGACTTCAAATCACGTCCGCGCAGATCGACATAGATCCAGTTCGACAGCCGTGCATTTTCACTTTTCAACATGGGCGGGCCTTCCGTCACCACAATATCCGCCAACTCACCCAAGGCGATTTGCTCGCCGTTGGCGGTGATCACCGGTAAATTCCGTAGGGAATCAACACTATCACGCACTTCACGTGGATAGCGCACATTAATGGGGAAACGCTCGCGACCATGTAACACCTCGCCAATGTTTTCTCCACCGACCAGGGTTGAAACCAGCGATTGCAGCTCTTTAACTGATACGCCATAACGTGCGGCTTGCTGGCGGTTAATCGTTATATCGACATAACGGCCACCTGCCAGACGTTCCGCCAGCGCGGAAGTCACGCCCGGAACGCGCTTCACCACCTGCTCAATGTGCTGCGCCACACGCTCAATATCTGCAATGTTATTTCCGTTCACCTTTATCCCCACCGGGCTTTTTATGCCGGTTGCCAGCATATCCAGCCGGTTACGGATCGGTGGCACCCAAACGTTAGCGATACCTGGCACGTTGACGGTTTTATCCAACTCTTCCACCAGTTTTTCCGGTGTCATCCCGGCCCGCCACTGATCGCGCGGTTTAAAACGAATGGTGGTTTCCAGCATGGTCAGTGGCGCAGGGTCGGTGGCACTTTCTGCCCGTCCGGCTTTGCCGAACACGCTTTCCACTTCTGGCACGCTTTTGATAAGCCTGTCGGTTTGTTGCAAGAGACGCCCGCTTTCACGGGCAGAAATCCCCGGCAAAGTCGACGGCATATACAGCAAGTCGCCTTCATTGAGGGGAGGCATAAATTCACTGCCTAACTGGCTTAGCGGCCAGAATGTTGCGATCAACAACGCCAGTGCAACGGCCAGCGTCGTTTTCGGCCATGCCAGCACCCGATCCAGTAGCGGCTCGTAAATGCGGATCAGGAAGCGGTTAATCGGGTTGGCTTTCTCGTCGGGTATATTGCCGCGAATAAACAGCCCCATCAGTACCGGTACCAGCGTGATACCCAGCCCGGCCGCCACGGCCATGGCCCAGGTTTTGGTGAAGGCCAGGGGGGAAAACATGCGCCCTTCCTGCGCCTCCAGCGAAAACACCGGAATAAACGACAACGTGATGATCAACAGACTGCAAAACAGCGCGGGGCCGACTTCAACGGCGGCTTTTTCTGAAAAGCGCCAGTAATCAGCGCCCGTCGGTTGCTGGCCGGGGTTATCATGCCGCCACTGCTCCATCACCTTATGCATGTTCTCAATCATTACAATGGCTGCATCTACCATCGCGCCAATAGCAATTGCAATGCCGCCGAGGGACATAATATTGGCGTTAATGCCCTGATAATGCATCACGATAAACGCACCCAAAATCCCCAACGGCAGAGAGACAATGGCCACCAGCGCTGAACGAAAATGGAACAAAAACAGCGTGCAAACCAGCGCCACGACAAGAAACTCTTCAATCAGTTTATGGGTCAGCGTTCCGACAGCATGTTCAATCAGCGTCGAACGGTCATAGACCGGCACGATTTCAACGCCCGCAGGTAAGGTTTTTTGCACCTCGCGGAGCTTTGCTTTCACTGCATGAAGGGTTTGCAGGGCATTTTTGCCGTAACGCATCACGATGATACCCCCCGCAACCTCCCCTTCCCCGTTAAACTCCGCCACACCGCGACGCAACTCAGGCCCAAGGCGCACCGTCGCCACATCGGACAGCATTACAGGCACTCCGTCGCGACTGGCGATGACTGTCTGGCGAAAATCCGCCAACTGGCGCAAATAACCGGTCGTACGCACCATATATTCAGCTTCGCCCATCTCCAGCAACGCCCCACCACTCTCCTGATTGGCCGCCTGTACCGCACTGACCAGCTGTTCATGCGTAATAGTGAGCGCCCGCATGCGTGCCGGATCGGCGACGATCTGGTACTGGCGCACCATACCGCCCACGCTTGCCACTTCAGCAACGTTCGGCACCGTTTTCAGCTCAAATTTTAGCGTCCAGTCCTGCAACGCCCGCAAATCCGCCAGATTGTGCTTCCCACTGCGATCCACCAGCGCATACTCATACACCCACCCTACGCCGGTCGCATCCGGGCCCAGGCCGACGTTCACCCCGGCAGGCAGAGAAGACTGGATTTGACTTAAATTTTCCAGCACGCGCGAGCGCGCCCAGTAGAGATCGGTATCATCATCAAACAGGACATAGACATAGGCATCGCCAAACATCGAATACCCCCGCACCGTTTTTGCGCCCGGCACGGACAACATGGCGGTTGTCAGAGGATACGTAACCTGATCTTCGATAATTTGCGGCGCCTTGCCTGGATAGCTGGCGCGAATGATAACCTGCACATCCGACAGATCCGGCAACGCATCCAGCGGTGCGCGTTGTAGCGACCACAACCCCCAACCTGTGAGCACCACGGCGGCCAGCAAGATCAGTAAGCGGTTACGCAGCGATGCGCGAATGACAGCAGCAATCATTTCATTGCCTCCTGCACCGGCATCAGATGCGTGATCACCGCCCCTTCCTCATCATCCAGCGTAAAACTGAACATCACCTTGTCTCCAACGTTGATCGCCGGTTGCGGTGCTTTCATCACAAAATCCATGGTCATCGCCCCCCAGTTGAGCGCCGGTACAGGCTGGTGCGCCAGTGTGATACTGCCGTTATCGATGGCCTTCACTACGCCCGTAGCATCATATTCCTGCACGCTTTTTTCCGTTGCAGCCGAAGAGTGCTGAGCCGGCAACGCGCTGCGCAGACTGGCTTCTGAATCAATCAGGAACTGACCCGATGTCACGACACTGTCGCCCTCTTTTAACCCCGACAGGACTTCGACCCAGCCTTGTGCTGTGCGGCCAACAGTGACATTCACAGCCTGGAAATGGCCCTCCCCGGTCGCCAGCAATACTCTGTTGGCCGCTCCGGTGGTAATCAGCGCCTCCTCTGGCATGGCCAGTACTGCGGCCTGCTGCGTGGATTGTGCTGCGGTAACGGTAAGGAACATGCCTGGCTTCAGTTTTTGTTGGCGGTTGTCGAGCACGATACGAGCTTTCAGCGTTCGGGTGGCGGTCTCCAGTTGTGGCAATAATTCACTGACCCGACCGTGGAACTGCTCCCCCGGCCAACTGGCGGAGGTGGCGAAAATTTCACTGCCTGCCGCCAGCGCATATGCCTGCGTTTGCGGGTAATCCACTACCAGCCACACCGGATCGAGGCTCGCCAGTTCAAAAAGACTCTGTGTGGCAACCACCTGCGCCCCTTCACGGGTGTCCAGCTTCACCACATAGCCCTGTTCCCCGGCACGCAGTATCAGGCGGGTTTGTGGTTTCCCGCTGCGCTCAACGGCGCGGATAATTGCCTCCGGCATAAACTGCAAGGCCAGCCGTTCGCGGGCTGCCCGTGTCAACGCGGCATCGCCTAACTGACGCACCGCCAGATATTCCTGCTGGGCCGCCGTCCACTGCGGGATCCACAACTGTGCCAGCGCCTCACCTTTTTTCACCCACTGCTGCGGCGCCCGGACATACAGTTTCTCGACCACGCCTGCCGCTGGCGACGGCACACTACGGACACTGCGTTCATCAGTGGTGACAGTGGCGAAAGCTGAAAACGCGCTACCGAGAGTGCGTTTCTCTACACGGGCGGTGGTCATTCCGAGGTTTTGCTGTTGTTGCGCACTGATACTCACGCCCCCGGTGGCGGGTGCCTCATCGGCGTAGCGCGGCACCAGCGGCATATCCATAAACGGGGATTCCCCCGGCTTATCAAAACGCTGATCCGGTACCATCGGATCGTACCAGTACAGCACCTTACGCTCCGGCGCAGGTGCGCCCGCCGTTGCCGGGACAACATGTTGGCGACCCGCAAAATAGCCAATGCCGGCTGCCGCAACGGCAGCAACCAGGAGCGCTAAAATGGTTTTATTCATGACATTAACTCCTGCGGGATCAACCAGCGGATCGCGGCCCACGTCCGTGCCATGGCTTTTTCAGCCTGGTTAGCAGCAAGCTCACCATCGAGAACATTACGCCGCGCTTCCAGCAACTCCGGTAAGCCGGATTGCCCGGCACGATACTGTGACGCCAGCAAACTGGCGCGTTGGCGTAACAGCGGCAGCACCTCATCACGCTGACGGGTCCACAAGGTTTGAGCGGCATGGTACTCCGCAATCAGCGCGTGCAGTTGCGCCACGTGATCCCGCTCGGTCAGCGCAAGTTGATCATTGGCCTGCAACGTCCGGGAAACATCCGCAGCATGATCCTTGTCCTGACGACGGGACTGGAACAGCGGCAAGTCGACGGTAAACATGACTCCGGCCATATCTTCGTACCCCTCGGCACGCCGGCCATACCATACTTCCACTTCCACATCCGGAATGGCCGCAATAGCAGACTCAGCAGAACGGGCTTTGGCGCTGTTGGCGGCACTCGCAGCGGCCATCACATCTGGATGCCGGGAAATGGCCTGTTCCAGCGTGTTTTCATCGGCGGGTAGTCGTTGATAGCGGGGGATCTCACCGGCCACATCCGTCACGTTTTGCCCGGTCAGTTGCAGCAGGCGGGTTTGCGCCAGTTGCACATCGCGTTCGGCTAGCGTGACTTTGTCGCGCATGGCGCTCAATCCAACCCGAAAGGCAAGAACACTGTCTGGCGCGGCATCGCCTGCACTCACGCTGGCGTGCTGCGCACCCTGCTGTCGTTCCGTCTCCGCCAGTAACTGGCGCGCAGTGTGTAAGGCCTTTTCCGACAACGCGAGTTCCAGCCAGGCCTGAGCGGTATCGCGCTGAAGCGTGGCACGCACCACTGCTGATTTGGCGTTTACACTACGGGCTTCGGCAAGCAGGGTATCGGCTTTGCGATCGCGTTTTTCGGCGCTGACATACTGCTGCATGATGCCCACCCGTTGCATGGTCATGCCTTCTCGGGTTAAACGGCGATCGTTGTTGCCCTGTACCGGGACGTTTTCAATACCGAATTTCAGCTTTGGATCCGGCAGCTGGCGGGCAGAATCCGCCATCGCATCCAGCGCGCGCGCCTCATTGCGATTTGCAGAAAGTTCAGCAGAGTAGCGCTCCGCGGCGGCCAGGGATTGCGTCAGCGTCAGTGGCTCCGCCTGTACGGCAGAGCACATCAACCCGAGCAACACCCCACCAAGCCGCAGGCTCAGTGTGCATCGTTCCATGTCTGCCCCCGGTTACTGTTGCGGCGTCAACGAAACGAGCTGGTAACCGTTCTCGCTTTGCATAAAGGTGAAACTGACATTGTCGCCAGGTTGCACGACGGGCAGGACCTTGCCCTCCGCCAGCGAGAACTGCATCGTCATGGGTGGCCAGTTGAGCGCGGGCACAGACTGGTGCGCGATAGAAATGGATTGCGGGGTGATTTTTTTCACTACGCCCTGGCTTTGGTACACGTCAATGGGCATGACGTTATGCTGCGACATATCGTGCGTGCCGTGCATATCGTGCGGGGTTTGCGCCTGAGCGGCGGAAAAAGAGAACAGCATTGCGCCGGCAAGCGCATAAAGGACATAAGAACGCATAGTAAGACTCCTGTTAATCATAAAATTTTTAAATTCAATGGATTAACAGTTATCTATTCCCGATACCGGCAAAAACGGATCGTTGCCGGCGGGCCTGCGGCGGGCGGGGTTAATGACCATCCCTCTCGGGACATTTCATGACAAACCGGTCTGACGACCGCAACAGAGAGGCTAACCGGCAACGCCACCAGCGGCGGGTGCGGCGTCTCTTTTTGCGCCAGGTCCGGAACACAATGCTTTTCGCACAGCGGCGTTTTCAGGGTGTTTGTTTGCGGCGCGCTGCCTGCCATCATCCTGTGGTCCATATGCTGAACCATAACATTGCCGCTCTGCACGCTTAATGCACAGTCATGGGAAGCGACCGCGACCTGGCTCTGTATCAACAGCCAACCGAATGCTATCAGCAGCATCAAAAGATGCCGCTTAATAAAGCGCAATCGGTATAGCCAGCCTGCGTACATAAAGCACCAGAAGGTGAAAAGAAATTAACGGCGAGTATAAGCAGGCCAATTTTTATTTTTAAAGTTTTTTTTGACAAATTTACGTCCGGCTGCAAACAGAAACCAAATCACCCAAAGCAATTAACTATTTTGCATCATTTAAAAAACAATCACCGTTTTTTAAATCGATGGCCTTTATTGAATGTCTTTTTTTATTTCGTTTCCGGATAATTATTTACCGCGATTATTCCCTCAAAGCGCTGCTTTGTTGATTTTAATCATCTACTGAAAAGGTGTTATTCGGCACATTGCGTTGCTGTTTTTTTACTTACTTATCTTTCGGGCCAACCTGCGGAACCCATAACATGATTTCTATACTCGTTGAACTGCTGATCGGCGTAGTGGTGATTGTCGGCGTTGCACGCTACATCATCAAAGGTTACTCCGCCACCGGCGTGCTGTTTGTTGGCGGCCTGGCACTGTTAATTGTCAGCGCGTTAATGGGGCATAAAATTTTACCCGGTAGCGCCACCAGCACCGGCTATAGCGCAACTGATATTGTCGAGTATGTGAAAATCCTGCTGATGAGCCGCGGCGGCGATCTCGGCATGATGATCATGATGCTGTGCGGTTTTGCCGCTTATATGACGCACATTGGCGCTAACGACATGGTGGTGAAACTGGCCTCCCGCCCGCTGCGTTTTATTAACTCGCCATATATTCTGATGATTGCCGCCTATTTTGTGGCCTGCCTGATGTCACTCGCCGTCTCTTCGGCAACGGGCCTGGGCGTTTTGTTAATGGCGACGCTGTTTCCGGTAATGGTGAACGTCGGTATCAGTCGCGGTGCCGCTGCGGCGATTTGCGCCTCTCCTGCCGCCATTATTCTTTCTCCGACCTCGGGAGACGTGGTACTGGCGGCCAAAGCCGCTGAAATGCCACTGGTGGATTTCGCCTTTAAAACCACCCTGCCTATCTCCATTGCAGCCATTGTGGCGATGGCGGTGGCGCACTTCTTCTGGCAGCGCTATCTGGATAAAAAAGAGCATATCGTCAGTGAAATGCTGGACGTAAAAGACATCACCACCACGGCGCCGACGTTTTATGCCCTCCTGCCGTTTACTCCGATCATAGGGGTGCTGATTTTTGACGGTAAATGGGGCCCGGAGCTGCACATCATCACCATTTTGGTGATCTGTATGTTGCTGGCGGCCGTGCTGGAATTTATCCGCGGGTTTAACACGCAGAAGGTGTTTTCCGGCCTGGAAGTCGCTTACCGCGGCATGGCAGATGCCTTTGCAGGCGTGGTGATGTTGTTGGTTGCCGCCGGGGTCTTTGCCCAGGGTCTGAGCACCATTGGCTTTATTCAAAGTCTGATTTCCATCGCTACCTCGTTTGGCTCAGCGAGCATTATTCTGATGCTGGTGCTGGTGATCCTTACCATGCTGGCGGCCATGACCACCGGTTCCGGTAACGCGCCGTTCTATGCTTTTGTCGAGATGATCCCCAAACTGGCACATGAATCCGGCATTAACCCGGCATATCTGTCGATTCCTATGTTGCAAGCCTCCAACCTTGGCCGCACGATTTCACCGGTTTCTGGCGTGGTGGTTGCCGTCGCCGGGATGGCGAACATCTCTCCGTTTGAAGTGGTGAAACGCACCTCTGTGCCGGTCGTCGTCGGGTTGATAGTGGTGATCATCGCCACAGAACTCCTGGTGCCCGGCGTTGTCGCACATTAAGCCTTTTCACTGATGAAAAAGCGCCTTTACGGCGCTTTTTTTATGGTTTAATAGCCTATGACAATAAGCAGGGCTTACCCATCAGGAATTGAAATGCTTAAAAAGGGACTCGCTATCATCAGCATGGGCATGGTCGCAACGTGGCTTTCCGTTGCTGACGCCGCCCCTCTGCAACCTACACAGTACGGTGACTTTGATCGGTATGTGCTGGCGCTCTCCTGGCAAACCGGGTTTTGCCAGAGTCTGCATGACAGCGGCCGTAGCGAACCCGATGAGTGCCGTCTGCAAAAAGAGCCGGCAAACAAAGCCGATTATTTGACGGTGCATGGCCTGTGGCCGTCGTTACCCAAATCGATTGCCGCCCGCGGTGTCGATAACAATCGCTGGATGCGTTTTGGCTGCGCGACGCGCCCCATTCCCAACATGCCGGAAGCCAAAGCCACCCGAAAATGTGCTGCGGCAGAAACCGGGCTATCGCTGGAAGTTGCCAACAAGCTCAATGCCGTGATGCCCGGCGCGGGAAGCAATACCTGCCTGGAGCGGTACGAATATGCCAAACATGGCGTGTGCTTTGGTTTCGATCCAGACGATTATTTTGGTGCAATGGTACGGATGAACACCGAAATCAAACAGAGTGCACTCGGCGTTTTCCTCGCCGACAACTACGGCAAAACGGTCACCCGCGACGCGTTTAACAACGCCGTGGCACACGCTTATGGCCCTCAGAGCGTAAAAGCCTTCAAACTGACCTGTAGCGGCAATCCGGCCTGGCTCACAGAGATGCAGATCGCCATCAAGGCCGATGCCATCAATGCCCCATTAGCCGCAGGCTCACTGTTGCCACAGCCGCATCCGGGTAACTGTGGCGATCGTTTTGTGATCGACAAAGCGGGTTATTAGCACGCAGAAATCCGGCAAATGTGCGCGGGGTCACTTCACAGTACGTCACAGGGTCAGTATCATCACCGGTAGACAAACCCTCGCTGCCCGTCGGCGAGGGTTTTTCTTTGGATCAATCAAATGTCATGGAGTAACAGATGCCCAGACCTGCCATTATTATTAATGAGCGAGACGCTGAGCGCCTCGACAGCCTGCTTGAGCAACCCGCTTACGCCAGCCTGCCGGTCGCGGATGCGCTAAATGAAGAGCTGGATCGTGCGCAGATGTGCGCGCCGGAAGCGATGCCACATAACGTGGTCACGATGAACAGTACGGTGAAGTTTCGCGAGCTGAAAAGCGGTGAAGAACGCGTGCGCACGCTGGTCTACCCGTCGCAGGTGACAGACAGCGCAACTCAGCTTTCTGTGCTGGCCCCGGTCGGCGCCGCACTGCTGGGCCTGCGCGTGGGCGATACCATTCACTGGACATTACCGGGCGGCACCACAGCCGACCTTGAAGTGCTGGCGTTACTTTACCAGCCTGAAGCTGCTGGCGACTTTATGCTCTAATCCCCGCCGCTGCGCTGTTTAGCAGAGGATGCATCCGCATCCTCTTTCCGCTCTCATCCATTCATCATATTTGCCAGCCAGGCAACAAAATATTTCTCCCCTTTATGCTTCAATCAGATGGACATAATCTACAGGGAGAAGCGTTTATGTATCAGACACTCATTATGCCGGTCGATGTTTTCGAAATGGAGTTAAGCGACAAAGCCGTGCGACACGCTGAATTTCTGGTCCAGAGCGAAGGCGTTATTCATCTTTTGCATGTGTTGCCCGCCTCCGCCAGCCTCAGTCTGCACCGTTTCGCTGCCGATTTGCGCCGTTTCGAAGAACATCTGCAACACGAAGCGCAGACGCGCCTGAGTACCATGATCACTCACTTTCATATCGACTCGTCACGCATTCATACCCATGTTCGCTTTGGTAACGTGCGTGATATGGTCAACGAGCTGGCGGAAGAAAAGCATGCCGATATGGTGGTGATTGCCTCGCGTAACCCGTCTATCTCGACACACTTGCTCGGCTCCAATGCCGCCAATATCGTGCGCCACGCGCATATTCCGGTGCTGGTCGTCAGGTAAGCGGTCAAGTCGCCAGACGCGCAGCGTAAAAAAAGAGGCTACCCGAAGGTAGCCTCTTCATATGTGCAGGTAATGCCTTACTTTCTTATTGTGAGTTATGCCGTTTTCGTGCGAATGAGGTAATCGAACGCACTGAGTGAGGCTTTGGCACCCTCACCGGTAGCAATAATGATCTGTTTGTACGGCACCGTCGTACAGTCGCCCGCCGCAAAGACGCCTTTCACGCTGGTTTCGCATTTGGCATCGATAATGATCTCGCCCATGCGGTTACGCTCAATGGCGCCTTCCAGCCAGGTGGTATTAGGCAGCAACCCAATTTGCACGAAGATCCCGGCCAGCGCGACCTGGTGAATATCGCCGTTCACACGGTCACGGTACTCCAGCCCGGTGACTTTACTGCCGTCGCCTTTCACTTCTGTGGTTTGCGCGTTCAGTACGATATCGACATTTTTCAGGCTGCGGACTTTATCCTGCAGAACCTGGTCTGCTTTCATCTCTGGCGCAAACTCCAGCAAAGTGACGTGCTCAACAATACCGGCCAAATCGATAGCCGCTTCAACACCGGAGTTACCGCCGCCGATCACCGCAACACGTTTGCCTTTAAACAGCGGGCCGTCGCAGTGCGGGCAGTAAGTCACGCCTTTAGTGCGATATTGATCTTCACCCGGCACATTCATGTTGCGCCATTTTGCCCCGGTAGCAATGATAACGCTGCGTGCTTTCAGCACTGCGCCAGAGGCGGTTTCGATCTGATGCAGGCCGCCTTCAACGCTTGCCGGCACAAGCCTGCTGGCGCTCTGACTGTCAATCACATCCACTTCGTAATCCGCAACGTGGGCTTTCAGCGCGCCGGCCAGTTTCTGGCCTTCGGTTTTCGGCACGGAAATGTAGTTCTCAATATCGACCGTATCCAGTACCTGGCCGCCAAACCGTTCCCCCATCAGACCGGTACGAATACCTTTACGCGCCGAATAGACTGCGGCTGCCGCACCCGCCGGGCCGGAACCCACAATCAGAACATCGTAAGTTTCGCGTTTGTTCAACGCTTCCGCCGCGCGTTTTTCTGCACCGGTATCGATTTTGGCGACGATTTCCGTCAGCGTCATACGCCCCTGACCAAACTCTTTACCGTTCACGTACACTGCCGGCACGCCCATCACGTTACGATCGGTGATCTCGTTCTGAAAAGTACCGCCATCAATCGCCGTATGTTTGATACGCGGGTTAAGCACTGCCATCAGGTTCAGCGCCTGCACCACATCCGGGCAGTTATGGCAGGAAAGTGAGTAATAGGTTTCGAATTCAAAATCACCGTCGAGATCGCGGATCTGCGCCAGCAGCTCTTGCGCCTCTTTAGACGGATGTCCACCGGTCCACAGCAATGCCAGCACCAGCGAAGTAAATTCGTGACCCAGCGGCGAACCGGCGAAGCGCGGGCCGTTGTTCGAACCTGGGTTAGTGATCAGGAATGAGGGTTTACGCACCGTAAGGCTGTTGTCTTCTTTAAAAGAGACTTTCTCAGACAATTCAGCGATTTCTGCCAGCAGTTCTTTAATTTCTGCCGATTTCGCGCTGTCATCCAGCGTGGCAATCAACTCAACAGGTTTGGTCAGTTTCTCAAGGTACGCCTTGAGTTGCGTTTTCATTGTGGTGTCGAGCATCGTTATTCCCTCTCGTAAAACATCATCATGCAAGCCGACAGTGTGGCTGCACTAATGCAACTTGCATCATGGTGCTGAATAAAACGGGCGCAAAAAAGCACCCGTATCAGAGACAATTTCCAGCAATTTCGCGACAGAGCAAGGCGGCTAGCGGGTAATTCCCCGGGAGCTTACACAAGTAAGTGACCGGGGTGAGCAAGCAACGCCAACAGCGCTATGGCGCGATATGCGCAGAAATTTAGATTTTGCCAACCAGGTCCAGGGACGGAGCCAGAGTCGCTTCGCCTTCTTTCCATTTAGCCGGGCACACTTCACCTGGGTGAGATGCCACATACTGTGCTGCTTTGATTTTACGCAGCAGGTCAGATGCGTCGCGGCCGATGCCTTCAGCGGTGACTTCGATAGCCTGGATGATGCCCTGCGGGTCAACGACGAAGGTAGCACGATCGGCCAGCCCTTCATCTTCACGCATGTTGTCGAAGTTACGGGTCAGGGCGCCAGTCGGGTCGCCGATCATCGCATATTTGATTTTTGCGATAGTCTCGGAGCTGCTGTGCCACGCTTTGTGGGTGAAGTGAGTGTCAGTAGAAACAGAGTAAACATCCACACCCAGTTTCTGCAGTTCTTCGTAGTGATCGGCCACGTCGCCCAGTTCGGTCGGGCATACGAAGGTGAAGTCAGCCGGGTAGAAGAAGAAGACGCTCCAGCGGCCTTCAGTATCTTTCTCGGTTACTTCAATGAACTCACCGTTTTTGAACGCCTGGTTTTTAAAAGGTTTAATCTTGGTATTAATTAAGGACATCTATACTTCCTCCGTGTTTTCGATGGGGTGTAAGGTAACGAACTTTGTTTGATAGGGCTAATGCGTTTGCTTTATCAAATCAATAAGCGTTAGCTAACAACCCGCAACGAACAACCATGTGAACGGCTGGTATGCCAAAAGTAAAAAGGCCACCGCGACGGGTGGCCTCGATACCTGAAATACCCGTGGGTAACTTCAGCGCCAGCAAGCTGGCAAAGTGTTGCGCTCATAACCTTAGGTCATCAAGCCTGATGATTACACCACTGCTGGCCGCCCGCGACAATGCTCTGAGCTGAGGTCTTACCGATGATTGTAATAGGTTTGCCCTAAGTTCATTTTTATCCGTTGATTTAATAAGGATTTTTATGTGTAAACGCCTGTTAATGCTGACACTGCTCCCGCTTACCCTGCACGCCGAAGAGCTGCCCGCACCGGTCAAGGCCATTGAAAAGCAAGGCATCACTATCATTAAATCCTTCGACGCGCCAGGGGGAATGAAGGGCTATCTCGGCAAATACCAAGAAATGGGCGTTACCATTTACCTCACGCCGGACGGCAAACACGCAATTTCTGGTTATATGTACGATGGCGCTGGCAATAACCTGAGCGAGAAACTGATCGCTAAAGAGATCTATGCTCCGGCGGGTCGCGCATTATGGCAGCAAATGGAAAAAGCCGACTGGATCCTTGATGGTAAAAAAGAGGCTCCGCGCGTGGTTTATGTGTTTGCCGATCCTTACTGCCCGTATTGCAAGCAGTTCTGGCAACAGGCTCGCCCGTGGGTGGAAGCCGGCAAAGTACAGATCCGCACGCTAATGGTCGGGGTGATCAAACCCGAAAGCCCGGCAGTTGCGGCCGCGATCATGAGCGCGAAAGATCCCGCGAAAAGCTGGCACGACTATGAGCAATCGAACGGCAAAATGGCGTTAACTCTGCCAAAAAACGTGCCGCCGGAAATCCTGAAAAAGCTCAACATCAATCAAAAGATCATGGACGATCTCGGCGCAAACGCCACTCCGGCTATTTATTACATGAATGAAGACAACGTGTTACAGCAGGAGGTGGGACTGCCGGATGCAGAAAAACTGCACGCCATAATGGGCGAGAAGTAAGGCGGCGCAGGCAGCACCGCCCGAGGCGCATTACAGTTTACAGAGGCGCTCTGCCGCAGCCAGTAGCGTCGACTCCTGTTTTGCGAAACACAGGCGAATCAGTTTGTGCGGGAACGGATCGGCGCAGAATACCGACAATGGGATGGCCGCCACCCCGACCTCTTTGGTCAGCCACTGGCAGAAACTTACGTCATCAAGATCGGAGATCGCGCTGTAATCCGCCAGCAGGAAGTAGGTGCCTTCACACGGCAAAATCTCCAGCTTGCTCTGACTGAGGGCCGCGATCAGCACATCGCGGCGGGCGCGGTAAAACCCCGGCAAGTCGCGATAATGCTGCGGCTCGGCGCGCAGCATGTCTGCCAGCGCCAGCTGTGCCGGGGTATTAACCGAAAAGGTCAGATATTGATGTACTTTGCGCAGTTCCGCGCTGATGGCGGCAGGCGCCACGCAGTAACCCACTTTCCAGCCGGTCATATGATAAGTCTTACCGAATGACGACACCGCCACCGCACGCTCACGCAGTTGTGGGTGCGCCAGCACGCTGGCATGCCCCTCTTCGGCAAAGCAGATGTGCTCGTAAACCTCATCACTCAGCACGTAAATTTCCTGCCCGGCAATAGCCTGCCACAGCGCGGAAAAATCCGCATTTCGCCATACCGTTGCGGAGGGATTATGCGGCGTATTTAAAATTACCAGACGCGTACGCTCACTCAACAGCCCGGCAAATGCCTGCCAGTCGACGCGAAAGTGCGGCGGCTGTAACGCAATGCGCTTCAGCACACCACCGGAGAGCGCCACCGCTGGCGCGTAGCTGTCGTAACTGGGATCAAAGCAGATCACTTCATCTCCCGGACGCACCAGTGCCGTAATCGCCGCATACAGAGCTTCGGTTGCCCCAGCGGTAACGGTAATGTCGCTGTTAATATCCGGTTTATGGCCGTACAGTGCCTCGGTTTTCTCCGCAATCGCTTCGCGCAACGCTTGTACACCCGTCATCGGCGCGTACTGATTCGCTCCCTGCGCCACATGGAAAGCCAGCCGCTCCTGCAAATAGCGTGGACCGTCAAAATCCGGGAACCCCTGCGACAGGTTAATGGCCTGATGCTGCTGCGCCAGTGCGCTCATTTGCGTGAAGATCGTGGTGCCAAGCGAGGGCAGTTTACTTTGTGGAATCAGTGCGTTATTGCTCATTATCAGCTGCCTGGTTGTTATACGCATGTTGCCGCCACTATAACACGATGCTAGTATTTGGCAATCAAGACGCTTAGACGTCTATACGATAACAATATTCCTTATAAGGAAGCGTTATGACCGACAACCTGCAACTCCATGAACTCGTTTCTGCCTGCCACTGGCTGGGGGCAAAAGGCTGGGCCCCCGCAACCGGTGGCAATATGTCTGTACGTCAGGACGCCGACTGGTGCTGGCTAAGCGAATCCGGCAAAGATAAAGGCAGCCTGACCAGCGCAGATTTTTTGCAGGTTTCTATTGCCGACAATCATGCGCCTTCCGGCCGTAAACCCTCGGCGGAAACCGGGTTGCACACCTTGATCTACCGTCTCTACCCCGAGGCCAGCGCGGTGCTGCACGTACATACCGTTAATGCCACCGTGCTTTCGCGAATCGAAAAATCCGCCGCCCTGTTGCTTGATGGCTACGAAATGCAAAAGTCGCTCAGCGGCCAGACCACACACCTGGATACGGTGCCAGTGGCGATTTTCGATAATGATCAGGACATCGACGCGCTGGCAACACGCATTGAGGACTATGCGCAGACCCACGGCTTACGTTATGGTTTTCTGCTGCGCGGCCACGGGCTGACCTGCTGGGGGCGCAATGTCGCCGAAGCCCGCCGTCATCTGGAAGGGTTGGAATTTTTATTTGAATGCGAACTGCAGCGCCGCCTGCTGGAGAGACTATGATCCGCGCTATCGTTACCGATATTGAAGGCACCACCAGTGATATCCGCTTTGTGCATAACATACTGTTCCCCTACGCCCGTGAACGGCTGGTCGGGTTTGTGACGGCGGAGCAATACAAAGAGCCGGTGAGTACCATCCTGAATAATCTGCGTGAAGAAGTCGCGCAACCGGATGCCAGCACCGCCGAACTCATTGATGTACTGTTCGCGTTTATGGATGAAGACCGAAAATCCACCGCACTGAAAGCGTTGCAGGGGATCATCTGGCGCGATGGTTATGTCAACGGCGACTTTACCGGCCACCTTTACCCGGACGTTTTGCCGCAGCTTGAAAACTGGAAGGCGCAGGGCCTTGATCTGTATGTTTATTCCTCGGGCTCAGTGGCAGCGCAAAAACTGTTATTTGGCTACAGCGACGAAGGTGATATTACTCATTTGTTCAGCGGGTATTTCGATACGCTGATCGGCGCGAAACGAGAGGTGCAGTCATACCGCAATATTGCGACGCAACTGGCACTGCCGCCCTCTTCCATCCTGTTCTTGTCGGATATTCACCAGGAGCTGGACGCCGCAGAAGAGGCCGGTTTTCGCACCGTACAACTGATTCGTGACGATGAAGACCCGGCCAGTCATCATCATCAGGTTTCCTCTTTCAGCACCATTAAGCCGGAGCAGATCCCTTCATGAGCGCACTGACAATTTATACCGATAACGATGCCAGCGCACCGGTGTGGCACAGCACCGACGCTGCAGAGATCCAGCAGCAACTGAATACCAAAGGCGTGCGTTTTGAACGCTGGCAGGCCGACCGCGATCTGGGTGTGAACCCGACGCCAGAAACTGTGATCACCGCTTACCAGCACGCTATCGAGAAACTGGTCGCCGAAAAAGGTTACCAGAGCTGGGATGTGATCAGCCTGCGCGCCGATAACCCGCAAAAAGAAGCGCTGCGCGCGAAATTCCTTAACGAACACACCCACGGCGAAGACGAAGTGCGTTTCTTTGTAGAAGGCGCCGGGTTGTTCTGCCTGCATATCGGCAACGAGGTTTACCAGGTGCTGTGCGAGAAAAACGATCTGATCTCCGTGCCTGCCGGTACCCCGCACTGGTTTGATATGGGCTCAGAGCCAAACTTTACCGCTATCCGGATTTTCGATAACCCCGAAGGATGGATCGCGCAGTTTACGGGTGATGCGATAGCGGACCAGTATCCAAGGTTGCGCTAATGGTTTAAGCCCTCCCCTCCCTGGATTAATGAGGGGAGTAGCTCTTACGTGACAGACATTTTCATTTAATTATCTGCCCCACTGCGTATGCAAAATCAGGCACGTCGCGCGCCGTTTGCGAAATATAGCAACCTGAACACGCCATTATCAGTCCACTTCACTGGCAATACGTTGCGCGGATTGTCTGCCTCACCCTGGAAATAATCCTCACCCCAGGCAACACTCGTTAAGCCGCTTAATGGGAGAAGGAGCGAAACATGTCGGACGATTTTTACTGGATTAACGCGCCGCAAGTCTGGCGCAAAACGCCGGACGGGCTTAGCGTGGTGACCGATGGCAATACCGATTTCTGGCAAACCACCTGGTACGGCTTTGAGCGCTTTAGCGGGCATGGTTTTGTGCGCGACGTAACGGGGGATTTTACCTTTCAGGTGCGGATACGGGCGCGCTTCTCGGCCCTGTACGATCAGGCGGGCATTCTGCTGGTGGCAGACAACCAGCACTGGCTGAAAGCCGGGATCGAGTTTAACGACGGTGCGCCGGCGATGGGCAGCGTGCTGACGCTTGGTCAGTCTGACTGGGCAACAGGTCTGTTTCCTGGCGATGCCGGGGACTTCTGGCTGCGCCTGAGCCGCAAAGGGGATGCGCTGCGGCTGCAGTACTCCACCGACGGGCAGGTGTGGCCGCTGTTACGGCTTTGCCCTTTCCCACATGCGCAATGCGCCGTTGGCATGATGTGTTGCACCCCCGAACGCCAGGGGCTGGAGGTGCATTTTAGCGATATTGCCCTCACGCCCTTGCTGGAGAAAGATCTCCACGATCTCTCCTGAGCGTGAAGGCGCGCCGTAGCCCGTTAACCGCACGGGCTACGGTCAGGCTCAGAAGGTTTCCCAGTCGCCATCACCTGCGGGTGCCGTCGCCTGCGTCACAGGGCGAGCAGTAACTGCACGCGTTTTTGGCGTTTTATCCACGGTGTCGTTGTTCAGTTTAAACAGCGAAACCAGACGGCTTAGCTGGCCGGATTGTTGCTCAAGCGAGCCAGCAGCAGCGGAAGACTCCTGCACCAGCGCGGCGTTTTGCTGTGTTGTGGTGTCCAGCTCACTCATGGCTTTACTGATCTGATCAATACCGCGGCTCTGTTCATCGGAGGCATGAGAAATTTCTGTCATGATGCCACTCACCCCTTCCACGGAAGAGACGATCTCTTTCATCGTTTCCCCGGCTTTGTTGACCATTTCCGAGCCGGAGCTGACCCTGTCGACCGACTCCTGAATTAGCCCTTCAATCTCTTTGGCGGCCTCGGCGCTACGCTGCGCAAGGTTTCGGACTTCTCCCGCCACCACGGCAAAACCGCGCCCCTGCTCGCCAGCGCGGGCGGCTTCGACGGCTGCGTTAAGGGCGAGAATATTGGTCTGGAACGAAATGCCGTTAATAACGGTAATAATGTCTTTAATTTTGTTAGAGCTTTCGGTGATGTTATCCATCGTCGTCACCACATCCGACACCAGTTTGCCGCCTGCCTGCGCGTTTTTCGCAGCAGTCTGCGCAAGGTTGCTGGCCTCGCGGGCATTATCTGCGTTGCGTTTTACGGTAGAGGTGAGCTCTTCCATACTGGCGGCAGTTTCAACGACCGCCGCCGATTGCTCCTCCGTACGGGAGGCAAGATCGGTATTACCCGCCGCAATCTGCGATGACGCCGACGCCACATTCACCACCGAAGCTTTAATCTGCGAAATCAACTCACGCAGTTTCTCATTCATGGCCGCCATAGCGGCACTCAACCGACCCAGCTCATCGTTGGACTCCGCCTCAATCACGGCCGTGAGATCGCCCTGGGCAATGCTTTCTGCCAGCGTCAGGTTATAACGGATCTGCCGCGTCATCTGTCGGGTAATCAGCCATGCGGTAACCATTCCGACCAGCACTGCGCACACAGTGACCACCAGCAAAATGTAAATCACGTTACCGATTGAAGCATTGCTCTTTTCGGTCTGTAATTTTGCCAGACTCGTGGTGGCGCTATTGAGTTTCTCAGCAATGACCGAAAGGGCATCAGAGGTGGATTTGGCTTTTGCCAGTGCGGCAAAATAGGCATCCACCTGACGATCCAGGTTTTGCAACTGGTTGTGCACATCATCCGCCAGCACGGTGTTTGCCGCCCCTTCCCCCTGCTTCATCAGGGCGTGGAGCGCGTTAGCACTTTGCAGCGCCCCGGCGAACATGCTCTTATCTTCTTTACCGCGAGAGTCGACAATACCGTCTGCATCGGCCCGTAATTCCGCCAGTAACATCACGTAATTGACATCATTTTTTTGCGGCGCCTCACTCCCTTTCACCACATCGCGGTATTCGGTGAACACCGGGTGATTCAGCGCTGCCAACACTTGCCTGGACTGCTCTGTGGCGGCATTTTCATCTGCCACCAGCTTATCGCGGGCTTCGGCATACTGCGGCAGCGTGGATTTCAGATTGTCGAATAACAGCCCGGTGTCCTGTTCCCAAACGAAATGGCTACCCTGTTCGATACTGGCCAGCATTTTTTCAATGGCGACATGGTTGGCCTCCATCGTTTTCGGGTCATGGCTAAGCTGAAAAACAAGGCGATTGCGTCGGGCGGTATTCAGATCATCGCTAATCTGGGTGACCAGCCGCGCTTTATCGGAGTGATCGCGAATGACTGATAGCTGATAGATACTTAATACGGATGAAAGAATGATAATGGCGAGCAAAACAGAAAAACCGCCAAATAACTTTGCCGCGACGGACAGATTTTTAAAGAGAGTAAGCTGACGTGCCATCTGATGGTTCCTCGACGCCCTGTATGGGAATGATGACGATAAATAAATGCCAACAACACCAAATTAGCCTGCTTAGCATTATCAGGCTAATTAATGGGTGTTAAGACATTACTGCTGTGTGCTCCGGTGCTATATCTACTATCGGCAATCAGAGATGTTTTAATAAGTCGAAAAACGCATAAAAAAATGCCATTTATGTTTTTCATCATTAAATATAACGATGATCACGCTTTATTTTATATGATATATCATCGCCATGAAATCCGAATATATTATATATAAAATTGACAATTATTAATAAATATTACCCGTTGAATTTTAATACTATTTTTCGCCATTTCCTTATAACCCGAACACAGATCAAAAAAGATCTTTTTTTATCTCGTTCCACGTGAAGATTTTAGTTAGGACGCCGATAAAAATAATGTTCACCTGGATATGGATCGCACTTGAGGCCGTTATGACCATTTTAAAAAAACTGACTTTCGTATTTTCAATCACCTTCCTGGCAATGCTGATACTGGGCGGTTTAAGCATTCGCGCTTTAGATCAGGCTCAGGAACGCTTTGATTATGTTATTGATAATAGCCTGCCGAGTATTAGCAAGCTCAGCGAGGCCGTTCAGCATCGCGAAGAGGCAAGGCGGCAAATTTTAATGTCGCTATTGAACAATGACGAAGCCGTGTTTATCAAACATATGACACAGGCGCGCGATGAGCTGAATAAAACCAATGAGATATTTAAGTATTATCGCGAAAATTTGGTCAGCGACTCGACGGATGCTGAGTTACTGAAAAAAACGCAAGACGCGTTTGATGATTACCGGCAAAAAGCCGAATCCATGGTTGGCGTTTATCACAGCGAGGGGGTAGAAGCCGCGCGGAAAATGGTTTCCGATGGCGGTATCACTGCGAATGCTTCGGTCGCACTGAGCGCGAATTTAAAAGAGATGCTGGCGTTAAACTATAATATAGCGAAACGCTATGCTGAAAATAACCATCAGCAATACCTTAATACGTTCTGGCTGTTACTTGGCACCATTATCTTTTTGCTGGCATTAATTGCCGTATTTGCCACCTCTATTCTTAGCTACTTAAGTAAAGGCTTAAAAAGCCTGCAATCCAGCATGGGCGTTATCAGCAACTCACTGGATTTAACGGTAAAAGTTGATCTGACTAAAAACGATGAACTGGGCGCAACAGCCGCCAGTTTTAACAACCTGATGGATAAAATCCGCGCGGTATTAACCAGCGTAAAAGATGCCAGTAATGAAGTGGATACTGCCGCCAGCGAAATTGCCAAAAGTAATGATGATCTCTCGTCGCGTACGGAATCGCAGGCCTCTTCTCTGGAGCAAACCGCTGCCAGCATGAACCAGTTGTCAGCCACGGTGAAACACAACAGAGATAATGCCCATGAAGCAAACACCTTTATTGGCCGTGTTCAGGCTATGGTCAATGAGAGTCATCGTGAACTGAGCGCACTGCAAAAATCGATTGATGATATCTCCGCCTCGTCGGCAAAAATTTCTGAAATTACAGACATTATTGACGGCATCGCCTTCCAGACGAACATCCTGGCACTCAACGCTGCGGTCGAAGCCGCCCGCGCTGGCGAGCAAGGTAAAGGCTTCGCGGTGGTAGCCGGTGAAGTTCGCTCGCTGTCACAGCGTTCGTCCGTCGCTGCGCGAGACATTCGCGGGCTGATTGATGAAGCCATTAAAAATGTCGGCGATGGGGTCAGTTACGCGGCCAACGTCACCACACGGATGAACGAGGCGCTGGGCGCAGTAGACGAAACCACGGTATTGATCAATCAGGTCAACAACTCCTCCACCGAGCAGAGCCACGGTATTGATCAGGTCAATATAGCCGTCAGCCAGATGGAAGGGAACCTGCAGCAAAACGCCGCAATGGTGGAGGAGATGGCCACCGCCGCCAACTCACTCAGCCACCAGGCCGGTAAGTTGCTCAACGATGTTAATGCCTTCCGCTTGTAACCTTCTCTTACCCGGGGGCTGAAAGAACGTTTTTCTGACAGCCGCCCGCTCTGCAACTTACCCGCAGACCACAGCGAAAAGGAATTGAACTTCCCTCTGAAAGCCGTTCTTATATACCCGGTAAAAATGCGGGTAACGGGACTGACCAACTGATGGATTTCGCAAAAGCAACGGTAATGATTTTGTCGCTGGCAACAGCTAATGCCATGGCGGCAACACTGAATTTGGGGAACGAGGTTAAACATTGCCTCTCTTTGCCAGCCTGGGGTGCAGGCCAGAACCAGGCGCAGTGTAAAGAAGAGGCCATAAAACGCTCGGAAAAATCGTTAAGCGCGACAATCGCCCAACTGCATGCTGTGATCACGCGCGACTACAACACGCCTTATCATCTTAACGATCCGGATGGCGTCAAAATAAACGATATCTTCTGGGAGAAGTTCGCTAAAGCGCAAAAATTGTGGCTCGCATCCCGAGATGAAATGTGCGCGGCCTCCGCCGCTTTAATGGGCGAATGGGCCACCAGCCAGGATGATATTCACACCCAATGCCTTATCGATCAGAATAAAAGCCGCGAACGTTATGTGCATGACACCTGGTTGCAGTAATGCCGCCCGTCGCGGTCATTATGCTACAAAATAACGTGGGTGCCCTGTTCAGGACGCGCTCTGCTGCCGACGTAACTGGCTGAGTTTGCGGTATTTCTGCGGCGGCATACCGACATATTTCTGAAAAGTGCTGTAAAAACGGCTGCTGGAACCAAAGCCGGCGGTCAGTGCAATATCCAGAATGGTTTTGTCCGTGTCGCTGAGCAGCGCGCGCACATGGTTAATGCGCATAGTGGTGATGTACTGCTTCATGGTGAGTTGCATCACCCGCTGAAAAATCCCCATCGCATAATTTGGATTGAGCTTTACATGCTCAGCGATGGCGTCAATGGTCAGCACCTGATCATAATTCAGCGCAATAAATTCCAGCATCTGGCTAACGTAAAACTGCGCATGGCGCGAGACACTGTTTTTATGGGTCCGCGACGTCTTATTTACCAAAATAGGCTGCCAGCCGGAGAGGCTAAAACGCTTGAGCATGAGCGCAATTTCATCGATCGCCAGTTGCCGTAATTGTTCATTAGCGCTGTTAAGCTCATTCTGCCAGCGCTGCACCTCAAAGGCGCTAAGCTGCTGGGCAGCAAGCGATTTAATCACCATGCCGTGGGTAACATGGTTAATCAGTTCGCGATCGAGCGGCCATGAGAGAAACAGGTGCATCGGCAGGTTAAAAATCGCCATCTGCTTGCAGTCACCGGGGCGCGTCAACTGGTGCGGCGTACAGGCCCAGAACAGAGTGATATAGCCCTGTTTAATGCGCACCACTTCGTTATTAATCAGGTACTCCACATCGCCGTCGAACGGCACATTGACTTCCACCTGGCCATGCCAGTGGCTGGCAGACATCGCATGCGGCGCGCGCAGCTCGATCTCCATGCGCTGGTACTCCGAATAGAGCGACAGCGGCCCACGGGTGGTCTTCTCATCGCCACTGCACATATCCGCTCTGATCTGCTCTTTTGCCATCCTGCCCTCGTCCTGAATCATCACTTTTCACGCTTCGCTTTGCGCCATCCTGTTCTATTTTAGTTAAAGGTATTGCCGTTAACTCTGCTTAACTGCTTATTTTTTCCTGGAAACTCAGATTCAGCGCGATGCATAGCGAGATCTGAGTTTTCGGGAATGCACCTGCGGGAAGAAGGCAGATGGCAAACAAGGCGCGTGCCACGCTCAGGACGTACAACCACTCTCAAGGAGAACGCACATGTCTGCCGCAAAAATTACCTTTATCGGCGCCGGCTCTACGGTGTTTGTCAAAAACATCCTGGGCGATGTCTTCCAGCGTCCGGCGCTAAAAGATGCGCATGTCGCGCTGATGGATATTGATGCCACGCGGCTGGAGGAGTCGCACATTGTGGTGCGTAAACTGATGGATTCGGTCGGGGCTTACGGCCAAATCAGTTGCCATACCGATCAAAAAACCGCACTTAAAGATGCCGATTTTGTGGTCGTCGCCTTCCAGATTGGCGGCTATGAACCCTGTACGGTGACAGACTTTGAGGTCTGTAAACGCCACGGTCTGGAGCAGACCATCGCCGATACGCTCGGCCCTGGCGGCATTATGCGCGCGCTGCGCACCATCCCTCATTTGTGGCAGATTTGCGAAGACATGACCGAAGTCTGCCCGCAGGCCACTCTGCTCAACTACGTCAACCCGATGGCGATGAACACCTGGGCAATGTACGCCCGTTACCCGCACATTAAGCAGGTTGGGCTGTGCCACTCCGTACAGGGTACCGCAGAGGAGCTGGCGCACGATCTCGATATCGACCCGGCCCTATTACGCTACCGCTGCGCTGGCATCAACCATATGGCGTTTTACCTGTCGCTGGAGAAAAAACAGCCGGATGGGAGCTATACCAACCTCTACCCGGAACTGCACCAGGCGTATGCCGACAAACGAGCTCCCAGGCCGAACCTTCACGGCAACCCACGCTGCCAGAACATCGTGCGTTATGAAATGTTCGAAAAGCTGGGCTACTTCGTGACCGAATCTTCTGAACATTTTGCCGAATATACCCCGTGGTTTATTAAACCGGGACGTGAAGACCTGATTGAACGCTACCAGGTTCCGCTGGATGAGTACCCGAAACGCTGCGTTGAGCAACTGGCGAACTGGCAAAAAGAGCTCGCCGAATACAAAACGGCCGAACGCATCGACATCAAGCCGTCGCGGGAGTACGCCAGCACCATTATGAACGCCATCTGGACCGGCGAGCCGAGCGTGATTTACGGCAACGTACGTAACGATGGCCTGATCGATAACCTGCCGGAAGGCTGCTGTGTCGAGGTCCCGTGCCTGGTGGATGCCAACGGTATTCTGCCAACGAAAGTGGGCAAACTGCCCGCGCACCTTGCGGCACTGATGCAAACCAATATCAACGTTCAAACCCTGCTGACGGAGGCAATCCTCACCGAGAACCGTGACTATGTGTATTACGCAACAATGATGGATCCGCATACCGCTGCCGTTCTGGGTATCGAAGAGATCTACGCACTGGTGGATGACCTGATCGCCAGCCATGGCGACTGGCTGCCGGGCTGGCTGCACCACTAATGCAGACAGCCGGGCATGCCCGGCTGTTGGCGACCTTCCGACACTGAAAGAGGCAATCGGTACCCTATGAGTATTTCAATGACAACAAAGCTCAGCTACGGATTTGGCGCGTTTGGTAAGGATTTTGCGATCGGTATCGTCTACATGTACCTGATGTATTACTACACCGATATTGTCGGCCTGTCGGTCGGTATGGTCGGCACGCTATTTCTGGTGGCGCGTATTCTCGATGCGCTGGCCGATCCGATTATGGGCTGGATCGTGGACTGTACCCGCTCGCGCTGGGGGAAGTTTAAACCGTGGATCTTAATCGGCACCCTGACAAACTCCGTGGTGCTGTACATGCTGTTCAGTGCTCACCACTTTACTGGCACAACCCAATTGATCTGGGTCTGGGGGACCTACCTGCTGTGGGGCTTCACTTACACCATTATGGATGTGCCATTCTGGTCGCTGGTGCCGACCATCACGCTGGATAAGCGCGAACGCGAACAATTGGTGCCCTACCCGCGGTTTTTTGCCAGTCTGGCGGGCTTTGTCACCGCCGGGATTGCCTTGCCGTTCGTTAATGCCGTGGGCGGCGCGGATCGTGGCTTCGGCTTTCAAATGCTGACGCTGGTGTTAATTGCTTTTTTTGTGCTTTCCACTATTGTCACGCTGCGCAATGTGCATGAGGTTTACTCCTCTGACAAACAGCCCACCGCCGACAACACGCCGATGAGCCTGAAACAGATGGTTCAGCTGATTTTTAAAAACGATCAACTGGCCTGTTTACTGGTGATGGCGCTGGCCTATAACACCGCAGCGAACGTCATTGAAGGGTTCGCGATTTATTACTTCACGTATGTCATTGGCAATGTCGACCTGTTCCCCTACTACATGTCTTACGCCGGGGTCGCCAACCTGCTGATCCTCATTTTGTTCCCGAAACTGGTGAAAGTTTTCTCGCGCCGTATGCTATGGGCTGGCGCATCGGTGTTGCCGATTGTCAGCGGCGGCGTGTTGCTGTGGATGGCCCTTATGGGCTTTACCAACGCCTGGGTGATATTGCTGGCCGGGGTGCTGTTCAGTATTGGCAAAGCGTTTTTCTGGGTGTTGCAGGTGATTATGGTGGCCGACACCGTCGATTACGGCGAATACAAGCTCAATGTGCGCTGCGAAAGCATTGCGTATTCGGTACAGACACTGGTCGTGAAAGCCGGCGCCGCGTTTGCCGCATACTTTATTGCAGTGGTCCTCGGTGTGATTGGCTATGTGCCGAACGTTGCGCAGTCCGCCAGCACGTTAATGGGGATGCAAGTAATTATGCTGGCGCTGCCGGCCTGCTTCTTCCTCATCTCGCTGCTGATCTATTTCCGTTTCTACAAACTCAATGGTGATCTGCTGCGCCGGATCCAAATCCACCTGTTGGATAAGTACCGGCATGTTGACAAACCCACAGCAAAAACCGCCCAGCCGGTAATAGTGGATCAGATTCGCGTGTAAAGGTTGATGATGCCGGGCAAGTCAGCTTGCCCGGCGACTGATGCATCCCTGCCCCCTGCAATCCCTGTTCTAACGCCGTTTCATTGCAATCAGTTTCAAAAACGTCATCGCCACAGGCACAGAAACTTCAATGAGAAACAACACAAGAGTGACGTTAGCGTTACCGTCCCCCCTACGCCAGGTGCCTGACAAGGCTGACACAATAAAAAAAACCACCGCAGAGACAATCATGAACAGGCCATAAAAACGGTTTGCCCGATACCAGATCAGAGGATTGTTTAAAGTGAACGCGGTTCTGACGCCGTACCATCGATTGGGTTTAATTTTTTGTAGCGCAAGAGGAATCGCAATAGCCACCAGGAGCACACTCCCAAAGGTGAGGTAAAAAAAATTCTCGTTCATAGGATCCCTAATTCTCTGTGTGTCTCAATCACGCCCTGGAGTACACCGCTTTTTTAGCCCGGTCAAGAACGGTTATGCCGGGTTTTCATCGGGTCGATTTATTCCCATCGCCATGACCTGGGCAGGATCAAATAACGACAAACTTTCAACCTGCGAGAGTAATAACACTTTGCGAAAATCCAATGCCGAGCGCGGCGTGGAAGACAAGTCGATGTCGTGCGACGCATACCAGGCACTGTAATTGTGCTCAACATGCAGATCGAGTGTGGCGTCATCACGGTAACCGCTCAGCATCGGGATCAGCACAATGTTGTTGGCATCGCCGCTATCGAACGTTGCGGTGTGGATCATGCCAATATAGATGCGCTGCGATTTGAGGGTGATCCAAGCTAAATCGCCCTTTTCCATACATTGATAGATCAGCCCTTCTACGCCATTCGCCCGCGACAAATGTTTATACAACTCCCGGCGACCATTGCTGTCCAGCCGGGCGCTGCCTGCCCAGTTGGAGCGCCAGAGACAGAGAAATACCGCAAAGGCGAGCATGATCACCACCGGCGCCTGGATGCCTAAAAAGCTCCAGTTCATAAAGACCATATGCAAATGGTGATGTTCCGCGCCAAAAAATGACGGCAGCGCATTCATCACCGCAGAGGCGATCAGCAAACCCAGCCACAGCAATGCCGTCGCCAGTATCCCCTGCAGGACAAAGACACAGCCATAAAGGGCCACCAGAAAATAGACATCCCAGCCGAAGCTGCGTTTGAATTTGAATCGCGTGGAGAGATCGTGCGAGGTATACCAATAGCCACACACCATCAACACCATAAAGATAGCTGTTCCCATCGTTAAGCCCTCTTCAGCGCATCAACATGGCGTTTGAAATCGTCCTGCACTCGCTGGCAACGAATATTGACCGAGGTATTACCGTCGGCATCCACCAGGATCCGTTCCCCATCTTCTATCGCATCCTGAATCTCGCCGTGGCTCATCACCTGTAATAATCTGTCGGGACTTGCGAACAATGAATACAGCATTTTTTTCATAGCTTACCTCCGCAGCCAAGTATAGAAACCGCAGGCCCGCTATGCGGAACTTTAACCTTTTTCTTACTAACGAAGCGGCGGAGGCAGTCTCGGTTTTGCCTCGTTTTCCACGCGAGTGCACGCACGTTGTCACTTTTACATACGACATTGTCATCTGCGCGTGCGCACGCCGACGCGTCTCTGTGGAAACTGGAAGCCTACCCCAAGGAGAGACGCATGATGTTAACCAACCCTTCTGAAAAATATGCAGGTCATCCCCCTCTGCCACTGCGCGATCGCCGCTGGCCGGATAACACCCTGACGCAGGCACCGCGCTGGCTTTCAACAGACTTGCGCGACGGTAACCAGGCGCTGGCCGAACCGATGGACGCTGCGCGAAAGCTGAAATTTTGGGATTTACTGCTCGCCTGCGGTTTTAAAGAGATTGAAGTCGCGTTCCCATCGGCCTCGCAGACGGACTTCAATTTTGTGCGCCAGTTGATTAACGAGCAGCGCATCCCGCACGATGTCACCCTTCAGGTATTAACCCAGGCACGGGAAGATTTGATCGCCCGTACGTTTGAATCTCTGCAGGGCGTACACCGCGCCACGGTGCATTTATACAATGCGACAGCGCCCGTGTTTCGCGAGATCGTCTTTCGCCAGAGCCGCAACGAGATCGTGGCGCTGGCGGTGAAAGCCGCCACGCAGATCCGCCGCCAGTGCGAGGAGGCAGCAGGCACCGAATGGGTGTTTCAGTACTCGCCAGAAACGTTCTGCTTTACCGAAGCGGAATTCGCGCTGGAAATTTGCGAAGCCGTGGCCGATGTCTGGGCACCCTGCGCGACACGCCCGATGATCATCAACCTGCCGGCCACCGTCGAAGTCAACACACCCAATGTCTATGCCGATCAGATTGAGCACTTTTGCCGGCATTTCAGCCGCCGCGAACAGGTATGCATTAGCATTCATCCGCATAACGATCGTGGCACGGGCATTGCCAGCGCGGAACTCGCTCTGCTGGCGGGTGCTGAGCGCGTGGAAGGCTGCCTGTTCGGTAATGGCGAACGCACCGGGAACACCGATTTGGTCACGCTGGCGCTAAACCTCTATACCCAGGGGATTCCGCCAGGTCTGGATTTCAGCGAGATGAAAAAAGTCGTGGAGATTGTCGAGGAGTGCAATCAGTTACCCGTTGCGCCCCGCCATCCGTATGCCGGGGAACTGGTCTTCACCGCTTTTTCGGGGTCGCATCAGGATGCGATTAAAAAAGGCTTCGCCGCCCGACAAAACAGCCCGCACGCCTGCTGGGAAGTGCCCTACCTGCCGCTGGATCCTGCCGACATTGGCTGCAGCTACGAAGCGGTGATCCGCGTTAACAGTCAGTCCGGCAAAAGCGGCGCAGCCTGGCTGCTGGAGCAAAACCACGGCCTGACACTACCGCGCAAACTGCAGCAAGCGTTCAGCCAGCTCGTCCAGGAAGCGGCGGACTCAGCGGGAAAAGAGATGTCGCAGATGGCAATCTGGAACCTGTTCCGCCAGCGCTATGGTCTGGTAGAGCAGCCTGCGTTACAGCTGATCGAGTACGCCTGTACCAATCAGCCAGGGCAAAATACGGCGCTGCTGGCCGAGATCCGCTGTGCTGGCAAAACGCTGAAGATCGGAGCAACCGGCAACGGCTTTCTCTCCACGGCCATTACGGCCTTGTGCCGCAATCTGCACATTGAAATCAACATTGAAAGCTACCACGAGCATACGCTGGGGAAACACAGCGACAGCCGTTCTGTGGCGTACATCTGTTGTGAAAATAAACATGGCGATCGTGCCTGGGGTGTCAGCATTGATAGCGACATTACCCGCGCTTCGTTGCAGGCCTTGCTAAACGCTGCGGCCCCGTTTACCGCACCGTAAAGTAATCGCCGGGCGAGACACCCATTACCCGGCGAAACATCGCGCTAAACGCGCTCGGGTTGGCATAACCACACTCCAGCGCCACCTGGATGACCGGCTCGCCATGCGCCAGCCGGGTTAAGGCCACCAGCAACCTTGCCCGGCGGACCCACTCACTAAATTGCAGGCCAGTCTGCTGGTAGAAATGGCGCGACAACGTGCGTCCGCTCATATTGACCTGGCGGGCCGCACTCTCCAGCGACCAGGCCCCGGCAGGCGTTTGCCGTACCGCATCACACAGCTGTTTTAAGCGTGGCGATGTGGGTTCGGGTAAACAAAATGGCAGGATGTTCATCAAACGGATTTCATCGAGGATCAGTTCATAAATACGCTCTGCGCGACTGCCGGCCTGATACGCATGCGGCAGTTCCAGCGCATTAAGGATCAGCGCCCGTAACAGATCGCTGACCTGCACCACCTGGCAAATAACCGGTAAATCCGCCCGCGCCAGCGGTTGAACAAAAACACCACGGGCACGCACATCACCCTCAATATGCAAAGCATGAGAAATGTTCGCCGGGATCCATACGCCCCGCGCGGGCGGCACTACCCACATCCCCTGGCGCGTCTCCACGCGGATCACCCCGCTTAAGGTGAGGATCAATTGATCGCAGGGATGCGTATGCCAGTGCTCATGTTCACCGTGCCGGTAATCATGCGCATAAGGAATCAATGCGCGATGAGAGAAATCTAACGCGAAGGTCTGTTTCACAACGAGGCCGCCCGGGGATAAAAGGTTCTCTTACCTTAAACAGCGCCGCGTTTTCTGTCATCCCTTTGTCTGCGTCGCTGACGGAACGCAGGCCCGGTAAGCGCAGCGCTACCGGGCATGAGGATAAGCATCTACTGCCCGTAGTAGGCCTTTGCACCATGTTTACGCAGATAGTGTTTATCCAGCAGAGGTTGCTGCATATCCGGCAATTGCGGTGCCAGCTGGTGGGAGAACAGCCCCATATACGCGCACTCCTCCAGCACCACGGCATTGTGCACAGCATCGGCCGCATTTTTGCCCCAGGCGAATGGCCCGTGTGAATGCACCAGCACTGCCGGGATCTGCATCGGGTCAATATCGCGCTGCTCAAAGGTGCTGATAATCACCTCCCCGGTTTGATACTCGTAGTCGCCGTGGATCTCCGCGTCGGTCATTAACCGGGTGCAGGGGATCGCGCCGTAGAAATAATCCGCGTGGGTGGTACCCCACGCCGGCAGATCACGCCCGGCCTGCGACCAGATCGTGGCATGGCGCGAATGGGTATGCACAATGCCGCCAATCTGCGGAAAGCGGCGATAGAGCGCCAGATGTGTCGGCGTGTCCGACGAGGGCTTTTTGCTGCCTTCAACCACGTTACCGCTGGCGATTTCCACCACCACCATATCGTCGGCGGTCATCACCTCATACTCCACGCCGGAAGGTTTGATCACCATCAGTGTGCCGCTCGCGTCAACGGCGCTGACATTCCCCCAGGTAAACGTCACCAAATGATGGGCTGGCAGCGCCAGGTTAGCGGCCAGCACCTCAGCTTTGAGTTGCTCTAACATACAAATCCTCCTTCCTGCATACGGGCTTCAATCCAGCGGCGGGCCTGAATAATCTCCAGCACCGGCTCTTTGGCTTTTTCGGTCCACATCTCAATTAAAAAGGCGCCACGATAATTCAGTTGCTGCAGGGCGCGGAACACGCCGACAAAATCGACACATCCTTCGCCAAACGGCACATCACGGAACTGACCCGGGCTTTCTGCGGTGACGGGCTGCGTGTCTTTCAGATGAATAGCGGCAATACGATCGATGCCCAGCGCCAGCTCGGCAGGCACATCATTGCCCCACGCCGTCAGGTTGCCGATATCCGGGTAGACGCTGAACCATGGCGAGGCGAGCATCTCGTCCCACTTTTTCCACTTGCTGATGGAGTTCATAAAGGCGGTGTCCATAATCTCGACCGCCAGCATCACCTGCGCGGCAGCGGCCTGTTCCACGGCCCATGCCAGCCCTTCGGCAAAGCGCTGTTGCGTCCCGTCGTCATGCTCTTCGTAATAAACGTCATACCCGGCCAGTTGAATGGTGCGGATACCGAGGTCGCGCGCCAGGCGAATGGCTTTGGTCATGATCTCCCGCGCCCGTTCGCGTACGCTTTCATCACGGCTGCCAAACGGAAAACGGCGGTGCGCTGACAAGCACATCGATGGAATTGCGACGCCGGTTTCCAGCATTGCCTCGACCAGCGATGCGCGCTGCGTGGTGCTCCACTCCAGTCGTGCCAGGCGCTCGTCCGTTTCATCGACCGACATTTCGACAAAATCAAAACCGCAGCTTTTCGCCAGCACCAGCCTCTCTGGCCAGCTCAGATCTTTGGCCAGCGCCTTTTCGTAAATGCCTAACGGATGGGTACGCATCACTTCTCTCCCCAGGTAGCAGCAATCTGATGATGAAATGCAGCGGCAACCTGCTGGGGGTTATCCGCCCCGGACAACGCGCGCCCGGCAATGAATGCTTTTACGTTAATCTCTTTAAACAGCGGTAAATCAGCAGGCGCCAGTCCGCCAGTCACCGACAGTTCAAGACCGATATCCGACAGCGCTTTCATCCGCGCCAGATCCGCGTCTCCCCATTGCTGGCCACTGGCCTGCGCATCGCGGCCACGGTGATAAATCGCCTGACGCACGCCAATGCGATACCAGTCGCGTGCGTCGTCAAACGTCCAGTTGCCGAATAACTCCATCTGAATTTCACCGTTGTGCGCCTGCGCAATCGCGTGGCCTTTCTCTACCGTTGCCAGCGGTGCGGCGCAGATAATGGTCATCCAGTTCGCCCCGGCGCTCAGCGCCTCCTGCGCGAGCGTTTCCCCGGCGTCAGCGACTTTCCAGTCCGCGACAATGATCTTTTCCGGGCACTGGGCACGCAGCGCGCGCACCGCATTCAGCCCTTCACTCAGGCACAAAATGGTGCCAGCTTCCACGATATCCACATGGTCCTGTAACAGCGCCACATCGCGCTGGGCAGCCGCAAGGCTGGTATGGTCGAGCGCCAGTTGCAGTAATGGTCGGCTCATAACGTCTGCTCCTTAATGCGGGCGTGAAAGCCCTGTAGTGCTTCAATCAAATACTGGTAATGGGTGTACTTGCGCTGGTAGGCGGCATGGGCGGTCATGCCCGGTATAAGAGTGTGGATGTCATGCCGTAGCACCTGCTGCGCATGATGGAAGTCGCGATACTCGCCAGTGCCCACCAGCGCGGCCAGCGCCGCGCCGAAACAGCCGGTTTCTTCGACCTGCGGCAGTTCAACAGGCAAACCGCTGACATCGGCCAGCATCTGCATCCATACCGCCGAATGCGCCGGGCCACCGGTCACGCGCAGCGCTTCAACATGGGTAAAGCGCTCCCGCATGCGGTTGAGATGGGTCATGTGGCTGAACACCACCCCCTCGTAAACCGCCTGCAGCAAATGGGCGCGGGTGTGTAGCGCCTGGATGCCGTAAAAACCGCTGGTCATCTCAAGCCCCGCGTTGCTGCCGTACAAAAATGGCAGGAAAAACAGATCGCTACCGGCTTTGGGCACACTGGCAACGGCCTGGTTGATCTCATCGAAAGTGAGCGTGCCCCACTGGGTAGTCAGCCATTCGAGGTTGCCGGACGAGGTCGGGCTGGCCTCGTGCACAATGTACTGGCCATCATTCACGTAGCGCCCGTACACATAGGCATGGGCTTCGTTATCGCGAATGCCATCTGCTATACCGCTGGCGACTGCCCAGGTGCCCATGACGGCATTCAATCGCCGTTCATCTTTCAGCCCGGCGCAGAGCGCGGTAGAAACCACATCAAACAAACCGCCAACGACAGGTGTTCCTGCCGCCAGACCGGTTATGGCAGCTGCCTGAGCGGTGATTTCCCCGCAAATTTCTGCCGGACCGACAATGGGCGGCAATGCCGCGTCGATTTCGCCTATCCCCAGCCACTGCGACAAGCGCGCGTCGTAATAGCCACGGGACATGTTGTAGAGGTTGGATTCGGAAATGTTGCTCTCTTCGCAGCCTTTGACGCCGGTAAGACACCAGCGCAAATAGTCATGCCCCATCATGACGCAGCCAATTTGCGAATAACGCTGTGGCTGGTTCTCTTTTATCCAGCGCAGCAGCGAAACCGGGTGGCCGGTCCACACTGTCTGGCGGGTGAGTGGGTACAACTGCTGCGGTATGCCATCCTGCTGCCAGCGTCTCACCACCTCCAGCGCACGGCGGTCCGATGACAACATGGCGTTACCCAGCGGTTGATCATGCTTATCCAACAGAAACAGGCCCTTGCCTTGTGCGGAGATCCCGACCCCACGAATTTGCGCGCCCTGCGTTTGCGTGCGTTGCAGCAGGCGTGAAATCGTGTCGGCACAGGCGCGCCACAGAGTGTGCATATCACGCTCGGCATAACCCGGTAGCGGGCTGAGCGTGATCAGCGCGTGGCGTTCAATGCCATGCTCCCTGCCCTGGCTGTCATATAACCCGGCTTTCAGATAAGTACCGCCACAATCGATACCCAGCCAGAAGGTCTCTTTCTCACTCATCGTCATGCTCTCGTTTTATAGCCGGGTAGTGGCAATGCCTTCTCCGGCTGGCTTTGGCCCGGTCGGCGCGATGCCGCCGGGCAGGGTTATCAGGCTTCGCGTTTACGGGTGCTGACCGGGCTGGCGACGGCGTTTCCCGCATCGCATTTCGCGGGGAGCAGCAGTGCCATCAGCGCTGCCAGCGCCAGCGAGATAGCGAGGCAATAGACGCCTGCATCTTTGCTATAGAGGTTGATCAGCACGCCCACCGCATACGGGCCGCAAAAACCGCCGAGGTTCCCCAGCGCGTTGATCACCCCACGTGCGCCGCCTGCCATCTCGGCGCTGAACAGCCGTGCGGGAATGGTCCAGAACACACCCGCCGCCGATTGCAGGAAGAACCCGCAACCCACCAGTGCCGCGTACGACAACCAGATGCTCTCTTTCAGCGCCACGGAGAGGAACATGCACAGCGCAAAACCGAGCAGCGGCACAGAGACGAATAACTTGCGTTTACCGGTACGGTCGGAAAGGGACGAGAAGAGGAACATGCCAGCAATGGCGCCGAGATACGGCAGGATAGCCAGCATGCCCACCTGCCCGATGGTGCTGTGGGTGAGCTCTTTCAGGATGGTAGGCAGCCACAGGGTGTAGCCGTAAATCCCGGTCTGGTAGAAGAAATTGAGAGCAATCAGTTGCCACATGGTCCGGTCAGACAGCACGGCGCTCAGCGAGGCGTTCTTCACCTCTTTACCGGCAATCGCACGCTGCTCGGCAGCCAGTGTCTCCACCAGGTAATTTTTCTCTGCCTCGGAGATCCAACGGGCTTCCTGCGGGCGGTCATAAATCGTCATCGACCACAGCACCAGCACCACCAGCGAGAGCAAACCCTCGATGATAAACAGCCAGCGCCAGTCCAGCGCTGTGATGATCCAGCCTGATAGCGGCGCGGTGACGATACCGGCAATCGGCACGAACATGATCACAATGGCATTGGCGCGGCCACGTTCTGCGTCCGGAAACCAGTTGCTGATCATCGTCAGCACTACCGGTAGCATGCCCCCTTCCGCCACGCCGAGTAAAAAGCGCAGCGCCAGCAGTTGGTACTGGTTAGTAACAATGCCGGTCAGTACGGAAATGACCGCCCAGGCCACCAGCGACCAGCCGATAAATTTCTTGCCGCTACCGTGGACGGCGATTTTGCCGCCCGGCACCTGCAAGAACAGATAACCAATAAAGAAAATGCCCCCGGCGAGACCAGCCATGGAGGCGGAAATACCTAATTCCTGATCCATCCCACCGGGCATGGCAAACGCGATATTTACGCGGTCCATGTACGAAATAATACAAGCGATAAGAATAGGAGGAATTATTCTTAACCAGCGCTGGCGCGGAATATCGGCAGTTGTAGAGTAAGAGGATATGTTCATAATTAGCATCTCGTTAAAAGTAACAGGTATGCGATGTCAGCTATTTTGTATTTATTGTCTGGCTTGATGTAATGCGTTAATGCCGTCGCGCAATATTTCCACGCGATGTTCCACGTTGGCGTTGGCGTCTATTTCAAGTAATTTAATACCGGTAAATAACAGATTTTCGGGTACGGCGGCCTGCAATACCGTTTTGGCGTTATTCACCGTTAACAGGCTTTCGGCGCAAAACGGAGCAAACGGCGCATGCAGATCCTGCCACTCGCCATACGGGCCGCTCTCGCTGGTGCCGGAAAACATCAGACCGCGCAATTTACCAGCCTGTTTCGCCAGTTGGGTATGGGTCAGCGGCAGCGTGGTATTACGCCCTTCGATTGCCGAACGCGCCCAGTTAATGCACACGCCAATCTCATAACCTGCCAACGTTTCCAGGACGTTATTCAGCGGTAAAAACCCCTTACGCGGCGCAGTGGCATTCATGGCATCACAATGTTCAAGCACCAGTTCACACGCCCAGTCCCAACGGGCTATTTCGCTTACTGAACGGGCAAACGCATCGGTAGCCTGCTCAATGCTGGTATTGCCTGCCAGCGGCGCAGCCTGTATTTCCAGGGCGACGACTTTGCCGGGGAAACGGGCATTCAGCGCGCCGATCTTGTCATGCAGATGGCGGTAGTACGCCACGCACACGCGACGCTGTTCCTCATCGCTGGAGGCAAGACCAAAACCGCTGTTGCCATTGCTGCGTCGGCGCATGGTTTCCATGACCGCGGTGACCACAATCTGCCACTCGCCCGGCGTATGGGTTAATAACCACTCGTCTCCCAGCGGGTGCAGATGCTCCAGGCAGGGCTGCTCTATGCCGGCAATGTGTGGCGTATCGGCCAGTTGCCGCCAGAACGCACGCTCCTGCAATTCCCCCTGTTGGTGAAAAGAAGGCGCGCAGGGATACGCGCCGATAATATAACCGGCGTTATTGCTGTTCATATTTTGCTCCTGCTAATTGATAAATTAATTCAATGCGGAAACAGCCACCTTAACGACAATTTTACGAATAGGCGTGGCGCGATATTTATTACAGGCGGGACGGTGAACATCCTGCGGGAAAAATATCGCGTAGCTGCCTGGTACCATTTCAAAAAAAGATTCGTTCTCACTCGACTGGTAAAAAATAATATCGCGCTGCTCAAGTAAATTTTCGGCAATAACGTTATTGCCGGTATCAATAGCAACGCCAATCTCTTCTTCACCCCATGCCATAAACTGGATATCCAGATAGTTACGGTGCACTTCCGGTTTTTGCTCCTCGCGTGGCCGGGTGGTGAGATCGAGGATCTGCGCAAAAATGGTGCGCCCTTCGATTTCGACCACACCAGGCTCAAGCGTGCGGAAATCAGTAGTGCGTAAAAAATCGAGCGCTTTTTCAATCGCTGCCGGTAAGCGGCAGGGATTAGGCTGAGCAATATGACCGAATAGCATGATCCGCTCCTTACAACGCCTGGATTTTCGCCCAAACGCTGTCATCTACCGTAATGCCGTCGCGACGGTTCTCCGCCAGCAGGCGCGTAAATTCGTGTCCTGGCAAACGGACAGGCGTGTCTTCATCCGCACGTTCCGCACTGGTGATGTAATCCATAATGCGTTGCAGTTTGGCATCACGACTTGCGCCATCGATCAACTTGTCGACTTCGATGGCAATAAACACCTGCGAAATGCCATATTCATCGCTGTTCTCTTCGGTCACTTCCGCCACGGATGCCCCGTCCGATAACAGGGTGGCGATCATGTCCAGCACGATAGATAAACCGGAACCTTTCCAGTATCCCATTGGCAGAATGCGGCGATTTTTCTCAATCACGGCGGGTTCTTTCGTTAAATGGCCGTCATCGTCGAAGCCACCGTCAACCGGTAGCTCGCGCCCGGCCAGGCGGTTCACTTCCAGCATGCCGTAAGAGAACATCGACATCGACATATCGACCATGGTGATGGGCGTCGACGGGATCGCCACAATCAGCGGGTTAGTGCCAATACGGCACTCTTTTGCGCCCCACGGCGGCATGACGGCAATGGAGTTGGTCCAGCAAATCCCAATATAGCCCTTTTCCGCTGCCTGCCAGCCGTAGCTGCCGCCGCGCATCCAGTGGTTGGCATTTCGCACCGCCACCAGGCCAATGCCATGATCCGATGCCAGCTCAATGGCACGATCCATCATCTTTTTGGCCGTTAAATTGCCAATCGAACGCTGCGCGTCCCACTGCTCAATCGCGCCGAGGTTAGCAATGCGCTTTGCCTGCGCCTGGGGAATGATGTCGCCAGCATCCAGTTGCTGAATAAAACGCGGGAAGCGATTGACACCGTGTGAATAGACACCCGACTCGGTGGTGCGGGCAAACATCTCCGCGCAGGCATCGGCAGTCTCTTCACCCACATGACGCGAACGCAAAACCCGTTTAAAGGCGTGCTTAAGCTCGTCGAAGGTCACCTTCATTTTTTTCTCCTGATTGCATCGAACTTCTGTGTTGTTTTTATACTCCTGAATTTCAAAATACGAAATAGCATTCCACATATCAAAATACAGATATGTGATCCCCTCTCCACTTTGAATTTCAAAATACATTATTATCAATGAGTTATAAACTTTGACTGATTTTGTGTTGCCCGTTCCATTTTGCGTTAGTATTGAGGCTGGCAAATTTAACGGTGCCGACACGGCAGGAAGCGAGAGCGCATCAATGCAAGAAGAAAAAGAGAAACCGGCAGGCAGCCAAAGCCTGTTCCGGGGATTACAACTGCTGGATATTCTGAGCAATTACCCTAACGGCTGCCCCTTAGCACACCTTTCAGAACTGGCGCAGTTGAATAAAAGTACCGTGCACCGGTTGTTACAGGGTTTGCAGTCCTGCGGTTATGTCAAACCGGCACCCGCCGCTGGCAGCTACCGCTTAACCACCAAATGCCTGGCCATTGGGCAAAAAGCCCTGTCGTCATTAAATATCATTCATGTGGCGGCCCCCCACCTCGAAGCGCTGAATCTGGCGATCGGTGAGACAGTTAACTTTTCCACGCGTGAAGATGATCATGCGATTCTGATTTATAAATTAGAACCGACTACCGGAATGTTAAGAACCCGCGCTTATATCGGCCAGCACCAGGCATTATATTGCTCAGCAATGGGTAAAATATATATGGCTTTCGGTCAGCCGGAATATGTCGAAGCGTACTGGAAAAGCCATCGCGAATATATTAAACCGCTCACCCGTTACACCATCGATAAACTCGATGTGATGCAGCAGGAACTGCAAGCTATTCGCGCGCAGCAGTGGGCAAAAGACAGAGAAGAGAACGAGTTAGGGGTTTCCTGCCTGGCGGTACCGGTGTTCGACATTCAGGGCCGCGTACCCTATGCCGTGTCGATTTCTCTCTCGACGTCGCGTCTCGAATTATTAGGTGAGGAACGCTTACTGGCTGCCCTGCAACATACCGCCAGAGAAATTTCAGCTGAATTGGGTTATTTACCGGAAGACGCGCCGAAATAACGCGCTAGCCTTTTTTCAGTAACGGGCAATTATGGCACTACTCAACCGGCTGCGAGGCTTTGTAATAAAAACAGCAGGTACGGCGGTAACGTACCGCCTGCCCTGCTGCATTTTTTAGCCATCGCCGCTAAAACCGCGTGAACGGGTTCCACTCCGTGCCAAAAAGGGCGGGGTCTGCCTGGTGCCCCCTGGAAGAAAGGTTATTGCCCGATAAGGTTGGCTTCCGACAGGTGTTCAATAAAGGCAGCAATGGTGGACGGCACGGGACGGATGGGTAAGCGTAACAGATGCATGGGCCGCATGGGCGGGGTGTAATCCGGCAGTACGCGCGTGAGCTTACCGGAGAGAATATCGGCTTCGAGGATCACCGCCGAGTTGAACGCAATCCCCAGGCCGGAGAGCGCCGCCTGGCGCACCGCATCGCCGGAATTCACAATCAACCGCGGAATGATCTCAACTTCATAACGCCCGCCTGGCCCGTCCATCTGCCAGAAGTGGTTCGATTGCCACTGCGTAAAACTGATGCAGTTATGCTTCGCCAGATCTTCCGGCACTTGTGGCGCGCCGTAGGTATCCAGGTAAGCCGGGGATGCGGCCAGCATCATGCGATAAGGCGGCATGGGGAGCGCGATCAGCCCTTCGTCGCGCACGTTACCAATGCGGATGGCAATCTGGAAACGCTCTTCGATGAGATCCACGCGTCGGTCGGTAAGCACCAGATCGATATTCACTTCCGGGTAACGCAACATAAACGGGGTGAGCGTGGGTGTCAGCACGCGGTTGCCGAACGCCACCGGCGCGCTGATGCGCAAATCCCCCGCCACTTCATCATTTAACCGGTGAACAATGGTATCGGCTTCATGCACGGCGGACAGGATCTGAATGCCGTGAGCATAGAAGCGCTGCCCTGCCCCGGTCAGCCCCTGACGCCGGGTACTGCGGTGGATTAACTGGCACCCCAACCGCTTTTCGAGTTCGCGGATGTGTTTACCCACCATTGCAGGAGTAATGCACATCACTTCAGCAGCGGCGGTGAAGCTGCCTTTATCAGCAGAAAGGATGAACGCTTCGACACTCTTCAGGTAGTCCATTTTCGATACTCCAGCCGTCATTACCTGCATGATTATAAACTGTGAGTAATAAATCAATAAAAAGAAAGGCTATTTATCCCCTCCTGGTTTTTGCCTAATAATGCCTGCAGCACAAGACGGCGTGGCGGCTCTTGCCACGGTTTATGTGCCACGCATTCCCATCACGATAATCAGTGATATTCACCGCAGTGGTCCGGGGTAAAGCGCATGAGTAAATTTGTAGTATTTAATGGTAGCTCTCGCTACCCAGGCAATAGCTCAATTATCATTGAAAAAGTGTTTAGTGGTTTCGATGCGGAAGCATTCCGTCTGAAAGATTTTACTATTACCCAATATGAAGATTATCGGGAAACCGATCTTAAATATAAGCCCGTCAGCGATGATTATGATTTTTTAATTAATAAGTTTCTGCAAAGTGACGTGGCGGTATTTATCTCACCGGTTTACTGGTATGGGATTTCCGGGACAATGAAGGTCTTTATCGACCGTTTTTCTGAATCATTAAAGAAAATCCCGGACTTTCGCCAACGCTGTAACGGTAAAAAAATTGTGCTGGTGGTAATCGGCGGCGATAACCCGCAACAAAAAGCCGATATTATCACCACGCAATTCCAATATATTTGCGATTTTCTCGGCATGACGTTATGCCACACCTTTAAAGGCGAGGCCGATCGCGTTGGCGAGATTGAAAATCAGCATGAATTTATGTTGTCGATCAAAAATTACCTTGAAAGCAATTTCACTATTTAGACAAGCGAAAAGGAACCATCATGAAAGAGTTTAAATGCCTGACCTGCTCCTCCACCTTTGAAGTTGTTGACGATGTATTAGTAGGTGAAATCGTTGAATGTGGCGCCTGCGGCCAGGAGCACGAATTAGTTAAGGATGGCAACGACTATCGTCTGGAATTTGCTCCTGAGGTGGAAGAAGACTGGGGCGAATAATGGAAAGTAAGACAGCCGTTTTATTATTCGTCACTAAAATCAGGGAAGAAGAAAAACGCATTGTCGAATTTTTGCAGCAATACGGTGCGGACGTTGAGATTATCTCCGAACAATCATCATGGAACGTGCAGGACGTAAAACACTACGATATTGCGCTGGTGCGCTGTCTTTCGCAGAGCTCGGCTCTGTCGCGCGCCCGATATATTGAAGCTGCAGGTGTTAAAGCCATTAATTCACGCCACGCCATCGAGATCTGTACCGATAAGGGATTGCAATCGGTGCTTTTTTCCCGGCACGAAATACCGGTGCCTGCCTGGCGGGTTGTGCATCAGTATGGCGACCTGCAAGGGTTACTGTCCTCATTCGGCAACCGGTTTGTTATCAAACCGGTAAACGCCTCCTGGGGCCGTGGTGTGACGCTGATTGACGGCCCGGCTAGCCTGGCTGTATGGCTCGCTGCCAGGGAGTCGGTGGATATTAAAGGCCAGCACTTACCGGTGCTGGTGCAGGAATATATTGAGAAAGATAACTTCGATGTCCGGGTCGTGATTGTTGGCGACCAGCCCGTGGCAGCCATTAAACGCGTCTCGGAAGATAACTGGAAAACCAATACGCACCTGGGTGCGCACATTATTCCGCTCGACATCGATGACGACATACTTCGCCTCTCCAAAGCCGTGATCAACGTACTTGGGGCGGGTGTTTACGGGCTCGACTTAATGCTTAACACACGCACAGGACAATATGTGGTTTGCGAGGTCAATCAGAACCCTGAATTTGCCAAATCATGGAAAGTTCACAAGGTTGATGTCGCCGCACTTATCGCCAGATACACCATCAACTCTGTTGAGTAAACAAGGTGGAATTATGCAGTCTCAAGGAACTCATGAATTAGCTACACATCATTTCCAGGTCTCATTCGTTTTAGCGAGAGTGTTAACCTCGGGCGTAATTATGAGTATCGAGAAAAATGAAAGTGAGCTGAAAGGGCTGGAGAACATCTTAAAAAAATCATCCGGCAAGAAATATGCAGTGACTTATAACAGCCTCAGCGGCGGTGTTATTGGCGCCCTCTGGGGGCAGGATATTGTCTACGGCGGGAAAACCAATCAGCGCACCCTCGATGAGCAGCAAGGGAAATTACTGAAATGGCTGGGTATCGGTCACGATAATAGCGTCGCAAGACCCTATCTTTTGCATGACGCCAGTTGGGATAACCTCCACGACATTGGCAAATCATGCAGTAACGACGAGCCGGTCAATATTATTGACTTCGCCGCGCTGGGTTTTGGCCCGTGCGCCGTACTGCTCACTGACTCAGAGAGCATTTATAAGAAAGCGGAACGCCTGAAAATATTCGGCGCTTTCGATCTGCGCACCATGTGGACTCAGCAAGAAACAGAAAAAGAAATTCAGCCGGGCCTGCAATTTAATTTCCGGCTCAGTCCGTTGGTGGGTGCCTGCGTCAAAATGTCGCTGATTAAAATGGGGTTAAACAAATGAAGACCGATTTCATTATGACGCCGCTGGCAATGCCTGAAGAGAGCGTGGTTGACCATCGTCTGGCGCTGGACGGCGACGCGCCGGTCATTCCGAAGGCTAACCGTAAAACCATTTTCCCGAACATCACTAAAGAAGATCTGTTCCAGATGATGATTTCTGTGCAGCAGTCGCCGCAGGACGTGGTGGCAGAGTTCGCAGAAAAATACCGGCAAAAAGTAGGCGCAGCTTATGCAATCCCTACTGCCAGTGGCACCTCCAGTTTGCATCTGGCGCTGGTTGGCGCAGGCGTGAAACCTGGTGATGAAGTGCTGGTGCCTGCCTTTACGTTTATCGCAACTGCGCAGGCGATTGTCGCCGCCAAAGCGATACCTATTTTTGTCGATGTTACCCCAGGCACCTGGTGCATCGACCCGGCTCAGCTGGAGAAAAAGCTGACGCCCCGCACCAAAGCGGTGATGCCGGTGCATGTCCACGGCCTGCCTGCCGATCTCGACGCGCTGACGCATTTCTGCCAGCGCCATAACCTGTTGCTGGTGGAAGATGCCTCGCATGCGCATTCGGCCAGCTGGCAGGGTCGTTACTGCGGCACCTTCGGCGATGCCGCCGGGCAGAGCCTGATGGCGGACAAAAACTTCCCGCTGGGCGGTGAGGCAGGGATTGCCTTTTTTAAAGATCACAGTAGCTACCAACGCGCCTGTGCATTTCTTGAGGAGTCCGGTCTTGATTACAGTATGTCCTGGGTGGCAGCGGCGTTCGGTATCAGCCAGTTGGCACGCCTTGATTACTACGACGAGGTTCGCCAGCGCAACGCGCAACATCTGATCGCCGAACTGGCAACCACGCGCCTATTCCGTGGCCCGGCTATTCCGGAAGGGGCGAAACACAGCTTCAATATGTTCCGCATCACCATCAACAGTGACTTGCCGGAGCTGCAAGGGATTGCGGAACACAAAATTAAACAGGCTCTACAGCAGGCGCTGAATGAAGAAGGTGTTTTTGCCCGCGAATGGCAAAACACCCTGCTGCCTTTCCACCTCCCTTTCCTCAATCAGAAAGGGTTTGGTAAAGGCTTCCCGTTCTTCCTCGCGGAGCGCAAAAACTATCAACATGAGGATTTCCCCAACGCGATGAAAATGCTGCGCAGCACGCTGGTGCTGTGCCGTGAGCTGCGCTCGCCGGTGGAGTACGAAAAACTGCGGTCTTATGTGCTGGCCTTTAAAAAGGTCGATCGCCAGCTTTCACGTATCGCGGAAATCGCCCGGCAGATTGACGATGTCCCGCCTTATGAAAAGGATGCACGACTCGGATGAACACTGTCTACTCTGCCGCCATTTTGGGCGGCTCCGGATTCGTGGGCGGCGAGCTGTACCGCTTGCTCAGCGCGCACCCACAGATAGATGTGCAATTTGTCTCGTCGGAGTCAAAAAAAGGGCTGCCGGTTGAACGCCAGTTGCGTAGCTTCCGCCGCCACAACCACAAACCGGGGCTGAAGTTTTCGTCTGTTCACGAGATAAAAGAACACCATTTTGACCTGGTGTTCTCCTGTCTGCCGAACGGCATGCTGCCGCAGATGATCTCGCTGGTCAGCGAGCATTGCTCGCGTCTGTTTAATGTCAGCGGCGACTACCGTTTCACCGAGCAGACGATCAACGAAATCCATTATCCCGCCACGCCAGGTAGCCTTCCGGCGCAGACGGTGTGCCAGTATTTTGTGCCGGAATTCACCCCCCCCGATCCGGCGGCAACGCTTATCAATCTGCCCGGCTGTATGGCGGTGGCATCGTTGTACGCATTGTGGCCGCTGGTTAATAACCAACTGATTGCAGGCAATATTGTCGTCGATGCGAAAACCGGTTCCAGCGGCGCGGGGAAAAAGAGCAGCGAAACCCATGCGGAACGTTCGCATAATTTTCGGCTGCATAAAGCTTTTAATCATCGTCATGCGCCGGAAGTGGCAAAGCTACAGCAACTGACCGCCGACCCGCTCAATATCACCTTTGCTGCGTTCAGTCTCGACACCGCCAGAGGGATTTACGTCAGTGCCTACAGCACGCTCAAACCGGGCTGCACAGCGGTGGATGTGCGCCAGGCATTTTTCTCGCACTATCAGCACACGCCGTTTGTGCACTACCTGAAAAATGGCCAGGTGCCGATGCTGAAAACCGTCTGCGGCACCAATCATGCCGAAGTATCCACCGTGGTGGAGGGCGATAAGTGCCTGAGTCTGTGCTCACTGGACAACCTGATCAAAGGCGCGGCAGGCCAGGCAGTGCAGGCCGCCAATATCTGGCTCGGCCTGGAGTCGTTCGCCGGACTGGATCATCTCAACGAAGCCGGGTGGCCATAATGGATAATCTCTACGTCATCAAAGCAGGAAGCAGCACCTTATACAGCGGTAGCGGTTTTTTCCGCGAAGTAATGGAGATCAGCCGCGCAGGCGGCAAGGTTCTGGTGGTGTGCGGCGGCGCAGAGGCAATCGAGCGGGAATATCGCCAGCAGGGTATCGAGGTGGCTTACCTGCCGCTGGCTAATGGCGATCGGGTGCGCTATTGCAGCCCCGATCATATGAACGTGATCCTCAAAGCTTACAACGACCGCATTGGCAACCTGGTTAACCTCGCGGCGCAGTCACTGGGCTTCTCAGCCTATTATCAGGTCGCTGGCGACAATCAGCTGGTGACCGGGGCGATGGGCAAGCCGCTGAAAATCACCGAAGAGGGGCGCAGCCGCATTGTTCGCGACTCGCTCTACGGCACCTTTAGCGAGGCGAAAACCGCTGTCCTGCATGCCCTGCTGGAGAGCTATAACATTGTGTTTCTCTCGCCGCCCATCTGGGAAAGCCATGCCCGGCAGTACATCAATATCGATGCCGATATGCTGGCTGCACACCTGGCCGTCGCGTTAAAAGCCAACCATTTGCGTTTTGTCACCAGCACGGCGGGCATCCTGCGCGACGTTAACGATCCCGGCAGTACCCTTTCCGACATTTATGCTGACGATGAGGTGGCCGTTGGCGGGCGAATGAAGCAAAAAGTGCGCGCCTGTCGGCTCGCCTTGCAACACGGCGTGTGCGATATCGCCATTAACGGCCCGCACTCTCTCTCCAGCGCCGCAACCTGGTTCTGGCGCGGCACCGGTGTCAGCGAACCAATGCGCCTGCTCAATATGATGGTCAATATCTCGTCAATTTCCGGCGACGAGTCGGTACTGGCGAACTTTCTCTCCCAGCGTCTGGCGGGGACCGGTATCGACGCGCAAATCGATCCGGCGGGCAACCTGGTGCTGAGTAAAGGCAACGGGCCGAACACCTTGCTGATGCTGGGGCATCTGGATACGGTGCCGGGACTATGGCGTAGCGATGCGGGTGCAGACTTTGTCAGCGGTCGCGGCAGTGTTGATGCCAAAGGGTGTCTCGCTAACTTCATAGAAGTGTTGCAGCAGGTAGACGTGCCTCCCCACGCACGTTTGCTGGTTGTGGGTGCCACGGAAGAAGAAGTCTCCTCGTCAAAGGGGGCGTTTTACGTGCGCGACAACTACCCGGCCAATGCGGTGATCATCGGCGAGCCGAGCGGCGTGATGCACGTTGCCATTGGCTACTATGGCCTGCTGAAAATCACCATCACGGCGCGCAAAGGCATGGAGCACACTGCCGCCCGCGATGCTAAGACCTCCATCGAGCATGTGTACGAGGCCGCTGGCGCGCTGCGCGCGGTGATGAACGACTTCGATAGCAACAACATTTCGAACATTATCGGCATTACCCATCGCCATGCGCTTTCTTACGAGGAGTCGCAGCTCACCATTAACTTCCGCGTCTCACCAGAGGCGCGTCCTGGCTATATCGAGTCGCTGCTCGCCCTCAACAGCGAAGGGCTGAGCGTGGAGATCCTGCGCAGTACGCCAGGCTACAAATCCTCACGTACCAACCCGCTCTACCGCGCGCTCACCCAGGCCTTCAACCACGTGCTAACGGACACCACGCCGCGCCCGGTGGTGAAAAAAGGCACCTGCGATATGAACACGCTGGCCACCACCTGGCGCAATGTGCCGTTTATTGCCTATGGCCCGGGCGATTCCGCGCTCGACCATACCGACAAGGAAGTGAACTACACCAACGATGTGTTGCTGTCGCGGCGCATTTTGCAGGAAACCGTCATCAACTGGATGCGACTGAATCAGGGGGAGAGCAATGGCCTCGCTGGATGAATTACCGATCCTCGCCGCGCAGGCGCGCGGTGTGATCATTGATATCGCCGCCAGCGATGTGGGCTGCCACATTGGCGGCTCGTTGTCGGTGATCGACATTCTGCTCTATGCCCTGAACCGCTATCAGGCCGATGAGCATCACTGCGTGGTGTTGAGCAAAGGCCACGCCGCTGCTGCGCTCTACAGCGCACTGTATGTGCTGGGTTACAGCGAAAATAATCCCGCGGAAAGCTATGGTCGCAGCGATTCGTTATTCACCGGGCACCCGAACCACAAAATTCCGCATGTTCGCTTTTCCACGGGCAGCCTCGGTCATGGCATCGGTTATGCCGCCGGCTGGGCGCTGGCACAGCGCCAGTTGAAGCGTAACGGCATTGCAGTGGCCATTGGCGGCGATGGCGAATTGCAGGAAGGGTTGTGCTGGGAGGTGTTGCAGGTGCTCAGCGCGCAGGAAATCAGCAACTTTATTTATGTGATTGATAACAACGGCGCGCAGAACGACGGTTACGTGCGGGATATTTCGCCCCTTGCCGATATGAAAGCGCGTTTTGCTTCCTACCGGATGGATGTGGTTGAAATTGACGGTCATGACTTCGCGCAGCTGGAGCAGGCCTTTTCCGCCCGCCAGAACCGGGGGCTGGTGATCATCGCCAACACGGTCAAAGGCAAAGGGGTTGCAGAGCTGGAAGGCAACCCATCCTGTCACTACGCAAAACTGAAACTTCACCAGGCGATCAAATGGAAAAGGAGGCTCACCGATGCTGTCAGGTAGAGAGGCGTGCAAAGATGAACTGGTGAAATGTGCCGAAAACGACGCGAAGATCCTCTGTCTGGAGGCGGATCTTGGCGGACGCAATCCCCCTTTTCAGCAGCGTTTCCCGGCGCGTTTTTACAATATCGGCATTGCGGAAATGGCGGCGATAGATATGTGTACCGGGCTTGCCGCCGCAGGGTTCAAACCGTTTTTCACTACCTTTGCGCCGTTCGCAGCGCTGCGCTGTGCCGAAGCGCTCAAACTCTCGCTGGGGTACATGAACCAGCCAATCACGGTGATTGGCGCTTACGGCGGCGTGTCCGGCGGCTGGTTTGGCACCACTCACCACAGCCTGGAGGATGTTGGCGCGGTCAGGCTGTTTCCGGGGATCCGCATCGCCTGCCCTTACGGCGAAGCCGAAACCCGGCTGGTCGTGCGCGAAGCCGCTCAGGGGAATGCTCCGTGCTATATCCGCCTGGGGCGTAACGACAGCTACCCCGATCTTGAACGCAGCAGCGCGTTCGACACGCTGATCATGGAACAGGATTACCACCCCAGCCGCCCTGTCACGCTGGTGTCAGTGGGTGAAAAAGCCACGCAACTCTGCGTGGCTGCCAAAAAAACGTTGGGTGAGGTCAATCACCTGCACTTGTGCTACGTCGACAACGCGTCGTTGCAGCAAATTATGCCGGAAATTGCCCAACTCCCCGGCGTGCTTATCGTGGTGGAAGAGCACCGTCGTGCCGGCAGCGTGGCCGCGGAACTGGCGCTGAGCCTGCCGCACAAACGGGTGGTGGCTTACACCCCTAATGATGAATGGCCACAGTATGGCGGCACGCAGGATGAGGTGCTGGCTGGCCTGAATTTCTCGCTGGAAAGGTTACTCACCACGATAAAAGACACTGTTTATGCCAAGGAGCATATATGAGCACGAGCTTTGCCATTCTCAAAGATCCGCGATTCCGATCGTTTTTTCTCTCTGACATCGTGTCAGGGTTTGGCGTCGGCATGGCGACCATCGGGGCCAACTGGTTTGTGCTGATGAAAACCGGGTCGAACCAGTACGTAGGGATCCTGTTGGCGGTTAACGTCATCGCTGGTTTTGTCGCATCGCTGTTTTCCGGCGTGATCACCGACAAGTACAACCGAAAAACGGTGATCTTTTTCACCCACGCGATCCGCGCCGTCTTTTTGTTGTTGCTGTTCGTGGTGCTGGCGAATTTCGATTTCAATATGTACTACCTCTACGCGTTCGCCATTATTAATGGCGTCGGCTGGACGGTGTATATGTCGGCCTCGCGCAGTTTCCTTCAGGAAATTCTCGAAGAAAAAAAATACGTCACCGGCAACTCCCTGCTGGAGATCAGCCTGCAAGTGGGGATGTTTCTTGCAGCGGCGGCATCCGGGTTTATTTATAAATACTTCAGTTTCAACGCCATTCTGCTGGTTAATGCGCTGATGTTCGTTTTCAGCGCCATTGTCATCAACCTGATCAAATACCAGTCTGTCACACGTGAGACTACCGGTGAGAATTACACCCTGATGCTACGCCGCGGCTGGGCGTTTCTCTTCGAGAACAAAGGGATTTTTGTGCTTGGCGTTGTATCGATCGTGCCGCTGATTGTCACCATGATCTTTAACGTGGTGCTACCAGACTATGTCAATAACACCCTGCAACGCGATAGCGTGACCTTTGGCTTTGCTGACATGTCTTACGGCATTGGTGGGCTGTTGTCCGGCATTCTGATGTCGTCGCTGGCGATGAAACTGGATGCCCGTAAACTGATTGCCGGGTTCTTTGTTCTTGCCTGCATCAATTTGCTGTTCCTCAGCCAGAACAGCATCGTCTTTAACTTATATCTGTGCAGCCTGCTGCTGGGTCTGTGCAACTCGTCGCTGCGAATTTTAATGAACTCCCTGCTGATGCACACCGTGCCGAAGGATTACATGGGGCGTTCGATGGCGGTGTGGATCGGGATTTCGCTGATCTGCCAGTGCCTGTTCTCACTGTTTATTGGGTCCTACCTCGATCAGCATGGCGCCATGATTGGCATTGTCATCATGGCGCTGATGATGGGGGCGGGATTCGTCATGTTTGTTCTTAATCAACTGTTGCTCTCAAAAAAGCATCCTGAAAATTTACAGGGGTAACGACTATGTCAGATAAAAAGGTCATCTTTTTGGTCGAGCCGAGTTTCTTCGGCGTCAGTTTTGCACGCGAAGCACACAAACAGGGTTTTTACGTTGTGGTGCTGGTTTCAGCGAAAGACAATCCACAGCTCTATGGTTACGAAGGCGAATACGACGATTTACTGGTCTGCGATATTCGCGACGCGGATTCTATCTACCACGCCATCCACAACAGCAAATATCAGCATGTGGATGCGATGATTTCGGCCACAGATTACGCCATGGCCACCACCGCCGAGGCGGCGCAGCGTTTAAATATTCCCTGCATCAGCCACGAAACCGCAACCCTGGCGCGCAACAAAGACCTCGCCCGCATTCGCTACAGCGAGCGCGGCGTGCCCAGCGCACAGTTCAAAATTGTCCATACCCGTGGCGAAGCCGAAGATGCGGCCTCCACCATTGGTTACCCGGTGGTGCTCAAACCGACCAACACCGCCAGCAGCCAGAACGTCTTTTTTATTAACGATGTGCAGCAACTGCGTGACGCATTCAACGTGCTGGAGAACTTTACCACCAGCTATATGGGCTTCAGCGTCCGTAAAGAGTACCTGGTGGAAGAGTATCTTGAAGGGCCGGAGTTTAGCGTCGAGATCTTCTTAAACCACAATGAGGTGGTGTTCGCCGAAGTGACGGAAAAAGTCACCTCCCCGCTGCCTTACTTTGTCGAAATGTTCCATATTTTCCCCACCTCGATCCTTGAAGATAAAAAACCGCAGATCATTGAGGTCGCTCGTCAGGCATTGCAGGCGATTGGCTTCACCAACGGCCCGGCGCACGTGGAGGTGAAATACACCAAAACCGGCCCGCGCATTGTAGAGGTCAACGGCCGTCCCGGCGGCGATAACATCACCTCAGACCTGATCCCAGGCGCTTACCGCATCAATATTTTCCGCCAGGCGGTGCTGAATGCGCTGAAATTGCCGGTGGACTTCACGGTAGAAAACCCGATGAGTTGCGCTGTGGGGTATATCTGTGCGGATCGCGATGGCGTGCTGGAGTCGATAGAGAACCTCGCCAGCGTGCAGCACGATCATGCAGTGCTGCGTTCGGCAATCAGCGTTCGTCCTGGCGATAATGTGGTGGTACCAAAAAGCTCTGACGATCGACTGGGCTATTTCATCGTTCAGGCCGACACGCCGGCCAACGCAAAAGCCAAAATCATCGAACTTATCGGCAAGTTAAAAATCACTTATCGCAATTAATCTGCTGACGTCGAAGCCACTCAGGGCTTCGACGTCCTTTTCTGTTGTCCCACCATTCTTTGACTACCCTTTAACAAGCACATTTTGTGGCGCGCCTTACGGTCACCGCCTGATGATTTGCCCATCCCAACAGGAAAGGCTTATGCAAAACACCTCCGGACCTTCGCGCGTGGCACTTGCGCTCTATGAACTGCTCAATCCGCTGCCGATCGGCTTTTTCGTTGCCGCCTGGATTTTCGACATTCTCTATCTGAAAACCGTTCAGATCATGTGGACCGACGCAGCAAGCTGGCTTATCGCTATCGGACTGATTATTGCCATCCTCCCCCGGCTCATCAATCTGGTGCAGGTCTGGTTTACCCAACGAACCGCGGCGGAACCCGGGGTGAAAACCCATTTCTGGTTGTCGCTGTGCGCCATCGTGCTGGCTATTGTTAACGCCTTTGTGCACAGCCGCGATGCTTATGCCGTTGTGCCGCTGGGGGTGGTGCTGTCGACGGTCGTCGTGGCTCTGCTGCTGATTGCGAATGTTCAACTCGCGCTGCGCTCTCGCGTCAGCTAAGGGGAAGGCCATGAAAAACTGTCGCAACACACTGCTCACCGCGCTCATGACGACGCTTCTTTTCGGGTGCGATCAGGGAGCCAATATCGATCCGGTAAAACAGGTTGGCCCGGATCCTGAACTGCCCTCCGCACAGAATTTTTTGTTACCGCCCATGCAGGTGCCGGAAGGTGTGCCGTGGAAAAATGGCGAGATGCCGAAAGTCCCGCAGGGAATGAAAATTGAGAAGGTCGCCGACGGCTTGCTGCACCCACGCCAGCTGTATGTCTTACCCAATAACGACATCCTGGTGGCAGAGGCAAATGGCCCGGCAAAGCCGACGACACGCCCCAAGCAGCTGATCATGAGCCTGGTTCAACAGGCTTCTGGTAAAGGGGGACCGGGCGGCAATAGAATCACCCTGTTACGTCATGTCGACGGCAAATGGCAAAAGCACACCTATATTGAAAACCTGCATTCGCCGTTTGGTATTCAGTTGACAGGCAATACCCTATGGGTGGCAAACGCCGACAGTCTGGTCAGGTTTCCCTATCAGGAGGGGGAAACCCGCATAACTACGCCTGGCGAGACGGTCACAGAATTGCCCGGCGGCCCGATCAACCATCACTGGACCAAATCGCTGCTTGCCAGTCCGGATGGCAGCAAACTGTATGTGGGCGTCGGCTCCAACAGTAATATTACGGAAAATGGAATCGGTGCGGAGTATCGCCGGGCGGCGGTACTGGAAGTGGATGCCGCCACGGGTGCCAGCCGTATCTATGCCAGCGGGCTGCGAAATCCCACCGGGTTGCAATGGGAACCGCAAACCGGCGCATTATGGGCGGTGGTTAACGAACGCGATGAAATTGGCTCCGATCTGGTGCCAGATTATCTGACCTCGGTAAAAGAGCTTGGCTTTTACGGCTGGCCTTACAGCTACTTTGGTCAACACGTGGATGAACGGGTTAAGCCCCCACGCCCGGACCTGGTCAAACAGGCGATCAAACCCGATTATGCGCTCAGTTCACATGTCGCACCGCTGGGGTTGCTGTTCTATACCGGCGATGATATGCCGCAATACCGTGGTGGGGCCTTTATTAGTGAACACGGTAGCTGGAACCGCAAACCCTTGAACGGATATCAGGTGGTGTGGGTGAAATTCGAAAACGGCAGGCCGGTTGGTCAGCCGTTACCGGTGGTCACGGGTTTTCTTACCGACGATCAAAAACAGGTGCGCGGGCTGCCGGTGGGTCTGGCGATGGATAAACAAGGCGGCGTATTGATCGCCGACGATGCCAGCAACACGATCTGGCGGCTGAGCGCCCGCTAGCTTTACTGCTGCCGCGCTTTAGCTCAATAACGTATAAAAATAATCAAAAGGTTACATTCAAATGGACAACAGGTTATACGACGCCATTGCCCTGCGCCAACAGGGCGAGCATCAACAAAGTCGCCAGCAGTTGCAGGCGCTGACGCAAGTGCCGGAACTGCGCGCCCGCGCATTGTTGAATATGGCCTGGTCTTACGATAACGAAGGTAAAGAGCAGGAAGCAGAACAGCACTATCTTGCGGCGCTGGAAGCCGGCCTGGAGAACGATGACGACAGGTTTGAGGCGCAGTTTGGTCTTGCCTGCACCCTGCGCTGCCTGGGTAAGTATCAGCAAGCGAAAGCACTGTTTGAAGCGATCATGATCGACTGGCCACAGGCGACGGAAGTCAGACCGTTTTACGCACTGTGCCTGTATAACCTGGGCGAATATGAATGTGCAGTCAGCCTGCTTCTGACGGCGGTCGCGCAACATCCCGATCCGCGTACGGCCCCTTATCAGCAGGTGCTGCACTATTATGCCCAGAACCCCAATCAGCGCGGGTAAATCTCCCCCACCTAAACCGTGGGGGAAACCTTTAGCGGTGCTGTTTTTGCGTTTGCCACAGCGCAATTACGCTGAGGAACACAGTCACCATCAGATATAAGCCCGGGGCAAAGTGGCTACCGGTCGCGCTGATCAGCAGCGTACAGATAAACGGCGCAAAACCGCCAAATACGGTGACCGCGACGTTATAGCTGATCGACATACCGCTGGCGCGGGTCGACACCGGGAAGATATCTGCCATTAACGACGGAATGGTGGAAAAGTAGATCGATTTCAGTAACGCCATCCAGCCTACCAGCAGAGCCAGCGACAGTGGCGTCACGTTCAGGCTGGTCAGCCAGAATGCGGGCAACAAGGTAAAGGCCATCAACACCAACGCCACCCACAATAACCGAACCCGGCCAACGCGCTCTGCCAGCAAACCGCCTATTGGCGTCACCACGGTGAGGATCACGCCGGCGAGCAGCGTCGCGCTGTAGGCGGAAGACGGCGGCAGCCCCAGATTTTTCGTCGCCCAGGTTGGCACATAGTTGAGCATATAGTTGATCGCCGTTGAGACAATCATCAGCCCAATTGCCAGCCCCACCAGCCGCTTTTGCGATCCCAGCAATAACTTCACCGGATGGCGCGGTTTCTCGGCTTCGGCATACGCCGCTGGCTCATGCACATGGCGACGGATCCACATTCCTACCGGGCCAATCACCAGACCAAAGGCGAACGGAATGCGCCAGCCCCAGTCGGAGAGCTGCTCCGGCGTCAGCCACTGCGCCAGCCCCAGGCCAAACGCAGACGCCATCAGCGTGCTGGCTCCCTGAGTAGCGAACTGCCAGCTGGCGATAAAGGCTTTCCGCTCCGGAAAGTGCTCCACCAGAAATGCCGTCGAACTGCCGAATTCGCCGCCCGCAGAGAAGCCCTGAATCAGCCGCGCCCCCAGAATAAGCAACGGTGCGGCTACGCCCAGCGTTGCATACCCTGGCATAAAGGTGATGATCGCCCCACCCAGCATCATTAAATTAATGGAGAGCAACAGCGACGCCTTGCGGCCATGTTTGTCGGCGTAGGCTCCCAGCACCACCGCGCCCAGCGGACGGATGAGAAACGCCACGCCAAAGCTGCCAAAAGCCAGCAGGAGCGACACCGTCGGGTTGGCCGTCGGGAAAAATGCCTGGGCGATATAGCTGGCGAAAAAGCCATACACCGCAATATCAAACCACTCCAGCGCATTCCCAACACAGGTGGCAAACAGCGTCTTGTATAAGCTCGGGCGTACGCCGCTGTCTTCGATGTCCCGCGTGAGGGTACTCATTGTTCACCTCCGCTCTGATGCTGGTGATGGCGAACCAGCAGATCCTGCCCCTGCTCGCCCAGGTCCCAGAACAGCCGGGTCATGATCGCCAGCCCTTCGCGGGCAATCGCCACCGGTAAGTGCTCATCCGGCGCATGCTGGCCGCAGGCCGGATAGGAGTGCGGCACCCACAGCGTTGGCAGGCCTAAAATTCCGGCAAAAACATCATTCGGCAGCGAGCCGCCGAGGTTCGGCAATAGCGCCGGTTTGTTTTCGCTGGACTGCGCCATCACGTCCAGCGCCCAGTGCACCAGCGGATCGGTAGGATCGAAGCGCGTTGCCGGCGTACCCCGCACCTCGCTGACTGTCACCATCGGGAAACCGTGCGCATCCAGGTGGGCACGCAGCGCCTGTTGTAACTGCGACCACTCCGTGCCGACCACAAAACGCAACTGGCACACGGCAGTGGCCTGGCCAGGTATGGCATTCATCGGCTGAGCCGGGTTACCCGTGAGAAACGACAGCACTTCCAGCGTATTCCAGCCAAACAACTTTTCGGCGGCAGATAAGCCCGGCTCGCCCCACTGCGGATCGGTAGCGGGGTCATGTTGACCGCGCGCCGGGGTGATATCCGCCAGAATTGTTTTCAGCGCAGGTGTCAGCGCAGGCGGCTTAAGGGCCGGAATGCGGATTTCGCCTTTGCCATCCACCAGGCTGGCAATGGCGTTTGCCAGCTGCGTGCCTGGGTTACTGAGCAGGCCGCCCCAGTTGCCGGAGTGGTAATCTTTATCACGTGCGTGAATGGTCAGGCGGAAATTCACACAACCACGCGAGCCGAGAAACAGTGTCGGGCGATCCGCGCTCAGACGCGGGCCATCGGAGGCGATAAACAGATCGGCTTTCAGCCGGGGTTTCAGTTGCTGGCAGACTTCCGCCAGTCCTGGCGAACTCATCTCTTCGCCCATTTCGCACAGCCAGACACAGTTGAAACCTAAGCGCCCATTGCGGGCGTGGTAAACCTGTGCCAGCGCCGCAAGATTCACCGAGTGCTGACCTTTATTGTCTGCGGTGCCGCGTCCATACCAGTTGCCGTCGCGCTCAACCAGCGTCCATGGCGATAACCCCTCCCCCCAGCGGGCATCATCGCCAAACACCACATCGCCATGCCCGTAACACATCACGGTCGGCAAAGCAGGATCTTCCTCGTAACTGGCGAGCAAAAAAGGGCGAGCGGCATTTACCGGGTTGGCGATGATTTCGGTACGAAAACCCATCTCCCGGAAGGCAGGAATAAAGGCTTCGTGGTAGTAACGCAGGAGTTGATCGTCACGATCGCTGCGCTGACTTTCGCTGGCAATCGCCACCCTGCTGGCGAGCATGTTTTTGAAATGGCCGCTGTCGAACCACGCCAGCGCCTGGGCGATAAGTTGTTGTGTTGCCATAGTGTTTACCCTGTTCAATTTGCTGCCTGTGGCGCAAATATCTGTTGTTGTCTTTTTGTTCTAAACCAGAACAGAGCCTTGCCACAATAATAATAATTGCAACTAGGCGTTGCCTTTTTGATAAGGGTAAACTGCACAATCTCAGGGCAATGCACAGGACCCCCCATGCTGACCAATGAACTGCGTTACTTCCTGGCGGTGGCGACATCCGGCTCGCTTAGCACGGCCAGCGAACAACTGTTTGTGGCGGGTTCCGCCATCAGTCGACAGATCCAAAAACTGGAGTCGCGGCTTGGCGTGACGCTGTTCGAACGCCACGCGCGCGGTATGGTGCTCACCGATGCCGGGCAAATTCTTGCTCATCATGTGCGCAAAAGCATGCGTGATATGGAATACGCCCTGGCGGAAATTCAAGGGTTAAAAGCAGTACGTAAAGCGCTGGTGCGTATCGTCTGCACCGACGGTATGGCCTTTGATCTGCTGCCTGGCCTGCTGGCACGCTTTCGTCTGCGCCATCCGGGGGTGAGTTTCGATTTACAGGTGGGTAGCGCAATGCAGGTGGCGGAGTGGATCCGCCGCAGCGAATGCGATGTTGCCTTCCAGTTTAGCCTCGCGCCGGAACGGGAAGTGGAGATCATTGCCGCATGGCCTGCGCCGGTATTGCTGTTACTGGACTCCGCCCATCCGCTGGTGCAACAGCAGAGCGTTGCTATTAGCGATTTACACCACTATCCGCTGGTGCTGCCGGAAACCGGAACCACGCTCCGCCAGCTGTTCGATCTCTCGTGCCGCATGGCGGGCACGTTTCTCGAACCGGCCTTCAGCAGTAATAACTTCTCCGCGCTGTATGACTTTACCCGCCATACGCCGCACGCCATTACCGTGTGCAGTCACTTTAGTGTGTTGTGGCGCGCCGGGCGCGAGGGGATGACGCTGAAAACCATCAATAATACTTCGCTGAGCCAGCGCACGCTGCAAATTCAGGCGCCGGGCAGTAAACATCGCCCGGCGGCGGTGACGGCATTTTTGGAAATGGCGGCCGGGACGCTTAATGAGGAGCACCAGCAGTGGATGGTGCGTATGCGCTAGCTCGCCTGCCGGGTTAAACCGTCGATAATGACCTGTTTCATCCCCTGCGAGCACGGCTCAACGCGCCCGCGCACACCATAGACCTGCGCCAGCGTGGGCGGTGTGATCACCTCATCCGGCTCACCATTGGCGACCAGCGCGCCGTTTTTCAGGATCAGGACATGATCGCCGTGGCGCAGCGCGATATTGATATCATGAACCACCACCACAGTGACGATATTGCGGCGTTGCGTTTCGCGTTTCACCAAATCCATGACGTGGAACTGGTAGTTCAAATCCAGCGCGCTTAACGGCTCATCCAGCAACAGTAACGATGGCTGACGGATCAGCGACTGCGCCAGCCCAACCAGCTGTTTCTGCCCGCCGGAGAGCTGGTCAAGAAAATGCAGTGCCAGATGCTCAATGCCAAGCTGACGCAGCAGCCCCATTACCTCCGCCTGTTTCGCCGCGCTGTGCAGCCCACCGGAAGCGCGTTGCGCCACAATGATCGACTCGAGCACATGCAAATGCACCCCCGCAGGCAAGGACTGGGGCAGATAAACCACCTGCTCTGCCCGCTTCGCAAACGGCTGACTCAGCAGATCGCTGCCATCCAGCAGCAGCTCACCCTGCGCGGTATTCAGCCCGGCCATTGCGCGCAGCAGGGTGGATTTACCGCTGCCGTTTGGCCCCAGCAGAATAGTCACCTTGCCGCGCGGTAACAGCGGAATGGAGAGATCCTTGATAATGTGCCGTTTGTGGTAACCGGCGGCAAAACCGCGCAGCGTCAGGCCGCTTTGCTGATTCATACACTCCCCCGGTGGCGCACAATAATGGTGATAAAGAACGGCACTCCCACCAGTGAGGTGACAATGCCCACCGGGATAATGACGCCGGAGATCAGGTTTTTGGAAACAATAGAGGCCAACGACAGCACCAGTGCGCCCAACAATGCGCTGGCGGGCAGATAAAAGCGGTGATCTTCGCCAAACATCAGGCGCGCAATGTGCGGTGCCACCAGGCCGATAAAACCAATTGGCCCCACAAACGCCACCGACAACGCCGACAAAATGCTGATGCGTAAAAGGGTCGCCAGCCGCAAACGGCGGACATTGATACCAAAGCTAATAGCGCGATCTTCGCCTAAACGCAGCGAGGTCAGCTTCCATGAACTGAGCATGGAAAACGGGACGATGATCGCCAGCGCCAGCAGCAGAATACCCAGTTTCTCCCACGAGGCGCGGGCAATGCTGCACATGGTCCAGAACACCAGTCCCTGCAACGTATCTTCATTGGCGATAAATTGCAGCATCGACACCAGAGCGTTAAAGGTGAACACCAGCGCAATACCAAACAACACTACGCCGGAGGTCGCAACCTGTGTCCAGCGGGTGATGCCATCCAGCAACAACGCCGCCAGTAGCGCAAAGAAAAAGGCATTGGCCGAAATAAACCATTGCGCCGGGATGCCCGGAATACCAATGCCGAGCACAATCGCCAGCGCAGCGCCAAACGCCGCGGCAGAGGAGACACCAAGCGTAAACGGACTGGCCAGCGGGTTATTAAGGATGGTCTGCATCTCTGCGCCTGCCAGCCCCAGCGTCAGGCCAACAATGATCGCCATTAACGCATACGGCAGGCGGATATCCCAGACAATCACTTGTGTGCCGGCATTCACACTGGTGGGATCGACCAGCGTTTGCCACAGCACATCCAGCGGCAGACCGGACGGCCCAAGAGTAAAATCCAGCAGCATCGACGCCATAATCAACACCACCAGCACGACCAGCAGGCTGATGCGTTTGCGGATAATCCCACGGTAACGGTGCATCAGGCTGTCTGCCGGTGCATCAGTTCCCTGCTCATGTGACTCAATTGCAGTACTCATTACGTCTATTCGCCCTGCTGCCAGCTGTACACAAAGTGGTTGTCCGGCAGTTTGGTGAAGTTTTTGATGATGTAATGGTACGTCTCATCCGGGTTCAGAGCCGCAAACGCCTGGGGGTAAATATCTTTCGCCAGGTATTCCATGCCGACAATATTGTAGGGATGGTTGTAGAAATGGTGATAAACGCCATAAACATGTTTCGCCGCGACCGCCGGGATCTGACGGATACCGGTACGTTGCAGCAATACTTGCGCCTGTGCGTTCACCTCTTGCGGTGACACATCCAGCCCCAGCGGCAGCACCTGGCTATTGCCGCGCTTCGAGCCGGTCATAATATAGACATCCGGATTGACGCTAATCAGCTTCTCCAGCGCAACAAAACCGCTGGCGCCTGGCAGCAGATCGGAGCCGATATTCTTTGCGCCGACAGCTTCAACCAGCCCGCCCCAGCCGCTGTGGCCGTGAGTGAAACAGCAGCTATCTGCATTTCCGGCCAGCGCTTCAACAAACACTTTCGGTTGCGGGCGGATAGCGGCCGTTTTCTGCTCAATGTGATGTAATTGCTGACGATACCAGCTGGAGTACGCCGTCGCATTACTCTCGCGGTTCACCACTTTTCCTAGCAAATCGATACTGTCGGCCGTGTCTTTCGCCGGATCGACTTCATAATCGATAAATATCACCGGGATGTTCAGCGCGGTGAGCTTACCCAGCACGCCGCTTTCGATCAGCGCTGGTTTGGCGCGCAGCTGCGCAACCATCAGATCCGGTTGTTTCGCCAGCACACTTTCCAGGTCTACGTTGCCTTTATCGCTAAAGCCCATATCCATCACTGTGGTCGATTCGGGCCAGCGGGTTTTCAGCATCTGCCAGGTGGCAATGTCCTGTTTTTTCGCCAGATTGTTCCAGGCTACCAGCCGTTTAAATGGGTTATCGCGATCCAGTAGCGCCATCGCCATGATGTCGCGGCCGTCCTGCAAAATAATGCGCTGAGGTTCGTGTTCAACGGTGACGTTACGGCCGGCAAAGTCGGTCACGGTAATGGGATATTGCGTCGCATGAGCGAGTAAAGGCACGGCGAAAAAAGCGGAGAGAACGAACCTGACGATGGATTTTGCTGGCATAAACAACCCTGCGCAGAAAGACATGAATGATTTTGATAATTATTATCATGTTAAGCTAAACAAAACATATACAGAAAGCAGAAAACTCTTGTCTGCCCTTCTGCTTAACATCCTGATTCGCTTTATGTTTCTCTGACATAGTTTGTTACGAGTGTTCACCGGCGCGATTGATTATTCTCGTGTTTTGCCTGATTTTTCCGGAAGCCTGTCGATGAAATTTTCCCTGCTGTTACTGCTGCTCAGCGCAATCTCTACGGCCCGCGCCGATGATGCCATAAAACTCATCTGCCCGACGCGCGGCGCACTGACGGTATCGTTTTTTAACTATCACCTGATCACCATGAAATGGGGCGACCATTTCCAGGTGGCCTCCGGCAAAGAGCAAAACCATACCAAAGCTGGCGTGCCGTTCTGGAGTACCACCTTTGGCAATGGCGATGACCTCGCCTTTTTTCCGGATTCGGGCCAGTACTATCTTTTTTATGCCGGGGCAGAAAACCCGGAGCGGTGCAGCGAAGTGGGGAGCTATGTCTACCCCGTTATCACCCCGCCGCGCTATGAAAATAACGGCAGCAGCGTTGCGGGGAGCCAGGCAAAACAAACAGACGACGATGTCGTGCTACTGCACCCGGCGGCCTGAACCTGAGAAAGCACCTGAGATAACCCCGGGCAGTAGCCACGCCCTGCCCCGGGGTACGACGCGGGCATAACTTACTGGAATATTCCCTGCGCCACATCCGCTGGCGTAACCACGCCGCTGTCGAGTACCCAGCCGCTGATCAGCGCTGCGGGGGTGACGTCGAAGGCCGGGTTATAGACCTGTGCCGTTTCTGGTGCCCACTGAACTGCGCCAAAACTGCCTGCAACGCCAGTAACTTCTGCGGCTGCACGCTGCTCAATAGGAATGGCGTCGCCATGAGGGCAATGCCGATCAAGGGTGGTTTGCGGTGCCGCCACATAAAACGGTACGCCGTGGAATTTTGCCAGTACCGCCAGGGAATATGTGCCGATTTTATTCGCCACGTCCCCGTTGGCCGCAATGCGATCCGCCCCGACCCACACCGCATCCACCTGCCCTTTTGCCATCAGGCTGGCAGCCATCGAATCGGTGATCAGCTGGTAAGGTACGCCCAGCTCCCCCAACTCCCAGGCTGTCAGTCGCCCGCCCTGCAACAGCGGCCGGGTTTCATCGACCCAGACATTCGCTACCCGGCCCTGTTGATGCGCGCGCGCAATCACTCCCAGTGCTGTTCCCACGCCCGCCGTTGCCAGACCGCCCGTGTTGCAATGGGTCAGCAAACGGCTGCCGGGCGTCACCAACGCCACACCGGCACGGGCAATGTCATCACAGAGTTTTTTGTCTTCTTCAATAAGCCGCAGCGCCTCGGTAGCCAGCGCGGAGACCCTGTCTTCCTGCGCCAGCGCCAGGCGCATTCTGTCGAGGTTATTCATCAGGTTCACCGCCGTCGGGCGGGCGGCGCGCAGCGTTTCCAGCGCCTGTGCAAGTTGCTCTCGGTTTGCACCCTGCTCGGCGAGCAACGCCAGGAGAAGACTGGCGGAGAGGCCAATCAGCGGTGCGCCGCGTACGCGCAGGGCATGAATGTGGCCGACCAGTTCTTCTACCGTACTGGCCGGCAGCCAGCATTTCTCCTGCGGTAACGCCTGCTGATCGAGAATAAATAATTGATTTTCGGCGACGCGCAGACTGGTGGTCTGTAATGACTGCATATCGTTAAATCCCTGTTGCGTTATTGTATCGTATTGTGTCAGGATGAAATCCGGATGTATAGACGTCTAAATGGCTTTATTCGCAAAATAAGAGGATCGAGGCAATGTCGCAATACCATACCTTTACCGCCCAGGATGCGGTGGCTTACGCCCAACAATTTGGCGGTCTGGCAGATCCGACCGAACTGGTTGATGCGCAGGAGGTGGGCGACGGTAACCTCAACCTGGTGTTTAAAATCTTCGATCGTCAGGGCGTCAGCCGCATTATTGTGAAACAGGCCCTGCCTTATGTGCGCTGCGTTGGGGAGTCCTGGCCGCTCACGCTGGACCGGGCCCGCCTGGAAGCACAAACGCTGGTTGAGCATTATCAACATTGCCCGCAGCATACCGTTCACATTCACCACTTCGACCCCGAGCTGGCGGTAATGGTGATGGAAGATCTCTCCGACCATAAAATCTGGCGCGGAGAATTGATCAACAATACCTATTATCCGCAGGCTGCAACGCAACTCGGTGAATACCTCGCGCAAACGCTGTTTCATACCAGCGATTTTTACCTCCACCCGCACAGCAAAAAAGCCCGGGTCGCGCAGTTTATTAATCCGGAGATGTGTGAGATCACCGAAGATCTGTTCTTTAACGATCCTTATCAGATCCACGAGCGTAACAATTACCCTGGAGCGCTGGAGGCCGATGTCGCTGCACTGCGCGAGGATGCACAACTGAAGCTGGCGGTCGCGTCTCTGAAGCATCGCTTCTTCTCTCAGGCTGAAGCGTTGCTGCACGGCGATATTCACAGTGGCTCGATCTTTGTCGCCGAGGGCAGCCTGAAGGCCATCGATGCGGAGTTCGGTTATTTCGGCCCGATCGGCTTCGACATCGGCACCGCCATTGGCAATCTTCTGCTGAACTACTGCGGCCTGCCAGGGCACCTGGGTATTCGCGATGCGGCCGCAGCACGCGAACAGCGCTTGAGCGACATCCAGACGCTGTGGACCACATTCTCCACGCGCTTTCTGGCGCTGGCCGCAGAGAAGACCCGGGATGCCGCCCTGGCGCAACCGGGTTACGCCGGTGCGTTTTTGCAAAAAGTCTGGGTGGACGCCATTGGCTTCTGCGGCACCGAGCTAATTCGCCGCACGGTGGGGCTGTCTCATGTGGCGGATATCGACACCATCGCTGATGAAGACATGCGCCATGCCTGCCTGCGCCACGCCATTTCACTGGGCAAAGCGCTGATCGTGATTGCCGGACGTATTAACAACGTCAATGAGTTAATTGCACGGGTACGCCAGTATTCGTAGTACGAATTTATTCTGCGCCATAGGGGAACGCCCGATGGCGCGTTAGGTAACCGGCCGACAACACCTATCCCAGGTATTCAATGATCGAAAGCCCGCCGTTGTAATCCGTGCTGTAAATAATGCCCTGTGCATCCACAAACACATCACATGACTGGATCACCTGCGGGCGCCCTGGTCGGGTATCCATCATTTTTGCCGGTGCAGCCGGTACCAGAGCCCCGGTTTCGACCGGGCGGTACGGGTTGGAAATATCGTAAGCGCGCACCCCTGCATTCTGATACGTTGCAAAAATCAGCGTCGAACTGATAAAGCTGCCAGGGCGGTTCTCATGCAGATTATGCGGGCCAAAATGCGCCCCTTTCGCCACGTAATCTCTCTCGTCTGGCTGCGGGAAAGTTGAAATGCTGACCGGGTTTGACGGCTCCCGAATATCAAACAGCCAAATCAGTTTCTCGCCATCTTCCTGATGGTCGAGCACCGCTTCATCCAGCACCACCAGCAGATCGCGATCAGGTAAGGGTAACGCGGTATGTGTGCCGCCCCCAAACGGTGGGCTCCAGTTACGATGGCTTATGAGCTTCGGCTGGGTACGATCTTTCACATCCAGCAGCGTCAGGCCGCCATCGCGCCAGCTACCGTAAGCCGTGTCACCTGCGATAATCGCATGATGCAGCGCATAACGTTTGCCTTCCGGCCATGCGGGCGTTTCTCCTGCTGCCTGATTCATCCCGGGCAGCCACCAGCGCCCGGCAACCTGCGGTTTACGCGGATCGGCCAGATCGATAGTCAGAAAAATATAGTCCGTGAAGCCGTCGATCAGTGCCGAGACATAAGCCCAGCGCCCACCAACATACCAGATGCGGTGAATGCCAATGCCGCTCAGCGACAAAAAGCCGATCTCACGTGGCTTATCGGGCGTGGAGATATCAAATACCCGCAACCCGGCGCTCCAGCCTTTATTCTGCACATCGCTAACCGTGTCACCCACCGAGCGGGTGTAATAGACTTTTTCGTCGGCGAATCGCGCATCGGCGAACAGATCGCGGGCGTTGATCACCAGCAGCAGATCGTCGTGCGCCTGCAAGTGCACATTCCAGGTGCCTGGCGGTGCGGGCACATAGCCTGCGTCTTTAGGGTTTTTCGGGTCGCGCACATCAACAATGGAAAAGCCCTGCGACACCATATGTCCAATGTACGCGAAGCCGCGATGCACCATTAACTGGACGCCATCCGGGCGTCCTCCCTGGTCGCTGTGACCGATCAGCCGCATATTGCGGCTGTATTCCGGGGGCGGAAGTTCAGTTGTCATGAGTCATCCTGTCTTCAGACGCAAAGCGATTCGCAGGCCACTATGTGGCCTGCGGTTTCGCCCTGTGCATTATTTGTTTTTCGCTTCCAGCGTGGCGAACCACGGCGCGATAAAGTCTTCAGTCTGGCCCCAGCCCGGAATGATTTTACCCAGCGAAGCAACGTTTACCGCACCAGGCTGGCTGGACAGCAGCGCCTGCGGGATCGCCGCCGCTTTAAAGTCATACGTCGCTGGCGTCTGCTCACCGGCAATCTTGTTGGCGATCAGGCGAACGTTGGTTGCACCAATCAGTTTCGGATCCACCGCCACGCTCACTTTCCATGGGCTGTTGGCTTCGCGCATCAGTTGCAGATCCTGGTTAGAGACATCGATGCTGTAGAGTTTGATCTCGGTGCGTCCATTCTCTTTCAGCGCCTTATACGCCCCCTGGCTGAACGCATCCCAGGTGCCCCAGATAGCATCGATTTTGCCTTTCGGGTATTTCGCCAGCACAGCGCCGACTTTATTAGCCGTATCGCCCTGCACATCGGAAGAGACGGCACCAATGGATTCCAGCTCTTTAATACCTGGGTTAGCTTTCAGCAATTCTGCATACGCGGCCTGGCGGCGCTCCATTGGCGGGAAGCCAGCCACCCACAGTTTGATAATGTTGGCTTTGCCGTTGAAGTCTTTCACCAGTTCGCCAAAAGAGAGTTTGGTCAGCGAAGCGTCATCCTGCTGGGTGACGGTCACGCCCGGGATTTCACCGTTCACGGCAGTATCGAACACCGACACTTTAATCCCGGCGGCAACGGCTTTTTTAATCAGATCGGTCGAGTACGGATCGCGCCCCTGCGAGAGAATAATGCCGTCATATTTCTGGCTAATCGCCTGGTTAACGAAGTCCTGGAATTTCGCGTCATCGCCGTTGCTGAGGAATGTGCTGATTTTAAAGCCCAGCTTCTTCCCTTCCTGCAACGCGCCAGAGACAAATTGGGTGGTGTTATCATCGGAACCGAGGTTGCGGATAAGCGCAATACGTACCGGCCCGTTATGATTAGCAATAGCGTCCGGCACCGGTGCAGGCGTAGCCGCGTGGCCCGGTAGCGCGCTCAGTAACCCCAGCGCCAACAGCGAGAGTGCAATTTTTTTCATGTCTGTTTCCCCTGAATAATTAACGACGCTGGAAGTAAGTCAACGCAAGAGCACCGGCCAGCACCAGCCCCTTAATAATGTCCATCGCGTAATACGGCACCGACAGCATCACCAGCCCGTTTTGCAGCACGCCGAGGATCACCGCCCCCACCAGCGTACCCAGCGCGTTAGGTTTGCCGGAGCCTGCCAGTGAAAAGCCGATCCACGCTGCTGCCACGGCATCCATCAGGTAACCGCTCCCGGCGTTGACCTGCGACGATCCAATGCGCGACGCCAGTAAAATGCCACCTGCGCCTGCCAGCAGTGACGAGATGACATAAGCGGCCACTTTGTAGCGCGTGGTGCGAATGCCAGACAGCCGCGCCGCTTCCGGGTTGCCGCCAATGGCGTACATCCGCCGGCCGTGCGTGGTCAGCGACAGCCCCAATTGCGCAACAATGGTCACCACCAGCATGATGATCACAATAATGGGTACCTGACCCAGCAGGCTGAACACGGCCGGGATTGTTCCTTCCGCCATCTCCCCGCTCGGTAACACCATATTTTCAGTAATGGAGCCGCCGTAGCTGTAGGTCATCGCCACGCCCTGGATCACAAACAGGCTGCCCAGCGTTGCCAGCATGTCGGGAATGCGCAGCACAACGATCAGGAAGGCATTAAACAGCCCGACCAGCGTACAAAGCAGCAGGGTAACGATGATGGCTTCGGTCGTGCCAAAGCCGTGCCAGACAAACAGCGAAATCACCAGCGCATTAGCCAGCGACGCGGTTGAACCGACAGAGAGATCAAAACCGCCAATGGTCAGCGAAATAGAAACGCCAATCGCAATCACCGTCACGATGGCAATCGAGCGCAGAATATTGATGATGTTGAACGGATCGAGGAAGTTGTCGGACGATAAACCGAAAATCGCAACCAGCGCGACCACGGTCAGCAACATGCCCCATTTATACAAAAAATCAAAAAACTGCTGGCGCGGCGAGGCCGCCGCATTGACTGACAGGGCCTTACTCACGGCGCCGTTCCTCCGGTGGAATAATAAAGTAGTGTCTCTTCGCGGGCATCCAGACCCGGCACTTCTGCCACAATGCGCCCGTCCCACAGCACACAAATCCGATCGCACAAACCCACCAGTTCGGCAAATTCGCCCGAGGCGTAAATCACACCCTTGCCTTCCCGCGCCAGGCCATCAATAAGCTGGAACAGATCGGTTTTTGCTTTGACGTCCACCCCTTTTGTCGGCTCGTCAAAAATCAGCACGTTGGCGTTACCACGTAGCCATTTACCAATCGCCACTTTTTGTTGATTCCCGCCCGAGAGGCGGCGCAGCGCTTGCCCCGGCCCACTGGTGCGTACACCGACGCGGGCAATCACTTCCTGCGCCCAGCGCCAGGCCTGGCGGTGACTAAACAGGCTCCAGCGCGAAAAGCTGTTATCTGCGCTGATGGATAAATTCATGCTGATGGGCTCGTCGATAAAAACGCCCTCTTTGCGCCGCTCTTCCGGTACCAGCGCCAGCCCACGCGTCACTGAATCCGCCGGATCGCGGGGCCGCCACGGCTGGTTGTTCAATTCACCACGGGTTATCCGGCTTTTGCTGGCACCAAACAACGCTTTACAGAGTTCCGTTTTTCCGGCACCGGCTAACCCGGCAATGCCAAGGATTTCGCCTTTACGCAGCCGCAGCGAAATATCTTTCAGCACGCCATCATCGTGCAAACCGTCAATGCTGAGCAGCACCTCATCGCTGTGTGGCGGGCGTGCCGGGGGATAAATATCGCTCAGTTCATGCCCGAGCATCTTTTCAACAATCTGTTCGCCGCTCAGCCCGTCCATCGGACCGGACTCAATCCGTTTGCCGTCGCGCAGTACGGTTAAGGTGTCGCAAATCGCTTTCAGTTCGTGAATGCGATGCGAGATAAATACCACGCCAATGCCTTGTTGCTGCAGGCGTCGGACGACGGTGAATAAGCGCTCACTTTCATGTTGATCGAGCGGTGCGGTAGGCTCATCGAGGATCAAGAAGCGGCAATGATGGGAGAGCGCGCGGGCCAGCAAAATGTGTTGTTTCTCTGCCAGGGTGCAGGTATCAATGATGCGTTTCACATCCATGACCACATCCAGTTGCGCGAGTGCCTGCTGCGCCTGCTGGCGGATGGCGCCCCAACGGTAGCGATGCCCCTCGTCTGCCAGCTTATCGAGCATGATGTTTTCAGCAATACTGAGGCCGGGTATCAGTGCTACATCCACTTCCTGCTGCACCAAATGGATACCGAGCTGTTTGGCATCACGCGGGGAGCGGATCGACACGACCTGGTTATTAATGCTGATTTCGCCTTCGTAGTGATCGTGCGTGCCGCACAACACCGCCATTAACGTCGATTTCCCCGCACCATTGGCGCCGGTTAAGGCATGCACAGAACCGCCACGCAACGTGAAATCGACCTGCGACAACGCCTTAAAGCCGCCAAAGGCCAGGCTTATGGTACGCATTTCGAGATGGTGGTTGCTCATGCTGCGGAAATTCCTGCCATTAATAGGTTGATTTAACGAATTTTTCACAGCCTCGCTTGACTGGCAACGACAGAAAAGGCATAAGATAAAGCGAAATATTATTAGCCATCCGGATGTCCAGACATAACATCGGGTTAGCATTCTGCACAAGGACACCACTCATGAGCAACACAGATATTCGCGTCGTCGCCGGTCCGGCTAACTACTACTCTCACGCGGGCAGCCTTGCGCGATTGCACGACTTCTACACCGCAGAGCAGCTCTCCCGCGCGGTCTGGATCTACGGTGAGCGCGCGTTTGCGGGCGCAAACGCGTTCCTGCCGGAAGGGTTTAACGCACCGGGGGCAAAACACATTCTGTTTAAAGGCCACTGCAGCGAGCGTGATGTGAGCGAACTGGTGCAGCAGGCCGGCGGTGACCGTGCGGTGGTGATCGGTGTTGGCGGCGGCGCATTGCTGGATACCGTCAAAGCCGTCGCACGCCGTCTCGCTTTACCGGTGGTCGCTATTCCGACTATCGCTGCGACCTGTGCCGCGTGGACACCGTTGTCGGTGTGGTACAACGATGCCGGTCAGGCGCTGCAATTTGAGATTTTCGACGACGCCAACTTCCTGGTACTGGTGGAGCCGCGCATTATCCTTAATGCCCCGGCGGAATACCTGCTGGCAGGCATCGGCGATACGCTGGCGAAATGGTACGAAGCGGTGGTACTGGCGCCACAACCGGAAAATCTGCCGTTAACGGTGCGTCTGGGCATTAACGGCGCGCTGGCGATCCGTGATGTGTTGCTTGAGCGCAGTGAAGAGGCGTTGGCCGATCAACAACGTGGGGAAGTGACACAGGCGTTTCGCGATGTGGTGGATGCGATTATTGCCGGCGGTGGGATGGTCGGCGGGCTGGGCGAGCGTTATACCCGCGTCGCTGCCGCACACGCGGTGCACAACGGGCTAACGGTGCTGCCGCAAACGGATAAATTCCTTCACGGCACGAAAGTGGCGTATGGCATTTTGGTGCAGAGCGCGCTGCTCGGCCAGGAGGATGTGCTGGCGCAATTGATTAACGCCTATCAGCGTTTTCATCTGCCGACCTCGCTGGCAGCGCTGGATGTCGACATCACAAACCGCGCCGAACTGGACAAGGTGATTGCCCACACGCTGCGCCCGGTCGAGTCGATCCACTATCTCCCGGTTGAGTTGTCTGCCGACACGTTGCGCGCGGCGTTTGAAAAAGTCGAAACACTCTCGCGGTGATGCCAGGCCCGGTGCTGCGAAGTGCAGCACCGGACGGGATCCTTTCCACCTCAGCGTCCTTGTAGTAACGCTAACTGGATTTCTGCAAAAATTCCCTTCTGGCATCCTCCAGGCTTAATGCATTTGCTCCGCCAGCAAAAGCGGGGTCGGATGATTGAACAGGATCATCCTCCCAGTCACAGACAGGGCAAACCTCATAGCATCCAGGTTCGCTTATTGTTTTGTGGCCACAACATGGGCATGAATTTAAGTCGTCTTCTGTCATTGTTTATTCCAGTATTCCATCGCTTTTTCGGGCCTGAACATGGTTCTGGGCACGCCATTCGCATCTTTAGCGGCAAAAGTATTGCTTGCCGGATTGTAATACAAGGTGTCGCCATTAGGCCGCGTTTTCGTGAGTGTTCCCTCAGGTGGCCTCGTAACAAAATCATGCGTAGCATTCACATATTGGGTTGCGTTTTGGTACTCAGGAAACTCAGATTTGTGTTTATCCCAGTGCTCATACGCATTGGTCACCGGATCGCTTTTTTTAGTGCCAGTCCATATTTGCGTATCTTTATTTTTTCCTGAGGCCTGGGCACTACTCTCCTGCGTATAAGGCAGCCCGTTACCATCATATTTACCTGTCGGATGCTCAACCGTGGTAACGCCATTTTGCGTTTCGCTGTAGTCACCTTTACCGGCTTTCCAGTCACCAGCGCTCAGTTCGGGCTGCGGACTTTCCTCCGGGGGCATGTTTTTACTGCCAGTTTGACTCTCTTTCCCCGACGTGGCTTTGGACGGGCCGCGTTTGCCACCGCCAACCAGGTTCGCCCCCGCAGCGTCGGCCATGGCATCCAGCAAGTCTCGCGCCGACCCGCCGTTACGCACGGCCATCAATGTGACCCTTTGCAGATCCGCCCCGGTACTGCGCAAGTACATTAATTCCTGGAACTCGGCATCCGTGAGGTGGCGTCCTTCATGCCAGGCGTTCATCAGTTCTTCGGAACGTTCCGCATAGTCTGATGTGATGTCCTGCATCTCCTTAATTTTTTCCCGGCACTCTGCCCCCTTGCAGTTCGCCACGCTGGCTTCCTGCTCTTTGGAGATTGCCGCATACTTTTTGGTGACCTCTTTGCGGCAAGTGTCATCTTTGCATTCATTGAGTTGCTTGAATAATTCCGTGGCGTCTTTTCTTTTCAGGGCATTATTTTCGACCGTTGTTTGCCCGACCTTCGCCGCCGCGGCTGCCGTTTCCGTGTTGCCGCCCATCAATCCGCCAGACAGCCCGGACACCAGCGTAGAGAGCGCCGCAACGGTCTGTTTTTCGGTATCCGTCAGCGCGGCAGGATCTTTGCCGTACACCTGCTTCGCCAGCAAAATGCCCGTGGCTTCACCCACTACCGCGCCAGAAGCGCCGACCAGTGCATCCTGACCCTGCACTTTCGCCAGCACAGCATTGACGACCGCATGGGCCATAATCCCCGCTGCGGTATTCTGGTCGGTGATGTTTTTACCGATTTCATTGGCGATATACGGTGCCGCAGCCCCCGCCAACGCCGCATTGATATTGCCGCCCGCCAGCCCGCTGATAGCAGCGGTTGCAGCGGTGATCGCACGCTGCACATCACTGCCGGTACCGGTGTTATCGGCCACCTTTTTGTACTCTGGCGTATTGCGTAATACCGCCAGTTTTTGCAGGCGCTCTTTCTCCGGCAGCCCCTCAAGCGACGTGCCGGTTTTGGCGATCGCCGCTTTCAGACCATCGATATCGCTCTGGGTGCGCACAATATCCGCCACTTGATTGCCAATATCGCTGACCATCTGTACGGCCTGCAGGCGATTCTGCTCCTTCTCTTTGTTAAAGATCGGGCTGATGGCGTCGTTGGCCTGGGTCACATCCCTTTGCAGCCCGCTGACATCCTGCTGCTGGTTCGCCGTATTGCGAACCGTGATTGTGCCGTCTGAAACTGCCGCCTGGGTGGTGCCCTGTGCATGCCCCGAACCGCCCACGCTCGACATCAGCGTACTGGCTGCATTTAATGCAGCCTGCGCCCCCATGCTCGCGGAGGAGCTGAAGCCACCGCCGGAGTGCGAAACCTTGTAGTCCGCTTTGTTGGTGATATTGCTGTAGCCCAGCGTACCGGTATCAAGGCTGTTTTTATCTGCCGTGGCCGTGCTGCCAATAGCCCCGCCATTGAGTTGAGTATGGTTGCCGACCGTAACATCAAAGCCGCCCGCACCGGCAAATATCCCGCTCTGCTCGGCGACACTGTCGAAGGTGCTGTGCATTTTGTCCTGGCTAACGTTGACATAGCCCGAACCCGTCATGCTGCCGAAGGTGAAGCTGCCACCTGCGCTGACGCTGCTTTGCTTCGAGTCGTAGTTATTGCTGTTCTGCAGGCTGGTGACGGTCAGGTTACGCCCAACGTCCGCCGTTACCTGGTTACCGCTGACCTGCGCGCCAGTCAGCGATGTATCCTGCCCACTGTGCAGCAACACCTTACCCCCGCTGTCCAGCGTGGTTTCGGTCCAGTCGGTACCGTCGCCTTTTTCATGACCTTTTGCCGCATTGACATTGGCAAAGACGCTGAGACCTGCGCCTCCCTGGCCGACGCCAAAGCTGACGCCCACACCGCCACCGCTGCTGCTGTTACTGCCGGTGGTTTTCTGCGTACTGGCCGCGCCGGTCAGGAGAATATCCCGCGCCGCGTTCAGGCTGGCATCGCCGCCCGCTTTCATGCTGCTGCCAGCAACCAGAATGTCGCCGCTGTTGGCTTCATGATTTTTACCGGTGGCGTTAATCGACAGATCACCGCCGGCATTCAGCGTCGAACCGCTGACCTGATCCGATACCTGGTGCTGCTCAGATTTCGATTTCTGCGTGGTCAGTGAAACGCTGACCCGGATACCGGAATTGGGCTCGCCAGTGGTGTCCGCCATCTCTTTGCCCTGCATAGCCTGATAGCCGGAAAGCACCGATTTGGTGGCCTGCAATGCAGCCAGACGGGAATCACTTTGTTTGCTTGCCGCCTGGGCGGTTGTGACGGCACTGTTGACTGCATCGACCATCGCACCGGTTAGCGCGACTGTCAGGCCACTGCTCTTCTGCTCAAATTTCTGGTCTGTTGTGCGTTTGTCATGTCCCGGATCGATCACCACGCTGTCACCGGTCAGGGTGAGCGCATCTTTGGCGATAACGTCCGAGCCGCCAACGTGTAACTGATTACCGGCAGTGATGCTTACGTCTCCGCCATTGCTGCCAATGGTACTGGTGCTCTGGCTCTGGGTTGTGCCTTTCTGCTTCAGATCCTGCTTCGTTTTACTGCTGCCGATGGTAAAGCCGATGCCGCCGGAACCCATCAGGCCGCTCTTTTTCTTTTCTTTCAGTTGCCAGTTGGCATCGGTGTTGGTCGCCGCCGTAATATCAACGTTGTGACCCGCATTCAGCGCCACATCACTGTCGCCCACCACAGCAGAGCCTTTCACCTGCAGGTCATTACCTGCTTTGACTGTCACGCTGTCTCCGCTCAGCAGGGTTCCTGCTTCGCGCGTAGCGCTCTGCTCTGAAATGGTGTGCGTCGTGCTTTTACTCAGGAAACCTTTTTTGGTTTTGGTCTCTTCTTTGTAGTGGTAATCGCTTTCGGTAGCCGTCGTCAGGTTAACGTCGCGCCCGGCCAGTACACCGATGTTACCTTTTGTTGTCACCTGCGCCGCTTCGGCGTTCACATCCCGGCCAGCAATGATTAACGTGTCAGTACCGCTGGCAATCTCTGTGCCCTGCTGGCGCACCTGCTCATTAATTACGGTTTTCTTTTTGGCCTGGAAACGATGACTTTCGGTTGCCGCCGCAGCCTGCAAATGCACGTCGTTACCCGCAGCAAGGGTAACCGCCTTCTCTGCATTCGCCTTGCTTGCGCTGAGTGTAATGTCCTTGCCCGCTTTAACATTCAGATCGCCACCCGCGAGGATCGCGCTCCCCTGTTGCGAAGCAGAAACATTCCGCACGGTTTTCCCGTAGTAACCGGCCTGGCTGACATTGTTATTCACTTGATTCGCGGTGATGGAGACATCGCCATAAGCGTTTAACAAGAGATCACTACCGGCTGACAATGCGGCGCCTTTCACTGAAATGTCTTTCCCGGCAAGAATGCCCAGCGAATCCTGCGCGACAATGGACGCCGTATTTCCCAGCAGGGTTTCCTTAACGTTGACGGTACGCCCGCCACGTGTGTTGTTCAGTTCAAACTCTTTCGCCAGTGTGACGTTATTCACACTGCCGTTCTGACTCTCCAGGCCAACCGTTTTGCCGTTGATGGTTGAACTGATGTTATTAATATCGCCGATTGCGCTTAAATTGAGGCTCCCGCCGGCTTTCAGCGCGCCGTCACTGAGGTTGTTAATTGCCCCCTGGCTCTCAAGGCTGAGTGCATTTTTGGCAATCAGCGTACTGCCACTGTTGGTGACACTGCCGCCTTTCAGGCTGACATTATTACCGGCAATGACGCTGCCGTTGTTGACCGTCACGTCTTTTGGCGACAGGTAAACTTTGGGGATCATCACCGTTTCGCCGTTAATCGTGGCAGCTTCCCACCACAGAATGCTGTGATCGAGCGAAGCGATTTGATCGGCGGAAAGCGCCACACCAAACTTCAGCCCCAGCGACTGCTGGGCACTGGCGGCGTTATCCATCAGGTAACGCATCTGGTCGAGATCGGTACCGATGCCGTTAAGGTAGCGGCTGCCGGTCTGGTTCAGCACCACGTTACTGACATAACGGGTGTCGAATGCCGCATCGCCGAGGAAACGGTAGTCGTAGTCCGGGTTCAGTTTGATGCGACTCAGCATGTACGAGGAGCCGAGGAATTTTTTCTCGTCGGTATAGGCGCTGTTGGTTTCGCGCGGAGCGGACGGCGGGGTGATGCCGAGCAGTTTGTTCAGATCGCCAAACAGGTTCGGGTCAAGCTGCCCGAGGCCGTCGAGTTTCGGGTTAATGGTAATGAGATACGGGCTTTTCGGGTTATCCGACACCACAAAATAGCCGTTATTACCGGACGGCAGCGGATAAGCGCTGGTGTCGACAGATTTACCCTGATGCTGGCTCAGGGTGCCATTACTGATGTTTTTCAACGCCGCACTGGTGACGCCCGCACTGGCGAGACTGCCAAGACTGGCACTGCCTTTTTGTTGCGTGCGGATGCCGCCCATCTCCGCCCCGGCAGCGCCGCCACTCTCCAGCGCGCCGCCACCGTTGATGTGTTGCAGGGCGTTGTGCAACTGGTCCTGCCACTGCGGAGAGTTGACTGTCAACACACTGCCGTTATTCAGGCTCTGTTTTTGTACCCCGGAGCCAATGGCCTGATTGCTCAGGCTGTTCAGCGAAGGGGCTGCAATGGCATGGGTTATTCCCCCACCATTTGATGTCGTCGCGGTATTACTGATATTGCTCGAAAAGTTGGCGTTAACCCTACCGCCAGCCTGAATCACCGAGCGAAAGACCTGATCGGTATTATGCGTGTCATACTCCGGTGCACCGTCCAGTGTATACGTCACGACACGGTTTTTATTTTTTACCGAAGTAGGCGTTCCATCGATACTGGATGCTTTGCCTGTTTTCCCGTGGTATCGGTAAGTCCTGTATTCATCCTCTGAATAGCCAAAATAAGACTGGTTATTCAGTGTGGTCCCCGCGAGGTTTACCTCATTGCCAGCCATTAAATTACTGGCCTGGTTATTCAGCGTGGCGGCATTCACGTTAAGATTGTGTCCCGCAGAAATTTGCGAGGCGCCCCCCTTCGCCGTGACGTTAACCACGGTGGAACCGACTAAGTAGCGTTTCACACTGCCTTTGGCCATTGGCACGACATCACCAATCGCACCACCACCGCCCGCGTTATTGATAATCGTAAAAATGTATCCCCATTCGTCCGGGGGAAGATCCCGGACTCTCACCTGGATCGAGCTGGCACCGCCTGCCGCAGGACTCCCTGCCGCCGCCTGATAGCTGCGCGACTCACTGATCCCCTCGCGTTCATTGAGCAATTTCGCGGTGCGGATGGTGATATCACCGTTCGTGGTCTCGATATTGCCGGAGGTGTTGACCACCTCGC
>NZ_DAMBVN010000017.1:0-106446 GCF_032052965.1 Kosakonia sp.
CAGGCATCAGACAAAGCAGAAGGCCCGGTCGCAAGACCGGGCCTTTTTGCTATTTGCTCGCCGTAAACGATGAATCTAACCGGCATGTCGCAGCCAGCGCATGATAAAATCAGCAATCTGATCGATATCATTCAAATCAAGCAATGGAACACCCGGGTCCAGAGGTTCATCGCTGGCCACGGCGATAACATGTTCATCCAATATGAGTTCTTGCAGATTGTGCCCGCAGTTTTTTCGCCAAAGCAGGATCTTTGCTACAGCTTCATGCTTAAAGCCTTCCACCAGAATGATATCCAGCGTTGAGGTATCCATCCGGCTTACCAGATAAGCCAGATCCAGTTCCGTATTATCAGGTGTTTCTGTCATCAATGCCCAGCGCTGCGAACTGGCCACCAGTGTTTGCGCTGCACCTGCTTTACGCAATTCATAACTGTCTTTTCCTGGCTTATCGACATCCATATCGTGATGAGTATGTTTGATCAAACCCGGCCGGATCCCATGTTCACAAAGTGCCGGAATAAGCTTTTTAAGCAACGTTGTTTTACCTGTACCGCTCCAGGCGGCTATCGCGAGCAAGGGAATCATCGTTATTTCTCCTGCCATCGGGCGAGGTCTTCCGGGGTGTTCACATTGGCAAATGCGGTTTTCTCATCACTGAAGTCTACAGAGTGCCCGCCAGCCTCCTTCATAAACACCATAACCCTGCGTTCACCACGCGTCAGATAATCATAGAGAAAAGGTAAAATGCTTCTGTGCATCAAGGCAACAGCAGGATGATCGCGCTCGCCATCATGGACCCATACCACTGGCGCTTGCCGACGCTGTTTCAGAAAGCGCGACACCAGGTTATCAGGAACATAAGGTGTATCGCAGGGGCAAAACAGATACCACTCACTCGCCGTTTGCTGCATTACAGAAAGGATCCCTGCCAGCGGCCCGGGAAAATCGCGCAGACTGTCGCTAACGACCGGCAAACCACTCGCACCATAGAGATCCAGATTACGATTCGCGCTGATCACCATACTGGTCACCTGCGGAGCCAGTCGCTGCGCGACATGCTGCCACAAGGGTTTACCGTTAAGGTCCAATAACCCTTTATCTTGCCCACCCATACGAGAAGCTTTCCCTCCCGCCAGTACCACCCCGGTTATCGCACCACTGTCCGTCACCCGTATCGCCTCTTTTATTGTGGGATTGACCCTGCTAACGTGTCTGTACCAAGAGTAAGGAGCACGACCATGAAATGTAAACGCCTGAACGAAGTTATCGAACTTCTCCAGCCTGCATGGCAAAAAGAACCTGAGCTGAATTTATTGCAATTTTTGCAGAAACTGGCACAAGAGTCAGGTTATGACGGCGAACTGGCGGATTTAAGTGATGACATTCTGATCTATCACCTGAAAATGCGCGATTCCTCAAAAGATGCTGTGATCCCCGGCATTCAGAAAGATTACGAAGAAGATTTTAAGACCGCGCTGCTGCGCGCGCGTGGCGTAATTAAAGAGTAAAAGCTTGTAAGCGGCGCCACCGAAAACGCTGCGAAATGATATCCTGAATCATTCGTCGTATTTTCGGATGCCAGGATGACCTGCAACGCCTTTACTTTCCAGACACTACACCCGGATACCATCATGGATGCGCTGTTTGAGCAAGGGATCCGGGTGGATTCCGGCCTAATCGCACTCAACAGTTACGAAAACCGTGTTTACCAATTCCAGGATGAAGATCGTTGCCGTTATGTCGTGAAGTTTTATCGTCCTCAACGCTGGGCGGCTGAACAGATCCTTGAAGAGCATGAGTTTGCATTAGATTTACAGCGGGACGATGTGCCTGTTGCCGCGCCGCTTGCCTTTCATCATCGCACTTTGCTTACGTATCAGGACTTTTATTTCGCCGTCTTTCCCAGTGTCGGTGGCCGTCAGTTCGAAGCCGATAATCTCGACCAGATGGAGTGGGTTGGGCGATACCTGGGCCGTTTGCATCAAACCGGCGCCAAAAAATCGTTTTCCCACCGCCCGGACATTGGCGTAAAGGAGTATTTGATTGAGCCACGTCAGCTGTTCGAAACGACCCCGCTTATCCCTGCTGCGTTAAAAGCTGACTTCCTGCGAGCGGTCGATAAGCTTATCGATGCGGTCATGGCACAATGGCATAACCGGTTTAACCTGTTGCGCCTGCATGGCGACTGCCATGCAGGGAATATCCTCTGGCGTGATGGACCGATGTTTGTCGACCTGGACGATGCCCGAACAGGGCCAGCGGTTCAGGACCTGTGGATGCTGTTGCATGGCGATAAAGCTGAACAGCGGATGCAGTTAGAGATGATCGTTGAGGCCTATGAAGAGTTCAGCGAATTTAACACCGCCGAGTTGGGGCTTATTGAGCCACTGCGCGCTATGCGGCTGGTGTACTATCTCGCCTGGCTTATTCGTCGCTGGGACGATCCTGCGTTTCCAAAAAACTTCCCGTGGCTGAACAGTGAGGATCACTGGCGCAGACAGACGTTGATATTTCTTGAACAGGTGAATGTTCTGCAAGAACCACCTTTAGCATTAACCCCAATGTATTAAATGGAGAGAGTTAACCATGAAGAAGATTTGGCTGGCGCTGGCAGGAATGATTCTGGCATTTAGCGCCTCAGCAACTCAGTTTACCGAAGGTAAGCAATTTGTGGCTCTGGAGAAACCCGTCGCTGGCGAGCCGCAAGTTCTTGAGTTCTTCTCGTTTTATTGCCCGCATTGTTACGACTTCGAACGCGTATGGCATGTGGCTGATACGGTGAAGCAAAAGCTGCCGGAAGGCACCAAAATGACCAAATATCACGTTGAATTCCTGGGGCCCCTGGGTAAAGAAATGACGCAGGCCTGGGCTGTCGCGATGGCGCTGGGCGTTGAAGATAAAATCACAACTCCCATGTTTGAAGCTGTTCAAAAAACGCAGACTGTTCAATCCGTTAAAGATATCCGTGATGTGTTTATCAGCGCGGGTGTGAAGGGTGAAGAGTATGATGCAGCCTGGAACAGCTTCGTGGTGAAATCGCTTGTTGCACAGCAGGAAAAAGCGGCAGCAGATCTGCAACTGCAGGGCGTGCCGGCTATGTTTGTTAACGGCAAATACCAGCTGAACCCGCAAGGTATGGATGCCAGCAGCATGGATATCTTCGTCCAGCAATATGCAGACACGGTGAAATACCTGGTCGAGAAAAAATAAAGACAGAACGCCGGTCAGTGACCGGCGTTTCTATATTGCGACTTGATTGCCCCGATAAGTTCGTCTTTTTCCACCCAGAGTTTATTCAGCCACTGCTGGAAACCGCGTTTAAAATTCTTATCATTCACGTAGTCCCCGTGCAGTTCCTCACTCACCGGCAGCAAATTGACACGCACTACGATACGGGTCAGTTTACCGCTGAGCATATCCTTAAACGGTTTCCGGTCGTTTTCCGGATAGCATAACGTTACGTCCAGCAACTTATCGAACTGCGTGCCCAGTACATTCAACGCCATGGCGATCCCGGCGGCTTTGGGTGGCAGTAAGTTGATAAATGAAGAGCGTGACTCACTGCGTTTCGCTTCGGTAAAACGGGAGCCTTCAACAAAATTCACTATCGTGGTGGGGTGGTGGCGAAACTTTTCACAGGAGCGACGGGTTGTTTCCACGTCTTTTCCACGCCGTTCCGGATGACGTAGCAGATAGCTTCTGGAGTAGCGGCGCATAAAAGGCATATCCAGTGCCCAGCAAGCGAGGCCAATAAACGGTACCCACGCTAATTGCTGTTTCAGGAAGTACTTATTCATCGGGATATGTTTGCGGAACAGCACGCATAACACCACGATATCCGCCCAGCTATGATGATTGCAGATCAGTAAATACCAGTTCTTCTTATTCAGGCCTTCCAGTCCTTCGACATCCCATTTGAGATGTGGGTTAAGGTACATCAGCCATGAAAGACCTTCACACCAGCAATACATCATAAAATTGCAGAAAGTCGAGATTACCCGCCAAAGCGTAGGGACCGGTAATACGATTTTAAGCATACCGGCAAGGATAATGGGCACGGAACACGCAATCGTAACCAATATGGCCAGCAAGACACTCAATATCAGCATGAGTACGGCAAGCAATCTCGACATAATTAATATATTCAGAAAATTAGCGGGAAAAGCGCATCCAGGTGAGTGCAGGGCGCGATTTTAGCAGAAATCAGCAGCCACGAATGCGTAAACCTTGCTGGCACAATCGGGTCAAGAAGGAGGGGGAAAAGCAAATCATCTTTTCTTATATCCACATAGAGCAAATTTTCCTCAGAAAGCAATAACGATCCTTCCAATCTTTTTATGTTATTGAATTTAAGTGATTTGTATAATTTTCCGATCCTCAGGAAGGCACAAAAATCCAGTCAGCCAGAAAATATTCACAAAGTTATCCACAGGATGATTGTGCGAGCGATCCTGACGATCGCGAAATCTTTTCCGGCAAATACCGTGAAAAATTCATGTTTTGCCCCGGTCTGTGGCATCCTTTAACCATAAATTGATTAACAGGCATGGACATCATGGTGCAGATCCCCGAAAACCCCCTCATCCTTGTTGACGGCTCGTCTTACCTTTATCGCGCGTATCATGCGTTCCCACCGTTGACGAACAGCGCAGGCGAACCAACAGGGGCAATGTACGGCGTACTGAATATGCTGCGTAGCCTGATTTTGCAGTATCAGCCGACACATGCTGCAGTGGTGTTTGATGCGAAGGGAAAAACTTTCCGTGACGAGTTATTCGAGCATTACAAATCTCATCGTCCGCCAATGCCAGACGATCTTCGCGCACAAATTGAACCCCTGCACGCGATGGTGAAAGCGATGGGGCTGCCGCTGTTGGCAGTTTCTGGCGTAGAAGCTGACGACGTGATCGGCACGTTAGCGCGCGAAGCGGAGAAACTTGGTCGTCCGGTGCTCATCAGTACCGGCGATAAAGACATGGCGCAACTGGTAACGCCAAATATTACGCTCATCAATACCATGACTAACACCATTCTTGGTCCTGATGAAGTTGTCACTAAATACGGTGTGCCGCCAGAATTGATTATCGATTTCCTCGCATTAATGGGGGATTCCTCAGATAACATTCCTGGCGTGCCGGGCGTTGGCGAGAAAACGGCGCAGGCGCTGCTGCAAGGTCTTGGCGGTCTGGATACGCTGTATGCGCAGTCGGATAAAATTGCCGGTCTGACTTTCCGCGGTGCCAAAACGATGGCAGCGAAGCTGGAGCAAAACAAAGAGGTGGCTTACCTCTCCTATCAACTGGCTACCATTAAAACGGATGTTGAACTGGAGTTAACTTGCGATCGGCTTGAAGTTCAACAACCTGCAGCAGACACGCTACTTAACTTATTTAAGCAATACGAGTTCAAACGCTGGATTGTGGATGTTGAAGCCGGTAAATGGTTGCAGGCAAAAGGAGTCAAACCGGCAGCAAAACCGCAGGACACTATCGAAATTGATGCCGAAGCCGATATTCCGGCGACTGTGCTGTCGGCAGAGGGTTACGTCACCATTCTGGATGAGGAGACGTTGCAGCAGTGGATCAGCAAGTTGAAAAGTGCGCCACTGTTTGCTTTCGATACCGAAACCGACAGTCTGGACAACCTGAATGCTAACCTGGTCGGGCTCTCTTTTGCCATCGAGCCTGGGATCGCGGCTTACGTGCCGGTGGCGCATGACTATCTCGATGCGCCGGATCAAATCGCCCGTGAGCGCGTGCTGGAGCTACTCAAGCCACTGTTAGAAGATGAAAAAGCCATCAAAGTAGGCCAGAACCTGAAGTATGACCGCGGTGTGTTGCAAAACTACGGCATCGAACTGCGTGGAATCGCTTTCGATACCATGCTCGAGTCTTACACGCTGGATAGCGTAGTAGGCCGTCATGATATGGACAGTCTTTCTGAACGCTGGCTGAAACATAAAACCATTACGTTTGAAGAGATCGCGGGCAAAGGCAAGAACCAACTCACCTTTAACCAGATCGATCTGGAACAGGCAGGCCGATACGCGGCGGAAGACGCAGACGTCACGTTGCAACTGCATCTGAAGATGTGGCCTGAACTGCAAAAACACGCCGGTCCGCTAAACGTTTTCCAGAATATTGAAATGCCATTGGTGCCGGTAATTTCGCGCATTGAACGCAACGGGGTCAACATTGATCCTGCTGTGCTGCATAAGCACTCTGAAGAGCTTACCCTGCGCCTGGCAGAGCTGGAGAAAAAAGCCCATGAGATTGCTGAAGAGCCATTCAACCTCTCATCGACTAAACAGTTGCAGACCATTTTGTTTGAGAAGCAGGGCATTAAGCCGTTGAAGAAAACGCCTGGCGGGGCGCCTTCTACGTCGGAAGAGGTGCTTGAAGAACTGGCACTGGACTATCCCCTGCCAAAAGTGATCCTGGAATATCGTGGGTTGGCCAAGCTCAAATCAACTTACACTGATAAGCTGCCGCTCATGATCAACCCAAAAACCGGGCGGGTCCATACCTCTTATCACCAGGCTGTCACCGCGACTGGGCGTTTATCTTCTACCGATCCCAACCTGCAAAACATTCCGGTGCGTAATGATGAAGGTCGCCGTATTCGCCAGGCATTTATCGCCCCGAAAGATTTTGTGATTGTCTCTGCGGACTACTCGCAGATTGAGTTGCGTATCATGGCCCATTTGTCGCGGGATAAAGGCCTGCTGTCTGCTTTTGCTGAAGGCAAAGACATTCACCGTGCGACGGCTGCGGAAGTCTTTGGTCTGCCGCTGGAAAGCGTCACCAATGAGCAACGCCGCAGTGCGAAAGCGATCAACTTTGGTCTGATTTACGGGATGAGTGCTTTTGGCTTATCGCGGCAGCTCAATATCCCACGTAAAGAGTCGCAGAAGTATATGGATCTCTACTTTGAGCGCTATCCTGGTGTGCTGGATTACATGGAGCGTACGCGCGCGCAGGCGAAAGATCGCGGCTATGTTGAAACGCTTGAAGGGCGTCGCCTCTATTTGCCGGACATTAAATCCAGCAATGCGGCGCGACGCGCAGGGGCAGAACGCGCGGCAATCAATGCGCCGATGCAGGGGACTGCAGCGGATATCATTAAACGCGCGATGATCGCTGTTGATCACTGGCTGGAAACAGAAAAGCCCCGCGTGCGTATGATCATGCAGGTTCACGATGAATTGGTGTTCGAAGTGCACAAAGATGACGTGGATGCGGTGTCGAAAAAGATCCATGAGTTGATGGAAAGCAGCACGACCCTTGACGTACCGTTGCTGGTGGAAGTTGGTAGCGGGCAAAACTGGGATCAAGCGCACTAAGTGCGCGATGGATAAGGGGCTTTTTTGTAAGTAAGCAACAAATCACCGGGAGTTTTGTGACAATCATTAGAATTCCCTATGTAAATTTTGAAAAGAAATTACAAAAAATGCTTTTTCCGGATCCAAAAAGAGAGTAGAGTTATTTGCGTAGGGTACAGAGGTAAGATGTTCTATCTTTCAGACCTTTTACTTCACGTAATCGGATTTGGCTGAATATTTAGCCGCCCCAGTCAGTAATGACTGGGGCGTTTTTTATTGGGCGTAAGAAAAGCAATCAGCATAAAAAAACGCGGCCTGAGCCGCGCTATGGAAGGGATTAATTGTCGGTTTCTTCAACCGGTGGCAAGGAACTGAACCAGCTATCCAGTTTTTCTCGCAGTTTGTCCACGCCCTGTTTCTTCAGGGAAGAGAACGCTTCAACCTGCACATCGCCCTGGAACGCAAGCACTGCTTCGCGCACCATATTCAACTGCGCTTTTCGCGCGCCGCTGGCGAGTTTATCGGCCTTCGTCAATAGCACAAGCACCTGAAGGTTGCTCTCAACGGCCCACTGGATCATCTGCTGATCGAGATCCTTCAGCGGATGGCGAATATCCATCAATACCACCAGACCCTGCAGGCACTGACGTTTTTCCAGGTACTCTCCCAGCGCGCGCTGCCATTTGATTTTCATCTCTTCTGGCACTTCTGCATAACCATAACCTGGTAAGTCGACCAGGCGTTTGCCATCAGCGACTTCGAACAAGTTAATAAGCTGCGTGCGTCCCGGGGTCTTTGAGGTACGCGCCAGGTTTTTCTGGTTTGTCAGAGTATTAAGCGCACTTGATTTACCAGCATTGGAGCGGCCAGCAAAAGCCACTTCAATGCCGGTGTCGGCGGGTAAGTGGCGAATATCAGGCGCACTGGTGACAAAGTGCGTCTGTTGGTAATTCCAGTTAGTCAAAATGGTCGTCTCCATCTTCAAAGCATGCCGCGATTATACCTGAACTGCGGCAAAAGGCTGTTTTTCTCGCCAGAAACCCGGCTGTAGGTGATAACTACGCGCAATGTAAGAGATTAGCCATTCTTTTTATGCGAATTTTCGGAGAAGTTGCAGAGTGTTCAAACGGGTAATACATGTTAAATCAACAAGTTGGTTTTAAAGAATTTTCCTAAATTGCGGGTGTCAGGCACTGAACTGCTTGTGAGTTTTTTTCATAAGGGTAAAGTAATGCGCAGGCTTGGAAGCCAAAGAAGGAAGGATAACTCACGGAGTGAGGGTCGGGAGCGCCAGGAGGCGAAGACAGGACAAGACGCAGGATGCGTTTTAAAAGGAAAAGGAACCCCAACAAGGAGCGTTTCACGCTAACGGAAAAACAGGGCTGGTTGACGGCGAACAGGGAATGTAGAACCCGTTATGGGTTGAGGGTCAAGAAAAAAGGCGACAGTTTACTCTGTCGCCTTTTTTCTTTGCTTGCTTTCTGCTAGATTCCGCCGCAATTCTATACTGAAGAAAACGACTTAAGACGACTATCATGAAAAAAACGTCCACCCCTCAGCGCGGCAAAGTACGCCGTAAAACACGTGAAGAAATGAATCAGGAAGGGCGCGATCGCAAGCGTGAGAAAAAGCATCGTGGTAATGTTTCCGGCAGCCGTGCTAACGGCGGCGCTGACGCTTCGGGCTCCGGCAAAGGGAAGTCGCAGAAAGATCCACGCATTGGCAGCAAAACACCGATCCCACTGGGCGTGACCGAACCCCAGGTTAAAAAGCACCACAAACCTAAGAGCGAGAAACCTATGCTTTCACCGCAGGATGAGTTGGAGATGCTGGAAACGGACGAGCGCCTGGATGCGCTGCTGGAACGCCTGGAAGAGGGCGAAACACTGAGCGCTGAAGATCAAGCGTGGGTGGATGCCAAACTGGATCGCATTGATGAACTGATGCAGAAACTCGGCCTCTCTTATGATGATGAAGAAGACGAAGAAGAAGAAGAGCGTAAGGAAGATATGATGCGTCTGCTGAAAGGCGGCAACTAATCCTTTGCTATGGGCCTTCCCGTCCTGCTTATAACCCTTCCGGTTATATGTTATCTGGTGTGGTTATTCGTTAAACTACAGCGGTTGTCGCAGCGCAAAGTGTGGCTGCGCAACCGGCTTATGACCCGTCATGCGGTCAGGCCGGGCCGCCGGACCCGCCAGCGGCGTCATCGGAAGGAGTAAGCAATGTCAGAGCATGTGATTGACTGGGATCTGGCCCTTATCCAGAAATATAACTATTCCGGGCCGCGTTATACTTCGTATCCCACAGCGCTGGAGTTTTCCGACACTTACGGCGAAGCTGATTTTCGCCAGGCGGTTGCGCGCTATCCTGATCGCCCGCTTTCGCTGTATGTGCACATCCCTTTTTGCCACAAGCTGTGCTATTTCTGCGGCTGCAACAAGATTGTCACTCGCCAGCAGCATAAGGCCGATCAATACCTGGACGCACTCGAGCAGGAAATACTCCACCGCGCTTCGTTGTTTAAAGCCCGCCGCGTTAGCCAGCTTCACTGGGGCGGCGGGACGCCAACTTACCTGAATAAAACGCAAATTAGCCGCCTGATGGCGCTGCTGCGCGGGCATTTTGCTTTTGATGATGATGCCGAAATTTCGATTGAAGTCGATCCACGTGAAATTGAACTGGATGTTCTCGATCATCTGCGTAGCGAAGGTTTTAATCGTCTGAGTATGGGCGTGCAGGACTTCAATAAAGAGGTTCAGCGTCTGGTTAACCGCGAACAGGATGAAGATTTTATTTTCGCGCTGCTCAATCATGCCCGCGAAATTGGTTTTACATCGACGAATATCGACCTGATTTATGGCTTGCCGAAACAGACACCGGAAAGCTTTGCCTTCACCCTGCAGCGCGTCGCTGCGTTGAACCCGGATCGCCTGAGCGTGTTCAATTATGCCCATTTACCGACGCTATTTGCAGCACAGCGCAAGATTAAAGATGCCGATTTACCTTCTGCGCAACAGAAACTGGATATTTTGCAGCAAACCATCACCTCTCTGACCACGTCAGGTTATCAGTTTATCGGTATGGATCATTTTGCGCGCCCGGATGATGAACTTGCTGTGGCGCAGCGTAACGGTGTACTGCACCGTAATTTCCAGGGCTACACGACACAAGGCGATAGCGATCTGCTGGGGCTGGGGGTTTCTGCTATCAGCATGATTGGCGACAGCTACGCGCAAAACCAGAAAGAGCTCAAGCTCTACTATCAGCAAGTCGATGAGAGCGGCAACGCGTTATGGCGCGGGATTGCGTTGACTCGCGATGACTGTATCCGCCGTGATGTGATCAAAGCGCTGATCTGTAATTTCCGTCTGGCCTTCGCGGCAGTGGAGGATGCGTGGGATATTCAGTTCCGCGACTACTTTGCCGAGGACTTGCGCTTATTAGCGCCGCTGGTGGATGACGGGCTGGTGGCAATTAATGACACCGGGTTGCAGGTCACAGCGAAAGGGCGCTTATTGATCCGTAATATTTGCATGTGCTTTGACGCTTATTTGCGGCAGAAAGCGCGTTTACAGCAGTTTTCAAGAGTGATTTAGCGGTGGCGTGACCAGGCCTACATACCCTGTTGTAGGCCTGATACGCGTAGTGCCGCAGGCAGTCGCAAGCTAATTAGCTAAACAGACCAACCAGCGCGGCACAAAGCACAGCCGCAATGGCTGTTTGCGGTGTATGGCTTGCAGATGCGCCGACTTCGACGCCTGTCGTAACCATGTTAAACAATGATTCCAGCATGATGAACTCCCCCGTGAACGGGCAAGATCATACTTAACTACGGATAACAGTAAAGCGTGAAATAGGCGCAATTTGCGCCAACAATTCAATCTTTACACTTCTCCTGCTGTTCATTCCATTCCCAGTTCTTTCAGCTTACGCGTCAGAGTATTACGACCCCATCCCAGCAGTCGCGCTGCTTCCTGTTTATGGCCCTGCGTATGACGCAGTGCGGTAGTCAATAATGTCCGCTCCATCTCCGGTTGCGCTTCCGAAAGCAGATTCTGATGACCGGAACGCAGCGCGCGATCCGCCCACTGCGCCAGCAGTGTCGCCCAACTGTCGGGCAGGCTCTGCGACGTACTTTCCGGTACGGTCGTTTCGAACAATTCTGCAGGGAGATCCTGAATCAGCACTTCCTGCCCTGCTGCCATTACGGTCAGCCAGCGACAGGTGTTTTCCAGCTGGCGAACGTTACCGGCCCACGGCAGACGCGTTAATGCGGCTTCTGTTTCCGGATGCAACTGCTTGGTTTCTACCCCCAGTTCCCGTGCGGCAACCTGTAAGAAGTGCCGTGCCAGACGTGGAATATCTTCCCGACGCTCACGCAGCGGCGGCAAATGCACACGGATCACATTGAGGCGGTGGAATAAATCCTCACGGAATTTCCCCTCCTGAACCCGTAACTCAAGATTCTGATGCGTGGCAGCAATAATGCGGACATCGACTTTGACGGGCGCATAGCCACCCACCCGGTAGAACTGGCCATCAGCCAGCACACGCAACAAACGGGTTTGCACATCCAGTGGCATATCGCCAATTTCGTCCAGGAATAATGTTCCACCATCGGCCTGCTCGAAGCGTCCCTGGCGAACCGTATTCGCCCCGGTAAAGGCGCCTTTTTCATGGCCAAAGAGCTCTGATTCAATCAAATCTTTGGGGATGGCAGCCATGTTCAGCGCAATAAAAGGCGCTTTCACACGCGGACTATGGCGATGCAGCGCATGTGCCACCAGCTCTTTACCGGTTCCTGATTCACCGTTAATCAGCACGCTTATTGATGAGCGCGACAGACGGCCAATAATACGGAACACGTCCTGCATGGCCGGCGCTTCACCAATGATGTCTGTGGTGGGGCCATTGGCTGGAATATTACGCGGCTGCTGTTGTTCTTGATAGTGACTGATAGCACGCTCAACCAGTGCTACCGCTTCGTCAATATCAAAAGGTTTGGGCAGATAATCAAACGCCCCTTGTTGATAGGCGCTAACTGCCGCATCCAGATCGGAGTGCGCCGTCATAATGATGACCGGAAGCATCGGATGGCGCTGCTTGATCTGTTTTAATAATGCGAGCCCATCCATCCCTGGCATACGAATATCCGAAAGCAGTACATCAGGGGTTTTGGTGGTTAGCGCATCTAGCACTTCATTGGCACTTTCAAACGTTGTACAACTCAAGCCTGCCCCGGTGAGCGCGCGTTCAAGCACCCAGCGGATGGAGCTATCGTCATCAACGATCCAGACTATCCCTCGTTGCATAAACACCTCTACTTCCGAATAGGCAGGTATACCGAGAATTCGGTATGGCCTGGCCAACTGGTAAATTCAATTTTGCCAGAATGTTGATCGATCAAATTCCGTGCGATAGATAACCCAAGCCCGGTTCCGCCCTCGCGACCGCTTACCATCGGATAGAACAAGGTATCCTGGAGATGCGACGGGATGCCCGGACCGTTATCTTCCACATCTATTCTTGCCGTCAGACGATAACGCACGCCGTGTAACGTTAACTGGAAGGCGGTACGGGTACGGAGAATGATCTCGCCCCCTTCCGGCCCCAATGCCTGGAGCGCATTACGCACGATATTCAGTAATACCTGCTCGATTTGGTCGGGATCGTGCGCCAGCTCCGGCAGGCTGGGATCATAATCGCGTACCAGCGTGACGTTCTCCGGTAGCTCCATCGACACCAAATTCACTACGCGTTCGGCCACTTTATGAATACTTTCTGTAACGTGCATTCCGGGTTGTTGCGGGCCCAACAGGCGATCTACCAGGTTACGCAGGCGGTCGGCCTGCTCAATGATGACTTTGGTGTATTCCAGTAACGCCGGATCGGGCAGCGCTTTACTCAGCAATTGTGCTGCGCCACGTAATCCACCCAAAGGGTTTTTAATTTCATGGGCCAGGCCGCGGACCAGATCACGCGCCGCAACTTGCTGGGCATGCTGGAGTTGTTCCTGGCTAAGACGTCGCTGATTATCCATTGGCGCCATCTCCAGCAAGATCAGGCCCTCCGGCAAACGTTGCGCCGTCAGTGAAAGAATGTGCGAGCGACCGTCAATCACCAGGGTCACTTCGTTATCGGTAAATCCCTGGCCAGCATGCAAACTTTCCCGTAACAGATCGATATTCAAGGAAAAGTAGCTCAGCAGTTCAGGCAACGGAGTGCCGAATAATTTACGCGAGCTCTGCGCCAGCAGTTGTTGCGCTGCCGGATTGGCGTAATGTACCGCCAGAGTGTCATCAACCAACAAAATGCTGTTGATTAAAGAATTGAGGATCTGCCCAGCATCAGGCAGCACGCCACTTGCCATTCAGCAGTCTCCCAGAGAGTTGCACTAATTTAGTGCAGTATAGCTTTTTATTGGAAAAAGCGCGTCAGATCAGATTGTTGGTGGAGAAAAAAGCCCATCCTGGGATGGGCTAAAAGTTCCACGGCAACAAATCCTCTGGCGTCTTTCTCGCCGTAACTGCGTTGGCTGCCTTCACTCATCCCGGTCACATCGTTATCTATGCTCCCGGGGATTCGTTCAGCTGCCGCCTTACTACGACAAGAAATCCGCTGAGTATTAAATTTCTTAAACGCTGTAGTACAGTTCGAACTCTACCGGGTGCGGCGTCATGCGAACGCGGTCGTTTTCTTCCAGACGCAGCGCGATGTAAGCATCGATAGCATCGTCAGTGAATACACCGCCTGCAGTCAGGAACTCACGGTCAGCGTTCAGTGCATTGAGCGCTTCTTCCAGGGAGCCTGCAACCTGCGGAATTTCTTTGGCTTCTTCAGCCGGCAGATCGTACAGGTTTTTGTCCATTGCTTCGCCCGGGTGGATTTTGTTCTTGATGCCATCCAGACCGGCCATCAGCAGTGCTGCGAAGCACAGGTACGGGTTTGCAGCCGGGTCCGGGAAGCGTACTTCGATACGACGCGCTTTCGGGGAAGCGACAACCGGAATACGGATAGACGCAGAACGGTTACGGGCAGAGTAAGCCAGCATAACCGGTGCTTCATAACCCGGGACCAGACGTTTGTAGGAGTTGGTGGTCGGGTTAGACAGGGCGTTAATGGCTTTAGCGTGTTTGATTACGCCGCCAATGTAGTACAGCGCCATTTCTGACAGACCGGCATATTTGTCACCAGAGAACAGGTTGGTACCGTTCTTGGAGAGGGACATATGGCAGTGCATACCGGAACCGTTATCACCGAACATCGGTTTTGGCATAAAGGTCGCGGTTTTACCGAAACGGTGCGCAACGTTGTGCACAACGTATTTGTAGATCTGAATTTCGTCCGCTTTTTTGGTCATGGTGTTGAAACGGGTGGCCACTTCGTTCTGACCCGCCGTTGCCACTTCGTGGTGGTGCGCTTCAACGACCAGACCCATCTCTTCCATCACCAGACACATGGTGGAACGCAGATCCTGTGATGAATCCACCGGCGGAACCGGGAAGTAACCGCCTTTCACGGCCGGACGGTGACCTTTGTTACCACCTTCGTATTTAGTGGTGGTGTTCCATGCGCCTTCGATATCGTCGATAGCCACGCTGGAACCGGAAATGGAGCTGCCGAAGCGAACGTCGTCAAACAGGAAGAACTCCGGCTCTGGCCCAAACAGAACCGTGTCTGCCAGACCGGTAGAACGCAGATACTCTTCAGCGCGTTTCGCGATGGAGCGCGGGTCACGATCGTAGCCCTGCATGGTGCCTGGTTCCAGAATATCGCAACGGATAATCAGCGTAGATTCTTCGTAGAACGGGTCAATGACAGCGGTAGTCGCGTCCGGCATCAGCACCATGTCAGATTCGTTGATGCCTTTCCAGCCACCGATCGAAGAACCATCAAACATTTTACCTTCTTCGAAGAAGTCAGCATTAACCTGATGGGCTGGGATCGTGACGTGCTGTTCTTTACCTTTCGTGTCGGTGAAGCGCAGATCAACAAACTTCACTTCGTGCTCATTCAGCATCGTCAAAACGTGTTCAGCGGACATACTTAAACTCTCCCGGATTTGTCATTGTCGTCGTGGTAACGAGGTCTTCTATTACTGCGTAAACCTGGCGTTGTTGCCGTGTTATTGATAAAGCGAAATCTATGCCAACTTTTAAATGCCCCCTAAAAGGCGTTATCATGCACGGTATAGTGCAAAAGGGCTGCACCATGATGGTTAAGCTGCACCAATATAGTGCTTCTATGTGAACATTGAGCACCATATTGGTGCAATTTTCGTTAATTGCCCCTTTTAACGCTCCGTGAAAGCGATCACAAAGCAACTCTGCAATACTTGTTTGCGGAGGATGTTTGTGATCCTGTTTAGTCCTTCGATTAATACGTGTACAATAACGCGCTATTTCTAATGCCTGAGGCAAAGTTGTGATCGAAAATCTGCGTAACATCGCCATCATTGCTCACGTTGACCACGGTAAAACGACCCTGGTTGACAAGCTGCTGCAGCAATCCGGTACGTTCGACGAACGTGCTGAAACTCAAGAGCGTGTGATGGACTCCAACGATTTGGAGAAAGAGCGTGGGATTACTATCCTCGCGAAAAACACCGCTATCAAATGGAATGATTACCGTATCAACATCGTTGATACCCCAGGGCACGCCGACTTCGGTGGTGAAGTTGAGCGTGTGATGTCCATGGTCGATTCCGTGCTGCTGGTGGTTGACGCATTTGACGGCCCGATGCCGCAAACGCGCTTCGTGACCAAAAAAGCATTTGCCCATGGCCTGAAACCAATCGTGGTAATCAACAAAGTGGACCGCCCTGGCGCGCGTCCTGACTGGGTTGTTGATCAGGTCTTCGACCTGTTCGTTAACCTGGATGCAACCGACGAACAGCTGGACTTCCCGATCGTTTACGCTTCTGCGCTGAACGGTATCGCGGGTATGGACCACGAAGACATGGCTGACGACATGACCCCGCTGTATCAGGCGATTGTTGACCATGTACCGGCTCCGAATGTCGATCTCGACGGTACCCTGCAGATGCAGATCTCTCAGCTCGACTACAACAACTACGTTGGTGTTATCGGCATTGGTCGTATCAAGCGCGGTAAAGTGAAGCCGAACCAGCAAGTCACTATCATTGATAGCGAAGGCAAAACCCGTAACGGTAAAGTCGGTAAAGTACTGACCCACCTGGGGCTGGAGCGTATTGAAAGTGACATCGCAGAAGCGGGCGATATCATTGCTATCACCGGTCTGGGCGAGCTGAACATCTCCGACACCATCTGCGATCCGCAGAATGTTGAAGCGCTGCCTGCACTGTCTGTTGATGAGCCGACCGTTACCATGTTCTTCAACGTCAACACCTCTCCGTTCTGTGGTAAAGAAGGTAAGTACGTGACTTCACGTCAGATCCTCGACCGCCTGAATAAAGAGCTGGTGCACAACGTTGCACTGCGTGTTGAAGAAACTGAAGATGCGGACGCGTTCCGTGTCTCCGGTCGTGGTGAACTGCACCTGTCTGTTCTTATTGAGAACATGCGTCGTGAAGGTTTCGAAATGGCGGTTTCCCGTCCGAAAGTTATCTTCCGCGAAATCGACGGCCGTAAACAAGAGCCGTTCGAGAACGTAACGCTGGACGTTGAAGAGCAGCACCAGGGCGCAGTCATGCAGGCACTCGGCGAGCGTAAAGGCGATCTGAAAAACATGAATCCGGACGGCAAAGGCCGCGTACGTCTCGACTACGTGATCCCAAGCCGTGGTCTGATTGGCTTCCGTTCTGAGTTCATGACCATGACTTCCGGTACCGGCCTGCTGTACTCCACCTTCAGCCACTATGACGATGTGCGTCCGGGTGAAGTGGGTCAGCGTAACAACGGCGTACTGATCTCTAACGGTCAGGGTAAAGCGGTGGCGTTTGCACTGTTTGGTCTGCAGGATCGCGGTAAGCTGTTCCTGGGCCACGGCGCTGAAGTTTATGAAGGCCAGATCATCGGTATTCACAGCCGTTCTAACGACCTGACGGTGAACTGCCTGACCGGTAAAAAACTGACCAACATGCGTGCGTCTGGTACAGACGAAGCGACGGTTCTGGTTCCGCCGGTTAAGATGACCCTCGAGCAGGCGCTGGAATTCATTGATGACGACGAACTGGTAGAAGTAACGCCGCAGTCTATCCGTATTCGTAAACGTCACCTGACCGAGAACGATCGTAAACGCGCTATGCGCGGTGCGAAAGAAGAGTAATTCGTTCCCGTTTCTGTAAATGAAAAAGCCGCTGAATATCAGCGGCTTTTTTTATAACGCTCTCTGTCAGAAGTTATATTTCACGCCCAGCATACCTTGAGTATCGCTGTAACCTTTGGAACCCACCTGCTGAGCAACGTTGCCCCACATTGTCAGGCGTGGCGTAATGCGGCTTTCTACACCCATTTTCAGCTCGGCGATATTACTGGTGCCGCTCATGTGATTGCTCACATCATCCATTTTCACTTGGGTGCTCCGCGTGTTGTGGATCCAGTTAGCTTCAACGAATGGCTGAAATTGACGTGCTTTGCCAGCATCTATCGGGTCGCGATCGCTAAGGTAGGCTTTCACGCCAAGACGCGTCATCACATTGCCACTGCTTTGGTCTTTCACACGGGTGCCGTTTTGTTCACGGTGTTCACCCGCTTTGACTCCCATCCATACCAGTTGGGCTTTAGGCTGCACCCAGAAGCTGTGCTGTTCATTTTCACCCACTTTGAAGCTGTAACCTGCTTCAACAGAGGCAGTAATGCCATTAGATTTATACTTCTCCGTCGCCTGTTCCTGGCCCATCACGCTGTTATTAAACCAGTTATACAGTGCCCAACTGTCAACGTAGGTACCGGTTTTATCGGCCTCGTTGGCATACCAGGTGCCGTACAAACCTACACTGTAACCGTTGATGTGGCTGCGTGAGTGATAACCTGTGAGGTTCGATTTTGTCCGGCTCTGGCTGTTGGCATAGCCTGCCATTGCGCCAATATGCCAGCGGTCAAGGCCGTCTGTACTCCATTGCGCCAGATCTCCACCCACTTGCATCACATACCGATTGCCGCTGGTTTTTAACTGACCGCTGCCATCTTTGAAGCGATTATGTCCGCCGACATTGCGCAGCCACAAGCTGGTGGTTTTCGCTTCGCCAGTGAAAATATCGGTGTACTGTGTCTCGCCCAGGCGGTCATGCAGACGGGTCAGGAACAGCGTATTCGCTGCATAATTGTTGGCCAGGTAGCTGCCGAACTCAGGGCGATACTGGTGTTTTCCTCCGGGTTGCGGTTTCAGCGGGTCCACTGGCCCTACAGGACGTTCCGGGCCTTCCGGTTCAGTGGGTTCAGGTTCCACTTCGCTGGTCAGGTACCAGTTGCTCTCTTTCTTCACCACGTTATAGTCATAACCACCTGCAACAATACGGCCTGCCTTTTCAAAGGTACCGTCGGAGTTGCCCTCGACTTCGATAATTTCAATACCTTCAACAGTCTGTGCCCCCGTTCCGCCAATATTATTAATGGCGACAAAGGTGTTACCGGCGGTATTGCCTTTGACAATCATTTTGTCTGTTTCGGAGGTGTCATCAGCCAGCACAGTATTAAAGGTGAGCGTACCGCCGTTACCGGTGTAATCACCGTTTACCGTCAGAGTTTTCCACAATCCGTCGTTATCGTGCAGAACGTTGACCACCGCACCTGAATTCAGCGTCAGGCTGGTCAGCGTGGAACTGTCTGTCATATTCCATACGGCATCGCTCATTGTGACGGATGTTGTTCCGGCGCCTGTAATATAGGATGCCCCCTCCCACTGTGAGCTATCCTTCATGTTGAGTGAAATAGCGCTGTTATCACCCGAAGAAGAAAGATCGCCGTCAATGATGAATTTTCCGCCCGCCGAAGCATCAATCACCCCACCGCTGACCGTCGACATTGCGTAGTTCTTGCTGGCATTGTCGCCGGCCATGGTAATAGCCGCACCTCCCGCCAGATTGATTTTCCCCTTCGACAACGCGTGCAAACCGGAAGATGCGGTGCCGCTGGCGTTATTTACCGCGATTGATGCGTTATTACCGAGATTGACGATCGCATTCGTTGAGTACACCCCGAAAGCTCCGGCACCGCTGGTGGTAATAGAAGCGCCTTCAGCTAAAGAGACGATCGAAGAACTCGCAGAGTAAACACCGCTTGCACCGTCCTGGCTGGTTGTAATATCCGCGTTTTTCCCCAGTTCAATTTTCGAGGAGGATCCGGCATAAGCGCCGTACGCAGATTTACCGAACGTTTCAATTACAGCATCCTGACCCAGGCGTACGTAAGAACCGCTTTGGTTGGTACGAATACCTTCGGCGTAGTTGCCCCGGGTAACGATATGTGCGCGATCACCAAGAATGATGTTATTTTTTGCTGCGCTAGCATCCATGATTGCATACGCCGTAACGCCGCGACCGGTGCTGCCAGTCGTTTCAATATACGCATCGTTGCCAACATAAATGTTGGCGGAACCGAGAAACCCCTGACTGAATGAGCTGTAACCGGCATTAATGCCGTCACCGCTTTCCCCGTTAACGTAAATTTTGGTGCGGTCGCCGGTGATCACAAATACCGGGTTATTTGGGTTATTGGTACCGTGGGTTCGAATGCCGTCCACATCTTTGCCGTTATTTGCGGCAACTTTGGATTGCGTATAGATGGTCAGGTCATCGCCAAAAATCACACCCGGACTTCCAGTCGTAGAGTTCTGTATAACCGTTACAGAGTGCTCAAATGCTTCAGCGCCGGGCCCATTCAGCGTAATACCATTACCAAATACAGGAATGCTTCCGGCATTCCACTGATAGACATAATTAGGATCAGAGGTGTTTTTGGTGTAATTTGCACTCGCAGTTGAAGGAATCAACGCCTGGATTTCCGCAGGCAAATCGGTCACCAAACCACTTGCAGGTAAATTATCGAAATCAATAATTGCTGCGTTAGCAGAGAATAATGTAGACGCTAATATGGCAGAAATAGCCATGGCTAATTGTGAATGTTTTAATGAGCTTGTCATTTTCCTCCTCCTTTGGGGGAAATAATGTCCACCACGCTTTTCAAAAGCGCGTTAATTTCATTTATTAATAGCGGGCTTCACCGCCTTTATTTTCTTAGACGGTAAGGTATTTATTTAATTGAAGTGCTTGCTAAACACTTTTAGCGTGATAAGGTAGTTTCACTTTGACTTCATTCAACTCCGGTTGTATTGCTGCTAAGATTTTTATCCAAATATAAATACAAACAGTGCAGTTTTATAATCAATTAACATCAACAGTATTAGTTGATATTTGACTAAGATTTATGGCTTGTAACTCTCTGTATTTTTTAAGATTTTAATGAGTCTTATTCTCTTATCTCATTCGACTACATGATCTTTGATGTGTGTTAATATCATTTAGATAAAATTGGGCTATTATTTTGAAGATGCAGAAATTACTGAGGGCGAGAAAATTGTTTCTCATTAACGAACTGGTCGAGTTCAATCCCGATAAGAAAAGCCTGGCTAACCGTCAGACAGGCCAGGTTCTTTTTTTGCAATTGCCCGCTACTCTTTGTTTTCTTTACCTAATTACCCATCCGGGCGAGGTTGTTTCACAGAATGTTTTGATGAAAGCGGGTTGGGGAGAAAGGAATGATGTCACCACGCCGAATACGTTTTATCAGACGATACTGACACTGAGGAATGCGTTAGAGGAAGTGGGATTACCGCGTAACACAGTGAAAACTATCTCGCGCCGGGGTTTAATGCTCGAAGAGTTAACTACGGTTGAAACCATTACTGCTTCTGCGGTGGACTCGGCCACATCATCTGCGGTTGCTCCTGCTACGATGGTTGCATCAGAGCCAGTGCAAACCGGTGAGGTTATTCTGGCTTCGTATCCCAGGAAAGGTAACTCGCGGTGGATATGGGCTGGTGTGTTTATCTTCAGCCTGGTAACGGTAATAAATTGTGGCCTGCTCTACCAGGCGCGGCTGACGTTACCTTTTAACGATTATGTTCCGGTTTCGCTTCGTATCCAGGCAGATAAACCATGCAAAATTTTTTACGCCCCCAATGAACTCTTTCTTGATAATTATTTTGGGCTGATTAGTCAAAATCCTGAACTCTGCCTGAGCAATCATACGATTTTTTTGTCGGGTTATAGTAAAGCGGAACGCATCGTGGCTTTTGTTTGCGATAAAGATGCGCGAAAAGAAAAAGCGGCGTTTTGTTCAACCTATTTTTACTGGATGCGCAAGCCATGAACAGGTCGGGCGGCTTAATATTACTGCTTCTCTCTTTTACCCTGGCAATACTTACCAGCGGCTGGTTATATTATTCTCACTCCTTACGGCACGCGTTAAAGTGTGTTGGTGTTGTTGAGTGGAACGTAGGTAATAAACGTTTTGACGGAACGGTTTCATACCAAATGGGAAACGGCAAAGGCGTTGCGGTGATAACAGGCAAACTGACCGGGCAAACTGTCTCGGATATCAATCGCAGTATCTATTTTCACTATAATGGTGATCACCAGGCACGGGTGTTATCCAATGACAAGATCGCTAAAACCTTTGCCGATACCGCCGATGAGGTGGACATCAAAGCCACATTGCCGGGGTTTTACCGCACGCCGAACAGAGAGCTGAGTATGACCATTGAGGAATACGAAGGCGCGTATCTTATCTCAACATCGAACGTGCCCTCCCTCTACTGCCGAAAACCAAAATAATCAAGATGCGCCAGGTGGTTGGATGCGCGCATAGTCAAAGCTGGCCTTTCCCGCTACAGTTAATTCTCCACGGCTGGCAAGGAGAGAGAAATGCTCTATATCTTTGATTTAGGTAATGTGATTGTCGATATCGACTTTAACCGGGTATTGGGTGCCTGGAGCGATTTCAGCCGCGTACCGCTGGCAACGTTAAAACAGAGTTTTACGATGGGAGAGCCGTTTCATCAGCATGAACGTGGGGAAATAAGCGATGAGGATTTCGCCAAAGCGATGTGCGAAGAGATGGCGCTTCCATTAAGTTATGAACAATTCTCTACCGGCTGGCAGGCGGTGTTTGTCGCCCTGCGTCCGGAAGTCATTACGATCATGCATACACTGCGCGCGCAAGGGCACCGGGTTGTGGTGTTGTCCAATACCAATCGGCTGCATACGACATACTGGCCGGAACAATATCCGGAAATCCGTGCCGCAGCGGATCACATCTATCTCTCCCAGGAGATGGGAATGCGCAAACCAGAAGCGCGTATTTATCAGCAGGTGTTAGCACTGGAAGGTGTGTCTGCGGAAGATGCCGTATTTTTTGACGACAATAGCGACAATATCGCCGGTGCAAGCCAGCTTGGGATTACCAGCATTTTGGTAACGGATAAGGCGACAATCCCCGACTATTTCGCGAAACAGTTATGCTGAAACATGTCCGGCACCGGGCAAAACATCATACGCGGCCGCTGTGGTCCTGGTTAAAACTGCTATGGCGGCGTATTGATGAAGATCATATGACGACGTTGGCGGGCAATCTCGCCTACGTCTCATTGCTCTCGTTGGTACCCTTTATAGCGGTGGTTTTTGCCCTGTTTGCCGCTTTCCCCATGTTTTCTGAAGTCAGCATTCAGTTGCGGAACTTCGTCTTTGCCAATTTTATCCCCACCACTGGCGACGTTATTCAGAACTACATTGAGCAGTTTGTCGCCAACTCCAGCAAGATGACGGCAGTGGGGGCATGCGGGCTGATAGTAACCTCACTGCTATTGATGTACTCCATAGACTCTGCGCTGAACGCCATCTGGCGCAGTACGCGCGTGCGCCCACATATCTATTCGTTTGCTGTGTACTGGATGATCCTCACGCTTGGGCCGCTGCTGGCGGGAGCAAGCCTGGTGATCAGTTCCTACTTGCTGTCGTTGCGTTGGGCCAGTCAGTTAAACAGCGAAATTGACTATCTGCTGCGAATTTTCCCGCTGGTATTGTCGTGGATCTCGTTCTGGTTGCTCTACAGTATTGTGCCAACAACGCGTGTACCAAACCGCGATGCTATCGTCGGCGCTTTTGTGGCGGCGCTATTTTTTGAACTGGGTAAAAAGCTTTTTGGCCTCTATATCACCATGTTTCCCTCTTACCAGCTTATTTATGGTGTGCTGGCGGTGATCCCTATTTTGTTCCTGTGGGTCTACTGGACCTGGTGTATCGTCTTGCTTGGCGCTGAAATTACTGTCACTCTCGGTGAATACCGAAAACTCAAAAAAGCAGCACAACAAGAAGAAGCAAACCAACCATGATTGCATTAATACAACGCGTTTCCCGTGCAAGCGTTAGCGTGGCGGGTGAGGTGACGGGGGAAATTGGCCCGGGACTTTTGGTGTTGTTAGGGGTCGAAAGGGATGACGACGAACAAAAAGCGAATCGCCTGTGCGAGCGTGTACTGGGATATCGTATTTTTGGCGACGCCGAAGGGAAGATGAATCTTAATGTCCAGCAGGCGGGGGGTAGCGTGCTGGTGGTTTCCCAGTTTACCCTGGCGGCAGATACGGAACGTGGTATGCGCCCGGGGTTTTCTAAAGGTGCGGCACCGGAAAAAGCCGAAGCCTTGTACGACTATTTTGTTGAGCGTTGCCGTAGCCAGGAGATGGTGACGCAAACGGGACGATTTGCTGCGGATATGCAGGTCTCACTGGTCAATGACGGCCCCGTAACGTTCTGGTTGCAAGTATGAGCCAGCTAGCGGAGTGGCCCCGGGTAACAAGAGAGAATACAGCTATGTATCACCTTCGCGTACCGCAAACTGAAGAAGAGTTAGAGCGCTATTATGCCTTTCGCTGGGAAATGCTGCGTAAGCCGTTGCATCAACCGAAAGGCTCCGAGCGTGACGCATGGGATGCCATGGCGCATCACCAGATGGTCGTTGATGAAGAAGGCAATCTCGTGGCGGTAGGGCGGCTCTACATCAATGCGGATAACGAAGGTTCGATCCGCTTTATGGCCGTGCACCCCTCCGTGCAGGATAAAGGGCTGGGAACGTTAATGGCGATGACGCTAGAGTCCGTTGCCCGCCAGGAAGGGGTGAAACGAGTGACCTGTAGCGCCCGCGAAGATGCAGTGGCATTTTTCGCGAAACTGGGGTTTGTAAATGAAGGCGAGATCACCGCGCCGCAAACCACGCCGTTGCGCCACTTTCTGATGATAAAACCGGTGGCGACGCTGGATGACATTCTGCACCGTGGCGACTGGTGTGGGCAGTTACAGCAAGCCTGGTATGAGCATATTCCATTGAGTGAAAAAATGGGGGTGCGCATTCAGCAGTACACCGGGCAGAAATTTATTACCACCATGCCGGAAACGGGTAATCAGAACCCTCACCATACGTTATTTGCCGGCAGTCTCTTCTCGCTGGCGACGCTGACGGGCTGGGGATTAATCTGGCTGATGCTACGCGAACGCCACCTTGGCGGCACCATTATTCTCGCGGATGCGCATATTCGTTACAGCACGCCAATTACCGGTAAACCGAGCGCGATTGCCGATCTGGGCTCGTTAAGCGGCGATCTCGACAGGCTGGCGCGCGGGCGTAAAGCGCGCGTTCAGTTGCAGGTCGAACTGTTTGGGGAGGACAAGCAGGGCGCGATTTTCGAAGGCATTTACATTGTGCTGCCAGCCAGGCCCTTCGGCTCGTATATTGAAGGCGGAAACGAAGAAGAGTAACCGGCAGTGCGCCTGAATTCGCCCTGGCGCACTGTTTTACCGCTACACTCTGGCCACCCTGGCCGCCACATCTCTTATAGCCTCTCTGGCTGCCTGACTGATACCTGCCAACTGGAAGAAACCGTGGATGACACCCTGGTAACGGGAGCCGGTACAGGTGACACCCTGTTCCGTTAAATGTTTATACAGTGCTTCGCCTTCATCACACAGCGGATCAAACTCTGCGGTGAGAATGTGTACAGGCGGCAGGCCATAAAAATCATCGCGCCATAATGGGCTGACATCGGATTGCAGTCGGTCAGTATCACCAAGGTACATTTCGTAACCTGAGAGTAAAGCGTCACGCGTTACCACGTAGTCAATGCCATTGAAGGTATAGCTATCGAAGTAAGCGGTGGCATCGAGCATGGGGTAGATAAGGATCAACTGGGCAGGTTGCCAGGCCGCCTCGTTTTTTAATCGCAGAGCCGTGACCAACGCCAGGTGTCCGCCTGCGCTATCGCCCGCCAGGGTGATCTTCTCGCGGTTAATGCCCAGCTTTTCGGCGTTTTTCCATGCTACTTCAGCACCTTTTTGCGCATCGTCGTGCGCGGCAGGCCAGACATGTTCCGGCGCGAGGCGATACTGAACGGCAATAACCCGACAGCCGCTGTAATAAGCGAGCTGGCGCAGTTGATTGTCATGAGTGGCGAAACCACCACTAATGAAACAGCCGCCATGGTAATAGATGAGCGCAGGTAATACGCCACTGGCGTTGCACGGGGAAAAGAGACGTAACGTGATGCCATCAAGCGTGATGTCTTCAACGTGTACGCGGGTTTCTTTCTCTCCGGCAAGTGCGGTACTGGCGACATACTCCGCCCGCCGTTCATCAATACTCTTCGTCCGTGCCGACGGGCGCCCGGCGGCGATAAAGTCGCTGACAAGGCCAGCAATACCCTTTTCCAGTGCCATTCCGACATCCTTTTATCTGTATAAATATCCAGTTTTTATAGCCTGGTTTGCGCGAAATGGGAATGGCTGATTACTGTGACAGCACGATTATGGAATCCGACGCGTGAGCGTGATTTTCGCGTTTCAATTTGCTTGCATAGGATCGGCAAAAACAGAGCGGCTGTCCGGTAGCCGAAAACAGGTAGGGTCTGACCACCGAGAGGTGACATAACACCGAATAAATGACAGGCCGGGTAAGTGGCGCTTACCACGACCTGCGTGATTTACTCCCCTTCGCCGGGGAACAAGAACGGGTTGATGGAGCTACGGGCAAAACCTTCCTGCTCCATGCGGGCATCCAGCACCAGCGAGGCTAGATCATCCGCCACGGGTTCAACATTTGGGTCTTTTTCCTGATAGAGGATCTTCAGGTAGGTGCCGCAATCGCCGCAGCTTTCAGCTTTGATGGGTGCCTGTTCGTTATCCAGCGACCAGTAGTGTAAATCGCGGGTTTGCTCGCAGTTACTGCATTTCACCCGTACCACATGCCATTCAGTTTCGCACAGGTTGCAGTGCAGGTAACGCAGCCCCTGAGTGGTGCCAATATGTACGACGCTGGAAACCGGCATCGAACCGCATACCGGGCAGAACTGGCGCTGTTCACCATATTCAGCGCGTGCTTTGCCGGGGATCAGGCTCGCCATTTGCGACCAGTAAAGCGACAACGCCGCCCAGATAAAGGGGGCCTTATCGCTGCTCACCGAGGCGAAGTCAGCGGCGAACAGCGCGCTGGCCATTGCTTCCAGTTCCTGGGCGGACGCTTTTTCCAGGTTCTCAATCACCGCCAGCGCCGGGCCACTCATTTCTGGCTTCAGCTCGGCAATCAGAGAGTGCAGCAATTTGTGCCAGTGCGGATCGCGCGGCAGCACGTTGATATCCAGCGGCGGTTTACCCTGTTCAGCGGCTTCTTTAATGCGCGCAGTCAGATCCATCTGCAGGGGATGATCGTACAGCACCACTTCCTGAGCATGGGCGATCAGTGCGGCAAAGCGCAGGTAATCACCCAGCGGGTTACTCTCCGCCAGCTCGCGCAGACGCTCTGCGCGGCGGTTATAGAGATTTTTCAGTCTGGGGAATAATAACGGCGGAATCACTTCCGCCGTGCGTTTATCGCTCTTCTCCAGCGCATCTTGCGGGATTATGCGAATACTCATTCAGTTGATTTTTCCGTTGTCTTGCGAACTTCCCGGTACCAGCGCGGGTGATGTTTCTTCGCCCACGTGCTGGTAACCCAGCCTTCCACCATTGCGGTTATGGTGCCTTTCACCCACAGGGCGGCATAAATATGCACCATAATAACCACAATTAACGCGACTGCGGCAAATGAATGCGCCATCAGGGCGATTCGTATCACCGGAATCGGGAACGCTGGCGCGAAGTAAGGGCGCCAGATAACCACGCCGCTTACCAGTAGTAACACCAGGAAAATAATCGCCGCCCAGAACACACACTTCTGACCGAAATTATAGCGCCCGGTGTCACCCACTTCCTCATTGACGACGATCTTACGAATATTCTTTGCCCAAAAGATATCATCCCTATTGATGAGGTTATGGTGCCAGTAGCGGAAAAACATGATTATAAACGACGCAAACATCACCACGCCGACGAACGGATGGAGAATGCGCGCCAGTTGCGGCGTGCCCAGAATACCCATCAACCAGTTGAAGGAGGGGAAGAAAAACCCCAGCCCGCTCACCGCCGCCAGTACAAAGCAGAAGGCGGTGACCCAGTGGTTGATTCGTTCTGGCGCCGTGTAGCGCACGATGGTGTCACGTTTTCTCATTTGCGCACCTCGTCTTTCTCTTCATGCAGGTTGTCATCTTCCTCTTCTGCCCGGTTCGGACCGACACCGACATAGTGGAAGATGCTGGCTGCGAAGGTCGCGGCAAAGCCGACCGCCGCCAGAGGCTTCCAGATCCCTTTCCAGAATTTAACCGTAGCACTGATTTCCGGGTTTTCCGGCAGACCGTGATACAGGTTCGGTTTATCGGCGTGGTGCAACACATACATAACGTGTGTACCGCCAACGCCTGCAGGATCGTACAGACCCGCGTTCTCGTAACCACGGGTTTTCAGTTCTTCAACACGCTCGCCAGCCAGGGTTTTCATATCCTCTTTGGAGCCAAAGTGGATAGCGCCGGTCGGGCACGTTTTCACACAAGCCGGTTCCTGGCCGACGGTCACACGATCAACGCACAGCGTACATTTATAAACGCGGTTATCTTCCGGGTTTAAACGCGGTACATCGAACGGGCAACCGGCAATGCAGTAACCGCAGCCAATACACTGCTCAGACTGGAAGTCGACAATGCCGTTAGCATACTGAATGATAGCCCCTTCCGAAGGACAGGCTTTCAGGCAGCCTGGATCGGCACAGTGCATGCAGCCATCTTTACGGATCAGCCACTCCAGCTTGTCGTTTTGTTCCACTTCTGAGAAGCGCATAACGGTCCATGATTTGGCGGTCAGATCCGCCGGGTTGTCATACACCCCGACGTTATGCCCCACTTCGTCACGAATATCGTTCCACTCGGAACAGGCCACCTGGCAGGCTTTACAGCCGATACAGGTAGTGACGTCAATAAGCTTCGCCACTTCCTGCTGGTGATCCCGCGCCTGCGGCGCGGGGGTAAAGCCATTAGTCGCGGAACGACGGATGATGTCTTGCGATTGATAAGCCATAAGTCGTCTCCGTTATACCTTTTCCACATTCACCAGGAACGCCTTGAATTCCGGCGTCTGGGTGTTCGCATCGCCGACGAACGGCGTTAACGTATTGGCGATAAAGCCTTTCTTAGCCACACCCTCATAACCCCAGTGAATAGGAATACCGATAGTATCGACATCCTGACCGTTCACTTTCAGCGTGCGAATACGTTTGGTCACCACCGCTTTGGCTTTGATATAGCCGCGATTGGAGGAAACCTTCACAGTATCGCCCTGTGTGATGCCCAATTTGCCCGCCAGTTTCTCGCCGATTTCTACAAATTGTTCCGGCTGCGCGATGGCATTAAGCCGCGCGTGCTTGGTCCAGTAGTGGAAATGCTCGGTCAGACGGTAGGTCGTACCGACATACGGGAACGCCTCTTTTTTACCCATCGCGGCCATGTCGTCTTTGAAGACGCGGGCTGCCGGGTTAGAGATAACCTTTGGATGCAGCGGGTTAGTACCCAGCGGCGTCTCAAACGGTTCGTAATGTTCCGGGAACGGTCCTTCGGCCATCTTATCGAGGGCAAACAAACGGCCCATCCCTTCTTGCTGCATGATAAACGGCCCGACATTACTGCCTGGTGCGGCAGCGCTGTAATCCGGAATATCAAAGCCGCCCCATTTCGCACCGTCCCATTTCAGCAACTGGCGCTTCGGATCCCACGGGTTGCCCTGTGGATCAGCGGAAGCACGGTTGTAGAGAATGCGGCGGTTAAGCGGCCACGACCATGCCCAGCCCAGCGTATTGCCAAGACCTGACGGGTCTGAGTTATCGCGGTTGGCCATTTGGTTGCCTTTCGGTGTCCAGCTGCCGGCGAAAATCCAGCAACCGCTGGAAGTGGTGCCGTCGTCGCGCAAATGGGCGAAGGTGCTTAACTGCTCGCCTTTTTTCGCCAGTACTGTACCGGTTGCCGGATCGATAATGTCCGCCAGCGCTTTACCGTTACTTTCCATGGCGACCTCTTCCGGCGCGGGGTTTTCCGGCGTCGAATAATTCCAGGTCATATTCAGCACCTGTTCCGGGTTGGCTCCGCCCTCTGCGGCGTACATTTGACGCATACGCAGGAAGATGCCCGCCAGGATTTCGCCGTCGTTCAGCGCATCGCCCGGCGCATCAGCGCCTTTCCAGTGCCATTGCAGCCAGCGACTGGAGTTGACAATAGAGCCGTTCTCTTCCGCAAAGCAGGTAGAAGGCAGACGGAATACTTCGGTCTGGATTTTAGCCGGATCGACGTCGTTAAACTCGCCGTGGTTTTGCCAGAAGTTAGCGGTTTCTGTATTGAGCGGATCAATCGTCACCAGGAACTTCAGCTTCGACAGTGAGGCAACCACTTTATTTTTGTTCGGGAACGACGCCACCGGGTTAAAGCCCTGGCAGAGGTAGCCGTTCACTTTACCCTGGCTCATCATTTCGAAGTACTGCAGGACGTCATAGCCTTTGTCCCATTTCGGCAGCCAGTCAAAGCCCCAGCTGTTTTCCGCTGTCGCTTTATCGCCGAAGAAGGCTTTCATCATCGAAACGAAGAATTTCGGGTAGTTGCTCCAGTAGTTCACCTGGCCTTCCAGCAGCGGTTTTGGCGTGTTGGCAGTAAGGTAAGTCTGGAGGTCGGTATGTTTTTCGCTCGGTAGCGTCAGATAGCCAGTCAGGCTCTGTGACAGCAGACCCAGGTCTGTCAGTCCCTGAATGTTGGAGTGACCGCGCAGGGCGTTCACGCCGCCGCCCGCCATGCCCATGTTGCCCAGCAGCAGTTGGATCATCGCCATGGTACGGATGTTCTGAGCACCGATAGAGTGTTGTGTCCAGCCGAGCGCATACAGGAATGAAGCGGTTTTATCGTGCACGCTGGTTTCGGCAATGTATTCACAGACTTTAAGGAAGTCCGCTTTTGGCGTGCCGCAGATGTTTTCCACGACTTCCGGCGTGTAGCGGGAAACATGCTCTTTCAGCAGGTTCCATACGCAGCGTGGATGGGTGAGCGTGGTATCGCGTTTGGCGAAACCTTTCTCATCCAGCTCATAGCTCCAGCTGGTTTTGTCATATTTCCGTTTTTCCGCGTCATAGCCGGTAAACAGGCCCTCTTCAAAGCCAAAATCTTCACGCACGATCAGGCTGGCGTTGGTATAGGCTTCGGTATATTCGCGGTTGTATTTTTCGTTGGTAATCAGGTACAGCAGTACGCCTGACAGGAATGCAATGTCAGTACCGGAACGAATTGGCGTATAAAAATCCGCAACAGAGGCGGTACGCGTAAAGCGCGGATCAATAACAATCAGCTTCGCGCCATTATGGATCTTGGCTTCCATCGCCCAGCGGAATCCCACCGGATGCGCTTCTGCCGCGTTCCCACCCATCACAATGATAAGGTTGGCGTTCTTCATGTCGACCCAGTGGTTGGTCATCGCACCGCGACCAAATGTTGGAGCAAGACTTGCTACCGTTGGTCCGTGTCAGACACGCGCCTGGTTGTCGACGGCTAACATGCCGAGTGCGCGGGTAAATTTTTGCGTTAAATAGCCGGTTTCATTGCTGGAGGCGGAAGCACACAGCATACCGGTGCTTAGCCAGCGGTTGACGGTAGTGCCTTCCGCGTTTTTCGCGATGTAGTTAGCGTCACGATCCTCTTTCATCAGTTTCGCGATGCGGGTAAAGGCTTCATCCCAGCTGATTTGCTGCCATTTATTGGAACCCGGCGCGCGATATTCCGGGTATTTCAGGCGGCTTTCTGAGTGAATAAAATCTACCAGACCTGCGCCTTTCGGGCAGAGCGCCCCACGGTTTACCGGATGATCCGGGTCACCTTCAATGTGAAAAATGGATGCTTTGGCGTTTTTTGCGCCGTCGCCGAGGCTGTACATCAACAGCCCACAGCCAACGGAGCAATATGTGCAGGTATTACGGGTCTCACGGGTGCGCAGCAGTTTATACTGCCGTGTTTCCGCGAGGGCGATGTTGGGGGCAAAACCCAGCGCCGCAGCCGTCGTTCCTGCCATACCGCCAGCACAGATCTTAAAGAACTGTCTTCTGCTGACCTGCATGGTTATCTCCTGGTTCGACATTACTCTTTATCTTTTTTTCTTTGCGGAGGTTTTCGCAAAGGTTCAATATTGCTGTTAATCCCGCTAATGACTGGGGATTAGCAACGCACGATACCACAATGTAGGTATGCCTATTCGGACATGAAGTTGCAGAATCGTGTCTATTCCCTCCAGTTTTGAGGGTTATGGCGCTGAGAATACCATAATGTTGATACGCTTGTTCGATAACGGTTAATGAAAAGTGAATGATTTACGGGCTATAAAGCACAAAAATGCAACACCCATCACAGGGGCGCGTCAGGTCTCCCTGTGGAAGCGCGATGACTTGCAGCAAGCGATACCTGACATGCTGGCGGAAGAGGTACCCGTTGCGCTGGTGTACAACGGTATTTCGCATGTCGTGATGATGGCATCGCCCAAAGATCTCGAATGGTTTGCTGTAGGTTTTTCCTTATCCGAAGGGATTATAGAAACCCCTGCTGAGATCTACGGTATGGACGTCATCTCCACCTGCAACGGCCTTGAGGTGCAAATCGAATTGTCCAGCCGTCGCTTTATGGGACTGAAAGAGCGCCGTCGCGCACTGGCGGGCCGAACAGGCTGTGGTGTTTGCGGGGTAGAACAACTTAACGACATTGGTAAGCCGATAATGCCGCTGCCGTTTACCCAGACGTTTGATTTAGCCTCGCTTGACGCGGGCCTGGCGCATTTGACCGATTTTCAGCCAGTCGGTCAGCTCACTGGCTGCACGCATGCTGCAGCGTGGATGTTACCGTCCGGCGAACTTGCTGGCGGGCATGAAGATGTGGGGCGACATGTCGCGCTGGATAAATTATTGGGCCATCGCGCCCGTGCGGGTGAGGGATGGTCGCAGGGAGCGGTACTGGTTTCCAGCCGCGCCAGTTATGAAATGGTGCAGAAGTCGGCGATGTGCGGCGTTGAGATCCTGTTTGCGGTTTCTGCTGCAACGACGCTGGCAGTCGAAGTGGCTGAGCGCTGCAACCTGACGCTGGTGGGTTTTTGCAAACCGGGCAGGGCAACTGTCTATACGCATCCGCAGCGTTTGATGGGTTTTTAAGTTCATCAAAAAAATTGAAAAATGAAAACAAATCCTTCCGCTTTTTGTTGAGTGAGAACAGGTCTACTATTTATTTCATCGAGGCGCGGTGCCTCACACCAACAAATTAACGTAAGGATTTATATCATGAAAAGCATCAAAACTTTTGTCGCAGTTATCGCTCTGGCTACCTCTTTCGGTTCTTTCGCCGCTCAAACCATCAGCGCAACAGATTCCACGCTGTCAGGGGCAGAAGCGAAAATCGCTGCTCAGGCTCAGCAGGCTGGTGCCGCGTCTTATCAGATCACCGAAGCGTATAACGGCAACCAGGTTCATATGACTGCCGAACTGACTAAATAAGCACACAGTACCGTTGAAAGAGCGCCTTCGGGCGCTTTTTTGCGTTAACTGATCCCCGCCAGTCGCAGAAGTGCCGTGACCACGGCGGCAGAGAGGATCACCACAATCAGCGGCATTTTACGCCAGGCAAGAAACAGCGCGAATAAGACCCCCAGTACACGAGCCATTCCGGCAAAATGATTGCTTTCATAGAGCGTGGCCGCAAGCGCGACGGCAAACAGCAATGTTGTGGCGGCATCGGAAAGCAGTGCTTGTGAGCGCTCAGAAAGCGCCAGTCGGCTACCCAGCTTTGCACCGCCCAGGCGCATTAAATAGGTCCCGACTGAAAGGATAGCGATACCGCTGATAATCAATGGAACACTGGCCATTTATTTCTTCCTCGTCAGCAGACCTAGCAATGAGAGCAGCACTGGCAACCCCACCGGCGCAAAGGGTACAGCGATAAGAGACAGGACCGCCCCGCTGGTCGCACGAATAAACGTGGTTCTTTTTTTCAACGCTGGCAGCACCAGTGCCAGTAAGATGGCGGGGAAGACGGCATCGAGCCCGATAGTTTCCGGGGCGGGCAACAGCTTACCGACTGCCGCGCCAAGCAGCACTCCACCAGGCCACAACAAAGCCACTCCCAGTCCGCATAACCAGTAGGCGGCTTTGCGCTGCTCTGGCGTGGCCTGCGATAAACCGAACACCACACTTTCATCATTCATGATGTGGCTTCCCAGCAGACCGGATGCGCCGTTACCGACAAGCTCGCGCACTGTCACGCCAAAAGGGAGGTGGCGGGCATTTACCAGTAGCCCGGCCACGGCAGCGGCCAGCGGATTTCCGCCGCTGGCAACAATGCCAATAAACATAAATTCGGACGCACCCGCCAGCACAGTCAGAGAGAGCGCCAGGGGGACCCAAAGCGGAAAGCCATACGCCATTGCCAGCGAACCGTATGATACCCCCACCACGCCGACCGCGAGGCAAACAAGAAAAATGGCTTTGACGGTGTCGCTTTTCAGGCTTGAAAAATATTGAGTAAGCATATGCGTTTACCATATCGAACGATTAGCCATTATAATGAACATATCTGGATCGTTTTTCAAATCGAACAATATGTTCATTATAATGAAGGGTGACGTCAAAGATGACACAACCAATGAGTGTGATTGCTAAAAGTCTGTTGCGTGAACGCCAGCGAACCGGGCTTTCTCTGGCGGAAATCGCCCGCCGCGCCGGTATTGCCAAATCGACGCTCTCCCAACTGGAAGCCGGAAACGGCAACCCCAGTCTGGAAACGCTCTGGTCATTGTGCGTCGCGCTGGATATTCCTTTCGCCCGCCTGCTGGAGCCACAAAGCCCGAAAACCCAGGTAATTCGACGCGGAGAAGGTATGAAGGTAGTTGCAGAGCAGGCCAATTATCAGGCTATTTTGCTTGCCGCCTGTCCACCCGGTGCGCGACGCGATATTTATTTATTACTGACGCAACCGGGTGCTGATCGTGTTTCTCAGCCTCATCCGCGCGGGTCAGTGGAGCATATTATTGTGACACAAGGTCGTGCACTGGTCGGGTTGACTGAAGCGCCGGAAGAGTTGAGCGAGGGTGACTATATCTGTTACCCGGCCGATCAGGAGCATATCTTTAAAGCCCTGGAGCCAGAAACCCAGGCTATTCTGGTTGCGGAACAGAACTAATATAATGTGGAGGCGATAAATGCAGATATCTTTTAAATAGTATATCGCCTTTATGAATGAGTTGTTCAATTAATATTGATGAATCAAATTTAATTCCCAATATATTGCTTGTTTTGATATATATTAAGAGGTATTACCTCTTCGAAAATTAGAGAAACTTGCTTTACATCAATTATCCGTGGCTGTATGCTTTGCATCCAATCTTCTTATTCGTAGTGTGATATAAGTTGACTCTTTTTATTACTATACATATTAATGGAGGAATAAGATGCTCAGGATGAGTCATTCTTTTGCAGCATTATTTGCGTTTGGTTTAACAAGTCTGCCACTGGTTGCACAAGCCAACAACACGGTTCACTTTCTGGGTGAAGTCAGTGAGCAAACCTGTACCGTTAAAGTCAACAACAGCAGTACCTCAGCAATAATCCTTTTACCCACTGTCAGTAAAGGTCAATTAAGCAGTTCGGGTTCAACGGCGGGTGATACGCCTTTCACGGTCACGTTAGAGAATTGTAATTCCCAAAGTACATCTGCGGGTATTCTCTTTGTGGCGAATGATGTTGATAACGGCAATTTAAAGAACATTGCTGCCAACTCACCTGCTACCAACGTTGCTATCCAGTTAGTGGAGGGCGCGTCGGCATTAACGTTCAATAATAATAAAGCAACCACTGCAATGCAGACCATCAACAGTGGCGTAACGTCTACGAACTTTGATTTGGTTGCTCGCTATTATGCAACGGGCGTCACTACTGTTGGGGCTGTAGAGGCCCAGGCGCAGTTTGCAGTGACATATCAATAACCTGTTCCGGGGCAGATTCTGCGTCTGCCCCGAAGATGGCTTATTAATAAATGTTTAATTATTGGTCAGAAAGACTATCTTTTGCACTACTCTTGTTCTGTTTAGTACCTGCCTGTGTTAGCGCTAATGTAACATTGCTGGGTACGCGTGTTATTTATGAAGCTGATATAAAAGAGAAATCTCTGACCTTTAATAATGCAGGGGAAGCGCCTGTTCTGGTGCTGGTCTGGACGGATATCAATAACCCGAACTCTACGCCAGAAACAGCCGATGCCCCTTTCATTACCATGCCACCTATTTTTCGTATTAATGGCAATCAGACACATGTAATGCGCCTGAAATTCACCGGGAAAGATTTACCCAAGGATAGAGAATCGCTTTTTTGGCTGAACTTTTTGCAATATCCAGCAAAAAATGAAGCAGATAATCATGAAAGTCATCTAACCCTGGTGATAAAAAGCCGGCTTAAGATTTTTTATCGCCCCACCGGAATTGCACTGGATGCAAATAATGTTCTTGATGAGATTAAAATCGACAGGCGTGGCCAAATAATAGATGTTAAGAATACTACTGCATATTATATTTCTGTTCTTGATGCTTATGCTGGAGATGGCAGCAAGAAAAAGAAAATTAAGAATACCGGGATGATTGCACCATACACTACTGCCCAATGGTTATTACCTGAACAGGCGGGAAGTCATTTAACTATTAACGCAATAAATGATTATGGCGGAATATCCAGCAAGGTTTATCGTCTGCCTCGTTAGCTTCCTGGTTTTATAATGCAAGTACTGTTCAATTCGGATAATGTCAATGTATCAGTACCGTTTATATATTCGGGTTTTGTTCAGTCTCGTTACTTTATTGTCATTAACCGCGACAGCAAAAGAGAACGAATTTTACTTCGACGCTTCTTTATTGAGAAATAGCGGATTATCCAGTAGTGATCTGCAAAAACTGAACGAGGATGCGTTAATAACGCCAGGAAGTCATTCTCTGGATATTTATCTTAACGGCACATTTATCACGCGCTACGGAATTGAATTTTCACAACGGGGTACAAATGTTGAACCCTGTCTTCCCCATGCACTCGTTGCCATGTTGCGTTTTAAATCGTTGCCAGAGAAACAGCCCGCCTCATGCTACTGGCCAGACGATCATGTGATGCAAGGTGTAAGGCTTAAATTCGATTTGGCACAACTGCGCATGGATGTGAGTGTACCGCAGGCATTATTAAAATCCTCTCCTCGTGGTGCCGTGAGCGAAGAAAGTCTCGACGCCGGAGAGAGTATGCTATTTATCAATTACATGGCTAACCAGTACCACGCAACGTCGCGCCGCTATAAAACAAGCAAAATGGATTCATCATGGGTGAATCTTAACGGTGGTATAAATCTGGGGCTATGGCGTTACCGCCAGCAATCCAGCCTGAACTACAGCAATATTGATGGCAGTCACTGGAATACCAGTCGCCGTTATATCCAGCGCGCTATCTACCCTTTACGCAGCGAAATGACGTTGGGGGAAGGGTACACCGATGGGCAACTCTTTTCGGGTATCAGTTTCCGGGGCATACAGCTCACTTCGGACACACGCATGCTGCCAGATTCTCTTCGCGGTTACGCACCTGTCGTACGGGGCATTGCAAAAACCAATGCAAAAGTCACAGTTATGCAGGACCAGACCACGCTGTATGAAACGACGGTTGCGCCGGGCCCGTTCGTCATTGACGATCTGTATCCCACTTATTATTCCGGCGACTTAACCATTGTGGTTACCGAAGCGGATGGCAGTAAAAATATATACAACATGCCTTACTCTTCGCTGGCGGAGTCGATCAGACCGGGTGTATCCCAATGGTCATTCACTGCGGGAAAGGTGCAGAACATTGACGCAGGAAATACTTTTAGCGAAATGATCTGGCGGCAGGGATTGACCAATGCGCTTACGTTTAACGTCGGCAATCAATTGGCGTCGGGATACATGGCCTGGTCTCTCGGTGGCGTGTATAGCTCAGCGATCGGGGCGGTAGGATTAAACAGTTTTTATTCTCTGGCGCAGCAGGATGACGGCAACCGTGGTGGCTGGATGTTACGGCTGAACTACAGCAAAGCACTGCCGCAAACCGGAACATTATTTACCCTGGCCGCGTCCCGATATGCGGCCCAGGGGTATGCTGAGCTCTACGACACACTGGGGTCGCGCCATGCACAAGGTCAGGGGCAACAGTGGCAATCTCCCACCTGGAAACAACGCAGCCGTATTGAATTTGCCGCCTCTCAGCCATTGGCGTCATTTGGCAATATTAATGCTTCCGCATCAATGCAGGATTATAGCGATGGAAAACAACGGGATAAGCAGTATCAACTCAGCTGGAATAAGCTGTTTGATTATGGGGTTTCGTTAAGCGTTACGGCGGCCAGAACCTATAGCATTACGCCGGGTGTCAGCAATAACGCCGACGTATTTTCGTTTCGCCGCCAGATGCAAACAATGTGGTCGTTTTCTTTATCCACACCGCTTGGTCAGCGGCGTACTTCACCCACACTCTCAACCAATGTTAACCATACGACCGGCAATGGCGGAAGTGATGGTGGTTATCAGTCCACGCTGAGTGGCATATATGGCGAACACGATCCGCTGAATTATAGCCTTAATTTTTCTGCCAATAAGAGAATGGAACAAGCTGGATGGGGCGCCAACCTCCAGCGCAGTTTCCCCTACGTTAATGCTGCAACATCCTGGTCTACATCAAGTAACTACTGGCAGGCTTCAGCTTCGTTGCAGGGTGCCATTGTAGCCCATAAAAGCGGCGTGACGCTGGGTCAGTGGGTAGGAGATAGCTTTGCCTTAATCGATGCGCCAGGTGCCAGCGGCGCTGAGGTGATTGGCGGTCAGAACGCGCGTGTTGATGCGTTTGGTTATGCGATAACCCCAGCGTTAGGTGCTTATCAAATCAACCATGTCACGCTGGACCCGGGCAATATGGACGACAACGTTGAGCTACAGACCATGAAAATGCAGGTCGCGCCTTATGCCGGTGCAACGGTGCGGTTACGTTTTAACACTCTTCAAGGCCAGGCCATGTTGATCACAGCAGCACGGCCGGACAACGCATCTATTCCTATGGGAACAAGCGTGTATGACGGATATGGCAACCGTACAGGAATGGTGGGGCAGGCTAATCAAATTTACCTGCGTTCCCATGAAGAAAAGGGAGAGTTACAGGTTCAATGGGGAAACCGCACCAATGAGCGCTGCCGTATTGCCTGGCATGCGCCGTCCTCGCAGGAGCCGTTGGCTCTGTTGACATTGCCTTGCCGCTAAGTAATGGAGTCGCTAATGACATTTTTTCGGATAACTTTGCTGAGCTTTTTCTTATTTACCAGCTTGTCCCTGAATGCAAAGTGCGTGAAAGGACCTGACTTTGCCCGCTCAGAATTAAGTGGATGGGGAGTCAGTCTTGCGCTTGGGACCATCAACATCACGACAGACAAAGTGCAGCCAGTAGGTTCACCATTGGCTTCAAGCGTAGTGAATTTTTATGACAATCCTCGTTATACAAAAGGTCCGGACAGCATTCTTTGGGTTTGCGATATAGCGGACAAAAACAATATTTATGAAATCATTGCCACAAATGGTAATGACCGAAACGGAGGCTTTTTTGATATAGGCGCTTTCGATGGTTACCCTAATTACTATGCAACGCTTTTTAGTCATGTGGCGATACGCCTGACTCATGTTAACTCTGGTCGGGTGTTTACACGTAACTATCAACGGATCCCGTTAAAGAATTATGTCGTATCGCCGGATGGCCTGAAAATCTATATCCGGCTGAAGGATTTTAGCCCTATACGTGCGGATCTGATTCGGGTTAGCACCACGACTTCTCGCGGGCAAGCGCCATCAGACTATTGTGCAAAACGGGATCAACTGACATCGGGTACGTATACCTGTAACCAGCCTAATGGATATGTCTCTTTTTGTTCTGAAGGTAGCCCGGATGCGTATTGTGACGTGGGCGATTCGGCCTATGTCTATAACGGCTGGTGGAAAGACAACTGGATGAGTATCAACATGGGCGGAGTGGCGCCCATGGCGCAGCTGGTATCGCAACGGACCTGCACTGCCAAAAATGTGACGCCTGTCGTCACATTTCCCCCTATCAGTGTCGGCGCGTTAAATAGCGGTGGAAAATCACAGAGCAAGTTTACCGTGAACATTCTCTGCGAGGGGCTGGCGGGAACCGGTACGATTAGCGGCCTGACGGCGCTTGGCATGCAAGTCCCTTATGAAAGTTATCAAGCCGCACAGCAACTCAATCTTGTGAATAGCTCTGGCGGCGTTCGCTATTTACTCCCCCCTGACCTCGGGGTAGATGGCATGGCGAAGGGGGTCGGGATCCAGATTGCGAACGCCGATGACGGCATAATACGTAACTTTATTGGCTGGCAACGCTGTATTACAGCGTGTGCTATGGGTGAGGCAGGCGGGTGGTACGACGCACGAGACGGCATCAGAGTAGTTAACAGCGGAGGCACATTAGGGATCAGCGAATATGCGATTGATTTCAATGCGTATCTTTCCCGCGTGGGTAACCAGACTGTTCGTGCAGGGCAAGTTTACGCCAGCGCGCAAATCCTGGTGAAAGTACAATGATGATGCGCTTACTTGTGGGGATGGGAGCGCTATTTTGGGCAATGATGCTTCCTGTTCACGCGGGTGTAACAGCCTCTGCTTCGCGGGTTATTTTTACCGAAGGGCAGGTGCAACAAAGCCTGATGTTGGTGAATACCAATGACTGGCCGGTGATGGTGCAGACCTGGGTGGACGACGGAGAGATAAACCCTGCGCCTGGCAGCGTTAAAGCGCCTTTTGTCACCGTTCCTCCGATGTTCTCGCTTGCGCCGCAAAAAATTCAGGGGATCCGACTGATCTACAATCAGTCACCGCTACCACAAGATCGCGAGTCTGTTTTTTGGCTAAATATCTATGAGATCCCTCCTGGCTCGCCTGTTCGTTCTTTGCAGGAGCACAGCGTGGTGTTGACCATGAATACGCAGCTGAAAATTTTCTGGCGGCCCAAAGCAATTGGCGCGCCTGAAAATAACGCAACGGCGTTCAGCTTCCATGCGGAATACATCGGCGAGAAACTGGAGATTGTCTGTCAAAACCGTTCGCCGTGGCATCTCTCTTTCGCCGCAATGCAAGTACTGGCAGCAGACAAAAGCTATGCTGTGGAACAGTTGCCGGACATGATGACAGCACCGTACAGCGAAAAGCGTTATTTCGTGCAGAGTCAGGCCGTAAGATCACTGCCATTGCCACTGCGTATTCGCGTCGAACTGATTGATGACCAGGGTAATGTCTCGGTACATGAATTCCCCCTCTCCACAAAAGAGAGGGGGTGAGCGACGCCATCAGTCCAGGTAAAACACTTCTTTAAGCTCGGCGCTGGCCGGGCTGTTATCCGGGTTGGCTGGCATCACGTCGCGCATATACTTCCACCAGCGCTGGCAAATCTCCGTACTGGCGACCGCATTCCAGCGCTCTTCCGATTCAATCTCCACGGTAGCGAACAGCAGGTTACGCTCTTTATCCAGATAAATGGCGTAGTGATGCGCGCCTCCCGCTTTCAGTGCCGCTTCCAGCTCCGGCCAGATGGGATTATGGCGGCGTTGATACTCTTCGTGCGCATCTGGGTTCACCTGCATCACAAAGGCTTTACGGATCATAATGCCTCCAGGTACAGTTCGCGGACTTCATCACGACTGGCAGTTCTCGGGTTACACGGTGCGCACGGATCGGCCAGCGCTTTGTCCAGCCAGCCTTCGATATCTGCTTTGGTCACGCCCAGTTTGCTGAAGCCGGAAGGGATGCCCACGCGGGCGCTCAAGGTGCGGATTGCATTAATGGCTTCCATGCTGGCCGCTTCATCGCTCATGTTCTGAGTGTTCACGCCCATCGCCTGCGCCACGCGTGCAAAGCGCGCAACTGCATTCGGCCGGTTAAAGTTCTCGATGATCGGCAGTAGGATGGCGTTACAGACGCCGTGCGGCAGGTTGTGTGTTGCACCGGGTTGATGTGCAAGCGCATGCACCAAACCCAGACCGGCGCTGTTAAACGCCATGCCCGCCAGATACTGACCAAACGCCATTTGTTCGCGAGCGTCAATGTCATGACCGTTCTCTACGGCTTTGGGCAGCCACAGAGAGATCAGGCGGATTGCCTCCAGCGCGTTGGCATCGGTTAACGGGTGCGCACCCACAGAAACATAGGCTTCAACGGCGTGGGTCAACGCGTCCATGCCCGTGGCGGCGGTTATCGACGCCGGAATGTCCAGCATTACGCTGGCATCGTCGACGGCGATATCCGGAATGATGTTCGGATCAATAATGACTTCTTTCACCTGGCGTGCAGAATCGATGATCACTGCATTGCTGGTCATTTCTGCCGCTGTTCCGGCCGTGGTGTTAATCGCTACCAGAGGTACACCGGCGTTTTTTACTTTGCCGACGCCCGAATACGCGGTGGAAGGGCCTGGGTTGGCGGTGAGGATTTTTACCGCTTTGGCGGTGTCGATTGGGCTGCCGCCGCCAAAGGCGATCACAAAATTGCAGCCGGTATTTTTATAAGCCTCATAGCCTTTCTGCACCAGTTCTTCGGTAGGATTCGGGAACACCTCATCGAACAGATGGTAGGGCATGTTATGTTCCTTGAGCGCGGCAAACAGGCTGTTCAGTAGTCCCAGTTTCACCAGTTGACCATCAGTTACGATCAGCGCTTTTCCCCACTGCTTATTTGCCACCAGTCTGATCATATCGCCGATAGCGCCTGCGCCATGCAGGCTGATTTTGGGTAGTGCCAACATAAAACTCATCATGATGCTCCTTAAATTGCTGTGATTTTTTCCGACGCCAGAGTGCGTTGCCGCCGGAGGGATCCTTTCTTGTCTTTTACATACGCCTGCGTTGCATCACGCGACGGGTGATAATTGGCAGGGAAATCACCACAATCAGCATTGCGCCGACAATAATCGACATCACAATGCCTGGCACATTGAGCAGGCTGAGGCCGAAGGTGACCAGCCCCATTAAAAAAGCAGCGATGATCACGCCGGGCATACTGCCGGAACCGCCGAGAATATTGACGCCGCCAAGCACCGCCATGGTCACGACGGAGAGTTCCCAACCCAGCGCCAGTGTCGGGCGGGTACTGCCCAGGCGCGATGTCAGCAGGATCGCGGCCAGGCCCGCCATCAGCCCGACCAGAGCAAACAGGATCAGGTTGTGCCGCTTAACATTAATACCGGAATACCATGCACCGGTCGGGTTATTGCCGATGGCATAGGTCCGGCGGCCAAAGTTGGTCTTATGCAGCAGGAAGGCAAACAACAGCGCCAGCGCGATGAATAGCGCAAACTCAAACGACAGTGCACCCCACACATAGCCCTGACCGAACCAGGCGAAGCTCTCAGGCCAGCTGTTTAGCGCCTGATCGCCAAGTAAAATGTACGTAATGCCGCGATAAAGGCTCATGGTGCCGATGGTGATAACAATCGACGAAAGGTTGAAACGCGTCACCAGCAGACCGTTGAACAACCCGCACAGCAAACCAACGCTGAGCCCCACACAGACCAGAAGCGGTGTGTCGATGCCTGCCTGGGCGCAGAACCCCATCACTGTTGAGCTGAGCGCCATGGTGGACGCCACAGAGAGATCAATCTCTCTGGCGATAATCAACATTGCCATCGGCAGCACAATGATCGCCTTTTCAGTGAAATTAAATGTGGCGTCAGACAGGTTCCAGATATTAAGGAAATAAGGAGAGGCAAGCGCGTTCACCACAAACACCGCCAGAGTGACAGCCAGTAAAAAACCTTCCCAGCACAATAACCGTTGCAAGAAAGGGGTTGTGCCGGGCGTTGGTTTTACGGCTTCGGAGGTCAGCATTTTACTCATGATTTCACCGCCTGTTTCTGGCGCGCCAGGGCCGCATCGCGCAGGATCAGCCGGCCTTTACGCTTGTTGCCACGTTCGTTGAGCAGAACCGCAATCACAATCACCGTGCCGGAGATGGCCATTTGCCAGAAGGGCGAAATACCAATCACTGGCAACGCATTATTGATGACCCCGAGAAATAACGCACCGAACAGGCACCCCATCACGCGCCCGGTTCCTCCCATGGTGCTAATGCCGCCGATCACACAGGCTGCCACGACTTGCAGTTCAAAACCGTTTGCCACATCAACATACGCAACGGCAAAACGGGAGATCCATAAATAGCCGCAAAACCCCGCCAGCGCACCGGAAAGGCAAAAACTGACAAACTGCATTTTGCCTGCGTTGATCCCGGTGTAGTACGCTGCCGTTGCGTTTCCGCCTGCGGTGTAAAGTGCGCGTCCGGTACGGCTATAACGCAGGAAGTAGCCCACCAGCAGCAATGTTGCTACTGCGCACCAGCTCAGCACTGGCAGACCCAGCACGCTGGCGCGCGGAAGCGCCAGGAAATCGGCTCCCATCTGGTTAGAGTTGACCCAGCCTCCACCGGACAACAGGAAGATAATCCCGCGCCAGATGCTCATGGTGCCGAGCGTCACCACGATCGCCGGTATCCCGAGTTTCCACACCAGTAAACCGTTAATCACGCCCATTATCAGCCCGAGGAAGGTTGCCAGTAGCAGCAACGACCAGACGGGCACATCCGGGTGGTGGAAGTTGATCAGCGCCACAATCATGCCGGTTAACGCCAGATTCGCCGCCATCGACAAATCGATGCCTTTAGTAAGCAACACCATCATTTGCCCAAGGGCAAGAATGATCAGAATGGCGGTATCGTTGAACATCTCCACCAGGTTTCCGGGGCTGATAAACGACGGTACGCGGCTGCCAATTGCCAGAACCAGCAACACAATCACCCCGGCCAGCAAGGCTTCGCGGTGTTTAAGCAGTTGTTGCCACATTATGCCGCCTCCTTACCCGCACCGCTGGCGGCGCTGACAATGGTTTCTGCTGTGGCTTCTCCCGCCTGGTATTGCGCGACCATCAGTCCTTCATGCATCACAATAATCCGGTCGCTCATGCCCATGACCTCCGGCAGTTCAGAAGACACCATGATCACTGCCAGCCCTTGCGCCACCAGTTCCGACATAAATTGATGCACGGCAGCTTTCGATCCGATATCAATCCCTTTCGTGGGTTCGTCGAGGATGATCACATCCGGATGGGTCGCCAGCCATTTGCCGATCACCACTTTTTGCTGATTGCCCCCGGAAAGCGTTTCTACCGCCTGCCGCCAGCTAAACGCCTTTACCTGCAAACGGCGGGCATACTCATCCGCCAGTGCCCATTCACGGGCATCGTTCAGTACACCATTGCCGTTTAACTTACTGAGTTGTGGCAAACTGATGTTCTGGGCAATTGGTAACGCGATAATCGCCCCCTGTTTTTGCCGCTCTTCTGGCACGTACACGATCCCGGCGTTGATTGCGTCTGCAGGCTGGTGGAAATGCACCGTTTTGCCATTGAGAATAATGTTGCCGGAAAGGGGGCGTGACACGCCGCAAAGCGCCTGCATCAGTTCAGTGCGCCCGGCACCAACCAGCCCGTAAAAGCCGAGGATTTCGCCTTTGCGCAGCGAGAAACTGATATGGGCAAATTCGGTGGGATGGCAAAGATCGTTAACCTCCAGTACCGTCTCGCCCATTTCGCAAACCACTTTGGGCCAGCTCTGGTTGATGGCGCGCCCGACCATCATCGCGATCATGCGCTCTTCGCTGATCGCCTGAATCGCCCCGGAGTCAACGTACACGCCATCACGCAAGATGGTGTAGTGATCCGCCAGTTCAAAAATTTCATCGAACTTATGTGAGATGAACAGAATCGCCTTACCTTCCTGTTTTAGCCGTTCGACGATTTGGTAAAACTCCAGGATTTCATGTTGTGACAGCGCGGCAGTCGGTTCATCCAGAATCACCACCTGCGCGTCAAAGGAGAGCGCACGGGCAATCGCCACCATATGGCGTTGCGCAATGCTTAAGGTTTTTAAGGTCGCGTGTGGGTCAATTTGCACCTCCAGCCGTGACAGAATATCGCGCGCTTTCTGGTGCATAGCGGGCCAGTCGAGTTTTTTTAATAGGCCCTTATACAAATACTGGCCGACAAAAATGTTTTCAGTGACAGACAGTTCGTCGAACAGGACGGTTTCCTGGTGGATGGCAGTAATGCCCATTTTATGCGCCGCTTCAGGCGTCGGGAGGGTAATCGGAATCGCTTTGTAGAGTATTTCGCCCTCTTCAGGCTGATAAATGCCGGTCATCACTTTAACCAGCGTGGATTTCCCTGCGCCGTTTTCACCAATTAACGCCGTGACTTTTCCGGGCCAGAGATCGAGTTGCACATTCTCAAGGGCACGCACTCCAGGAAAAACTTTGGTAATGCCCTTCAGCGACAGCAATGGGGTGGATGCAGTCATGATAGTTCTCCAGGTCTTGTCACTCCCTCCCCACAGAGGAGAGGGAGAAAGGGATCAGAAAATCTTTGAGAACTTATCAATGTTGCTGGCATCGTAGACGAACGGTTCTGCCATTGCGCCGCTGCCATCGGCATCCAGTTTGACCTTGCCGAGTTTGCCCATGCTGGCTTCGGTTTTGGTCGCCGAGCCTTTCACCAGGTCATCGGCTAAATAGGTTGCTGCATAGCCGAGATCGATCGGGTTCCAGATTGCGAAACTTTTACTGGCACCGGATTTGATAGCTCCCGCCATTTCCGACGGCAGACCCAGGCCAGTGACATACACTTTGCCGATCTTGCCCTGGTCTTTTACCGCCTGCGCGGCAGCAACAATGCCAACGGATGACGGTGAAACGATCACTTTTAAATCAGGGTAGGTTTTCAACAGCCCGACCGCTTCGCGGTAGCTCTTATCAGATAAATCATCGCCATAGGCGACAGTGACCAGGTTGATGGACGGGTATTTCGGCAGAACCTTTTTCATCTCCGCAATCCAGATATTCTGGTTAGTGGAGGTGGGTGTAGCGCTGAGAATGGCCACGTCGCCTTTCTCCACATTCAGCGCTTTTAGCGCGTCTGCGGCGAGTTTAACGTTCGTTTCGCCGATCAGCGCGTTATTGGAGGGGTTCAAATGGATTTGTCGCCCGGCTTTGGCCACGCCAGAGTCCCAGGACACCACTTTAATGCCGCGCTGCATGGCTTTTTTCAGTACCGGCACCACTGCATCCGGATCGTTGGCTGAAATGGCGATCGCATCCACCCCTTGGGCGATCAAACCGTTCAGTACTTCGATCTGGGCTTCGGCCGTGGTGGTCGTGGGGCCGGTGTAAATCACTTTAACATCGCCTAACTCTTTGGCTGCCTCCTGCGCGCCGGTATTTGCTGCTTCGAAAAAACCATTACCTAACGATTTCGCCACGAGGGCGATTTTAACTTCGGCAACAGCGGAACCGGACAACGCCAGAATGGCAACGGTGAGGATCAAGCTTGCTTTTGTTTTCATCTCGCTTTTACTCCACATAAGTTAGTGTTTGTAGGGCTTGCAGGTGAGGTTTCGCCCCGTCTTCGTGAGCGGGGCGCGATGTTGTTATTTGTACAAATCAATAGCCGACTGGAGCGGTGTAACGCCAAAGCGTTTGCCCAGTGCAATCAGTTCTTCCTGAGTGATGGTCTGTTTCATGCCGCCCATCGAATAGATTTTTACCAGTACTTCTGCGGACTTCTCCGCGGTGTCGATCAGGCCAAACGTTTCATCCAGCGTCGGGCCGCTGCCGAAGACGCCGTGGAACGGCCACAGTACCAGTGAGTGTTTCTGCATATCTGTGGCAGTTGCCTGACCGATTTCATCGGTGCCCGGCACCATCCACGGCAGAATGCCAACCCCGTCCGGGAAGACCACCAGACACTCTGTGCTGCCTTCCCACAGTTTACGGGTGATAAAGTCGGCGTTATTTTCCAGCACGTAGGTCAGCGCAATCAGATTAGTGGCATGGCAGTGCATGATGACCCGATCTTTGCCGCCTGTGGCTTTGATACGTTCGCAGTGGGATAAAAAGTGCGCCGGCAGCTCAGACGTCGGCACGGCTTCATGGGTCAGTCCCCACAGAATGTGGTAACCCGCGCCATCGCTGTCGACTTTGACCACGCCCAAATTCGCTGTCGGATCGAGCTGCACGTTGCGGAAGAATTTGCCTGAGCCGGTAACAATAAACGGCGTGTTCGCCAGCAATGGCATTGGCTGGCTCAGTGCAATGTACCGTGGCTTCTGATGGAAATCCGCCTCAAACGGCGCAATGTCCGCATCATCCAGACGCAGGGTCAGGTTGCCGCCGTTACGTTCATCCCAACCTTTCAGCCAGGCGTCGGAGGTGGCTTTAATCATCCCCTGGACGAACCAGGAATTAATAATGGTCTGCATAGTCTTGTCGTTCCTGTTAATACGGTGCGGGGTTTTCCCTCACGCTGAAAAATTTTCCCCTCACCCTTGCCGGGGAGGGGTTAACGGGTTACCCGCGCTGGCTTAATACGTCTTTCTCATACGCGCGCACGCTTTCCAGCCACTGGCTACCTGCTGGGGTATCGTGGCGCTGGCAATACATCTCCCATACTGCCTGCCACGGCAGGGATTTTTGCTCTTCCAGTAAGGCGAGCCGCGCGGTGTAATCGCCATCGGCTTCCAGTTTGCGCAGCTGCTCAACCGGTTCCAGCAATGCGCGCAGCAACGCTTTTTTCATGTTGCGCGTGCCGATCACCCATGCGGCGATACGGTTAATAGAAGCGTCAAAGAAATCGAGACCGATATGCACGCGGTCAAACAGTTTGTGGCGGATGATTTCACTGGCAATGGCCTGGGTTTCATCATCCAGCAACACGACGTGGTCGCTGTCCCAGCGTACCGGGCGGCTGACGTGCAGCAGCAGACGCGGAACATAGAGCATGGCGGCGGAGATCTTGTCGGAGATCACTTCAGTCGGATGGAAGTGCCCGGCATCCAGACACAGTGCAGTCTGGCGGGTGGTGGCGTAGCCCAGATAGAACTCGTTGGAGCCCACGGTGTAACTTTCAGCACCAATACCGAACAGCTTGCTTTCGACGGCGTCGATATGGTGTGCCGGGTTGAGTTTTTCGCTGATGGCTTCATCCAGCGCATTTAGCAGACGCTGGCGGGGTGCCAGGCGGTCAACGGTGATGTCTTTCATGCCATCCGGGATCCAGATATTCATCACCGACGGCGTACCCAGTTGTTCACCGAACCAGGCAGAAACGCGGCGGCTGGCTTTGACATGGTCAATCCAGAACTGGCGGATCTCATCGTTAGCATGCGACAGAGTAAAGCCGTCCGCGCTCAGCGGGTGTGAGAAGCAGGATGGGTTAAAATCCAGCCCCAGTTTGTTGGTTTTGGCCCATTCCACCCAATTTCTGAAGTGCTCCGGTTTGATCTGATCGCGCCTCACCGGGGCATCTGCTTCCAGATAAAGCGCATGCAGGTTGACACGTTTGGGGCCGGGGATCAGGCTCAGCGCTTGCTCCAAATCGGCACGCAGTTCCGTGGCGTTACGCGCTTTGCCAGGATAACTGCCGGTAGCCTGGATCCCGCCGGTCAGGCTACCTTCCGGGTTTTCGAAACCGGCTACATCATCGCCCTGCCAGCAGTGCATTGAGACCGGCAGGCGATCAAGCTGACGCAACGCCTCCTCGACATCAATACCCACAGCGGCGAAACGCTGTTTAGCAATTTCCCAGGCTTGTTCAAGTTGAGTGGTCATGCGCAAAGCTCCTTTGTCTGTCGTTTTTGCTGAAAGCGCGCGACATAGCGGGCGATTTCATTATCAGGATTGGGGGTAAAGGTGATCAGGTCGTGGTTAGCGACGACCACCTTGCGGAAGTCATCAACGTGGGTCAGTTCATCCAGCGTCATCAGTTGAATGCCGATATTGCCGAGCGTGGAGGCCTCAACCGGGCCAGCGATCACTGGCAGGCCGCAGGCGTCTGCGCACAACTGGTTCAGTAGCTGGTTCTGACAGCCGCCTCCGACAATATGCAGACGGGTAAAGGGGTGACCGCGCAGGCTCGCCAGTTCACCGAGTACGTCGGCATACAGCAGCGCAAGACTGTCGAAAATACAGCGCGCCAGTTCAGCCGAACTTTGCGGGGCCTGTTGGCCTGCTTCCCGGCAGGCGGCCTGGATTTCGGCACTCATATTGTCCGGGTTGATAAAGCGCTCATCGTTTGGATTGATGACAAAACAGCACGTGGCGATCTGTTCCGTTTGGGCAATCAGCGCCGGGAGATCGGTAATGCTTTGCTCTTTCAGAACGCGTTGCAGCAACCAGAGCCCCATGATGTTTTTCAGCACCCGATAACGCCCTTCGGCACCGCCTTCGTTGGTAATATTGGCCGCCAGCGCGTTCTCGCTGGTGTAAGGGGTTTTGCTCTCAAAACCCATCAGCGACCAGGTGCCTGACGATAAATACGCAGCATCTTTATCTGCCAGCGGTGCGGCAATAACGGCGCTGGCGGTGTCGTGACTGGCGACAGCGACGACTGGAATGCGATGATTCTGCGGGCACACCCAGTGACCAATCACATTTCCCGGGTGCGTTGGCGTGCCGAACCAGCGTGCAGGAACGCCAGCCCAGTCCAGCAGCGTGCTGTCCCAGTTATCTGTGTTGATGTTGACCAGTTGCGTGGTGGTGGCGTTGGTATATTCCCAATTCAGATTGCCGGTAAGACGGTAGCTAAAGTAATCCGGGATCAGCAGAGCATGATCGGCTTGCTCCAGTAATTCAGGCTGCTGTTCCGCCAGCGCCCGCAATTGATACAGGGTGTTGAACGGTAAAAACTGAATGCCGCTGCGCAGATAAATGTCGGTTTTGCCCGGTGCTTGCATCGCACGGTTCATGATGCCGTCGGTACGATTGTCGCGGTAGGCAACAGGCAGGCCGACACGTTCACCATGGCGGTTTATCAAAACATAGTCGACGCCCCAGGTGTCGATACCGATGCTGTCAGGTTGAATACCTTCTTCACACACCTTTTGCAGACCGAAGCGGATTTCGGCTTCCAGGCTATCAATATCCCAGCAGTCAACACCCTCAACCTTTTGCAGGCAGTTAACGAAACGGTGGATTTCGCGAAGCGAAAGTGTGCGTTGTTGGCGATCGTAACGCGCCAGCATGACGCGTCCGCTGGACGCGCCTAAATCAACGGCAACACAATGGCGAAAAGTCATGAGCGGGTCCTTCTTAGAGTCATTGCGAACAGTCTAAAAAAGGGCGAGGCGTTGTACCTTCTTGTTACGGACAGCGGCGATTTAGCGCTGGCAAGAAAGCAAAGATGAACGTGAGAGAGTTCACAGTTTCCAGTTATGGCGGGGTTTTCGGCCATTGTGACCCTGGCCACATTTCCCGATCTTTCCCGCCGTTTCTTGAAAAAACGGCAGGCTATGCGCGAAATAGTGTCGAAAATTTAAGGTGAGGTTGAGAACCCTTAATTACTATTTTGAGAACGTTTCTCATTGTTGGGTTGGGGGCAAGTATGACCGTACTTCATAGCGTGGATTTTTTCCCGTCAGGTAAATCACCTGTTGCCATTGAGCCGCGATTACCCCAGGCGGCTTTCCCTGAGCATCATCATGATTTTCATGAAATTGTGATCGTTGAGCATGGTACCGGCATTCATGTTTTTAACGGTCAGCCCTACACCATCAGCGGCGGTACAGTGTGCTTTGTGCGCGACCATGACCGGCACTTGTATGAACATACTGATAACCTTTGCCTGACGAATGTTCTGTACCGTTCGCCGGAGGCATTCCAGTTTTTATCGGGGCTGAATCAGCTTTTACCGCAAGAGCAGGATGGCCACTATCCGTCGCATTGGCGGGTGAATCAGCAGGCGCTTACGCAGGTTCGTGCCATCATCGGTCAGATGGAGGCGTCGGATAGCGAAATGGACACCCATGGCATTGCCAACCGTGAGATCTTGTTTATGCAGTTGCTGGTTTTATTGCGTAAAAGCAGCCTGCAAGAAGGGGCGGTGAATAATGATGCCCGATTGAATCAGTTGATGTTGTGGCTGGAAGATCACTTTGCGGAAGATGTGTGCTGGGAAACGCTGGCGGAACACTTTACGCTCTCACTGCGCACGCTGCACCGCCAGATGAAGCATTCTACGGGCCTGACGCCGCAGCGCTACCTCAACCGGTTAAGGCTTATTAAAGCGCGCCATATGCTGCGCCATAGCGATGACAGCGTAACGGATATTGCCTTCCGTTGTGGGTTTGGCGACAGCAACCACTTCTCAACGCTGTTCCGTCGTGAGTTCAACTGGTCGCCGCGCGATATCCGTCAGGGGCGTGATATGCTGCTTCAGTAACGAGAAGGCTATCACCGATTTTTTGCCGTGGATCCGCTAATAATGGCAGGTTGTTCACGGCAGAGGTGGCGTTGTGGCAGGTCAGTTAATCCTTCGTAAAGCAGACTTCTTTCCCCGCGCTGGCCAGGCCGTTGCGGTGGCGGATCGCTATCCGCAAAATGTCTTTGCCGAACATACCCATGAGTTTTATGAACTGGTGCTGGTATGGCGCGGCAACGGTTTGCATGTGCTTAATGGTCGCCCTTACCGCATTACCCGCGGTGATTTGTTTTATATCCGTGCGGAAGATTGCCATTCGTACGCGTCGGTTAACGATCTGGTGCTGCAAAATATTATCTATTGTCCGGAACGGCTGACCTTAAATCTTGATTGGGCAGCGCATATTCCCGGCCTGCATGGCTCAAATTGGGTACCGCACTGGCGTATTGGTAGCACAGGTATGGCACAGGCGCGGCAGGTCATTACGCAACTTGAGCATGAGAGCGCAAGGCCCGATCCGCTCGACAATCTCATGGCGGAAACACTGTTCGCGCAGCTCATATTGACGCTAAAACGCCACCGTTTCGCCACCGATAATCTTGCGGCCACCCACAGTGAAGCCCTGCTGGATAAGTTGATCACTGCGTTGTCCGGTAGTTTGAACCGCAGTTTTGTGCTGGAGCAGTTTTGCGAGCAGGAGCAGTGCAGTGAAAGGGCGTTGCGTCAGCAGTTTCGCACCCAGACCGGAATGACCATCAACCACTACTTGCGTCAGTTGCGTATTTGCCATGCGCAGTACCTGTTGCAGCATTCTGAGCAGATGATCAGCGAAATCGCCATGCAATGCGGGTTTGAAGACAGTAACTACTTTTCGGTGGTGTTTAGTCGTGAGGTAGGGATGACGCCAGGTCAGTGGCGTCATCGTAGTCGTATTGCAGCCTGATCAACTGGCCATGCCGAGGCCAACGATGTTGGCGGCGACAATGATCACCACACAACCCAGGCTGAGAACCCCGACCGGCTGGCGGCCGGCGTTTTTCCACTCTTTCAGAACCAGCCCAACGATACCGCCGCACAGCACATAGAAGCTCATGTGCAGCATCCAACTGATGTAATCATACTGGGCCGGGATGCGTGCGTGACCCCACGCATAAAAAAAGAACTGCAAATACCACATCAACCCACCCAACGCGGACAGCAGAACATTACTAATAAGTAGCGGTTTTGCCAGCGAGAAGTCGGCTTTTATCGACAAGTTTTTCATTTTTGCCAGACGAATAAAACAGAAGCCGAGGTTTACCAGCGCACCGCCGCCCATGATCACCACATAGCTGGGCAATGCGGTATATAGCGGGTCGATTCCCAGTGCTGCTGCGGCCTCGTGCATCGGTTTTGCGGCATTCATGGCGAAGGACATGCCAGCGGAAAACACGCCGCACATAATGGCCAGCGCCAGCCCTTTTTTCAGGCTGAACTCTTCTGCTTTGATGCCCATTTTGCGTTCTTTCAACTGGCCCGCACGCGTCACAATCGCCACGCCAACAAGGGCAACCAGCACGCCGAGCAACGTCATGCGACCGCCAGGGGTGCCAATTAACACATCGAAGTTACCATTAATAATCGGCGTCATTAGCGTACCGACAATCAGGGTGATGCCAATCGCGATACCAATGCCCATCGACATGCCCAAATAACGCATGGTCAGGCCATAGTTAATGTTGCCGATACCCCACATGGCGCCGAACAGGAACACTGGCAGTAGTGTGGAGGCATTAAACGAGCTGAAATAAGCCCAAAAATCAGGCAATAACAGCGCGCTGATAGCCCAGGGAAGGATCAACCAGGAGACGATGCCGCCGATTGACCACATGGTCTCCCAGGACCAGTGTTGCACTTTTTTAAACGGGGCATAGAAACAGGCTGCACTGGCCGCACCTATCAAATGCCATAAAATACCCATCGTAATCGCGTTACTCATTTTGGATCCTCTTTGTTTTTATCGCCGGGATACGAGCAGCCGACCCGATGAGTGTAAAAATCAGGCGCAGGATTAACCTTGAGGCGTTTGCCGCGTAACGGCGGGAGCTGGCAATGAGCGCGTTATGGAGGTGAGCGGCTTCACAATTTCAGTAACATAACCAAAAGTTATAACCTTATAAAAACTACGGCATTGATAAACATTTTCAATATCATTTAATTAACTATAATGAACCAACTGCTTACGCGGCATTAACACAGTAGCCGCTTACCTTTAATGGAGATGATCATGAGCTATACACTGCCTGCTCTGCCGTACGCGTATGATGCCCTTGAACCGCACTTCGACAAGCAAACGATGGAAATCCATCACACCAAACATCACCAGACTTATGTGAACAATGCAAACGCAGCGCTGGAAAGCCTGCCGGAGTTCGCAAATCTGCCTGTTGAAGAACTGATCACCAAACTGGATCAGCTGCCAGCAGATAAAAAAACCGTGCTGCGTAACAACGCAGGCGGCCACGCTAACCACAGCCTGTTCTGGAAAGGCCTGAAAAAAGGCACCACCCTGCAGGGTGATCTGAAAGCCGCTATCGAACGTGACTTCGGTTCCGTTGATAACTTCAAAGCTGAATTTGAAAAAGCGGCTGCAACCCGCTTTGGTTCCGGCTGGGCGTGGCTGGTGCTGAAAGGCGACAAACTGGCGGTCGTTTCGACAGCAAACCAGGATTCCCCGCTGATGGGCGAAGCGATTTCTGGCGCGTCCGGCTTCCCGATCGTGGGCCTGGATGTGTGGGAACATGCTTACTATCTGAAATTCCAGAACCGCCGCCCGGACTATATTAAAGAGTTCTGGAACGTGGTGAACTGGGACGAAGCTGCTGCCCGTTTTGCTGCGAAAAAATAAGACGATTTCGTCGCTCACCCTGAGGTGAGATAAACCCCCGCCAGGCACTGCCGACGGGGGTTTTTTTATGGCAAAGTGTGAGTGCGTTAGCTAATAAAAACATTGATCCTAAAATAATGAAATAATGTTTTGTTATGTACGGTTGATCACTTTTCCCTCTCCGAAGTGGTTCTAACATCCTGTCATCAGCGCTGAGCGTCCCTCGGTCGGCACAGCAAAATCAGTGGTTTTTGACGACAGGTGAATATATGCAAATCAAACGTGCAATAGAGAGAATTCCGGGCGGTATGATGCTGGTTCCCTTGTTTATCGGTGCGTTGTGCCACACTTTTGCGCCCGGTGCGGGAAAATATTTCGGCTCCTTCACAAACGGCATGATCACCGGCACGGTGCCGATTCTGGCGGTGTGGTTTTTCTGCATGGGGGCGTCGATCAAGCTGAGCGCTACCGGGACGGTACTGCGTAAATCCGGTACGCTGGTGGTGACAAAAATCGCCGTGGCATGGGTAGTGGCCGCCGTTGCGTCACGCTTAATCCCCGCGCATGGCGTAGAGGCGGGTTTCTTTGCCGGGTTGTCGACGCTGGCGCTGGTGGCCTCGATGGATATGACCAATGGCGGGCTTTATGCATCCATCATGCAGCAATATGGCACCAAAGAGGAAGCCGGGGCCTTTGTGCTGATGTCGCTCGAATCCGGGCCGTTGATGACAATGATTATCCTTGGTACCGCTGGGATCGCCTCCTTCGAGCCGCACGTGTTCGTGGGGGCTGTGTTGCCCTTTCTGGTCGGCTTCGCGTTAGGGAACCTGGATCCGGAACTGCGAGAGTTCTTCAGTAAAGCCGTACAGACCCTGATCCCGTTTTTTGCTTTCGCGCTGGGTAATACCATTGATTTAAGCGTGATTGCTCAAACCGGGTTGTTGGGCATTCTGCTGGGGCTGGCGGTGATTGTAATTACCGGAATTCCGCTGATCATTGCCGACAAAATGATTGGCGGTGGCGATGGCACTGCCGGGCTGGCAGCCTCCAGCTCTGCGGGTGCTGCGGTGGCCACGCCGGTGCTGATTGCTGAAATGGTGCCGGACTTTAAAGCGATGGCACCCGCAGCGACTGCTCTGGTGGCGACCTCGGTAATTGTCACCTCAGTTCTGGTGCCGATTTTGACGTCTCTCTGGTCACGTAAAGTGAAAGGCAATGAGGCGGAAATCATAATACGCAATACGGTGAAATAACCCTTACCTGGATGGCGCTACGCATGTGCCAGATCTGTTAAGCGTCGCGCCATCCGACATTATTGGGTGCCAAAAACCCGATCAATAATATTGCACTGGTCTTCGTTAAGCGCTCCGCCCATGTTGCGTGCAGTTGGCGTGCAATAACCGAACTTACGCGAAACCACGGTTTTAATGGTGGTGACAAAATCATCGCCAATGGCATAAATCGCCATAAATTTGCCGATTTCGCGTTGCACAATCTCCAGCGCGGCTAAATCCTTTTGCTGCCAGGCTTCGCGAGCTTTCACAAACAGCTCCGGCATCACGTTGTTCAGCCCGGAGATCACCCCGGCGCCACCCGCCAGCAAATTGGGAATGTAGTACTCGTCATAACCGGAAAGGACCGCAAAATCGGAGCGCACTTGTTGGGTGGCAATGATCATATTGCGGGTGTGCGACTGGCAATCCACCGTATCTTTGATACCGGCAAAATTCGGGAACTCCGCCGCCAGCGTCGCCACTAAATCTGCCGTTAAATCACAGCCGGTTCGTGCCGGAAAATTATACGCAAACCATTTGCCGCTGAACGCGTTACCCAGTGCGCGAAAATAGTTCAATAATTGCCTGGCAGTCTGCCCATAGTAATAAGGCGGTAGCGCCATTACCGCCTGGTAACCTGCGCGGTACGCTTCTGCTGCCATCAACAGCATATCGTTAAAGCAGGTCGAAGAGACATTGGCGACCATGACGCCGGAAGACATTGCGCGAGCTTCGCGGATCAACAGCAGCCGTTCTTCGAGTGAGAGGGAGGCGAACTCGCCAATACTGCCCATCAACAATATTACGTCGATTTTCGCCGCACTTAGGCGTGCGAGATGTTGACGCAATCCGTTAAAATCAATCCGTCCTGCGCTGTCCATTGGCGTAATAGAAGGACACCAGACGCCGGAGAAAGGGGTTACCTGGCTCATTATAGAGTCTCCTTGATGAATGAAATGGCGTTTCAAATATCAAGTAAGTGATAGCACGTCTTGTGCGGCGGCAAGCCAACCAATGTCGCATTTCTGGGTGTTTGCCGGGTAAAAAAATCGAAGTTAACAGCGTGACAGATAAAAATCTAAGGAGAGAAAATGCGCCATCCGGTTGATGTGTTTATGGGTAAAGTCAGGGATTACGCGGGCAGTCGCCCAAGCGCTATCGCAAAATTACAGGTTGAAGGTGAACTGATGCTCACCGGGGCAGGGCTGGCGGGCGATGAGCAGGCTGAAAAGAGTTACCACGGCGGCCCGGATCGTGCACTCTGCCATTATCCACGTGAGCATTATGCCTGGTGGGCTGAGCGTTTCCCCGAGCAGACAACGTTGTTTTGCGCCCCGGCTTTTGGCGAGAACCTTTCCACGTTTGGTCTGACGGAAAAGACGGTGTTTATCGGTGATATTTTCCGTTGGGGCGATGCCCTGATTCAGGTTACGCAGCCGCGCTCGCCCTGCTTTAAACTTAACTTTCACTTTGCTATCAGCGACATGGCATCACAGATGCAGGCAAGCGGTAAAGTCGGTTGGTTGTATCGGGTGATTGCAGCGGGGCGCGTCTCAACGGATTCGCCGCTGGAGCTGGCGTCACGGGTTAGCGATGTGAGCGTTGATGAAGCGGGTGCGATTGCCTGGTATCAGCCGTTTGATGATGAGCAGTACCACCGTTTGTTGTCGGCAGCAGGGTTATCGGCCAGCTGGACGCGAACGTTACAGAACCGGCGGATCCACGGCAAAATTGAAGATGATTCCCGTCGGTTGTGGGGTAAATAATCGCGGGCAAGAAAATGCCCTCTCTTGCCGGGAGAGGGCATGCAGTCATGCGCGTTTGTATAACGGCAGCCAGAGCGTTAAGCGTAAACCGCCCAGCGGGCTGTCATCCGCTTTTACCCAACCGCGGTGCTGCTGGATAGCGGTTTCTACAATCGCCAGTCCCAGCCCGGTGCCGCCGGATTCCCGATCACGTGCTTCATCTGTCCGGTAGAACGGGCGGAAAATCTGTTCGCGATCTTCCGGGCTGACGCCAGGACCGTCATCATCAACGTTGATGGTGATGCCGTCTTTATCCACCGCAAAGCTGACTTCGATTTTGCTGTGTGAGTAGCGCAGCGCATTGCGGACAATATTCTCCAGCGCACTTTCCAGCGCGTTCGGGTTTCCGTACAGCGGCCATGGCCCCGGCGGGAAATTGACCGTCAGGGATTTCCCCATCTGTTCTGCTTCAAAGGCGGCGTTATCCAGCACCTCTTTCCACATTTGGTTAGCTTTGACCGTTTCGCTCACCAGCGCATTTTTTTGCTGATTACGCGACATGACCAGCAGGTCGTTTATCATGCCATCCAGTCGCTGTGCTTCCGTTTCAATTCGTTCCAGCTCTTTGCTTTCGCCACTGCGGCGACGCAGCAACGCCGTACCCAGTTGCAGGCGCGTAAGCGGTGTACGCAGTTCGTGAGAAATATCGGAAAGCAGGCGCTGCTGCGCGGTTATCATGCGCTCCAGTGCCGTTACCATCTGGTTAAAACTGGCACCGGCGGCGAGAAACTCCTGTGGCCCGGCTTCCAGCTCCGGATGTTGCCGTAAATTGCCCTGGGCGACTTCGTCGGCTGCATTTTTCAGTTTACGCGCCGGTTTTGCCAGGCTCCATGCCAGCCACAGCAACAAGGGTGAACTGATCAGCATGGTGACGATCAGCAGTAACAGCGGGCGATCGAACAGCAGGTTGATAAAGTCGGATTGCGAGCTGCTGGCAGGTCGAATCAAATAGAGTTGGTAGTTATCTTCGCCGTCACGCACTGAAAAAGGGCCGACCATTTCTACCCGGCCATATTTTTTCTTCTGCGGATGATCGGAGTTGTCTGCCTGGCCAATGAAATTGCGGATGATCTGCATTTCATTGCGCTCGGCACCAATGACGCGGCCTTCGCTCGTCACCAGCAGCAGTCGTTGACCCGGCGGCGCCCATTTGTCGATGGCGCGAAACAGCCTGCGCCACCACATCAGGTCGTTAGGTGGATCGTTAGAGAGTTCTGCTTCGACATGCTGCTCGATCATCACCCCCTGACGCTGCTCACTGTCGAGCAGTTCTGTCATTTGGCGCGAATCAAGCTTCGGCACCATCAATACCAGCATCAAAACCAGCGCCAGCGTGAGCCAGAAAATGGCAAAGATGCGGGCAGTCAAACTTCCTATCATGAAGCGGATACCATCAGATAGCCGCGACCACGCAAGGTTTTAAACCACGGGTGCCCATCTTTGCGGTCCGGCAGTTTGCGACGCAGGTTCGAAATGTGCATATCGATGGCGCGGTCAAACGGCGTTAAGCGTTTGCCCAGAACCTCCTGGCTCAGGTGTTCACGAGAAACCACCTGACCCAAATGCTGAGCCAGCAAGTAAAGCAGGGTGAACTCCGTGCCCGTCAGCTCCAGCGCCGTGCCATCAAAGCTGGCCTCCTGGCGACCCGGATTAAGGCTTAATGCATCCACTTCCAGCGTTGGGGAACTGTTATCGCTGTTCTGCTGTTGTTCACTCCAGTGTGAACGGCGCAGGATCGCACGGATACGTGCAACCAGCTCACGGTCATTAAACGGTTTCGGCAGGTAGTCATCCGCGCCCAGTTCAAGGCCAAGAACGCGATCAAGCTCGCTGCCGCGTGCAGTCAACATAATCACAGGCGTCTGGTGTGTCTGACGTAGCTCTTTAAGGGTATCAATGCCGTTTTTCTTCGGCATCATCACGTCGAGCAAAAGCAAATCGATACTGTCGTCGAGGAGGTCGAGCGCCTGTTCCCCGTCATGAGCAACGAGCACATTAAAACCTTCCATGTCGAGTAGCTCTTTTAACAGGGATGTAAGCTCTCGGTCATCATCTACTAAAAGGATTTTATTCATTGTTTAAATACCTCCGAGGCAGAAATTACGTCATCAAGAGTCGCTAATCCATGACTTTACGTTGTTTTACACCCCCTGACGCATGTTTGCAGCCTGAATCGTAGACTCATTCTCGTTGATACGCGATACGGAAATATTACTGGAGTAAATGATGCGCAAAGTTACCGCTGCCGTCATGGCCTCAACGCTGGCGTTAAGTGCTGTTAGCCAGGCGGCTGAGGTCGTAACAGGCGATAACTGGCACCCGACTGATAGTCTCGCGCAGCGCAGTGTCCAGAACCATATGTTCGACGGAATTAATTTAACCGAACAGCAACGTCAACAGATGCGGGATCTCATGAGACAGGCACGGCACGATCAGCCTCCTGTTAATGTTAGCGAAATGGAGACAATGCACAGTCTTGTCACCGCAGAAAATTTTGATGAAAACGCTGTGCGCGCTCAGGCAGAAAAGATGGCGCAGGAACAGGTGGCTCGTCAGGTTGAAATGGCAAAAGTCCGCAACCAGATGTACCACCTGCTCACGCCGGAGCAGCAAGCGGTTTTAAACCAGAAGCATCAACAACGGATGGAACAACTGCGAGAAATTGCGCAGATGCAGCAAAGTTCCCCGTCAACAGTGTTAAGTAGCAGCAGTACCCGGCATTACCAGTAACAAACCCTGTTTTCCTTGCCATAGACACCATCCCTGTCTTCCCCTCCATGATGGAGGGGTTTTTTTTATCAATGCTTTGGCATTCTTGCCTGTAAACAGTGTTTTCATCCGTTAAATAAAATCCCTAAATGGCGCAAGACAGATAGCAACTGCCTTAATGAAAAACAGGGAGTAATACTTTTCATGCGGCTTGCCTGAAAATACCCTACATATGGTCGAAATATACTTTAGGCCCGCTCGAACGTTTGCCCTCCCGGTGCAATTCCCTGACTCTTACAAGTAACCTGCGTGGCTCTATTCTGTGTCACTGTTTGAAAACGTGACGCAGTAAAAATCGTCAGGGAATTGGCTATCATCTGTATGTCTGCGAATGACATCAACGATGGTAGTCGATTCCCTATAGAAACAAGGGCTTCTATCGCATCATACGGTTTGTTATCACCTCTTCTTACGTTTAATCCTTTCATTGCCGCCCGCACCATCCGTTATAATTTCTGCATAGAAAAGCAGGAGCCTCTATGAATGAATCCTATGGGCGGCTGGTCACCCGCGCCGCAGTCGCCGCGACAGTCATGGCATCGTCATTACTGGTCATTAAAATCTTCGCATGGTGGTTTACCGGTTCAGTCAGTATCCTGGCAGCCCTGGTTGATTCGCTGGTCGACATTGCCGCGTCGCTGACCAACTTGCTGGTAGTGCGTTATTCACTCCAGCCTGCGGATGAAGAGCATACGTTCGGCCACGGCAAAGCGGAATCACTGGCTGCCCTGGCGCAAAGTATGTTTATTTCCGGCTCGGCATTGTTTCTGTTTTTGACCGGTATTCAGCATCTCGTCAAACCTGAACCTTTGAATGCGCCAGGCATTGGTGTGGTAGTCACTGTGGTCGCGTTGCTCAGTACTGTGATTTTGGTCACTTTTCAGCGCTGGGTGGTGCGTAAAACCCAGAGCCAGGCCGTGAGGGCGGATATGCTTCATTATCAGTCTGATGTTATGATGAACGGCGCAATCCTTATCGCTCTTGGTTTGTCATGGTATGGCTGGCACCGGGCAGATGCATTATTTGCGCTGGGTATTGGCGTTTATATTTTGTCCAGCGCGTTACGCATGGGTTACGACGCAGTCCAGGCATTACTGGATCGTGCATTGCCCGACAACGAGCGTCAGGAAATTTTCGAAATCGTTATTTCCTGGCCGGGCGTCAGCGGTGCACACGATCTTCGCACGCGGCAGTCAGGGCCGACTCGCTTTATTCAAATTCATTTAGAAATGGAAGATAACCTGCCGCTGGTTCAGGCTCATCGGGTTGCCGATCAGGTCGAGCAGGCGATTCTGCAGCGTTTTCCGGGATCGGATGTGATTATTCATCAGGATCCTTGCTCCGTTGTCATTCAGGGACGATAAGCAATTAAAAGCTTTCGTTTTTCAGTGGAAAAAAAATGCGTCAGGCCTGCTTTTTGTGTATAAATTATCACCATTTGGCCTGACCTGAATCAATTCAGCAACCAGGGATTGATATACTATTTGCAGCATAGTTGTTCGCTCCCATTGGGGAGTCGCTTCGGGCCACAGAATTTTATTTTGCATTCCTAAGTTCAGAGGTAGTCATGATTAAAAAAATCGGTGTGTTAACAAGTGGCGGTGATGCGCCAGGCATGAATGCCGCGATCCGCGGTGTCGTCCGCGCAGCATTAACAGAAGGTCTTGAAGTTGCAGGGATTTATGATGGTTACCTCGGCCTGTACGAAGACCGTATGATCCAGCTAGACCGCTACAGTGTATCCGACATGATCAACCGCGGTGGTACGTTCCTGGGTTCTGCCCGCTTCCCGGAGTTCCGTGAAGAGCATATCCGCGCCGTGGCTATTGAGAACATGAAAAAACGCGGTATCGACGCGCTGGTTGTTATCGGCGGCGACGGTTCCTATATGGGTGCTAAGCGCCTGACGGAAATGGGCTTTCCGTGCATCGGTCTGCCAGGCACCATCGACAACGACGTAGCGGGTACTGACTACACCATCGGTTACTTCACCGCGCTGCAAACCGTGGTTGAAGCTATTGACCGCCTGCGTGACACTTCCTCCTCTCACCAGCGCATCTCCATTGTTGAAGTGATGGGGCGCTATTGCGGCGATTTGACCCTGGCGGCGGCCATTGCCGGCGGTTGCGAGTTTATCGTTCTGCCGGAAGTGGAATTCAACCGCGAAGATTTGGTGTCGGAAATCAAAGCCGGCATCGCGAAAGGTAAAAAACACGCGATTGTGGCCATCACTGAACACATTTGTGATATCGATGAACTGGCGAAGTATATTGAAAGCGAAACTCAGCGTGAAACGCGTGCTACCGTGCTTGGTCACATCCAGCGTGGCGGTTCGCCGGTTCCTTACGACCGTATTCTCGCTTCCCGTATGGGCTCGTACGCTATCGAACTGCTGCTGCAGGGCTACGGCGGTCGCTGTGTCGGCATCCAGAACGAAAAAATGGTTCACCATGACATCATTGATGCTATCGAAAACATGAAGCGTCCGTTTAAAGGTGACTGGCTGGACTGCGCGAAAAAGCTTTATTAATTACCGATACGCCCTCAAATACGAGGGCGTTTTTTCACTTCTGATATTCCCGCAAGTTATAGCAAATCTTTTTTTATTCTTTATTCATTGATTCGCTTTCTGGCACTCTGAGGCCATCAAAATAGCTAACCTTGAGAGAGTGGGCGATGAATAAATGGGGCGTGGGAATAATACTACTGCTGGCTTCCACCAGCGTTCTGGCAAAGGATATCCAGTTATTAAACGTATCTTACGATCCAACGCGCGAATTGTATGAACAATACAACAAGGCGTTCAGTGCGCACTGGAAACAAGAAACCGGTGATAACGTTGTGATTCGCCAGTCGCATGGCGGTTCCGGCAAACAGGCGACCTCTGTTATCAACGGTATCGACGCGGATGTCGTGACGCTGGCGCTGGCTTATGACGTTGACGCTATCGCTGAACGCGGGCGCATTGATAAAAACTGGATCAAACGCCTGCCAGATAACTCCGCGCCCTATACCTCAACTATCGTTTTCCTGGTACGTAAAGGCAACCCGAAACAAATTCATGACTGGAGCGATTTGATCAAGCCCGGCGTCTCGGTGATCACGCCGAACCCAAAAAGCTCCGGTGGCGCACGCTGGAACTATCTAGCGGCCTGGGGTTACGCCCTGCATCAGAATGGTGGCGATCAGGCGAAAGCTCAGGAGTTCGTGAAGGCGCTGTTTAAGAACGTAGAAGTGCTGGACTCTGGCGCACGCGGCGCAACCAACACCTTTGTAGAACGTGGTATCGGTGATGTGCTGATTGCCTGGGAAAATGAAGCACTACTGGCGACCAATGAACTGGGTAAAGATAAGTTCGAGATTGTGACGCCGAGTGAATCGATCCTTGCCGAGCCGACAGTGTCGGTGGTGGATAAAGTGACGGAGAAAAAAGGCACGCAAAAAGTTGCCGAGGCTTACCTGAAGTATCTTTATTCACCGGAGGGCCAGGAGATCGCAGCGAAGAACTTCTATCGCCCGCGCGATCCGCAGGTCGCCGCGAAATATGCTAATGCGTTCCCGAAACTGAAACTCTTTACCATTGATGATGAGTTTGGTGGCTGGACCAAAGCGCAGAAAGAGCATTTCTCTAATGGCGGTACTTTCGACCAGATCAGTAAGCGTTAATTCTTCCTCTTCACATCGCCCTCGCATGAGGGCGATGTCGTTTGGTTCTGGCAAAATTCTGGATTTCCAACTTCCCTGGCGTTTTGCGCTATCATTCCGATTCTTTCAGCAAAGGAAGCGGAAATATGAAAACAGCTCGTCGCATCGCGGTTGCTCTGTTGGTGCTGGCCGTATTGGCCGGGGCAGGAGCCTGGTATTGGCTTAAGAGTAGCGGCAATCCTAATGCCTTACGTCAGATAGTCCTGGAGCAATGCCTGCCGAATGCCCGCGAGCATCACTCCCCGGAACCTTGCGCGCAGGTTAACCAAAAAAGCGGCTATGTACTGATGAAAGATCGCAACGGCCCGCTCCAATTTTTGCTGATGCCGACTTACCGCATCAACGGTACGGAGAGCCCGCTGTTGCTCGATCCTGCGACCCCCAATTTCTTTTGGCAGGCATGGCAATCCCGCGATGTGATGAGCAAACAGCGCGGCAGTAAAGTGCCGGAAAACGCCATCTCTCTGACAATTAACTCGCGTACCGGGCGCACGCAAAACCATTTCCATATTCATATTTCCTGCCTGCGTTCAGACGTGCGCGCTCAGCTTAATGACAATGCGGCCCGCATTAGCAGCCAGTGGCTGGATTTCCCCGGCGGTTTGCGGGGTCATCACTATCTGGCGCGCCGCGTGACCGAGGCGGAGCTGGTACAGCGCAGCCCGTTCCTGATGCTGGCTGAAGAAGTGCCGGAAGCGAAAGCCCATCTGGGGCGCTTTGCGCTGGCGATGGCGCAGCAGGCCGATGGCTCCTTTATTTTGCTGGCAACGGAGCGAAACTGGCTGGCATTTAACCGTGCTTCGGCTGAGGAAATTCAGGATCATCAATGCGATATTCTGAAATAGCCCCACCATAATTCGCGTTTACTCCTCCTGCCTGTCGCCGTAGACTTGCTGAAAAAATCTACAGGAGACAGGCATGTCGCTCTGGTTTACACATCCTCTGTTCCTTCCCTCTGTGATTGTCGGTATCACCATTGTGTTGTGGGCCACTTCATTGCTGCCGGAGTTTATTACTGCGCTGTTGTTTTTTACGGCGGCGATGGTGGCAAAAATCGCGCCCACGGACGTCATCTTTGGCGGTTTTGCTTCCTCCGCTTTCTGGTTGGTGTTCAGCGGCTTTGTGCTGGGCGTCGCCATCCGTAAAACCGGGCTGGCAGATCGGGCGGCGACGGCGCTATCGGCGAAACTGACCGACTCATGGCTGCAAATGGTCGCCAGCGTCGTGCTCTTGAGTTATGCACTGGCTTTTGTCATGCCTTCGAATATGGGACGCATTGCGCTGTTAATGCCGATTGTCGCAGCGATGGCTGCACGCGCGGGCATTCACGAGGGGACGCGCCCCTGGTACGGACTGGCGCTGGCGGTGGGATTTGGCACGTTCCAGCTTTCCGCTACTATTCTGCCTGCAAACGTACCTAACCTGGTGATGAGCGGTGCGGCAGAAGGCTCATACGGTATTCACCTTAATTATGTGCCGTACCTGCTGTTGCACACGCCGGTTCTGGGGATCCTGAAAGGCATGATCCTGATTGGCCTGATTTGCTGGCTGTTCCCGGGCCAGCCGCAAGCGCCACGTGAACAGTTGCCTTCACAGCCAATGAGTCGACAGGAGAAACGCCTGTCGTGGTTACTGGCTGTAGTGCTGACACTGTGGGTGACCGAAAGCTGGCATGGCATTGGCCCGACGTGGACGGGCCTGGCGGCGGCCTGCGTGACGCTGTTGCCGCGTGTCGGGTTTATTAATGGCGATGAGTTTTCCAGCGGGGTGAACATTCGCACTTGTATTTATGTTGCCGGGATCCTGGGTCTGGCGATCACCGTGACGCAGACTGGCATCGGTAACGCGGTGGGTGATGCATTGCTGCATGTCATGCCACTCGATCCCGACCGGCCGTTCACCAGCTTCCTGGCGCTGACGGGCATCACCACGGCTCTGAATTTTATTATGACTGCGAACGGAGTTCCTGCGCTGTTTACTACGCTGGCGCAGAGTTTCTCCGAGGCGACCGGTTTCCCACTGCTGTCGGTCATTATGATCCAGGTGCTGGGCTATTCGACGCCGCTATTGCCTTATCAGGCGTCACCGATTGTAGTGGCGATGGCGCTGGGAAAAGTACCTGCCCGTGCGGGGATGTTGCTGTGTCTGGCGCTGGCGGTGGCGACATATCTGGTGTTGTTACCGCTGGATTACGCGTGGTTTAGCGTACTGGGGAGACTCTGAATAAGCCTCTCCCCGGCAGGGGGAGAGGTAGTAAGCAGCTAACAGCGATTAGGCCTGTTTTGCTGCTTCGGCTGCTTTTACGATCACGGCAAATGCGTCTGCTTTCAGTGACGCGCCGCCAACCAGTGCGCCATCAATGTCCGGCTGGGTGAACAGCTCTGCAGCATTGCCAGCGTTAACGGAACCGCCGTACTGAATGATCACTTGCTCAGCCACTTTCGCGTCTGCTTTGGCAATGTGATCACGAATAAATTTGTGAACAGCCTGTGCCTGTGCCGGGGTGGCGGATTTGCCAGTACCGATAGCCCAAACCGGTTCGTAAGCAATGACTGCGCCTTCGAACGCAGCTGCGCCCTGCGTTTTCAGTACTGCGTCGATCTGACGTGCACACACTTCTTCCGTTTTACCGGCTTCGTTTTCCGCTTCGGTTTCGCCGATGCACAGTACAGGGATCAGACCCTGCGCTTTCAGCACCGCAAATTTTTTGGCGATGAATTCGTCAGACTCCGCGTGGTAAGTACGACGCTCAGAGTGACCAATAATGATGTATTTCGCGCCAATATCTTTCAGCATCTCGGCAGAGGTTTCGCCGGTGAATGCGCCAGACAGGTTAACGTCAACATTCTGCGCGCCCAGTACGATGTGGCTACCGTCAGCAGCATGCTTAGCCAGATCCAGGTACATTTCAGGTGGGGCAATAGCAACGGCACAGCCTGTTACGCCGGCCAGTTCGGTACGCAGATTAGCAACCAGTTCGTTTACCATGTGGCGGCTGCCGTTCAGTTTCCAGTTACCCATCACTAAAGGATGTCGCATTTTTACTCTCCACGCGCTTGGCGAATTAAGGAATATGGCCGCCCCTGGGGGCAGCATGTCTGTGAAACAGTATAGAGATTCATCCCCTGAAAGGCTTTGCTTTTTGTCATTTATTGTTACCTTCAAGGGCCTCAGATAACGCCAGCTTAATCGGTTCAACAGCGAAGGTCAGCCCCTTTTCGCCGTTATCTGCTACCACATAGCGGATCGCGCCTTCCGTTTCGGCGTAGTAGGGTTTGCCTTTGCCATTCGTCAGCAACTTTTGCAGCTTCTGTACACTTTGCGCGCTGGTCAGCGTTGGCGAAAATTCGCGAATAAACGCCGCCATATACTCCTGTGCTTTCGATTTTGCCGCTTTTTGCTCCGGCCCTTGCACGGGTAGCCAGGTGATCTGCATTGATTTGATTTTCAGCGTGCCTTGCTCCAGCGCCGTGGAGGCGTAGAGGTTTTCATTAATTTTCGTTGCTGCGCGGGTCAGGCTTTTGTCGCCGTCACTGTCTACTGCACGAAATTCATTTAGCACAAGCGTAGGATTGTCGTTATTAAACTTCTCGCGAAACTGGCTAATAGATTGATCAAACGTCGGCGCGCCCGGCAGTAAATAGGGCGCAGTCGCCACCGTTGGTGTGTCTTCCGCCATGGCGGGCGAGCAGAAGACCAGCGCTGAAAATAGCAGCCAAATTTGATAACGCCACGCTTTCATTAACATCGTCCTCTGTACAGTTTGCTCACGATTAAAACGATAACAGACGGGCTTGTCAAAAACTCCCGCCGCCAGGGTAAACTACGCAGCATTACGATAATAAGGAACCTTACATGGGCATACAGCAGTGGTTGTTTTCCTTCAAAGGGCGCATCGGGCGCCGTGATTTTTGGATTTGGATCGTGCTCTGGGTCGTGAGCATGACGGTACTGTTTGCACTGGCAAACAGTGGCATGCTTGATTTTCAGATGGCGGCTTTTTTGCTGGTGTGTCTGGTCTGGCCGACGGCCTGCGTGATGGTAAAACGTCTGCATGACAGAGGGCGTCACGGTGCGTGGGGATTTCTGATGGTGCTGGCGTGGATGCTGCTTTCCGGCCATTGGGAAGTTCTGAATGAGACTATGGCGTGGGTGGTGGGACGCCTGATCCCGGTAGTGATTGTGGTGATGATGCTGATTGACCTGGGCGCGTTTATCGGCACCCAGGGAGAAAACAAATACGGCAAGGATACGCTGGAAGTAAAATTCCGCTGATCACCAGTAATGTTCAGCAGTAATGTGCCCCGGTCGACGGCGAAGATGTTTCGCCATTTGCCGGGTATCTTTCAGCAATTGCGTGGTATCGCGCACCATCTGCGGGTTGCCGCACAACATCACATGGCTGGTTTCCGCGTTGATCGGTAGCCCGACGGCCTCTTCCAGCGCGCCGCTGGTGATCAACGCCGGTATGCGCCCGGTCAGTGAACCGGAAAGCGTTTCCCGGCTGACGACGGTTTGAATACGTAATTTACCTTCGTAGCGTTTTTGCAGCTCCAGCATCAACGGTAAATAGCTTAAATCTGCCGCGTAGCGTACCGCGTGAACCAGTACCAGATTTTTAAAGCGCTCAAGATCTTTCCCTTCCTGCAAAATCGACAGATACGGCCCAATCGCCGTTCCGGTCGCCAGCATCCACAGCGTTTCGCAGTCTGGAACCTCTTCCAGCACGAAAAATCCAGCGGCTTCGCTGACCATCAGAATTTCATCGCCGGGTTGCAGCGCTGCCAGACGCGGGCTCAATTTCCCTTCCGGAACAGTCACGAGGTAAAACTCAAGGTCGGGGTTGCCTGGCGCATTCACATAGGAATAAGCGCGTTGAACACGCTCGCCGTCAATTTCCAGCCCAAGTTTGGCGAATTGCCCGGCAGTGAAGGGGAGAACGGGGGCACGTACGGTGAGGCTAAACAGCGCATCGGTCCAGAATTGTACCTTTGTGACTTTTCCTGTTACCCAGTCCGCCATGGTTATCTCCTGTTCTGTTGCGTTGCTTTATCTTCATGCTTGCGGTGTGAGATTTCCAGCCCGCCGGGGCCGGAAAGCTCAATTGAACAAATACCCTTACAGTATATGACGCTGCACATCCGGATCTTTGCGATCAAGATAGTGAATGGATTGGATACGGCGAATGGTGCGTGATTTGCCGCGGATCAGCAGCGTTTCGGTGGTGGCGATATTCCCCTTACGGGTAATGCCATCCAGCAGATCGCCTTTAGTAATGCCGGTCGCGGAAAAGATCACATTGTCGCTACGCGCCATTTCGTCCAGACGCAGGACATTTCCGGCTTCGATCCCCATACCGCGGCAGCGTTTTAGCTCCTGCTCGCCAATCCGGCGATTCTCTTCGCTGTCGCCTTTGACCTGATGGCGAGCCAGCAGGCGGCCCTGCATATCGCCATCAAGCGCGCGGATCACTGCGGCAGAAACGACCCCTTCCGGGGCGCCGCCAATGCCGTACAGCACATCCACTTCACTGTCTGGCATACAGGTCAGGATCGAGGCCGCCACATCACCATCGGGAATGGCAAAAACACGCACACCCAGTGTTTGCATCTCTGCAATGGTAGTATCGTGGCGCGGTTTCGCCAGAATTGTCACCGTCAGCTCGCTCAGCGGTTTGCCCAGCGCGTTCGCAACATTACGCAGGTTATCCGCCAGTGGCAGGTTAAGATCAATAGCGCCTTTGGCTCCCGGCCCGACAATCAGCTTCTCCATATACATATCCGGCGCATTGAGGAAACAGCCTTTATCGCCTACGGCCAGCACGGCCAGTGCGTTGGCCTGCCCCATGGCCGTCATGCGGGTACCTTCAATCGGATCGACCGCAATATCAACGGCATCGCCTTTACCCGTGCCCACTTTTTCACCGATAAACAACATCGGCGCTTCGTCAATTTCCCCTTCGCCAATGACAATGGTTCCGTCGATATTGACGTTATTGAGCATAATACGCATGGCATTGACCGCCGCGCCGTCAGCTGTGTTTTTGTCGCCGCGTCCCAGCCATTTGTAGCCAGCCAGCGCCGCAGCTTCAGTAACACGGGAGAATTCGATGGCAAGTTCTCGTCTCATAACAAACTCTATAGTGAAAGAAATTGAGCGAAGTTTATCACAGCGAGAGGGGGAGGGTGGCCGGGCAGACGCCCTCTCACCGTGAGTGAGAGGGCGTTGTAAAGGGATTACTCGTCGCGCTCTTCCCATGCCAGTGCACGTTTAACGGCTTTTTTCCAGCCGCTGTAGCGGAAGTTACGCTCCGTGGTTTCGATACCCGGGCGGAATTCGCGCTCAATGACGGCTTTTTCCTGCAGCTCATCCAGATTTTGCCAGAAACCGACAGCCAGACCAGCCAGATACGCCGCACCCAGCGCCGTCACTTCACGCACTTCAGGACGTTCCACGCGGGTGCCAAGAATATCGGACTGGAACTGCATCAGGAAGTTGTTCGCCACTGCGCCGCCATCCACACGCAACGCGTGTAAACGGATGCCGGAGTCAGCCTGCATCGCTTCCAGCACGTCACGGGTCTGATAAGCAATAGACTCGAGCGTGGCACGAATGATGTGGTTGGCGTTAACACCACGGGTCAGGCCAAAGATGGCACCGCGGGCATACGGATCCCAGTATGGCGCGCCAAGGCCAGTAAACGCAGGCACGACATACACGCCGTTGGTGTCTTTCACTTTGGTGGCGAAATATTCGGAGTCGAATGCATCGCTGAGCAGCTTCATCTCATCACGCAGCCACTGAATGGACGCACCCGCCATAAACACCGCACCTTCCAGCGCATAGTTCACTTCGCCTTTCGGGCCGCAGCCAATGGTGGTCAGCAGGCCATGCTCGGATTTCACGGCTTTCTCACCGGTGTTCATCAGCATAAAGCAGCCGGTGCCGTAGGTGTTTTTTGCCATCCCTTCTTTAACGCACAGCTGGCCAAACAGCGCTGCCTGCTGGTCACCGGCAATACCGGCGATAGGAATACGCGTGCCGCCTTTGCCGCCAATGTTGGTCTGACCGTAGACTTCGGATGATTTACGCACTTGTGGCAGCATGGCGCGCGGAATATCCAGCGCGTCCAGCATCTTGTCATCCCAGTCCAGCTCGTGAATGTTGAACAGCATGGTACGCGAGGCGTTGGTGTAATCGGTCACGTGGACGCGACCCTGGGTCATTTTCCAGATAAGCCAGGTATCGACCGTACCGAACAGCAGTTCGCCGCGTTTGGCGCGCTCACGGGAGCCTTCGACATGGTCGAGGATCCACTTCACTTTGGTACCGGAGAAGTAAGGGTCAACCACCAGGCCGGTGGCGTTACGCACATACTCTTCCATGCCGTCGCGTTTCAGTTTTTCGCAAATATCAGCCGTACGGCGGCACTGCCAGACAATGGCGTTATAAATGGGCTTACCGGTTTCGCGCTCCCAGACAATTGCAGTTTCACGCTGGTTGGTAATTCCGATAGCGGCGATTTGGTCTGAACTGATGTCGGCTTTCGCTAACACTTCCACCAGCGTGGAGCTTTGCGAGGCCCAGATTTCCATCGGGTCATGTTCAACCCAGCCTGGCTTCGGATAAATTTGTTCAAATTCACGCTGTGAAACGCTGATGATGTTGGCGTCATGATCCATCACCACGGCGCGGGAGCTGGTAGTGCCCTGGTCGAGCGCAACGATATATTTTTTGTCAGTCATGGTTATGTTCCCGTAGTCACATTACAGCGAAGCTTTTTGTTGAGTGGTGGAGGCGGTGCCTTTTTCTTCCGCAGCCTCACTGGCATCGGACGGCAGATGGCGACCAATCAATTTACGATAACCGAATGCGCCTAACGCCGCCCCTACAATCGGCCCAAACAACGGCACGAGGAAGTAGGGAATATCTTTACCGCCGGTAAACGCGACGTTACCCCAGCCCGCAAGCCAGGCGAAGGTTTTCGGCCCGAGGTCACGTGCCGGGTTCATGGCGAAGCCCGTCAACGGTCCCATCGATGCGCCGATCACGGCAATCAGCAGGCCGATCAGCAACGGCGCCAGCGGACCACGCGGAATACCGTTACCATCATCGCCCAGCGCCATAATCACACCCATCAGAACGGCGGTAATCACCATTTCAACGGCGAAAGCCTGTACAAAATTGATGTGCGGGTTCGGGTACGTTGAGAAAATACCAGCCAGATCAAGGCTTTCTACGCTACCGCGCACCATGTTGTGTGTTTGTTCAAAGTCGAGGAAAAGATTGTAATAAAGCCCGTAAACAAGTGCAGCCGCGCAAAACGCGCCGGCAAACTGAGAAATGATAAAAGGAACAACTTTACGTCCGTCAAAACTGGCGAAGAGCCACAATGCAATCGTCACTGCCGGGTTGAGATGCGCGCCGGAAACCCCTGCGGTCAGGTAGATGGCCATCGCCACGCCCAGACCCCAAATAATACTGATTTCCCATTGACCAAAGGTGGCACCAGCCACTTTTAGTGCCGCGACACAGCCCACACCGAAGAAAATCAACAACCCGGTGCCGAGAAACTCGGCGATGCACTGGCCTTTTAAGGTTGATGTTTGACTCATAATCGGATCCTGCAAAAGTTTAGTGGTTATTGTTAGCACGGAGGTACAAGGCCGCCATGATGTCGTGTAGACATAGTGTTAATTTATCGTTAACGAGCAAAAACGAGAAATATCGAAATTAAAATGTGTGTACTGCGTCAATAAAATGAGCGTTTTCGAGCGCTAGTGCGCATTTTTGCATCATGGAGAAATGAGAGCTGAATCATTTTTGTAACCGGGGAATTAACAATTTATAGATAGATGCGTGTCTTGCACCAGGAGCAGACTGAAAAGTGTTGCAAAGCGCAAACAGCGCGGCTCTACGCTGGACAGGGGCTGGTGGGCTTCATACAATCGGTAACAAGCGAAATACGCTCATATTCATAAGGCGTCACCAATCGTTGGGACGAGGATTTTAAAGACACGTATCATTCGGCGGGCTACGGGTTTCGCCGAAGAGTGAAGTGAATATCCATCAACGCCTTGCAACTCAGGAGAGGTATGACAATGTCATTAGAAGTATTTGAGAAACTGGAAGCGAAAGTGCAGCAGGCGATTGATACCATCACGCTGTTGCAGATGGAAATCGAAGAGCTGAAAGACAAAAACAACAGCCTGGCTCAGGAAGTGCAATCCGCACAGCAGGGTCGTGAAGAGCTGGAGCGCGAAAACCACCAGTTAAGAGAGCAGCAACACGGCTGGCAGGAGCGTTTGCAGGCATTGTTAGGGCGCATGGAAGAAGTCTGATTACGCTTTCTTTCGCCTAATCGCCAGTCCATGCCGGATAAGCGTAGCGTTATCCGAAATGATGAAAATAAAAAAGGGCGCCTGTCGGCGCCCTTTTTTTATTCGATATCCAGTGGATCTTCCGACAGGATAATGCCGGTGTTGTCGGCGTAGAGATGGTCGCCGGAGAAGAAGGTGACGCCGCCAAAATTGACGCGAACATCGCTTTCGCCAATGCCTTCGCCCGTAGCACCAACCGGAATTGCGGCAATCGCCTGAATGCCGATATCCAGTTCTTCAAGGTCGTCTACCTGGCGCACCGCACCATAGACCACAATGCCTTCCCACTCGTTTTGCACTGCAGTGCGCGCGAGATCGGCATCGATTAACGCCCGGCGCACCGAGCCGCCGCCGTCTACCAGCAGGATTCGACCACGGCCATTTTGTTCGAGCAGATCGTACAGCAACCCGTTGTCCTCGAAACATTTCACTGTGATGATTTGCCCGCCAAAAGATGACCGTCCGCCAAAATTGGAGAACAGAGGTTCCACGACGTTGATCTCTTCCTGGTAGATATCACAAAGCTCAGAAGTATCGTATTTCATAGGCTTAACGTTTAGTTGCTGCGAGAGTTGTCAGTATATCGCGCATCGCGCATTGTTGGCAAAATCATCAATTGTTAATTGACATTAATCAGTTATAAATGTGCCTGGCTGAGCATAATTCCCATCACAAACAAAAGGTTAGTCAGGAGTGCTCCTTTTACGGTACGTTCAAGCATTGGCGGCATAGCGCGGGGATCGCGCTCGCGCAGGACAAAACGGGCCTGTTTTATTAACAACGGCGCGGCAAGAAGAAACAGCCAGCCCCATGGGCTGTGCAACGAAAGCAGGTTAAATAGCGCCAGGCACAGCAGCGCGCCCGCCAGCAGGCCAGCATGATAGCGCCGTGCGTTTATGGGGCCTAAACGTACTACCAGCGTGTTCTTACCGTTGTCACGGTCGCTGTCGATATCACGCAGGTTATTGATGTTCAAAACTGCCGTCGCCAGCAGACCGCAGGCGGTGGCAGGAAGGATCACGGCAGGGATCAGCATATGGGTTTGCAGATACCAGCTCCCGATTACGCTCAGCCAGCCAAAGAACACCAGCACAGAGACATCGCCCAGCCCAATATAGCCATACGGGCGTTTACCGACGGTATAAGTGATCGCGGCGACAATTGATAAACCGCCGAGGATCAGAAAGCCCACAAAATCGGTCATGGTCTGTGTCGCTGCGGTGACCAACAACAATCCGGAAATGCAGCTCAGCGCAATGATCACCATTAATGCGCGCTTCATTTGCGCAAGTGAAATGGCGCCTTTTTGCATTCCGCGCAGCGGCCCGATGCGGTCCGGCTTGTCGCTGCCTTTCACCGCATCGCCATAGTCATTAGCGAGGTTAGACAAAATTTGCAGCAAACCGGCGGTCACCAGTGCAAGTAACGCCACCAGCGGATCGAAAAAGCCCTGCCACCAGGCCAGCACTGTGCCGACGATAATGGCCGCGAAGGCCAGCGGCAGTGTTTTCGGGCGCAGGCTTTCTAACCAGGCTTGGGTACGGCTCAGAGATTGCGTTTCGTTCATAAATTAGGCCAACAAAAATGGGGGCATAAGCCCCCATCGAATGTGATGAAAACGTTGTGGCCGTGATTATAAGATAAAACGGCTCAGATCTTCATCTGCCACTAAAGCATCAAGATGTTTACTCACATAGTCTGCATCAATGATGATTGTCTCACCGCCCAGATCGCTGGCATCGTAGGAAATATCTTCCATCAAGCGTTCCAGCACGGTATGCAGACGACGCGCACCAATGTTTTCTGTGGTTTCGTTCACCTGCCATGCCGCCTGGGCGATACGTTTGATGCCATCATCCGTAAAGTCGATGTTGACACCTTCAGTCGCCATTAACGCTTTGTACTGCACGGTTACCGACGCGTTTGGCTCGGTCAGAATACGTTCAAAGTCATCGGCGGTCAGCGCCTGCAGTTCTACACGAATCGGCAAACGCCCCTGTAGTTCCGGGATCAGATCCGACGGGCTGGCAATCTGGAATGCACCAGAGGCGATAAACAGAATGTGATCGGTTTTCACCATCCCGTGCTTGGTCGACACAGTACAACCTTCGACCAGAGGCAGCAGATCGCGTTGCACACCCTCGCGGGACACATCCGGGCCGGAGGTGTTGCCGCGCTTACAGATCTTGTCGATTTCGTCGATAAACACGATCCCGTGCTGCTCAACCGCATCAATAGCATCTTGTTTCAGCTCTTCCGGGTTAACCAGCTTCGCCGCTTCTTCCTCAATCAGCAGCTTCATCGCGTCTTTGATTTTCAATTTACGCGGTTTCTGCTTCTGGCCGCCCAGATTCTGGAACATGGATTGCAACTGGTTGGTCATCTCTTCCATGCCCGGAGGCGCCATGATCTCGACACCCATTGGCGCGGCAGCAAGATCGATTTCGATCTCTTTATCGTCGAGCTGGCCTTCACGCAGCTTTTTGCGGAAAGACTGGCGCGCAGCAGAAGGCTCAGCCGCCTGCTCGGGTTGGCCCCAGTTGTTTTTGGCCGGAGGGATCAGCACGTCGAGAATGCGCTCTTCCGCCATTTCTTCTGCACGGTAGCGGTTTTTCTCGATCGACTGGCTGCGTACCATTTTCACGGCGGCATCGGTTAGATCGCGGATGATAGAATCCACTTCTTTACCTACATAGCCCACTTCGGTGAACTTGGTCGCTTCAACTTTGATAAACGGCGCGTTGGCGAGTTTTGCCAGGCGGCGGGCAATTTCCGTTTTACCCACACCGGTTGGGCCGATCATAAGAATGTTTTTTGGGGTGACTTCATGGCGCAACTCTTCGTCAAGTTGCATACGACGCCAGCGGTTACGCAGAGCAATCGCTACGGAACGCTTGGCGGCGTCCTGGCCGATAATGTGTTTATTCAGTTCGCTGACAATTTCGCGTGGGGTCATTTCAGACATGGGAAATCCTTACGCTTCAGAGGATAATTCTTCGATGGTATGGAAGTGGTTGGTGTAAATGCAGATATCGCCTGCAATACCCAACGCCTTCTCAGCAATTTCACGCGCGCTCAGCTCGGTGTTTTCCAGCAACGCACGGGCTGCGGCCTGGGCGTATGGCCCGCCGGAACCGATGGCGATCAGATCGTTTTCCGGCTGCACCACATCGCCGTTACCGGTGATGATGAGAGATGCCGTTTCATCTGCGACCGCCAGTAAGGCTTCCAGTTTGCGCAGCATACGATCGGTACGCCAGTCTTTTGCCAGTTCCACGGCGGCTTTCACCAGATGACCCTGGTGCATTTCCAGCTTGCGTTCGAACAATTCAAACAGGGTGAAAGCATCGGCGGTGCCGCCAGCAAAACCGGCGATCACTTTGTCGTGATACAGGCGACGGACTTTTTTCACGTTGCCTTTCATCACAGTGTTACCCAGTGTGGCCTGGCCATCACCGGCGATAACGACATGGCCGTTACGGCGTACGCTTACTATTGTTGTCACGAGCAGACCCCTTGGTTACAAATGCAGATTACAGACCCCATACGTGGTATGGGGCAGAATGCAATTATAGATGGGGGGGATTTCGGGGGTTTCAACCCCCGGAGGCAAGACGGATACAGTTTGTATGGCCGGCCATTTTCAGGCGGCTAATGGTGGAGTCGGCATTCTCTTTGCCTCTGATCGGACCAATGACTACGCGATTCCAGCCATTATTGGCGGTAATCCGCGAATCGAAGCCTTCAAACGCCAACTGCGCACGTACCGTTTCTGCCTGATCCTGGCCTTTAAACGACCCACACTGAACCAGCCAGCGTCGATCGTCTTTCTTCTCCGCCGTTTGCGGCTTGGGCGCTTCTGCTTCACGCGTTATTGGCGCCGCCTGCTGCGTTTTCGGCTGCGCAGCCGAGGTATGCGGCGGCGTTTGTAGCAGATCCTGATATGGCTGCGTGGTCGTTACGGGTTTCTGTTGCTGCGCCTGCCGTGGCTGCGCGGCAGCTTGCGTATTGCGTGCAGGCTGCTGCACCGGTTGCTCGGTGATACGCGCCTGTGTTCTGGGCTGCTGTACTGGCTGCGTCCACTGCTGCTGTTGTACTTGTTGCTGTGCCTGACGCTGGCGTTGCAGTGTTTGCTGACGCTGTTCGGCGGTCTGCTCGTTCCACGGTACTTCGTTAAGCTGTGTCGGCTGCTGGCGCATATCCGCCTGCATTTGCGCTAACAACTGTCGTTGTTCATCCGTGAGCTGATCCGGGTTTTTCACTTCGCCACCCGCCGACGGCTCGGTAGGTGCGCGCACGCCAGGCTGACGGCTCTCCAGCTCTTTAATATAGCGCCAGCGCTCTTCCGGTTTCGGCGGCAGGCCGTTACCGGTGACTTTGGTGTTTTGCAGCGCTTCAGATTCTTCTTTCTTGTGGTGCGTAATAAAGTACAAACCACCGATAAAGGCAACCAACACGGCGGCCGCAATGGCGACCATAGCCGGAGAGACCGCAGACTGACTGCGTTGCTTATTCCTTGAGTTACTCTTTTTGCGCCGCGAAGGAGCCGACTGGCTGCCGCGGCGTACATAATCTCGTTGTGCCACTATCGTTTCGCTGTCTTTATTTCGTTTATCAGCCCGCCATGTTACTTAAGCGACGGGCTTTTGACCAGAAGAGGGAGTCCGAAAGCCCCCCGGCTTTACTTCAGCGGCTGGGTTGAACCACGCAGGACCAGTTCGCAATCCAACAGGCGCGATCCACTGCTGACGTTATGCCCCTGCAATTGCTCAAGCAGTAATAACATCGATTCACAGCCAATCTCGTAGCGAGGCTGCGCAACGGTAGTCAGCGGCGGCTCGCAGAACTGCGCCAGCGCGATATTATCAAAACCGATAATGGAGAGATCCTGAGGGACTTTCAAACCGCGCTGTTTCGCCTGAGAAAGCGCGCCGAGCGCCATTACATCGCTGTGGCAGAAAACTGCTGTTGGCGGTTTTGGCAGTGTCATGAGTTGTTCCAGCGCGTGCGCGCCCGCTTCATAGGTAAAATCGCCGCGCACAATATAGTGAGGATCCACCACGGTGCCTGAACGGCGCAGCGCCTGCACGTAGCCCTGCAACCGGTAGTGGCACAGCAGCAACTCTTCCGGCCCGGCAATACACCCAATAAGGTGGTGCCCTTGCTCTTGCAGATAATTAACGGCATTAAACGCGGCGGTCAGGTTATCAATGTGAACCGTGGGCAGCTCCAGCTCGGGCGCAAATTCATTCGCCATAACCATCGGCGGTAAATTGCGCTGTTCTTCAATGCTGGCGTCAAAAGGAAGACGCGATCCCAGCAACAGCATGCCATCGATTTGTTTGGTGATAATCAGATCAATAAAGGTCTTTTCCTGCTGATTCTGATGTGCGCAGTCGCCAATTAACACCAGGTAGCCGTGACTGGCAGCTGTGACTTCGATACCACGAATGATTTCGCTGAAAAAGGGATCGCAAATATCCGGCACAATTACCAGGATGGTGCGTGATTCATTGCGTTTGACGTTGCGTCCCGTCGACTGGGGTAAATAACCCACTTCCATCGCCGCCTGCTCAACCCGATTGCGGGTAGCTTGCGCCACTTTGTCCGGATTCATTAACGCACGGGATACGGTTGCCGTAGAAACCTTTGCTTTCATGGCAACATCTTTCATGGTCGCTGCCGCAACCTGATTTTTGGGTTTCACCTTATTCTCCTCGCATGCACGGCGCAGGCGTAGTTACATTTTTATCAGATAGTTAAGCCCATCGGTTACAGAATTTTCATGAAAAGTGTGATGAATCTTGAATTTTTCGAGCTGCCTTCCAATATCAGCTTTCGATTGGGTCGACATCCAGAACCCATTTCACCCGTCTCGCTTCCGGTAGCGTGTTAATTAGCGCCAGCGCACCGTTTACTATGTGCTGCAGACGAATACGGGAAGGGTGCTGCAAGAGGATTTGCCAGCGATAGCGTCCGGCACGTTTTGCTGCCAGAGCGGGTACCGGGCCGAGGATCCACAGCTGGTTATCAGCGAGCGGGCTGGCCTGCAACAAATTCCTCAGATGCTGTAGGAACAGCGGAGCCTGCTGATTGTTTTGATCTTCCGCGCGAATAAGAACATGGCTGGTCCAGGGGGGAAGTTGCATGGCCTGCCGTTCTGCCAGAGCCTGTTCTGCAAAAGTGTCATAGCCTTTATGCAGCAATGTCAGCAGTAAAGGGTGTTCCGGGTGATGAGTTTGCAGCACCACTTCGCCCTGTTTCCCGGCACGTCCGGCACGGCCTGAAACCTGGGTATAAAGCTGAGCAAAGCGTTCGGCGGCACGGAAGTCAGCCGAAAATAGTGCACCATCGACATCCAGCAGCGCCACCAGCGTCACATCCGGGAAGTGGTGGCCTTTGGCGAGCATTTGGGTGCCAATCAGTATGCGCGCACCGCCGCGATGAACTTCCGCCAGATGCTGTTCCAGTGCACCTTTACGGCTGGTGGTATCGCGGTCGATGCGTGACACCGGCACACCAGGAAACAGCGGGGCCAGTACCTGCTCCAGCTGTTCGGTACCGAGGCCGACAGGCAGCAAGTGCGTGGAGCCGCAGGATGGGCACTGACGTGGAACGGGACGCTGGCTATCACAATGGTGGCAGCGCAGGTGCCGTTGCGCCTGGTGGAACGTGTAATAGTGATCGCAGCGTGGGCATTCCGCTATCCAGCCACAATCATGGCACAGCAGGGCCGGCGAGAAGCCGCGGCGGTTAAGAAACAGGATCACCTGATTGCCCGCCTGCAAATGCTGACGCATGCGGTTAATTAACGCAGGCGCCAGCCCGGCCTGTAACTGTTGACCTTTCATATCCAGCACGTGTTGCGCTGCCGGGCGGGCATTACCCGCCCGGCGGGTCAGCCGTAGCAGGTTGTATTTACGTACGCGCACGTTATAGAGCGTTTCCAGTGCCGGGGTGGCCGAGCCAAGAATAATCGGGATTTGCTCACTGTGGGCGCGGTAGACCGCCAAATCGCGGGCATGATAGCGCCAGCCTTCCTGCTGTTTATAAGAGCTGTCGTGTTCTTCATCGATAACGATCACACCGAGGTTTTTAAACGGTGTAAACAGGGAGGAGCGCGTGCCGATCACAATGGCTGCTTCGCCGCTTTTGGCTTTCTGCCAGGTTATGAGCCGTTCGCTGTCATTCAGCCCGGAATGCAGAACTTCTACCGGCGCATTAAAGCGTTCGCGAAACCGGGCAATGGTTTGCGGCGTTAAACCGATTTCCGGCACCATCACCAGCGCCTGTTTGCCCTGCGCCAGGACATTTTCCAGCACGCTCAGATAGACTTCCGTCTTGCCAGAGCCCGTGACCCCCGCCAGTAGCCAGGCGGAGAATCGATCGGCCGCGCTGTGGATCGCGCCTACCGCCGTGGCCTGTTCGGTATTCAGCCGCAGGCGATCGCCACTGACGGCAAAGCTGCTGCGCCAGTCGCTAAATGTGGGCGCTTCGCTGTTCATCTCTGCAAGGCCTTTCGCGCGCAGTGCTTGCAGGGTGACGCTTTTCAGATCAAGCGCGGCTAACTGATGTTGCCAGATTTTACCTTTACGCAGCGCGGATAAAGCCTGCTGCTGCCTGGGCGACTTTACACGGTTGATGTCGGTCGCCAGGCCTTGTTCAGTGGCGAACCAGTAGCCCTGAAATTCAGCGCTCGCGGGTTTGGTTTGCCGCATCAATACGGGAAGCGCGTTAAACAGTACATCGCCAATCGGGTGATGGTAATACTCTGCCGCCCACAACAGCAGGCGCCATACCGAGGGAGAAAACGACGGTTCGCTATCAAGCACTTCATCGACGCGTTTTAAGTCGGCGAGCGGTAACTCGCTGTTGTCACTGACGGCGACCACGATGCCAACGCGATGCTGAGTACCAAATGGCACACGCACGCGACAGCCTGCGCTGACGGACATGTCATCTGGCAGCAGGTAATCAAAGGTGCGGGGCAAAGGCACAGAAAGTGCAACGTGGGCGACGGGCATCTCATTTTCCTGGCTTGAAAACTGGCGGGTTAGTATACACATTGTCTGGAGTTGCGAGCTGAACAGTTTGCATGTGTTGACCAATTTCTGTATGATTCGCCGCCTTTGATGCGTATTTGGCGTGCCAAAGATACACTTATACTTTAACTCGCGTGGTGTCTGGCGTTAGGGCTGGAAGAGCGACGCGGCCTTAAACTGAGGTTTCCCATGAAAAAAGGTATTCACCCGAATTATGTAGCTATTACTGCAACCTGTTCTTGCGGTAATGTGATCAAAACCCATTCTACCGTGGGTCACGACCTGAACTTGGACGTGTGCGGCAACTGCCACCCGTTCTTCACGGGTAAACAGCGTGTTGTTGATACCGGTGGTCGTGTTGAGCGTTTCAACAAACGCTTCAGCATCCCGGGCAGCAAATAAGTTGCCAGTCGAAAAAAGCGCCGGAAGGCGCTTTTTTTGTGTCTGAATTATCCCGCAGGGAGGTATTTTTGTGATTGGCATCACAAAAATATTGCTCTGAACAAAAAATGAGCATATCCTTTTCATCGTTGAGCACTGTGAACAAGGCGTGAGGAAAGGTGAGTAATATGCTGACTGCAATGAAAAACGTATTTATGTCTTATCTGTTATCGCTGGCAGAAGTGCACCCGGAAGTGACGCGCTTCTAAACCATCAGATTTTTAAACAAAAAGGGCGGAAGATTTCTTCCGCCCTTTTTGTTTATCAGTATTCCCACGTATCCGGGTCGATACCCAGCTCGCGCATGATCACTTTTGCCGCTTCGGGAATTTCATCGCTGCGCTCTTTACGCAGATCTTCATCGTTTGGCAAAGGTTGACCCGTGAATGCATGCAAAAACGCCTCGCACAGCAGCTCGCTGTTGGTGGCGTGACGCAGGTTATTCACCTGACGACGAGTACGTTCATCAGTGAGGATCTTCAACACCTTAAGAGGAATGGAAACTGTAATTTTCTTTACTTGTTCACTCTTCTTGCCGTGCTCAGCGTATGGGCTGATATATTCGCCGCTCCATTCAGCCATGAGATACCTTTAATCCTCTCAGTCATTAGTCTAAGACTCAGGTCTCTGCACCTGAGCCATCATCCCGCGTAGTTTACCGTAGAGTCATCAACCTGACACGGTGTATCGCGTGGCGGTGTCATACTAAAGCATATAATTTTAACGGCTATTATGCCTTTGCTCAATCTATACGCAAAGAAGTTTAGATGTCCAGATGTATTGACGTCTATTGTTGCAGTGTTTACTCTGTGCGCAGACTTTTCATCCATTAAGCCAGGAAGCCTTCACCATGACGCGTAAACAGGCCACCATCGCAGTGCGTAGCGGATTGAACGATGACGAGCAGTACGGTTGCGTTGTCCCGCCGATCCACCTCTCCAGTACCTATAATTTCACCGGTTTTAATGAACCACGTGCGCATGATTATTCGCGTCGTGGCAACCCAACGCGTGATGTTGTGCAGCGTGCGCTGGCGGAACTGGAAGGCGGCGCAGGCGCGGTGATGACCAATACCGGCATGTCGGCTATCCATCTGGTGACCACCGTCTTTTTAAAACCGGGCGATTTATTGGTGGCACCGCACGATTGTTACGGCGGAAGTTATCGCCTGTTTGATAGTCTGGCAAAGCGTGGCTGTTACCGTGTGCGATTTGTCGATCAGGGGGATGAGAAGGCGCTGAAAGCCGCGCTGGCAGAAAAACCGAAACTGTTGCTGGTCGAAAGCCCGAGCAACCCATTGTTGCGTGTCGTGGATATTGCGAAAATCTGTCAGCTCGCCAGGGAAGCTGGCGCTGTCAGCGTTGTGGACAATACGTTCCTGAGCCCGGCGTTGCAAAACCCGCTGGCACTGGGTGCCGATCTGGTTTTGCACTCTTGCACCAAATACCTGAACGGGCATTCCGATGTGGTGGCAGGCGTGGTGATCGCTAAAGATGAAGCCACTGTCACTGAACTGGCATGGTGGGCGAATAACATTGGCGTCACCGGAAGCGCCTTCGACAGTTATCTGTTGCTGCGTGGCCTGCGCACATTGTCGCCGCGTATGGAAGTCGCCCAGCGTAATGCCCAGGCGATCGTTGATTTCCTGAAAGAGCAACCGCTGGTGAAAAAGTTGTACCATCCTTCTTTGCCGGATAATCAGGGGCATGAAATTGCTGCGCGCCAACAAAAAGGCTTTGGTGCGATGTTAAGTTTTGAACTGGATGGCGACGAGCAGACGCTGCGCCGCTTTCTGAGCGGGTTATCGCTCTTTACGCTGGCAGAATCGTTAGGCGGGGTCGAAAGCCTCATCTCGCATGCCGCCACGATGACCCATGCGGGCATGGCGCCGGAAGCGCGTGCCGCCGCCGGGATCTCTGAGACGCTGTTACGCATCTCTACCGGTATCGAAGATAGTGAAGATCTAATTGCCGATCTGGAAAATGGCTTCCGGATCGCCGCTGAGGGGTAAACATGAGTGTGATTGCGCAGGCAGGGACGAAGGCTCGTCAACTGCACAAATTTGGTGGGAGTAGTCTGGCTGATGTGAAATGTTACCTGCGTGTCGCAGGGATCATGGCGGAATATTCGCAACCGGGCGACATGATGGTCGTTTCGGCTGCAGGCAGCACCACCAACCAGTTGATTAACTGGCTTAAATTAAGCCAGACCGATCGCCTCTCTGCGCATCAGGTTCAGCAATCGCTGCGGCGTTATCAAAGCGATTTGATCGCCGGGCTGTTACCCGCCGACATTGCCGACGGGTTAACCAGCGAATTCATTCACGATCTTGAGCACCTTGCCGGGCTGTTGGATACCGGTATTACTGACGCTGTTTATGCGGAAGTGGTCGGTCACGGTGAAATCTGGTCGGCACGTTTAATGTCGGCGGTATTAAATCATCAGGGTCTGGACGCCGCCTGGCTCGATGCCCGCGATTTCCTGCGCGCCGAGCGCGCCGCACAACCGCAGGTGAACGAAGGGGCTTCGTACCCGTTATTGCAACAACGTCTGGCGCAATACCCAGGAAAACGCATTGTGGTGACGGGTTTTATTAGCCGCAACGAGGCGGGTGAAACGGTACTGCTGGGTCGAAATGGTTCTGACTATTCGGCGACGCAAATCGGCGCGCTGGGTGATGTAGCCCGCGTGACCATCTGGAGTGATGTGGCAGGGGTCTACAGCGCGGACCCGCGCAAAGTGAAAGATGCCTGTTTGTTACCGCTGCTGCGGCTGGATGAAGCCAGCGAGCTGGCGCGCCTGGCGGCGCCGGTACTGCATGCCCGTACTCTGCAGCCTGTTTCCGCCAGCAATATCGATTTGCAACTGCGCTGTAGCTACACGCCAGAACAAGGATCAACGCGTATTGAACGCGTGCTGGCATCCGGTACGGGAGCGCGTATTGTCACCAGCCATGATGACGTTTGCCTGATTGAGTTCCTGGTGCCATCGGGGCAGGATTTTAAGCTGGCACAAAAAGAGATAGATGTTGTCCTGAAACGTGCGCAGGTGCGTCCGCTGGCGATCGGGGCGCATGCTGACCGTAACCTGTTGCAACTCTGCTACACCTCGGAAGTAGTGGATAGTGTCTTTAAACTGCTGGACGAAGCCGGTCTGCCGGGCGAACTGCGCCTGCGTCAGGGGCTGGCGCTGGTGGCGATGGTCGGCGCAGGCGTCTGCCGTAATCCGTTGCATAGCCACCGTTTTTGGCAACAGCTGAAAGGCCAGCCAGTAGAATTTATCTGGCAGTCCGACGAAGGAATCAGCCTGGTGGCCGTGTTGCGCGTCGGGCCAACCGAGAGCCTCATTCAGGGGCTGCACCAGTCGTTGTTCCGTGCAGAGAAGCGCATTGGTTTGATGCTGTTCGGCAAAGGCAATATCGGTTCGCGCTGGCTGGAGCTTTTCTCTCGCGAACAGAGCGCGTTATCCGCGCGTACTGGTTTTGAATATGTTCTGGCGGGCGTGGTGGACAGCCGCCGCAGTCTGCTGAGCTATGACGGGCTGGACGCCAGTCGTGCGCTGGCCTTTTTTAATGATGAAGCGGTTGAACAGGATGAAGAAGCTCTGTTCCTGTGGATGCGCGCTCACCCGTATGACGATCTGGTGGTGCTGGATGTCACTGCCAGTTCACAACTTGCCGATCAGTATCTGGATTTCGCCAGCCACGGCTTTCATGTGATCAGCGCCAATAAACTGGCAGGTGCCAGCACCAGTGACAAATATCGCCAAATCCATGATGCGTTCGAAAAAACGGGGCGCCACTGGTTATATAACGCGACAGTCGGTGCCGGGTTGCCGGTTAACCACACCGTGCGCGACCTGCGCGAAAGCGGTGATGTCATCCTGGCGATCAGCGGTATTTTCTCCGGCACGCTCTCCTGGCTGTTTTTGCAGTTTGACGGCTCTGTACCCTTTACGGATTTGGTCGATCAGGCCTGGCAGCAGGGGCTGACGGAGCCAGATCCGCGAGTTGATCTCTCCGGTAAAGATGTGATGCGTAAACTGGTTATCCTGGCACGCGAAGCGGGCTATGACATTGAACCGGATCAGGTGCGTGTGGAGTCGCTGGTGCCATCGGGCTGTGAGGAAGGGTCTGTTGATCACTTCTTTGAAAATGGCGATGAACTTAATGACCAGATGTTGCAACGTCTTGAAGCCGCCCGCGAAATGGGGCTGGTGCTGCGTTACGTAGCCCGCTTTGACGCGAACGGTAAAGCGCGGGTAGGCGTTGAAGCTGTGCGACCAGAGCACCCGTTGGCGTCACTGCTGCCTTGCGATAACGTCTTTGCCATCGAAAGCCGCTGGTATCGTGATAACCCGCTGGTGATCCGCGGGCCAGGCGCGGGCCGTGATGTGACTGCCGGGGCTATCCAGTCTGATATCAATCGCCTGGCGCAACTGTTGTAGTTCTTCACACGTTTTCCCCTCTCTCCGCACAGAGAGGGGCTTCCCTCAGGTCATGAATCTTTTTCATCTTCGCTGAACATTCCTCACTCATAATAATGATTTTCCTGTTGACGACTTAACCGTTTTCCGTCATTTTTACATCTGGACGTCTAAACGTATAGAAGTTCACAAAACAACAAACCCTGATATGCGATTGATGAGGTAAGGTATGAGCTTTTTTCACGCCAACCAGCGGGAAGCCCTGAATCAGAGCCTGGCAGAAGTACATGGCCAGATTAATGTTTCCTTTGAATTTTTCCCGCCGCGCACCAGTGAAATGGAACAGACCTTATGGCACTCCATCGATCGTTTAAGCAGCCTGAAGCCGAAATTCGTTTCGGTGACATATGGCGCGAACTCCGGCGAGCGGGATCGTACCCACAGCATCATTAAAGGCATTAAAGATCGTACGGGTCTTGAAGCGGTACCACACCTGACCTGCATTGATGCCACTCGTGATGAGCTGCGCACCATCGCACAGGATTACTGGGATAGCGGTATCCGCCATATTGTGGCGCTGCGCGGTGACCTGCCTCCTGGCGGCGGTAAACCAGAGATGTATGCCGCCGACCTGGTCACCCTGCTGAAAGAGGTGGCCGACTTTGATATTTCTGTTGCGGCCTACCCGGAAGTGCATCCGGAAGCGAAGAGCGCGCAGGCCGATTTGTTGAACCTCAAGCGTAAAGTCGAGGCTGGCGCCAGCCGCGCGATCACCCAATTCTTCTTCGATGTGGAAAGCTACCTGCGTTTTCGCGATCGCTGTGCCGCGACAGGCATTGATGTAGAGATTGTTCCGGGTATTCTGCCGGTGTCCAACTTCAAGCAGGCAAAGAAATTTGCGGATATGACGAATGTGCGTATCCCGGCATGGATGTCACAAATGTTTGCCGGGCTGGATGACGATGCAGAAACCCGCAAACTGGTTGGTGCCAATATCGCAATGGATATGGTGAAGATTTTAAGTCGTGAAGGGGTGAAAGACTTTCATTTCTACACACTGAACCGGGCCGAAATGAGTTACGCCATCTGCCATACGTTGGGTGTGCGTCCGGCGGTATAAACGGAGCAAATGCCGAAACTCTCCGGCCAGTAACACTTCTCAGGCCCGGTAATCGCCAGCATTACTGGGCCTGTTGCTTTTAAGGTTTATTCCCACTCATCTAAAAAAAGCTGACCATATTTGTCTGCCACCCGCAGCGCTGCATAGACCTGATCGGGCGTTGCGCCACCGGGCATATTGTGAATGGTTTCACCCTCGGCACAGGCCGCCTGCGCCACAATACGCATTTTGTCTTCAATATCGGTTTTGATATCCAATTGTGCCAGAGTGATCGGCAGACCGACGGCGTGGCATAGCGCTGCGACCGTTTCGATCTCGTCCTGCGGCGCATTTTCCAGCACCAACTGTGTTAAAGCGCCAAAAGCCACTTTCTCGCCATGGTAGTAATGGTGTGCGTCCGGGATCGCGGTTAAGCCATTATGAATGGCATGCGCCGCCGCCAGTCCACCGCTTTCAAAGCCAACGCCACTCAGGTAAGTATTGGCCTCTACAATGCGTTCCAGCGCCGGCGTAACAACATGCAGCTCAGCCGCCAGCATGGCTTTTTTGCCTTCTTCTATCAGCGTGTTATAGCAGAGTTCCGCCAGGGCGAGTGCAGCCTGAGTACACTGGCCGCCTGCCATGGTTTTTGCGCCGCTGCGCGAGCAGGCCCGGGCTTCAAACCAGGTGGCCAGCGCATCGCCGATCCCTGCCGCCAGTAAACGTGCCGGGGCACGAGCAATAATGCTGGTATCCACAATAACCCGATCCGGGTTATTGGGAAGCAGCAGGTAACGATCAAATTCCCCCTCGTCCGTGTAGATCACAGACAGTGCGCTGCAGGGGGCGTCAGTCGAAGCGAGCGTTGGGGCGATAGCCACCGGCACGTGCAGAAAATGTGCCAGCGCTTTGGCGGTATCCAGCGTTTTGCCTCCGCCAATACCCAGTACTGCCCCGCAATGGGCGTTTTGCGCAATGCCGCGCAGCCTGTCGATCTCATTTTGTGAACATTCCCCGCCAAAGGGCGCGATTTCACATGACAATCCGGCATCTGTCAGGCTTTTTTCAAGCGTCTGCCGGGCGAAACCTAAAACGAATTTATCACCGACGACCAGCCAGCGTTCGGCCAGTGGTTTGAGATAGTCACCGAGACGGGTGATGACATCGGCACCCTGGATATACTTACCTGGCGCCTGGATGACACGATCCATATACTCCTCCTTACAGGTTGAGGTTGCCAAAAGCTGTTTTCCAGTCCTGTTCAAACTTCTCCACCGCTGACTCTACTGCTGGCGTATTGAGCATTTGTTGCGCTACATCTAAAGGGAGTGTGATTGCTTCGCATCCTGCCAGCAGGCAATCGAGCGCCTGACGTGGCGTTTTGAAGCTGGCGGCCAGCACTTTACTGCCCGGTGCGTGGCGTTCCAGCAGGGTTTGCAGCTCCTTGACCATACGAATACCGTCGCCACCCTGTGCGTCGACACGGTTAACGTACGGTGCGACATATTTCGCGCCGGCAAGCGCGGCGAGCAGGCCCTGCGCTGCGCTGTAGACCGCCGTTCCCAGTGTCTCAATGCCCTCTTTTTTTAACTGTTTAATGGCGGCAAGGCCCTGTGTCGTGACCGGAATTTTCACCACAAGGCCAGGCACGGCATTATTCAGCCGTTTTGCTTCGGCTACCATGCCCTCTGCTTCGCGACTCATCACTTGCGCAAATAGCGTACCTTCCGGACCGATAGCCTGTTGCAGGCGCGGTAACACTTCCCACACAGAGACTTTGCCTGCAGCAATAATGCTGGGGTTCGTTGTAACGCCTGCAAGAGGATAAATGTGCGCCAGACGTTCCACTTCTGCCACGTTGGCTGTATCCAGGTAGAGTTCCATGATGTTTCCTCGTATGTCGTTTCTGACAACAGCATACGAGCGACAGGGCAGCCGTTGCCATATCACAAACCTGCCAAATACTGGACAAATGTCATCTCTATGGATAAGTGTGATTTACTTCACAAATCAATATGGGTATTGATACGGTGCGATATCGGGGCATGATCGGGATGAAAAAAGGGATACTGAGTGTACAAAAATCCAGAAAAAGTGGCTTTTATCCAGACTAATCTTCCTCAGAGAGCTTCTCGCTGAGTTGGCTGTGATAGTGCCGACGGTATTCAGAGGGCGAGCGTTCAGTATTCTTGCGGAACAGGCGGCAAAAATAGTTGCTATCAACAAAGCCGCAAGTATGGGCCACTTCTTTTATTTTCAGATCGTAACCTTTGAGCAGCGTTTTGGCATGTTCCAGCCGGGTATGGTTGAGGTATTCATTAAAACCGATCGTGCCGGTTTTCTGGAACAGATGGGAAAGATAGTTGGGTGAAATGTAAAACGCCTGTGCCACGGATTCGCGGGTAACCGGCATCGCATAATGTTCATCAATGTAATCACGAATGGCTTCAAACAGCGCCTGGCTACGGGAGGCGGTTTGGATCTGGCTTCCCAGTAAATCGCTACAGTGGCTCAGAAGACTGGCGACAATCAACCGCGCAGTTTGCTGCTCCTGCGGTTGCATTTGGATTTCGTGCAAAGTTTGTAGCAAAAAAGAGCCAATACGTGGTCCACGCCGGGCAACGTGCTGTTTTGCCACATTATTCACAGTAGCGCCATCCCATTGCGTCACGCTAAAGCCCAGTTGTTGCTTGCCAAACAGTATGCTTAACGTGGTGGCGGGTGCCTGCCATTGTGGCTGCGTCCAGCCGCCTGCGGGAATATACAGCACATCATGTTGCGCCATCCGCCTGTTTTCTCCCGCGATCCCGTCATCCGTCAGTGTGCCTTCCAGTACAATTTCCAGCCGTGGGAAATCAACCTGCAATGCCTGTGCGGGTGCCGCGCCAGATGCCCCGGCAAAGTGGATTTTGCGCAACGGCAGTGGGCCGTTAATCAGGCGGGAGAGAAGATGGCTGACATCAAGGCTCATAATATTCCCCGGTGGAGACGCGAAGGGGACAACCTTAACCGCGCGCAAAAAAAAAGGCCACAACAGCGGTGGCCTTTTGCGATAACCGATAAAAATTAGCCTGTGTTACGCATACCAGCCGCAACCCCAGCGATGGTGACCATCAGCGCCTGTTCAACACGCTGATCCGACTCTTTACCTTCTTGCTCCGCCTGGCGTGAACGGTGCAACAGCTCTGCCTGGAGAACGTTTAACGGGTCTGTGTAGATATTACGTAACTGGATAGACTCCGCAATCCATGGCAGATCCGCCATCAGATGAGAGTCGTTAGCGATATCCAGTACCACTTTAATGTCGGCTTCCAGCAGCTTACGCAGTTCGGTACCCAGCGCCCACAGCTCTGGTTTAACCAGTCGCTGATCGTAGTATTCCGCCAGCCAGAGATCCGCTTTAGAGAAGACCATTTCCAGCATGCCAAGGCGGGTAGAGAAGAATGGCCAGTCACGGCACATTGCTTCCAGTTCGCTCTGCTTGCCATTTTCCACCACTTTTTGCAGTGCTGCGCCTGCGCCCAGCCAGGCCGGAAGCATAAGGCGGTTCTGCGTCCAGGCGAAAATCCACGGGATGGCACGCAGCGACTCGACGCCGCCAGTAGGGCGACGTTTTGCCGGACGGGAACCGAGTGGCAGTTTACCCAGCTCCTGCTCCGGTGTTGCGGAACGGAAATAGGGTACGAAGTCTTTGTTTTCGCGCACATAGCCGCGATACATCTCGCAGGAGGTATCGGAAAGCTCATCCATAATATGACGCCATTCGGCTTTCGGCTCCGGCGGTGGCAGCAGGTTCGCTTCCAGAATCGCGCTGGTATACAGCGAGAGGCTGCTGATGGTGATTTCCGGCAGACCATATTTAAAGCGGATCATTTCGCCCTGTTCGGTCACGCGCAGCCCGCCTTTCAGGCTACCTGGCGGTTGGGAGAGCAGCGCTGCATGTGCCGGTGCGCCGCCGCGGCCGATAGAGCCGCCGCGACCGTGGAACAGCGTCAGTTCGATACCGGCTTTTTCGCAGGTTTTGATCAGTGCGTCTTGTGCCTGGTATTGCGCCCAGCTTGCCGCCATTACGCCCGCGTCTTTTGCCGAGTCGGAATAGCCAATCATCACCATCTGTTTGCCCTGAATAAAGCCGCGATACCAGTCGATGTTTAACAACTGGGTCATGACGTCATCGGCATTGTTCAGGTCATCCAGCGTTTCAAACAGCGGTGCGACCGGGAGCGCAAAACCAATCCCGGCCTCTTTGAGCAGCAGGTGTACCGCCAGCACATCAGACGGTGTTTTCGCCATGGAGATCACATACGCGGCGATAGATCCGCGCGGCGCTTCGGCGATCACCCGGCAGGTTTCCAGCACTTCACGGGTTTCGTCACTTGGCTCCCACTGACGTGGCAGCAACGGACGCTTGGAATTCAGTTCGCGGATCAGGAAAGCCTGCTTGTCGGCTTCAGACCAGCTTTCATAATCGCCAATGCCGAGGTAGCGGGTCAGTTCGCCCAGCGCTTCGGTATGACGGGTGCTTTCCTGACGAATATCGATTCGTACCAGCGGAACGCCGAAGCACTTCACGCGGCGCAGAGTATCGAGTAGCTCGCCATTCGCGATAATGCCCATCCCGCAGGCTTGCAGCGATTTATAACAGGCGTACAGCGGTTCCCACAGTTGCTCATTTTGCGTAAGCAACCCGGCCGGTTTTGGCAGCTTCTGACCTTTCAGGCGCGCTTCCAGCCAGGCTTGCGTTGCCATCAAATCGCTACGCAGCTTTTTCATCAGATAGCGGTACGGCTCGCGTGCGCCTTCGGCGCCTGCCAGCTCGCGCAGCTCGTCGGTGCATTCAACCATCGACAGTTCAGAGATCAGCAACTGAATATCTTTCAGGAACAGATCGGTCGCTTTCCAGCGGCTCAGCAGTAGCGCGTGACGGGTAATATCCGCCGTGACGTTCGGGTTACCGTCGCGGTCGCCACCCATCCAGGAGGTAAAGCGCACCGGTACAAAGTCCACCGGTAGCTTGTAATTGAGGTTATCTTCCAGTTGTTCGTTCAGCTCGCGCAGGTAGTTTGGCACCCCTTCCCACAGGCTGTTTTCTACCACGGCAAAGCCCCATTTGGCTTCGTCGATGGGGCTCGGGCGATAGCTGCGGATCTCATCAGTATGCCAGGATTGGGCAATCAACTGACGCAGACGGCGCATTAACTGGTGGCGCTCGTAATCGGCCAGATCGGTGTTATCCAGCTGTTTTAAGCAGGCATTCACTTCCACCATTTTGTGAATAAGCGTGCGGCGGGTGATCTCGGTCGGGTGGGCGGTGAGCACCAGTTCCAGCGACAGAGACTCCACGGCTTTGGTGATTGTGGCTTCGTTGAGATTCGGTTGGTCTTTCAGTTTTCTGAGGGTGCGGGCAATCACTTCCGGGTTATTGGCGGCTTCGCCCTTTGCGGAGATGCTGTGGTATTGCTCAGCGGTGTTAGCCAGATTCAAAAACTGGCTGAACGCACGCGCTACGGGTAGCAGCTCGTCAGTAGACAGGTTCTGCAAGGTGTTGAGCAGTTCCTGACGATTGGCTTCGTTGCCGGCACGAGAAGATTTAGACAGCTTACGGATTGTTTCTACACGGTCGAGAATGTTCTCACCCAGTGCATCTTTGATGGTATCTCCCAGCAGTTTGCCGAGCATACTGACATTACTACGCAACGCGGAATATTGTTCGTTCATGTTACCCCAGACACCCCATCTCATTTTATTTTGTTATATCTGCCGTTGAGCAGATATAAGACACCGCCTTTTATAAAGCCACGTAAAACCCACCACGTCAATTGTTGCGAAATCGCTTCAGCAAACGAATAAATGTCGACAATTTACGAAATTTAATTCGCATTCTGTCAGATAAGTTTCGCTTATGAAAACGTGACAGTTGTCACGTCGGGAAGCTCATCAAAAACCCCCTCATGCGAGGGGGCGAAAGGCGAGACGGGTTTAATGCCAACAGAAATGATGGACAACCTGGGTGATCAGTTCACGGGTGGGTTTGATAAAACGCGTTTCTAAATATTCATCAGGCTGATGAGCCTGGTTAATGGAACCTGGGCCCAGTACCAGCGTTGGACACAGCGTCTGAATAAAGGGCGCTTCGGTGCAGTAGTTCACTACCTCGGTTTGAACGCCGAGCAACTTCTCCACGACTTCCACCAGTTTATGATCCGGCGGGCACTCGTAGCCCGGAATTGGCGGATGCAGCTCGGAGACCGTCAGGCGGCCAGGCCAGCGGGAACTGACGGGTTCCAGCGCATCGTTCAGCAGGCCGTTTAAATCATTCAGCGTCATGCCTGGCAGCGGACGGATATCCATATGCAATTCGCAACAGGCGCAAATACGGTTCGCTGCATCACCACCGTGAATATGTCCAAGATTCAGCGTTGGATATGGCACGGTAAAGGCATCGTAGTGATAACGCGCTTTCAGGCTGTCGCGCAGTTGCAAAATATGGCCAATAGCTTCATGCATCAGTTCAATCGCATTCACACCTCGCGCCGGATCGCTTGAGTGGCCGGACTGACCCAGAATACGAACGGCATTCGAGATATGGCCTTTGTGTGCCCGTACCGGTTGTAAAGAGGTCGGCTCACCAATGATGGCGCAGTCTGGGCGCAAGGTTGTGTGCTCAGAAAAGTAACGTGCGCCCGCCATACTGGTTTCTTCATCGGCGGTTGCCAGCACGTAAAGCGGCTTGCTAAGTTTTGTCACATCGACGTCACGCAACGCATCGAGAATAAAGGCAAAAAAGCCCTTCATATCGGCCGTGCCGAGGCCGTAGAGCTTGTTATCGTGTTCCGTCAGCGTAAAGGGATCGCGCGTCCAGCGTCCGTCATCAAAGGGAACGGTGTCGGTGTGGCCTGTTAATAGCAATCCGCCAGCGCCAGTACCGGCACTGGCCAGCATGTTGAATTTATTGCGTGTGCCAGGCACCGGTTGCACTTCAACATTGAAGCCGAGATCGCCAAACCAGCCAGCCAGCAAATTGATTAAAGACGCATTGCTTTGATCCAGCGCTTCTTCCGTTGCGCTGATCGACGGCGTGGCAATCAGGGCGCGGTAAATCTCGATAAATGGCGGCAAATTCATTTTCATTGTTGACATACCTGAGTTCGTGATAGTATCAATATTCATGCACTAAATGTGAATAAAAATACATTAATGTTGAGCGTAAGGGAACCCATCCGGCGACTTTGCTCAGCGACGCGGGATTGATGCCGAGTCTCTCCCTGACACACATGACGTAAGAAGGTAAACCGCCCCAATGTTGAACACATTAATTGTGGGCGCCAGCGGTTACGCCGGCGCAGAGCTAGTGACCTATGTAAATCGCCATCCTCATATGAACATAACCGCTTTGACGGTTTCTGCGCAAAGTAATGATGCTGGAAAATGTATCTCCGATTTACATCCGCAGTTGAAAGGCATTGTTGATCTTCCGTTGCAGCCGATGTCCGACATTGGGGAGTTTCTGGAAGGTGTGGATGTCGTCTTTCTGGCGACGGCGCACGAAGTGAGCCACGATCTCGCGCCAGCGTGTCTGGCGGCGGGTTGTGTCGTGTTTGATCTCTCCGGTGCGTTTCGCGTTAACGACCCCGCGTTCTACAAAAAATTCTACGGTTTTACCCATCAGCATGCCGATCTGCTTGCGCAGGCCGTGTATGGGCTGGCGGAGTGGAACCACGATCAACTGAAAAATGCACAACTGATTGCCGTACCGGGCTGCTACCCGACGGCGGCGCAGTTGTCATTAAAACCGCTGATCGACGCCGGGCTACTGGATCTCAACCAGTGGCCAGTGATCAACGCCACCAGTGGCGTGAGCGGTGCAGGACGTAAGGCAGCGCTTTCCAACAGTTTCTGTGAAGTGAGCCTGCAGCCCTACGGTATTTTTAATCATCGTCATCAGCCGGAGATCGCTACACATCTCGGTACTGATGTGATTTTTACCCCACATCTGGCCAGCTTCCCGCGCGGTATTCTGGAAACGATCACCTGCCGTTTGCAGACGGGTGTGACCCACGCGCAGATTGCCGACGTGTTTAACCAGGCTTACGGGAAGAAACCGCTGGTGCGTCTGTATGAGAAAGGTGTTCCGGCGCTGAAAAATGTTGTTGGCCTGCCTTTTTGCGACATCGGCTTTGCCGTGCAGGGGGAACATTTGATTGTCGTCGCCACGGAAGATAACCTCCTGAAGGGCGCGGCGGCACAGGCAATGCAGTGTGCAAACATTCGTTTCGGCTATGCTGAAACCCAGTCACTTATTTAATTGAACAGGCGTGATGATGAATCCATTAATTATTAAGCTCGGTGGCGTACTGCTGGATAGCGAGGAAGCGCTGGAACGTTTGTTTACCGCACTGGTGCAATACCGCGAATCTCATCAGCGCCCGTTGGTTATCGTCCACGGTGGTGGGTGTGTGGTGGATGAGTTGATGAAACAGCTCAACCTGCCGGTGAAAAAGAAAAACGGTTTGCGTGTGACTCCCGCCGATCAGATTGACATTATTACCGGTGCGCTGGCCGGTACCGCCAACAAAACGCTGCTGGCCTGGGCGAAGAAGCATCATATTGCGTCTGTCGGTCTGTTCCTTGGGGATGGCGACAGCGTGAAAGTGACACAGCTTGACGAAGAACTGGGTCATGTTGGCCTGGCGCAGCCGGGTTCTCCGAAACTGATTAATGCATTGCTGGAGGGCGGCTTCCTGCCGGTGATCAGCTCTATCGGTGTGACCGATGAGGGCGATCTCATGAACGTTAATGCAGACCAGGCTGCGACCGCTCTGGCGGCAACGCTCGGCGCGGACCTGATCCTGCTCTCAGATGTCAGCGGCATTCTCGATGGTAAAGGGCAGCGTATTGCCGAAATGACTGCGGCTAAAGCAGAGCAACTGATTGCTCAGGGCATTATTACCGATGGCATGATCGTAAAAGTGAATGCGGCGCTGGATGCAGCGCGCACACTGGGCCGCCCGGTCGATATTGCCTCCTGGCGTCATGCTGAGCAGCTGCCAGCGCTGTTTAACGGCACGCCGATTGGTACGCGTATCCTGGCGTAATAGATGAAAACGCCCGGTGGCATAATCGCGCCGTGGCGAATTAACCTCCATGCCGGAAGCGCAACGCCATCCGGCTGTGAAACTCAAGAAATTAAGGAAGCATATTATGGCACTTTGGGGCGGGCGTTTTACTCAGGCTGCAGATCAACGGTTCAAACAGTTCAACGACTCTTTGCGCTTTGATTACCGCCTGGCGGAGCAGGATATCGTTGGCTCTGTGGCCTGGTCTAAAGCGCTGGTGACGGTGGGCGTGTTAACGCAGGCTGAACAACAGCAACTGGAAGAAGCGTTGCACGTTTTGCTGGAGGAAGTACAGGCCAATCCGCAACAGATCCTCGAAAGTGATGCAGAAGACATCCACAGCTGGGTAGAAGGCAAACTGATCGCCAAAGTGGGGCAACTGGGTAAAAAATTGCATACCGGGCGCAGCCGTAACGATCAGGTCGCTACCGATCTTAAGTTATGGTGTAAAGACACCGTAAGCGAACTGCTGATTGCCAACCGCCAGTTGCAAAATGCGCTGGTGGTGACGGCGGAAAATAATCAGGATGCCGTCATGCCCGGTTATACCCATCTGCAGCGTGCCCAACCGGTGACGTTTGCACACTGGGCGTTAGCTTACGTAGAAATGTTAGCCCGTGATGAAAGCCGCCTGCAGGACACGTTAAAGCGCCTGGATGTAAGCCCGTTGGGCTGCGGCGCGCTGGCAGGAACCGCTTACGAGATCGATCGTGAGCAACTGGCGGGCTGGCTGGGCTTTGCTTCGGCAACGCGCAACAGTCTGGACAGCGTTTCCGATCGTGATCATGTGCTGGAACTGCTGTCGGATGCTTCAATTGGTATGGTGCACCTGTCGCGTTTCGCCGAAGATCTGATTTTCTTTAACTCCGGTGAAGCGGGCTTCGTTGAGTTGTCTGACCGTGTCACCTCTGGCTCATCATTAATGCCGCAGAAGAAAAACCCGGATGCGCTGGAGCTGATCCGCGGAAAATGCGGCCGTGTTCAGGGGGCGCTGACCGGCATGATGATGACGCTGAAAGGTCTGCCGCTGGCCTACAACAAAGATATGCAGGAAGACAAAGAAGGGCTGTTCGACGCGCTGGATACCTGGCTCGACTGCCTGCATATGGCGGCGCTGGTGCTGGATGGAATTCAGGTGAAACGCCCACGTTGCCAGGAAGCGGCGCAACAGGGCTATGCAAACGCGACGGAACTGGCGGACTACCTGGTCGCGAAAGGCGTGCCGTTCCGTGAAGCGCACCATATTGTGGGTGAAGCGGTGGTCGAAGCCATCCGTCAGGGAAAACCGCTGGAAGCGTTGGCACTTGCCGACCTGCAGCAATTCAGCGCGGTGATCGGTGATGATGTGTACCCGATTCTGTCATTGCAATCCTGCCTTGATAAACGTGCAGCAAAAGGCGGCGTGTCGCCGGTGCAGGTGGCGCAGGCAATTGCCGATGCGAAGACGCGGCTGGTGTAACCCGCCTTTATCGAAAGAGAGCCTGGCCTGTGCCGGGCTTTTTTATGCAAAAAAAAAGCGGACACGGGGTCCGCAAAAGTTCACGTTGGCTTTAGTTGTTCAGAGAAACTTGAGGGTAAGCAGTCTTATCAAGGGTCAGTTGACGTTCCGCTTCGTTTCTGGAGTCAATTATTAAACAGAATGCTTGATAGGGATAATCGTTCGTTGCTATGCTATCTATCGCCATGAACTATCGTGGCGACGGAGGATGAATAATGAATATTCGTGATCTTGAATACCTGGTGGCGTTAGCTGAACACCGCCATTTTCGCCGGGCAGCCGATTCCTGCCATGTCAGCCAACCGACGCTGAGTGGGCAGATCCGTAAACTGGAAGATGAACTTGGCGTGATGCTGCTGGAACGCACCAGCCGCAAAGTGCTGTTTACCCAGGCGGGGTTGCTGCTGGTGGATCAGGCGCGCACTGTACTGCGCGAGGTCAAAGTGCTGAAGGAAATGGCAAGCCAGCAGGGGGAAACCATGTCCGGCCCGCTGCATATTGGTCTGATCCCCACCGTTGGGCCTTATCTGTTGCCGCAAATTATTCCGATGTTGCACCAGACTTTCCCGAAACTGGAAATGTATCTGCATGAAGCTCAGACGCACCAGCTACTGGCACAGCTGGACAGCGGTAAGCTTGATTGCGCCATTCTGGCGCTGGTGAAGGAGAGTGAAGCTTTTATCGAAGTTCCGCTGTTCGATGAACCGATGATGCTGGCGATTTATGAAGACCATCCCTGGGCGAACCGCGATTGCGTGCCGATGGCCGATCTGGCGGGTGAAAAACTGCTGATGCTGGAGGATGGGCACTGCCTGCGCGATCAGGCGATGGGTTTCTGTTTTGAAGCAGGCGCCGATGAAGATACCCACTTCCGCGCAACCAGTCTGGAAACGCTGCGTAATATGGTCGCAGCCGGGAGTGGCATCACGCTGTTGCCTTCGTTGGCCGTGCCGCGTGAGCGCAAACGCGATGGCGTGGTTTATCTGCCGTGCATTAAGCCCGAGCCGAAACGTACCGTTGGGCTTGTTTACCGCCCGGGATCACCGCTGCGCAGCCGCTATGAGCAGTTGGCAGAGGCCATCCGTAGCTCGATGGATGGCCATTTTGATAGTGCGTTAAAACAGGCGGTTTAAACCGTTTAGCGCCGCTACCCGGTAAGCTTCTGCCATTGTCGGGTAGTTAAAGGTGGTGTTAACGAAGTACTCAATGGTGTTACCACCGCCTTTCTGTTCCATGATGGCCTGGCCGATATGAATAATTTCGGCCGCGCGCTCGCCAAAGCAGTGAATACCCAAAATCTCTTTGGTTTCGCGATGGAACAGGATCTTCAACGTACCCACATTCATACCGACAATTTGCGCCCGCGCCAGGTGCTTAAACTGCGCGCGACCCACCTCATACGGCACTTTCATGGCAGTAAGCTGTTGCTCGGTTTTGCCCACTGAGCTGATTTCCGGAATGGTATAGATGCCAGTCGGAATATCTTCAATCAGATGTGCGGTTGCTTCACCTTTGATCATTGCCTGTGCGGCAATGCGTCCTTGATCGTAAGCCGCTGATGCCAGGCTTGGGTAACCGATCACATCACCGACTGCATACACATGCGGCAATGCAGTCTGGTACATGCTGTTGACCTTCAACTGGCCGCGACCGTCCGCTTCCAGGCCAATATTGCCCAGTTGCAGACTGTCGGTGTTGCCGGTACGCCCGTTTGCATAGAGTAAACAGTCTGCTTTCAGCTTCTTACCAGACTTAAGATGCATGATCACACCATCGTCCAGCGGTTCTATGCGCTCGTACTCTTCGTTATGACGGATCACGACGCCGCTGTTCCAGAAGTGATACGAGAGCGAATCTGACATCTCCTGATCGAGAAACGCCAGCAGACGATCCCGTGTGTTAATCAGATCCACTTTGACGTTCATTCCGCGGAAGATCGAAGCATATTCGCAACCGATCACCCCCGCGCCATAAATGATCACATGACGGGGTTCATGGTGCATATCCAGAATCGAGTCGCTGTCGTACACCCGTGGGTGGTTAAAATCGACATCAGTAGGGTGGTAAGGGCGCGAGCCGCAGGCAATAACAAATTTTTCGGCGGTGAGGGTTTCGACGGTACCGTCGTGACACTCCAGCGCCAGTGTGTGGTCATCAATAAAATGCGCGCTACCTTCTAAAATTTCACAGCGGTTGCGCTCATAAAAGCCCTGACGCATGCGCGTTTGCTGATTTATTACGCTTTCAGCATGGTTCAGGATATCGGCGAAAGAAGAACGAAGAAGGCGGGAGTGGTCGCTGTAGAGGGGGTTCTGATTGAACTCAATAATACGGCTGACTGCGTGGCGCAACGCTTTGGATGGTATGGTGCCCCAGTGCGTACAGCCGCCGCCGACGTTATGGTAGCGTTCTATCACCGCTACCCGTGCTCCGTTTTTAACCAGGCCCATAGCAGCGCCTTCGCCGCCGGGACCGGAGCCTATTACTATTGCATCATAATCGTAGGAATGTGGCATGGTAAGGCTTACCTGTTCTTATACATAAAAACAACATAATAGTAACATCATTGCCCTGATAACCCAATTATCGTTGTGCTTTTTTCAAGCGTAAGAGAAGAAACAGCGCGTAAACAATCAGTCACAATCCAGTACAATCGGATTAGATTTATTCTCTGGTATAGTGCCAGCTGGCCTTTGGAAGGATTCAAACATCGTGATGGGTGTAAGAGCGCAGCAAAAAGAAAAAACCCGGCGTTCGCTGGTAGAAGCCGCATTTAGCCAACTGAGTGCTGAGCGTAGCTTTGCCAGTCTGAGTCTGCGCGAGGTTGCCCGCGAGGCGGGGATCGCACCGACGTCATTTTACCGGCATTTTCGCGATGTAGATGAACTTGGCCTGACGATGGTGGATGAAAGCGGGTTAATGCTCCGCCAGCTGATGCGCCAGGCGCGCCAGCGAATCGCCAAAGGGGGTAGCGTGATCCGTACCTCCGTGTCTACATTTATGGAGTTTATCGGTAATAACCCCAACGCATTCAGGCTTCTGCTGCGAGAGCGCTCCGGTACGTCTTCCGCTTTTCGTGCGGCGGTTGCGCGCGAGATCCAGCATTTTATTGCGGAACTTGCCGACTATCTCGAACTCGAAAACCACATGCCGCGCGCTTTCACTGAAGCACAGGCTGAAGCGATGGTGACTATTGTGTTCAGCGCTGGCGCAGAAGCGTTAGATGTCGGTGCTGAACAACGCCGGCAATTAGAAGAGCGACTGGTGCTGCAACTGCGGATGATTTCCAAAGGCGCATATTACTGGTATCGCCGCGAGCAAGAAAAAATAGCGCATCAAATTGATGAGTAAAGGATGAGTAATGAAACAGTCAGGTCAAGATAAAGGTACGTTGCTGCTGGCGCTACTCGCTGGCTTGTCGATCAATGGAACGTTTGCCGCCATTTTTAGCTCCATTGTACCGTTTTCTGTTTTTCCGATTATCTCGCTGGTGCTGACGGTTTACTGCCTGCATCAGCGTTATCAAAACCGCACTATGCCTGTTGGCTTGCCGGGCCTTGCCGCCGCCTGCTTTATCCTTGGCGTGCTGCTGTACAGCACCGTTGTACGCGCAGAGTATCCGGCGATTGGCTCCAACTTCCTGCCTGCGGTACTGTCAGTGATCCTCGTATTCTGGATCGGCTTTCGTTTGCGCAACCGTAAACACGACGAAGCCTCTGAATGAGGCTTTCCCCTCATGCGTTGAGGGGAACCGCGTGGAGTCTTATTTGCGGGTAAGCAGCACACCGCATTCCATATGATGTGTGTAGGGAAACTGATCAAACAGGGCCAGACGCGAGATGTTATGTGTCTGGCTCAGCGTTTCCAGGTTCTTACACAGCGTTTCGGGGTTGCAGGAAATATAGAGGATACGCGGGTAGGCCTGCACCATTTTCTCGGTTTCTGCATCCAGCCCGCTACGCGGTGGATCGACGAAAATAGTCTCACACTGGTAGCTTTTCAAATCGATACCCTGCAGACGGTTAAACGCCCGCACGCCATTCATCGCTTGTGTAAATTCTTCAGCCGCCATGCGGATAATCTGCACATTATCAATATGATTCGCCGCAATATTGTACTGGGCCGCAGCGACTGACGGTTTAGCAATCTCGGTGGCCAGCACACGGTTGAAATTACGCGCCAGTGCCAGCGAGAAATTCCCGTTGCCACAGTATAATTCCAGCAGATCGCCGGTAGAACCGCGGGTCACGTCCAGCGCCCATTCCAGCATCTGAATATTCATAGCCGCGTTCGGCTGTGTGAAGCTGTTTTCTACCTGGCGGTAAATCATCTCTCTTCCGCCGACCGGTAGTCGCTCGTCGACATAATCTCTGTCGAGTTCGATTTTGGTTTTAGTGGCCCGGCCAATCAGCTGCACGTTCAGGTTTTGCGCACGCAGAGCATCCCGCAAACGGGTCGCTTCTGCCCGCCATTCCTCATCCAGTTTCTTGTGATACAGCAGACTGACGATAGCCTGGTTACTGACGGTACTCAGGTAATCAATCTGGAACAGTTTATGGCGCAGTACTTTATTCTTACGCACGGCTTCCAGCATCACGGTCATTAACTGGTTAATCAGTTCGCTGGCAGCGGGGAAGCTGTCCACGCGGATCCGTGATTTCGTCTGTTGATCAAAAATGATGTGATAAAGGTCGTCACCGTCATGCCAGATGCGGAACTCAGCGCGCATGCGGTAGTGGCTAACCGGTGAGCGGAACACCTCCGGCAGTGGCGCGGAAAAGGGCGTCATCATTGATTGCAGACGCACGACTTTTTCGGCCAGTTGGGCTTCGTATTGTTCTGTCGGCAGGTGTTCGGGAGTCATGATGTTTCCTGAGAGATTAAGAATAACGCGGGGATTGTAGGGGTTGCTCACGGGATGTCCAGTACCGGATGTTTTCTAAATACCCGCTTAGCAGTCTGGACATCCATATGTAACAGAATGTAGCATCCCTGTTCCGGTCCTGTGAGTTAAAAGGGAACCCAGTGTGAATCTGGGGCTGACGCGCAGCGGTAAGGATAAGGTGAGATGGTCGCGCAAGCAGACACTGCCAATGGTGGGAAGTCGCCGTCTCGTAATACCCCCAAGCCCGAAGACCTGCCGGAATACGTCGCATTTGGTTCACATCATCGCGTGCTATTGATGGAGCCTGCGGCATCCTTTTACTTTGTGGATGCTCTCACAATGATTAAAAAAGCTTCGCTGTTGACGGCGCTCTCCGTCACAGCTTTTTCCGGCTGGGCGCAAGATAGCAGTTCAGACAACCTGGTGGTGACAGCAAACCGTTTTCAACAACCTGTCAATACGGTACTGGCACCGACGGAAGTCGTGACGCGTGAAGATATCGATCGCTGGCAGGCCCGAACGTTAACGGATGTGATGCGCCGTTTGCCGGGTGTCGATGTGGCGGAAAACGGTGGCATGGGGCAAACAAGCTATATCTATATCCGTGGCGCAGAAGCGCGCCACACGCTGGTATTGATCGATGGTATTCCGCTGGCGAAGTCCGGTATTACCGGTATCGCCGACTTCAGCCAGATCCCCGTATCACTCATTGAACGAATCGAGATGATCCGAGGGCCACGTTCTGCCGTGTATGGCGCAGATGCCATTGGCGGTGTGATCAACATCATCACCCAGAACGCGACGCCAGGTGGAAAAATCGAGGCTGGCATCGGTTCTAATCACTACCAGAAATATGATGCGACAGTTCGCCAGAAACTGGGCGAGGATACTCTGGCAACCGTTGCTGGCTCCTTCAGCGATACGCGCGGCTATAACATTCGCCCACAATCGACTTACTCTGTGGATAGCGATCGCGACGGTTTTCGCAATAAAACCTTCTGGGCAGGCCTGAATCATCAGTTCAGTCAGGAAATTTCGGGGTTTGTGCGTGGCTACGGCTACAGCAACAAAACGGGCTATGATGCGGGCTATACCGATGGCGGTGATGAGCGCCAGGTCTATAACCACACCTATGAAACCGGGCTGACTTACAGCGGCGAGATCTTCTCCTCTCAACTGACCGGCAGTTATCAGCGCTATAAAGACTATAACTATGCGGGCACGTTAGGACTGTATAACGACGGCACCTCGCTGGATGATATGACCCAACGCAACCTGCAATGGGGTAACAGCCTGGCGCTGGGCGCGGGCACAGTCAGCGCAGGTATCGACTGGCAGCAGCAGAAACTGACCTCAGCAGATAACTATTACAGTAACAAATATAAACGGGATAACACCGGCTATTATCTGACGACGCAACAGCAGCTCGATAGCGTAACGCTTGAAGGTTCTGTCCGTGGCGATGATAACGATCAGTTTGGCTGGAATGGCACCTGGCAGGCAGCGGCAGGCTGGGAATTTGTGCCGGATTATCGTGTTACGGTTTCTTATGGTACCGGTTTCCAGGCACCGACTTTGGGGCAACTTTACGGGCAGGAGCGTCTTTTTATTGTTGCTAACCCGGACTTGAGTGCCGAGAAATCCCGTCAGGTTGAAGTTGGACTGGAAGGTCTGACCGGGCCGGTTAACTGGCGTCTGTCTGCTTATCAAAACAAAATCAAGAACCTGATCGATTACTACTACGATGAAGATACCTTCCTTGGCAGCTATTACAATATTCAATCTGCGACCATCAAAGGTGTTGAGTTAACAGGTAGCTTTGACACAGGAGTGATCAGCCATCGTATTACGCTGGGTTATCTTGATCCGCGCCGCGACAGTGACAATGAAGTGCTGGCTCACCGCTCACGTCAGCAATTCAAATATCAACTGGACTGGACACTGTTCGGACTGGACATGGATGCCGCGTGGCAATACTTTGGTAAGAGCTACAATAACAATACCAACCAGTTTGCGGACACGCAGCGCCGTATGTCGTCTTACAGCCTGGTTGATCTCTCTGCTTCATATCCTGTGACCTCAAACCTCACAGTTCGTGGTAAAATAGCTAACCTGTTCGATAAAGATTACGAGACAGTTTATGGCTATCGCACTGCAGGACGAGAATATACCTTGTCTGGCAGCTACACCTTCTGACGCACGTCCCACCGTCCTGGTGTTTGACTCCGGCGTCGGTGGGCTATCCGTTTATGATGAGATCCGGCATCTCCTGCCGGATCTGCATTTCATCTATGTTTTTGACAATGTCGCGTTTCCTTATGGGGAAAAAAGTGAAGCGTTTATCGTGGAGCGCGTTGTCGAAATCGTTACCGCCGTACAGGCACAATATCCCCTGGCGCTTGCAGTAATCGCCTGCAATACCGCGAGTACCGTCTCTTTGCCCGCGCTGCGCGAGAAATTCACTTTCCCGGTTGTGGGTGTGGTTCCGGCCATCAAACCTGCTGCGCGCTTAACGGCAAACGGTGTAGTAGGGCTGCTGGCGACCCGTGGAACGGTAAAACGCCCTTACACTCACGAGCTGATCTCACGCTTTGCGAATACGTGCCGCATTGAGATGTTGGGTTCGGCAGAGCTAGTGGTGCTGGCTGAGGGGAAACTGCATGGTGAGCCTGTACCGCTGGAGGAGTTGCGTCGTATCCTGCGTCCCTGGTTGCGTATGAGTGAGCCGCCAGACACGGTGGTGCTGGGGTGTACGCACTTCCCGTTATTGCAGGAAGAGTTGATGCAGGTGTTACCAGAAGGAACCCGGCTGGTGGATTCGGGAGCAGCTATCGCTCGCCGTACCGCCTGGTTGCTTGAGCATGAAGCGCCGGATGCCAAATCGACGGACGATAATATTGCGTACTGTATGGCGTTAACCCCGGAGACTGCACAATTATTGCCCGTTTTGCAGCGCTACGGCTTTAAATCGCTCGAAAAACTGGCGCTTTAGGGTTGGTTTGCACAAAAAAGAGACGGTTGATAACTTTTTTTAAATTAGGGGTTGTCAGCCGGAATTAACTCCCTATAATGCGCCTCCAC
>NZ_DAMBVN010000018.1:0-100880 GCF_032052965.1 Kosakonia sp.
CGACCGAAGTATCGAACATGTCGCGAGCGCAGATCCTGCAACAGGCCGGTTCTTCCGTACTGGCTCAGGCCAACCAGGTTCCGCAGACCATGCTGTCCCTGCTGCGTTAATCGCAAATTATTTAGTACGCAAAAGCGCCGCTCGTCGGCGCTTTTTTTTTAATGTTTTCCGTAAGATATTTTTCTGCCAAATAAGCTAAAGAGTTTTGTAATCCCGTCGATAACTATTATGACGGTGATGAAGCCGCTGGCGCTTACCGGAATATAAACTTAACCAAGGATAACTATTATGGCTGTTATTAATACTAACACCCTGTCGCTGATGACTCAGAACAACCTGAGCAAATCCCAGTCTTCTCTGGGCACGGCGATTGAGCGCCTCTCTTCCGGTCTGCGTATCAACAGTGCAAAAGACGATGCTGCTGGCCAGGCGATTGCTAACCGCTTTACTTCCAACATCAACGGCCTGACCGTTGCTGCCCGTAACGCCAACGACGGTATCTCTCTGGCGCAGACTGCTGAAGGCGCGCTGAGCGAAGTCAACAACAACCTGCAGCGTATCCGTGACCTGACCGTTCAGGCGCAGAACAGCTCCAACTCTGCTTCCGACATCGACTCCATCCAGGCTGAAGTTAACCAGCGTATGGAAGAGATCAACCGTGTGACCACGCAGACCGACTTCAACGGCATCAAAGTCCTGAACACCGGTACCGGCTCCAGCAGCTACAGCTTCCAGGTTGGCGCGAAAGACAGCGAAACCATCTCCATCAGCCTGAGCAAGTCTGATTCTTACAACCTGTTCAGCACTTCTTCTGCAACCGGCGCAACTGGCGGCCTGGTGAACGGCACTGCGCGTTCTACTTCTGCAGAAGGTTTCGACGTACTGAGCGGTACTGTGACCACCGGCGGTGCCACTGACGGCAGCCCGCTGGCAGACATCGATGCGGCCATCAAAGCGGTTGACGATCAGCGCAGCCTGCTGGGTGCGTCTCAGAACCGTTTCGAGTCCACCATCACCAACCTGAACAACACCGTGAACAACCTGTCTGCAGCGCGCAGCCGTATTCAGGACTCCGACTACGCGACCGAAGTATCGAACATGTCGCGAGCGCAGATCCTGCAACAGGCCGGTTCTTCCGTACTGGCTCAGGCCAACCAGGTTCCGCAGACCATGCTGTCCCTGCTGCGTTAATCGCAAATTTTGTAGTACGCAAAAAGCGCCGCTTGTCGGCGCTTTTTTATTACGGTTATGGTTTGTTTTTTAGACAAAAATCGCTCAAAAAATATAAAAATAGCTAAAGAGTTCGTCAGTCACGTCGATAACTATTATGACGGTGATGAAGCCGCTGGCCCATGCCGGAATATAAATTTCTCAATGAAGGATAACTATCATGGCTGTTATTAATACTAACACCCTGTCGCTGATGACTCAGAACAACCTGACTAAATCTCAGTCTTCTCTGGGCACGGCGATCGAGCGTCTGTCTTCCGGTCTGCGTATCAACAGTGCAAAAGATGATGCTGCTGGCCAGGCGATTGCTAACCGCTTTACTTCCAACATCAACGGCCTGACCGTTGCTGCCCGTAACGCCAACGACGGTATCTCTCTGGCGCAGACTGCTGAAGGCGCGCTGAGCGAAGTCAACAACAACCTGCAGCGTATCCGTGACCTGACCGTTCAGGCGCAGAACAGCTCCAACTCTGCTTCCGACATCGACTCCATCCAGGCTGAAGTTAACCAGCGTATGGAAGAGATCAACCGTGTGACCACGCAGACCGACTTCAACGGCATCAAAGTCCTGAACACCGGTACCGGCTCCAGCAGCTACAGCTTCCAGGTTGGCGCGAAAGACAGCGAAACCATCTCCATCAGCCTGAGCAAGTCTGATTCTTACAACCTGTTCAGCACTTCTTCTGCAACCGGCGCAACTGGCGGCCTGGTGAACGGCACTGCGCGTTCTACTTCTGCAGAAGGTTTCGACGTACTGAGCGGTACTGTGACCACCGGCGGTGCCACTGACGGCAGCCCGCTGGCAGACATCGATGCGGCCATCAAAGCGGTTGACGATCAGCGCAGCCTGCTGGGTGCGTCTCAGAACCGTTTCGAGTCCACCATCACCAACCTGAACAACACCGTGAACAACCTGTCTGCAGCGCGCAGCCGTATTCAGGACTCCGACTACGCGACCGAAGTATCGAACATGTCGCGAGCGCAGATCCTGCAGCAGGCCGGTTCTTCTGTACTGGCGCAGGCCAACCAGGTTCCGCAGACCATGCTGTCCCTGCTGCGTTAATTCGCCATTCTTTAAAAAGGCATCCTCGGATGCCTTTTTTTATGGTCAATCGCCAGATATAACCCCTTTTCTGCAAGCTGTTTTTCCTCTCAATCTTTCCTTCGTCGCCCACAATATTGCATAACGACAGGACCGCCTTTTGCCATTGCCCGGCACTCCGCGCCCGGTGATATGAGGATGACAGATGCGAAGCATACTACTCAGCGTTGATAAATTTGACGCCTTTACCCCCCACAGCAGCGAACTGCTCGACATTACCGACGCCTTGCTGGCGGACGGCTGGCGTGTGGATGTAATTACCAGCGCGGCAGGGCAGGCACTGGCCGGGGAAATCGCACGCCTGGAAGCAACCGGGCGCTTTACGGTGATCACCGACAAACAGGGTGAGCCCGAAACGCATTACGACGTTATCTGGGTTTACCGCGGTTTCTTCAGTGAAAAACTGCTGCGCGCGATAGATGAAGGGCAACTGTCCGGGGCGATGGTTTTCCGTCATTTTAGTGATTACAACGATGTCTATATTCCGTGGGGTGTGGCGCTGGAGAACCAGTTTGCCGCGCTGACGCTCGATCTCTCACCGCGTACCTCTGCGCTGTTGCTGCAGACGGGGATCGAACCCGCGCAGCTCCAGACGCTGCCGTGGACGGTGCCGGCTGCGTTTGGCCATTACACTCGCACCCGTGAGTCGCAGGCGTTGAGCCGCGTGCTCTACATTGCGGTGAAAATGTCCGCCGAAATGTATGAAGTGCAGCAACGTGTGCGCGATGCCGGGATCCAGTTTGAGTGGCTCGATCTCAGCCAGCAGGTGCAGCGCATTGAGCCAGCCTGGCTTGAGCAGTATGACGTTGTCATCGGCAACGAAGACAGTGTGGCAAAAGCCCTGACGCTGGGTATTCCTGTTTTCCTCGTTAACGATGGCTACGTGGAAGGCTACCTCACGGAAGATAACGTTGCCCGGCATGAGGCGGAGCACTTCTGCGCCTTATCGCTGCGTGACTGCCCGGACGCTGATGAGTGGGTGGATTTGCTGCAAAACGGCTATGCCAGTGCGCTGGCATGGGCGCAGGCGCAGCGCCCGTATTATGCGGTCAAATGGCAACTCGAGGCGGCACTTACGGCCATTTTCGCTCAGAAGCTGGTCGAAAAACCGTTCGTACTGGATGAGAAATCCCGCTACACCCTCAGTTTTCACAGCAAAGCCGTGCTGGCGCAGCAGCAAACCAGCGATTACTCCTTTAATCGCTGGCTGGAAGACCGGCAAATCAGTGATGCCCGGCGTGAAGCACTGCTTACTTTTGCTAACGCATGGCCAGACAAAGCCAGTATTGGCGTGATTATCCTTGGCGATAATGAACACAGCGCATGCACGCTCGCTTCGGTGAAAAGCCAGTCGCTGGCACCCTCCAGTGTGGATGTGGTTGCCGATGATGCCCGTTGGGTTGCGACCGTCAATCAGCTTTTGGCCACACGCGATGCCGAAGCGCTGCTACTCATCCCGGCAGGCTACACGCTGCGCGACGACGCGTTACTGCGTTTTGCCGAACAACGTATGCAGCAACAAAAGGCGTGGCTATTTTACTGCGACGAAATGACACGGGCGGAGAATGGCGAACCGATCCTGACCCTGCGCCCGGAGGTCAATATCGACCTGCTGCGCGGCCTGCCGTATATCGGTCGCGTCCTGCTGTTTAACCGCGACATCGCCCGGCAACTGGGTGGCCTGAACAGCCAATTCCCGCAGGCGGCGATGATCGATCTGCTGTGGCGTTTTGTAGAAGGGCAGGGGACAGAGGCGCTGGGCCATGTAGCAGAGGTTCTGGTCGAAAGCCCGCACCCGGCAACGCGCTGGAGTGAGACGCCGGAGGTCACTGGCGAATGCGAGCAGATCCTGCTGGCGCATATGCAGCGTCTTGGCATTAACGCCACGCTGGAAGCGGGGCTGGCACCGCAGATCAAACGACTGCGTTATCACTGGCAGGCTAAGCCGCTGGTATCGATCATTATTCCAACCCGTGACCGATTTGCCTTACTCAAGCGGTGTATTGAAAGTCTGATGGAAAAGACCCGGTACCCGCACTACGAAATAGTCATTGTCGATAATCAGTCGGTGGACGAGGATGCCTGTCGCTTCCTGAATGATCTGGCCGCGTTGGGGATCGATCAGGTGCGTATTCTGCGTTATGACGCGCCGTTTAATTTTGCCGAAATTAACAATGCGGCGGCGCAGCAAGCGCGCGGCGATGTGCTGGTTTTCCTCAATAATGACTGCGAAATCGTGGACGGAGACTGGCTGGACGCGCTGCTGGAGCATGCACTCCGCCCGGAAATTGGTCTGGTTGGTGCCCGGCTGGAATACCACGATGGACGCATTCAGCATGGCGGCTATCTGCTGGGCGTGCAGCATGGCGTGGAAGTTGCTTTCGAGGGCGCCGATGGTCAAAGCAACGGCTTCCAGTACTATCTGAAAACCCCGCGTAACCTCGCGGCGGTCAGCGCCTCCTGCATGATGGTGCGTAAAGAAGTGTTCTTCGCGCTGAATGGCTTTACCCAGGAAACTTACCCACTCTATTTCGCGGATGTCGATCTGGGTCTGCGCGCACAGAAACAGGGCTTTCTCAATGTCTGGACGCCATATGCCCGCGTCCGCCATATGGGGGGCGCGACGCGTCTGCTGGGTAATAAATTCCATGTGCAGGAACGCCCGTTACTGCAGGACTATTCCACCCTGCGCCGCGAGTGGCAGCAGGGGCTGCTGGCAGAGCCGTCTTACCATCCGTTAATGCAAAAAATGGGCAAGGCCTTTAGCCTGAGCGCCAGCAGTGCGCGATTGCATGCCCCGTTGCCAGGGCGACCGTTACCGGTGGTGCTGGCACACCACATTAACTGGGTTGGCGGCGGTCACCACCGGGTGATGCAGCCGTTTAAAGCAATGGAACGGCACCTGATGCTTGAAGGCGGATTAACCAACACCATCCCAGGCGTGATGGAAGTGGCGCAACTTCAGCCGGATGTCATCCTGCTGGAGCTGATTACCGGCAGCCGTTTCCCGGATATCTTTAAGCAACTGCGCGAAGTCAGCCAGGCGAAAATTGTGCTGGAATATGACGACTATTTACTGAATGTGCCGATTAAAAACGGCAACCGTCAGCACTTCCCGCAACAGATGCTGAAAAGTTTCCGGAAAGTGATGGATAGCGCCGACTGGATAGTGGTGTCCACGCAGCCGCTGGCCGAAGCCTATAGCCGTTTCCATTCTGATATTCGTATTGCGCAAAACCGCCTTGCGCCGAATCAGTGGGAGCACTTGCGCAGCGCGCGCGGCGTGGGGAAAAAGGTTCGCGTTGGCTGGGCAGGCGGCAGTTCCCATTCGGGCGATCTGGAGATCCTGTTACCGCTGATCAAAGAGCTGGAAGGAAAGGTGGAATGGGTATTTATGGGGATGAAACCGCGCAATGTACGCTGCGAGTTTCACCCTGGCGTGGCATTTGAAATGTACCCGGAAAAACTGGCGTCGCTGGATCTCGACCTGGCGCTGGTGCCGCTGCAAATCAACCAGTTCAACGAATGTAAGAGCAACCTGCGTCTGCTGGAAATTGGCACCTGCGGCGTGCCGATCATTGCCACCGACATTGAACCTTATCGCTGTGGTTTGCCGGTTACCCTGGTTGAAAACCGTTTCAAAGACTGGATGAATGCGGTTCTGGCTTATATTAACGATGCAGCATTACGTGAACGCCAGGGCGATGCGCTGCGCGAGGCTATCCTGCAAAACTGGTATCTGCGCGATGCCGGGCTGGATGACTGGCGTCAGGGCTGGTTACCTGCCGGGAAATAAAAAAAGGCGCTGCAAAGCGCCTTTTTTCATCGGCAGATTTAGCGGGTTTTCCAGTAATCAACAAAACCCTCTTTACCGAACAACCATTCAGTTTGCAGCTCCGCGTTAATGCTCTCTACCAGAGCCTGGACCTCTCTGTACGGCTTACGCAGCAGCACCCAGGCTTTACTGACAGGGCTATAAATGGAGGACTTGTACCCCCACTGCGCCATCAGCCGCTCCATGCTCTGGTTTGTATGCACGGCAGTATGCACCGGCGTGTCAATGTAGAACCAGTTCGGATCTTTCGGCACGCGTTCCACCACCACGGTATGGATCATCAGTGCCCCGGTATCGGAAACCAGGTCGTTGACCGCATCCAGGTCTGCACGCGTCAGGACATGCTCAAACATGGCCGAGTTAATCACCAGCGACCACGCTTTTTTCTGCGGATTGTCGATATAGTGCTGTTCCGGGTTTCTGACGTACTTATCGTAGCAGGTGATGCCCCGGTTAAAATATTTACGCTGGATATGGCTCAGTGAACCGTAACCGGCGGCATAATCGAGGATGGCACTGTCATCAATAAGACCGTTGCGTGCCAGCAGTTCAACCATCATTGCCTGTGCAAGGTAGGGCGGTTGATTAAAATCGTGCGTCTTGCGCCCTTCTGTTTCAGCATAATGATGCAGGTCGTGATTCAGTTTTTCCCACACCTGCGCGGGTAACGACTGGTGCGTTCGTGAACTGAGAAAATGGCACGCCGGGCATTCATCAAACTGTACGGGAACCAGCTGTTGTGTGAAATTGCGGGTTGAAGGTGCGAGATACGCCTCCTTCACGAAATATAGCCTCATCTCTGTGCCACAAATAAGGCATGTGCTTTTAGACATAACTGTCCTTTATATAATCGATTTGCTGAAAAATTGCGGTCCCGGCACCTGACCATCATGCGTCAGGTAGCCAGCTGCGCGCGTGCTGAAGCAAATTCTCACCCCGTAACATGCCATGTTCACGGACCCAGGCTTGCAGCGCATCGCCCTGTTTCCACGTTGCCGGTAAATCGTGCAGGTGCATTTCAATGGCTTCTCGCCATTTCTTCGCTGAACTGGCCACACGGGTGACCGGCAAATCGTTGCGATAGCAGATATTATCGCTGCAAATCACCGCATAGCCGCACGCGCCATACTCGAGCAAACGCAGCGGGCTGAGGTTGCGGTTGAAGAGATTATCGGCCAGTGGGGCCAGCGCGAGGTCCAGATTGAGCGAAGCCAGCCGCTGTGCATACACTTCGCTGGACCAGGATGCGTGATACTCCTTCAGATAAGGGCGCAGTGCCGGCGGGCAATAGCCAAAAAAGATCCAGTCAACCCGGTCGGCAAGCTGGCTGATTAAGGGGTATATCACATCCAGATCGGCGCTGCGTTCCGCGCTACCCACCCAGCCAACGCGCGGCTTCTGCCCGATGCCGCGCAGGCTGGTCAGCCTGGCCCACTGTGCAGGATCAAGGCGTGTAGGGACAACGCGAATATCGTGATTCCAGCCAGCGCAGGTTTCGGCAAGCACATCGCTTGCGACCACCAGACGATCGGCGCTGGCGACCGTGCCGCGCAGAACCTGCTGGAAATCCGCCGGGAATTTTTCCCGTAGCGGCGATTTGGCAGGTAAGGCGGGCAGGTACTCGTCGATATCAAAAACGGTGAAGACCTGGGTCACTTTGCGCAGGCGCTGCAGCCACTCCTGCAGAAACGGCGAGCACTGGCGCGACAGGATCAACGCATCCGGCGCGTAACGCACAATTTCTGCAAACGAGGTGGCGCGGTAGGCGTTTTGTCCATCAGCCAGTGCGGCGGCTTTCAGGCGATCCAGCGGTTGTACCAGCCGCTGTTGCGTCTCCTGGTGATCGCTTAACGGATAGGTAATAAAACGCGGTAGCGGTTTCCAGTGCAACGGCTGCCAGGTATCGTGTTCACCGAGCGTAAACTGGAAGCCTTCGCCCTCCAGCGTCAGATTGGGGTTGTAAGCCGGATCGCTGGCAATCAGCGGCATCCATTTTTCGTACATCGCGTCCTGCTCGCCTATAAAGCGAATGCGCTTCTTCTCCTGCGCGGTTTTGTCCACTTTGTTCTGGCTCACGCTGCCTTCGTGCATCACCATCGCATGTGGCGTCCAGACCGTCAGATACCCGGCTTCGCGCACTTTCAGGCATAAATCGACATCGTTATAAGAGACTTTGAATTTCTCTTCATCCAGCCCGCCCACCTGGTCATAGACCGATTTACGGATCAGCAGGCAGGCGGCCGTCACAACGTTGTAGTTCTGATCAACCTGCAGGCGGTTCATGTAGCCGCTGCGCTCGGACTCACTGCCGATAAACGGGTGGTCGGCAGGGCCGCGCAGGCCAAGCACCACACCGGCATGCTGCACTTTGCTGGTTGGATAGAGCAGTTTTGCGCCGGTAATGCCCACTTCCGGGCGCAGGCCATGGTTAAGCAGGTTATCCAGCCAGTTAGCGCTGATGATGGCGGTATCGTTGTTAAGCAACACCAGATATTCACCGCGCGCTTCCCGCGCCGCCATATTGTTAATCGCCGAGTAGTTGAAAGGGTAGGGGTAACGCAGTACACGGATACGTTGTGGATCGATGGTGGAAAGCCCTTCCAGCCATTGCAGGGCTTCCGGGGTTTCGCTGTTGTTGTCGACGATCAGCAGTTCGTAATTCGCGTAGCGTGTTTTTTCCAGCAGGCTCGTGACGCAGGGGATCAGCATCGAAAGTTGGTCTTTGGTCGGGATAATAATTGACACCAGCGGCTGCTGCTCATGCTGGTAGCGCAACGCATACAGACCTGGTTTTGGCGCCTCCACGCGGCCCTGCGGATAACCACGGTGGTGCAGGTGGCGAGTGAGGATCGCCACCTCTTCCGCCTGCGTCATTTGCTGGGGATCCTGTGCGATAACAAAAATTTCCGGCAGATGACCAGCAAACTGAATGCCTTTTTGTTCAATCAAACGCACGATGTAATCGAACTGCCACGCCTGTTGATATTCCGTATTGAAACCCCCTAGCTCGAGCAGGGTCGCACTGCGGAAAATCCAGTGGCGCGCCATCTCCGACGGGTAGCTCAACAGCAGGTCGAGGTTAAAGTCCGGACGGAAGGCCGAGCCGGTCAGTTCGCCGTCAGCGGCCTGGTAAAACGCATCGCCGTACACGGCGTCGCAGCCTGCCGCACTGTCCAGCGCCAGGTCAAACATCAACATGCCGCTGCTTTGTAACGTTTCTCCGGCGTCCAGGCACAACAGCCAGTCGCCAGGGCGGGCGGCAATATACTGATTAACCGCAGTGGCGCGTAGCGCATACGGACAGATGAGCGTCGGTGCTGTTGCGGGCGCTGCTTGCGGGTTTTCGCAAATCACCACCGGGCTGATGGTCAGTCCCACACTTTGGTACGCTGCGATGCTGGCCAGTGTTTTTTCACAGGCAGCGGTGTTGTTGCCCGGTTGAAAAACAAAGACGGTGAGGGTTTGCGTGGTACCGCGTGCTTCCTGAAAAGCCTCCACTAACGGACGATATTGTGCAGGCAGCGTACGCCCAGCAAGCCATTCATGGATTTTGCCGCTGCGAAAATGCGTCAGCGAACGCTGGGCGGAGAGTAACATGGCGTGGTGCAGGTTCTGCTGGCTGAACTGCGTTGGTGCATGCATTGGGGCCACATTGACCCACTGATTCTGTTCAGTATCGCCTTTGTACCAGCCCAGCTCGCGGATCACGATTGGCATGCGTGTATAGGTGCGGGTGACCTGATCCTGGCGTGTCTGGTTCAACTGGCTTTGCTGGTTTCCTGAAATACGGAAAGCGGAAAGTGTCTCAGCGACAAAGGCCAGATTGCCCAGCGCCAGCAGTTTTAATGAAATGGTCATATCGGCCAGAAACGGCATGGCCTCGCCTTTCAGGAGGAACAATCCCTCACCAAACGCCAGTAAATCGTCGCGGTAACACAGGATTACGCTGGGTTCACCAATAAAGTTCACCAGCGTGTCGGCAAAGTAAGCAATGACATCGCGCCCGTCGAGGATCACATCTTCAGCAAACGGCGCGGCAGTGGCGACAATGTCCGCCAGCGGTTTGTCGTATTCATCAACGCGTAAACGGCGTGACGTGGCCAGCCGATTGCCAGGGGCAGACTCCAGTGCGTTCACCAGCCGGGTGATACAGTGTTCGAAGAGGATGTCGTCGTCGTAGAGGAACTTGATGTAATGACCCTGCGCCTCGCGCACGCAGCGCAGGGTGTTATTCTCTTCGCCCAGCGCCGTCTCATTTTTGAAGTATTTTATCGGTGTGGCGGCCTCACGGGCGTAACGCTCGCTGATCAGTCGGATGGTGTCGTCGCGGCTGTCATCGCTGATAATGATTTCGCAATTCGGCCAGCTTTGATTGAGCGCGCTGCACAGTGCGGTTTCGAAGAAATCCGGCTTATACGCCGGAATGATGATACTCACCAGAGCGTGTTCGTTCATTATTCATCCATTGGTTGCGCTTCGCGCGCGAAGCGCTGACTGATCGGTGTGAGGGTATGACTCTGTCATACACTGCCCTTAACTCAGCAGCTAAACATCTCAATTTTTATAGCCCTATTCTGATGATAGTGAGCCGGAAGAGGATTTGTTTAGATTAATTGGCACCGAAAATAGACGTTGTTTTGCCGATCGAAAGTGATTGCTCATCGCTAAGATGAGGGCATTCCTCTTAAATATGCAGGTTCGCTTATGGGCGATAACATCTTTGTCACGAGTCCGCTTTTGCCTCCTCTTGAGGAGTTCATACCCTACATGGAGAAGATTTGGCAAAACCGCATCCTGACCAACGGTGGCGCTTTTCATCAACAGCTTGAAGACGAGCTGGCGAACTACCTTGGCGTAAAACACGTGTGCCTGTTTTCCAATGGTACGCTGGCACTGTTGACGGCATTGCAGGCTTTGCGCGTGACTGGTGAAGTGATCACCACGCCTTACTCTTTTGTCGCGACCTCGCACACCTTGTTGTGGAATGGGCTGACGCCCGTCTTTGCCGATATTGATCCGCAGACTTTTAATATTTGCCCTGAGCGCATTGAAGAGCTGATTACGCCGCAAACGACGGCCATTATGCCGGTGCACTGCTACGGTATTCCTTGCGATGTCGATAAAATCCAACAAATTGCCGATGTCTACGGGCTGAAAGTGATTTACGACGCAGCGCACGCCTTTGGGGTTCGTCAGGACGGCGTCAGCATCCTCAATCATGGCGATCTGTCGGTGCTCAGTTTCCACGCCACCAAAGTGTTTAACACCTTCGAAGGCGGGGCGATCATCTGCCACGATGCGCGTACTAAACAGCGCATTGATTACCTGAAAAACTTTGGCTTCGCCGGGGAAACGCGTGTCGTTGCGCCGGGGATCAACGCCAAAATGAACGAAATGGAAGCGGCGTTTGGCCTGCTGCAACTGAAATACATTGATGGCGCGTTAGCTGCCCGTTCGGCGATTTATCAGCGTTACTGTGAAGGGTTGCAAGGCATTCCGGGTATTAACTGGTTTGACGCCGCCGGACGTTTTGACTGGAACCATGCTTATTATCCGGTGCTGGTGGGCGGCGAGTATGCCTTAACCCGTGACGGACTGTACGATGCGCTAAAAGCCGAGGGGATCTACTCGCGGCGCTATTTCTACCCGCTGATCAGCTCCTTTGCGATGTACCGCCATTTAGCGACTGCGTCGGTGGATCATTTACCGGTAGCCAATGCCATCGCAGAACAAATTTTGTGCCTGCCGATCTACCCGGATTTGAAAGAAGCCGATCAGTTGCGGGTGATTGATATCATCCGCAGCCATGCTCAGAAAACGAAAAAGCCCGGTAAATCTGTTCGCCACGTTGCCTGATAAAAAAACGCCGGTTATCCGGCGTTTTTTGTCTCATCCGCCATTAACTGACGACGGTGCGCGTCAACATCGCGACCAGGTCATAGCCATCCCATTGCAGGGTGAAATCCAGCGTTCTGCCAAAGGGTACTATGCGGTCAATACCTTGTGGGCGACGCGCTGCCAGCCACGCATTTACGGTTTCTTTATCAATGCCAAACGTTGCCAGCGTCTGACACCGCTCGCCACAGACCGGCACGATTTCATCCAGTGAACGGGCAACATATTCCAGGAAGAAACCACAATTGCCGCGTAAGTCCATTATCGCGCTATTGACCTCGGGCAGTTCAACGCGCACCAGTAAATTATCTTCACCCGGCACTTGTTTAACGCCCGGCCAGGTTGCGCCCAGCAGGCAAAGCCGTGTCAGTTTATTCACAGCGGCCACCGGCTCCAGGGTGTAAAAGCGTGACGCGAAGGCATGAAAATGTTGCCAGAATACGTCGCGAGCGCTCTGAGTCTCTTTGCCCAGCCAGACCAGCAGCGACGGTGAAGAACAGGCGTTTTGATCGTTTAGCAGCGTGTCGTTAAAGAATGCCTGTGCCAGTTTATCTTTGTGTGCATGCGCCAGATAGCTGTCTGCGTCAATGGCGGCAATGGAGTAGCGGTCGGCAAAAGCGATTTCACGCGCGCGCGGTTTCAGCGGCGAGCGACGGATCTGCGCGATAGTTTCATCGCCGCCCCAGATAATGCGGGTATCGCACAGTGCAGAAAGGGCATCAGTCACGGACTGCTGGCGTTCATAACGCAGCAGACAGATATAGGGCGCCAGCGCAGGATGCTGCGTTAACGCACCCGCCAGCAATCGCACAATGATCGCCACCTGCGGGTGATCACGCCCCGGTAAACGAACAATATTGGCATTGCCGGTCAGTAAGCCGGTAAACAATGAGTAAGCGAAGTTGGCAGCCACATTGCCGGGGGCGATATGAAAAGCGACGCCGCGGCCATAGCAGTGAGTCAGATCGGCGTAAGCTGCACGCATTTGCGTCAGCGAGGCTTCCCGGCACCAGAAACCAAGGCTGATCACATCCGGCCACGCTTTTGCTTCAGCATCGTGCAATGCCAGCCGGGAAAAGGTGTGCAGCAATGCCAGAATTTCCGGGGCAAAAGCCGGGTACGTTGCCTGTTCAGGCATCGCCCGCAGTTGCGCTTCGTTGCCCATAATAAAGGTCAGACCGTTAAAACTCTGCTGCATATGTGTCGCTACACCCGCGTAATTCGGCCTTTTTCAGGCGGCCAAGGATCCGGAAATATTTGCCTTTGCGTCCGCACAGGCAGTCGTCTTCGCCAAGCAATACGCCTTCGTCTTCTGTCAGCAAAGAGTGGCCTGGGTACGATTCAGGCAACAGCGACAGCACCTGGATGATCCCCGGCTTCCCGACGGGAGCGCAGGAAAAATCCAGGGGATCGCGAATAATCACATCGGAGAAAATCGATGCGTGCAGATGGCCCTGCTCGCATTGCATATAGATACAGCCGGTTTGTTCGACCATGCCGTAATAATCGTGCACCGCAGGTAAACCGCAGACATCCTCTAACCGCCGTGCGAAGTCGGCGGGCGACACGGCTTCATGCTGTAACTTTTTCCAGCCGCCACCGTGGATCAGTAACGCATTGTTCAGCGCCAGTGTTTTACCGCTGGCGACCAGCGCTTTATAAAAATGCTGCCACACCATAAATGTGAAGCCGAAGAGCAGAATGCGCTTACCCTGGTGTTTTTCCAGGAACGCCTCGATCACCGGCATGTTCAGCGCCATGTTTTCATCCAGCGCCCAGGCGCGATCGGCACCAAACAGTGAAAAGCCAAGAATGCCCGCACCGCGTGCTGAAAATTGCAGACGGTCTTTCAGTACATCCGGGGAGTCGATAATTAACATTGGCAGACGGCTGGCGCCTGTAAACTGGCTGACGATCTTTACCAGCACTTTTTGCTGATGAGAAGCCGTGCTTTTATCGAGAAAGATACGCGACACCTGCTGGCCCGTGGTGCCGGACGATGTCATGGTTTTGACAATCTCATCGTCCGGGATGCTTTTCAACGCCAGCGATTTAAACAGCGAAACAGGAAGAAAGGGAATATCTTCCAGCGTAGCAACAGATGCAGGACGCACGGACTGCGCATCCAGCATGCCGCGATACGCTTCGCAACGTGCATAGTGCTGCGTGGTTAAGGTCTGCAATCGTGCCTGTAATAGCGCACGTTTTTCCTCGCGAGCCAGCGAGTAGGGCGCAATGTTAAGGATCGCTTCAAACGGCAGGGACATAATCTTTCAGCTTATGGTAGAGCGTCTTGCCTGCCGGATTTTTGGGGATCCCGGCAAGGGGAATAACGCGAAATGCCGACGGGTGAAGTTTGCTGATGTCCGCCGCATACTGTTTAGCCGCCGTAGCAAGCGACGCATCGGTAATAAAGATGCACAGCAAGTCATCACGTCCATCGCAGGCGATTGATGTATCCGGAAAGGCTGTTTTGAGCAGTGCTTCCATTTCGTCCAGCCCTACGCGGTTGCCGAATATTTTCAGGAAGCGTTTTTTACGCCCGACAATCCGATAAAAACCCTCGCTGTCGACAGTGGCGATATCACCGGTATGCAACCGGCCGGCAAAATCGTCGCCGAGGGCGAGATCTTCGCCGCGCTCAGCATAACCGAGAGCCACGTTTTCACCGTGGTAGATCAATTCGCCGTGCACCCCAGGCGTGGTCACCGGGTGGTTATCCTCCCCGAGCAGCAGGAATTCACCACCGGGGATAGGCTTGCCGATAAAACCGTAACGCGACGCGGCGTCTTCTGGCGGTAGCCAGGCCATACGCGAAGTGGCTTCTGCTGCGCCGTACATCACGATAAAGCGTTTACCCTGTTGAGCGGCGAATTCGGTGTACTCCTGCTGTAAAGCGGGCGCCAGCTTACCGCCTGCCTGAGTCAGCGTGCATAAATCCGGCAGATCCATGCGCATAAACCGCAGTTTACGCAGCATCTCCCAGGTGTAAGGCACGCCAGCGAAGGAGCTGGCACGCTCGCTGCGGACAAAATCCCACAGCTCACGCTGCATCACGCTGTGCCCGGTCAGCAGCAGGCTGCCTCCGGCATGAAGATGGCTGTTGATAATCGACAGCCCGTAAACGTAGTTCACCGGCAGACTCACCAGACCGCGCTCGTGGCGATCAATTTGCAAATAATGCGCAATGCTGGCGGCATTACTTTGCAGGTTGCGTTTAGTGAGTCTCACCAGTTTCGGGCTGCCTGTTGAGCCGGATGTCGTCATCAGCAACGCGAGAGAATCATGCAGCGGCCAGGGCGTTAACCCTGTCGTCTTCAGCCGGTAGCTGCCGTCGTGCGGTTGCCAGAGATAGGACGGGCGATAGGTGTCAATAAGCTGCTGCGCGAGTGCGGTATCAAGGGCGTCATCCAGCAATAACGCTACCGCATCTTGTTTCAGACAGGCCAGATAGCCGGTGACGGTTTCGGCCTGGTTACGGCAAAAAATAAACACCAGCGCGCGGGGTGGAATGTGCTGCGCCAGTTCGTCAACGCGTGCGGTCAACTCTCCGTAACTGAGGCTTACGCCACGATCGTCTTTCAGCGCCAGTTGTGAAGCCGGGTGCTGGTGGGTATGCCAGAAAGCATTCATTGCAGTGCGTCCATGACCTGTGCTGTGAGGTTTTCTGCTGTCAGACCGCTTTGCTCCAGCATCCAGCCATAATCGCCCGCATGCGGGTAACCTTGCGGAATACCGAGGGTTAACTGTCTGGGGCGTTGTGTTTGCGCGCCGACATATTCGGCGACAGCGCTGCCGAGACCGCCAATAATGCTGTGCTCTTCAATAGTCACCAGCAGCTTTTTACCGAGATGGGCGGTGATAGCGGCTTCATCGAGCGGTTTCAGGGTATGCATATCTATGACTGCGGCATCAATCCCGCGGTCCGCCAGTTGACCCGCACTGGTCAGGGCAACATGCACCATGCTGCCGGTGGCAATAATGGCGATATCTTTGCCTTCACGTAAGGTAATGGCTTTGCCTGGGATCAGTTCAAAATCATCTTTATACACGATAGGTGCGCGCATACCGCCGGTAAGACGCAGGTAGACCGGGCCATCATAGGCGAGTGCGGCCTGGGTCATTTTGACGGTGGCGGTACAGTCTGCCGGGGAAAAAATAGCGATATTAGAGACTGAGCGGAGCATTGCCAGCTCTTCAATACCGTGGTGTGTGGCACCAAACATGCCGGTTGCCAGACCCGATGCCAGGCCAACCAGCTTAACGTTTTCCTGCATATAACCGAGATTCAGGCGTACCTGCTCTGCGGCACGCAGGGTCAGAAAGTTAGGGAATGAGGTAGCAAAAGGAACATAGCCGCTCGCTGCCAGCCCGGCAGCAACGCCGATCATGTTCTGTTCGGCGATGCCAGTATTGAAGAAACGCTCGGGGTACGTGGTGCTAAAGCGATCCAGACCGGAAGATTTGCACAAGTCGCCGGACAGGGCGACGATGCGATCGTTATCGTGTGCGAGTTCCAGCAGCGCCATGCCAAATGTGCCGCGCGAGCCGAGCATCGCCCAGGAGCGAATGGTAGCGGGTTTAAACTCAATCATGCTGGCCCCCATTCAGTTCATTCAGCGCATCCGTCAACTGCTGAGCAGAGACGCGGTTACGGTGAAACTCTTTATTGTTTTCCATAAATGAAAGGCCTTTACCTTTCACCGTATTGGCGATGATCACTTTCGGTTTACCCTGGTGCGGTGCGTCGAAAGCCGCCTGCAACGCGGTAATATCATGACCATCGCAAACCCGCGTTTCCCAACGGCAGGCGCGCCACAGCGCTTCAAGATCCATCGACATGACGTCGCGGGTGAATCCATCAGATTGCAAACCGTTGCGATCGACAATCAGCGTCAGGTTATCAATGTTATGGTGTGCTGCCATAAACGCGCACTCCCAGATAGCACCTTCGTTGCATTCCCCATCGCCGACCAGCACATAGGTCTGCCACGTTTCGCCTTTCAGGCGACGCCCCAGCGCCAGCCCGGTAGCAAAGGAGAGTCCCTGTGCCAGGCTGCCGCCCGAGAAGTCGATGCCGTATTCCGGGTGTTTGGTGGGATGAACCTGCAACACGGATCCGTTGATCTCAAACTCATTGAGTTGATCTTCGCTAATAATGCCGTACTCGCACAACGTGGCGTACAGCCCCAGCGCCGCGTGGCCTTTACTCAGAATAAACTGGTCGCGCTCGCGGCTGGTGATGTTCTGTGGGTCATAACGCATGACACTGCCATACAGTGTACTCAGAATGTCGGTCATCGACAGAGCAGGGGAGACGTGTACTCCATCACTCGGCGCGTGGTGCGCCACATTGACGATACGGGTACGAATGCGTCGGGCCGCATCCTGAATTTTTTGCGTCATTTGAGACCACCATCCACGCGAATTGTCTGGCCTGTGATATAGCTGGAGAGATCGCTGGCGAGGAATAACGCCGCCTGAGCAATTTCCGCCGGTTCGCCGGCACGGCGCAAGTCAGCGCCATTTTTGGCATCTTCAACCACTTGTGCCGGCATGGTGAGCAGCATCTCGGTATCGGTAATGCCCGGCGCGATGCAGTTGGCGCGAATGCCTTTCTCACCCAGTTCAGCAGCAATGGATTTTGTCATGGCAATCAGCGCCGCCTTTGATGCGCCGTAAGCAGACTTGCCCGGATTACCATCTTCTCCTGCCGTCGACGCAATATTGATGATGCTGCCATGTTGATGGCGGGTCATCAGTTTGGCGACGTACTGCGTAAAGAGGTACACCGAGAAGAAGTTCACTTCAAACTGGGCGCGGAGTTGCGCTTCGCTGGTCATCTGGAACAGACTGTTTAGCGTAATGCCGGCGTTATTCACCACAGCATCCAGCGGGCGTTTGTCGGACATGATGCGTTTGACCGCCAGTTTCATGGCCTCGTAGTCAGTCATATCAAAGCCAAGCGGCCAGATTTGCACATCGTAACGGGCAGCGACCTGCGCCATTTCCTGGGTAAAGGCTTCATCGGCTTCACGTGCGTGGGCATAAATATTTGCACCACTGGCGGCAAATACGTCCACCATGGCGCGGCCCATACCGCGACGGCAACCGGTGATCAGTACCGTTTTTCCTTGCATCAACATGTTTATTTCCTCAACCCATGCCGCCATCAACGCGGATGACCTGGCCTGTGGTGTAACTGGAAGCGTCAGATGCCAGCCACAACAATGTGTTGGCCACTTCTTCCGCGAGTCCAGGACGCTTCAGCTCGCAGCGTGACATTTGTCTCGCCATGACTTCTTCAGACAGCGATGCCGTCATCGCGGTACTGATGACACCCGGTGCTACAGCATTGACGCGCACACCTTGCGGCCCTAACTCGGCAGACATTGTTTTGGTCGCTGCAATCCACGCCGCTTTGGCACTGGCGTAAGCCAGTTGGCCCGGATTACCGTCCAGTGCCGAAATGCTGGAGATGTTAATGATGCTGCCTTTTTTCTGGCGCAACATCAGGCGGGCAATGTACTGGGTAAAAGCGATCTGCGAGAAGAAGTTAATGGTGAAGGTTTTTTGTAGCTGCTCCAGCGTCACCATCTGGAAATTGGCATCGAAATTAGCCCCCGCGATATTCACCAGAATATCGACCGGTTTCTTTGCTTTCTGAATCGACATCGCCGCCTGTTTTATCGCGTCGTTGTCGCTCAGATCGAAGTAAACCGGGACGATCTCGACCTGATGCTCAGCGCTCAGTTGCGCAATAAATTGGGTGAACTCTGGCGTTTCGGCCTGACAACAGGCGAAAACATCGGCTCCCGCTTTGGCGAAGGTTTCCAGCGTTGCCTTGCCAATGCCCTGCAGGCAACCGGTGATAACGGCGGTTTTCGCTTTTAGCAACATGGCTTAGTCCTGAAGTTCAACGTCGTATTTCTTCAGGATCTCTCTGCCTTTTTCCCAGGAAGAAAATTCGATGATGTCATCTGTGTCCATCATGATGTCGAATGCATCTTCCAGCGAGGCAATCATCGTCATATGGCCTACCGAGTCCCAGGACGGCGTGTCCTGATATTTGTATCCGGCAAGAATGGCTTCATCAACTTCGAAGGTTTCAACGAAGATGCGGTTATAAGTTGCTAAATTTGACATCGTGTTTCTCCAGAATAGCGTGGAAATTAAATCTGTATCTGTCCCGCGTTATCGCGTACGACCGCGCGGGGGAATAGGGTTGCTTAACGAAAAACTTTTTTATCGTCGTTTGCGCGGATCGCGCGTGCCGGGTTGCCCATCGCAATCACGCCGGCGTTGATATTGGCAAATACAGCGGCACCCATGCTAATGATGGCGTCTTCGCCAATAACCGTGCATTCGCGAACGACTGCATTCATACCAATAAATGTACGCGCACCCACCTGACACTGACCCGCCAGATTGGCATAAGAAGAAATGACGCAATCGTCACCAATCTGGCAGTCATGGCCGAGACTGGCGTTGGGTTGCAGATGCACATTACGACCAATCACCGTGTCACAAGAGATAAATGCCCCGTAACAGACCACGCAGCCTTCGTTAAAGGTGACATCCGCACTGACTTGCGCACCGGGATGCACCAGCACAGGCAACGTAAAACCGGCGGCACGTGCTTTATCAGCTAATTTCTGCCGTAATGCTGGCTCACCCACCGCGATCACCACTTCATATTCATTGGTGTCCAGCGCGTCCAGTGTGACGACAGGGTGGCCTTTAAGCAGTCGGTCTGCGTGCAAATCGTCGATAAAGCAGAATGCGTCCCAGCGCGGGTGGGCGGCGTTGATGTGTTTCGCCAGCTCGAGGACTTCTCGTCCCAGCCCGCCTGCACCATAAATTGCCAGTTTCATCGTATCCTCGAAGTGCGGTATTTCAGGGTATGCCCGGTTATCTGACCGTCCTGCTTGCGTCGGCGAGTCTTGCGCGGGCGTAATAAGAGGCAGTCGGGATCAATGCCCTAATGTAAATGACCAGGGGGTTCTATCAGGGTGGGAATAACCATCATTTTCTCTCGCTTATTAGCGGATAGAAAGCTGCATAAACATTGGTCAACAGCTAAAATTTCAATTAGGGTAAAAAGGCTAGGGGCGGTTTGTTAATAACAGTGACAATACCGGGCAACATTTGCAGAGTAAAAAGTGAAGAATGACGCGTTTTTAGCCTTGCTCATTTATTGCATTGATAATTCGGTGTTTCTTCATTTCAAGAGTTGTTGGATTCATTGCAATTCTTTTATTAATGCAAATAAACCCCCATTTCACCCATTATTCATCCGATTAAAACTACTCCAGAATCGGATAATCATGCCGATAACTCATTTAACGCAGGGCTGTTTATCGTGAATTCACTGTATACCGCTGAAGGTGTAATGGATAAACACTCGCTATGGCAGCGTTATGTTCCGCTGGTGCGTCACGAAGCATTGCGCCTGCAGGTGCGCTTGCCGGCGAGTGTGGAACTGGACGACCTGCTACAGGCGGGCGGCATTGGGCTACTGAACGCAGTAGACCGTTATGACGCCCTGCAAGGAACGGCATTTACCACTTACGCAGTGCAGCGTATTCGTGGGGCGATGCTGGACGAATTGCGCAGCCGTGACTGGGTGCCGCGAAGTGTCCGGCGTAATGCCCGCGAAGTGGCGCAGGCTATGGGGCAACTTGAGCAAGAGCTGGGACGTAACGCGTCGGAGACGGAAGTTTCGCAGCGTCTTGGCATTCCTGTAGAGGAATACCGTCAGATGTTGCTCGATACGAATAATAGTCAGCTTTTCTCCTACGATGAGTGGCGGGAAGAGCACGGCGACAGTATCGAGCTGGTGACGGACGATCATCAACAGGAAAACCCGTTATTCCAGTTAATGGAAAGTAATTTACGTCACCGTGTGATGGAGGCTATTGAATCCCTCCCGGAACGTGAACAACTGGTGTTAACACTGTACTATCAGGAAGAACTCAATCTGAAAGAGATTGGTGCTGTTCTTGAAGTCGGGGAATCACGGGTCAGCCAGCTTCATAGCCAGGCCATTAAGCGCTTACGTACCAAGCTGGGTAAGTTATAGGTCGGTGATTCTGCATCGCCTCCTGGGAAAATGCCGTACAACGCATTGACAACCAGGAGTTATCATGACGGTGCAGCAACCTAAAAGACGGCCTTTAAGCCGCTACCTTAAAGACTTTAAACACAGCCAGACGCATTGCGCCCATTGTCACAAGCTGCTTGACCGCATCACTCTGGTACGTCGGGGCGAAATCGTGAACAAAATCGCGATTTCGCGCCTGGATACACTGTTGGATGAAGCGGCCTGGCAGCAGGAACAAAAAGAGTGGGTTGCGCTATGTCGCTTCTGTGGTGATTTGCATTGCAAAGAGCAGAGTGATTTCTTTGACATCATCGGCTTTAAGCAATACCTCTTTGAACAGACCGAGATGAGCCACGGCACGGTGCGCGAATATGTTGTGCGTTTGCGCCGGCTGGGGAATCATCTTAGCGAGCTGAATATCTCCCGTCAGTTGCTGGAAGAAGGCTTCCTTGATGAAAATCTGGAGCCGTGGTTACCCGCGACCAGCACCAATAATTATCGGATTGCTCTGCGCAAGTACGCGCAATTTAAAGCCCAAATGCGTTTTGCAACGGTGCAAAAAATCGCCGTCGGCGCTACGTCCGATCTCTATTAAGCAACGGTTCGTCGCAGGGTGCGGTTATGCGCACCTGCGGCGTTATGCTGCAACAGGCTGATGCTGCTGCCATCACGGCCTGGCGACACACGGCTGCCTGAAAAGGAAGTGTGCCCAGGGTGGGGCTTAACTCACCGGGACATTGTGGTTCGTAAAAAAGGCGCTGAAACCAGCGCCTTTTTTATCAGGCTGGTTTAAGGTGCATAATCAAACCCATACCTAACCTTACCCCGCCTCCGGAGGACCTATGCCGCTGCACAACGTGACCCGCTTTCCCCGTCTGGAATTTATTGGCGCGCCGACGCCACTTGAGTATCTGCCGCGACTTTCTGATTACCTGGGCCGTGAGATTTTTATTAAGCGGGATGATGTCACGCCGGTCGCTATGGGAGGCAATAAGCTACGCAAACTGGAGTTTCTTGCCGCCGATGCGTTACGCGAGGGCGCAGATACCCTGATTACTGCCGGTGCGATCCAGTCCAACCATGTACGCCAGACGGCAGGCGTCGCCGCAAAACTCGGCTTGCACTGCGTGGCGTTACTGGAAAACCCCATCGGCACACGGGCGGAAAACTATCTGACCAATGGCAACCGTCTACTGTTGGATCTGTTTAATGCACAAATTGAGGTTTGTGAGGCGTTGACCGACCCCGTCGCGCAGTTGGAGGAACTGGCGACGCGCGTTGAAGCACAAGGGTTCCGCCCGTATGTGATCCCGGTGGGCGGCTCAAATACCCTGGGGGCCATGGGCTATGTGGAAAGCGCGCTGGAGATAGCGCAGCAGTGTGAAGGTGCGGTCGCGCTCTCCTCGGTGGTTGTTGCATCGGGCAGTGGCGGAACCCATGCCGGGCTGGCCGTTGGGTTAGAGCGGGTGATGCCGGATGTCGAACTGATTGGCGTCACCGTGTCCCGCGCTGTTGCTGAACAAAAACCGAAAGTAGTCACCTTGCAGCAGGGGATTGCGCAGGCACTGGACGTCGAAGCGAGCGCCGATATCCTGCTGTGGGACGACTATTTTGCGCCAGGTTATGGCATGCCGAATGATGAAGGCATGGAGGCGGTAAAACTGCTTGCCAGGCTTGAGGGAATTGTTCTCGATCCTGTGTACACCGGGAAAGCAATGGCAGGCCTGCTTGATGGTATTGAGCAACATCGTTTCAAAGATAACGGGCCGATTCTGTTTGTGCACACTGGCGGAGCGCCAGCGTTATTTGCCTATCATCCTCATGTTTAACTCGCAACAGCCAGCAGCGATAGTGGATTGATATAGAAATAATGACTGCGATCCGGGTAATAATGTTAGCTGGATCGCATAAATTTGGCTTAGGTGAGATTTTATGCTGGTTGATTAATGACATAGACAATGCAGGGGAATATTTTGGCCGTGCCCTTGCCTGACTGAAAACGCCCCCAGATCTTCCATCCTGCCGCCGCTGTTAAAGTCGGTAATAAAACCAACTTATTTCCAGAAACGCCGATATTTTATATTTATAATTAAGTTTTATGTGTTAGTTTATTGTATACAAAATAATGATTATTAAAAACCAGGGGTATTACCGGTCGGTATGCAGGAGAAAGATTTTTTTAACTGGCGTCGCGATATCTTGGCGCGATTCCAGGAGATGACAACCGCGGAAGAAATTTATTCCGAGTTACAGCGGCAGACGCAGCAGCTGGAATTCGATTATTTTTCGCTTTGTGTTCGCCATCCGGTGCCGTTTACCCGGCCGAAGATCAGTGTGGAAACCACCTATCCCGTAGCGTGGATGCAGCACTATCAGGCGGAGAATTTTTTCGCCATCGATCCGGTGTTGAAAGCGGAGAATTTTATTCAGGGACATCTACCATGGAATGACAAACTCTTCCAGGACGCCATGACCTTGTGGGATGCTGCCCGCGACCACGGTTTGCGCAAAGGTATTTCCCAGTGTCTGATGTTGCCGAATCATTCGCTCGGTTTCCTGTCGGTTTCCCGTAGCAGCATGCTGGCAAAAATGATGCCTGATGATGAAATCGAAATGCGCCTACAGACGCTGGTGCAAATGAGCCTGCTCATGTTGTCGCGACTGGGGCACGAGCTGGTTGTGACGCCGGAAATGAAATTCAGTAAGCGGGAAAAAGAAATCCTGAAGTGGACGGCTGAAGGGAAAACGTCGGCGGAAATCGCGATGATCCTGTCGATATCGGAAAATACCGTCAACTTTCACCAAAAAAACATGCAGAAAAAATTCAACGCGCCGAATAAAACCCAGATTGCCTGCTATGCGGCCGCGACTGGCATGATTTAAGCCGACTTTGGGCAGTGCATGCCAGACAAACGGCTGCCGGAAATATCCGACAGCCGGCTTAATTACTGGCGATAAGCTTGTTTAATTTGTTTAACAGTGCTGGAAAAAACGGCCGCCTGCGTTTCATCTTCCATCTGATCGATTTGTTTTTCCATTTTAATGATGACGCGGCCTGCGTCAGCCTGTCCCATTGCCTGTAACATCAATGTCATCAATGATTTCAGGCAGGAAACTTCCAGTGCCAGTTCCTTTGCATTATCAGCAGTGGAAAAATCAGGTGTGCTCAATTTATTTTCCTCGTTACGTTGCCGCGCCTCTGCGCGACGATCACTGTCAAAGCGCGCGAGTATACCATATTGCCCGCAAAAGAAAGCAGAGGATGTTTTTTATCCTGACAGGGGTTATTAAATTAAACTTGCGATGCATTAAAAATGAGCAGTTATTTTGCCCCGGAAAATATATGATCTATCGAAGCGGGATGAGTTTAATAGTTGTTACAAATTTCATGGCTTAATTATTGATAACGGAAATACATTTTTTCGGTAACTTTATGAAAAATGGCGCCAAAATTTTCCCGCGCTGCGCTTGAAAACAGAAGATGCGTTTCCACTTTTTGTACAATCTAATTTCCAAAAACGAGAGCAAAATCCGGCTGGCACTGTTTTTAGTCATTCACTGTTGGGTAAAAAAACGCTAATATATGGCGAGTTAATTTTCAGCAGCGTTATCCCTATTTCGGAGATACTCCTTTGATCAACGTACTACTTGTTGATGACCATGAGCTGGTGCGCGCAGGGATACGACGCATTCTTGAAGATATTAAGGGCATAAAAGTCTCTGGCGAGGTCTGTTGCGGTGAAGATGCCATCAAGTGGTGTCGCGCCAACTCCGTCGATGTTGTCTTGATGGACATGAACATGCCCGGTATTGGCGGCCTTGAAGCTACGCGCAAAATTGCACGCGGCAATGTCGACACCAAAGTTATTATGCTCACGGTTCATACAGAAAACCCTCTGCCAGCAAAAGTGATGCAGGCGGGTGCAGCAGGCTATCTCAGCAAAGGTGCCGCGCCGCAGGAAGTGGTGAATGCCATCCGCTCTGTCCATTCCGGCCAGCGTTATATCGCTTCAGATATCGCTCAGCAAATGGCGCTAAGCCAAATCGAACCTGAAAAAACGGACTCGCCGTTCTCCAGTTTGTCTGAACGAGAATTGCAGATTATGCTGATGATCACCAAAGGCCAGAAGGTCAATGAGATCTCAGAGCAGTTGCATCTGAGCCCGAAAACAGTGAACAGCTATCGCTACCGCATGTTCAGTAAATTGAACATTCATGGTGATGTCGAACTGACGCACCTCGCGATTCGCCATGGTTTGTGTAATGCGGAGACGTTAACAAGTCAGTGACTGAAGTTTTTGATTCTAAAGCCTTTCTTAAAACGGTTACCAGTAAACCCGGTGTCTATCGTATGTATGATACCGGCGGTACTGTCATCTATGTCGGTAAAGCGAAAGACCTGAAAAAACGGCTTTCCAGCTATTTCCGGGGCAACCTGGCATCGCGTAAAACCGAAGCGCTGGTCGCGCAAATCCAGCAAATCGATGTCACCGTTACGCACACCGAAACAGAAGCGTTATTGCTTGAGCATAATTACATCAAGCTCTATCAGCCGCGTTATAACGTGCTGTTGCGTGACGATAAATCCTATCCCTTTATTTTTCTCAGCGGCGATACTCACCCGCGTCTGGCGATGCACCGGGGTGCAAAACATGCCAAAGGTGAGTATTTCGGCCCGTTCCCCAATGGTTACGCTGTGCGCGAAACGTTGGCGTTGCTGCAAAAAATATTTCCGGTGCGCCAGTGTGAAAACAGCGTTTACCGTAACCGCTCACGTCCCTGTTTACAGTACCAGATTGGCCGCTGTCTTGGGCCCTGTGTGGCCGGGCTGGTCAGTGAAGAAGAGTATGCGCAACAAGTTGATTACGTGCGCATGTTCCTTGCGGGCAAAGATGATCAAGTGCTGACGCAGCTTATTGCCCGCATGGAGAAAGCCAGCCAGGCACTGGAGTTTGAGGAAGCCGCGCGGATCCGCGATCAGATTCAGGCCGTTCGCCGGGTCACTGAAAAACAGTTTGTTTCCAATAATGGCGACGACCTGGATGTCATTGGCGTGTCGTTTGATGCCGGTATGGCGTGTGTGCACGTACTTTTTATTCGCCAGGGTAAAGTGCTTGGCAGCCGCAGCTACTTCCCGAAAGTTCCGGGTGGCACGGAGCTTGGCGAAGTGGTGGAAACCTTTGTTGGCCAGTTCTACTTGCAGGGGAGCCAGATGCGCACGTTGCCAACGGAGATCCTGCTCGACTTTAATCTCAGCGATAAAACTCTCCTGAGCGACTCATTATCGGAACTGGCGGGACGGCGCGTTAACGTGCAGACCAAACCGCGCGGTGACCGGGCGCGTTATCTTAAGCTTGCACGAACCAATGCGGCTACAGCGCTCAGCACTAAGCTTTCTCAACAGTCGACTGTGCATCAACGCCTTGCAGCGCTGGCCAGCGTGCTTGAACTGCCTGAAATAAAGCGTATGGAGTGTTTTGACATTAGCCACACCATGGGTGAACAAACCATTGCCTCCTGCGTGGTGTTTGATGCAAACGGTCCGCTGCGTGCCGAGTATCGCCGCTACAACATCACCGGCATTACGCCGGGGGATGATTATGCCGCGATGAATCAGGTGTTGCGTCGTCGTTATGGTAAGGCCATCGAAGAGAGTAAAATCCCGGATGTTATTTTAATCGACGGCGGGAAGGGACAGCTTGGTCAGGCAAAAGCGGTGTTTGCCGGGCTGGAGGTCGAGTGGGATAAAGACAGACCGTTGTTACTGGGCGTGGCGAAAGGGGCAGATCGCAAAGCCGGGCTTGAGACGTTGTTCTTCGAGCCGGAAGGCGAGGGCTTTAGCTTGCCGCCGGATTCACCCGCGTTGCATGTTATTCAGCACATTCGTGACGAGTCCCACGATCATGCGATCAGCGGGCACCGAAAAAAACGTGCGAAAGTGAAAAATACCAGTACGCTGGAAACGATTGAGGGTGTGGGTCCCAAACGCCGGCAAATGCTGCTGAAATATATGGGCGGCTTGCAAGGTTTACTCAATGCCAGCATTGAAGAAATCTCAAAAGTGCCGGGGATCTCTCAGGCGCTGGCAGAAAAGATCTACTACTCGTTGAAACATTAAGGGCTCTGTAGCACCATAGAGCGAATATTCACGGACAACAGACAGTTAACGCCGCTATGCGATTCAATATCCCTACGTTGCTCACCCTTTTTCGCGTCATCCTGATCCCGTTTTTCGTGCTGGCGTTTTATCTTCCTTTTCAGTGGGCTCCGTTTGTCTGCGCCCTGATTTTTTGTTGTGCCGCCGTCACTGACTGGTTTGACGGCTTTCTGGCGCGCCGCTGGAACCAAAGCACGCGTTTTGGCGCTTTTCTCGATCCGGTTGCGGATAAGGTGCTGGTAGCGATTGCGATGGTACTGGTTGCTGAGCATTATCACAGCTGGTGGGTTACGTTACCGGCTGCCACGATGATTGCCCGCGAGATCATCATTTCCGCATTGCGTGAATGGATGGCCGAAATGGGTAAACGCAGCCGTGTGGCGGTGTCCTGGATCGGTAAAGTCAAAACGACATCGCAAATGGCGGCGTTGGTGTGGTTGCTGTGGCGTCCCAATGTATGGGTAGAATACGCCGGGATTGCGCTGTTCTTTGTCGCTGCGGTGCTGACGCTGTGGTCCATGTTGCAATACCTGAACGCGGCGCGCGGCGATTTGCTTGAACAGTGATCGTTTCGTTGTAATTTTCAGCAAACGATCCGCCTTTTGAAAAATATCGTTGACTCAGTGCGTCAGGTAAGTAGAATGCAACGCATCGGAAGGCAGCGTAGCTCGCCAGAAGATAATAAAATCAAGTGATTACAACAAGCTTGATAAGCGGGAATAGCTCAGTTGGTAGAGCACGACCTTGCCAAGGTCGGGGTCGCGAGTTCGAGTCTCGTTTCCCGCTCCAGTTTAATGCATCGGCTGTTTTAGCGGATGCCGGCTGAAAAGCCTGAAGAATCTGGCGCGTTAGCAAAGCGGTTATGTAGCGGATTGCAAATCCGTCTAGTCCGGTTCGACTCCGGAACGCGCCTCCAATTTCTTCCCGAAGCCCGGATGGTGGAATCGGTAGACACAAGGGATTTAAAATCCCTCGGCGTTCGCGCTGTGCGGGTTCAAGTCCCGCTCCGGGTACCATTGGGAAAGAACAGAATAATCAAAGCAATAAGCAGTGTCGTAAAACCACCGAAAGGTGGTTTTTTTGTGCCTGTTATCTGGCAGATATAAAAAAACCGCGCAGAGCAGCAAACTCCCGCGCGGTTTGTCCTCGTCTGTTAACCCACCTCGGGTAGCACACCCGCAACGATGGCGAACTGAATCGCAATAATAGCAATACCGCAGGCAAAAATCAGGCATAGCGCCGGTTTGCCCCCCAGCACGCGGTAAGCGCTGTGCGGATGATGCTTACGGCTTTGCCAGGCCAGCATTGACGGCAGCAACAGTGCCAGTACAGAAAGCGCCACACCGGCATATCCCAGCGCCATAACAAAACCTCGCGGGTAGAAGAGGGCAAAGGCCAGCGGCGGCAGGAAAGTGATAAAACCGCTTTGCAGGCGACCGAAGGCGTTATTACGCCGCTGGAACAAATCTGCGAGATAGTCGAATAACCCAAGCGAAACGCCCAGGAAAGAGGTCGCCAGCGCCAGGTCTGCGAACAGGTGCACCGCAAGCTCCACATGTGGCGATGCGACCACTTCACGTAAAGCTTGCAGTAACCCATTTAATCCTGCCTGAGTCGCGAGTAAGCCCATAAAAGTGGAAGAGCTGATACTACCCAGCGTTGCCAGTTGCCAGAAAATATACGCAACCAGCGGGATTGCGCTGCCCGTGATAAAGATCATTCGCAGTTTACGAATGTTTCCGCCCATATAACTGACAATACTCGGTACACTGCCGTGAAAGCCAAATGAAGTGAAAATCACCGGCATCGCAGAAAGCGCCAGACCTTTTTCCAGCGGCATTGTCAACAAATTGGCCTGGTGAACATGCGGCATCAACAGCACCAGCATCAACACCAGGAAGAGTATTTTGGCACTGAATAAAAAGCGGTTGAACAAATCGACCAGCGATGTTCCCACGCAGACAACCCCGCCTGCCACCAGGGTGAAGATCAATACGCCCGCCACGGGGGAAAGATTAAGCGCAAGCCATTGATTCAGGCTTGAAGCCAGTAATTCCCCGGCACCGCTGATATAAGCCGCTGTCAACGCGTACATCAAAAACATCATGCTAAAGCCGGTGATCCACTGACCGTAGCGTCCTAAATAGCGATGCGCGAGCGAACCTAAGCCGGTGTCTGCTGGCACATGTTGGTAAACTTCCAGCAGTAACAGGGCGGTGTAACACATCACAGCCCACAGGGTGAAAAGCAAAACCAGCGTCGTGGTAAAGCCCACGCCAGCTGCCGCCAGCGGCATCGCCAGCATTCCGGCACCAATCGTGGTACCCGCTACGATAAAAACACTTCCAAGTGTTCGATTTTTCACGCTTTCCTCTGAAATAAAACGTATAGCCCAATCAATCTGCGGCGCAGAGTAAGGGAATTCAGTGATTTCGTCAAACGGCCGTTACAATGGGTGTAATTTATTCTTTACGTTACGGGGCAGTGTATTTGCCTCAAGGGACCCAAGAGTTTAACCACTTCATCAGAGGGATGTTTTTGCCCGCCATTCTTCATGGCTTAAAAAGCAGTGGTAAGTTTTCAAAATGATGAGAAAGGTGATAGGGAGTATGAATCCCTTTACAGCACATTGGTCTCGAGGCGGAAATTTGCTGTGCCACGGTCACTGAATCATTCGCTGGCACGACGGGCCAATGGAATGACCAGAATGGCGTGGGGAGAAGAATATGGGCACCTGGGGCAGTTACTCGGTTATTGACCCGGTGGATGAGACGTTTGCCGAGGGAGCAGAAGAAGATGCCTGGATTATTGAAAATGTCGACTGGCTGACCGATGTCTTCTGTGTGCATGGTATTGCGCTGGAGACGAAATATTATCGCTATTTTTACCGCGCAGTAAATCAACAGGACGGGCGCTGCACTCGCTGCGCCGGAAGTATGTAAACCTGTTTTAACGCAACGTTCGTAAGCAAAGAGGTGTATATGATGCACCTTTTTGCGAGGGATATTTATGGCGTCAATTCACGGTCATGAAGTGTTGAATATGATGATTTCTTCAGGCGAACACTATTCACATGAGAGCCTGGTAGCGGCAATCGTTGCCCGCTTCGGTGCGGAGGCGCGTTTTCATACCTGTTCAGCCGAGGGGATGACGGCGAAGGAGTTGGTGCTGTTTTTGGCCGCAAAAGGAAAGTTTATTCCCGTCGAAGAGGGGTTCTCGACGCACGAAAGTAAAATCTGCCCGCATTAATAAAAAAGGCGGTAAAGCAAACTTTACCGCCATGGTAATTAATTCTGTGCGTCGAGCGTCGCCAGTTCTTTATCGACGAAGTAAAGGCCTTCGCCGCTTTTACCCACCAGAGATAATTTATCAATAACGGATTTAAACAGTTTCTCTTCTTCATGTTGTTCCGCAACATACCATTGCAGGAAATTAAAGGTCGGATAATCCTGCGTGGTCATTGCAACATGCGCCAGCTCATTAATTTTCTGCGTGATCAGTTGTTCGTGTTCGTAAGTCGCGCGGAACAAAACATCGAGCGATGCATAATCCGCCACCGGCGAGTCAATGGTGCTGATGCGCGGCAGGCTGCCAGTATCGGTCAGGTAGTCGAACAGGCGTTGCATATGCGTCATTTCTTCCTGAGCATGGCGACGCAAAAACGCGGCAGCACCTTCAAAACTATGGAAGCTGCACCAGGCGCTCATTTGTTGATAGAGCAGGGAAGAAAACAGTTCCAGATTCATTTGTTCATTTAATTTTTCAATCATCTCTGCTTTTAACATGGTGCGGCTCCGGAATTTATAATGGTGATTAGCAGCGGCCACTATAATTTGTTATTTAATTATTTGCAAAAGGTAAAATAAAAATTAAGTCTCGAAAAAAAGAGAATGAGAATAAAACGCATTGCAGGAAATAATATAATTAAATGAGAATTGTTTTGATTATTAATAAAAGAAAAAGCCAGCATTGTTATGCCAGCTTTTAGCGATTACCAGGTTGCCGTGCCGTGATTAAAAGCCATGCCCCGGCACTGATACTGGATAGTGACCTTGGTATTCATGCAGACAGAACCGCTAATCAGACTACAGGTTTCGACTGGCCTGCCATACGACACGGCAGTGGCATAGCCCATCTGCTGGCACTGTTTGTTGGCAGTGCTTTGCGCGGCGCTTTGGTCGTAACTCGCGGTTTGCAACATCTGCTGGTTGAAACTGAGCCGCACCAGACCGCTGATGGGATCCACTTCACTGACTTTCGCCTGTTTGGTAAAGCTACAGCCACTGAGCATTATCAGTGAAGCCGCAATAACTATTTTTTTCATCAAATCGCCCTGATTCATTTTGGCATGTTCGCATCTTATCGTGTTGATGTAGAGGCAATCGGTGGAATAACCTGCAGAACCTGCATTACTTATCGTAACGGGGGCGATTTGCGTCCTAACCATAATAGTGCCTTTACTCCCCGGCGCTCCTGCGTCGCTATTGATGACAGCCCGCGCGTTAACGCTTTCCGTCAATGGGATCTTCCTCACAACCCATCAAAACTGTGAGCCGCCCTTTGATTTTTAAAACCATTTTTCATTAAATTTGAAAGTATGTTTGTCAGGTAGTAAGGTTTATGCAACCTTTGCTATCTGAAGTCTGTTCACAGGAGATAAAAAATGAAAATCGCACTGATGATGGAAAACAGCCAGGCTGCTAAAAACGCCATCATCCTGAAAGAACTGAAGAGTGTTGCTGACGAGAAAGATTTCCCGGTATTCAACGTGGGCATGAGCGACGAGAACGATCATCATCTGACCTACATCCATCTTGGGATTATGGCCAGTATCCTGCTGAACGCGAAAGCGGTGGACTTTGTGGTGACCGGTTGTGGTACCGGGCAGGGCGCGCTGATGTCCCTGAACATTCACCCAGGTGTGGTATGCGGATATTGTATCGATCCGGCTGACGCCTTCCTGTTTGCCCAGATCAACAACGGTAACGCGCTGGCGCTGCCATTTGCCAAAGGTTTCGGCTGGGGCGCAGAACTGAACGTACGCTTTATTTTTGAAAAAGCGTTTACCGGTCGCAAAGGCGAAGGCTATCCGCCGGAGCGTAAAGAGCCACAGGTACGTAACGCCGGTATCCTGAATCAGGTTAAAGCTGCAGTAGTGAAAGAGAACTACCTTGATACGCTGCGCGCTATTGACCGCGATCTGGTGAAAACAGCGGTTTCCGGTGAACGCTTCCAGCAGTGCTTCTTTGAAAATTGCCAGAGCAAAGAGATCGAAGCGTTTGTGCGCGAAATCCTTGCCTGATGTAAAAAAGCCGCAACGTCTGTTGCGGCTTCTCTTCCTTACTCACTCACTACGCTTTTTTCTGCGACACCGTGCTGCCAGCATGCTTTGTCAGCCGCAGTGTATCCACCATGCCGACCAGGCAAATCAGCGCAATAAAGACAAATGCCAGGCGGAAACTGCTCCCCTCAATGGCGGTCATATTCAGCCATGCGCTGACCTGCTCGCCAATACGAATACCTATTGCCCCAAGCGTAATGCCAAGGCCAACCGCAAGTTGTGTGGCGGTACTGAATAACGTGTTGGCGTAACTCATCTGTGCGGAGGGCACATCGGCGAATGCCAGGGTGCTCACCCCGGTAAACTGGATAGAACGAAACACGCCGCCAAGGTAGAGGATCAAAAAAGTAAGCCACACTGGGGTGTGGGAGGTCAGCAGCGCGCAAGCCAGTAACGCCAGCACGTTCAATGCGCCATTAATCAGCAGCAACTTTTTAAAACCCAGCCAGCGAATCAATGGTGTGGTTGCGGGCTTAATACTGAGATTCCCGGCAAAAACCGCCAGCACTAACAACCCGGCATGGAACGGATCCATTCCGAAGCCCACCTGGAACATCAGAGGTAGCAAAAACGGCACGGCACTGATAGATGCGCGAAATAACGAACCGCCATACAAAGTTACGCGAAACGTCGGGACTGTCATGGCGTCCAGGCGGATCATCGGCCAGCGCGCACGCCGGAAATGGCGCAAAGTAAAGGCCAGCGTAACGCCACCCAGCACCAGCAGACCTGCAGTCAGTAGGCCCTGGGGATGTTCTGACCCGAGGGCTTCCATTGCATAGACCAGGCTGACCATGGCCACAGCCGTGGCAATAAAGCCCGGTACATCGAACGGGCGTCGCTCTTCTTCGCGAATGTCAGGGATAATCCGCAACGCCAGCGCAATAGCCAGTACGCCAAGGGGGACATTAATAAAGAAGATCCAACGCCAGTCGGCATAGTGAGTAATAAAACCGCCGAGCGGTGGACCAATAATCGGCGCAACCAGTGCTGGCCACGTCAGGGTGGCAATGGCTGTGATCAGTTGATGTTTTGGCGTGGTGCGCAGTACCGCAAGCCGACCAACAGGGACCATCAACGCGCCACCAACACCCTGCAGAATGCGCATGGCCACGAACATGTCGGCGCTGGTAGACAGCCCACATAACACCGAGGCAAGGGTAAAAATGAGCAGCGCCATAGAAAATACATTGCGTGCGCCAAACCGATCTGCAATCCAGCCACTAGCGGGGATCAACACCGCCAGAGTGATCAGATAAGCACTAATACCAATATTGAGCGCCACGGCTTCGACGCCGAAGCTTTTTGCCATATCCGGTAAGGCGGTGGCGATCACCGTGCCATCAATAAACTCCATAAAGAAAGCGCCGGCGACCAGGAGCGCTGCGGGAGAAAGACCTGCTGTCTTTCGCGAAAGGGTACTTTCACGCATGTTGTGATCTGCCATTTAAAAAAAGTTGAGAATACTAAAGAAATTTTTAGCGAGCTAACTCTCAGATTTATAATCCTATTTTTAACAAAGCTACTGCATTTTCATTTTTTGAAACGTGATTTCTATCACAGAAGACTTGATTTATGTGATGGAGGTCATATTATGTGCACATAGAGACGTAACACCTGCATAACAAATCGCCGGAGCAACACATGAAATTGCGTAAAATCCTGAAACACATGTTCGAAACCTACTGCAAAACTTTCAAAGACGTACCGCCAGGCGCTATGTTCTGATGATAAAGAAACCTGCTGAGGCAGGTTTTTTTATGCCTGCAATTCACCGCCACGAATGCGCAAAACTACTCTTAACCTGCGATTCCCGGTACTATGACGCCCTTTCGTAAAGGAGCCTCATATGACGCAGAATTTTTCAGAAGATCAGGAACTGGTGTCCGATATCGTTGCCTGCCAGTTAGTGATTAAGCAGATCCTCGATGTCATCGACGTTATCGCGCCGGTAGAAGTACGTGAAAAGATGGCCAGCCAGCTTAAAAACATCGATTTCTCCAGTCACCCTGCCGCCGCCGATGCGGTGACACGTCGTGCTATTCAAAAAGCGATTGCCTTAATTGAACTGAAATTTACCCCGCAAGGCGAAGCTCACTAAATCGCAGGTGCTTCCTGCCATCCTTCACGCTGACTGCCCACGTTGTGACGTGTCTATGATTTTTGAAACGTTGTTTTGATCAACAATAAACTCCGTTTGGTTAATCAATCTTCAACGTGAGGAGTCAGAAATGAAAAAAGTGGCGGTGTTGTTGGCGCCCGGTTTCGAAGAGGCAGAGGCGATTATCACCATTGATATTTTGCGCCGCCTGAATATTGAAGTGGAAACGCTGGCCTGTGCGGAGTCACGTGCAGTGGTCAGCTACCACAACATTCCTATGGTGGCGGATAGCACCCTTACTGAACGCATAAATGCACTTTACGACGCCGTGATCCTGCCAGGCGGCCCCCAGGGAAGCGTGAACCTTGCTGCTAACCAGGAGGTGTTGCAGTTTGTTGAACGCCACGATGTTGCAGGCATGCTGATCTGCCCAATTTGCTCTGCTGCTGCGCGGGTGCTGGGGGGCAACGGTTTACTGAAAGGGCGGCGTTATGTCTGCTCTGGTGAGTTGTATGAAACCGTGCGTGATGGCGAGTATGTAGACGCACCGGTGGTCGAAGATGGCAACATGATCAGCGGCAAGGGATTAGGCCTGGCGTTTGATTTTGCCTTTACTGTCGCTTCACGTTTGCTGGGCGATGAAATCGCGGCGCGAGATCACGCCGATCATATCTACTATAGCTGGTAATTTTTCCGCCCGGATGCACCCTGTATCCGGGTACAAGGATAAGCTGGCTGACGTTATGGATAATCCTGCTTTTGCCTGCCGCATTTGTCCGACAAAAACGCCTGATTTTATGTGAAATATCGCTGAATTTATGTACGGAATTACTGTAATTCTGCGGTGTGATGGCGCTCTCCTATGGAGAATCAATTTCCCGCTAAAACTATTTCCAGCACCAGCGTCCAGGGAAACATGGTCGCTAATGCCTTGTTTTATGAACTTTTAAAGAAACCTTTATTTGATTTCCCCTACATAAAAGAAAGCTAAAGCTGGAGTTTACCATGCACAAATTCACTAAAGCGTTGGCGGCCATCGGCCTGGCTGCCGTTATGTCACAATCCGCTATCGCTGAAACCATGAAGCTGGGCTTCCTGGTGAAGCAACCAGAAGAACCGTGGTTTCAAACTGAATGGAAATTCGCCGATAAGGCAGGCAAAGATTTAGGTTTCGAGGTGATCAAAATTGCCGTGCCGGATGGTGAAAAAACGCTGAATGCCATCGACAGCCTCGCCGCCAGTGGGGCGAAAGGCTTCGTCATTTGTACACCTGATCCAAAACTGGGTTCGGCAATTGTCGCCAAAGCCCGTGGTTACGACATGAAAGTCATCACCGTTGATGATCAGTTCGTTAATGCTAAAGGCGAACCGATGACCACCGTGCCGCTGGTCATGATGGCCGCAAGTGAAATCGGTGCCCGCCAAGGCCAGGAGCTGTATAAAGAGATGCAAAAACGCGGCTGGAACGTCAAAGAGACGGCGGTAATGGCGATCACAGCCAATGAGCTGGATACCGCGCGTCGCCGTACGACGGGCTCAATGGATGCGTTGAAAAAAGCCGGTTTCCCGGAAAAACAGATCTACCAGGTGCCTACCAAATCTAACGATATCCCCGGCGCTTTTGATGCCGGTAACTCGCTGCTGGTGCAACACCCTGAAGTCAAACACTGGCTGGTGCTGGGCATGAATGACAACACCGTGCTTGGCGGCGTGCGTGCGACCGAAGGGCAAGGCTTTAAAGCCGCTGATGTTGTTGGCATTGGCATTAACGGTGTGGATGCGGTAAGCGAACTGTCTAAAGCGCAGGCCACCGGCTTCTTTGGTTCTCTGCTGCCAAGCCCGGATGTGCACGGTTATAAAACCAGTGAGCTGCTGTACAACTGGGTGACCAAAGGCGTAGAGCCGCCGAAATTCACAGCGGTGACAGATGTGGTACTGATCACCCGCGATAACTTCAAAGAAGAGCTGGCGAAAAAAGGACTGTAATTCTCTGTTGGTTGTGCTCCCCGCTTAAGCGGGGAGCCAGAGGTCCAATGAACTGCTTCACGGAGACGTTATGCAACAGTCTACCCCTTATCTCTCGTTTCGCGGCATCGGCAAGACGTTTCCCGGTGTCAAAGCGCTCAGCGAGATCAGTTTTGATTGCCATGCCGGGCAGGTTCATGCCCTGATGGGCGAGAACGGCGCCGGTAAATCGACGCTGTTAAAAATACTCAGCGGCAACTACGCACCGACTACCGGCACACTGGCCATTAAAGGCGAAGAGGTGTCCTTCGCCGACACCACCGCGGCACTCAACGCGGGTGTGGCGATCATTTATCAGGAGTTACACCTGGTGCCGGAAATGACCGTGGCCGAGAACATTTATCTTGGTCAGCTACCTCATAAAAGCGGCATCGTGAACCGCTCATTGCTGAACTATGAAGCGGGACTGCAGCTGAAACATCTTGGGCTGGATATCGATCCACAAACGCCGCTGAAATATCTCTCTATTGGGCAGTGGCAGATGGTCGAAATCGCCAAGGCGCTGGCCCGCAATGCCAAAATCATCGCCTTCGATGAACCGACCAGTTCGCTCTCCGCCCGCGAAATCGACAATCTTTTCCGGGTGATCCGCGAATTGCGTAAAGAGGGGCGTGTGATCCTGTATGTCTCGCACCGCATGGAGGAGATTTTTGCCCTCAGCGATGCCATTACCGTCTTCAAAGATGGCCGCTATGTCCGCACCTTCACCGATGTGCAGCAGGTCAGCCATGATCAGTTAGTGCAGGCGATGGTTGGCCGTGAACTGGGGGATATTTATGGCTGGCAACCACGCGAGTATGGCGAAGAACGCTTGCGGCTGGATCAGGTCAAAGCGCCAGGCGTGCGTACGCCAATCAGTCTGAGCGTGCGCAAAGGCGAAATCGTAGGCCTGTTCGGGCTGGTGGGGGCCGGGCGCAGTGAACTGATGAAAGGCCTGTTTGGCGGTACGCAGATCAGTGAAGGGCAGGTGTTTATTGACGATGAGTTGGTGGACATTCGTAAACCGGCCCATGCGATTCGCGCTGGAATGATGTTGTGTCCGGAGGATCGCAAAGCCGAGGGCATTATCCCGGTGCACTCGGTGCAGGAGAACATCAATATCAGTGCCAGACGGAAATATATTCGCGCTGGTTGCCTGATCGATAACGGCTGGGAGAACCAGAACGCTGAACACCACATTCGCTCGCTCAATATCAAAACCCCCGGCGCCGATCAGCTGATTATGAATCTCTCGGGCGGTAACCAGCAGAAAGCCATCCTTGGGCGCTGGTTATCAGAAGAGATGAAAGTGATCCTGCTGGATGAGCCGACCCGCGGTATTGATGTCGGGGCAAAACATGAAATCTACAACGTGATCTATGCGCTGGCTGCAAGAGGCGTTGCGGTGCTGTTCGCCTCCAGCGATTTGCCGGAAGTGCTCGGCGTGGCGGACCGCATTGTGGTAATGCGGGAAGGCGAAATTGCCGGTGAATTGTTACACGGTCAGGGCGATGAACAGCGGGCGCTGAGCCTCGCGATGCCTAAAGTTAGCCAGGCTGTCGCCTGAGTGAAGGAGAGAATGATGTCATTTTTAACTACGTCCCGCACGACAAAATCGGCTTTTAGCTTTGGTCGGATCTGGGATCAGTTCGGCATGCTGGTGGTGTTCGCTGTGCTGTTCCTGGGCTGCGCCGTTTTTGTGCCGAACTTTGCCAGCTTCGTCAATATGAAAGGGCTGGGGCTGGCCATTTCCATGTCTGGCATGGTGGCCTGCGGCATGTTGTTCTGCCTGGCGTCGGGGGACTTTGACCTCTCCGTCGCTTCGGTTATTGCCTGCGCTGGTGTGACCACGGCCGTGGTGATCAACATGACCGAAAGCCTGTGGATTGGCGTTTTTGCCGGTTTACTGCTGGGCGTGATCAGCGGTTTAGTCAACGGCTTCGTGATTGCGCGTTTAAAAATCAATGCCCTTATTACCACGCTTGCCACTATGCAGATTGTGCGCGGTCTGGCCTATATTATCTCGGATGGTAAAGCGGTGGGCATTGAAGACGAACGTTTCTTCACGCTGGGTTACGCCAACTGGCTGGGGTTGCCTGCGCCAATTTGGTTAACCGTGGCCTGCCTGGTTATTTTTGGTTTCCTGCTTAACAAAACCACGTTTGGCCGTAACACGCTGGCTATCGGTGGTAATGAAGAAGCCGCGCGACTGGCTGGTGTGCCCGTGGTGAGAACCAAAATTATCATCTTTGTGCTTTCTGGTCTGGTGTCGGCGGCGGCGGGGATTATTCTTGCGTCACGTATGACCAGTGGCCAGCCGATGACCTCGATTGGGTATGAGCTGATTGTGATTTCGGCCTGCGTGTTGGGTGGCGTCTCGTTGAAAGGCGGGATCGGGAAAATCTCATATGTGGTGGCGGGTATTCTGATCCTGGGTACGGTCGAAAACGCCATGAACTTGCTGAATATTTCTCCTTTCTCGCAGTACGTGGTGCGGGGCCTGATCCTGCTGGCAGCGGTGATTTTCGACCGCTACAAACAAAAAGCCAAACGCACAGTCTGATCGCAACGACAGACATTTTTTACCCAAACTTTAAGTCTACCTCCACTTCCTTACCAGCCGTTAATTCGGCTGGTAAGTCATGCTTAAAATGGCGAGCAGCGTCACACTGTCTATACTTACATGGCTAATGAAAATGAGATGTTAATGAATAACAGCTCTCATCAAGACTGTAAGGAGGAAACCAGGGTGGAAGACGCGTTATCAGTACCGCCTCTCTTTTCCGGAAATTTTGCTTTTTTTTTCGATTTGGATGGCACCCTCGCAGATATTCAATCGCACCCGGATGAGGTATTTATCCCGGCTGATGTCCTTGCCAGACTGGCGCGGCTTGGCGAGATAAATGACGGGGCGCTGGCATTGATTTCAGGGCGTTCAATCACTGAGCTTGAACAGCTCATCAAGCCGTATCGCTTCCCCCTTGCTGGTGTGCATGGTGCGGAGCGCCGCGATATCAATGGTCAAACCGAGCGAGTCACGTTACCGGAAAATATCATCGCGCCACTGGAGCGTGAACTGCGACAGGGAGTATTGTCGCTCGACGGTGTGGAGATTGAGGCCAAAGGTATGGCATTTGCATTGCATTATCGCCAGGCGCCGCAACATGAAGAGGCGGTGTATGATCTGGCTACAAAGATGGTCGCACACTTTCCGCAACTGGCTATGCAGCCTGGTAAATGTGTGGTCGAGCTGAAACCGTCCGGTATTCATAAGGGCGCCGCGATTGAAGCCTTTTTGCAGTCGCCGCCGTTTACCGACAAGACCCCGGTGTTTGTTGGTGACGATCTTACCGACGAACATGGATTTAAAGCCGTTAACCGTCTCGGCGGTGTGTCGATTAAGGTCGGGGCAGGTGAAACCGAGGCGAAATGGCGGCTGGAAGGGGTCAACGAGGTTTATCAGTGGCTTGAATCCATTACCGATTATCAACAACAAAAACAACGGGCGCTAACAAACAGGAGAGATGGCTATGAGTCGCTTAGTCGTAGTATCTAATCGAATTGCACCGCCTGATGACAAAAAGACCAGCGCTGGCGGGCTGGCTGTAGGGATCCTCGGGGCGTTAAAAAGCACCGGCGGATTATGGTTTGGCTGGAGCGGTGAAATTGGCAATGAGGACCAGCCGTTAAAAAAAGTCACCAAAGGGAACATTACCTGGGCTTCTTTTAACCTGAGTGAAGAGCATTACGATCAATATTATTCGCAGTTCTCGAACGCCGTATTGTGGCCTGCATTCCATTACCGTCTGGATTTGGTGAACTATCAGCGTGAAGCCTGGGAAGGCTACCAGCAAGTGAATGCGCTGCTGGCGGAAAAACTATTACCGCTCCTGAAGCCGGACGATATCATTTGGATCCATGATTACCATCTGTTGCCATTTGCAAGCGAACTTCGACAGTTAGGCGTCAAGAATCAAATCGGCTTCTTCCTGCATATTCCATTCCCGACACCGGAAATTTTCAACGCCTTGCCGCCGCATGCGGAACTGCTGGAGCAGCTCTGTGATTACGATTTATTAGGCTTCCAGACTGAAAGTGACCGACTGGCGTTTCTCGACAGTTTGTCAGTGCAAACCCGGCTTACCACGCGCAGTGGTAAAAACCACATCGCCTGGGGTAAAAACTTCCGCACCGAGGTTTACCCGATTGGCATTGAGCCGGAAGAGATTGCGCAGCAGGCTGCCGGGCCGCTACCCGCCAAGCTTGCGCAGTTGAAGAACGAGCTCAAAAACGTGAAGAATATCTTCTCTGTAGAACGGCTCGATTACTCCAAAGGGCTGCCGGAGCGCTTTCTTGCTTATGAAACTCTGCTGGAGAAATTCCCGGAGCATCACGGCAAAATTCGTTATACGCAGATTGCGCCAACTTCACGTGGAGAAGTACAGGCGTACCAGGATATTCGGCATCAATTGGAAACCGAAGCAGGGCGTATCAACGGTAAGTACGGTCAACTTGGCTGGACACCGCTCTACTATTTGAACCAGCACTTCGATCGCAAGATACTGATGAAAGTTTTCCGCTATGCGGAAGTGGGGCTGGTAACACCGCTGCGCGATGGGATGAATCTCGTGGCCAAGGAGTACGTTGCCGCGCAGGATCCGGCAAACCCAGGGGTGCTTATTCTGTCGCAATTTGCCGGGGCGGCGAATGAACTCACCTCCGCGCTGATTGTTAACCCTTACGATCGGGATGACGTCGCTTCCGCAATGGACAGGGCGCTGAAAATGCCACTGGCGGAGCGTATTTCACGTCACTCTGAAATGCTGGAAATTATCAAGGAAAATGATATTCAGCACTGGCAGCAGAGGTTTATTAGCGATTTAAAGCGCATAACGCCACGTAGCGAGCAAAGCGAGCTACAACACAATGTGGCGACCTTTCCAAAGCTGGCATGACACACAGGGCTCCCGCGTAAGCGGGAGCTTCTTACACTCCCAGCGGTACCAGCAATACGTCTACTTCACTGGCACGCACAATGCTTTTTGCGGAGCAGGCTGCGCGCGAAAAAAACGTCTGGTTATGATTCCCGCACAACACCAAATCCACACCCCGCTCGCGGCAGGTATGCAGAATGTGTTCGCTTAATTCACCCGAGGCGATAATAGCGCGCTCTATGGGGTAACCGGCGTTGTGCATCAACTCGTCCATAAATTGCTGTGTCTCTTCTTGTAACACTTCACGCACATTTTCCATCATCGGCGCGGCGAGTTGGTTGTAGAGTTCGGGATCGGCAGCCAGGGTAATCAGGGTGATTCGGGCATTGAAAGGACGGGCGATATCGATAGCTTTGGCCAGCAATTGCCGGCTCTCCGGCGTGATCGCCACAGCGACCAGAAGATGAGCATAGGGCATGTCTCTCTCCTTTTTGAATCAAATTTTTCTCACCATTACTCCCTTTCCGCAGGCAGTGCAAGCCAGAAATATTGCCGCGTTGTGAAGGTTATCATAAATATTCATTAATTATTCTAACGTAACGGCATGGCTACCGATTGAGCGGGTTAATCGAATTTAAATTCTTAACTAAAATTAAGAGAATTTAAGATCAAATTGTTAAATTATTGATAGTACTGATTAAGAGCAACTTAATGATAACGGGCCCTAATTAATTAGACATCATTAAATAGTAATTTATTGTTTTTTATAAGATTTTATTATTGTCTCTGATTTAGACACGCGAAATTGAATATTTATGACGCAGGAGGGTAAACCTCCGACCAGTTAACAATGTTTAGACGCTGCTTTGCATGCCTATTCGTGTCGAAGGAATAGAAAAGATGCTCAATCGAGTAATAAAACGTCAATTCTGAAGCGAGACTGATAGATTTCTTACCCAGAATAGCTTAAATTATGTGACGTAGATCACAAAAATTTCAAAATTTCGCTCTGGTCAGATTGTATGTAAGGACACCTACGAGTACAGTTGCGTCGAATTAGGAAAAATCTTAGTTCTTTGTAAGAAATGATTAAGAAGTTAGCAAGGCAATAACATTTGAGCGAAGCGCCTTGCTGAACCGATCCTAAGTCAGTTATGCATTTAGCCTTTCTTTTTTTATACCGGGTTTTTTCCCGGCGACATCACGGGGTGCGGCTCAGCCGCATAAGATACAAGTTGGTTATTCGGGATGGGAAAAATGCATACATCCGAGTTGCTGAAACATGTTTACGACATCAACCTGTCGTATTTACTCCTTGCTCAGCGTTTGATCAGCCAGGACAAAGCCTCCGCAATGTTCCGTCTTGGCATTAATGAAGAAATGGCGACCACGCTGGGTGAGTTAACCCTTCCGCAAATGGTTAAACTGGCTGAAACCAATCAGCTGATCTGTCAGTTCCGTTTCGACAATCACCAGACTATTACTCGTCTGACCCAGGAATCTCGCGTGGATGATTTACAGCAAGTCCATACCGGGATCCTGCTTTCCACTCGTCTGCTCAATGAGTCTTCGCAGACCGGCGATGCGGCCAGAAAGAAAAGGGCGTAATCATGAGCGAAAAAAGCATTGTTCAGGAAGCCCGCGATATTCAGTTAGCAATGGAACTGATTACGCTTGGCGCACGTTTGCAAATGCTGGAAAGTGAGACGCAGCTGAGTCGTGGTCGTCTTATTAAACTCTACAAAGAGTTGCGTGGTAGCCCGCCGCCGAAAGGTATGCTGCCATTCTCCACTGACTGGTTTATGACCTGGGAGCAGAACATTCACGCTTCCATGTTCTGTAACGCCTGGCAATTTCTGTTGAAGACAGGTCTGTGCAGCGGTGTTGACGCTGTGATCAAAGCATACCGACTCTACCTGGAGCAATGCCCTCAAGCCGAGGAAGGACCGCTGCTGGCGCTGACCCGCGCCTGGACGCTGGTTCGTTTCGTGGAAAGCGGAATGCTGGAGTTGTCTCGCTGTAATTGCTGTGGCGGTAATTTTATTACGCACGCACACCAGCCCGTTGGTAGTTTCGCCTGCAGTTTATGCCAGCCGCCTTCTCGCGCGGTAAAAAGACGTAAACTTTCCCGGGATGCTGCCGATATTATTCCACAACTGCTGGATGAACAGATCGATCAGGCTGTTTGACCGAATCAGGTGGAAAACACTCCAGCAGCGGTGCAGTAATGCCGCTGCTTTTTTTTTACCTCCGATTCGTTAACCCTCTGAAATGTTTATCCCTAGCCTTAGTCATTAGCAGAAGGATGATGTCGTGCTTATCGTTTTAGGTTACCTGATTGTAGTTGGTGCTGTTCTCGGTGGTTACATGATGACCGGCGGGCACCTTGGGGCACTTTATCAGCCGTCTGAACTGATCATTATCGGCGGGGCGGGTGTCGGTGCATTCATTGTAGGCAACAACGGTAAAGCCATCAAAGGTACGATGAAAGCGTTACCTTTGCTCTTTCGCCGTTCGAAGTACACCAAAAGTATGTATATGGATTTGTTGGCGCTGCTCTATCGCCTGATGGCGAAATCACGTCAGCAGGGCATGTTCTCTCTGGAACGTGACATTGAGAACCCGAAAGAGAGCGAGATTTTCGCCAGCTATCCACGCATTCTGGCGGATGCCACCATGCTTGAATTTATTGTGGATTATCTGCGACTTATCATCAGCGGCAATATGAATACCTTCGAAATTGAAGCGTTGATGGATGAAGAGATTGAAACCCACGAAAGTGAAGCTGAAGTTCCGGCTAACGCCCTGGCGGCAGTGGGGGATTCTCTTCCGGCGTTTGGTATCGTGGCAGCGGTGATGGGGGTGGTTCATGCACTGGCGTCTGCGGATCGCCCGGCGGCAGAACTCGGGGCCCTGATCGCGCATGCAATGGTGGGGACGTTCCTCGGCATCCTGTTGGCGTATGGTTTTATCTCTCCACTGGCCAGCGTATTACGCCAGAAGAGTGCTGAAACCGCCAAGATGATGCAGTGCGTCAAGATCACTTTGCTGTCGAACCTTAATGGTTATGCACCGCCTATCGCGGTTGAGTTCGGTCGTAAAACGTTGTACTCGAGTGAGCGTCCATCGTTTGTCGAGCTGGATGAACACGTGCGTGCGGTGAGAAACCCTAACCAACAGACAACGACCGAGGACGCATGAAAAATCAGGCCCATCCCATCGTTGTTGTAAAACGAAAGAAACATAAAGGCCACGGCGGCGGAGCACACGGTTCCTGGAAGATTGCCTATGCCGACTTTATGACGGCGATGATGGCGTTCTTCCTGGTGATGTGGTTGATCTCCATCTCCAGCCCGAAAGAACTCATCCAGATTGCGGAATATTTCCGCACGCCGCTGGCAACGGCAGTCACGGGTGGGCCGAGAATTTCTAACAGCGACAGTCCGATACCGGGCGGTGGCGATGACTACACACAGCAAAAGGGCGAAGTGCAAAAACAGCCCAATATTGATGATTTAAAAAAACGCATGGAGCAATCGCGCCTGAATAAATTGCGCGGTGACCTGGACCAGTTAATTGAAGCCGATCCGAAACTGCGCGCATTGCGCCCGCATTTGAAGATAGACCTGGTGCAGGAAGGGCTGAGAATTCAGATTATCGACAGCCAGAACCGGCCGATGTTTAAGACCGGCAGCGCGGAAGTTGAGCCCTACATGCGTGATATTTTACGGGCGATTGCGCCAGTGCTGAATGGGATCCCTAACCGGATCAGCTTATCGGGCCACACGGATGATTTCCCTTACGCCAATGGCGAAAAAGGATATAGCAACTGGGAACTTTCTGCCGACCGTGCTAATGCGTCGCGCCGTGAGCTGGTTGCGGGTGGCCTGGATAACGGCAAGATCCTGCGGGTCGTGGGCATGGCAGCAACCATGCGCCTGGCCGACAGGGGGCCGGATGAAGCAATCAACCGCCGAATTAGTCTTTTGGTTCTTAATAAGCAGGCAGAAGAGGCCATTCTGCATGAAAACGCCGAAAGTCAGAATGCGCCAGTAAGCGCGATTTCACAGCCAGAGGCCGCAGGCGCTAACGCGCCCGCATCTCCGGTAGCAGTTTCCACATCGCCACAAGCCGAACCGAGGTGATAGCGTGAGCATGGATATTAGCGATTTTTATCAGACATTTTTTGATGAAGCTGACGAGTTGTTGGCCGATATGGAACAACACTTGCTGGATCTGGTGCCCGAAGCGCCAGATTCCGAACAGCTCAACGCCATCTTTCGTGCGGCGCACTCTATTAAAGGTGGTGCAGGCACATTTGGCTTCACCATCTTGCAGGAAACCACGCATTTAATGGAAAACCTTCTTGATGAGGCCCGGCGTGGAGAGATGCAGCTCAACACCGACATTATCAACCTGTTTTTGGAAACCAAAGATATTATGCAGGAACAGCTCGACGCCTATAAAAGCTCTCAAGAGCCAGATGCTGCCAGCTTTGAATATATCTGCAATGCTCTGCGCCAGCTGGCGTTGGAAGCAAAAGGAGAGGTTGTTCCCGCGGCCGCAGGCGGCGCGAAACTCTCTGTTGTAGAGACCGCTGCGCTGGAATCTGAAACCGCTGCCGCACCGGCCGCTGAAAGCGACGGTAAACTGCGTATTGTCCTCTCTCGCCTGAAGGAGAGCGAAGTCGGGTTGCTGGAAGAGGAGTTAAGCAATCTCGGTACGCTGAGCGATGTCGTAAAAGGGAGCGATACCCTGAGCGTCACGCTCGATGGCGGTGTCGGTGAAGACGATATCATTGCGGTGTTGTGCTTCGTTATCGAAGCTGACCAAATTGCATTCGAAAAAACGGCTGCTGCGCCCGCCGCCGCACCTGCTGATGAAGCGGAAGCCGTCGCTGCTGAGGCCGCGCCGCAAGACGCGCAGGCTGCGGTGCCTGCGGCTAAACCGGCTGCTGCTCCGGCACTGAAAGCTGTAGCGAAAGAGGCTCCGGCCGGCCGCGAAAAACCCGCGGCGCGCGCCAGTGAATCAACCAGCATCCGTGTTGCGGTAGAAAAAGTCGACCAGTTGATTAACCTGGTCGGTGAACTGGTGATTACCCAGTCGATGCTGGCCCAGCGCTCCAACGAGCTGGATCCGGTCACTCATGGGGATCTGATCACCAGCATGAGCCAGCTGCAACGCAACGCCCGTGACCTGCAGGAATCGGTGATGTCCATTCGTATGATGCCGATGGAATACGTTTTCAGCCGCTTCCCACGCCTGGTTCGCGATCTGGCGAGCAAACTGGATAAGCAAGTAGAGCTAACCCTGCAAGGGAGCTCGACTGAACTGGATAAGAGCCTGATCGAACGCATTATTGACCCGTTAACGCACCTTGTGCGTAACAGCCTCGACCATGGTATTGAGTCGCCGGAAAAACGTGTTGAAGCAGGTAAATCGCCGATCGGCAACCTGATTCTGTCTGCTGAACACCAGGGTGGCAATATCTGCATTGAAGTCACCGATGATGGCGCAGGTCTGAACCGTGACCGTATCCTCGCAAAAGCACTGTCGCAGGGGATGGCGGTACACGAAAACATGACTGATGAAGAAGTCGGGATGCTGATTTTCGCCCCGGGCTTCTCTACCGCTGAGCAGGTAACGGACGTGTCGGGTCGTGGCGTCGGTATGGACGTGGTGAAACGTAACATCCAGGAGATGGGCGGCCACGTTGAAATCAAATCGAAACAGGGTACGGGCACAACCATCCGAATCCTGCTGCCACTGACGCTGGCCATCCTCGATGGTATGTCAGTGAAAGTGAATGACGAAGTCTTCATTCTGCCGCTGAATGCGGTGATGGAATCTCTGCAGCCGCGCGAAGAAGATCTGCATCCGCTGGCGGGTGGCGAGCGTGTACTGGAAGTGCGCGGTGAATACCTGCCGCTGGTGGAACTGTGGAAAGTGTTTGACGTTATGGGTGCCAAAACCGAAGCCACGCAGGGGATTGTTGTTATCCTGCAAAGCGCCGGTCGCCGCTATGCCCTGCTGGTTGACCAACTGATCGGTCAGCACCAGGTCGTAGTGAAAAACCTGGAAAGTAACTATCGCAAAGTGCCGGGTATTTCTGCGGCCACTATCCTCGGTGATGGTAGCGTCGCGCTGATTGTCGACGTATCGGCGCTGCAGGGCTTGAATCGTGAACATCGTATGGCGCACACAGCCGCCTGATTTAGTTAAGAAGGTATAAAACATGACCGGTATGAGTAATGTAGCAAAACTGGCGGGCGAGCCATCAGGTCAGGAATTCCTGGTATTTACGCTGGGCGATGAAGAATACGGTATCGATATTCTCAAAGTTCAGGAAATTCGTGGCTATGATCAGGTGACCCGTATCGCCAATACCCCCGACTTTATCAAAGGTGTCACCAACCTGCGTGGCGTGATTGTGCCGATTGTTGACCTGCGCGTGAAGTTCAGCCAGGGCGACGTTGAGTATGACGATAACACCGTTGTTATCGTGCTGAATCTCGGCCAGCGTGTTGTTGGTATTGTTGTGGATGGCGTGTCTGACGTGCTGTCTCTGGCATCAGACCAGATTCGTCCGGCACCGGAATTCGCCGTCACCCTGTCGACAGAATACCTCACTGGCCTCGGCGCACTGGGCGACCGTATGCTGATTCTGGTGAATATCGAAAAACTGCTGAACAGCGATGAAATGGCGCTGCTCGACATCGCGACTTCTCACGTAGCGTAATTCGAAATAATCAGGCGGGTGAACACAGTTTCACCCGCTTTTCTTTGGCTGCTCTGCAAAAAATATCCTGCATCCTCCTCTGCTTACCGCTGAATACACGGTGGAAAATTCATTTACCATCCGTAATATTTTGAGACATTTATCACATATTAATCCATATATCCTTTGCACAAACCCATTTCGATGCTGTTTTTCTGTTCTAATTTATTGATTTAACAGCATTAAAAAGCAAAGCCGCGCGTTGCAATAGCCTCAGCAACATAAGTGGTTGAACCGCTACGCATAAACTAAATTTCTGATATTCCTGCTCTGAACTTTGATTTCTTGCGTGTTTTTCGGGTGGTACTTTCACTTCAAGATGAACAGCACGCTTCATTACCGGAGGCGACGATGAACAGAAAACTTCTTCTTGTCCTTGCAAGTGGAGTGCTAGTGATGGCCGGGCAACAAGCTCGGGCGGTGACCAGCAGTGGTACCATCGGTGCGACATTGACATTGACGAACGGCTGCCTGATCAACGGGTCTCCCAGTCAGAATGGTATTAATTTTGGTACCCTCGACTTTGGTACCCATCCCGCGACCTTCTCGCAACTCACCACCCAGTTAACCGGGGCCAGTGGCGGTAACAGCTTCGGCATCCAGTGCACCACCACAGATTACACCGTGCAGATCACCGGCAATACCAACTCAACCGCGCCGGGTACCGTCGTCGGTACGCCAGGTACGCCCGCGCGCTACCTGGTCAACGCGGCTAACACCACCCAGGGTGTGGCGTACAGCCTCTACAGCGACAGCGGCTTCAGCAACGTTATTGCCAACAACACCACGATCCCCCGCGCATCGACAACGGGCGGAGTAGATAACTACACCCTCTTTGGCCGGATAACTGGCGGGGGTAACAGTGTGAGTGTGGTACCGGGCACCTACACCGATACGATTAACGTGAGCGTAACGTACTAATTCTCCTCACATGACGTCTGTTGACGCTGACGCTTCCCTTCGCGGAAGCGGGGGATGCCTGCGCGCGATTTCAGGGCTGATACTGTTAGGGATGCTGGCGCAACAGCAGGCGCTTGCGGTGACCTCGCAGACCTTCACCGTGGGCGCAACGATAGCGCCGGGCTGCGCGGTGGTCAGTGGCAGCGGCGGTGTACTGGGCTCGCTCAATTTTGGTACCCGCAGCGGCGTACAAACCGGCCAGGTGACTACCAGTTTTGTACCTAATGCCTCGCTGTCGCTGGGATGTACCCCTGGCGTCACGCTCAGCATGAGTATCAATGGGGGGGCGAACTATTCAACGGTAAGGAATATGCAACGTACGGGCGGCACCGAACGCGTGCCTTACCGGCTTTACCGCAGCAGTACCCTGGCGGCTAACACAGAAATTGGCGTTAACCAGGCCGTCTCTGTCGCCTATACCGACAGCAACAATATCGCATTAGCCATCTTCGGCGCCGCGACACTGACCGGCTTCAGCCCGGCGGGAACCTATACCGATCAACTCACTGTGACCTTGTCATGGTAATAAGGGAGAAGTGCATGAAAGCCATCTTGTCTAACCGGACGGTGGGATCATTGCTGGCAGCCGCGCTGTTGCTAACGCTGGTCGTACCCAGGGCACAGGCGGCAGCGACCATTTTGCTTTGGCCGATTGATCCGTGGATGGCAAGCAACACCAACGCCAGCGAGTTATGGATCCAGAACCAGGGGGAAACGCCCACTACCATGCAGGTGCGGATTGTACGTTGGCGCCAGGATGGTGGGCTTGAACGTTACCAGCAGCAAAGTGATGTGGTTGCCAGTCCACCCATCGTGCGGATTGAAAAGGGCAGTAAGCAGCTGATTCGGTTAATTAAGCAGGGGAAAATTCCGGCGGGCGTTGAACAGGCATACCGCATTATCGTGGATGAAATACCGCAACCCGACGATCCCGCCACGCCGAAAATTGGCCTGAAGCTGCAAATGCGTTACTCCATACCATTGTTTGTTTATGGCCAGGGGATGATCACCTATGCCCAGGGTGCACACCATGCCCTCGTGGACACGCAGAACTTAAGCTGGCGTGTGGTGCGCGCCGACGGTAAGCCCGCGCTGGAGGTTCGCAATACCGGGAATGTGCACGTTCGTTTAAGTAAAGTGACAGCGCGTCAGGGCGGGCAGACGCATCAGGTTGCCGATGGGTTATTAGGGTATGTGTTACCACACAGCACAAGAAGCTGGCCATTACCCGCCGGGGTGACACGTCCAGCAGAGATGAAGGCGACGATCAATGCCAGGGATAGCGAATGGCAGTCGTCCGCAGGCAACTGATTCTGGCTGTCACATTGATGCTGCCATTGCAGTGGGCATGCGCGGAAGAGGGCGATGATGCCTTACCGCCGCCGCCAGATGCACGTGCAATCAATGAACAGGCTGTGTTTCATCTCAGTTTGGTTATCAACCATTACGATACGCAGCAGGTGGTGCCGGTGATCCAGCGGCAACACCAGTTTTATGTATCCAGTGCGGATTTGCTGCGGGCAGGGCTGGCCGCGGAACATGTTCCACAAGGTGACGTGAATGTGTCGGCCTGGCCGGAAGTGCGAACGGAGTATGATAGTGAGCGGCAACGATTAATGTTGTCGGTCCCGTCGGCATGGGTGCCTGAGCGTTTGACCGCCTTTAATACCGGGGTCGGGCGTAGCTCGTTGCATTACGGCCAGGGCGCGTTAATCAACTACGACATCTACTCCAGCACCACAGAACATATTGGAACACAGGCGGCGTTATGGCATGAGTTTCGGTATTTCAAGGATAACGGGGTACTCTCTTCCACCGGATCCTGGCGAAAGACGCTTTCCGGCGATCTGCGACAAAAAGAGGGTTACATCCGTTATGACTCTACAGTGACCTTTACTAATGAAGATGACGCGACTGAGTGGAATCTCGGGGATGTGATATCTGATGCATTGAGCTGGAGCAGTAGTGTGCGTGTTGGCGGCATCAGTTTTGGCCGCGATTTTTCACTGCGCCCGGATCTGGTGACCTGGCCGCTTCCCGCTTTCTCTGGTGAAGCGGCAGTACCGACCTCCGTGGATGTTTTTATCAACGGTTATCGCGCCGGGAATACGCAACTTCAGCCGGGGCCATTCACCCTGACCAATATGCCCTATATCAACGGGGCGGGCGATGCCGTGCTGGTCACCACCGACGCACTGGGCCGCCAGGTCAGCACCACATTGCCATTTTATGTGGCCAGCGACTTGTTGAAAGCGGGCCTGAGTGATGGTGCTGTGACGGTTGGCTCGCTGCGGCGCAATTATGGCATTGATAATTTTGACTATGGGCCGCTGGTGGCAAGCGGCTCGTACCGCTATGGCTTAACGGACTACCTGACGCTTGAAGGCCATGCCGAGGCGGCCGAGTCGCTCGCGCTTGGCGGCGCTGGAGCGGTCGTCAAACTGGGCCGGCTCGGGGTTGTTAACGGTGCGTGGACACAGAGCCAGATGTTTAGCGATCGCGGTAATCAACGTAACTGGGGCTATCAATACAACGCCAGTCTGTTTAGCGTCAGCACCCAGCACAGCCGTCGCACCCGAGAATTCGGCAATCTGGCACTTTACGATCAACGTGCCAGTTATAACCGAGAGCGTGACATGCGCACCGGCTCCAGCCAGCACATCTTCGCCAGCTTAAGTCGCAACACTGATCAGTATTCGCTGACATTTAATATGGGGGATTACGGTAACGTCGGCGCGGCGTGGATTGGCGTACGCAGTTTCGACAACAGCCGAACTGAACTGTTGAACTTGTCGTGGAGTCGCAACCTGTGGGGAAGCAGCAGTCTCTATCTGGCCGCCAGCCGTGATAACCAACAGGGCGACTGGACTTTCGCCATGTCGCTGCAGATCCCGATCGGTGACAGCGACAACGCAGCCGTCAGTATGGAGAAAACGCCTGATGCTGGCTCGACTCAACGAATTAACTACAACCATGCCATGCCCACGGATGGCGGTTTCAGCGGGAACATGGCGCTGGCCAATCAGTCCCAGTCACGTACGTATCAACAAGGCACGCTGGGGTGGCGCAATAATAATGTTGAACTTCAGGGCGGCGGTTATGGCGAAAATAATATGATGACCTGGTGGGGCGAAGCGCTCGGCGCGGTGGTGCTGATGGACGGCGAGTGGTTTGCCGCCAACCGAATCAATGACGCCTTTGCAGTGGTGAGTACCAGCGGTCGTGCCGGGGTACCAGTGAATTATGAGAATCAACCCGTGGGTGAAACAGACCGTAATGGTTATCTGCTGGTGAGCGGCGTCTCGGCTTATTATCCGGCCAGCTACAGTATCGATACGCTTAACCTTCCGGCAGATACGCGGATCATGGATACCGAACGCAGAGTCGCGTTGCGCCGTCACAGTGGCTATCTGGTTGAATTTCCGATGCAAGAGTCGCGTGTTGCCAGCGTCATTTTGCATGATGAGGCGGGGGAAGCGCTCCCTGTCGCCAGCCTGGTGTCGCGCCCCGGCAACGTGGATGCCCTTGTCGGTTACGACGGCATTGCCTGGCTGGAAAATCTCGATGCGGTGAATGTGCTGCATGTGCGTATGCCGGATGGTTCCCGCTGTGATACCCGTTTTAGCCTGATGGCCAACCCCGAACATAAACTGCAGACATACGGGCCGTTAACCTGTAAGAGGAGCCCCTAATGCGCCGACTGTTGTTGCTTGTGCTGTTATTCAGTTCAACGCAGGTCTGGTCGGCCTGCACCGTTAGCACCACGAATGGCGCTTTCGGTACTGTCACGTCATTTGTACTGAACAGTACTGCACAAACCACAACCGCGAACCTGATCGTCAAATGCGATGCGGCGCTGAACGTGCTAACCAATGATTCCGTCACCCTGACGCTGACGGGGGCATCGGCCACCGCCGCCAACCGCGGAACCCTGAAACGTACCGATGATACGACGGTAACCGATATCATACCGGTACGGGTTTGCGGACAGTCCGGATGCCCCGCGAACAGCGAAGCGACCATTACCGGCAACAGTTATACCTGGAGCGGATCCGTTCTGCTGGCGCTGCTGGGAAGTAAAACCTATACCCTGCCGCTCTATTTTCAAACCGTGGCAGGGCAAAATGTCAGCGCCGGACCCTATCAAGTGACCCTGAATTTCAACGTCGCCTATAACGTTTGCGCGGCGGGTGCGGGGGGCTTATGCGGTTCGCCTCAAACCGGTACGGTAGCCACCAGCCTGCAACTGAACATGACGATTACAAATGACTGTTCGACGATCAGCGCGCCAAACGTCAATTTTGGCAGTGCGCCGCTGGTGCGTAACTTTCCAACCGTCTCGCAATCTATTGCCATTACCTGCACGAAAGGCAGTACTTATACCGTCGGCATTAATAATGGCGCGTATGCCAGCGGCAGCGTGCGCAATATGGCCAGCGGCAGTAACCGACTGAGCTACGACATCTATAAAGGTGCCACCACTTCGCGCTGGGGCAGCGTGGGAGCGGAGCGCTGGTCAAGCGGCGTGTCAACGCAGATCAGCACCGATGGGCTGTTACGAACCTATAACTACACCGCAAAAGTGTTAACGACGCAGACCACGCCGCCGGGGGGAACCTACAGCGATACGTTGACCGTGGATATCGCTTTTTAAGCAGTAATTTAATTCCCTTTCGCAAATGTAAAGTTCCCTCATCGGATGCCGATAACACCGTTAAGAACTTATCAAGAAGGTGTTGTATGTTGAACCGTATCCGCGTCGTTACAATGCTTATGAGCGTGTTGCTGGTGTTTGCCCTGCTGCAACTCGTTTCTGGCGGGCTTTTTTTCTCCTCGCTTAAGCAAAATCAGCAGAGCTTTGCCGTCTCCAATGATCTGCGCATGCAACAAACCGAACTGGGCAAAGCCTGGGAACTGATGCTGCAAACCCGCATTAACCTCAGTCGCTCTTCCGCGCGTATGTTGTTGGATCCCAGCAACCAGCAGAGCAGTGCGAAAATCGATCTGCTCAACAGCGCGAAAAATTCTCTGACAGAGGCGGCGAAGCATTATGACGCTTTCCGTGCATTGCCCTCGTTGCCAGAGATGGACGCTGCCCGCCAGACGCTGGACGATAAGTACCGTACCTATAACGCCGCCCTCACTGAACTGGTCCAGTTCCTTGAAAGCGGCAATATGAACGCATTTATGGCGCAACCGACCCAGGGGATGCAAAACGCCCTCGGTGAGGCGATGGCGAAATATGCAAGCTTAAGTGAAAACTTGTATCGCAACGCCTGGGAACAAAGCGTGAGCGACTACAACTTTGCCAAATGGCAGATGGCAATCCTGGCGCTGGCGCTGGTGATTGTTCTCACCGCCGTTTGGTATGGCATTCGCCGCATTCTATTGTCTCCATTGTCGTCAGTTATTCGTCATATTCGCGAGATTGCCGGCGGTAATCTGGCGCATACTCTGACCATTGCCGGACGCAGCGAGATCACCGAACTGGCGCAAAGCGTTGATCATATGCAAAACGCATTGATCGAAACAGTCACCAATGTGCGTCAGGGTTCTGATGCAATTTACGCCGGCACCAGTGAAATCGCTGCGGGAAATAACGATCTCTCTTCGCGCACTGAAGAGCAGGCTTCCGCGCTGGAGCAGACCGCAGCCAGTATGGAAGAGTTAACGGCCACGGTGAAACAGAACGCCGAAAACGCCCGTCAGGCGTCGCTGCTGGCGCAGAGTGCCTCGGAAACCGCAGAACGCGGTGGCAAAGTGGTGGACGGTGTAGTGAAAACGATGCATGAAATCGCTACAAGTTCACAGAAAATCGCCGACATTATTAGCGTTATCGACGGCATAGCCTTCCAGACCAATATTCTGGCATTAAACGCCGCAGTTGAAGCTGCACGTGCTGGTGAGCAAGGGCGTGGGTTCGCCGTGGTAGCCGGTGAAGTGCGTAATCTGGCCAGCAGAAGTGCGCAGGCGGCCAAAGAAATTAAAGCTTTAATTGAAGATTCTGTCTCCCGTGTCGATACCGGATCAGTACTGGTCGGTAGCGCAGGCGAAACCATGCTGGACATTGTTAACGCTGTAACGCGGGTAAACGACATTATGGGCGAGATCGCATCGGCCTCGGATGAGCAGAGCCGCGGAATCGATCAGGTTGCGCTGGCGGTATCCGAAATGGATCGCGTTACGCAGCAGAACGCCTCACTGGTGCAACAATCGGCCGCCGCAGCGGCCGCCCTGGAAGAACAAGCCAGCCTGCTGACGATGGCGGTATCCACTTTCCGCCTCTCAGCGGCAGCCGGCACACCGGTACGACCAGCGTCTGCCCCTGTGGCGACGGCCCCGGCGCGAAGCCGCCCGCAGTCCGGCGGTCAGGAAGCGAACTGGGAAACATTTTAGCAGTGCCTGGGCGGTAACGTTGCCGCCCTAAAAGAGCAGGGATGTTGAACAGGTTGCCCAATAAAAAAGTGAATGTGTTTTGGCATGTTGTAGGTTGGCAGTAAAAAGTTGTCTTTCTCAGCAATTAAGGAAAGCACGTCACATCTACAGGACGTAGTAGAAATAACCATCAGCGCAGTGCGCAGGCGGTAGAAGAGAGTAAAGCCTGGTTTAACGACGGTTTCATGGCTGCTGTACAAAGCCCGAAGCCGCTGTGTGGACGAAGAATGATGTCGTCTGCGCCGTCACCCTGGACCACGACATATGGGCGAAACTGCCGCCGCGACAGTGCAATAACGTCGCAAAACGGGGCAGAACACGCATGCCATAAGCCTGATGGAACGGGTGATGCAACGGGGTGCTGCGCGTGTAGAAAAGAGATCTGCCGCCGGCCCGTGACGAAACCCGGCGGATAAACTGACCGCGTTGGTGGCAGTGTTTAAGAATGAAGAGCGGGTCGGCAGACCTGAAGTGGCACGGCAAAGCGCGTGCCTGTTACATCCTGAACCTAGTTGAGAAGGCGCTATGACATCATCACTGCCCAGTGGGCAAACGTCATCAATATTACAGCAGATGACTCAGCGCCTCGCGCTGTCCGACGCGCATTTCCGTCGGATCTGTCAACTGATATACCAGCGAGCGGGGATAGTCCTCGCCGATCATAAACGTGACATGGTCTACAACCGGCTGGTCCGCCGTTTGCGCACGCTGGGGCTGGATGATTTCGGTCGTTATCTGAGCATGCTGGAAGCGAATCAGAATAGCGCCGAGTGGCAAGCGTTTATTAACTCGCTGACCACCAACCTCACTGCATTTTTCCGGGAAGGGCATCACTTTCCGGTACTGGCTGAACATGCGCGTAAGCGCACAGGAGAGTATCGCGTCTGGAGTGCCGCCGCTTCGACGGGTGAAGAACCCTATTCGCTGGCTATTACGCTTGCTGACGCGCTCGGAATGGCGCCAGGTCGCTGGAAGGTGTTCGCCAGCGATATCGATACTGAGGTGCTGGAAAAAGCCCGTGCCGGTATCTATCGCCAGGATGAGCTGAAAACCCTTTCGCCGCAGCAGATGCAGCGCTATTTCATGCGCGGCACCGGGCCTCACGCCGGACTGGTGCGGGTACGTCAGGAACTGGCGAACTACGTTGATTTCACGACCGTGAACTTGCTGGATAAGCAATACAACGTACCGGGGCCGTTTGACGCTATTTTCTGCCGTAACGTAATGATTTATTTTGATAAAACGACGCAACAGGACATTCTGCATCGTTTTGCTCCGCTGCTTAAGCCGGACGGATTATTGTTTGCCGGGCATTCGGAGAATTTCAGCAACCTCGTGCGCGAGTTTAGCCTCCGTGGGCAGACCGTTTATGCGCTGAGTAAGGATAAAGCATGAGTAAAATCAGGGTATTGTCCGTCGATGATTCCGCATTGATGCGTCAGATCATGACAGAAATAATCAATAGCCACAGTGATATGGAAATGGTCGCGACGGCGCCGGATCCGTTGGTCGCCCGGGATTTAATTAAAAAATTCAACCCGGACGTGTTAACGCTGGACGTCGAAATGCCGCGCATGGACGGACTGGACTTCCTGGAAAAATTAATGCGCTTACGCCCGATGCCGGTCGTGATGGTTTCTTCACTGACTGGAAAAGGGTCGGAAGTGACGCTGCGTGCGCTGGAGCTGGGGGCGATTGATTTCGTCACTAAGCCGCAGATCGGTATTCGCGAAGGTATGCTGGCCTACAGCGAGATGATCGCTGAGAAAGTGCGTACCGCATCGCGTGCGCGTCTGGCTGCGCACAAACCGATGGCCGCACCGGTGACATTAAAAGCCGGCCCATTGCTGAGCTCGGAAAAATTGCTGGTAATTGGCGCGTCAACCGGAGGAACAGAGGCAATTCGTCATGTACTCCAGCCATTGCCGCTCTCAAGTCCGGGTATTCTTATCACTCAGCACATGCCGCCGGGATTCACTCGCTCTTTTGCAGAACGTCTGAACAAGCTGTGTCAGATCAGCGTTAAAGAGGCGGAAGATGGTGAGCGCGTATTGCCTGGCCATGCCTACATTGCCCCCGGCGACCGACATATGGAGCTGGCGCGCAGTGGAGCGAACTATCAAATTAAGATCCATGACGGGCCGCCGGTTAACCGGCATCGTCCTTCCGTGGATGTGCTGTTTCATTCGGTAGCGAAATTCGCCGGGCGCAACGCCGTGGGAGTTATTCTCACGGGGATGGGCAACGACGGCGCGGCCGGAATGTTAGCGATGCATCAGGCTGGCGCCTGGACCATCGCGCAAAACGAAGCGAGTTGTGTGGTGTTCGGCATGCCGCGCGAAGCTATCAATATGGGTGGCGTTAGCGAAGTGGTCGATCTTAGCCAGGTAAGCCAGCAGATGTTGGCGAAAATCAGTGCCGGACAGGCAATACGTATTTGAACTAGGAGTAAAAATTTATGGCGGACAAAGAGCTCAGATTTCTGGTTGTGGATGACTTTTCCACGATGCGTCGTATCGTACGCAACCTGTTAAAAGAGCTGGGGTTCAACAACGTCGAAGAAGCCGAAGACGGCGTTGACGCGCTGAATAAACTCCAGGCCGGTGGGTTTGGTTTTGTTATCTCTGACTGGAACATGCCTAACATGGACGGTCTGGAGTTGCTGAAAACCATTCGTGCCGACAGCAATATGGCCTCTATGCCGGTGCTGATGGTTACGGCCGAAGCGAAAAAAGAGAACATCATCGCTGCAGCTCAGGCGGGCGCGAGCGGCTACGTGGTGAAACCGTTTACCGCTGCAACCCTGGAAGAGAAACTCGGTAAGATCTTCGAGAAACTTGGCATGTGAGGACTGGATAAATGATTCAACCTTCAATTAAACCAGCGGATGAACATTCACCCTCCGACATTATTGCCCGGATAGGCAGTTTAACGCGCATGTTGCGCGACAGTCTGCGTGAATTAGGCCTTGATCAGGCGATTGCTGAAGCAGCGGAAGCGATTCCCGATGCTCGTGACCGTCTGGATTACGTCGTACAGATGACTGCGCAGGCTGCAGAGCGTGCGTTGAATAGCGTCGAAGCCTCTCAGCCGCATCAGGATGAGATGGAGCGCGGTGCGAAAGCGCTGACTAAACGTTGGGACGAGTGGTTTGAAAACCCAATCGAACTGGCGGACGCGCGTGAACTGGTGACGGATACCCGTAAGTACTTGGGTGAAGTACCGGATCACACCAGCTTCACCAACGCGCAGCTGTTGGACATTATGATGGCGCAGGATTTCCAGGATCTGACCGGTCAGGTTATCAAACGTATGATGGATGTGGTCCAGGAGATCGAACGTCAACTGCTGATGGTTCTGCTGGAAAACATTCCGGATCAAAGTGCGCGTCCGAAACGTGAAAACGACAGCCTGCTCAACGGGCCGCAACTCGATGCGACCAAAGCCGGTGTGGTAGCGAGCCAGGATCAGGTCGACGATCTGCTCGATAGCCTCGGTTTCTGATTTGCACCTAATCCTTCATGTTCTTATGAAGGATTAGGTTTGTAAAACAGCATGTTATAAAAAAGTGGAAAGGACTAAAACTTTCCGCTTTTGCTTTTCCCTTTCTTTTTTTGCATATCTTATCGCCGTCATGGCGTGATGTTTCCCTGCCCAAATGGCGAAAACCCCCCGTTTTTGTGCCTTACTCTGCCCATTAGACGGCGTTGACTCTGGCAATATGTCATCAAACCTGCAACCCCTGGATGTACGCCGTGGCCTCTGAAGACAGCGACGACAAAACAGAAGCCCCCACAGCGCACCGACTAGAAAAGGCGCGCGAAGAAGGGCAGATCCCCCGATCGAAAGAGCTGACATCGATTCTGATCATGCTGGCGGGTATCTGCATCCTGTGGTTTGGCGGCGAGTCGTTTGGCCGTCGGTTGTCGATTGTCCTGTCAACCGGCCTGCGCTTTGACCACGGTATCGTCAACGACGAAAACCTGGTACTGGCGCAAATTATCATCATGCTGAAAAACGCACTTCTCGCGATGTTGCCTCTGCTCACTGGCGTGGTGATTATCGCGTTGATTGCGCCCGTGATGTTGGGCGGCCTGGTGTTCAGCACCAAATCGCTGGCGTTTCAGTTTTCCAAACTGAACCCGTTAAGCGGCATCAAGCGACTGTTTTCCGGGCAGGTGGGCGCGGAGCTGGTAAAAGCGCTGATGAAAGCATTGTTTATGGGGGGCGTTGCCGGTTTGTTCCTGTGGCACCACTGGCCGGACATGATGCGTTTAATGAGTGAGTCGCCTTCTAAAGCCATGGCGAATGCACTCAATCTGGCCGGACTTTGTGCACTGCTGGTGGCTCTGAGCATTATCCCGATGGTGGGGTTTGACGTGTTCTGGCAGATCTACAGCCACCTGAAAAAACTGCGGATGTCACGCCAGGATATCCGTGATGAGTTCAAACAGAGCGAAGGCGACCCGCATGTGAAAGGTCGTATTCGCCAGATGCAGCGCGCGGCGGCGCGCCGTCGCATGATGGCCGATGTGCCGAAGGCTGACGTTATAGTGACTAACCCGACGCATTACTCCGTCGCGCTGCAATATGACGAGAATAAAATGAGTGCGCCGAAAGTGGTGGCGAAAGGGCAGGGCCTGGTCGCACTGCGCATTCGTGAGTTGGGTACAGAAAATCGCGTGCCGATTCTTGAAGCCCCGCCGCTGGCGCGTGCGCTCTATCGTCATGCTGAGATTGGTCAGCAAATCCCTGGCCAGCTGTACGCGGCGGTAGCCGAAGTACTGGCGTGGGTATGGCAGTTGAAACGCTGGCGTTTGTCTGGCGGCCAACGCCCTGTTAAACCTGAAAACCTTCCGGTGCCAGAGGCGCTGGATTTCTTGAACGAGAAGGACACTGATGGCTAATCTGGTAGCAATGCTGCGTCTGCCCAGCAATCTGAAATCGACCCAGTGGCAGGTACTTGCCGGGCCGGTGCTCATCATGCTGATTTTGTCGATGATGGTGCTGCCGCTGCCAGCGTTTGTCCTCGATCTGCTGTTTACCTTTAACATCGCCCTGTCCATCATGGTGCTGTTAGTGGCAATGTTTACCCAGAAGACTCTGGAGTTTGCCGCATTCCCTACCATTCTGCTGTTTACGACCTTGCTGCGCCTGGCACTGAACGTTGCCTCAACGCGTATCATCCTGATGGAAGGGCATACCGGCTCTGCCGCGGCAGGCCGTGTGGTTGAAGCCTTCGGCCACTTCCTTGTGGGCGGTAACTTCGCCATCGGTATTGTGGTGTTCATCATCCTCGTGATCATCAACTTCATGGTAATCACCAAAGGTGCTGGGCGTATTGCTGAAGTCGGCGCGCGTTTCGTACTTGACGGGATGCCAGGCAAACAGATGGCGATCGATGCGGACCTCAACGCCGGGATTATCGGCGAAGATGAAGCGAAACGCCGCCGTTCCGAAGTAACCCAGGAAGCTGATTTCTACGGTTCAATGGACGGTGCGAGTAAGTTCGTTCGCGGTGACGCCGTCGCCGGTATCCTGATCATGGTGATTAACGTCATCGGCGGGCTGCTGGTCGGGGTTCTGCAACACGGTTTATCGATGGGCGATGCGGCGGAAAGCTACACCCTGCTGACCATCGGTGACGGCCTGGTTGCGCAAATTCCGGCGCTGGTTATCTCTACCGCGGCGGGTGTTATCGTTACTCGCGTTGCAACCGATGAAGACGTCGGTCAGCAGATGGTCGGCCAGCTGTTTACCAACCCGCGCGTGATGTTGCTGAGCGCCGGTGTTCTCGGTCTGCTGGGCATGGTGCCGGGCATGCCAAACCTGGTTTTCCTGCTGTTTACGGCGGCGCTGCTGGGACTGGCCTGGTGGTTGCGTGGTAAAGAGCAGCAAGCGCCCGCCGCCGCAGAACCGGTGAAACTGCCGGAAAACACCCAGGCCGTAGAAGCCACCTGGGGCGATGTGCAGCTGGAAGATTCTCTGGGTATGGAAGTCGGCTACCGTCTTATTCCGATGGTGGACTTCCAGCAGGATGGTGAATTGCTGGGGCGTATTCGCAGTATTCGTAAGAAATTTGCGCAGGATATGGGCTTCCTGCCGCCGGTGGTGCACATCCGCGACAATATGGACCTGCCGCCGGCACGCTATCGCATTCTGATGAAAGGGGTGGAAATTGGCAGCGGCGATGCGTATCCGGGGCGCTGGCTGGCGATTAACCCAGGCACCGCGGCGGGGACATTGCCGGGTGAACAAACTGTCGATCCGGCCTTTGGCCTGACGGCAATCTGGATCGAGAGCGCACTCAAAGAACAGGCGCAGATTCAGGGCTTTACCGTAGTGGAAGCCAGTACCGTGGTGGCAACCCATCTCAACCACTTGATTGGTCAGTTTTCTTCAGAGCTGTTTGGTCGCCAGGAAGCACAGCAGTTGCTTGATCGCGTCACACAGGAGATGCCTAAACTGACCGAGGATCTCGTACCGGGCGTGGTCACGCTGACCACGCTGCACAAAGTGCTGCAAAATCTGCTGGCCGAGAAAGTGCCAATTCGCGATATGCGCACCATTCTGGAAACGCTGGCGGAACACGCGCCGATGCAAAACGATCCGCATGAGCTCACCTCGGTGGTACGCGTCGCGCTGGGCCGTGCGATTACCCAGCAGTGGTTCCCGGGCACCGATGAAGTGCAGGTGATTGGCCTCGATACCCCGCTGGAACGCTTGCTGCTGCAGGCACTGCAGGGTGGTGGCGGCCTGGAGCCTGGCCTGGCAGACCGTTTGCTTGAGCAGACGCAGGAAGCACTTACCCGCCAGGAGATGCTTGGCGCGCCGCCGGTACTGCTGGTAAACCATGCCCTGCGTCCGTTACTGGCTCGCTTCTTACGCCGTAGCCTGCCGCAGCTGGTCGTACTGTCGAATATGGAAATGTCGGATAACCGTAATATCCGCATGACAGCCACGATTGGAGGCAAATAATGCGTTATCTGGCCTGGCTGTTCGCATTACCATTGTTGGCCCACGCTGCCGGAGAGGGGGCGTGGCAGGCCAGCAGTATCGGCGTCACACTGAACCACCGTGGCGTGGCCGCCTCGTCCGCGCCACTGGCTTCTTCTCAGCCGGTTAACGGCCTGATGACGCTGGTTGCCTGGCGGTATGAGTTGAATGGCCCGACGCCAGCCGGGTTGATTGTCCGTCTCTGTTCACAAACCCGCTGTGTTGCGCTGGACGGCCAGAGCGGCACAACGCTCGGTTTTACCGGTGTTCCGGCCACTGAACCGTTACGCTTTGTCTGGGAAGTGCCTGGCGGTGGTCGGCTGATGCCCGCCTTAAAAGTGCAGAGTAATCAGGTTATTGTGAATTATCGTCAGCCCGCCCAAAACGGTTAACCGTCTCGCTGTCAACCCTCTCAGTAAGCTAGCGTCTTTTTTAAACAAATAATCCCGTCGCCCGGCGGGATTTTGACGTATGGCTCTCATTTCTGACCCGTCCTTTTGATGCAAAAGAAACACTGTTTTATAAATCGGTGAAGCGCGTAACGGCACCCTTTGCATTATTGCCATTTGTCATGTCCTGCTGGCAAAAACAGAAAGGTTTCCACTTGCACATCCTCTTACTTTAGCCATGTAAGATTTTCCTTTGGCGCAGCCGTAATGCCAGAGGTCCCAATAATGAAAAGGGTTGACGGCAATGAAAACACGAAAAATAGGATTGGCTAATTACCTCGCCTACGGTTCAGGTGACTTTCTGGGGGCGGGTACCACCGCGTTGACCGCAGCATGGTTACTTTATTTCTACACGACCTTCTGCGGCCTGACGCCCATTGAGGCAACATTTATCTTTGCCACCGCCAGGGTGTTGGATGCGGTGGTCAGTCCGTTGATGGGCTTTTTAACCGATAACTTTGGCACGACCTGGCTGGGTAAACGCTTTGGTCGTCGCAAGTTCTTTATTCTGCTGGGTATTCCATGCGTGTTCAGCTACTCCATCATGTGGGTAGGGGACATGAGTTTCTGGTACTACCTGCTGACCTACCTGCTGTTTGATGTGGTTTACACCATGATCCTGGTACCGTATGAAACGCTGGTACCGGAGATGACCGATGACTTTAAACAGAAAACCAAATTCTCTGGCGCGCGTATTTCTATGGCGCAGATGTCAGCGATCCTGGCCTCGTTCCTGCCGGGTGTTTTGCTGACCCATTTCGGCAAAGAAAACCCCATCTCCTTCTTCTACGCCAGCCTGGTGTTCTCTGTGCTTTGTGCGTTGATGCTGACCTTCGTCTGGTGTTTCACCTGGGAGCGCCCACGTGAAGAGTGGACGGAAGCGGCACTGCGTGCAGAAGAGGAGAAAAAGAGCCTGACGCTGGGTCAGAGCCTGAGCCGCCTGTTTGTTGAACTCAGCTCAACGTTACGTATTAAGATTTTCCGCCAGCATCTGGGTATGTACCTTGGCGGGTATATCGCGCAGGACGTATTTAATGCCGTATTCACCTATTACGTGGTATTTGTGCTGATGCAGGAAGCGTCTCTCGCTTCTAACCTGCTGGGTACGATGGCGATTTTCCAGTTTATCGCCGTGATTGCCATGATCCCGCTGTGTATCCGTTTTGGACCCGCGCCTTCATACCGCATGGTGGTCGTGCTGTTTGGCCTGAGCGCCGCCTCTTATGGCGTGCTCTACTACGCTGGGCTGAGTGACGTTTACTCGCTGTTGCTGCTGGTTTCTGCCGTTGCGGGCCTGGGGCGTGGTGGCATCAACTATGTACCGTGGAACACATACACCTACATTGCTGATATTGACGAAGTAGTGACAGGCCAGCGTCGCGAAGGGATTTTTGCCGGGATTATGACCCTGACGCGCAAAGCGTCTCAGGCGGGCGCTGTGATGCTGGTGGGGATCGTAATGCAGGCGTCTGGTTTTGTTTCCGGCCAGAAAATACAGGCACCGGAAGTCAGTCATACCATCCTGATGATCATGTGCTTCGGCACTATCCTGGTGCTGTGCTGCGGTTTCCTTGTCTCCCTGCGCTTTAAACTGAACCTGAAAACCCACAGTGTACTGCGTGAAGAGACAGCCAAAATGCGCCAGAGCGGCCGGAGTATGCCGGAAAGCATTACACCAGAGGCCCGTGAAACCGTCGAAATGCTGGCGGGTATGCCCTATGAGTCCCTGTGGGGGAATAACAACATTGGCTACCTGAATCGAAATAAACCTGCCGCGCCGGCGCTCAAAAAAGGCGCGTCGCTGAAATCGACTTACAACTGAGGTTACTAATATGAAGGTTTGGCCTGTCAAACACAGCCCGTTATTACGTCAGCCAGAGCGTTTTATCGCCCGTGATGAACTGAAAGCGTTGATCCGAAAAATCACGCATAACCTGGTCAATATTCACGATAACACCGGCGAGTTTTTACTGCGTCTCGACGATGGGCGGGTGATTGATACCAAAGGCTGGGCTGGCTGGGAATGGACACACGGTGTGGGCCTGTATGGCATGTATCAGTACTACCGCCAGACGGGTGATGAAACCATTCGCGACGTGATCGATAGCTGGTTCGCTGACCGTTTTGCCGAGGGGGCAACCACCAAGAACGTCAACACCATGGCACCGTTCCTGACGCTGGCGTATCGCTACGAGGAAACTGGTAACCCGAGCTACCTGCCCTGGCTGGAAACCTGGGCCGAGTGGGCAATGAATGAGATGCCACGCACGGAACATGGCGGCATGCAGCACATTACCCTGGCGGAGGAAAACCATCAGCAGATGTGGGATGACACACTGATGATGACGGTACTGCCGCTGGCGAAAATCGGTAAGTTACTCCATCGCCCCGACTATGTGGAAGAGGCGGTATATCAGTTCCTTCTGCATGTACAGAACCTGATGGATCGGCAGAGCGGACTTTGGTTCCACGGCTGGAATTACGACGGTAATCATAACTTTGCCAGTGCTCGCTGGGCGCGTGGTAACAGCTGGCTGACCATTGTGATCCCGGACTTCCTGGAGCTGGTGGATCTGCCAGAAAACAACGCCGTGCGCCGCTATCTCGTGCAGGTCCTGAATGCGCAAATCGCCGCGCTGGCGAAATGCCAGCATGAAAGCGGGCTGTGGCATACCTTGCTGGACGATGCCGACTCCTATCTGGAAGCCTCGGCAACAGCCGGGTTTGCCTACGGGATTTTGAAAGCGTTGCGCAAGCGTTATATCAGTGCTGATTACACGGAAGTGGCTGAAAAAGCGGTAAAAGCCATTGTTGGCCATATTTCGCCGGAAGGGGAATTGTTGCAGGTTTCGTTTGGTACCGGTATGGGCAGCGATTTGGAATTCTATCGTCAGATCCCGCTGACCTCGATGCCATACGGGCAGGCGATGGCAATGCTGTGTCTGACGGAATATTTGCGTAAGTATTTCTGACGATGCAAAAAAGAAAAACCCCGGGTAGCCGGGGTTTTTTATGCCTGATGAGGCAAGTGCGTTTTTGCCGGGTCGGTTACTGCCGGCGGCAACGATTACATGCGTTCCACCGTTTCGATACCCAACGTATCCAGCCCCAGTTTCAGGGTCTTCGCCGTCAACTGTGCCAACTTCAGTCGGCTCAGACGCACTTCATCGCTTTCCGCACTGAGGATTGGGCAGTGCTCGTAAAAACCAGAGAACAGCCCGGCCAGATCGTACAGATAGGCGCACATAACGTGCGGAGTCCCTTCGCGCGCCACGACATTCAGCGTCTCTTCGAACTGCAACAGGCGGGCAGCCAGTTGTGACTCGCGCTCTTCGTTGATCAGTACGGGCGCATTTTCCAGAATACTTTCTTCAACACCCGCTTTACGGAACACTGACAGCACACGCGTATAAGCGTATTGCATGTAGGGTGCGGTATTGCCTTCAAACGCCAGCATATTATCCCAGTCGAACACATAGTCGGTGGTGCGGTTTTTCGACAGATCAGCATATTTTACTGCGCCGATACCTACTGCGTTCGCCAGTTTTTCCAGCTCATCGGCTGGCATATCCGGGTTTTTCTCAGCGACAAGGCGACGAGCGCGTTCCAGCGCTTCATCCAGCAGATCGGAAAGTTTTACTGTCCCACCTGCGCGGGTTTTAAACGGCTTGCCGTCTTTACCCAGCATCATGCCGAACATGTGGTGTTCCAGCGGCACGGAATCTGGCACATACCCGGCTTTACGCACAATCGTCCAGGCCTGCATCAGATGCTGGTGCTGGCGGGAGTCAATGTAGTAAAGCACGCGGTCGGCATGCAGCGTTTCATAACGGTACTTCGCGCAGGCGATATCGGTTGTGGTGTAGAGGTAGCCGCCATCTTTTTTCTGGATGATGACGCCCATCGGTTCGCCTTCTTTGTTCTGGTATTCATCCAGGAACACCACAGTGGCACCTTCGCTTTCCACTGCCAGACCTTTTTCCCGTAGATCTGCAACGATACCCGGCAACATAGGGTTATATAAGCTTTCACCCATCACATCTTTGCGGGTCAAGGTGACGTTCAGACGCTCGTACGTTTTCTGATTCTGACTCATGGTGATGTCGACCAGTTTACGCCACATTTCGCGGCAGTACGCGTCGCCGCCCTGCAGTTTCACCACGTAGCCGCGCGCACGTTCGGCAAATTCGGCATCTTCATCGTAGTGCTTTTTCGCTTCGCGGTAGAACCCTTCGAGATCCGCCAGTGCCATCTCGCCCGCATTTTCCTGCTGTTGCAATTCCAGGTAAGCGATCAGCATACCGAACTGGGTGCCCCAGTCGCCCACATGGTTTGCACGGATCACGTTATGACCCAGCAGTTCCTGGGTACGTACGGAAGCGTCGCCGATAATGGTGGAGCGCAGGTGGCCGACGTGCATCTCTTTCGCTACGTTTGGCGCGGAATAATCGATAACGATAGTTTGCGGCTGCGGACGGGTAATACCAAGACGGTCGGACTTCAGCGCTTCGCTGACATGTTCGGCAAGAAACGTCGGCGCAAGAAAAATATTGATAAAGCCTGGCCCGGCGATTTCAACCTTGCTGGCAATCCCGTCAAGTGAGAGGTGGGTCAGAACTTGCTCGGCCAGTTGTCGCGGTGCCATGCCCAGTTTTTTTGCAACTGCCATCACGCCGTTAGCCTGATAGTCGCCAAACTGAACTTTTGCTGACTGGCGGACCTGCGCTTCGCAATCTTCTGGAGCGCCTGCCGCAATCATGGCCTGACTGACTTTTTCTGAGAGAAGTGCCTGAATATTCACCGGGATACCTTACATTTAGGACGCCGCAAAGCAGAGGCGGCGTCCGGGTGTTTAATAAAGCCGGGAGTATACTGCAAATGCCCGGTGGCGTCAGCACTGCATAACACGGTAGATTATGGGCTTTGTTATGACTTGCGAGCACTGTTATGAGCCATTGGCAAACACTCGAAGAGTTGCAGGATATCGCGGAAGATTTGCCGCGTTTTAGCGACGATTTGCAAAAGTTGACTACCCGTCTTGGGCTGAATATTGCACCCTTAAACGCCGATCATATCTCCCTGCGTTGCCACCAGAATACGACGGCGGAACGCTGGCGGCGCGGTTTTGAGCAGTGCGGGGAGCTACTGTCGGAAAACGTGATCAATGGCCGTCCTATCTGTCTGTTCAAACTGCGTGAACCTGTGTGCGTGGCGCACTGGCAATTCGACGTTATCGAACTGCCGTGGCCGGGTGAAAAACGCTACCCCCACGAAGGCTGGGAGCATATTGAGATTGTTTTGCCGGGTGCGCCGGAAACGCTGAATGCCCGTGCGCTGGAGCTGATTGCAGATGAAGGGCTGAGCCAGCCAGGTATCGCAGTGAAAACAAGTTCGCCTAAAGGCGAACGTGAACGATTACCCAACCCGACGCTGGCGGTGACCGATGGTAAAGTCACGGTGAAATTTCATCCGTGGACCATTGAGGCGATCGTCGCCAGCGAACAATGAACGACAAGGCTGTGAGCGGTGGGGCGCCGTGCACCTGCCCTCATAGTGCAAAAAGGGAGGCGTGATGACATTACTGGAAATCTGTTGCTATGGCGTTGATGACGCGGTGATCGCCCAACAGCATGGGGCCGATCGCATAGAATTTTGCGCTGCACCGAAAGAGGGCGGTTTAACCCCTTCTTACGGGGCATTGAAAGCCATTCGCAAGGCTGTAACGATCCCGGTGCATCCCATTATCCGTCCGCGCGGCGGCGATTTTTGTTATCGCGATGATGAGTTTTCCGCCATGTTGGAAGATATCCACTTTCTGCGTGAGCTTGGTTTCCCGGGGTTGGTTATCGGCATCCTTGATGAGGATGGGGGTGTGGATCAGGCGCGAATGCGCAAGGTAATGGCCGCTGCGCAGGGAATGGCGGTCACTTTTCATCGCGCCTTTGACATGTGTGCTGAACCGCGACAAGCCTTTGATATATTGGCAGAATTGGGTGTCGCGCGCATTCTGACTTCCGGGCAGCAAGCGTCGGCGGAAAAAGGTCTTTCAATTATTCGGGAACTAAATGACCGATCCGGTGTTCCAATCATTATGGCGGGTGCGGGGGTACGTCCTGAAAACCTCGAACGCTTTCTCACTGCGGGTGTGAAAGAGGTGCACAGTTCGGCAGGTTGCTGGACAGCATCGCCAATGCGTTATCGCAATACAGGATTATCGATGTCTTCAGATGCCAGCGCGGATGAATATGCCCGCTACGGCGTTGACGGAAATTCAGTGGCGGCGATGAAAAAGAAGATCCACGACCATCACCGCTGAAAACGATTTTTACCGCGCATCATGTCGCCCAATATGATGCTTGCTCGTACCAGGCCCCTGCCATTAACAGGGGTCTTTTTTTATCTCAAGGTTTACGCGCAATCAATACGGCACGCTGCGGTGCGGGGTAACCCTCAACGGTTTTAGTGCTGTCTGCCGGATCGAGGAAATCGGCCAGTGACTCGCTGATCATCCAGGGTGTGCGACGCTGCTCGTCGGTGCTGGTCACGCTGATATCGGCAATACGCACATCAATAAAACCGCATTTCTCCAGCCAGTTTTTCAGCGCCAGTGCGGAGGGAATAAAGTAAACGTTACGCATTTGCGCATAACGATCGCCTGGCACCAGCACAGTATGTTCGTCGCCTTCGACCACCAGCGTTTCCAGCACGAGCTCACCCTCTTTAACCAACTGATCTTTGAGCTGCCAAAGATGTTCCAGCGGAGAACGACGATGGTAGAGCACGCCCATCGAGAAAACGGTGTCAAAAGCATTAAGCGCAGGCAGTTGCTCAATGCCCAGCGGCAACAAATGCGCCCGGCGATCATCACCCAGCAGTTTTCGCACCGCTTCAAACTGGCATAAAAACAGCTGTGTCGGATCGATTCCAACCGCCAGCGAGGCCCCGGCACCTATCATGCGCCACAGGTGATACCCGCTGCCGCAGCCCACATCAAGAATGGTACGTCCGCGTAAATCGGAAAGATGCGGCAGAACACGTTCCCATTTCCAGTCAGAGCGCCATTCGGTATCAATATCAATACCGTAAAGGGAGAAGGGGCCTTTACGCCAGGGCATTAGATTACGCAGTAGCGTCTCCATGCCTTTTAACTGACCAGGGCTAAGTGGCTCCGCGCTCTGCGCCGTCACGCTATTTTGCAGATCCAGCCTGGCCGGGGTGACAGACGGCAGAAACTCCACCGCATTATTCCATTGTTTAAATTGCCCATGCAGGGCTTCGCGCTGCCAGCTGGAGATTTGCGCAGGCAGGGTATCCAGCCAGTGGGCTAAAGGACCGACAGCGATTTGCTGATAAAAACGACCAAATTCAATCATGCGTTGTCCGCCTTCAGCGCGACCAGAGAACCAAAGTTAAAACACTGGAACCACAATTCACTGTGTTCAAAACCCGCTTCACGCAGGCGAGCTTTATGGGTCTCGACAGAGTCGGTCAGCATCACATTTTCCAGCATGCTCCGTTTCTGGCTGATCTCCAGTTCGCTGTAGCCATTGGCACGTTTAAAGTCATGGTGCATGTTAAAGAGCAGCTCGCCGACGGTGTGGTCTTCAAAACTGAATTTTTCTGATAGCACCAGCGCTCCGCCCGGGTTCAGCCCTTGGTGGATCTTCTTCAACAGAGTCAGCCGGTCATGCGGCTCAAGGAACTGCAGCGTGAAGTTGAGTACCACCATTGAAGCGTTTTCGATTGTGATGTCGCGGATATCCCCTTCAATGACCGTCACTGGCGTAGGCGCTTTATAGGCGTCGATATGACGCCGACAGCGCTCGACCATCGCTGGAGAGTTATCGACAGCAATGATATGGCAATCAGTGTGCGCAATATTGCGACGGATAGAGAGGGTGGCGGCGCCAAGCGAGCAACCAAGATCATAGACCTGCGTCGCGGGTTGCACAAAACGCTCCGCCAGCATGCCGATCATCGAGATAATATTGGAGTAACCCGGTACGGAACGCTGGATCATGTCCGGGAAGACTTCAGCTACCCGTTCGTCAAAAGTCCAGTCGCCCAGGCTGGCGATAGGCGCAGAAAAAAGCGTGTCGCGGTGAGACATAGTGTAAATATCCGGGGAAACAAAGGGGCGTATTGTGCGCTAATGCAGGGAGAAAACCAACTCCCAGGGCATATACCACAGGTTTGCCAGCACCATCAGTACCAGTGAACACCAGGTGGCGCTCATGCCGGAACGACGCCAGCGAAACAGACGGTGATAATAACCGTAATAATGCATCAGGCGGCCTGCTATCAACAAAAGCCCACAAGCATGCACCATCCAGGTTTCTGCTCCGTTCATCTCCATAAAGAGGAGCAGAATAATCGCAATGGGCAGGTACTCTACAGCATTGCCATGAATACGAATGGCACTCTGTAATTCGCTAAATCCACCATCGCCATAACTCACGCGATACTGCATGCGCAGTCGGGAAACATCCATTGAAAACTTCAGCAGCAACAACGCACCCAATACGGCATAAAGCGCGCTAACCATACAAACTCCCTTTTAGGCATCGGTGACCGCTTTACAATGATAGGTTGTCCACTCAAAAAAGAGAAGATTGCTGCGGCAGAGAAGGGGCGTTGCCAATACAGGGAAGCGCTGTATACAAATCCTGCCACAACGTTTCGACCAGCTCCGGCGCATGCGCAATATCTGGCGTATGCAAAAAAAGATAAGGTGTGGTGGTCTGCTCCCAGAGCGGCAATTTAGTTAGCCAGACGGCAAACAGTTCGCGGTTTTGTTGCATATTGTCACTGCCGATAAAGCGCACCATCGGATGGCTGGCGGTGAGCAGTGCGTGTACCGGCACTTTGGGCTTTTTACGCTGCGCCTCTATCACCGCTTCGCTATGCGGCACCGCACTATGAACCGGCCGGCTATCCAGCATCACTCTGTTCACTCCCCGGGCGCGCAGTCCCTGATTTAACATTTTCTCGTCTTCCCCTTTGGCAAAAAAAGAGGGATGGCGAACCTCAACGCCGTAAGTGAATTCTGCGGGCAATGCGTCAAGAAAGGTCCACAGAGCAGGCAAATCGCGCGGGCCAAATACGGGCGGCATCTGAAGCCAGTACTGACCAATTCGGTTCGACAGTGGTGACATACGGGTGAAGAATTCTGCTGTCAGATCGGCGCAATCTCGCAGTGCCGCCTGATGGGAAATGGTTGCCGGGAATTTAAAACAGAAGCGGAAATCATCCGTGGTTTGATCGCGCCAGCGATCGACAATTTCCGCTTTTGGCAGTGCGTAAAGCGTGGTGTTACCCTCCACGCAATTAAAGTAGCGGGCGTAGTCTGCGAGGCTGGTGATGCCAAGGCGCACCCATTTAGGGTGCGACCATTGCGGTAAGCCGATGTAGATCATAGCGCCTGGAGGATCTCATTCGTACTGCGTACACGACCAATACGCGGGAAAATGTGGGTCATACTGCCCTGGTGTTGATCGCTACTGCCCGCGCTGCAGGCGTCCTCGGCAATGACCAGCGAGAAACCGAGCTCCCAGGCGTTGCGGGCAGTCGATTCAACCCCAATATTGGTCGAAATCCCGCACAGGACGATGGTATCAACACCGCGACGGCGCAATTGCAGTTCTAAATCGGTCCCGTAAAACGCGCCCCACTGGCGTTTGGTTACTTCTATATCGCTTGCTTTTTTACCCAACGCGTCGGGATAGTCCCACCAGTTTGCGGGCAGCGTATGGCCGCCGGCAGGGGCATCGACAGGCTGTTTCAGCGCTTCGGCAAAATCTTCCGACCAGCCCACGCGCACCAGCACAACTGGCGAACCGTTTGCACGAAATTTCTCCGCCAGCGTGGCGGCGCGGGCAACCACGTCCTGCGCGGTATGCGGACCGCCTGCGAAAGGAAAGATGCCTTCCTGTAAGTCGATCACGACCAGCGCGGTTTTTTCGGCATTGAGCTCCAGCATAATAACTCCTGCAAAATGAATGATGTCGGCGGTTACCTTACGCGGTAACGCTGCATGCGCGGTTTACAATTTTTGTTAAATTTTGTGAGAATGCGCAATAAGCGCGCAGCAAACGCGCGTACAGTCGGACGCGGGCTTATCGTCACGCATAATTTCCAGTATAATAGCCCCCTTTTTTCATCCAGTTGTGACATACGAAAATAGCTGCTACCAAAGCGCCTGAACGCAGGTGACGGGTCGCACGCAGCTAATTAAAGGATATCTCATGCGTACAGTATATTGCGGGCAGCTCAATCAGTCCCATGTCGGACAGCAAGTAACGCTTTGTGGGTGGGTCAATCGTCGTCGTGACCTCGGTAGCCTTATCTTTATTGATATGCGCGATCGTGAAGGCATCGTGCAGGTGTTTTTCGACCCGGACCGTCAGGATGCGTTCCAGCTCGCGTCTGAACTGCGTAATGAGTTCTGTATTCAAATCACCGGTACCGTGCGGGCGCGCGATGCAAAAAACGTCAACAAAGATATGGCTACCGGTGAAGTTGAAGTGTTCGCGACCGAACTGAACATTATCAACCGTTCCGATGTGCTGCCGCTGGACTCCAACCACGTCAACACCGAAGAAGCGCGTCTGAAGTACCGTTATCTCGACCTGCGTCGCCCGGAAATGGCGCAGCGACTGAAAACCCGCGCCAAGATCACCAGTTTTGTACGCCGTTTTATGGACGATCACGGTTTCCTCGACATTGAAACCCCGATGTTGACCAAAGCGACGCCGGAAGGTGCGCGCGACTACCTCGTGCCGAGCCGCGTGCACAAAGGCAAGTTCTATGCGCTGCCGCAGTCGCCTCAGCTGTTCAAACAGTTGCTGATGATGTCGGGTTTCGACCGCTACTACCAGATCGTTAAATGCTTCCGCGACGAAGACTTGCGTGCCGATCGCCAGCCGGAATTTACCCAGATCGATGTGGAAACTTCCTTTATGACGGCACCGCAGGTGCGCGAAGTGATGGAAGCGCTGGTTCGTCAACTGTGGCTGGAAATCAAAGGTGTTGATCTGGGTGATTTCCCGATCATGACTTTTGCTGAAGCTGAGCGTCGTTACGGCTCCGATAAACCAGATCTGCGTAACCCAATGGAACTGGTAGATGTTGCCGACCTGCTGAAAGCGGTTGAGTTTAAAGTCTTCTCCGGCCCGGCAAACGATCCGAAAGGCCGTGTTGCCGCCTTGCGTGTTCCGGGTGGCGCACAGCTTAGCCGTAAACAGATTGACGACTACGGCAAGTTTATCGAAATCTACGGTGCGAAAGGCCTCGCCTATATTAAAGTCAATGAAGCCGCCAACGGTCTGGAAGGGATCACCAGCCCGGTCGCCAAGTTCCTCAACGCAGAGATCGTGAGCGCCATTCTTGAGCGCACTGGCGCGCAGGATGGCGACATGATTTTCTTCGGCGCAGACAACAAAAAAGTGGTGGCCGATGCGCTGGGCGCGCTGCGTCTGAAAGTGGGCAAGGACCTGAATATTACCGATGAAGGTAAGTGGGCACCGCTATGGGTTATTGACTTCCCGATGTTTGAAGATGACGGCGAAGGCGGCCTGACGGCTATGCACCATCCGTTCACCTCGCCGAAAGACATGACCGCCGCAGAGCTAAAAGCTGCGCCGGAAGAGGCCGTTGCTAATGCCTACGATATGGTCATTAACGGCTATGAAGTGGGTGGTGGTTCTGTGCGTATCCATAGTGGCGATATGCAGCAGACGGTGTTCAGCATTCTGGGCATTAACGAACAGGAACAGCGTGAGAAGTTTGGCTTCCTGCTGGACGCGCTGAAATATGGTACACCGCCGCATGCAGGTCTGGCGTTTGGTCTGGATCGTCTGACCATGTTGCTGACCGGTACAGACAATATTCGTGATGTTATCGCTTTCCCGAAAACCACCGCGGCTGCGTGTCTGATGACCGAAGCGCCAAGCTTTGCCAACCCGGCTTCGCTGGTGGAATTAGGCATTTCGGTGGTCAAAAAAGAGACCCCGGAGAATAAGTAATATGCCATTTAAGCACCCTGTCTCTGTACTGGTCGTGATTTATGCGCAAGATACGAAACGGGTGCTGATGTTGCAGCGACGTGACGATCCTGATTTCTGGCAGTCGGTTACCGGCAGTCTGGAAGAGGGGGAGGTAGCGTCGCAAGCCGCCGCGCGTGAAGTAAAGGAAGAGGTCGATATTGATGTTGCGCAGGAGCAACTGGCCTTAGTCGACTGTCAGCGCACGGTGGAGTATGAAATCTTTAGTCATTTACGTCATCGCTACGCGCCGGGCGTTACGCACAATACCGAGTCATGGTTTTGTCTTGCGCTGCCCCATGAACGTCAGATTGTTTTTAGCGAACATCTGGCGTACCGCTGGCTTGATGCGCCCGCAGCGGCGGCATTAACCAAGTCATGGAGCAACCGGCAGGCGATTGAAGAATTTGTAATTAACGCCGACGAATTTTCCCGGAACTGAGGATCTCTGTAAGGCGAAACGCCCTCCTGGGTCGGTGCTTGCAGCAGCAGGACGCCGACGCAAACGGGGGCCACTCACTGACTGAGCGACGGGTTTACGGGAAAAGGCTTTATTGGAGAGTTTTTTATGGCAGGTCATAGTAAATGGGCCAACACCAAGCACCGCAAAGCGGCACAGGATGCCAAACGCGGTAAGATTTTTACCAAAATTATTCGTGAGCTGGTCACTGCGGCACGTCTGGGCGGCGGTGACATTGCTTCCAACCCGCGTCTGCGTGCAGCGGTTGATAAAGCGCTGAGCAATAACATGACCCGTGACACCCTGAACAGGGCGATTGCGCGCGGCGTTGGCGGTGACGACGATGCAAACATGGAAACCATCATTTATGAAGGTTACGGTCCTGGCGGCACCGCGGTGATGGTGGAGTGCCTGAGTGATAACCGTAACCGTACCGTGGCTGAAGTGCGTCACGCGTTTAGCAAATGTGGCGGCAACCTGGGTACTGATGGTTCTGTGGCATATCTCTTCAGCAAAAAAGGGGTGATCTCTTTTGAAGCGGGCGATGAAGACACCATTATGGAAGCGGCGCTGGAAGCGGGCGCGGAAGATGTGGTGACCTTCGATGACGGTGCCATTGACGTTTACACCGCGTGGGAAGAGATGGGTACTGTGCGTGACGCGCTGGAAGCCGCTGGCCTGAAAGCAGACAACGCAGAAGTTTCTATGATCCCGTCCACGAAAGCGGATATGGATGCAGAAACAGCGCCGAAACTGCTGCGTCTGATCGATATGCTGGAAGACTGCGATGACGTGCAGGAAGTTTACCATAACGGTGAGATCTCCGACGAAGTCGCGGCAACGCTGTAATACCTGTCATCTTGCAACCCACTGGAGCGTTGGCTTTCATCGCACACTCCAGTCACGGAGTCTCTCTATGCTCCTGGGGATGCACTGCGTAGCCGCCTTCCTGTGAACTGAAATAGGTTGGGTATCAGGGGTTGCAGGATAATGAAGCCAAGCGGAGATGCATGATGGCGATAATTCTCGGGATCGACCCGGGTTCACGTATCACCGGTTATGGTGTGATCCGCCAGAAAGGCCGCCAGCTGACTTACCTCGGCAGCGGCTGCATCCGCACTAAAGTGGACGATTTACCGTCGCGTCTGAAACTGATCTATGCAGGCGTGACGGAAATCATCACTCAGTTCCAGCCTGATTATTTCGCCATTGAACAAGTGTTTATGGCGAAAAACGCCGACTCGGCGCTTAAACTGGGGCAGGCGCGTGGTGTGGCGATTGTTGCTGCGGTTAACCAGGAATTGCCGGTGTTTGAGTATGCCGCCAGGCAGGTTAAACAGACCGTTGTCGGCATTGGCAGTGCGGAAAAAAGTCAGGTTCAGCACATGGTGCGTAACCTGCTGAAACTCCCTGCCAATCCACAGGCAGATGCCGCCGATGCGCTGGCTATCGCCATTACACACTGCCATGTCAGTCAGAATGCGGTACAGGTAAGCAGTTCTCGCCTTAGTCTGGCGCGTGGAAGATTACGTTAAAAAGCGCCTTTGCAGGCGCTTTTTTTATAACAAAGAACGGATTTTCCGGGCATCCTCTTCACTGGAGGGGTTATAGACCACCATTGTCAGGTCGGGTTGTCCTTCAACGGAGAAACTCGAATATTCCAGCGACAATTGCCCTGCGCGGGCATGCAGCAGGATCTTGGTACCTTCCTCCATCCCCTCAATATCGTTTTCCTGCCACAGCGCGGCAAACTCAGCTGATGCAGCACTGAGTTCCTCCACCAGTGGGCGGATTTCGGCAACCGCACCGGCCCGAACTGCATCAGCACGAAAGGCTGCAACCAAAAAACGCGTCAATCCTTGCCAGTCGTTTTGCATCGCGCGTACATGAGGATTGAGAAACATCCTCCGCAAAATATTGCGCTGCTGGAAAGGCAGTGAGGGATAATCCGATAACACCACGGTGGCGGCTTTGTTCCAGGCGAGTACATCCCAGGTGGCATTGCGGATTAACGCCGGGCTAAAGGGCATATGATCCAGTACTTTTTGCAGCCGCGCGCTTATCGTGCCGGTCGGGTTGTAATGCACGCCAGGGGCACGCCCCAAACCAAGATGAAAAACATGCTCACGTTCCCGCTCAGAAAGCCGCAGTGCCTGGCAAATGCGCTCCAGTACTTCCGCCGACGGCGTACCGCCGCGTCCCTGTTCGAGCCAGGTATACCAGGTGGCGCTGATACAGGCCAGGTGCGCGACTTCTTCGCGCCGTAATCCCGGCGTACGCCGCCGACCGGTATGGAAACCCAGTGTTTGCGGGTCCAGTTGCGCACGGCGGGATTTGAGATAATCACCAAGATCTTTAGGCTGGGTCACGCTATGCATCCTGTTAGTCCTTATACCACGATAACGTCACTACTTTTCTCTGCTAAGGATATTTATAAGGATAGGCGCGCGAGTCAACATAAGGAGACACACGCATGCATGTTTTTCTGACGGGCGCGACCGGCTGGGTTGGCGCAACGGTAGCGGCGGAATTACTGGCAGCCGGGCATCACATGACGGGGCTGGCAAGAAATACCGATAAAGCGCAGGCATTACTGGCGGCTGGCGGGCAGGTAATTTACGGGACGCTGGACGATCGCCAGATCCTGTTTGATGCCGCCATGCACGCCGATGCGGTGATCCATACCGCGTTTAATCACGATTTTTCCCGCTTTGCAGACAATTGCGCCCAGGATCAACGGGCTATCGAAACGTTGGGCGAAGCGTTAAAAGGCAGTCATCGCCCTTTACTGGTGACATCAGGTCTGGCGCGATTGGTACAGGGGCGACTGGCAAACGAAACGGATAAACCTGCCAGCGGGCCGGAATACTTGCGTCGTTCGGAGCTGGCAGCGCAAGAGCTGGTGGAAAAAGGTATCCGGGCTGCGAGCATTCGCCTGGCGCCAACGGTACATGGCGTTGGCGATCACGGTTTTGTGCCCAACCTGATCGCGCTGGCGAAGAAAACAGGCGTGGCAGCCTGGCCAGGAGAGGGCTCAAACCGCTGGGCGGCGGTGCATCGTCTTGATGCGGCGAAAGTGTACCGACGGGTATTAGAAACTGGCGTTACACAACCGGTGTATCACGCCGTCGCGGAAGAGGGGATACCCATGCGCGACATTGCGATAGCCATCGGCAAAATGCTGGGTCTACCGGCTGAGTCACGCAGTCCTGAACATTTTGGCTGGTTTGCTGCCTTTGCTGCGGCAGACATGGCGGCGTCCAGTGCCCAGACTCGCGACGTACTGGGTTGGCAGCCCCAGCAGCGTGAATTGCTGGCAGATCTGGCTGATAGCGCCTATTACGCGAATTCCTGAATACCGCGCGTTTTTCCTGCAGAATCGGCTGGATATCTATCCAGCCTTTTTTTATGATACAACATTAGAATTTAAGCCCTTACCGCAGGAGCGTCACGTGATAGGCAGACTCAGAGGCATTATTGTTGAAAAACAACCCCCGTTAGTGGTGCTGGAAGCAGGGGGCGTGGGCTACGAAGTGCATATGCCAATGACCTGTTTTTATGAATTACCGGACGCTGGAAAAGAGGCGATTGTCTTCACGCATTTCGTGGTGCGTGAAGATGCTCAACTGCTGTTCGGTTTTAATAATAAGCAGGAACGTACCCTGTTCCGTGAGTTGATTAAAACCAACGGTGTCGGGCCGAAACTTGCACTGGCGATCCTTTCTGGCATGTCGGCGCAACAGTTTGTGAATTCGGTCGAGCGTGAAGATCCCGCCGCGCTTATCAAACTGCCGGGCATCGGTAAGAAAACGGCTGAGCGCCTGATTGTCGAAATGAAGGACCGCTTTAAGGGGTTGCATGGCGATCTCTTTACACCTGCGGCGGATCTGGTGCTGACTTCCCCTGCCGGCCCGGCGGCAGACGATGCAGAACAAGAAGCTGTTGCCGCGCTGGTAGCGCTGGGCTATAAACCTCAGGAAGCCAGCCGGATGGTGAGTAAAATCGCGCGTCCGGATGCCAACAGTGAAACCCTGATCCGTGAAGCGCTGCGCGCAGCGTTGTGAGGTAGAGGATGATTGAAGCAGATCGCCTGGTCGCACCCGCCAGCACTAACGTGGAAGAGATCGCCGACCGCGCTATTCGCCCGAAACTGCTCGACGAATATGTTGGCCAGCCTCAGGTTCGTTCTCAGATGGAGATCTTTATCCAGGCGGCAAAACTGCGTGGTGATGCGCTTGACCATCTTCTTATCTTTGGCCCGCCCGGTTTAGGGAAAACAACTCTGGCGAATATTGTCGCCAACGAGATGGGCGTGAATCTGCGCACCACATCTGGCCCGGTTCTGGAGAAAGCGGGCGATTTGGCGGCCATGCTCACCAACTTAGAACCGCATGATGTGCTGTTTATTGATGAGATTCACCGCCTTTCGCCGGTAGTGGAAGAGGTGCTGTATCCAGCGATGGAAGACTATCAACTGGATATCATGATTGGCGAAGGTCCGGCGGCGCGTTCCATCAAGATCGATCTCCCTCCCTTTACCCTAATTGGTGCGACCACACGTGCGGGTTCACTGACCTCGCCACTGCGCGATCGTTTTGGCATAGTGCAACGTCTTGAGTTCTACCAGGTCGCCGACCTGCAACATATTGTCGGTCGTAGCGCGCGCTTTATGGGGCTGGAGATGAGTGAGGAAGGTGCGCTGGAAGTGGCGCGACGTTCTCGTGGTACACCGCGTATCGCCAACCGGCTGCTGCGACGCGTACGGGACTTTGCCGAGGTAAAGCATAACGGCGACATCACGGCCGGGATTGCCGCGCAGGCGCTGGACATGCTGAACGTCGATGCCGAAGGCTTTGATTATATGGATCGCAAGCTGCTGTTGGCAGTTATTGATAAGTTTTTTGGCGGGCCAGTGGGTCTGGATAACCTGGCGGCGGCTATCGGCGAAGAGCGGGAAACGATTGAAGACGTACTGGAACCTTATCTCATCCAGCAAGGTTTTTTACAACGTACGCCGCGTGGACGCATGGCAACCGTTCGGGCCTGGAACCACTTTGGCATTACTCCGCCAGAGATGCCCTGAAAAACGCCGGATGTGAACAACATCCGGCCTTGTCCGGCTTTGCTTCTTAGCTAGCCGTTTTCTTCGTCATACTAACGATAAACAGCACTGCGGCGCACAACACCACGGAAGGGCCTGCTGGCGTGTCATACAGCGCCGAGAATGCTAACCCGCCGGTAACGGCAATCATGCCAACGCCTACCGCTATACCGGCCATCTGCTCCGGTGTGCGTGCAAAACGGCGGGCCGTAGCGGCCGGAATGATTAGCAGTGATGTAATAATCAGCGCGCCGACGAATTTCATCGCCACGCCGATCGTCAGGGCCGTCACCAGCATGAGCAGCAGCTTCACGCGCTGCAGTTTCACGCCATCAACAAAAGCCAGTTCCGGGCTGATTGTCATTGATAGCAGGCTGCGCCATTGCCAAAGCAAAATCCCCACCACCACGACAACGCCCATGGCAATAAATAGCAGATCCTGCGGAGTTACAGCCAGCAAGTCGCCGAAAAGGTAGGCCATCAGGTCAACGCGAATATTCGACATCAGGCTAACGACTACAAGACCCAGCGATAAAGCGCTATGCGCCATAATACCGAGCAATGTGTCTACTGCCAGATGCGGACGTTTTTCCAGCCATACCAGACCCGCTGCGAGCAGCAGTGTCACGGCGATTACCGCATAAAACGGATTCACATCGAGCAGAAAACCAAACGCCACTCCGAGCAGGGAGGCGTGCGCCAGCGTATCGCCAAAATAGGACATTCGACGCCAGACAACAAAAGAACCCAGCGGGCCAGCCGCGCAGGCCAGCATCACGCCAGCAAACCAGCCGGGCAGTAATAATTCAATCATGAGCGTCCGTTACCCTGGCGCAATACAATGCGGCCTTGTAAATCATGGCGGTGATTATGGTTATGGCGATAAATGCCGAGCTGTTCTGCCCCCCGCTGGCCGAACATCGAAATAAATTCGGGGTGCATGGAAACCACTTCCGGCGTACCTGAACAACATATGTGGTGGTTAAGGCACAGCACTTCATCTGTTTTCGCCATGACCAGGTGTAAGTCGTGAGACACCATCAATACGGCGCAGTCCAGCTCTTTGCGCAACTGGTCGATGAGATCGTACAGCGCCACCTGGCCATTGACGTCTACGCCCTGAGTGGGTTCGTCGAGCACCAGCAACTGGGGGCGGTTGAGCAATGCCCGTGCCAGCAAGACCCGCTGCGTCTCGCCACCGGAGAGTTTTTGCATCGGAGCATCAACCAGATGCGCCGCCTGCACGCGTTTCAACGCCGGAACGATCTCTTCTTTACGTGTTCCCGGGCGCAAACGTAAAAAACGCCCGACAGTCAGTGGGAGCGTTGCATCAAGATGCAGTTTTTGCGGCACATAGCCGATACGCAGATTTTTTTCGCGCTTGATAGTACCGGCGTCCGGTGCTACGAGCCCAAGCACGACGCGCACCAGCGTCGATTTTCCTGCGCCATTGGGACCCAGCAACGTCAGAATTTTGCTGGGGCATAAATTTAGCGAAATATCAGATAAGACGCGCCGTTGACCAAAGGCGACGGTGACTTTTTCTAGCGTTACAAGATTCGTCATAGCATTTAAGGGGTTGCACAAGTTGTCGAATGTTATAATATCACATTCCACTTACTCATTACGATCAATAGACGCATTATGTTACATAAAAATACGCTTCTTTGCGCAGCGTTATCCGCTGCGCTTCTGGGTGGGGCAGCAGAAACTGCTAACGCCGCAGTCGTAACCTCTTTAAAGCCTCTGGGTTTTATCGCATCAGCTATTGCCGATGGCGTAACAACCACCGACGTGTTGTTGCCTGACGGCGCATCCGAACACGACTATTCATTGCGTCCTTCTGATGTAAAACGCTTACAGAACGCGGACTTAGTATTTTGGGTCGGGCCGGACATGGAAGCGTTTATGGCTAAATCTGCGCAGCAAATTCCCGAGAAAAAACGCATAACGATGGCTGAGCTTGAAGGGGTGAAATCTTTGCTGATGAAAGGTGAGGATGACGATGAACATCATCATGACGATCACCAGCATGCGGGCGAAAAAGGTGATGAGCATCACCATCACGGCGACTACAACATGCACCTGTGGCTTTCCCCAGAGATAGCGCGGCTTTCGGCGGTTGCAATCCACGATAAATTAGTGGAAGTTATGCCGCAAAGTCGAGCCAAGCTTGACGCCAACCTGCAGGCTTTTGAGGCATCATTGACTCAGGTCGACAAACAGGTCGGAAACGAGCTGGCACCGCTGAAGGGGAAGGGGTATTTCGTTTTTCATGACGCCTACGGCTATTTTGAAAAGCATTACGGGCTGACTCCATTGGGTCACTTTACCGTCAACCCCGAAATTCAACCTGGTGCGCAGCGTTTACATGAAATCAGAACACAGTTGGTTGAGCAAAAAGCAACCTGCGTTTTTGCTGAGCCACAGTTCAGGCCAGCGGTCGTTGAAGCTGTTGCCAGAGGGACATCCGTTCGAATGGGAACGTTGGATCCACTTGGGATCAGTATCAAGCCAGGCAAAGAGAGCTATTCACAGTTCCTTGCCCAGCTAGCTAACCAGTATACGAGCTGCCTGAAAGGAGATTAACGAGGAAGTGAATACGTGCAACAGATAGCCCGCTCTGTCGCCCTGGCATTTAACAATCTGCCCCGACCCCATCGCGTTATGCTGGGGTCACTTACAGTTCTCACGCTTACGGTCGCCGTCTGGCGACCTTATGTTTATCACCCTGAATCGGTCTCCGCGCCGATTGTCAAAACCATCGAGCTGAAAAAAAGTGAAGTCCGCTCGTTGTTGCCTGAAGCCAGCGAACCTATCGATCAAACCATGCCGGATGAAGTGGAAGATATTCCACAGGATGAACTGGATGATAAGACCGCCAGCGAAGCCGGGGTTCATGAATATGTCGTCTCTACCGGCGATACGCTAAGCAGTATCCTCAATCAGTACGGCATTGATATGGGCGATATCAGCCAGCTTGCCGCAGCGGATAAAGAGCTGCGTAACCTGAAAATCGGTCAACAGATCTCCTGGACGCTGACCGCGGACGGGGATTTGCAACGCCTGACCTGGGAAATGTCCCGTCGCGAAACACGCACTTACGATCGTACCGATAGCGGCGCGTTCAAAATGAGCAGTGAAATGCAGCAGGGCGACTGGGTCAACAAAGTGATGAAAGGCACCGTTGGCGGCAGCTTCGTGGCCAGCGCCCGGGAAGCGGGGCTGACCAGCGGTGAAATCAGTTCCGTTATCAAAGCCATGCAGTGGCAAATGGACTTCCGTAAGCTGAAAAAAGGCGATGAGTTCTCCGTTCTGATGTCCCGCGAAATGCTGGAAGGTAAGCAGGAGCAGAGCCAACTGGTCGGTGTCCGTCTCCGCTCTGATGGCAAAGACTACTACGCGATTCGTGCAGAGGATGGCAAATTTTACGATCGGAACGGTACAGGCCTGGCGAAAGGTTTTATGCGTTTCCCCACCTCGAAGCAGTTCCGCGTGTCGTCTAACTTCAATCCGCGCCGTCTGAACCCGGTGACCGGGCGTGTTGCACCTCATAAAGGTGTCGACTTTGCCATGCCACAAGGTACGCCAGTCCTCTCTGTAGGAGACGGCGAAGTGGTGGTAGCCAAACGTAGCGGCGCGGCAGGTTATTATGTGGCTATCCGACATGGTCGCACCTATACCACGCGTTATATGCATTTGCGTAAGTTGCTGGTGAAAAACGGGCAGAAAGTGAAACGTGGCGATCGTATCGCGTTGTCCGGAAATACCGGGCGCTCTACCGGCCCGCACCTGCATTACGAAGTATGGATTAACCAGCAGGCAGTGAACCCTTTAACGGCGAAGCTGCCAAGAACGGAAGGTCTGAGCGGTTCGGATCGTACCGATTACCTGGCGCAGGTGAAAGAAGTCTTACCGCAGTTACGCTTCGACTGATTTGCCTGTTAAGTGTGCGTCTGAAGCCGATGTCTCACCCGCATCGGCTTTTTCTTTTGTGCGAAAGAAAGCGGCTCGCTACACTATCCGATTATCTTTTCTGATTTTTGATTTCTGGCCTGCGGACGATGCATGGAAACGAAAAAAAATAACAGTGAGTACATTCCGGAATTCGAGAGCGAATTCCGTCACCCGCGCAACTGGGGTGCCTGGCTGGGCGTGCTCGCGTTTGCTGGCGTCGCGATGATCCCGGCAAAAATGCGCGATCCGCTACTGGGCAAGCTGGGCCGCCTGGCAGGGAAATTCGGTAAAAGCGCGCGCCGCCGCGCCCAGATTAACCTTCTCTATTGCTTCCCTGAAAAAAGCGAAGCGGAACGGGAAGCGATCATTGATGATATGTTTGCCACGGCGCCGCAGGCGATGGTTCTGATGGCTGAACTGGCGATTCGTGGCCCGGAAAAAGTCATGCCTCGTGTGGAGTGGCAGGGAAAAGCGATCATTGATGAAATGCGCAATAATGATGAAAAAGTCATTTTTCTGGTGCCGCACGGCTGGGGTGTGGATATTCCAGCCATGCTGATGTCTTCACAGGGGCAGAAAATGGCGGCGATGTTCCACAATCAGGGCAACAAGGTTTACGACTACGTGTGGAACAGCGTGCGTCGACGTTTTGGCGGGCGCTTGCATGCGCGCAACGATGGGATTAAACCGTTTATCCAGTCGATACGTCAGGGTTACTGGGGCTACTATCTGCCGGACCAGGATCATGGCCCTGAGCACAGCGAGTTTGTCGACTTCTTTGCGACTTACAAAGCAACGCTTCCGGCCATTGGGCGTCTGATGAAGGTTTGCCGGGCGCGTGTTGTTCCCTTATTCCCGATCTATGACGCACATTCGCACCGACTGATTATTCAGGTTCGCCCACCGATGGATGATCTGCTTACCGCAGACGACAACACCATTGCCCGGCGGATGAACGAAGAAGTCGAAGTGTTTGTCGGGCCACATCCGGAGCAATACACCTGGATCCTGAAATTATTAAAAACACGCAAATCCGGTGAAACCGAACCTTACCGGCGTAATGAGCTGTATCCCCGGAAATAAAGCATAAAAAAGGCCTCTCGTGATGAGAGGCCTTTTACTTTCCGTTCCTGATTATTCGACGGTCAGAATACGGGTGGTATTAGTGGTGCCGATGGTACTCATCACATCGCCCTGGGTCACAATCACCAGGTCGCCGGAGAGCAGATAGCCTTTGTCACGCAGCAAAGTGACCGCGTCGTGAGCCGCAGCCACACCCTCGTTATGGCTGTCGAAATAGACCGGTGTAACACCGCGGTACAGCGCAGTCAGATTCAGCGTACGTTCATGGCGAGACAGTGCAAAAATCGGCAGACCGGAACTGATACGTGACGTCATCAGTGCAGTACGTCCTGATTCGGTCATGGTGATAATGGCAGTGACACCCTTCAGGTGGTTAGCGGCATACATTGCCGACATCGCAATGGCTTCTTCCACGTTGTCGAACTGAATATCCAGACGGTGTTTAGAAACGTTGATGCTTGGGATTTTCTCTGCCCCGAGGCACACGCGCGCCATTGCTGCCACCGTTTCAGAAGGGTACTGACCGGCCGCGGTTTCGGCAGAGAGCATGACCGCATCGGTACCATCCAGCACGGCGTTCGCGACGTCCATGACTTCTGCGCGGGTTGGCATGGGGTTAGTGATCATCGACTCCATCATCTGGGTGGCGGTGATCACAGAACGGTTCAGCTGGCGTGCGCGACGAATCAACGCTTTCTGAATGCCGACCAGTTCCGGATCGCCGATTTCCACGCCCAGGTCACCACGGGCTACCATCACAACGTCAGAGGCGAGGATTACATCATCCATGGCATCCTGGTTGCAGACCGCTTCGGCACGTTCAACTTTGGCGACAATTTTGGCATCACAACCAGCATCGCGCGCCAGGCGGCGAGCATAGTTCAGATCTTCCCCGCAGCGCGGGAAGGAGACAGCAAGGTAATCCACGCCGATCAGCGCAGCGGTAACAATGTCTGCTTTATCTTTTTCGGTCAGGGCTTCCGCAGAAAGACCACCGCCGAGTTTGTTAATGCCTTTATTGTTGGAGAGCGGGCCACCGACGGTCACTTCGGTAAACACTTTCATGCCCTGAACTTCCAGCACTTTTAACTGCACACGACCATCATCCAGCAGCAGGATATCGCCTGGCACGACGTCTGCTGGCAGGCCTTTGTAATCGATACCGACTTTTTCTTTATCGCCTTCGCCTTTACCCAGATTGGCGTCCAGCAGGAATTTATCACCGATATTCAGGAAGACTTTGCCTTCCTTAAAGGTGGAAACGCGAATTTTTGGCCCTTGTAAATCGCCAAGGATAGCAACATGACGTCCCAGTTTTGCCGCAATCTCACGCACTTTATCGGCGCGTAACTTATGATCTTCCGGTGTCCCGTGAGAGAAGTTCATACGCACTACGTTAGCACCCGCAGCAATAACCTTTTCGAGGTTGTTATCGCGATCGGTGGCCGGGCCTAAAGTAGTAACGATTTTGGTTCTGCGAAGCCTTCTGGACATGTAATACTCCGTTGACTGAAACAACTTGGTGTTGCGTGAACATGAATTCGGTCATTTGTCGCCCTGCTGTGAAGAACAACGTTGCAGACCGAACAGCGTAAAGGTACCGCTTTTGTTATTAACTATTAGTGGTTATCACTTTTGATAAGCAGTTCCTTATCAAAGCGCGATTCTTTCAGTGCTTCTTTGACTCGCTTCAAGTTATCCCTGAATTTTGCACCCCGACGCAACGTAAACCCTGTAGCTAACACGTCGATGACAGTCAGTTGCGCAAGTCGTGACACCATGGGCATGTAAATGTCTGTATCTTCCGGGACATCCAGCGTGATCGCAAGTGTTGCTTCTCGCGCCAGTGGTGTCCCCGCGGAGGTTAGCGCAATGACCATGGCGTCGTTTTCACGTGCCAGTTGCGCAAGTTCAACTAAATTCTTGGTGCGGCCAGTGTGTGAAATCAACACAACTACGTCATCGTCGCTACAATTCATACAGCTCATGCGTTGCAACACAATGTCATCGGAGTAGACCACGGGAACGTTAAAGCGAAAAAATTTATTCATCGCATCGTGGGCCACCGCCGCAGACGAGCCGAGGCCAAAGAAGGCGATTTTTTTCGCCTGCGTCAGTAAATCCACGGCGCGGTTAACCGCTGCCATATCCAGCGACTGGCGTACATGATCGAGACTCGCCATCGCCGATTCGAAGATTTTACCCGTGTAGGCTTCTACGCTGTCGTCTTCGTCGACGTTGCGGTTAACATAAGGTGTGCCGTTGGCAAGACTTTGTGCGAGATGCAGTTTAAAATCAGGAAATCCGCGCGTATCAAGACTGCGGCAGAAACGGTTCACCGTCGGCTCGCTAACCTCCGCTTCTTGCGCAAGCGTGGCAATACTGGAGTGAATGGCCTGTTGCGGCGCGGCGAGAATGACTTCCGCCACTTTTCGTTCGGATTTGCTAAGGTTTTCCAGTCGTGACTGGATTTTTTCCAGCATATTCATGGGTGATAAAGCGCTCATGGTAAAACGATTCCACAAGAATGAAATCGTGATGCGTTTATCCTGATATTACCCCCGGGCGTCTTAGAAAGGTAAAGCGTGACGAGAAATGTTGTTGTTTTTTTTCATTACATGATCAACGTCGGATTTTAGCGTGGGTCTCCTGGGCAGACGTACAGCGTTTTCCGGGCGAAAACCCCTGGTTTTCGTCACAATAAAATAACGCACTTCCTGACAAGGCGTAACAGTTTCGGTAGTGACGTAAAAGCAGTACATTGTACCGTAATAAAATTACATTGAAGACCTGGCCAGAGTTCCAGGATCGCCAACTGAGGAGAATGATATGGCGGTAATACAAACAGCCCAGGCGTGTGACCTGGTCATTTTCGGCGCGAAAGGCGACCTTGCGCGCCGGAAATTGCTGCCGTCCCTGTATCAACTGGAAAAAGCGGGTCAGATCCACCCCGAAACGCGTATCCTGGGTGTTGGACGCGCCGACTGGGATAAAGAAGCCTATACCAACGTGATCCGCGAAGCGCTCGAAACCTTTATGAAGGAAAAGATCGACGAAAGCCTGTGGGATAAGCTGAGTAGCCGTCTGGATTTCTGCAATCTGGATGTGAATGACACCTCCGCTTTTAAACGCTTAGGCGCGATGCTCGATCAAAAAAACCGTACTACCATCAATTATTTTGCGATGCCGCCCAGCACCTTTGGCGCAATCTGCAAAGGGTTGGGCGAAGCGAAACTGAATGCGAAACCGGCGCGTGTCGTGATGGAAAAGCCGCTGGGAACTTCGTTAGCCACTTCCCGTGAAATTAACGACCAGGTCGGTGAATATTTTGAAGAGTGCCAGGTTTACCGTATCGACCATTATTTGGGTAAAGAGACGGTGCTCAACTTGCTGGCGCTGCGTTTTGCTAACTCCTTGTTTGTTAACAACTGGGATAACCGCACCATTGATCACGTTGAGATCACCGTAGCGGAAGAAGTCGGGATCGAAGGCCGTTGGGGTTACTTCGATCAGGCGGGTCAGATGCGCGATATGATCCAGAACCACCTGCTGCAAATCCTTTGCATGATTGCGATGTCGCCACCGTCGGACTTAAGCGCTGACAGCATCCGCGATGAAAAGGTGAAAGTGCTGAAATCGCTGCGTCGTATCGACCGCACAAATGTGCGTGAAAAAACCGTGCGTGGTCAGTACACCGCCGGCTTTGCACAGGGTAAAAAAGTGCCCGGTTATCTGGAAGAAGAGGGTGCCAACAAATCCAGTAATACCGAAACGTTCGTCGCTATTCGCGTGGACATTGATAACTGGCGCTGGGCAGGTGTCCCGTTCTACCTGCGCACCGGCAAACGTCTGCCCGCGAAATGTTCAGAAGTCGTGGTCTACTTCAAAACGCCGGAACTGAACCTGTTCAAAGAGTCGTGGCAGGATTTGCCACAAAATAAACTCACCATTCGTTTGCAGCCAGATGAAGGTGTGGATATTCAGGTGCTTAACAAAGTGCCTGGCCTCGATCATAAACATAATCTGCAGATCACAAAACTCGATCTGAGCTATTCAGAAACCTTTAACCAGACGCATCTTGCCGATGCGTATGAACGCCTGCTTTTGGAAACCATGCGCGGGATCCAGGCGCTGTTCGTTCGCCGTGATGAGGTGGAAGAAGCGTGGAAGTGGGTGGACTCGATCACTGAAGCATGGGCGGCGGATAATGATTCCCCGAAACCTTACCAGGCAGGCACCTGGGGCCCGGTCGCATCTGTGGCCATGATCACTCGCGATGGCCGTTCGTGGAATGAGTTTGAGTGACCGAGGGAACCTGATAATGAGGTTATTTTACCGGTAACATGATCTAACACAGAAATCAGGACAATTTTTCATCTTTCAGGCCCCGACTGGATTCACCAGCGGGGCTTTTTTTATTACACTGGCTGAAGCGATTTTGCCTTTGGGGCGCAGCGTACTGGTGTTTCTGGCTCAATGATAACGAGCATTTATGCCTCCCATGTTGCCACCCCGGACAGATAAATTTCAGGAGCCTCTATGAACCCGACAGTGTTACGCGTAACAAATCGTATTATTGAACGTTCGCGTGAAACCCGCTCAGCCTATCATGCGCGTATTGAGCAGGCGAAAAGCGACACGGTACGCCGCTCGACGCTGGCCTGTGGAAACCTGGCTCACGGTTTCGCCGCATGCCAGCCTGACGATAAAGCATCGTTAAAAAGTATGCTGCGTAACAATATCGCCATTATCACCTCCTACAACGACATGCTCTCTGCGCATCAGCCTTACGAAACCTACCCGAACATCATTCGTAAAGCCTTGCACTCGGTCAACGCGGTCGGTCAGGTTGCGGGTGGGGTGCCAGCCATGTGCGATGGTGTCACTCAGGGCCAGGACGGTATGGAGTTATCTCTGCTCAGCCGTGAAGTTATCGCCATGTCGGCGGCGGTAGGGCTGTCGCATAATATGTTCGATGGGGCACTTTACCTGGGCGTATGTGACAAAATCGTCCCGGGGCTGGTGATGGCCGCGCTGTCATTTGGTCATTTACCGGCGTTGTTTATTCCGTCAGGCCCGATGGCCAGCGGCCTGGCGAACAAAGAAAAAGTACGTATTCGCCAGCTTTACGCGGAAGGGAAAGTCGACAGGATGGCGTTGCTGGAATCTGAAGCTGCGTCTTACCACGCGCCGGGCACGTGTACCTTCTACGGTACTGCCAATACCAATCAGATGGTGATTGAGTTTATGGGCTTGCAACTGCCTGGATCCTCTTTCGTACACCCGGATGCGCCATTGCGCCAGGCACTAACGGAAGCGGCGGCTCGCCAGGTGACGCGTCTGACCGGCAACGGCAACGAATGGATGCCGCTTGGTAAGATGATCGACGAGAAAGTAGTGGTGAACGGTATTGTTTCATTGCTGGCAACCGGGGGCTCGACCAACCACACTATGCATCTGGTGGCAATGGCGCGTGCCGCCGGCATCATCATTAACTGGGATGACTTCTCCGAACTCTCCGACGTGGTACCTCTGCTGGCGCGTCTCTACCCGAACGGCCCGGCAGACATTAACCACTTCCAGGCAGCGGGTGGCGTGCCCGTGCTCATGCGCGAGTTGCTTAAAGGTGGGCTGCTGCATGAAGAGGTGAACACTGTCGCGGGCTTCGGTCTGGCGCGTTATACCAATGAACCCTGGTTAAACAATGGCGAGCTGGACTGGCGCCCGGGCGCTGACGCCTCACTGGATGCTGACATCATCGCCACGGTGGATAAACCGTTTTCGAAACATGGTGGCACTAAAGTACTGAGCGGTAATCTTGGGCGTGCGGTGATGAAAACGTCGGCGGTGCCGGTTGAGAATCAGGTTATTGAAGCACCGGCCGTGGTGTTTGAAAGTCAGCATGACGTATTACCTGCCTTCGAAGCGGGGCTTCTGGATCGCGACTGTGTGGTTGTTGTCCGTCATCAGGGGCCAAAAGCGAATGGAATGCCAGAATTACATAAACTCATGCCGCCACTTGGTGTATTATTGGACCGCCGTTTCAAAATTGCTTTAGTTACCGATGGACGGCTCTCAGGTGCATCGGGTAAAGTGCCGTCGGCGATCCACGTAACACCCGAAGCCTATGACGGTGGATTGCTGGCGAAAGTGCGTGACGGCGACGTCATCCGGGTCAACGGGCAGACAGGTGAATTAACGCTGCTGGTGGATGACAACGAGCTTGCTGCGCGCCAGCCACATATTCCTGACCTGAGCGCGATGCGCGTGGGCACGGGGCGCGAAATGTTCGGCGCACTCCGCGAGAAACTTTCCGGGGCGGAACAGGGCGCAACCTGTATCACTTTTTAAGACGACAAGATTTTAGTTCTGGCGAGAGAAAAACCTGATGAAAAACTGGAAAACGAGTGCAGAAACAATCCTGAAAACGGGCCCGGTCGTGCCGGTGATCGTAGTGAACAAACTGGAACACGCGGTGCCGATGGCAAAAGCACTGGTTGCGGGAGGGGTTCGCGTTCTGGAAGTCACTCTGCGTACGGCCTGTGCCATTGATGCTATTCGCGCTATCGCAAAAGAAGTTCCGGAGGCGATCATCGGCGCCGGTACTGTCCTGAACCCGCAACAACTGGCCGAGGTTACCGCTGCCGGCGCGCAATTCGCCATCAGCCCCGGTCTGACTGAGCCGTTGCTGAAAGCGGCAACCGAAGGCACCATCCCTCTGATCCCGGGTATCAGCACCGTTTCAGAATTGATGTTGGGCATGGACTACGGTCTGAAAGAATTCAAATTCTTCCCGGCGGAAGCTAACGGCGGCACTAAGGCGTTGCAGGCGATTGCAGGCCCGTTCGCTCATGTTCGTTTCTGCCCGACAGGCGGGATCTCACCGGCCAATTACCGTGATTACCTGGCGCTGAAAAGCGTGCTGTGCATCGGCGGCTCCTGGCTGGTACCGGCAGATGCGCTGGAAGCGGGTGATTACGATCGCATCACAACACTGGCGCGCGAAGCTGTCGAAGGCGCGAAACAGTAATAGCGAGGCGGGTGAAGACCCCGCCTGGAAAGTAGCCCGGCCAGCATAATGCGACCGGGCTTTTTTTTATCCCTGAACCTGTACTGCCGCCGCCGCGGTAATGGCGCGTTCAACGGCACTTTCGGTGGTGTCGGCAACGGCCAGCGCGACGCCCATGCGGCGGGAGCCTTCGATCTCGGGCTTGCCGAACAGACGCAGTTGTACCCCCGCGCCGACCGCGTTCTGAACATTGCAAAACGTGACGTTCTGACTGTTAAGCCGCGGGAGGATCACCGCTGAGGCCGCGGGACCATACTGCCGGATCGCGCCAACCGGCAATCCCAGGAAGGCACGCACATGCAGAGCAAACTCGGACATGTCTTGTGAAATCAGCGTGACCATGCCGGTATCGTGCGGGCGAGGAGAGACTTCGCTAAAAACGACCTCATCCCCGCAAACAAACAATTCAACGCCAAACAGACCGTAACCACCCAGTGCCAGTACGACTTTATGGGCGATCGCATGTGCGCGTTCCAGTGCCGTGACGGACATCTGCTGCGGCTGCCAGGATTCACGGTAATCGCCTTCTTCCTGGCGGTGGCCAATCGGGGCGCAGAAGTGCACACCATCTGCCGCGCTGATGGTTAGCAGCGTAATTTCAAAATCAAAGTTAACGACCCCTTCGACAATCACGCGGCCAGCGCCGGCACGACCGCCTTGTTGCGCATATTCCCACGCTTTGGCTAACTGATCCGCGCTTTTAATAAAACTCTGACCTTTGCCTGAAGAGCTCATTACGGGTTTTACGATACAGGGCAGACCAATCTCTTCAACAGCCTGTTGGAATGCGGCTTCACTGTCGGCAAAACGGTAATTTGACGTAGGCAGTTGCAGTTCTTCAGCGGCCAGGCGGCGAATGCCTTCGCGGTTCATGGTCAGTTGGGTGGCGCGGGCACAGGGCACAACGTGCTGGCCCTGAGCTTCCAGTTCGAGCAGTGTTTCGGTGGCAATGGCTTCAATTTCGGGCACAATAAAATGCGGTTTTTCACTCGCCACCAGTACCTTCAATGCTTCACCATCGAGCATGTTGATCACATGTGAACGGTGTGCCACATGCATGGCTGGCGCGTTAGCGTAGCGGTCTACCGCAATCACCTCAATGCCGAGACGCTGGCATTCTATAGCCACCTCTTTGCCCAGTTCACCAGAACCGAGTAACATCACACGCGTTGCTGCAGGGCGCAGCGCAGTTCCTAAAAGAGTCATAGCAGCTTACCGTTGGAAAAAAACTGCGCACAGTATAAACGAAAACGTTTGCGTCTGTCTTTTGTCACTTGCGATGGTTTTTCCATCGCGCTACTATACTGTATAAATACACAGTTAAATGAGGCTGCATCATGGCGGTAGAAGTTAAATACGTAGTCATTAGAGAAGGTGAGGAAAAAATGTCTTTTGCCAGCAAAAAGGAAGCGGATGCTTACGACAAGATGCTCGACCTGGCTGAAGTCCTCGGGGAATGGCTGACCACCGGGCCTGTCACGCTGGAAGACGAAACCCGCGACCTGATGGCTCTTTGGCTTGCTGAACATAAAGACGCGCTCAGCGGTATTCTGAAATCCGGCAAATTACCGGGTGCAGACGAGGAATCGACGGTATCTCCGGCCGCTGAAGAGAGTGAACAGAACGACGCGGTAGATATTAAAAGCGCGGGTAAACGCGCAAAAGTCGCCTGATCTTGCACTGCCAGCAATTTGTACCATGCTATGAATGGGTAAGAACCAGGAGATAAGCATGAAAATAGCAGGGGTTTTATCCAGCTTACTATTGCTGGCAGGCAGAATGACGGCACAGGCTGCAAACGACAAAACGGTCAAGTTTCCCTCCTGCGAGGGACTTAACGCGGATGGGATCGCGGCCAGCGTTAAGCGTGATTATTTACAGAATCGTATTGTGCGCTGGGTGGACGATCAAAAGAAACTGGGCCAGGCCGATCCGATAGCCTGGATCAGTGCAAAGGATATTGTCGGCAAGGATGATAAATGGACCGTGCCGTTAACCGTGCGCGGTAAAAGCGCGGATATTCACTACAAGGTTGCAATAGACTGCAAAGCCGGTAAGGCGGACTATCAGCCTCAGTCCCATTAACACTTTTCTTATCTTTTGCAGACTTAGACACTTCCTGACATCCCCCTCGCGTACTCTGAGCGTTCATTCATCGCTTCGTGAGGGGTATCACTATGAATTGGCTAAATCAATTACAGTCACTGCTCGGCCAGAGCAGTGGCTCTGCGAACGCAACATCTTCTTCAGCTGGCGAGCAAGGGCTCAGTAAGCTGCTGGTTCCCGGCGCGTTAGGTGGTCTGGCAGGATTGCTGGTGTCCAGTAAATCATCGCGTAAGCTGCTTGCCAAATACGGCACCAGCGCATTGTTAATTGGCGGCGGCGCGGTGGCGGGAAGCGTATTGTGGAATAAATATAAATCGCGGATACGCGATGCTCATCAGAACGAGCCGCAATTTGGCCATCAGAGTTCGCCGCTGGACGTGCGCGCAGAACGTCTGATTCTGGCGCTGGTGTTTGCGGCTAAAAGTGATGGTCATATCGATGACAAAGAGCGCGCCGCTATCGAACACCAATTGCGGGAGGCGGGTATCGAAATGCAGGGGCGAGCACTGGTGACGCAGGCCATTGAGCAGCCTCTCGATCCGCATCGCCTGGCGCAGGGTGTACAAAATGAAGAAGAGGCACTGGAAGTCTATTTTCTTAGTTGTGCTGTCATTGATGTCGACCACTTTATGGAACGCAGCTATCTCAACGCGCTGGGCGATGCGCTGAAAATTCCTCAGGACGTACGCGATGGCATCGAACAGGATCTCAAGCAGCAAAAAGACACCATCATACAGTCGTGAGCATCACGTTTCGCTTGCATCGCGCGTGGGTTTTGCCACCCTTATAGGAGTGTAAAACAAATAAAGAACAATGCTATGCCGCCAAAAGCCAAAAAAATCCCTCATGCCATGACCGTGCATGGCGACACGCGAATCGATGACTATTACTGGCTGCGGGACGACACGCGCTCTCAGCCAGACGTTCTTAACTATCTTGCCGACGAAAACGACTACGGACGCGAGATAATGGCGTCGCAGAAAGCCCTGCAGGACCGGGTACTGGAGGAGATCATTTCGCGGATCCCGCAGCGTGAAATATCTGCCCCCTACATTAAAAATGGCTACCGCTATCGGCATGTGTATGAACCCGGCAATGAGTACGCCATTTACCAGCGCCAGTCTGTTCTGGCCGCGGAATGGGAGGAGTGGCAGGTGCTGCTGGATGCCAATCAGCGTGCCTCACACAGTGAATTTTACACCCTCGGTGGTCTGTCCGTGTCGCCAGATAACGCCCTTATGGCCGTCGCGGAGGATTATCTCTCCCGCCGACAGTACGGCCTGCGTTTTCGTGACCTGGAGACGGGAAACTGGTATCCGGAAGTACTCGAAAATGTCTCGCCGGAGTTTGTCTGGGTGAATGATTCTGAAACGCTCTACTATGTGCGTAAACATGATACGACGCTGCTGCCGTATCAGGTATGGCGGCACACCATAGGCACGCCCCCGCAGCAGGATGAACTGGTGTATGAAGAGCAGGATGACACTTTCTACGTCGGGCTGAGCAAAACAACGTCTCAACATTACATCACTATCCATCTGGCCAGTGCCACCACCAGCGAGGTCTTACTGCTGGATGCCGAATTGCCAGATGCGCAACCTCTGCGTTTCCTGCCACGCCGTAAAGATCATGAATACAGCCTCGATCATTTCCAGCACACGTTTTATTTACGCTCAAATCGAGACGGTAAAAATTTTGGTCTCTATCGTACAAAAGTGCGTGATGAACGTCGCTGGGAGGTGCTGATTCCGGCGCGTGAACAGGTCATGCTGGAGGGCTTTACCCTGTTCACCGACTGGCTGGTAGTAGAGGAGCGCCAACGCGGGTTGACCAGCCTGCGGCAAATCAACCGTAAAACGCGAGAAGTGGTTGGCATAGCCTTTGACGATCCCGCATATGTCACCTGGCTTGCCTATAACCCGGAGCCGGAAACATCCCGCTTACGTTATGGCTACTCATCAATGACCACGCCGGATACGCTCTTTGAACTGGATATGGACACCGGCGAACGGCGGGTGCTCAAGCAAATTGATGTCGAGGGATTTGACGCCAGCCAGTATCAGAGCGAACACTTGTGGATCCGTGCCAGAGATGGGGTAGAAGTCCCCGTCTCGTTGGTCTACAACAAACACCATTTCCGCCCGGGGCAGAACCCGTTACTGGTGTATGGTTACGGTTCGTACGGGGCGAGCATGGATGCCGATTTCAGTAGCAGCCGCCTGAGTCTGTTGGATCGGGGCTTTGTCTGCGCCATTGCGCATGTGCGTGGCGGCGGAGAACTCGGGCAGGCATGGTATGAAGACGGTAAGTTTCTTAACAAGAAAAACACCTTTAATGATTTTATCGACGTGACCGATATGCTGTTGGCGCAGGGCTACGGCTCACCGCTGTTCTGCTATGCCATGGGAGGGAGCGCAGGTGGGTTATTGATGGGCGCGATCGTCAATGAGCGCCCCTCCTTGTTCCATGGCGTGATAGCGCAGGTACCATTTGTTGATGTCGTCACCACAATGCTCGATGAGTCGATCCCGCTGACTACCGGTGAGTTTGAAGAGTGGGGCAATCCGCAGAATGAAACGTACTACCACTATATGAAAGGTTACAGCCCTTACGACAACATTGGCGCGCACGATTACCCGCATATGCTGGTGACCACCGGGCTACATGATTCACAGGTTCAGTACTGGGAGCCGGCGAAGTGGGTGGCTAAACTGCGAGAGTATAAAACCGACAATAATCTGCTGTTGCTGTGTACAGATATGGATTCCGGGCATGGCGGCAAATCAGGACGTTTTAAATCGTATGAAGGCGTTGCTCTGGAATATGCTTTTTTAATTGCCCTTGCCCAGGGATCGCTGCCCGGACAGGGGGCACACTAATCATCGCCTAAATAGTGCCTTAGCGTCAGACGTAGTTCCGGGCTCATGCGCTCAAGGTTGTTGAATAACCAACGCAGATAGCCCGGATCGCGATCGGCGATCTCGGAAACCGGTTTACCGCGGTATTTGCCAAACGTAAAGGTCGTGAGTAGCGCAGGGCGGCCAGTGATGGTCGCCATCTCATCCGCTGACCAGCCAGAAACCTGCATGATATCGATAAGCAACGCGGCAGTAATATAGCAGTCGTACAGTGCCCGGTGATGATGCAGTCCGGGGGGCGTTTGCACACTCAACTTACGGGATTTATACAGCGCCATGTTGCTGTACTTAATGCCTGGCCACAGGCGGCGCGCCAGTTTCATGGTGCAGATCCATTCACCTGGCATTTCGGGTAACACGCGTCGGTCAAAGCTGGCATTGTGCGCAACATACCAGGCGCTACCGTAATAGTGCGGCACAATCTCTTCAATCCATGGCTGATGGGCTACCATCGATTCGGTAATACGGTGTATCGCCATTGCCTGCGGGCTGATTGGTCGGTCCGGGCGTACCAGATGGCTCATCGGGTTAACGATCTGGCCATCAACCACATCCACGGAGGCTATTTCGACAACCCCACCCTGAAGATCGCAGGTTTCGGTATCAATAACACGTAACATTCCTGTCTCCATTACTTCGCTTTAGGCTCGTAAGGCAAGCGAGAAAGCGAGACGGAAGCCAGTCGGTGCGCAATGAGACGCTGACGAAACCAGTCACGCAGGTGCGCGGGCTGTTCGCGTTCAACCGCCTCGGCGATGACCGGCATATTATAACGCTCTTTAAATGCAACACCTGCTGCAGCAAGATCGACGTTGACCTTGTCCATTTCGTCCTGCGGGAGTTTTGCAAGATTAGTTGTCATGATTTTCTCCTGGTTAGACGCGGCAAAAGGTACTAAGCCTGTGGCATAAAGACAAGCATACCGATAATGATACTCGACGCGATAATTATACAGAGTTATTCTCTGCCCTAAATGTATAACAAAAAGGAATGAAGACAATGCGCATCTCTCCGCTCCCTCGTGGTCGTTGGATCGTGCTCATCGCCAGCCTGTTTGTCACGCCTGCCGCACTCGCGCATGCACATCTGAAAGGCCAGTATCCAGCCGCCAATGCTGAAGTCACTGCAGCACCGCAAGCCTTGACGCTCAATTTCTCGGAAGGGATCGAACCAAGGTTCAGCGGTATTAATGTGACGGGTGAACGGCAGCAAATTATCAGGACCGGCGCGGTGAAACGCAATGAGAATGATAAAACGCAGATGATTGTCCCCCTGGAACAACCGCTGACGCCGGGCAAGTATACTGTTAGCTGGCATGTGGTTTCTGTGGATGGCCATAAAACCAGTGGTCGTTACGTCTTTTCTGTGAAGTGATCCATGCTGGCAGAAAGCTATGTCTGGCTGCGGTTTGTCCATTTCGCTGTCCTGATAGTGATCTTTGGTTCAGCCCTGTTTAGCAGCTGGCTTGCGCCGCATGCCCTGCGACGCCTGCTCGCACACCGTTTTATGCCACTCCAGCAGATGTGCCTGTGGCTGAATATCGCGTCTGCTGTGCTGATGTTTATGGTACAAGGCGGGATGATGGGCGAAGGCTGGCAGGATGTCTGGCGACCAGAGATTTGGCTCATGTTAACGGGCACACAGTTCGGCTCGGTCTGGTCGTTGCAAATGTTACTGGCCTGCCTGACGCTGATCGTTGCGCTGTTACAGCCCGGGAATCAGCAGCGGCTTTTACTGCTGGTGACTATCCAGTTTATGTTGTCGGCTGGAACGGGGCATGCCGCGATGCACGACGGGCTGACTGGCGTACTGCAACGCGGTAATCACTTTATCCACCTCATTTGCGCGGCAACGTGGCTGGGAGGACTGCTTCCGGTGCTATTTTGCATGCAACTGGCGCACGGGCGCTGGCGGGAGGCCGCAATCGCGGCGATGATGCGTTTCTCGCGCTATGGGCATCTTGCTGTTGCCGGGGTGTTGATGACTGGCATTATCAATACCTTGTTCATTCAGGGGTTGAACCTTCCCTGGCATAGCGCCTGGGGACGTTTGTTATTGCTGAAATGTGCGCTTGTGGTGGTGATGGTGGCAATTGCGCTCGTGAATCGGTATGTTCTGGTGCCCCGCCTGAGCCTTAAAAACGATACTGCACGGCAGCGTTTTATTAGCCTGACATGGGCTGAAGTGGGGCTGGGAGCGCTGGTGCTGGCAGCTGTGAGCTTGTTTGCGACCTGGGAACCTTTTTGACTGAACCTGGCGGAAAGAATGAAGAAGAAATTATTGGCACTGTTAATGTTGACCTGTTCTGGTACTGCGCTGGCGGCACCGCAGGTGATCACTGTGAGTCGTTTCGAAATCGGCAAAGAAAAATGGGCCTTCAACCGGGAAGAAGTGATGCTAACCTGCCGCCCGGGCAAGGCGCTGTATGTGATTAATCCAAGTACGCTGGTGCAATACCCGTTGAATGATGTGGCTCAACAACAGGTCGATAGCGGTAAAAGTAGCGGCCAACCCATCAGTGTCATCCAGATCGATGACCCCAACCGACCCGGTGAAAAGATGAGTCTGGCGCCGTTTATTGCCAAAGCTGAGACACTTTGTTAATAAACTGTCTTAATGGCTTGAATCAAAAACAAAAACCGCAAGACTTTCTCAACAAGTCTTGCGGTTTTAACATTTCTGAGCGTGACGATAACCTAATTTTTCTGACCACTTTTGTCGCGGACTGGAAAACCTGACGTCGTCATCTATTCTTAAAGTGCAAGGCGACTTAGCCTGCATTAATGCCAACTTTTAGCGCACGGCTCTCTCCCAAGAGCCATTTC
>NZ_DAMBVN010000019.1:0-95091 GCF_032052965.1 Kosakonia sp.
GGCTTATGAAGACATTACTAACATCGATGTGTATTAATCAATGGGGAGCAGGTCATAGAGTAGATGGCGAATACTAAGACAATGCCTCCCTATCGAAGGATAGATTTTGTTCTATTTATCATCCTAAGCAGCCTTTCAAATCATCTCACCTTTTTAAAGATAAGTAGAATGAGAGGTACACTGATCACAAAACCGTAAACCGCCGCATCAAAAACACCATTTGTAGCTTCAGCAAGTGAATCAACAGCCTGGTAATACTCTTTTAATGGAACAGGGTTTGACACGAGGAGCTGATTTTCAAAGAAAATCGAGAATGCTTGTGAGGCGATGAACAGCCCGAGGAAGTAGCCCAGGGTGACAATACCCATTCCACACCATCTGAGGATGGTTTTGGTTCTATTCGTCATTGTCATAAGATCCACCTAATACTCCGCCCACAGTACCGCCGGAATAAGGAGATAATGAATCTCCAGTAGCGGCGGCTCCCGCTGCAATATGCTGAATTTTACCTTTTGGCGATTTCTGGAAGTGCGATAAGTTGTCCTTATTGGGATACACTTTTTTAAACTCGCCCGTCATTTCAATAACTGCCATAGATGAGAAGTTTGAGCTTTTTGACTCAAGATAACGCAGCAATGAGACAGGGATCGTGAAATCTTCTTCGGATTCGATAGGAATCTGCGTCGTGGTCGATGTGTAATTGTGTTCGAATACTCTTGAACCAGCAAACTTGATCCCTTCAACAGAATAAGTGGTACAGTTCTTCCCTGTTACGTCGTACTCATCGATTGTATGGCCTCTTCGCTTTGTTGTTTCATTCATCTCCGACGTTTGAATCGCTGGTTCACCCTTGCTCCATCGGTCTTCAAAGAATTGTCTCGTTTTCTTCGGGTCAGCGTCATCTATACGGAATACTCTTGCATCCATCCGGTATAGTTCGGCTCTATAGAAAGCTCTCGCATCTTCACCTTGCAGAAAGTTTAAAATCCCATCACCCGTAAACCCTCCTGGATTCGTTCTACCATAGCGCCCATAGGTATAAAGGTAGACATGGTTATTCTCATGCACCGAAACAAAAGCATGACCAGCCCCTTTGGTTTCAGTCCAGATGTAAACGCCGTTCAATAAATGGTTATCTTCTGGCTTGCAGGTGTCAGCAAAGCTGTTTTGCTTCTTCGCTGCCTGTGCGTGCTGCACTGGCTCTACAGGCGCTCTAGCCCCGGAAGGGGGATTAACCTCAACGGTGCCAGGCGCGATAAGGAAATTTGAACCACTCGGACAATCGCAGTGGATGACAGATCCCTCTACTGCTACAGCTTCGCCGTTTGTTTGTCGGTGATTTCCGGTGACAATCACACCCACTTTCCCGCATTTTGGGCAGGGAGACGTTTTATCGCCAATGCAGAGTTTTAGTCTCCCCATAACGGTAAATCCGCTCCGGCTTGCATAACATTCAGCCCCTGTAGACGTTTTATCCCCATGTAGCCCAATGTTTTTACCGTGAACGATGAAGCCTCTGTTGACTGAAACCATATGATCCCCTTAATTCCCTTTACTTATTACGCAAATTTTCCTTGCGGCCTTTCTGCGAATAATCATCCCGGATGAAGCAATTATCGTTTCATTAAAACGATGTTTTATTACGGGAGATTAATCAGAATGGGTTTGATGAACCTTTATTAATTTCCAGACAGGAATGATAAGTTGTGAGCTTGTTCAAAATTATGCATTAATTTTTCTTCAGGGAATAATTTTACCATCAATAAAAATTCTATTTATCAGGTGGTTAACTTTTCTATAACCTAAAGCTTCAAGAGAAACACGGTCAGCTGGGAGGGGGTTAAATCCCCCCTCGCTGACAGTCTCTGAAAAGTTAACAGCGAAGACAAGATCGAAGTAAAGCACTATAACGTAATAGGCAATGCACATTAGTGCGATACTCACCCACCTGATCCACAACGTCTTAGCATCACCTTACCTTTTTAAAAATTATTAAGATTAGAGGGATGCAGATCGTAAAACCAAAGAGGGCGACATTAAAAACGCCATCCGTTGCTTGCATGAGCGAGTCTATTGATGCCTGGTACTCTTTTAATGGAATTGGACCTGAGAAAAGCATGCTTTCATTTTCGCTGAATGCGGAAAAAGAGAAAGACGATAATGCCAGCGCAATATAGTAGCAAAGCGATACAGTGCCAATTCCACACCATCTGAGGATGGTTTTGGTTCTACTCGTCATTGTCATAAGATCCACCTAATACTCCGCCCACAGTACCGCCGGAATAAGGAGATAATGAATCTCCAGTGGCTGCACCTTCCGCTGCAACATGCTGAACGACACCCCCGTAAGTTTCCTGGATTGGTCGCAAATTGCCTGAATTAGGGTATTGCTCCTGGAACTTGCTCGTCATCTCAATGACAAGCATTGAGGACATGTTGCTACCCTTTGCGATGAGGTATTTTTGCAGAGATACAGGAACGGTGAAGTCTTCTTCGGCTTCGATAGGTAGCTGCGTCGTTAATGATGTATACCCGTGTTCGAAAACCGTCGAGCCAGCAAATTTGATACCTGCTACTGAATGTGTAGTGCAATTGCTCCCAGTAACATCATATTCATCAATGGTACGGCCTCTTCTTCTTGTTGTTTCATGCATTTTTTCCGTTTGGATAGCTGGCCTTGCGTTGTTCCATAGCACTTCGAAAAATTTTCGTATTCTCACCGGGTCAGCGTCATCTATACGGAATACTCTTGCACCCATCCGGTATAGTTCGGCTCTATAGTAAGCTCTCGCATCTTCACCTTGCAGAAAGTTTAAAATCCCATCACCCGTAAACCCTCCTGGATTCGTTCTACCATAGCGCCCATAGGTATAAAGGTAGACATGGTTATTCTCATGCACCGAAACAAAAGCATGACCAGCCCCTTTGGTTTCAGTCCAGATGTAAACGCCGTTCAATAAATGGTTATCTTCTGGCTTGCAGGTGTCAGCAAAGCTGTTTTGCTTCTTCGCTGCCTGTGCGTGCTGCACTGGCTCTACAGGCGCTCTAGCCCCGGAAGGGGGATTAACCTCAACGGTGCCAGGCGCGATAAGGAAATTTGAACCACTCGGACAATCGCAGTGGATGACAGATCCCTCTACTGCTACAGCTTCGCCGTTTGTTTGTCGGTGATTTCCGGTGACAATCACACCCACTTTCCCGCATTTTGGGCAGGGAGACGTTTTATCGCCAATGCAGAGTTTTAGTCTCCCCATAACGGTAAATCCGCTCCGGCTTGCATAACATTCAGCCCCTGTAGACGTTTTATCCCCATGTAGCCCAATGTTTTTACCGTGAACGATGAAGCCTCTGTTGACTGAAACCATATGATCCCCTTAATTCCCTTTACTTATTACGCAAATTTTCCTTGCGGCCTTTCTGCGAATAATCATCCCGGATGAAGCAATTATCGTTTCATTAAAACGATGTTTTATTACGGGAGATTAATCAGAACGGGTTTGATGAACCTTTATTAATTTCCAGGCAGGAAGGATAAGTTGTGAGCTTGTTCAAAATTATGCATTAATTTTTCATCAGGGAATAATTTTATCCTCCATTAAAATTCTATTTATCAGGTGGTTAACTTTTCTATAACCTAAAACGGTTAAGTCAAAGATATATATTACATCTTTCCATTAATCTGCCTTCTGTATTTACCGATAACAGAAAAAGGCACGGCCGCCATTTTATGACCGCTGCTTTACCCGCCCTATAAAACAACAACAGGTACCGATGCCATGAAACTATCGCTTGCGCAAAAACTGTGGCTCCCTCTTCTCGTGGCGTTGATATGCCTGGCCGGAACCCTCTTCTTTGGTTCTCTGACCGTTAAAAATGACCAACTGGCACTGCGCAAAAACGAGCTGCAGCATGTGTCGCAACTCGCGCTCAGTATTGTTAAAACCCAGGCGGGCCTTGCTGACAAGGGATTGATATCACAGGAAGAAGCGCAACAGCGAGCCCTGCAGCTAATTAAAGACCTGCGCTATGGCGACACCGGTTATTTTACGATTCTGAATAATCAGGCGCAGGTGATCATGCATCCCATCAACGCCAAACTGATTGGAAAAGGGCCAGATATTGCCGATGCAAATGGCGTCTATATTTTCAGAGATATGGTGTCCGTCACCCAAGGGAATCAGGCTGGTTTTACGGCTTATGTGTTTCCCCGTCCGGGGGAGCAGGAAGCACAACCGAAAATTGCGTACAACATCCCCTGGGCGCCATGGGGCTGGATAGTCACCACCGGGTTGTACGTGGATGATATCGACGCAGCATTTCTGGTGTCGCTCTACCACAACCTGATGCTGTTTGTGGCGATCAGTATTCTGCTTTCTGTTCTGGTTTATGTCATTAACCGCGGGACATTGCGCACGCTGGGGGGCGAACCGCGTTATGCGGTTGATGTCGCTGCGCGCATTGCCGCGGGCGATCTCTCCCTGGCGGTAAATAAAAAAGCCGGCGACAGTTCAAGCCTGATCCATGAAATGGGGGTCATGCGTGAGCAATTGACTGCGGTGATAGAAGATATTCGCGATGGGGCGGAGATCATCAATACCAGCACGCATGATATCGTCGCCGGGAACCAGGAAATTGCGATGCATTCTGACCGGCAGGCCAGTTCGCTCGAAAAAACCTCATCCAGTATGGAAGAGATTACCGCAGCGGTTAAACAGAACGCAGAAAACGCCGGGCAGGCACGCCAACTGGCGAGTGAAGCCGTGGATATTGCCTCACGTGGCGGTGTGGCAATGAAGAGCATGAACGAAACGATGAACGGTATTTCTGAAAGCGCCGGGAAAATTGCCAGCATTATCGAGGTGGTCAACGGCATCGCATTTCAGACCAATATTCTGGCGCTGAATGCCGCAGTTGAGGCCGCAAGAGCCGGTGAGCAGGGGCGAGGATTCGCCGTCGTGGCAGGGGAAGTGCGCAGTCTGTCATTACGTAGTTCTCAGGCGGCACAGGAGATAAAAGGCCTGGTTGAGGAGTCTGTCGCGCGCGTTGAGAGTGGCTCTTCACAAATTAAAGTCGCTGGCAGCAGCATTGAGGAGATGATTACCGCAGTGCAGCGCGTGTCGAATATTATGTCGGAAATTTCGGTCGCCACGGATGAGCAGAGCAAAGGCATTAGCCATGTGAACGAAGCAATTGTACAAATTGATGCGGTGACACAGCAAAATTCAGTCTTACTGCAACAGGCTGTATCTGCGGCGAGCGCGCTGGAAGAGCAAACCCGCCGGTTAACCGAAACCGTGGCCTTTTTTAACACCGGCAGATAATACCCGTCATCTTCTCCGCGTGGGTCTGCCAGGCAGATCCACATTTTTCCTTTCTCTGCGCTTGCGTAAAACAGCGTTATTGCTTGATCAAAGCATTAACGCTCGCCTGCATTGTCATCGCCGCTGGTTAGTATCATATTGAGTGAGATTATTCGTCAGCTAATGATCTTCAGGAGAGTGATATGGCTTCAGAGAATCCCCGCGTTGCCCTTATTGGCCCGGGCGCAATAGGCACCACCATTGTGGCAGCGATGCATGAGGCTGGCCGCACTCCTACCGTGTGTGGTCGTACCGCGCACCCGCAGTTGGTGCTGCGTCACGATGAGGGGCGCATTGTGGTACCCGGCCCGGTGCTGACCGATCCCAGCGTTATCACGCAGCCGTTCGACCTGGTTTTTGTGGCGGTAAAAACGACGCAACTGGCGGCTAGCGCGGCATGGCTGAAAGCGTTGTGCAACGAAAAGACGGTGGTCTGTGCGCTGCAAAATGGTGTCGAGCAGAAAACACAGTTTGCCCCGTATGTGGCGGGCGCGACGGTGTTGCCTTCAGTCGTGTGGTTTCCCGCGCAACGTGAACCGGATGCCTCTGTCTGGCTGCGCGCCAAACCGCGCCTGACCTTGCCCGATACCCCCGCCACCACGCGGGTGCAGGCGGCGTTAGCCGGGACGCGTTGCAGCGTTGACGTCTCCGCCGATTTCCCATCCGTTGCCTGGCGCAAGTTATTACAGAATGCGGCAGCAGGGCTGATGGTGCTGTCCGGGCGTCGCGCCGGGATGTTCGCACGCGAGGACATCACTGCGCTGGCGCTGGCATACCTGCGGGAATGCCTTGCGGTCGCACGCGCAGAGGGCGCAACCCTGAGTGACGATGTTCCGCAGGAGATTGTGGCCGGGTTCCAGCGCGCGCCGGCTGACCTTGGCACATCCATTCTTGCTGACCGCCAGGCGGGTCGCCCTCTGGAATGGGATATCCGCAATGGTGTGGTACAGCGGTACGGCAAAAAACACGGCATCCCCACACCATTCAGTGATGTGATTGTGCCGCTACTTGCGGCAGGCAGCGACGGTCCGGGCTGACCAGCAGGGTTGCCATTCAGCGCTGGTGATGCGGCTGAATTGCTGTTACGTTGATAACATGCGCAAAACATATTCAGCCCCATTATTTATTGTGAGCATTATTTACACCGTCATACGAAGGGTGGGATAGCGTTCATCTTTTTCCCGCCAGCACGGCGGGGGCCTTGCTGGTACGCAACCTGTGAGGTATTCAATGACTGACCTTCATCCATCCCGACCGACACTGCATATCCTGTGTGGCAAAATTGCCGCAGGTAAATCGACCCTTGCCGCCGAACTGAGTAAAACACCAGGCACCATTGTGTTGAGCGAGGACAGCTGGTTATCGCCGCTGTTTAGCGATCTTATGCACTCTGTGCAGGACTATGTTCAGTACTCCGCGAAACTCAAACTGGCCATCAAACCGCATGTCATTGCATTACTGCATGCTGGCGTTAATGTCGTGCTGGATTTCCCGGCCAATACGCTTGCCAGCAGAGAGTGGATGATGAGCATCATCAACGCTTCTGGCGCAGAACATTTGCTGCATTATCTCGACGTGAGTGATGAGGTGTGCAAAGCGCGGCTACGCCAGAGAAATGCCGCAGGCCAGCATGATTTCGCTGCCACTGAGCAGCAGTTTGAGCAGATCACACGCTATTTCGTCGAACCGACAGCAGATGAAGGCTTTCAGATCCGCCGATATTGCTGAGACAGGCAGGTACCTTGTAGTCTCCCGTCAGAGCTATGCTTATTTTCAACACCAATAATAATCGGGGCAATGTCATGGATAAGGAACTACTGGACGCGGGTTACCGGGTCTATACCGGAGAGAAAATCGACGTCTACTTCAACACAGACGTTTGTCAGCATGCTGGAAATTGCGTGCGCGGCAGCGCTAAGCTCTTCAACCTGAAACGCAAACCGTGGATCATCCCGGATGAAGTAGATGCTGCCACAGTAGTGAAAATTATTGATACCTGCCCGAGCGGTGCGCTGAAGTACCGCCATAACTGAGTGAGACAATGATGGAAATACTGGAAGGTCATAACAAGTTCTATGTGAATGATGCCGAAGGGAGCCAGGTGGCGGAGATCGTTTTTGTGCCCACGGGCGATCATCTGAGCATTATTGAGCATACCGATGTCGATCAGAGCCTGAAGGGGCAGGGGGTAGGCAAACAACTGGTCGCGAAAGTGGTAGAAAAAATGCGTGCTGAGAAGCGCAAAATTATTCCGCTGTGCCCGTTCGCCAAACACGAATTTGATAACACACGCGAATACGATGACATTCGTGCATAAATCCCTGCACTGGTTAACGCCAGTGCAGCTATTTCATGCTTCTGCATGAACAGGGCTATCTTGCTGGCGGCCCTGTATGACTGGCCGTTTGCCGCCACGGTAAATGGTACGCGGAGAGTAAAAAAAACAGACACATGGAAAATAAATTTAAAATAGGGCTTGCATCCATGTCTCTGCCGTGCGTTAATGCGTCGTCGGTTTGATAATCATTATCTCCAGCAGTTCACTAAAGTCTTTCTCATCTCTAAGTACCACCTTGCTACTTCTATTTGGGTCTTCGCTTTACACTCTGATAAAAATAATGTCTCAGACCATTGCTGCCGAAAAGGCTAACAAAATTAGAAGGTAATAAGTATGTCTACTAAAATGACTGGTATCGTAAAATGGTTCAACGCTGAGAAAGGCTTCGGTTTTATTTCTCCGAAAGACGGCAGTAAAGATGTGTTCGTACACTTCTCTGCTATCCAGAGCGATAACTATCGTACTCTTGAAGAAAATCAAGAAGTTGAATTCACCATTGAAAATGGTGCGAAAGGCCCGGCTGCGGCAAACGTCGTCGCCCGCTAAGGATTTAAAGATTACTCATCGTACTCATTTCCGCTGCCCTTGCTGTAGCGGAACGCAATATCGGATTTCCAGTTTCGATGTCACTGAAAAGAATCCGTCTGGCGCAAAATGTATTTTTTGTAAGTCATCCATGACTGCATTTAATAATTTTTCTGCCTGGATTCACTCTTCTCAGATGCCGCTCGATTTCCGCAAATAATAAAAATCAGGTCAGTTTACTGGCCTGATTTTTTTATTCCTGCTGGTTCAAAATATATTCTCTCTCTCTTCACGCCATAAGCGCTCCCGTCACAGCAGTCGGAGGGGGAAGAATTACACCGCCATTAACATTATCATTTTGACAGAACGATTGCTGGTCAGTTGCCAGGTCATCTGTCGATAGTGCAGCTCGCCCTGAAGGGGATGGTTAAACACGCGCTCTCCACCTTCGCGCACCACCACCTGCTGGCGTGACCAGAAACTGCGAAACAGATCGCTGTCATTACTCAGGCTTTGCACAAAGTGATTCAGATCCTGGTCATGAGGGTAGTGCATTGCATCGGCGCGCAGTTCCGCTACGATACGGCTGGCGCGCGTTTCCCAGTCGGCCACCAGCGTACGGGCCTGCGGATAACGAAACATAAAATCCATCATGTTGGGTGCAGGCACGCTACCCAGCCAGCCGCTAAACAGCGCTTCGGCGGCCTGATTCCAGGCCAGCATATTCCAGGTGAGATCAAGTAAATAACAGGGGCAGGCCATCTGAGTGACCGTTGCCAGCACGTCCTCCTCTACCGTGACGACCTGTTCTTCCTGCGGATCGTTTTGCATTGCCAGGTGGAAGAGATACTTACGTTCTGTCGGTTTCATTTTCAACACGCTGGCAATATTCGACAGCGTCTGCGCAGACACGACAATGTCCCGTCCCTGCTCAATCCAGGTGTACCAGGTTGTACTTATCCCGCTGAGCTGTGCCACCTCTTCCCGGCGTAACCCGCGGGTGCGCCGCCGGCCCTGCGCCGGTAAGCCAATGTCTGCAGGTTGGGTGTTTTCTCGCTGCGAACGCAGGAACGCGCCAAGCGTTTTTGGCCCGGCGAAGAGGGTATTTTCCATGGGGGGTACTCGCTAATACCAGTATAAATGCCAATATTGTACCAATATAAACAGCCCCGTATAGTCGCCTCAGAGCAGGTTTTTTTGTCGTGCTGAAAAAGGAAAAGAGAATGGCAGTCAATCATCATGAGTTAACCCAAAAGCAATTTGGCGATCAGGCGCAGGCTTACTTGCAGAGTCAGGTTCATGCGCAGGGGGCAGATTTAACCCGGCTGGCAGAGTGGCTGGCAGACGATACCGAAAGTGCCGTACTGGATTTAGGCTGTGGTGCCGGGCACGCCAGTTTTGTGGCGGCCGGGGTAACACGCGCCGTAACAGCATATGATCTGTCGGAAAAAATGCTTGAGGTGGTGCGTCACGCGGCCGTCGAACGCCAGCTTGGTAATGTCACCACCGTGCATGGCGCGGCAGAAAAGCTGCCGTTTACCGACGCCGCCTTTGACGTCGTGATCAGCCGCTATTCCGCCCACCACTGGCATGATGTGGCGCTGGCGCTGCGCGAAGTGAAACGCGTACTGAAACCGGGTGGAAAATTTATTCTGATGGATATCGCGTCGCCGGGGCGCCCGGTTCTCGACATCTGGCTGCAAACCATTGAGGTGCTGCGCGACCCGTCTCATGTGCGCAACTACTCCCCTGCAGAGTGGCTGCAAATGACTCAGCAAAGCGGCATGACGGTGCAAAAAATGGTTTCGGACAGGCTGGCGCTGGAGTACAGCTCGTGGGTGGAACGCATGAAAACGCCGGAGGTGTTGCGCGGGGCGATTCGCTACTTGCAAAGCCACACGTCTGAAGAGGTAAAACAGCACTTTCTGATCGGTGATGAGGGGTCTTTTACTACCGATACCCTTATGTTTCAGACCCGGGCCTGATGATGCCCGGTGCGCCCGGCTGGACGGGCGCACCAGGCATCCAGGCTGTTAGTAAATAAATCTTTTATAAATCAGCCATAAATAAGTGCTTTTGCACAATAGTTCTCGTGCATTTCATGCCCTAAAGTAAATTACCGCATCAATGGACTTTGGCAATTGACTTATCAATCGAGGACCTATGAACAAATCTCTGCTTGCGCTGATCTGCTGTGGCGCTTTTTCATCTGCGATGGCGCAGGCCGCGCCTACCCACTGTATTCCTGACGATTTTGGGGGTAAGGGCGATGCAAAAACCCTCAACACCGATGCTATCCAACAAGCAATAGAGCAATGCAGCCAGCGTGGTGGCGGTACTGTGTTGTTATCGCCCGGGGTCTGGCTAAGCGGCCCGCTCCAGCTACGTAGCAATATCACCCTGAATATAGCGCCAGGGGCAACGCTGAAAGCCAGCAACCAGGAAGGGAAATTCATCCCGGCCTTTATTGGTCACCCGGCACGCACCAACGAAGCCTTTATTTTTGCCAGCCAGGTGAAGAATGTGGCCATTACGGGGGGCGGTTCGCTGGATGGCGATGGCGAGCAAAGCTGGTGGCCGGAAGCGCTAAAGATCCGCGCAGAAGTGCGCAGCGGCAATACCAAAGCATTTACCGATCGCTTCCCCGGCATCCCGTTGGCTAATGGCGCGCCACGCCCATGGTTTGTGGAGTTCAATGAAGTGAAGGGCGGTAAGATCGCGCAGCTTCATCTGACCAACTCGCCTATGTGGAACATCGTTATCCGCAATAGCGACAATATTGATGTCCATCAGGTGAACATCAGCAACCCGACCACGTCGCCGAATACTGACGGCATGGATATTGTCTCCTCAAGTAATGTCCATATTTCGAATGTCGACATTCACACAGGTGATGACAATATCGCGATCAAATCGGGTCTGGTTCCCGGCACGGGCGCTCCCGCGAAGGAGATCACCATCACCGATTCCATCATGCGCGATGGACACGGTATTTCGCTGGGCAGCGAAACCGCCAACGGGATCGGGCGGGTCACGGTCAGCAATGTCACTTTCCTGAACACGGAAAATGGGCTGCGCATTAAATCTGCCCGCGATCGTGGCAATACTATTGGTCCGCTGGTGGCGGACCATTTGACGATGACCCATGTCGCCACGCCAGTGCTGGTCACCAATAGTTACAGTGGTCAGTCGGGTGCGCAGGGTAACACCTTAATTTCGCCGCTTGATAACGCCGCTATCACCGCCACCACGCCGAAAATCAACGGCGTGAATATTTCGTATCTCACCGCCACCAATGCCAATCATGCCATGATTTTTAGCGGCTTGCCGGAGTCGCTGGTGCAGGGCGTTTCGCTGCAACATATTGATATTTCTTCCAAGTATGGGGTGCAGGCCCGTTATGTCTCTGGCACAGGCAGTGATGTGCATATCACTGCGCAGGAGGGAGCGAGAGTAGAGCAGGGCCCGCAGACAGCATTGACGCTAAACTGACGGTGCGCCCGGCGCCGTTTCGGGCGCCGGGCAAGCGGGTTAACGCGGAATAATATGTTCTTCCCGCAGTCGGTCAAAGAGCGTCATGAACGAATCGAGCGTGCAGCGATAGCCAGTAAACCCGGCTTTGCGGCTTTTACTCATATCCGCAAAGGCTTCCATCGGGCGGCCGAGATCGGCATCGGTATGCCACCAGGAGGCGAGCTTGCTGACATCGTTTTCGCGCAAGTGATAGCGCTGTGCAATGTCGCGCCAGGCGGTGGCGGCTTCCTGCATGCGGCCTTCCAGCGGGAGCATACTGGTCGGGTAATCCGCCGGTTCAATGCCAAAATAATCTGCCAGTTTTGGCCACAGCCAGTTCCAGCGGAACACATCGCCATTTACGGCATTAAAATCGGCGTTGGCCGCATTCGGGCTTTGCGCCGCCCAACTCAGTTGTTCCGCCAGCACATCCGCATCCGTGACATCCGACACGCCGTTCCACTGCTCGGGCGAACCGGGGAAGATAAATGGCCAGCCCTTTTCCTTGCATAACGTGGCGTAGACCGCCAGCGTTAGCCCCATATTCATGGCATTACCCAGCGCATAACCAATGATGGTATGCGGGCGGTGAACGCTCCAGCGGAAGCCATATTTTTCTGCACCGGCGAATACTTCATCTTCCTGAGCGTAGTAAAAGTTTTCCACCTGCTGGCGGCCCTGCTCTTCACGGAAGGGGGTTACCGGCACGTTGCCTTTGCCATATGCCTCGAACGGGCCAAGGTAGTGTTTCATGCCGGTCACTAGCGCAACGTGCGCGCCACGGAGTCGCTCACCCAGCGCATGGATGACGTTTTTGACCATTGCGCCGTTAACGCGAATATTGGCCTGCTCATTTTGCTGGCGCGCCCAGACGCTAAAGAACAGCGCGTCTGGCGTTATGTCGCGCAGCGCCGTGATTACTGCCTGGTCATCCGTTAAATCCGCAATCAGGCTGATGCACCCGGCGGGGACTTCACCGCGTCCGCGCGACAGACCGTAAACCCGCCAGCCTTCGCCAGTGAGTTGTTCCGCCAGTGCGCGGCCAATCACACCACTAATGCCGACAATTAATGCTGTTTTCTGCACAGAATTTCTCCCCAATGTTTGCCTATAAAGAGCCTAATAGAGAATTCTTTTCTTATCTCTGGTATTAATTCGCATGATTATCAACTTTGGTTCATAAATACGATGCGCGATCAGCGACTGAAAGACATTGTTCCCTTTGTAACCTGTGTCGAGGAGGGGAGTTTTACAGCAGCGGCGGAACGGCTGCATCTGACCGGGTCGGCCATCAGTAAAAGCGTGGCCCGGCTGGAAGCACGGTTAGGTTCGCGTCTGCTGGAACGCACCACGCGCCGGCTAGAGCTGACCGATGCCGGGCATGCCTGGTACCAGACATGTGTGCGTATCCTGGAGGAACTGGCTGAAGCTGAATCGGTGCTGGCTGCGCACCGCACGATTCCGTCCGGGCGCTTACGCCTGGCCGTGCCGAATACATACGGTCGGCTCGGCGTGATGCCAGTGCTGATGCCATTTTGCCAGCTGCACCCGGAGATAGAACTGAGCCTGACCTTCTCGGATCGCTTTGTTGATCTGTTTGAAGAGGGCATTGATGTGGCGGTACGTATCGGGCAGCCGGAGGCGTTGCCTGCATCGTTGGGTTGCCGACGTCTTGGTCGCGAGAAGATGGTGTTTTGCGCCTCGCCAGATTACCTGCAACGAGAAGGGACGCCGCAGAACGAAGCGGCGCTGATGGAGCACCAGGCCATTCTTTATGAGCGCGTAGATGGCACGACCAAGCCTTGGCTGTTCACCACGGAAGACGGTCACCCGCAATGGCGTACCGTCGCGCACCGCATGGCTCTGGGCGATGTCGATGCCCAGGTCCTGGCGATTTGCGCAGGACTCGGCGTCGCGCAGATGCCCACCTGGTTGGTGCACCGCCAGCTGGAAAGCGGAGCGTTGCGTATTGTCTTGCCTCACCTGCAGCCTGACGGATTGGCGTTAACGCTGGTGTGGCCGCGTCGCAAGCAGTTACTGCCGAAGGTGGATGCGCTGCTTGCGGCATTTAGCCAACTGGTGATTGCACCGCCGTTACCCGTACAAGCTCTTGACCAATGACAAGGCGGGCAGGGGAGATCACTCTTTATAATCCCCCACGTTTCCCTTCTCACTGGTGTGGATCTATGGCTTACCAACTTAACCTTAACTGGCCAGAATTTTTTGAAAAATACTGGCAAAAGAAACCCGTTGTCCTGAAGCGCGCATTCGTGGACTTTGTTGATCCGATAACGCCGGACGAACTGGCTGGTCTGGCGATGGAGCCGGAAGTCGACAGCCGCATTGTCAGCCATGTGAATGGCCAGTGGCAGGCATGGAATGGCCCCTTCGAGCAGTTTGATCATTTAGGCGAAACGAACTGGTCCTTGCTGGCACAGGCAGTAAACCACTGGCATGCGCCCTCTGCGGAACTGGTAAAGCCGTTTCGTGTGCTGCCGGAGTGGCGTTTTGATGATTTGATGATCTCCTATTCCGTGCCGGGCGGTGGTGTAGGCCCGCATATCGATCAATATGATGTGTTTATTATCCAGGGGATGGGGAGCCGCCGCTGGCGCGTGGGCGATAAGTTACCAATGCGTCAGTTCTGCCCGCATCCTGCGCTACTGCATGTTGACCCTTTCCCGCCGATCATTGATGAAGATCTGGAGCCTGGCGACATTCTGTATATTCCGCCAGGATTCCCTCACGACGGTTTTACCCATGAGACTGCCTTCAACTACTCAATTGGTTTCCGTGGGCCGAATGGCCGCGATTTGATCAGCAGTTTTGCAGACTACGCGCTGGAAAACGATCTCGGTGGCGAGCACTACAGTGATCCGGACTTAACCTGCCGGGAACACCCGGGCAGAATCGAGGAGTATGAGCTGGAGCGCGTCCGCAGCATGATGATCGCGATGATCAACCAGCCGGAACATTTTAAACAGTGGTTCGGCAGCTTTATTACCACGCCGCGTCATGAGCTGGATATTGCGCCGGAACCGGACGATTACAGCGTAGAAGACGTGGTTGGCGCGCTGCAAGATGGGCAGGTATTGACCCGTCTTAGCGGGTTACGGGTACTCAACGTGGGTGGCCGCTTCTTTATTAATAGCGAAGAGCTGGAAACCGCCGATGCACAAGCGGCAGATGCCCTTTGCCGTTACACCACGATTGGCCTGAATGAGCTGGGTAAGGCACTGGACAACCCGGCATTCGCCGCCGAGCTGACTGCGCTGGTGAATCAGGGCTACTGGTACTTCGATTAGCCCCGCTAAAGCAAAGCCGCCATCGGGCTGGTGCCGGATGGCGGCCTGGTGAATGCACGCTGCCGGAACGCTTCAGGTTCGGTGCAGTTCAAAAGTGATACTGCAGGCCCGAGCGTAACTGGCATGCTAACCGGGAATTATTAGCGCACAGGCTAATGTGGTGAAACGTTATCCTCAGCGCGCGACAATAAAGCGTTTCTCATCATCGATAAAAGTCTTCTCGTCGGCCGGGCCGACAATGTTGCCAAAGTTCATCTCCGCACGCAGTTTCCAGCTTTCAGGGATGGCCCATGTCTGGCGAACTTCCATATCAATCAGCGGGTTGTAGTGCTGCAGGTTGGCGCCAATATTCTGTTCCGCCAGCGCCAGCCACACCGCGTATTGCGCAATGCCGCTGCTTTGCTCTGACCAGACAGGAAAATTATCAGCATAGGCGATGTACTGTTTTTGCAGATGGCTGACCACTTCCTGATCTTCAAAAAACAGCACCGATCCGGCGGCGGCGGCAAAACCGTCGAGCTTATCTGACGTGGCGTGGAAGTTCTCCGCAGGGATCACCTTACGTAATTGCCCACGCACCAGTTCCCAAAAACGATCATGTTCTTTCCCGAGCAGGATCAGCACCCTTGAACTTTGCGAATTGAACGCGGAAGGGGCCTGGCGAATCGCTTCTTTAATGATTTCCACCACTTTATCTTCGCCGATGGGTAAGGATTTACCCAACAGATAAATGGTCCGACGGGCTTTAGCGAGAGAGAGGAAATCCTCCGGCGTAACGCTCACTGGCAGAGTGTGTAACGCCAGTTCCGGCTGTACGTGCGGCGCTGCCGACGGCGGCGTTCCTTCCGTGCGCGCGAGAGTCGAATGAAGTATTTGCTGAAACGGGTGCATGGTTCACTTTTCCTGTCGTGAGCGTTAACCTGGTAATAGCCCTCTATCAGAGCATGGGCCGTTAAAGATCGATCCTGCGAAAAGATGCGATTAAAAGCGGTATTTACTGCAACAAAACCGCGCTTGCGAGGCGCGAGCAATAAAATGCGTTGTCGATCACGCGGCAAGCTACCCGTACCGTGCTCGCGTGGTTTCCTGCCCGTTGGGCGCGCAGTCGAAAAGTAGTACCCGAGATTCACTCAGCGGTTCCGGGGGCAACAAACGCCCCGGTCTGTGACCCACTCAGTGATACATTTTCACGTTACTGGCGCAGTTCCAACAAAAATATTCACCGGACTTTTATAGAGTGAGGGCTTTAATATATGGAACAAATGAAATTCGCACTTTAGGATCGATCTCGTCAATAATTGATGATGATTTAACCTTTTGCTTTTTATAAGATTTTTTTAGTTTTTAAGACATTCCGTATAGATAAATTTCAGTTTATTCTCTATTTTAAATATTAACCCTAAAGAAAATTTCTCCGCGGTCGATGGATATATCTCAGAGTACGGAACATCCCCCTGGACGCCAGGTATTGAGGAAAAAATGAAAGCAGAATCACACCGTAGCCGCCTTCCTTTAGATTTGGAACCGCGCCCCGAGTGTAATGTGCTGGTTCCGCCGTTTGTAAAAACCATCGCCGTTCGTTTGTGCTGGGCTTCCTCTGTTGAAGAGGCCGAAGCGTATCGTCTGCTTTCCTCGCCTTATTACCATGATGCCGTAACCGAAGACGATCGAACCCAGCTGTGCGCGCGTTTCCCCTTTATGGCTGCGATGAGTGTGCCGGCGACCATTGCTGATTACACCATTTCTCTGGTCACTGTCTGGTTGTTAATTGAAGAGATGTATCACCGGGGGACTGTGTTGCCGGACGACATCATGCGCGGCTTAATGAAAAAAACGACAACCATGCAGGCGCATGATTGTCGCAAAGATGAGGAAGAGTCTGCTGCCTGAATTTATGAGCAGCGCTGCTAACGTCACGCCAGAACGTTATTGTCGATGATGTAACGTTCCATATAGCGGGCAATGGCATTACGCAGGATCTCGTACTTTTTACGCATTGGGTCGCTGCGGTGAAAAATCAGCACCACTTTACGTTTCGGTTCCGGACTTACGCAGCGCAGATAGCGAATATTTTCGTTACCGCCCTGTTGTTGCGTTGAAAGCAGCGGGAAGAAAGAGACACCACGGTTAAAAGCCACACCGCGACGCAGCGTTTCGAGGTGCATCGCCACAAAGCGCGGGTCCGGCTCCAGTTCAAACTGATAGCAATAGCGCAACACCTGGCTGTGCAGGCAGTTACCATCATCAATCATCAGGATCTTACTGTTTTTCAGGTGTCCCATATCGATTTCGCCCATTCGCGCCCACGGATGCTGATGGCTGACGCCCAGCACCAGCGGTTCATCGAACAGCGGTAACTCTACGTATTTGCTGGTGTCTTTATTGGAGGTCATGATCGCGCATTTTATGGCGTCGGACTCCAGCATGTTCAGCAGCTGGTTGGTTTGCGCCTCATGAATTTCCAGTTCGATTTCCGGGAAGTTCTCGTGGCACACCGCGTTCATATGGGAAAAGATATACGGGGCAAGCGTCGGGATGATGCCAATATCAAGCGTTTGCATCAGGCTTTGGTAATGGCTGCTGCTGGCCATGTTTTTCAGCGCTTCAATTTCGCGCAGCACCACCTGCGTTTGTTCCACCAGTCGCAGGCCGGTTTGCGTGAAGCGGATGCGGCGAGTGGTACGTTCGAGCAGTTGCAGGCCCAGTTCATTTTCCAGCTTACGCAACTGTGCGCTGAGCGTCGGCTGGCTGACATTGCAGGCTTCCGCTGCGCGTTGAAAATGTCGGTGCTTGGCCAGCGCAACGAGATACTCAAGGTTACGGATGTTCATTATGATCCCCAGGACGGAAATTGCCGCTTGGTTGACGATCCGCTTGTAACAACGTGCTGTGTAAATGACGTGTTATTATTTTCAACTCTGTCATCAAGTTTCTCCCTCATGCTTGGACATGAGATGTATGTGGTTTTTATTATTCATTGTCCCCCGGCTCGCGCCGCTCCGCGAAGACGGAAACGGCATTACGAACCGGTGTTCCTGTATTCCAGGCCGGTTATCGGTTAATACTCAAAGGCTTCCTGCCAGATTCCTGCGCGTCCCCACGCCGGGCACTGCTTTGTGACGAAATCGTTAAGGTACGCCAGGTCAACGACGCTGGCGCGAAACTCAGTATTACAGGCGATTGCACGCCATTAATTTGCTTTCAACGACGCCGCGAACAGTGCCAGCATATGCAGCACCGACAAATAATATCCTTCGCCGGGGCGGAGAGACTTATCCATATGTTGATAATCGCCCATCGTGACATCGCGTACCGCCAGGATGCCGCCAGACATAACGTAGTTCGCCTGTCCTTCCCCGGAGACATCCACCCACGCGGGTGTTTCGTTTCGGGCATAATTCGCCCAAAAATGACGGAAATTTTCCATCGAATGTTGTTGCGTTTCGCTCAGGCTCAAATACAGCGGGATACGAATTGCATCATAACTAAATCGCGGCGGCCAGTTTTCAGCCGGCACGACTTCACCATTATTCTTGACAAAAATCCAGTCACTCGGCAACTGCGTCTTACCAAATTGCGCTTTATTGAGTAAATCGAGACTCGATTTTTTTAGTTTCAACCAAATATCGTTATGCTTATGTTGCCAGAAACTATCCCAGGCAGGAAAGATAAAGTAAGAAGGGTTAATAATATAACCTTCGTCTTTAGTAAATCCACTTAAACCTGGCAACAGTAAAGTATGCGCATCTTGTTCAATAATCAGACAATTGATTAGCGCCTCTTGAATATTTTCCGAGGCGCTAAGATAACTCTGGTCGTGCCACTTATTCCCGGCCAGTAATAATGCCCAGGCAATTAGTGTATCGCCATCGCTGGCATTATTATCGTCAGTAACTTTTCGTTCCTTCGGATCATAACGCCAGGCAAATAGCCAAAGCGAAGGACGTAATAAGGTATTTCGCGTCCAGCGCCATATTTTCTCGAAACTGGCGGGATCATCGTTCATCACCGCCAATAACATGCCATATCCCTGACCTTCCGAATGACTGATATCGCCATTTTCATGGTCAATAATGCGGCCGTCCTGGCTGAGGTAATTTTGTTTAAATTGCACCCAGTTGCCGTCCTGACTGCGGGCTGAAAAAGAGATCATGGCCAGCGAAAGCATTAAGCACGGCATGAGCCAGGTGGTTCTAAACATGAGATTTCCTGTTATGAAGATAGGGCAGTAAACCCGGTAACACGTGCTCCGGCGTTACACCGCTTCGGCGATCCGGTCAACGACTTCCGCAACGGGCTTAAGCGCCAGTTCATGCTGCAGCCAGTGACGGAAAGCAGGACCGGTTGCGTTATGACGCAGGCCATACTCCACAAACGCTTTCATATAACCAATTTTGTCGCCGCAGTCGTGCGACTTACCGGTCAGGGCATAGGCTTCTACAGGCGCGCGTTCCAGCAGCATGGCAATTGCGTCGGTCAGTTGGATCTCGCCGCCTGCGCCGATAGGGGTTTTACGCAACAGGGGCCAAATCTCTTTCGACAATACGTAACGACCTACCACTGCCATATCAGACGGTGCTTCGTCGACTGGCGGTTTTTCTACCATGCCCTGCACCTGGCCGAAGCTGCCTTCGTTCAGGTTAATGCCGCCGCAGTCAACAACGCCGTAACGGGACACATCTTCATGCGCCACACGTTCAATCATCAGCTGGCTGGCGCCGGTAGTGGTGAAACGCTGGATCATCGCCGCCAGGTTATCTGTCGTAAGGTCGCTCTGGCTGTCGTCTATCAGCACATCCGGCAGAACAACAACAAAGTCGTTATCGCCAATCAGCGGTTCGGCGCACAATACCGCATGGCCAAGCCCCTTTGACTGGCCCTGACGCACATGCATGATGTTCATGCCGGCGGGGCAGATAGTGCGGACTTCTTCCAGAAGCTGGTTTTTCACACGTGATTCCAGCAACGACTCCAGTTCGAAAGAGGTATCGAAGTGGTTTTCGATCGCATTTTTCGATGAGTGAGTCACCAGAACAATTTCGCGGATCCCGCAAGCGTAGCACTCCTGCACGATATACTGGATAAGGGGTTTATCCACAATCGGCAACATCTCTTTGGGAATGGCCTTGGTGGCCGGGAGCATACGCGTACCGAGGCCAGCGACTGGGATTACAGCCTTTAACATATTTATTTCCTCTGGGAAAAAATCATTGCTGTTTGTAGTAATAAAAAATATCAACACACGACGGTGTTAATAATGCTACCAGGCTCATTAATGCCTGGAACCTGATAATTAATAAAATCGTCGCCGCCGCGTGCTTTAACCCGATAGAGGGCAGTATCGGCTGCTTTTAATATTGATGAAAAATTTGGTCCATGCTCAGGATAACTGGCAACGCCAATACTGACCGATAATTCCACGGTTTGTTGTAAGTATTGTAAATACATCGGCTGCCGCGTGGCTTCAACAATTAATTGTAATACGCCACGGCCAGTCGGTTCATCAACACCGTCGATATAGGTCAGTGCAAATTCATCACCGCCCAGCCGACCTAATAACGTACCGCGTGAAATACACTGTTTTACCCGACTGATAAAACAACGGAGTACTTCGTCGCCGGCGGCATGACCCAGTTCGTCATTAATGGTTTTAAAATTGTCGAGGTCGAGGATCGCCACCACAATTTGCGCGCCGCGCGCATTAGCCGCGCGGATCTTTTTGCGGCTGCGAATATAATAACCTTGGCGATTCAACGTCTTAGTTAACGCGTCGTTATGCGCGCGGAAATGCAATTTTTCACGTATGGTCATGTGTCGGGTAATATCAAACCCCAACAGAATAAATGCGAATATTTCACCGTTATCATCACGGCGCGGCAGCAATCTGGTGTCGAGCCATAACATCTCGCCGTTCTTTTTCTGCTGCGAAATTTCACCCTGCCAGTTATCACCGGTTTGTTGCGCGAGGCTAATGGCCGTGGTCAGTGAGATGGCGGTTGTTTCCTCTTCGGACTGAAAAAGGATCTGGCCAATCACCTCTTCACGGTTAAAACCGGTGAGTTGATAGAATAACTGGCTGGCATGAATAATTCGCCCGGACGTGTCGAGAACCAGTGAAACAAAGGCATTATCCTCCATATAGTTAACTTTTTCGATTTCCAGTTTCCTTCCTGAAACCACGATCTCATTAAACATTATGGTTACCTGATGATTGTTATATGGTGGAAATGCCCTTGCGAAATCATTCGCCAATGGCGTAACGGAAAATCAGCACATCTTCGGTCGCGTTGTCTTTCCAGCGTACCGGCACCTGGTTGCCCGCACCCTGTGAAACCAGCCACTGGGAATATGCGCCTTCCAGCACATACGCACTGGCGCGACGCCACGCCGCTTCGTCGCGGTATTCCGGCGCATGCGGCCAGGCGCAGTGCAGCAGGATCAGCTCACGCTGCGCGGGCGCCATTTTCACAAAACCCCAGTTAAACAGCTCAAGCACCCGGTTGATGCTGACTTCCAGTTCATTAACGGTTGCAGCGTTATCAATGGGATACCACTGGGCCATCATCTGACCAATGCGTCTCAGGGCGTCGGGATCTTTATCGCCGCGGCCTTCGGTATATTCACTGAAGAACAGATACACCAGATCGTGCCAGCCGGCCTGATAGTTGCGTTGTAAGTAAGTGTCCTGATTGCTAAACATCATGTATCCCACGGGTTATTTGTCTTGATCGACGTAATATTTGAAATAAACCAACGCTTTACCTTCGTTATAACTGCCGAAGGTGTCGTACCCCAGGTTGGCACCCAGCGCCAGCTTGTCGCTGAGGTGGTAACGTGCATCCACGCCCAGGGTGTAACCAATGCCGCTTTTCGATGTCGCTTTGTAGACGGCATCAACGTCATCATCGGCACTGGCATAACTGTTTAACTGCGATTGCAGACTGCTGTGGCCCGGGAAATAGTTACTCTTATCTTGTTTATAAGATTGGTAACCTACGGAGCCGCTTAACGTCATATCCCAGTCGTTGATTTTGCGCGTCAGAGACACCGGCAGCGAGACGGCCATAAAGTCCTGCGGGCTGAAATAGCCCCCCTGACCCACGGTGTAGTAGCTGAGGTTGCGGTCAAAATTCATATAATTGACGTTAACCCCGACCTTCATTTCGCTGTCGTTGGTATGCCACGGACGCAGGTAACTGCCCGCCAGCACATTGACGGAGTGGTTTGTTGGCACGTTCGTCCCCACCCAGGTATCAAAGCCCAGACGGGTATACAGGCCGATTAAGTCGTTATCCCACGCGTACTGCGCAGACACGCCGTTACGGGTGATCCCGCCCCAGCTTTCGCCGGTGCTTTTATCTTTCACCCCCACGTAAGAGAGCAGGCTATCGGTGACCGCGCGACGCTCCGCTTTTAGCGCCAGCGAACCGTGCTGCGTCAGTTTCGGATCCCACTCCACACCGCCTACCAGACGGGTAAATTCGCCGCCGGTTGGTGTGCTGCCAATATCCAGCTTATAACTTTCGCCGCTCAGGCTGAGGTTGGCGGCCACGCCATTGACCTGCTGGCTTCCCTGGCTGTCGGCATTGGTCGAGGTAGTGGTCGTGCTGGTGCTTGCCGAGGCTGCAGCCAGCTTAGCGGCATGATCCAGCGCCCCCGTACCAAAGCGGTTGGCCGACTCACCCGACGATTCACCCGCGTTCAGGGATGTCGGCGTTACGTTCAGGCTAAGGCGCGTGCTGTCACCCACCGCGCCGGACAGGATCAGCGGGGCCTGAACTTCATCTAACGCGCTCAGGCCCGCTTCGCCATCACGGCTACGCAGTGAAACGCCTGCGCTGGTCCAGGTGGCGCTTTTCTCTTGCAGGTCCTGCATCAGGGTGTTGATGCCGCTCATTGCCGTCTGTTGTGCCTGGCGGGTTGGCGATGGCAGCGACATCACGTCGCTTAGCTCATCACTGTCGTCGTCGCCGCCTTGTTGCAGACGCCACTGCGCGGTGCGTAGCAATGACAGGGCACGCTGGTTCTCTCCGTTGGCGGCCGCCACGCGCGCGGCCAGCAGCATATAATCGGCATCCTGACTCGGTTCCAGCGAGGCAAAGGCCCGGCGGGCATCATCACTATTGCCGCGGGCCAGCGACAGGTTGACGATGCCGGTCAATGCTTGCTTGTCGCGTGGGGATTTACGCAACACGTACTGATAAATTTCGCTGGCTTTGTCGTCCATATGATCGGCCTGATAGACGCGTGCCACCGCTAACAGCAGGTCGGTATTGGTGGGATTCGACTGCAGCTCCGGCATCAACAGATTCCATGCTTTTGCAATTTGCCCTTTTTCACGCAGACGATCGGCACGGGTGATCAGGCTCCCGGTGCGGATTGCATTCATCTCTTGCTGGCTGGCACCGTTTTGCAGCGCTGGCGCATTGAGAATACTTTCCGCTTCCGCGAACTGACCAGCCTGGTTGAGTACGCGAATTTGCCCGGCATAATCCACCACCGAGCCGTGCAGCCCCTGCGCCTGGTTGTCGCGCACCAGTTGCAACGCGCCTGCGCTGTCGCCACTCTGCATTAACATTTCGGCAAGGCGGCCCACGTCAACCGGCGAGGACGGCGGAGTACGTTTCAGTGCCTGTAAGGAGTTGCGTGCTGCGGTGGTGTTGCCCAGACGCAGATAATTGCGTGCAATATCCAGTTGCTGATTGATCTGCACACGCGTATTCAGCGCGGTCATATCAGCGCTAAAGCTGTTACGTGGAAGGCGGTTAAGCAGGCTTTGCGCCCGCGACCAGTCGCTGTCCTCCGCTGCGTAAACCGCCGCCGCGTAGAGGGCTTCTTTGTTGGCATCGCCGCGCGTTGCCACACCAGACATCAACGTGCTGGCTTGCTGCTTCTGCCCGGCCTTGCGCAATGCCCGAGCATAGTCGAGTTGCAGCCAGACGTTTTGCGGGTATTTCGCCGAGGCTGCCTGCAAAATCTGCATCGCGCGTGAGCTGTTACCGGCCTGCAAAGCTGCCTGTGCCGCTTTGCGATCGTTGTCGCCGTTGTCGCCGACCGAGGCGTAGCGGGTACGCAGGTTAGCTGGCAATGTCCGCAGCATGGCGTCGGCTTCTGCTTGTTTGTTTTGCTGCTTCAGTACCCACCATAAACCGGTGCGGATATCGGTATTCTGCGGGTGCTGCTCCAGCAGGCGGCGATATACCTCTTCGGACTGCGGCAGCTTGCCCTGGCGACGTAAAATATCGGCTCGCAGCATCTCCGCCGCTTGTTGCTGGCTGGCGTCATTGCTGGTGCTGCCATCAAGGCTGGCCAGCGCCTGCTCGTAGCTCCCTTTCTGGCTGAGACTTTTCGCCTGGTTGAGCGCGCTGTAGTAGCGCGCGTTGTCGGCATCTTTCGCCCACTGCAGGCTGTTCGGGTTATTGGTATCTTCCTGCGAGGCACGGCGCAGGTATTTTTCTGCATCGCCGAAATTATTCTGACGCAGCGCCACATAGCCCAAACCCGCCAACGCATTACCGTTATTGGCACGGTTTTGCAGCGCTTCAGCGAACTTATCTTTTGCGCCGCCCAGATCGCCGCCGTTTAAGGCATCAAACCCGGCTTTGGTGGCATCGCCTTCCACGCTCTTGCGGTAGTGATCCATCGGGGCGCTATCTTCCGGGTGGCGCTGTGCCCAGGCACTGTACGCCGGGAGATCGGAAGATTTCGCATCCAGCCAGAGCAACGCCTGCTGGAGCGCTTTGTCGGCTTCTTTATTATCTGCCGCCAGCGTCGTCAGCTGGTTGATCCCTTCCCGGCGGGTAGGTTCCTGGTAGGTCAACGCCATCGCCAGCGCCGTTTTGGTTGGCACGTCATCCGGCATGATGCTGGCACGCTGGCGCATAGCGGCCACCGCTTCTGACCATGTGGCGTTGTCGCCTGCCATGGTCTGGTAATACTCCAGCGCCACGTCGTCCGGCGGCGGGTTCCCATTAAATAGCGCGCGCCACGCGGCGATTGACTCTTTAATTTGCCCCCGACGCGCCAGTGAGCGCGCTGCGTTCATTTTGTCCTGCGGGATATTACGCAAGGTATTGGCGCTGGTAAGAGCCGAAAGACGCGGATCCTGCGGTGAAATCTCAACAATTTTTTTGCGCCAGACTTCAGACTGCTGAACGTTACCCTGTTGCAATTGATAGAGCGCCATCAGGTACATGGCGTCGATATTTTTCTCGTCGGCGGCCAGCACTTTTTGCAGGGCTTCCATCGCCATATCGTCGTGCGCTTTGCTGTGCCAGTAGCCAGCCTGCGCCAGCAGTTTTTTCACCGCCGCATCGTTGCCCGCCGCCTCGGCGTTGTCGGCAGCCACAGCCGGATGGCTGGCCCCTATCAGACACAGCAGATAAAAAGCGTGCGTTAACTGTTTACGCGTATTCATTTCTTCGTTTTATCCTGCAGGCGTTGTTGAGCATGGCGCGAAAGCGCCTTAAACAGCATTGGGCCGGAAACGGCAGCAATCAGGCAGGCAAGGATCACCAGCCAGAAGATGTGCTCGCTGGCAAACCACAACACGCGCAGATAACCTGGCAAATTACCGCTGACGAACTGCTCGCCAACACGCCAGCTGCGAACATCTCCCGCATTGCTCACGACGGTAAAATCACCGCCTACGGCAGACTGAAATGCCGCTTTGCTCATATCCGCAGGCAGTAACGCCAGTTGATGGTCATCCGTCGCGGTCGCCACCACCACAACACGTTGCGGGTTCCATGGTGAACGCATGCTCAACAGACCCCGCCACTGGTTGTTGTCACTCAGGTATTCCGCCGCATCCATATCGGTGCGCGGCGCGTCGCCGCTGAGCAGCGAAAGTACCCGGCTGACAGCACTGGTCGTGTTGACCTCAAGGTTGTTGCCATTGAGCATAAAGGCGCTGCCCTGCAATAGCGGGGCGAGTTGCTCATGGTTGCTAAGGCTGCCAATTGCCAGCACATCGCTGTCGCTCAATTGCTGTTGAGCGTCATCCTGGCCGGGCACGCCGGTATAGAGACGCAGATAGTTTGCGGTCACGCCTGTATCACGGCCCGACTGCGCCATCAAATTAAGCAGTACTGTTGCGTCTTCTACCGTCGGATGGGTGGGCATCAGCACTGTGGTGTGCGCAAGGTCGGCATGGCGTGTGAACGGGAACATGGCCCCGCTAAACCAGGCCAGGTTCGGCAGTTTGCCGTAGTGCCAGGCGCGGGTAAAATCCAGAGTCGAATCACCGTCAATGCGGCTCTGAATGTTTTCATCCGCCATTGCATTACAGGGCGCATTCTTCTGCGCTTTCAGACCGAACCAGAAACCCAACTGGTTGCTGCCGAGGATCGCGCGCGGATCGATATTCACCACTGCGCTTTGTTGGCGCTGCGATAATCCCAACATGGCCATTACCGGCGCGAAAATCCCTTCTTTGCTGACAGGCAGGCGTTTCAGGAACTCACCGTTAAGGCTGACATTCAGGAAGGAGTCCTGATCGTCAATCCAGTTTTTCTGTGCAAAGCTGTAGTTGAGATGCAGCGGAACGGCGGAGCCATCCCACATAAACAGATCCGGCGCGATGCGAAACGGCAAATGGTTCTCGCCGTGCCAGACACCGTGCGCTACCAACGCGCCATCATCGCCAACCAGCGAACGCACTGGCACCGGGCGGTCGGTGTTGATCCAACGCGGTGCATCGTATGCGGCGCGTTGTGCCATTTTCAGTGCCGGCACGTCCAGCGTGTCGCTGTCTGGCAGGGCAGGTTGCGTCAGCCGCCAGGCAGCCTGGCGCAGTTGCTGCTCGTTATGGCCACTGATGACCAGCAGTTTATAGGCCGGGTTCTGCGGGTTATCGATAACCTGCAGTGCCGCTCCGTTTGTTTGCGGGAGCGTGACGCCGCCGATGGTTTGCCCCGGTTTACCCACCAGAATGCCGTTGCCCGCAGGCAGCGCGTTGTACTGCACTTCAAAGCGAGCAGGGCGGCCATTGCTCAGCGTGCCAAATTGCGAGGCGACAATCGCCGAGGCGGTCATCACGTCGGCGTCCGGGCTATCCGGCCAGGCAATACTAACGGCCTGATCCTTGGTCTGTTTCACATCCAGGAATGGACGCGGGAAAGTACCCAGCGTTTTACGCACGTTCAGCCACAGTCCCTGGTAATTAAGGGACGATTCTGGCTGCAGTGTGACTTTGTAATCCGCAGGCAGAGTGCGCTGGCAGCTCCAGGCGTTATTAATGATGTCGTCGCCGGTTTTCAGCTGGAAGCTGAGATTGTTGCTGGAAGCGATCATCGACGCCGGCACATCCAGGTTCCAGTAACCTTTATCCTGTTGCAACTGATCCAGCGGGATCGCGCCCAGCGGCTGGCCGTTAAGCATCAATTGAAGGTTTTCACCGCTGACATCGCTGCGGTTCACTTCCACATTCAGGCTGATGTGGGCGTCGGTGATCACCAGATCGCCGGGCAAGTTAAATGACACGCCATTTTGCAACTGCATACCGGAGAGCGTCAGCCCGCCAGTGGCACCCATGTCGCCAAAGTTCAGGGTGCTGGCAATATTCTGGTTGCTGACGTTCATCGGCGTGGCCGGTTGCGGCTGGGAAGACGACGCGCCTTGCAGCGTCACCGGCAGCGGCAGTTCCGGCAGCGCGTCGCTGTCCGTCGTGGCAAAAACGGTGCTGCTGGCTGAGCACGCCAGTAGCGTGGCGAGTGCGATGGGGTTAAAGCGCATTGTTAACCTCTTTTTGTTTTTTCGCGACCGTGGCCATCTGGCTGTTAAACCCATTGGCGCGTTTCTTCGGGCCAAAAAACAGTTCATACACGCACTGCAAAATCCCCATAAACGAGGCCAGCGGACGATCCGGCGCATGCGGCGGACGGTACCAGGCATCGGCACGTGAAAGTACCACGCGCACCAGCTTGCGGCGCTCATTTAACGGCAGGGTGTCAAACTCAAGACGGATATCGCCCACGCCCATGCCAGCCGCGCTAATCGGCACATGGGCGATCTCGCTGCCCAGCCCGAGGTCGATTTGCACCGGTGTTTTACGGGTTAAATCTTCCCCTTTGACCAGCGCCACGCGTGCGCCACCCATCGAGATATCGAAGGTGCGGGTGTGCATTTGAGAGCCGTCGGAGAAGGTGACGGTTACCGGCAGACGGGCAAAAATACGAATGGTTTTGCGGATCTGTTTCGTCTCTTTCGCCACTGCAATTGATGCCAGCAGAATGATGGTACTGAAGGTGCCCCATGCGATATTGAACAGGATCACGCGTGGGTCGATCCCGGCATAGTCATGCATAAAGTAACGCACGCCGACCCAAATCATGCTGCCAACCATCAAAATGGTGGTGATGATCAGCGGGCGAACCGTCAGGGCATCAAAATAGTTTTTATCGGTCAGGTCGCCTTTGTCGGTAACGTTAAATTTCCCCAGACGCGGCGAAATCAGGCTTAACAGCGTTGGCAGGATCAAGTGGAACGCCATCACCGTTTCATAGATTTCACCCCAGAACGCATAGCGATAGCGCCCGGTAATGCGTGAGTTCACCATGGTGGAGAGGATCAGGTGCGGTAATACGTAGGCGAAAATCAGCGTCGCCGATGAGGAAATAATGTTGAGGTTAAACAACATAAAAACCAGCGGTGAGGTCAGGAAGACCACGCGCGGCAGGCCGTACTGGAAGTGCAGCATCGCATTGAGATAGCAGATGCGCTGCGTCAGTTTCAGGCCACGCCCCAGCATCGGGTTATCAATACGGAAGATCTGCGTCATACCACGCGCCCAACGAATACGCTGGTTAACATGCAGCGCCAGACGTTCTGTTGCCAGGCCTGCCGCCAGCGGAATATCAAGAAAGGCGGTGTTCCAGCCGCGACGCTGCAGTTTCAGCGCAGTGTGGGCATCTTCGGTAACGGTTTCGACGGCAAAGCCACCCACTTCGTTCAGCGCTGCGCGGCGAATAACGGCACATGAGCCACAGAAGAAGGTGGCGTTCCAGTTATCATTCCCCTGCTGCACCGGGCCGTAAAACAGCGCCCCTTCGTGCGGCACACGTTTTGCCGCGGTCAGGTTACGTTCGAACGGATCCTGGGAATAGAAGTGGTGCGGCGTCTGAATCAATGCCAGTTTTTCGTCACGGAAGAACTCACCAATGGTGGCCTGTAAGAAGACGCGAGTTGCTACATGGTCGCAGTCAAACACGCAAATCAGTTCACCCTGAGTGACGGTCATCGCATGGTTAAGATTGCCCGCCTTGGCGTGACTGTTATCCGGACGGGTGATATAACCCACCCCAGCTTCAGCCGCAAAATCGCGGAATTCATCGCGTTTGCCATCGTCAAGGATGTAGACTTTGACTTTGTCTTGCGGATATTCAATACACTGCGCAGCGAGCACAGTATCGCGAACAACTTCAAGACTTTCATTATAAGAAGGCACGTAAATATCGACCGTCGGCCAGGTTGATTTATCCTGCGGTAACGGCGCAATAGGGCGCTCTAATGGCCATGCCATTTGAATATAACCGAGTAGCAAAATCGTCCACGAATAAATTTCTGCAGCGAACAGTAAACTGCCGAGCAGCATTTCCAGCGTAGAGTCAAAATGCAGGGTGGTAGAGGCGCGCCACCAGATATATCGTGTTGACATCAGCACCGAAAGGGTGAGCATGGCCAGCACGGCTTTTTTGCTTTTTATCCGACCCAGAACAAAAACAGCAGCCACGACGCTAAGGCCGAACAGGTATTGTTTATCACTGCCCATCGGGGTGATGATCACCAGCAGGGATAATGATAGCAAGATTAGCGTGAATATAATTCCGATGATTTTTTTCATATTGGTATCATCTTGCACAGAAAAATAATAAAGGTACGCCGGCACAATTACGTTTCCGGTTACCTGTAAACTTCATGATTTATCCTGCCGGTTATACAAATAACCATAGCCAGACAACATCACCTGACAGCAGGTCATGAGAAATCGTGCTTATTATTGCCATGATTGGATTAGACATGGCTTAACGGTATTATTTGCCAATGACCGTAAATAACATATCCAGCCGCACCGGGTTACGCTCACGCGCCTCAAATTCCGCCGGACGGCTGATGGCAGCCACGCTTTCCATGATGGCGTTAGCGGGCGCGGGGGCGCTGAAGGCGTTCGGCGCAGCTACCGGTTTGCTTTTAGGCCACGAAATGGTATTCGTCGGCACACCCGCTGGCGCAGCAGCGTGGTTGATCTCTTTGCGGCTGGCTGCCGGGATTTCAGCGACGGTGGTTTCCTGCGGTTGATCGTTAACGTCGGATGCGACTGCCGTTGTGGTTACTGCTTGCATAGTTTCACCATCTTCTTCATTCATTTCCTGAAAAGAAACACCGGACATCTTCAGTTTTTCAGCCAAAGAACCTAAATCATCGTACATAGTATTTGCCTGACCCCGATGTGTTGAATACGAGCTATAATAAGCAAGATTAATTTCTCTATTTGCCGTGCTATAAAACTTAGCGCCCAAAGCAAATGCCTGATAGTCAATTGGAAATCTCAGATATCCGCTTTAATTGAGAATTTCCTTATATACTGTCGGTGGGGGGTAGCACAGGTCAAGTGAGGGTATCAATAAATTAGAATGCATTTATTATGCGCATCTATGAATACCTGGCTTATTTATTACTGTAAGCCAGAGCAAAGCCGCGAAAGACGTGGGGTGACGGGGAGCGAGAGGCGGAAATTATTGTAAAGATCATTGGTCAGACTTTTTATTAATAATTGACTGGCATCAATTCTTCACAATTTATTCATAATTTCCTGCTTTTTGTTCACTTTGTCTTTATCGGAAATTATTTTTTATTCTTTAGCGATAAATGAAAGTATATATATTGAGAGTGTCTATAAATCATCATTCTCAATTAATATAGCTGCTGTGTGATATTGAACCTGGTATTACTTTCAATTAGGATGTGTCCGAACACTTCTTTAAGAAAAACGATTATGCATTCTGAAAATGATATTTTCGGCTCTCAGAATATGCTCGCCGCACTCGAAAATGTTCACGATGCTGTCGTACTACTGGATAGTACGGAAACCGTGTTTTTTTTTAATCGCGCCGCTGAGAAATTATGGGGCTACCCGCGGATTTCGGTCCTCGGTTGTAAAGCGTCGACAATTCCCTTGTTTGGCGCTATCGATGTACTGTCTGGTAATGCAGAGAATGAACGGGCATTGACCGTCATTACGGCAACCGGCGAAGAAACTTCGCTGGCGGCGACCATCAGTTATGACAACCCGGTGGATTCAGGCGCACCTTGTCGAATTGTGGTGCACATTGACCAGGAGCGAGTGACTAAACTCTCAACCTTTGATCGGCTGACCGGGCTGCCGAACCGCAGCGCATTGCATCAGTATATCGAGCAAATGATGACCAACGAGGAGATTGCCCGTGCGGCATTTTTCTTCCTCGATCTGGATCATTTTAAAGACGTTAACGATGCACTCGGCTACGCCGCCGGGGATAACGTGCTGGTGGCCATTGCGGAGAGACTCAGAAGTGAGTTTTCCCGGCAGGGGTTTGTCAGCCACGCGGACAGCGATGCGTTTGTGCTGGTGATCCCGGATTGCGACAGCAGCCGTGCCACCAGTATTGCGCAGAAGATCCAGGCCCTGTTCCGCATGCCGTTCAAAATTGCCGACCTGGCGCTGAATGTGACGGTCAGTACCGGCATTAGCCTTTATCCCGATCACGGTGTTTCCCGCGATGGCCTGCTGAAGCATGCGAACCACGCCTCGCACCTGGCGAAAGCGGCGGCTTCCGGGGGATATCTGTTCTTTAGCCCTGAAATGAACCAGGTCGATCAGGAACGGTTAAAGCTGGCGGCGGCGCTGAAACTGGCGATTGCCAGCAATCTGCTGCATTTGCATTACCAACCGCAAGTTTGGCTGAAAAATGGCGAGCTTTATGGCGTAGAAGCGCTGGCACGCTGGACGGACCCGGTACTTGGCGATATTCCCCCAGGAAAATTTATCGCCCTGGCCGAAGAGACTGGCGAGATCGAGGCCATTGGCCGCTGGACACTCCATGAAGCTTGCCGCCAGATGGCGGAGTGGCGCAATAACGGCATTGATGTGCCGGTTGTGTCGGTCAATCTGTCGCCAATCAACTTCTATAACAGCAGTCTGCCTAACTACATTTCTTATTTATTACGGCAGTACCGCATTCCGGCCAGTTGCCTGACCATTGAGATCACCGAAGGGGTGATGATGGACAAGCGCCCGGAAACAATGGAAGTGATTTGCGCGGTTCGCGAGTTGGGGGTGGGCCTGTCGATGGATGATTTCGGTACGGGTTTCTCTTGCCTGTCGCGTCTGGCGCACCTGCCAATGACCGAACTGAAAATCGATCAGAGCTTTATGCGCGACCTGAGCGAAGGCAGCAAAATGAAAGCCATTGCCACGACGGTGGTAAAAATCGGTCAAAGCCTGCACCAGACAGTGGTGGCCGAAGGGGTCGAAACCGAACAGCAGCGTAACCAGTTACGCGATCTGCAATGTGATATAGCGCAGGGATATCTTTATTCACGCGCGCTCACAGCGGCGGCGCTGGCGGGGTGGCTGCAAAGTCGACCACAAAGCGAAATGATTTAATCAAAGAGTGAGTTTGCACGGTAGCAGTGGCCAGGCTTGAAAGGATTATCAGGCCGGAATAACCCCCGGTGCGCGTCCAGTGCCGGGGATTATTTTCATCCCCTCGAGTTTTTCCCGTCTATATATTTTCTGTTTGTTGCAGAATTAACTAAAAAACTTCAAAACGACAAGTAATAAACAAAATCCCAGCATTCCCCATGACATATGTCGATGCGCCTGTCGCGCAGGGTTTACGCTGGTTGTTTTATTTTTGTTGTTTTCAATATTCATATTTCATATTACCCGGAATTGATGACAATCCACGCCAGGCCTTGCGGTACGGGCGCATTACAGGGACGGTTGCATGCAGAGCAAGCCGCCGCAGCAGGTGCGATCAGCCTTTATTTTTTCTTTTATAGATGCTTTTAATTAATCCGCTTTTATATATAGCTGAGTTGCGATGATTACCTTTTTATTCTTATTCGTGGGCAACATGTTAAGCGAATTAAATTTATATTACCGTGAAAAAAATAAAAATCCATGCGGAAATTTGCGTTTGGGACAATAATTTTATTAAGATAGGTGAGGTCTATAATTCCAGGTTTTCGGCGGCTGAGAACAAATAAATAACGGTGATTTACTGTTGCCAGCCTGAAAAACGACGCTTGTGTGAACAGGTCGTCAAATCGTCTGAAAGGATAACGAAAAAGCCTGACGTATTGTCACGCGCCAGGGCTATTATTACCTCTCGTAATGGATGGGGGCGCGTACAGACCATTATCGCGCGGCGCGATCGGCGAAGCATTTCACAATGATCGCGCAAAATAAGTGCAAATCTGATTCACTTTCACCGGGTTAGCCTGCAGTTTAGGCATGACGCATAGTTATTTATGTGGTGAATTGTTTGCGACTGAAGGTCATTCTGGCAAGGAGTGCGGCTTTAGCAGTTGCTGGCATTTTTCGCTTTCACTACGTCACCAGGCCGTTGTTAAGCGCATAGCGGGTCATGCGGAACAAAAATCATGAGTGAAAAAAAACGTACAGACCACCGGGATGAAGATGCTGAACATCTCTTTGAATTACTTAATAATAATTCTGACTGGGTATGGGAAGTCGACGCGCAGGGGCGTTATACCTGGTCATCTGATGTTGTCACAGAGTTGCTGGGCGTGTCGCCTGAAGAGGTGATCGGCAAAACGCCTTTTGATTTTATGCCGCCTGGCGAAGCCGAACGGGTGGCTGGCGCTTTCGGCGCCATCGTGGCGGAAAAACGCGCCTTCTCCGGGCTCGTTAACCGCAATCAGCGCAGGGATGGCACCATCGTGGTGCTCGAAACCAGCGGGGTCCCCCTTTTTGACGCGCAGGGTGAACTTCGGGGCTATCGTGGAATCGATCGCAACATCTCCTATCTGGGGGAACGTGTACTGCAGCTGGAAACCATCTATGAAACCACGCCGGTTGCACTTTGTATGATTGACCGCCAGGGGAGGCTGGTGATGTCGAACAAAGCGATGGCAAAACTGCTGGGCGAGCGGGGAACGCAGGGGAGCGACATCTTTTTTCAGCGCTTAATGCCGGACTACTGGCATTTTTTTCGTACTGATTTTGAACTGGCAGACAACGGCGAAGCGCTGCCCTCGCGAGAACTGGGCTGGTTCGACCGCTGCTACGACATTCAGTCGGTACCGGTGCATGACGCGATGGGGAATGTGATTGGCCTGTCGGTCACCTGGGTTGATATTACTGAACGCCGCCATGCGGAGCAGAAACTGGCCAGCGCGAACAAAGTCCTGCAACAGTACGCCCAGCACGACCACCTGACCGGGTTGTTCAATCGTCGTTATATGGATGAGTGTCTGGTGGCCGAAATCACGCGCGCCATTCAGGAGAATTTCCCGTTGTCGGTCTGCCTGGCTGACATTGATTACTTTAAAAACTACAACGATACCCAGGGGCACCAGGCGGGAGATGATTGCCTGCGCATCGTTGCCAAAACGCTGGCATCTGCACGCCTGCGCAGTGGCGATAATGTCAGCCGTTACGGTGGTGAAGAATTTCTGATCATCCTGCCTGGCACCGATCTGGCTCAGGCGCTGGGCGTGGCTGAAGTCGTCAGAAGCAATATTAATGCACTCCAGCTACCGCACGACGCCAGCCCGACCGGTTTTCTGACCATCAGTATTGGCGTGGCGACACTGCATGGTGACTATGCCCGCGATGATGACAAACCGCTGCATATGATTGCCAGCGGTCTGATCCACCGGGCGGATACCGCGCTTTATGCGGCAAAGAAACAGGGGCGTAACCAGGTGGTTTCCGCGCGGGATGTGCATACCGTCCCCTGAAAGCATGGCGTTACCCGCAGTGCCTGCGAACGGTGCAGGCGCTGCGGGGTGCATCAATATGCCAGAGCTTGTTGCCAGTCGGCTATCAGATCCTTTTCATCCTCAATGCCCACCGACAGGCGGATGAGCTGCGGTGTAATACCGTTAGCCAGCCGCTGTTCCAGCGGAATAGAGGCATGCGTCATGCTGAAAGGCTGGCTGACCAGGCTTTCAATCCCGCCCAGACTTTCCGCCAGCGTAAATAACTTCAACGCATGAATAATTGCCGCAGCGCGTGCATCGTCGCCTTTGATGACCACCGAGATCATGCCCCCTGGTAGCGCCATCTGCTTGCGCGCCAGGTGATATTGCGGGTGTGACTCCAGCCACGGAAACCAGACTTTCTCGACCTGCGGTTGCTGCTCCAGCCAGCGTGCCAGCGCCAGCGCATTGCTGCTATGGCGCTCAATGCGCAGCGCCAACGTGCGGATGCCGCGTAAGGTCAGGAAACTGCTAAAGGGATCAAGCACTCCGCCGATGGCGTTTTGCAGATAACCGAGTTTCTCTGCCAGTGGCGGGTTATCGCCCACCACGGCCAGACCGGCGACCACATCGGAGTGACCGTTTAAATATTTGGTGGCAGAGTGCACCACAATATCAAAGCCGAGTTCCAGCGGGCGATGGATCACGGGGGAGGCAAAAGTATTGTCCGCCACGCTGAGCACATTGTGGCGTTTGGCAATCGCGGCAATCGCCTGCAGATCTGCCAGTTTCAGCAGCGGGTTCGTCGGGGTTTCCACCCAAATCATGCGCGTTTCCGGTCGGATAGCGGCTTCCAGCCCGGCAAGATCGTCCGGTTTCACCCAGCTAACCTGTAGACCGGCACTATGACGACGGACATTTTCCAGCAGACGATAGGTGCCGCCGTAGACATCATCGATTGCCACCAGGTGGCTGTCTTTATCCAGCAGCTCAAGCACTGTTGAAATACTGGCAAGACCGGATGCAAACGCAAAACCGCGAGTGCCGCCTTCCAGTTCGGCGATGGCTGTTTCCAGTGCGTGGCGGGTAGGATTGCCGCTGCGCGAATATTCATAGCCCGTGTGCTGCCCCGGCGCGGGCTGCGCAAAGGTGGAGGTGGCGTAAATGGGCGGCATAACCGCGCCATGTTGATCGTGGAAGGTGCCGCTGTGGACGCTTTCGGTTGCCAGTGTTTTCATTTTATTTCCTTTATTGTTCAAGACGGTTGCGCCAGGTCGTCAGTACATCGCTGCGGGTGACGAGGCCGACAAAGCGGCCCTGGTCAGCGATGACCGCCACCAGACCACGATCAAAAATGGCGTACAGCGTGCTTTCCGGCGCGTGCTTATCGAGGATTTCTACATTACGGGTCATGGCCGCTTTTACCGGCAGAGCAAACCGTGCGCTGTCGCCCCGGACATGGCTTATCAGATCCCACTCATCGACAATGCCGACCACTTTGCCATTGTCCAGCACCGGTAGTTGCGAGATGTCATACAGACGCATACGCGCCAGTACTGCCGCAAGGCTGTCTTCCGGGGCGGCGGTAACGGTCGCGCCTTCATCGTGGCGCAGGGCGATAAAATCAGTGAGATCGCCTTGCGTTTGTCGCGTTAACAGACCCTGCTGGCGCATCCAGTCATCGTTAAACATTTTCGACAGGTATTTATTGCCGCTATCGCAGGCAAACGTGACCACCCGTTTGGCCGTTGTTTGCGCCTGGCAGTAACGCAGCGCGGCGCTCAGCAGCGTGCCGGTGGAGGAACCCGCAAGGATCCCTTCCTGCTGCAGCAGTTCCCGCGCGGTGGCAAAGGCGTCGCGATCGCTGACGCGAAAGGCCTGGCGCACGCCGTCGAGATGCGCGAGCGGCGGAATAAAATCTTCGCCGATGCCTTCGACCAGCCAGCTGCCGGGTTCGTTGTAATGGCCGTTTTCAACCTGATCGGCAAGGATCGATCCTGCCGGATCCGCCAGCACGAATTCGGTATGGGGGGAGTGTTCGGCGAACCAGGCTTGCAAACCGCCCAGTGTGCCGCCGGAACCCACACCCACCACGATGGCGTCAATTTTGCCGTCGAGCTGGCGGAAAATTTCCGGTGCGGTAGTGGTGGTGTGCGCCAGCGGATTGGCGTCATTGTTGAACTGGTCGATGTAAAATGCGCCGGGGATCTCCTGCGCGAGGCGGCGGGCATAATCCTGATAATAGGCCGGATGGCCTTTGTTCACATCAGAGCGGGTGAGTATCACTTTCGCCCCTAATGCACGCAGGTGGAAGATCTTTTCGCGGCTCATTTTGTCTGGCACCACCAGTATCAGCGAGTACCCTTTTTGCGCAGCAATTAACGCCAGACCAAGCCCGGTATTGCCCGCCGTGGCTTCAATAATGGTGCCGCCGGCGCGCAGCAAACCTGTGCGTTCGGCTTCGGTAATCATCGACAGCGCTACCCGGTCTTTTATCGACCCGCCGGGGTTCTGGTTCTCCAGTTTAAGGAATAATTCACACGGCCCGCTGTTCAGTTTATGTAACTGCAGCAGAGGCGTCTGGCCGATCAATTCGGTTACTGAATGGAAGACTGACATTGTGTTTTCACCCGTAAACAATCGTGATGAGCGGATGATAGGTCTGTCATTTTTCGCTTTTAAAGAATGTTTATTTGGTCTTTAGAACGAACAGAAATATAAAGCTCTGTTTAGCCATCAGGAAGGAGAGCCATATAGTCGTCCAGATGTGTCGATAGCCAAAAAAGGTCTTTTTTGCGCTGATTTGCAGCGAATTTCCTGCCTTCGCACCTGGTGTTATGCGTTTTAAGGGAATGCAATGCGAAATAAATCCTTACGGGTTAAAGCCGTGTTTCGCCGGGGTTAGCGTGTTTGGTTATAAGTAATGTCCATTTGGTTATTTGAAATATAATTACGGCTGATTATTATCTTCTGGACATCCATACTGCTAAACCGCCAAACGGAAACACCAACGCATGATCGTTCTGAGGAATATCTCCAGGATTTTCGACCAGGGAAAGGCATCGATTACCGCCGTCGACAACGTCAATCTGACGGTTGAGCAGGGGCAAATTTACGGAATTATCGGCTACAGCGGCGCCGGAAAAAGTACGCTGATCCGCTTGCTGAACGGCCTGGAAAAGCCAACGTCTGGCAGCGTGGTGATCAACGGTCAGGATATTGGTGCCGCACGCGGTGAAGCGCTGCGCCGCGCACGCCTGAAAATCAGCATGGTGTTTCAGCATTTCAATTTGCTGTGGTCGCGTACCGTGCGCGAAAACATCGCTTTCTCAATGCAGATTGCCGGCGCGCCAAAGGCCAAAATTAACGCCCGCGTGGCGGAACTGATTGAGCTGGTGGGGCTGAAAGGCCGTGAAAATGCGTACCCGTCACAACTCAGCGGCGGCCAGAAACAGCGGGTGGGCATTGCCCGTGCGCTGGCCAATAACCCGGACGTGCTGCTGTGTGATGAAGCAACTTCCGCGCTGGATCCGCAGACGACCGATCAAATTCTTGAGCTGCTGCTGGATATTAATCGTCGCTTCAAACTGACCATTGTGTTGATCACGCATGAGATGCATGTGGTGCGCAAGATTTGCGATCGCGTGGCGGTGATGGAGAACGGGCAGGTGGTCGAAGAGGGCGATGTGTTAAGCGTTTTTACCCATCCGCAAAAACCCATTACCCAGCAGTTTGTGCGTCAGGTGAGTCAGTATAAAGAAGAAGAGACATTCAATCCGGAACTGAACCGCGAGCTGGAGGGAACAGTCATTAAGCTGACGTTTACCGGGCACAATACGCATCAGCCGATTGTTGGCGAACTGACCCTGCGCTACGGTCTGCCGTTTAATATTCTGCACGGCAAAATGTCGCAAACGGCGCACGGTGTTTTCGGGCAATTATGGGTGAACGTGAAAGCGACCCCGGAGCAACTGAATAATATCCTCGCGGACTTAAGCAAGACGGATATTGAAAGCGAGGTCGTTACCCATGGCTGAATCATTTTTTCCGCATCTGAAATGGGCCCAACTCTGGGCGGCCACGCAGGAGACACTGTATATGACGGCGCTGTCCGGCGCGGCGACCTTTGTGCTGGGCATCCTGTTGGGACTGGCGCTGTTTCTGACGGCACGCGGCGGGTTGTTCCAGAACCGCGTGCTCTATAGCGTGATTTCGATTGTGGTGAACATTTTTCGCTCGATCCCGTTCATCATTTTGATTGTGTTATTGATCCCTTTTACCAAAACCCTGGTGGGCACCATTCTCGGTGCGAACGCCGCGTTACCTGCGTTGATTGTTGGTGCGGCGCCATTTTATGCGCGCCTGGTCGAGATTGCGCTACGCGAAGTGGATAAAGGGGTGATTGAGGCGACCCGCGCGATGGGGGCCCGTCTTAGCACACTGGTTTTTCGGGTGCTGCTGCCCGAATCATCACCTGCGCTGGTGTCCGGTATTACCGTGACGCTGATTGCGTTGGTGAGCTACAGCGCCATGGCCGGGGTCATCGGCGCGGGCGGTCTGGGCAACCTTGCTTATCTGGAAGGATTCCAGCGGAACCACAACGACGTCACGCTGGTGGCGACGGTGACGATCCTTATCATCGTCTTCATCATCCAGTTCTGCGGCGACGTGCTGACTTCTCTGTTAGATAAACGATAATTATTGGAAACCACCATCATGAAAAAGACACTGACACTGATTGCCGCAGCCACCCTGAGCGTTCTGAGCCTCTCCTCCTGGGCGGACACGCTGACTGTGGGCGCATCCAATGTGCCGCACGCTGAAATTCTTGAGCAGGCGAAACCCATTCTGGCAAAACAGGGTATCGATCTGGAAATCAAACCGTTCCAGGACTACATCCTGCCGAACACAGCGCTGGCAAGCCGGGAGCTGGATGCCAACTACTTCCAGCACATTCCGTACCTGAACAGCGTTATCAAAGATCATGCGGGCGACAAAACCTATGACTTTGTCAGTGCGGGTGCCATTCATATTGAGCCAATCGGCATTTACTCTAAGAAATACAAATCGCTTAAAGAACTGCCAGAAGGCGGCAAAATCATTATGCGCGATGCGGTTTCGGAAGAGGGGCGCATTCTCTCTATCTTCGAGAAAGAAGGGGTGATCAAGCTGAAACCGGGGATTGATAAAGTCACTGCGCGTATTGACGATATCGTGGAGAACCCGAAAAAGCTTAAATTCCTGCCGAACGTCGAAGCAGCACTGCTGCCGCAAATGTACAACAATGATGAAGGCGATGCTGTCGTCATCAACGCCAACTACGCTATTGATGCGGGTCTGGATCCGGTACACGATCCTATCGCGGTAGAAAGCGGTGAGAACAACCCGTATGCCAACATCATTACCGTGCACCGTGGTGACGAGAAGAAAAAAGATATCGTCGCGCTGGTGAACGTACTGCACTCTAAAGCGATCCAGGACTGGATCCGCACGAAATATAAAGGTGCAGTGATCCCGGTGAATAACTGATTTGCCTTTTCGCGCGGTCATTTCTGGCCGCGCGTCTCCCCGCGTGTTTCCTGACCCGGCTTTCCTTGTGATTAATCTCACCAATTTAAAACATCCTCGTTAATACTCATTAACAATGCACTACTATTGCCAGGTTCATTAATGGCGGAGGTAGGGATGAAAGAGGTCGTGATCGTGGGGGCTGTCCGCACGCCAATCGGCTGTTTCCAGGGGGCATTATCGCGTCACTCTGCCGTTGAGCTGGGCAGCCAGGTTGTGCGGGCGCTGGTGGAGCGTAGCGGCGTACAGCCACAAGATATTGATGAAGTGATCTTAGGCCAGGTGTTAACCGCCGGTGCCGGGCAAAACCCTGCGCGCCAGTCGGCCATCAAAGGCGGCCTGCCGAACACGGTTTCTGCTATCACCATTAATGATGTGTGTGGCTCCGGGCTAAAAGCCTTACACCTGGCGTCGCAGGCTATTCAGTGCGGTGAGGCGGATGTGGTGATTGCTGGCGGCCAGGAGAATATGAGTCGTGCTCCGCATGTGCTTACCGACAGCCGCACCGGCGCACAACTGGGTAACAGCCAGTTGATTGACAGCCTGGTGCATGATGGCCTGTGGGATGCTTTCAATGATTACCATATGGGCATGACGGCGGAAAATCTGGCGCGGGAGTATGGCATCAGCCGCGAGCGCCAGGATGAATGGGCGCTCAGTTCGCAACATAAAGCGCGTGCCGCCATTGATTCAGGCCGCTTTCGCGATGAAATTGTCCCGTTGCAGACCCTGACCGCCGATGGCCGGACGGTGCTGGTCGATACCGATGAACAGCCACGCACCGATCCCAGCGCCGAAGCACTGGCAAAACTGGCTCCCGCCTTTGAATTAACAGGCTCGGTTACGGCAGGTAATGCCTCACCGATCAACGACGGTGCGGCAGCGGTATTAATGATGAGTGAGCTAAAGGCGCAGTCGCTCAACTTACCCGTGCTGGCGCGGATTCGTGCTTTTGCCAGCGTCGGTGTTGATCCAGCGTTAATGGGCATCGCGCCGGTCTATGCCATGCGCCGCTGTCTGGAGCGTGCAGGCTGGCAGCTGGATGAGGTCGATCTGATCGAAGCGAACGAAGCCTATGCCGCGCAGGCGCTGTCGGTGGGGAAAATACTAGAGTGGGATGAGAAACGGGTGAATGTGAATGGCGGTGCCATTGCACTGGGCCACCCTATCGGTGCATCAGGCTGCCGTATTCTCGTTTCGCTGGTGCATGAGATGCAAAAACGGCAGGCCCGCAAAGGGCTGGCGACGTTGTGCATCGGCGGTGGCCAGGGCGTGGCGCTGGCCATTGAGCGCGATTGAGTCACCGCTTAAGTCAAATAAAGCCTTCCTCCCGGAAGGCTTTATTATTTGTGATGTCGATCTCATGTGTCATTTCAATTAAAATGAAACTGTAACCACTTCCTCTAATAATTTCCCTCCGTGGTTCTAAAACACTTCTTAAGTTCCAAAAATAAACATAGTTGCCTTGTTTACAATTTGGAATCATTAAAGTAAGCAGACTTATTATTAGCTCATCCTTCATGTAGATTGCTGTTTTGCAATCTGTTTTTAATTTGTATTGGTAATTGTAAGTGTTCGGTTAATAAAAAAATGATGTGATCTTCATCCGTTTTTTTATGGGTATTATGGGAAATTTATTGATATTCATCACGCCGTTTTACATAGTTCCGTTCTCTACAAATATTTACGATCGAGATCACTAAAATAAAGTTATCAAAAAAATAAAATGTAATTCCATAAAAATGGAACATAATTTTAATTATTAGAGGTGACTCATGCTTAAGAAAACTCTGGCCCTTGCTTCACTCCTCGGCGCGTCCTTCGCTTCACAGGCAGTAACCGTAGATTTACGTCATGAATACATCGACAGCGGCTCTAACGCTGACCGTGTCGCGGTATCTCACCGTTTCGACAACGGCGTGGGTTTCGGTGTGGAAGCAAAATGGAAATCCGGCGGTGATGATGCCGATAAACCCTTAACTGAAATTGTGGGTAACGGCCATGAAGAGTCGATTAACTGGCGCTGGGCTGCGACCAAAAATTTTGCGTTAACACCAGGTTTTAATATCGAAAGCAAAGATACTAACTCTATTTATAAGCCGTACATCCACGCGCAATACAGCTTTGATAACGGCATTTACATTGCTGGCCGCTATCGTTATGAGTACACACGCAACCCGGATTCCAGCACCGTTGATAATAAAGTCAACAAATTCGACACCTGGGTAGGTTGGGCGCTGGGCGATTTCCGCTTTGAGCTGAACTATGTTTATGCCAAGAGCACCGAAGACGTTATTCGCGAAAACAACAAAACCTACTCCAACGAATATAACGCCAAAGTGGCTTATAAACTTGATAAAAACTGGTCCCCGTATGTTGAATTGGGCAACGTGGGCGTGAAAAGCACTGACGAACGTCAGACCCGTTTCCGCCTGGGTGTTGCTTACTCTTTCTGATTGTCTGAATAACCTGTTTACCCTCAAATCTTCCCCGGCGCAGTTAGCCGGGGATTTTTTATTGCGATGAAATGCCATTCACTGGCGGATTTATTATTGCTCCCTTTGCGTCAATTAAATTGTCTTGCACGGGGTGGTTGGGCCGCGTCATAGAAAAGAGGGGGAATAAATAAACGCAACGAGCCCGCAGCGCAGAATATCTGTTATAAAAAAAAGCCCTCCAGGAGGAGGGCAAGGCCAGTTACAGAAACACTACTCAAACGTTATGCTTGCAACATAATGCGTTGCTCAGGAAGTTTCGCGATATAGAGCGCCGGTTTGCCGTCTTTATCTGAACTAAACAAAATCGCACTGTCGTCGGGGGTAAACGACGGATGCGGATGGGTTACCTGGCGGCTATTGGCGACAGTCGCCCATGACGTATCGTGACGGGCGACACGGAAATAGCCTTTCTCCGCCACATCAAACACATACAAATACGGATCGTTATCGATGGTATAACCGCTGGTGTCTTTTACGTCCACCGGCGTACCGGAACCGTCGCCAACCAGCAGCGTGCCGTCAAAGTTGCTCATCAGATGTGAGCATGCCGGCATGGCCATCACCGCTTCGTTTACGCCGCTATCCGGGTTGAAGCGATAAATGGTGCGACCTTGCTGACCTTTCAAATAGGAGACATAAACCAGCGCAGAGCCGTTAGGCACCCAGAATTCATGTGTACAGCTTTCGCCTTCCGCGTGATCTTTTACTTTGCGCACGTTGCTGCCATCTTCATTCACCAGCCACATCCGTGCATCGACCAGATCGTGCGGGCCTTCATGGCAGAAGGCGACGGTGTGATCGTCGAACGGACGATAGATCGGATGACCCAGCCAGTTTTTCTCTTCATGGATCACGCTGCTTTCGCCGCTTTGCAGATCGACACGCAGCAAGCGGCAGTGCGGGCCTTTATGGAAAAAGTCATGGAACAGCTGCCAGTCATTGAGCGGCGTCCAGTCGCTGGCTGCAATTTCAATGCCGACCAGTTTCGTGCAGTCGCTATTCGCCACCCAGGTGCCGTAACCGACCCAGGCGTCCGGAACGCGGTAAATTTCGCGCTCGGCCAGCGTCTGCAGGTTTACTTCGCGCAGAGTGCGGTCATTTTTTACGTAATATAACGCGCTGTCATCGGGCGAGAGGAAGCCGCCAAACGTATTATCGCCTGCGCCTTCCGTTAACTGCACGGCTTCGGCGTTGGCAATATCCAGCAGGTAGTAATTCCAGTGACCGTCGAATTCACCGGCGAACAAAAGATGACTGCCATCGTTGAAAAAACACTTTTGATAAAAGTAGTTACGGTGACACGTCACGTCCGATGGTGTTAAGCGGGTGATTTCCGCGCCGGTATCCGGATCGCGGCTAACAGCATAATCCAGTTTTACCCGCATGCCTTTCGCCATTTTTCACTCCTTTAACAGGTCTGCCGGGCAAGCGAGCGCCCCAATGATGACCTCAGTGGCTAACAAGTTTAAAAACTAAGTGTTAATTTATCAAAACATCGTTTCAATATGTGTGATAGCTAACGCACTTTGTAATAAAAGCGCCACGGTAAGTTGAAAAATGAGAGTGGAAAATCACCGACTTAGATTTTAGACAGGAAAAATGCCGATCGTCTGTCAAAACTCAAAGGTGTTATTAACTCTCTGTTTGTTATCATTAATTTTATGGGAAGGCTAAAAAAGTAAACGCGCTTTCTCGCTGTCAATACTTAACATTCGTGATCGCACTTACAGATCTTGCAAGAAGTAGCAGAAAAAGTGAAACGTTGTTTTAGTTAACATTGAAAACACGTTTCAGCCGGGATAAGATGTTCGAATATATGAAACGGAACGCCGTTTCTACGTTTCGTTTGACGCTATTTCGGTCAAAATTTACTTCGGAGGTTAATGTGGAAGTCAGACAAAGCATCCACAGTGCGCATGCAAAAACGCTGGATACCCAGGGCCTGCGCAATGAGTTTTTAGTCGAAAAAGTCTTCGTTGATGATGAATACACCATGGTCTATAGCCATATTGACCGCATCATTGTCGGCGGCATTAAACCGGTGACAAAGACCGTTTCTGTCGGCGGCGAAGTCGGTAAGCAACTTGGCGTGGCGTACTTCCTTGAGCGTCGTGAACTGGGTGTTATCAATATTGGCGGGCCAGGCACCATTACGGTGGATGGTGAGTGCTACGAAATTGGCCACCGCGATGCGTTGTACGTGGGTAAAGGGGCGAAAGAGGTCGTCTTCGCCAGTAGCGATAGCGCCAAACCGGCAAAGTTCTACTATAACTGCGCACCCGCGCACATGACCTTCCCGACGAAGAAAGTTACCCCTGCTGATGTTGCGCCAGTCACGCTTGGCGATCCGCTGACCAGTAACCGCCGTACCATCAATAAATACTTCGTACCGGATGTGCTGGAAACCTGCCAGTTAAGCATGGGGCTGACCGAACTGGAACCCGGCAACTTGTGGAACACCATGCCTTGCCACACCCATGAGCGCCGGATGGAAGTGTATTTCTACTTCAATATGGAAGAAGACGCCTGCGTGTTCCATATGATGGGCCAGCCGCAGGAAACGCGTCATTTGGTGATGCATAACGAACAAGCTGTGATTTCTCCAAGCTGGTCAATCCATTCGGGGGTGGGTACGCGTGCGTATACCTTCATCTGGGGGATGGTGGGCGAGAACCAGGTCTTTGATGACATGGACCACGTTGCTGTAAAAGATCTGCGCTAGTTGCGGACAGCGTATAACCATGCCTGTCCGGTACAGGCGCTGATAGATTAAGGAATACATATGATTCTGGATGCATTTTCTCTTCAAGGTAAGGTTGCGGTAGTGAGCGGTTGCGATACCGGTCTGGGTCAGGGGATGGCATTAGGGCTGGCGGAAGCGGGCTGTGATATCGTCGGCATCAATATTGTTGAACCCACGGAAACCATTGCACGCGTGACGGCGCTGGGCCGCCGTTTTCTGAGCCTGACTGCTGACCTGCGTCAGATTGACGGCATTCCGGCCCTGCTGGAACGCGCCGTTGCTGAATTCGGCAAGATCGACATTCTGGTTAACAACGCTGGTCTGATCCGTCGCGAAGATGCGATCAACTTCAGCGAGAAAGACTGGGACGACGTTATGAACCTGAACATTAAGAGCGTGTTCTTTATGTCCCAGGCGGCAGCAAAGCACTTTATCGCGCAGGGTCACGGCGGCAAGATCATTAACATCGCTTCCATGCTCTCTTTCCAGGGCGGGATCCGCGTTCCATCTTACACTGCGTCCAAAAGCGGCGTGATGGGCGTAACGCGTCTGCTGGCGAACGAATGGGCAAAACATAACATTAACGTGAACGCCATCGCGCCGGGCTATATGGCGACCAACAACACCCAACAACTGCGTGCAGATGAACAGCGCAGCGCGGAGATCCTTGATCGTATCCCGGCTGGCCGTTGGGGCCTGCCGAGCGACCTGATGGGGCCGGTCGTGTTCCTCGCATCACAAGCGTCTGATTACATCAGCGGCTACACCATTGCGGTGGACGGTGGCTGGCTGGCGCGTTAATAGCCTGCGTGCCTCTGCTGAAAACCTGCCCGCGGGCAGGTTTTTTTATACCTGCATATTCTTTGTCCATATGGAGCTGCTTAAAAAATCCATATCCTTTTGTCTTAATTAGCAGGCTTTGTTTAAAAAATGATTATTAATTAAGGTGTTAAAAATAGTTTATGACTTAAACGTTATTTTCAAAATTGTAAACTCCATCACAAAACACCCTGCCACAGCGGATTTATCCATATCTTCGCGTTTAACTGACTGACACATAACTCTCTCGCTGACTTACTTTCATAAGACATCTTATTCTGTGCAGGCAGGAAGAAAATGGCATCTATCAGTAATGAGTCTGTAGTTTTACCGCGTGCGCTACGTGACACCCGGCGCATGAACCTGTTTGTCTCTGTCTCTGCGGCAGTTGCCGGGCTGCTGTTTGGCCTGGATATCGGCGTGATTGCCGGGGCGTTGCCGTTTATCACCGATCATTTCACCTTAAGTAGCCGGTTGCAGGAGTGGGTGGTCAGCAGCATGATGCTCGGCGCGGCGCTGGGTGCGCTCTTTAACGGCTGGCTGTCGTTCCGTCTGGGGCGTAAATACAGCCTGATGGTGGGGGCTGTGTTGTTCGTTGCCGGCTCGCTCGGTTCTGCGTTTGCCGCGAGTGTGGAAGTCCTGCTGATTTCGCGCATCGTGCTGGGCATTGCCGTGGGGATCGCGTCTTACACCGCGCCGCTCTATCTCTCCGAAATGGCGAGTGAAAACGTGCGTGGCAAGATGATCAGCATGTATCAGTTGATGGTAACACTGGGTATTGTGCTGGCGTTCCTGTCCGATACGGCATTTAGCTACAGTGGCAACTGGCGGGCCATGCTTGGCGTGCTGGCGTTACCGGCGGTGTTATTAATTATTCTGGTGGTGTTTTTGCCGAACAGTCCACGTTGGCTGGCGCAAAAAGGGCGGCATATCGAGGCGGAAGAAGTGCTGCGCATGCTGCGCGACACCTCTGAAAAAGCCCGTGAAGAACTGAATGAGATCCGCGAAAGCCTGAAATTAAAGCAGGGCGGGTTCCAGCTGTTTAAAGCCAACCGCAATGTGCGTCGCGCGGTATTCCTCGGCATGTTGTTGCAGGCAATGCAGCAGTTCACCGGTATGAATATCATCATGTATTACGCGCCGCGAATCTTTAAAATGGCGGGATTCACCACCACCGAACAGCAGATGATTGCCACGCTGGTGGTCGGGCTGACCTTTATGTTTGCCACCTTTATTGCCGTGTTTACGGTAGACAAAGCGGGCCGTAAACCGGCGCTGAAAATTGGCTTTAGCGTGATGGCGTTGGGGACGTTGATCCTCGGCTACTGTCTGATGCAGTTCGATAACGGGACGGCTTCCAGCGGGTTGTCCTGGCTTTCGGTCGGCATGACGATGATCTGTATCGCTGGCTATGCGATGAGTGCCGCGCCAGTGGTGTGGATCCTTTGTTCGGAGATCCAGCCTTTAAAATGCCGTGACTTTGGCATCACCTGTTCAACCACAACCAACTGGGTGTCGAATATGATCATCGGCGCGACGTTCCTGACCTTGCTGGATGCGATTGGTGCCGCGGGAACCTTCTGGTTGTACACCGCGCTGAACCTGGCCTTTGTCGGCGTAACGTTCTGGCTGATCCCGGAAACGAAAAACGTGACGCTCGAGCATATTGAACGCCGACTGATGGCGGGAGAAAAACTGCGCAATATCGGCGTATAAACCAGGAGCGTGGCGCTGACGGGTGTCACGCTCACATTGCGGGTGAAAAGCACGTGCATCGTTGCCGCTTTTTATGGTGATATTAATCAGTTACGGTTGGTACATCATTGGGATCTGGCGCGTTATGACCGCGAAATACTACTGCAAAAATATTTTTTGGGGGCTCTTTTTCCTGGCTGGTTTTGCCTGGGCATGGAGCCAGGATATGCAGGATCGCGTTTCACAATACTTTTTTGTGCTGTCGCTTTTGAGTTGCCCGCTGTACCCGTTTGCCAAAAAAGGGGTTGAAACCCTGGCGCTGAGATTTACGACGCGCGCGTTCTGGCAGCGGGGGTATTTTACAGAGACGCCTGGCAAAAACGGCCTCTATGCCTTGTATTACGGCGCGTGCTTTTTGTTTGCTATCCCGCTCGGACTGGGTTACTTGCTCTATTTATTGCTGAATAAAAAGGCCGGTTAATACCGGCCTTTTGCTTGCTTTTATACGCCTAACAGCGCATTCGCTTTGGTGACAAAGGCTTCATCAACCAGCGCGCCGACGAGGGCCATCATCAGGGCAAACCCAAGGATACCGAGCGCGCTACCTGTAATGGCGCTGAAGGCAAACGCGGTCAGCGCAGTTGCTGCGTTACCTGCCGCGATGGCTTCCACCTTCACAAAGAACGGACGCCAGTTTTTGGTGCGGATCGCTTTCGGCAGTTCGACCAGAATCGCATCATACGCATCGATGGCTTTCCCCACATAACCAAAGCCTTTGCTGAATTTTGCCAGGCTGTTGGCCATGTTGGCGCGGTTGACAGACTCCAGCGCTTTTGCAATCGCTTCGCGGTCGGCCACGCTGTACTTACTTTCCAGCACCCCCTGATAACGTTCAAAAGCGGCCAGTGCCTGTTCAACGTTGCGGATCTTCTTGCCTTTCGCGGCCGCGGCCAGTTCCTGAGCAACTTTAGCCGACTGTTCGCTAAATTTCGCCGTGACCTCTTTGTAGAAATCGGCGGTAAATTTCACCGCATCTTTCACGTCCGCCCGTTGGGTTTCACCCTGTTTATACGCCTGGGTCAGGGCGGGGACTTCTACTTCAACGGTTACAATTCGGGTATGCTCATTGCCGTTTTTCCCGCCGCCGCCTGTGGTGATCTCCCGGCGAACTTTGGTCATCACTTTGCCGTTATTCAGCCAGTAGCCAGAAGGCAATACACCCTGCAACACCGTAACAAACTGGCCTACCGATGATGCGGCGATTGCATCAGCATTGAACCCGCCTTTACCATTCTTCGGCTGGCTGCCTTGTAGCGGATGGCCAGAGTTGAAATCGCCAATGGCGACCGTTACGCCATTACTCTGCAGGCCCATCACCAGGCCAGACAAACCAATGTCCGTTGCCTGATCGGCAGTTAACCCTTCCGCAGAAATGCTGAGCATGCCATTGGGTTTCACTTGTTCAATTTTCAGTTTGGATAAGGGGTTAATGGTACGGGCTGCCAGGATCAGGTTCGCCAGCTTCTGGCGAAGCGCCTGATCATTCTGGATGGCAGATAACTGTTTTTGGGCTGGCGTGGCGTTTGCCGAGCCGCCGTTATCACGATCGCCACCATGTCCGTTGGAACCGCCGCCAGGCGACGGCTCAGAGCCGCGTTCTGAACTCCAGTTGGTCCCATCACCAGCGCCACCGCCATAGTTAAATCCAGGCATATTGTTTTCCTCGTTTGTCATTTTTGATTGTGGGTTGAGAAATCCGGTGCGCATCTTTGAAATCAGAGAACGTCTTTTGCACCGAAAGTGCTGTATATAAAAACAGGTATTTTGCTACAGCAAGGGCGATGCTACGCCTGAGATATTCACCCCGTCAATAGGCTGGAATAAATAAAAAATATAATAATAACAATGAGTTGTGTGGTTTTTGGGTAAACATGAAAGGCTGGAAAACGGCATAAAACGAGAGGTGAAAAATGCGCAAATAAACATCAAAATGCCCTCATCGCAGCGGAGAGGGCGGAGGGATAACTCAGACCTGGGCTAAATAGAGCGCGGGCATGCCTTCGGCATCAGACGTGTAGAGCACCCACTGATTATCCGGCGAGAATGACGGGTGCGGATGCGTAACCTGGCGGTCGCCGTCGAGTACTTTCCAGCTGCTGTTATGCTCGCAAATGGCTTTTTGCTCGCCGCTGTTAACGTCAAATACCCAGATAAACGGATCATTAAGGTGAATATCGCCGGTATGGTGTGGTGCGCCATCACCGACTATCAGGCTACCGTCGTGATTGCTCATCAGGTGAGAGCAGGGCGGTATGGCCATTAACTGGCGGTTTTCCAGCGTGGCCGGATCGGCACTGAACAGATAGCGTTTCGCATCGTTTTCCTGGTGCGCCACATAATAGAGCGCGGACCCGTCCGGCACCCAAAATTCGTGGGTAAAACTTTCGCCCGTGTTGTGCTGTCGCACCTTACGCAAGTTGCTGCCGTCTTCGTTAATCAGCCACATGCGTGCATCAATCGCATCGCGCGGGCCTTCATGGCAAAACGCCACGGTAGTGTCATCAAACGGGCGGTAAATGGGGTGACCAAGCCAGCGTTTCTCTTGCAGCAGTGTTTCGCGCTTGCCGCTCTGTAGATCGATGCGGATCAACCGACATTCCGGGTTGGTGAAGTAGAAATCGCGGAATTTTTGCCAGTCAGTCAGTGGTTGCCAGTCACTTTTTTTTATCTCAATCCCGACCAGTTTCGTGCAGTCAGAATTAGCGACCCATGTACCGTAAGCCACCCATTCGTCATCGACCTCATAAACAATGTGTTCTTCAAGCGAGGCCAGATCGACACGGCGTAATTCGCGGGTGTTTTTCACGTACCAGAGCGCGCTATCGTCGGCAGATAAAAAGCCGCCGAATGTATTATCGCCGGCACCCTCAGTGAGCTGTGTCGCCTGGCTACGGGCAATATCCAGCAAGTAGTAATTCCAGTGGCCTTCAAATGCGCCGCCGAAAATCAGTTTCCCGCCATCGCGGGTGAAGCATTTTTGATAGAAGTAATTACGGTGACAAATCACATGTGGAGGCGTCATCCGGATGACTTCGTGCCCGGTTTTCGTATCTTTTCGGCTACGAAAGGTGAGCGGGATGATTTTGCCTTTTGCCATGACGTTCTCTCCTTAGATAAAAAAATACCCCGCCCAAATGGGCAGGGTATGGTGTGACGGTAAAACGTTAGCGCATGGCGCGTTTCAGGATACGTTCAGCCTGGCGCTGGAAGTCGGCAGCGGTTTCTTCTACCGTTTTCTGGCCGTAGTCGATGTACTGAATCGCGGTGCCGAACTGGGCCACAATCTGCGGATCGTCAAAGTACGGCGAAACCGAGAGCTTGGTCGGCAGTGATTGCGCCAGACGCAGGCCCGCAACAGCCGGATCGCCATCTTTGATCGCCCCGTTGTCGGTCAGCGTTTTCACCGCGGCTTTGCTCAGCGGAACGCCACGTTCCAGCCCCAGCGTTTCTGCGCCTTCTTTGCTGTTCAGCAGGAAGTTAATCACCTGCGCCGCTTCTTTCGGGTGCTTGGTGGATTTACCAATCGACAGCATCTGCGCCGGTTTGAAGAACAGACCCGCATCCGTTGCTCCTGGCAGCATTGGGTAATCACCCAGCACCAGTTTGGCTGGCGGCTTCAGGTTGTCGGAATATTTGGTGATGGTGGAGTTCCACATATAGGTACCGGCCCACTCACCTTCGATCCACGGTTTCATTTCATACATGTTGCTCTTGCCGAACGAGGCATAGTATTTCGAGTCCGGCATTACGTGGCTGTCGACCAGTTTTTTATACATCTGGAAGAATTCCACCCACTGCTCATTGGTGTAGCTGAATTTCTTCGCTTTCTCGTCCACGGCAGGAATGTTGTATTTCTGCACCATGTAGGAGTTCAGCAGCGCCAGTGTATCCTGGTGTTCCAGGACAACCGGGTAGTACTGTTTGCCGAGTTTGCTCTCGAAGGTTTTGCCCGCAGCTAACAGATCGTCCCAGGTTTTCGGGAAGGCGACACCGGCTTTTTTCCACTGCTCATCGTTAAAGTAGAACACGCGTGCGGTCACGGAAATGGGAATACCGTTCAGCTTGCCGTCCACGGTGGTGGATTTCAGCTCTTTTGCGTCGAACTGGCTCAAATCGATGATGTCTTTCACCTGGTTAAGGTCGTAAAAACCGTCACCGGATTTTGAGAAGATCGGCAGCCAGTTCCAGTTGGTCTGCATCACGTCCGGCTCGGTACCGCCCGCGATCTGCGTGGTCAGACGGGAGAGGTGCCCGTCCCAGCCGGTGTACTCAGATTTGACCGTAATATTTGGATGCTGTTGATGGAATTCTTCCAACGCTTTTAATGTCACCTGATGACGACCGTTGCCCCCCCACCAGGACATACGCAGGTCTACATTATCAGCGGCGGTTGCGGGTACAGCGCACATGCCCAGGGTTGCGGAGATAACGGCGCCTAATAGCACTTTTTTCATTTTTATACTCCAGTTTTTATTTACAGAGAGATGTTCTGTTCCGTTTTGGCGTCAAAAATATGACACTTATTCATATCAAACTTAAAGTACACTTTCCGGTGAAGTCCTTTTTCAATCATAGGCTTAGCTTCATCAGAAGGGATTCGGGCAGTCAGCTCGTAGTCGCCCACTTTCAGGTAAACAAAGAACTCGTGTCCCATGTTTTCTACTCGCACCAGATCGCCTGAGCCGCAGTCATCAGCAAAAGGTTGATCGGCGACGGAGACGAACTCCGGACGCACGCCAAAGAACACCTCTTTGCCTTCATAATCCGCAACTTTTTCCTGCTGCCGGGCATTCAGCGCCAGCGTGTCGTGACCGACCGTGATGTGTAACTGGTCGTCTTTTTTCACTATCTTCGCCGGTTTGATGTTCATTTCCGGCGCGCCAATAAAGCCCGCCACGAACATGTTTTTCGGGAAGTGATAGAGATTATCCGGGGTATCTACCTGCATGATATGGCCAAGTTTCATCACGCAGATACGGTCGCCCATGGTCATCGCTTCGGTCTGATCGTGCGTGACGTAAACGGTGGTTGCCGGTTTACCGGATTTCTTCAACTGCTTATGCAGGTCAGAAATACGGATGCGCATTGAGGCGCGCAGTTTGGCGTCGAGGTTGGAAAGCGGTTCATCAAACAGGAAGACGTCCGGTTTTTTCACAATTGCGCGACCTACCGCCACACGCTGTGCCTGACCACCCGAAAGCTGGCGTGGCAGACGATCCATCAACTCTTCCAGCTCAAGGATTTTTGCCGCTTCATCCACTTGTTTGTTGATTTCGTCTTTCGGCATCTTGCTGAGCTTGAGGCCAAACGCGAGGTTTTCGCGCACGGTCATATGCGGATAGAGCGCATAGTTCTGGAACACCATCGCGATTCCGCGCGATTTTGGCGCGAGGTTGTTGACGATCTTTTCGCCGATGCGCACTTCGCCGCCGCTGATGGTTTCCAGACCTGCGAGCATACGCAGGGTAGTGGATTTGGCGCAGCCAGACGGGCCGACAATGACCATAAATTCACCGTCGGCGATTTTCAGGTCGATACCATGTACCGCTTTGAAGCCGTTGGAGTACACCTTTTCCAGTTTGTTGAAAATAACTTCAGCCATGATATTTCCCTCTTAACCTTTAATTCCGCTGCTGGTCACGCCCTGTACGAAGTAGCGCTGTGCCAGGAAGAAGACAATGATGGACGGCAGAATGGAGATACTCGCCATTGCCAGAATTTCGTTCCACGGTGCGCCTTCGGTCACGTCGATGGACATTTTCAGCGCCAGTGCGATGGGGTACTTATCCACGCTGTAGACATAAATCAGCGGGCCGATAAAGTCGTTCATCGACCACATAAACTGGAACAGCGCCACCGAGATAATCGCCGGTTTCAGGATTGGCACCACCACGTACCACAGCACCTGCCAGGAGTTACAGCCGTCGATCTGCGCGGCTTCTTCCATGTCACGCGGTACACCGCGCAGGAACTGAATCAACATAAAGACGAAGAACCCGTGAGTAGCGAACGCCGTCGGCAGATACAGCGGCATATAGCTGTTGAGCATGCCCATTTCACGGAACATCAGGTACTGCGGGATCAGCAGCACGGTGCTGGGCAGCAGCATGGTGGCGATAAGCGTACCGAACCAGAAGTTCTTCCACGGGATCTCAAAGCGGGCAAAACCGTACGCCACAATGGTGGAAGAGATAATGGTCAGGATCACTTTCGGGATCACATACTTGAAGGTGTTCAGCATGTAATGGCCAAAGGTGTATTCCGTGCCGGTTTTCCAGCCGTTGATAAAACCATCCCAGGTGGCGTGCTCTGGCCACAAGCCCAGCGTGGTAAAGATCTCGTGGTTCGGTTTGAACGATGCCGAGAACATCCATGCCAGTGGGTAGAGCATCAACAAGCCGACAAACAGCAGGATCACATAGCGGATCCACGCGCTCACTTTCTCGCGGCGCAGGGTACGCGCCACTTCACGCTCAGCTTCCTGCATGCCCGGCGTGACGTGTTGGATATCAGCCATTTTTGCCTCCCTTATCGGCAGAGTAGAACACCCAGTATTTCGACGACTTAAAGGCGATAGAGGCGAAGACCGCCACCACCAGGAACAGAACCCAGGCCAGCGCTGCGCCGTAGCCCATATCGAAGTACTTGAAGGCTGTGTCGTAGATATAGAGCGAGAACAGATAGGTGTAATAGGTCGGGCCGCCGCCTGTAATGACATACGGGCCGGTAAATTCCTGGAACGCCTGCGTGGTCTGCATGATGAAGTTGAAGAAAATCACCGGCGTAATCAGCGGTACGGTAACTTTCATAAACATCTGCCATTTACTGGCACCGTCGATCATGGCTGCTTCGTACTGCGATTGCGGCACGTTTTGCAACGCAGCAAGGAAGATGACCATCGCCGAACCAAACTGCCACACACGCAGTAATGTTACTGACATCAGGGCCAGTGACGGTTCGCCCAGCCAGTTAACCGGATCAAGGCCGAACACACCGATAAAGCTGTTCAGCAAGCCATCAATAGCAAACAACGCGCGCCACAGCACGGCGATCGCCACTGAGCTCCCAAGAATTGAAGGAATGTAGTAAGCGGTACGGAAAAAGCCGATACCGCGCAATTTAAAGTTCAGAACAAAGGCAATACCCAGCGCAAAGGCGAGCTTCAGCGGGATGGTCAAAAATACATACGCAAACGTGACGCCCATTGATTTCCAGAAGAGGGTGTCTTCGGTAAACATGTAGCGGTAGTTTTCGATGCCGTTAAATACCGGCGGGCTCATCAGATCATACTCAGTAAAACTGAGGAAGAACGATGAGATGAATGGGAATGCCGTAAAGACTATCAGCCCAATAACGTAAGGCGATATCCAGGCCAATCCCAGTAGTCTGTTTTCATTCATACATACCTACCTGGCGAACAATGGTGTAATACGGATTCGGAGATTAACTTCTTTCCCCCGCCGCCTGGGCGTACAGGGGTAAAAACAGGTTCTGCGTGTGCGCTTGATCACAATGTTTCGCGTAATCAATGTGATATGAATCTTTAACTGCCCGAAATCATTAGCAAATTTCCGGGTTTTAAAATGCTGCGAACTGACATTCTTGATTTGTAAAACATCGTTTTAAAATATTTTATTGAGTTTTAATTTTCCGTCATTCGATTAATTCGTGAAATGTGATCAAAGTCGAAACGATGTTTCAATAAGGTGAGGTGGGTGTCATTTTTGCCGATAAAACACGGGTTTCACCAGAAATAAATGGCCGCGGGATAAGAAAGGAAACGCTGATAAAATATCGCAAAATGAAATCATTTAAATCTTAAATGATTATCGGGCGAAGTATTGTATGACGGTCATATGAAGAAAAACGCCCTCAAAAATGAGGGCGTTGTTCAGTTGGGGATCAGGATTTTAAAAAATCTTCGCGCACCGGGGTGAAGGTATCCAGCAGGGTGCCGGCTTTCAGACATACGCAGCCGTGCATAATGTGCGGTTGCTTATAAAGAGTATCGCCTGCCGTGACGATATGTTTCTCATCACCGATGGTAAATTCGAATTCACCGGATAAAACATAAGTGAGTTGTTCATGAGGATGGTTATGCATTGGGCCGACGGCGCCTTGTTCAAAATTGACCTCGACGGCCATCATTTTGCCGTCATGGGCCAGAATACGGCGGCTGACACCGTTGCCCAGATCGTCAAGTTGTGTGTCTTTATGAAAGATAAACATCGGGCTGTCCTGTAGTGGTATTAAATGATGAAACAACGTTTCAAATAATTTATCTCAGGCTCGCGTAAAAATAAATGGCAGGCCAGAGAAGTTGAAAGCTGATCACAACTTTGATTGACTGGGTGCAAAACCCGACGGAGAGACACGATGAAAACAATAGGATTGCTGGGCGGCATGAGCTGGGAATCGACCGTTCCCTACTATCGCCTGATCAATGAGGGCGTCAAAGCGCGCCTGGGTGGCTTACACTCCGCCAGTTTGCTGTTGCACAGCGTGGATTTCCACGAGATTGAGACTTGCCAGGCCACGGCGCAGTGGCATAAAGCGGGTGAAATTCTTGCCCAGGCGGCGGCAGGCCTTGAGCAGGCAGGCGCGCAGGCGATCGTGTTGTGCACCAACACCATGCACAAAGTCGCGGGGCAAATCGAGGAACGCTGCCATATTCCTTTTCTTCATATTGCCGATGCCACGGGACGGGCGATTGAAAACGCCGGGCTGCACAATGTCGCCCTGCTGGGCACGCGTTACACCATGGAGCAGGATTTCTATCGCGGGCGTCTGGAAAAACAGTTCGGCATCAAAACGTGCGTGCCAGGCCCGGAAGATCGCGAGCGCGTCAATGAGATCATCTTCGATGAGCTGTGCCTTGGCACTTTTACCGACGAGTCGCGCTATTACTTTTTGAATCTGATCAAACAGATGGCCGCAGAAGGCGCGGATGGGGTGATTTTTGGCTGCACCGAAATTGGCCTGCTTTTGCCGGAGACACACTGCCCGATTAAGGTCTTTGACACGGCGGCACTGCATGCTGCCGATGCGGTCAACTTTATGCTCTCTTAACGTGCGGTGAGCATGGCAGCCAACGGCTGAGCGATCAGCGGCATGGCTGCCTGCAAATGGCGGGTAAAAGCCTCGACCAGTGCCGATGCCGGGCGATGCAGCGGGCGGATGAGGCTGACGGTAAACGGCACATCAATGCTGAACCGCCGCACTGCCACGCCGCTGGCGGCATAATCCAGCGCGGTTAACGGGTTCACCACGGAAATACCTACGCCAGCACGCACCATCGCACAGACCGAGGCGGCACTGTGCGTTTCCAGCACCATACGGCGCTTCACCTGATGTTCGCTAAACAGCTGATCCAGCAGCTGCCGGTAGCTGTCAGTACGCGACAGACTGATGTAATTCTCACCCTGGAAATCCGCCGGTGTCAGCACGCTTTTGCGCGCCAGCGGGTGTTCCTGCGGCATGACGCAGACTTCATTACAGGTTAACAGCGGGGTGCGTTCCGTCCCGGCGGGGGTGCTCAATGTTTCCGTTAGCCCCAGATCGTGACGCTGGGCTGAAAGCCACTCCTCCAGCAGCGGTGACTCCTGCGGCACAATATTGAGGCTCACGTCCGGGTAGCGGGCGAGGAACGGCTGTAACAGCAGCGGTAGAAATGACTGCGAGAAAACCGGTAAGCAGGCAACGGATAATTCCCCCTGACGAAATTCGCGCAGGCTTTCCGCTGCGCTGATAATTCTGTCCAGCCCGTACCAGGAGCGTTGGACTTCTTCAAACAACCGTAACCCCTGCACGGTAGGCTGCAGGCGGCCGCGTGTCCGCTCAAACAGCGTTAACCCCAGCACTTTTTCAAAGCGCGCCAGTTCTCGGCTGACGGTGGGCTGCGAGGTATGCAACAGTGCGGCGGCTTCAGTCAGGTTGCCGGTGGTCATCACCGCATGAAAAATTTCGATATGGCGCAGGTTCACAGCAGGCATGGCAGGCATCCGTTTTGCGGGGTTATCCATATCATTTTTGCATAGAGTAGAGATAAAACGATATTTTTTATTCTCTTCGCGCTATGGCGTAATGGTCAAAAATGATCACCGGAGCCAGACCATGCCACGCTCGTTACACCAGACTGAAACCGACCTGAATGCCGCTAACCTGCTGAAACTTCCTGCTGAATTTGGCTGCCCGGTATGGGTATATGACGCGCAAATCATTCGCGGGCAAATTGCCAAACTGCGCGACTTTGATGTGGTGCGTTTCGCGCAGAAAGCCTGTTCTAATATTCATATTCTGCGCCTGATGCGTGAGCAGGGCGTAAAAGTTGATTCCGTGTCGCTGGGCGAGATCGAGCGTGCGCTGGCGGCGGGTTACGATCCGCAAACGCACCCGGACGATGTCGTCTTTACCGCCGATGTGATCGATGAGGCGACGCTGGCCCGCGTTACGGAACTGGGCATTGCGGTTAACGCCGGTTCGGTGGATATGCTGGAACAGCTAGGCGCGGTTTCGCCGGGCCACCGCGTCTGGTTGCGAGTTAACCCCGGTTTTGGTCATGGTCACAGCCAGAAAACCAACACCGGCGGCGAAAATAGCAAACACGGGATCTGGCACAGCGACATGGGCGCTGCGCTGGCAGTAATGCAGCGCTATCAGCTGAAACTGGCGGGCATTCATATGCATATCGGTTCCGGTGTTGACTACGCGCATCTGGAGCAGGTGTGTGGCGCGATGGTACAGCTGGTGGTGGAGTTTGGTCAGGATCTTCCTGCTATTTCCGCAGGCGGCGGCTTGTCCATTCCTTACCATGAAGGGGATGCGCAGGTTGATACGGCGCACTATTACGGTTTGTGGAATGCTGCCCGCGAGCAGATTGCCCGCCATCTTGGGCACGCGGTGAAACTGGAGATCGAACCGGGGCGCTTCCTGGTGGCGGAGTCCGGTGTGCTGGTGTCACAAGTGCGCAGCGTAAAGAACATGGGCAGCCGTCATTTCGTATTGATCGACGCCGGTTTTAACGATCTGATGCGCCCGGCAATGTACGGTAGCTATCACCATATTACCGCGCTGGCGCGCGATGGTCGCGACCTGCAAAATGCGCCACTGATCGAGACGGTAGTCGCCGGGCCGTTGTGTGAATCGGGTGATGTTTTTACACAGTTAGAGGGCGGCAAAGTGGAAACCCGCGCGCTCCCTGCGGTGGCGCCGGGCGACTACCTGGTATTGCATGATACGGGCGCGTACGGCGCTTCGATGTCGTCTAACTACAATAGCCGACCGCTACTGCCGGAAGTGCTGTTTGATAACGGTGTGGCACGGCTGATTCGCCGCCGTCAGACCATTGAAGAGCTGCTCGCACTGGAGCTGGGTTAAGCCTTCTGATACGGTCCCGCTGCCACCGACTCGCGTAAGACCAGCGTGCCGGTAAACGGCGGGATTGCCGCTGTTTCTTCGTTGTTTGCCGCTTTAATCGCCTGATCAATGGCGGTGGTGATCATGGTGTCGATGGGCAGATAAACCGTCGACAGCGCTGGCTCCAGCCAGCGGGCACCGGGCGCGTCATCAAAGCCGAACAGCGAGATCTCCTGCGGAATAGTCAACCCCGCCTGGCGGATAGCTTTGGATGCGCCGAGCGCCATGTCGTCATTACAGGTGAACAGGGCGCTGATCTTCACCCCCTCTTGTAACATCTCCCGACAGAGTTCAAAGCCGCGTGTCATGGTGGCGTCGCCATACTTCACTTTGGCCGGATCCCAGCGAATGCCGTGTTTTTCCAGAGCCTTACGATAGCCCATTAGCCGTGATTTCCCGGTTGGCGTGTGGATAGGCACAGTAATGCAGCCAATATCCCGGTGGCCCTGGCTTATCAGATAATCCACGGCCTGAAAGGCAGCATCCTGCTGCTCGAAGAAGACACATTTGTCGTGCGCCTGCGCCACTTCACGGTTTATAACAATCAGCGGCATGGGCACGCTGTCGATCAGCCGCAGAATCGCTTTTTCGCGCATAAATCGGGTGTAGAGAATAATGGCGTCGCAGCGGCGGTCGGCCAGCATCTGCACCGCCAGCTCTTCCCGCTCCGGCGTATCGTGCCCGTCGGTAACAATCAACTGCTTGCCATGCAGTTCCGCCTGGCGCGACGCCTGTTGTAGCAGACGGCCAAAATAGAAACCATCAAAGCTGGACACCACCAGGCCAATACTGTTGCTGGTGCGGTTTGCCAGGGAGCGCGCAAGGAAATTAGGCCGGTATCCCAGCTCTTCCATTGCTTTAAAAACCTGATTGCGGGTGCTCTCTTTAACCTGCCCCGTATTGTTCAGAACGCGGGAAACCGTGGCTTTTGATACCCCGGCGCGCAGTGAAACGTCCAGCATTGTGACCATGACAAATTCTCGTTTCGCATAATAGCGGCAGTCTACCACACTCGGGAAAAGCCCTGATAAAAGCAAGGTGGTATGCCAATGGAGAAAAAAGCCGCATTTTGGAATACCAGAAACGGCGATGCGAGGCGTGTCACAGAACTTTTTCCCATCAATGACTATTTTTGGTATGCCAAATGGGATTCAGCTGTATCCCGGTTTCGATAATAAAACCCCTTTACTGAGGTGTTAACCCATGGCCCTACAAGAAAAGCTCATCGATTCTCTGGGTAGTTTTGCGACAAAATTCAACAGCTATCGCTATATCATGGCGATCAAATCTTCGTTTATTACTCTGATGCCGGTGATCATCGTCGGCGCGTTTTCCGTTCTGATCTCTAATATGGTGTTAGATCCGAAAAACGGCCTTGCCAGCTTCCAGTCGCTGTCGTTCCTTGCGGCGTTAAAACCCATCACCAGCGCCATTAATTACGCGACGCTGAATTTCCTCAATATTGGCGCGGTGTTTTTAATCGGTATCGAACTCGGGCGCATTAACGGCATTAAGTCCCTGTTTCCCGGGCTGCTGGCGGTAATCTGCTTTATTTGCGTAACCCCTACCACCGTGGAAATGCTGGTAGACGGGCAGATGCATGTGGTGAAAGACGTGCTGCTGCGCCAGTTCTCTGACACCCGCAGTCTGTTTTTAGGGATGTTTATCGCGATCTTATCCGTGGAAATTTACTGCTGGCTGGAAAACCGCGAAGGGCTGAAGATCAAAATGCCGGACACGGTGCCGCCCAATGTTTCAGCCTCGTTTTCGGCGCTGATCCCGGCGATCATCACCACTACCGTGATCGCCACGTTTGGGTTTGTTTTTCAGAAAGTGACCGGCATGTATCTGTATGACGCGGTTTACCAGGTGGTGCAACAGCCGCTGGAGCGCGTGGTGCAAAGCTTGCCTGGCATCCTGCTGCTGATGTTTGTCGCACAGTTGTTTTGGGTCATTGGTATTCATGGTAACCAGATGATCAAACCGATCCGCGAACCGCTACTGCTCGGGGCGATCACCGTAAATATGAGTGCCTTTGAGCAAGGCAAAGAGGTGCCTAACATCATCACCATGCCGTTCTGGGATGTCTATATGAGCATCGGTGGCTCCGGGCTGACTATCGGTTTGCTGATCGCGGTGATGATTGCCACCAAACGCAAAGAGATGAAAGAGATCGCCAAACTCTCGATCGGCCCGGGGATCTTCAACATTAACGAACCGGTGATATTCGGTATGCCGATCATGCTCAACCCGATCCTGGCCATCCCGTTCATTATTACCCCGCTGGTCACGGGATCGATTGGTTACTTTGCTACAGTGACCGGGTTTGCCGGTAAAGCCGTGGTGATGGTGCCGTGGACGACGCCACCGTTGATCAACGCCTGGCTCTCGACCGCAGGTTCAATGGGCGCAGTGGTGACGCAGCTCATTTGCATCATTACCGCCGTTATTATCTATCTGCCGTTTGTGAAAATTGCCTCACGCCGTGCAGAGCAGGCGCAATTGCAGGCCGAAACGGCGTCTAACTCCTGAGGATGCCATGAGCACGAAAACAATCGCTATTCCCCCGTCGTTTATTCTCGGGGCTGCCGCTTCTGCCTGGCAAACTGAAGGCTGGATCGGCAAACGGGAGGGGCAGGACTCCTGGCCAGATCTCTGGTACAAAAACGATCGCCATGTCTGGCACGAAGGCCATGGCCCGGCGGTGGCAACTAACTTTTACCAGCGTTTTCGGGAAGATGTGCAGCTGATGAAGCAGGCGGGGTTGACGCACTACCGCACCTCCATCAACTGGTCGCGCTTTCTGACCGATTATGAGAAGGGCGTGGTAGACGAAACCTACGCCGCCTATTACGACGAACTTTTTGATGAGATGCAGCGCCACGGCATTGTGCCGATGATCTGCCTTGAGCATTACGAACTGCCGGGTTACTTGCTGGAAACGTATGGCGGCTGGGCGTCTAAAAAAGTGGTGGAGCTTTACCTGCTATACGCCAGTAAGGTGTTTGAACGTTTTCATCATAAAGTGACGCGCTGGTTCACTTTTAACGAGCCGATTGTGGTGCAAACCCGCGTTTACCTTGATGCGCTGCGCTGGCCTTACGAGCAGAACACCGGCACATGGATGCAGTGGAATCACCATAAAAACCTGGCGACGGCGAAAGTAGTTAATTTATTCCGCGAAAAGGGCTACGCCGGCACGGTGGGGTGTATTCTGAATCCGGAAGTGACCTACCCTCGTTCCCGCGCGCCGCACGATGTGCAAGCCGCAGAGCGTTACGATCTGTTCTATAACCGCATGTTCCTCGACCCGATGGTGAAAGGCCACTACCCGCCAGAGCTTTTTGCGCTACTGGAAAAACACCAGGTCGCCTGGGATTACAGCGAAGAAGAGCTGGCGATCATCCGTGATAACACCGTGGATGAACTGGGGATTAATCTCTACTATCCGCACCGGGTTAAAGCGCCTTCCCGCGCCTGGCACCCGGAAACGCCTTTCCACCCCGCTTATTATTATGAGCCGTTCGAATTACCTGGGCGGAGAATGAATAAATCCCGTGGCTGGGAGATCCTGCCGTCGATTATTTACGACATGGCCATGCGCATTAAAAATGAGTACGGCAATATTCCGTGGTTTGTGGCGGAAAGCGGAATGGGTGTCGAGAACGAAGGACAATTTCGCAATGCGCAAGGGGTGATTGAAGATGATTACCGCATTGCGTTTATCGCTGAGCATTTGTGGCACACTTTGCGCGCGCGGGAAGCGGGCGCGAACTGTCAGGGCTATATGTTGTGGGCGTTTACCGATAATGTCTCGCCAATGAACGCCTTTAAAAACCGTTACGGGCTGGTGGAGATCGATTTGCACAACAACCGCGACCGCCGGGCGAAAAAGTCGTTGTCGTGGTATCGCAGGTTAAGCGATGACCGTCAGTTGACCCTCACCCTTGATGATGACGTAAAATAGAACGCAATAACTGAAAAGCGCAGGTGATATTGTGGAGAAGGCCGTCGTCCCGCCGGAAAAAAAACAGTACCAGGAGATTGGCGAAGATCTACGTGAGCAGATCATCAACGGGCATTACCCTGTTGGCTCTCGTTTACCGCCGGAGCGCAATATCGCGGAAAAATATGGCGTTAGCCGCACGATTGTGCGCGAAGCCCTACTGATGCTGGAACTGCAAGGCACGGTGGATATTCGCCAGGGGTCGGGCGTGTATGTGATGCGCATACCGCAGGCGCATGAAAACGAGGAGGAGCGTTTTTTAAGTAGCGATGTTGGCCCGTTTGAGATTTTGCAGGCGCGCCAGTTGTTGGAAAGCAATATTGCCGCGTTTGCCGCGAAAATGGCAACCCGGGCGGATATCGACAATCTGCGGCGCATTCTCGAGCAGGAGCAGCGCGCCATCGCTATGAATGACACTTCGCAGGATAACAGCAAGATGTTCCACCTGGTGCTGGCCGGTGCGTCGCAAAACCAGATGTTGCTTGCGACGGTGGAGAGCATCTGGCACCACATGGACAGCAGCCCCCTCTGGCAACAGTTCAATGTGCACATCGCCAGCCGCCCGTACCGCCTGAAATGGCTTGGCGACCGTCAGACGCTACTGGCGGCGCTGCGTCGACGTGATGTGATGGGGGCATGGCAGGCTATGTGGCAGCATCTCGAAAATGTAAAAAAAAGTCTGCTGGAATTGTCCGACGAAGATGCGCCGGATTTTGACGGCTATCTGTTTGAGTCGGTGCCGATCTTTCAGGGAAAACTGATGTGAACATTGTTCCCCTATATGAAGTGCCGCAAATGGCGGAACAAGTCACTGACTGGCTGTGGCGCGAGTTTGGCGATTCGTTGCCGCGCGACTTTTTCGCCAGCATTATTCAGCACAGCCAGACGCCGGGGCAGTTGCCATTGACCTTTGTACTGCTCGACGGGAACGCGCTGCTGGGCACGGTGGGGCTGTGGCGCTGCGATTTGATCAGTCGCCAGGATCTGTTCCCGTGGTTGGCAGCGTTGTATGTCAAAGAGAGTGCGCGTGGTCAGGGGCTGGCCGGGCAGTTGCAGCGCCATGTGATGGCGCAGGCCCGGCTGATGGGCTTCAGCCAGCTGCATCTCTACTCGGCGTGTCGTGATTTTTATGAGCGTTTTGGCTGGAACTATATCGGTGACGCGCTCGATTACCCCGCTACCCGTGTGCACCTTTACCGTATTGCGCTGTGAATTTTGCCGGAGGGGGCCAGCAAAAGCCGGATCGGCGTCAGCACCCCTCCGGCAAAAGGAATTAGCTCTCTTGCGGCGCGATCACTGAATGGCGGCGCACCAGCGTTGGGTTAAACAGGTGAGTAATGTCCGGTAATGGCTGACTGGTCGCCAGCGCCAGTGCTAATTCAGCCGCCTGCGTTGCCATGGTGACTATCGGGTAACGTACTGTTGTCAGGCGCGGGCGGACATAGCGCGACACCAGCACATCGTCGAAACCAATCAGCGAAATCTCGCGTGGGACGTCAATACCGTTATCATTCAACACGCCCATCGCCCCGGCCGCCATTGAGTCGTTATAACAGGCCACTGCGGTAAAATTTTTCCCGCGTCCCAGCAGTTCGGTCATCGCCTGTTCGCCGCCGCTTTCATCCGGCTCGGCAAATGTTACCAGCCGGTCGTTACATGGCAGACCGTTCTCTTTCAGCGCATCGTAATAACCCTGTAACCGGTCTTCGGCATCTGAAATCGCATGGTTTGAACAAAGATAACCAATGCGCGTATGGCCCTGCTGAATCAGGTGGCGTGTCGCCAGCCAGGCACCATAACGGTCATCCAGCGCCACGCAGCGCTGCTCAAAGCCGGGTAAAATGCGATTAATCAGCACCATGCCCGGTATCTGCTTCATGAGTGAAGCAAGATCGTCGTCGGGGATGATTTTGGCATGCACGACCAGCGCCGCGCAGCGATGGCGTATCAACTGCTCAATGGCTTTACGCTCTTTCTCTTCATTATGATAGCCGTTGCCAATCAGCAGAAAATTACCGGTGGCAGAAGCCACCTGTTCGACGGCTTTTACCATCGCGCCAAAAAAAGGATCAGAAACATCACCCACGACCAGGCCGACGCTTTCCGTCGACTGTTGCGCCAGGGCGCGGGCGTTTGCGTTGGGGTGGTAATTTAACGAATCCATTGCTGTTTGCACCGCCTGACGTGAGGCTTCGCTCGCTTTCGGCGAGTCGTTGATCACACGGGAAACTGTCGCGACAGAGACGCCAGCCAGCCGTGCTACATCTTTTATGGTCGCCATGGCGCACCGTCCTTAGAGGTAAGCGTTTACACACTCTGTAGTGTTACGGAAAAGGGAGGGCTAATCAAGGAAGTTGCCCATCAGGAGTATGCAAACGTGAGCTGACGCGGAGGACCGGGTGAAAACGTTACACAGCAAAGTTTTACCGATTAATACAGCTAAAATCTTTCGTTACACTTTGCGAAGGGCTGTTTCGATTGTCCGCTGGTGGGGGCATCGCCCCCGTGACAGAGTAGGGATCCCAGAGGTATTGATAGGTGAACGCAACCCTCAGGGTTGCACACTCGAATTGCACCAACCTGCGCAGATGCGCAGGTTTTTTTTTGCCTGCCGCTGCGTGTAACAGGAATCGAAAATCGACATACCTCGTTTCACTTCGGCTCACTCTCTTGCTTTTTCTCGCTGGCGATGCCCTGCGCCCCACGCCACAATCAAGATCCCAGAGGTATTGATTGGTGATTTATTCTGTACGCTCTTCGTACTTATTGATTGCACCAACCTGCGCGGACGCGCAGGTTTTTTTTTGCCTGCGTTTTCCCTCCTGCGCTTCTCGTGTAATCTGCCACAATTTGAAAATAACGTGCTTAATTGACTGGCAAAAGGAGTTGAAATGCTACTGGGCTTTTTTCGCGGCCTGTTTCGCGTGTTGTTCCGGGTACAACTGACCGGAAAGACGCAGGCACTGCGCGGCGAACGTGTGTTAATCACCCCGAACCATGTCTCATTTATTGATGGCATTCTGCTGGCGTTGTTCCTGCCTGTGCGCCCGGTTTTCGCGGTTTATACCACCATCAGTACCCAGTGGTACATGCGCTGGATCAGTTCAATTATCGATTTTGTTCCGCTGGATCCCACCAAGCCGATGTCGATTAAACATCTGGTGCGACTGGTTGAGCAGGGGCGTCCGGTAGTGATTTTTCCGGAAGGGCGCATTTCGGTTTCCGGCTCGCTGATGAAAATTTATGACGGTGCCGGGTTTGTCGCGGCAAAATCCGGTGCAACAGTGATCCCCGTGCGTATTGACGGTGCCGAACTGACGTTTTTCAGCCGCCTGAAAGGGCTGGTAAAACAGCGGCTGTTCCCGCGTATTACATTGCACATCCTGCCGCCGACAACCTTGCCGATGCCGGATGCCCCGCGTGCCCGCGACAGGCGTAAAATCGCCGGAGAGATGCTGCACCAAATCATGATGGAAGCCCGCATGGCAGTGCGCCCGCGTGAAACGTTGTATGAAGCTTTGCTTTCGGCACAGTATCGCTATGGCGAAAAGAAACCTTGCGTAGAAGACATTAATTTCACGCCGGACAGTTACCGCAAGCTGCTGACCAAGACACTCTTTGTGGCGCGTCTTCTGGACAGATACAGCGCGCAAGGGGAAAAAATCGGCCTGATGCTGCCGAATGCCGGTATCAGCGCTGCGGTGATTTTCGGCGCCATTGCCCGCGGGCGTATTCCGGCGATGATGAACTATACCGCCGGAGTGAAAGGCCTGAGCAGCGCCATTACTGCCGCGCAGATCAAGACCATCTTTACCTCCCGCACTTTTATGGATAAAGGCAAACTCTGGCACCTGCCGGAGCAGTTAACGCAGGTGCGTTGGGTTTATCTGGAAGATCTGAAAGGCGAGGTAAGACTGGCCGATAAACTTTGGATATTCCGCCACTTGCTCATGCCTTTGAAAGCGCAGGTTGCCCAGAAAGCGGAAGACCCGGCGCTGATCCTGTTCACGTCGGGTTCTGAAGGCAACCCGAAAGGGGTGGTGCACAGTCACAAAAGCCTGCTGGCCAACGTCGAGCAAATCAAAACCATCGCCGACTTTACCGCCAATGACCGCTTTATGTCGGCGCTGCCGCTGTTTCATTCGTTCGGTCTTACCGTCGGGTTGTTAACCCCCCTTCTGACCGGGGCCCAGGTGTTTCTTTACCCCAGCCCGCTTCACTACCGGATTGTGCCGGAACTGGTCTACGACCGTAACTGCACCGTACTGTTTGGCACCTCGACATTCCTTGGCAATTACGCGCGCTTCGCAAACCCGTATGACTTTTTCCGCCTGCGTTATGTTGTTGCCGGGGCGGAAAAACTCCAGGAGAGCACGCGCCAGTTATGGCAGGACAAATTTGGGCTGCGCATTCTTGAAGGTTACGGCGTGACCGAATGTGCGCCAGTGGTGTCGATCAACGTGCCAATGGCGGCGAAGCCTGGAACGGTCGGGCGCATTCTGCCGGGTATGGATGCACGCCTGATGGCGGTACCGGGCATTGAAGAGGGCGGCCGGCTGCAATTGAAAGGCCCTAACGTGATGACCGGCTATCTGCGGGTGGAAAACCCCGGCGTGCTGGAAGCGCCCGCAGCGGAGAATATCCACGGCGAGCTGGAGCCAGGCTGGTATGACACCGGCGATATTGTGCGATTTGACGAGCAGGGTTTTGTGCAGATCCAGGGCCGTGCGAAGCGGTTCGCTAAAATTGCCGGCGAGATGATTTCGCTGGAGATTGTAGAGCAGCTAGCGCTGGCTGTGTCGCCGGACAAACTGCACGCGACGGTTGTTAAGAGCGATGCCAGCAAAGGCGAAGCGCTGGTGATGTTTACCACCGATAGCGAACTAACGCGCGATAAGCTGCAGCAGCAGGCACGTGCGCAAGGTGTCCCCGAACTGGCCGTGCCGCGTGATATCCGTTTCCTGAAACAGCTACCGGTGCTCGGCAGCGGTAAGCCCGATTTTGTTACGCTGAAGAGTATGGTCGAAGAGGTCGAGTCTTATCATGCCTGAGTCAGTAAGCACTAACTCCTCGCTGTGGACGCGAGGAATGATGGCGGTGATTGCCGCCCAGTTCCTCTCTGCATTTGGCGATAACGCGTTGTTATTTGCGACGCTGGCGTTATTAAAGGCCGAATTTTACCCCGACTGGAGCCAGCCGGTACTTCAGATGGTGTTTGTGGGCGCTTACATTCTTTTTGCGCCCTTTGTTGGTCAAATTGCCGACAGCTTTGCCAAAGGCCGGGTGATGATGATAGCTAATGGCTTGAAATTACTGGGCGCGGCCAGCATTTGCGTCGGCGTTAACCCGTTTGTTGGTTATCTGTTGGTGGGCATTGGCGCGGCGGCGTACTCGCCGGCCAAATACGGTATTTTGGGTGAAATCACCACCGGCGATAAGCTGGTTAAAGCCAACGGCTTAATGGAATCCTCCACTATTGCGGCGATTTTGTTGGGGTCGGTTGCTGGCGGTGTGCTGGCCGACTGGCATGTGCTGGCATCACTCGCGGTGTGTGCGCTGGTGTATGGCGGCGCGGTGGCGGCAAACGTGATGATCCCGAAATTGCCGGCGGCGCGTCCGGGGCAATCCTGGCGGTTTACGCCGATGACGCACAGTTTTTTTAGCGCCTGTAGAACATTGTGGCGCAACGGTGAAACCCGGTTTTCTTTGGTCGGTACCAGCCTGTTCTGGGGCGCAGGGGTAACGCTGCGCTTCCTGCTGGTGTTGTGGGTGCCGGTGGCGCTGGGGATGACCGATAACGCCACGCCGACCTACCTCAACGCGATGGTGGCGGTGGGGATTGTGGCAGGCGCAGGTCTGGCGGCGAAGCTGGTAACACTGGAAACCGTTGCCCGCTGTATGCCTGCCGGGATCCTGATTGGTGTGGCGGTGGTGTTATTTTCATTACAACACGCATTATTGCCCGCTTATGGCGTGCTGATGCTGATTGGCATGTTGGGTGGTTTTTTTGTTGTGCCGCTGAATGCGCTGCTGCAGGCGATTGGCAAAACCTCGGTGGGTGCAGGCAACGCCATTGCGGTGCAGAATCTGGGTGAAAACACGGCCATGCTGCTGATGCTGGGGCTTTACTCGCTGGCAGTGAAAGTGGGTGTCCCGGTGGTTGGCGTCGGCGTCGGTTTTGGCGCGTTGTTTGCGCTGGCGATTGCGGCGCTGTGGATCTGGCAGCGCCGCCGTTAAGTGTTACGGGGCCGGGTAGGTATAAACCTGGTGTACGGCTTCGATTTCAGCCAGCACCTCTTCACTGAGATCCAGATGCAGGCTTTCCACATTAGTTTTTAACTGTTCCATCGTTGTCGCACCCAGCAGGGTGCTGGCAACGAAGGGCTGACGACGCACGAACGCTAATGCCATTTGCGCCGGATCCAGGTTATGCCGTTTGGCAATCTCCACATAAGCCGCCACCGCTTTTTGCGCCTGCTCGCCGCTGTAGCGTGTAAAACGACTGAACAGCGTATTGCGCGCGCCGGCCGGTTTTGCGCCATTAAGGTACTTGCCGGTCAGCGTGCCGAACGCAAGGCATGAATAAGCCAGCAATTCTACGCCTTCATACTGGCTTACTTCCGCCAGCCCGACCTCATAGCTGCGGTTTAGCAGGCTGTAAGGGTTCTGGATGGTAACTATGCGCGGCAGTTCGTGTTTTTCCGCCAGATGCAAATAGCGCATCACGCCGAATGCGGTCTCGTTTGATACGCCGATATAGCGGATCTTCCCGGCGCGTTGAAACTCGGTCAGTGCTTCCAGCGTTTCCAGCAGCGTGACGACCGGTGCGCTGTCAACCCAACTGTAACCCAGTTTGCCGAAGCAGTTAGTTGGGCGTTGCGGCCAGTGCACCTGGTAGAGATCGAGGTAATCCGTTTGCAGGCGTCGCAGGCTATCGTCCAGCGCGTTACGGATATTTTTACGATCCAGCGCCTGGTTCGGGCGGATTGCATTGTCGTTATTGCGGCTCGGGCCGCTCACTTTCGAGGCGATAACCAGTTTTTCGCGGTTGGCGCGTTTCGCCAGCCAGTTGCCTACATAGGTTTCCGTCAGACCTTGTGTTTCGGGACGCGGCGGCACAGGGTACATCTCCGCCACATCAATCAGGTTAATGCCCTGGCTTACGGCATAATCGAGCTGTGCGTGGGCGTCGGCTTCGCTGTTTTGTTCACCAAACGTCATTGTGCCCAGCCCCAGGGTGCTTATCTCAAGCGAACTGTGGGGGATACGGTGATAATGCATAGCCGGCTTCCTCAATAAAGCAGCGTCAGTGGTTCTGACAAAGGAATATAAACATGGCAGAGGGGCGGAAAAAGGGAAAGCAGAAAATCAAAAAAAGGCCAGCAGGTCACTGACCTTTATAGGAATTTGTTAGCGCTCAATAATCTGGGATACATCATCACGGTTAATCTGCATTTTATTGCCTTGCTGATCGCGGTAGCTAACCAGCCCGGTATCATCGTCAATTTCCGGTTTACCTTGCGTCAGGATCATCCTGCCGTCTTTTGTCGCCATGACATAATCGCTGCTGCATCCTGCCACTGCAAAAGCCAGTCCCACTGCGGAAATCAGTACTGCCCATTTTTTCATCGCTCTTATCCTCTCACGACTGCGTCTTACACAAGTTTAGTAATAACGCGCGATCCGGTAATGAAAAAGCGGGATTATCTGAAAATATTTGTTTAGGGAAGAGAAACAGCGAGGCAAGCTTCCCCCGCAGGGGAAGCTCCGGACTTACAGCGGGTTTTTCTTGTTACGCATCAGGTTGAGCGTTTCGACGGCGATAGAGAAGAACATCGCGAAGTAGATGTAGCCCTTCGGCACGTGGATAGAGACGCTTTCCAGGATCAACGTAAACCCGACCAGGATCAGGAATGACAGCGCCAGCATTTTTACTGACGGATGGCGATCGACGAACTCGCCAATGGGCCGTGCGGCAAACATCATCACACCAACAGCAATCACCACGGCGGCCATCATAATAAACAGGTGATCCGACAAACCGACGGCGGTGATCACCGAATCGAGACTGAAAATAATGTCCAGCAGCATGATCTGCACAATAGCGCCAAAAAACGAATGCACATTGGTCTTCAGCCCCTCTTCTTCACCTTCGATCGATTCGTGGATCTCTTTGCTCGCCTTCCAGATCAGGAACAAGCCGCCTAAGAACAGGATCAGATCGCGGGCCGAAACGCTATGGTCAAATACGCTAAACAGCGGGTGTGTCAGACGCGTGACCCAGGCAATAGACGCCAGCAACAGCAGGCGCATGATCATTGCAGCGGCAAGCCCCAGTCTGCGAGCGTGATTGCGCTGCGCGGTTGGAAGTTTTGCCACAACCAGAGAGAGAAAAATAATGTTGTCGATGCCCAGCACGATCTCCAGCAGCGTCAGTGTTCCGAGCGCAAGCCAGGCGTTGGGATCGGTTATCCATGCAAATAACATTTAAATAAAGTCCTGCCAAAATAAAGAAGCGCTAATTATAAGCACGGGCGCCACTATGGCAAAAATTTAATAGCCGGATAATAAAAAGTGGCGTGCAAGCAGGGCTCGGGTGAAGTTTTTTTTCAAATAAAAACCGCGCGGCAAAGTGAGGATCGGTTCACCGTGTTCACCGATCGCTTCAGTAAGCGCTTTGCTGTTGGCGGCTTTTGGTCGCAGTTGCAGAACCTCACCGTGGCGGGCGGTAATCGTTGTTACTTTGCCCAGTACAATCAGATCCATCAATTCTTCCCAATCCAGCCGCAACTGCTGCTCTTCTTCCTCGTTGGGACTCCACAACAGCGGCGATCCGACCCTGCGTTCGGCAACAGGGATCTCTCGTGAACCTTCAATAGGGATCCATAGCACGCGCTTGAGCTTATGACGGACGTGACTGGTTTCCCACACCACGCCGCTGTTGCCGGTTAACGGCGCCACGCAAACAAAGGTGGTTTCCAGCGGACGGCCCTGACTATCCACAGGGATCGTTTTCAATTCCACGCCCAGCGCGGCAAAGTCCTGTTCAGGTTTACTGCCAGCGCTGGCACCTAACCACAGTTCCAGTAGTACACCCGTCCAGCCTTTATCACGCTTCAAATCTCGTGGGACGGGCAAGCCTGCTTTGGCTGCCAGTTCACCCAATGTGTAACCTGCCAGCTGCTGCGCCTGGGCAAGCAGCAGTGCTTCAGAATCCGGAGGCGTGAGAAGGGGAGATAAAGCAGACATGCCAGAACCCTTTTGGTTAAAAAACGAACGGCTGTTTTGCACCGCAGTGGGTCAGTTTACCTTTTTCTGGATTAGATAAACAATGCCATGATTTATAAGATAATTTATTTCATTGATTTGTGTGTTGCGCAACACTGTGATCGGTTTTCCAAATCTGGTCACTGACAATAAACAGGATCTTACACCATGTTATCCACAGAAAAGTGGGATAACTGGGGAAAAGCAGCACTACTGTTTCGATTTACAGCCTTGACGTGCGACGAAAATCGAATTTCTGCACAAAATGTGCCTAACTTATTGGCATAATCTGTGGATAAAAACGGCTCTGTTCGATCTTTCATCAACGCCAGGATCCTTAGGGTGATGATCGTCACATTATGCCTTGAAAAAAGGTTAACAACCTATTTAACTTTATGAATTGAAAAAGCTTATTTTTAAAGGCGAAAATGGGTATATTCAGACTGTTCCGGGTTTTCCCTGGGTAATTCCATACTTTTTCACAACTCTATCCACAGAAAAGGTGAATAAAAACGGTGAAAAGCGACGTTTGCTGTTTATAACTCGGGCGATAACTGTGAGTTATTCAATTGTTATCCGTTAGTATCGCTGTAATAGAGTGGTTTACCGTTATCCGGGAGTATGAAACAATCGCTTCATTCAGGTTTATTTTGAGGTAGTCCGGTGATTGATGACGATGGCTACCGCCCAAATGTGGGAATCGTAATCTGTAATCGACAGGGTCAGGTCATGTGGGCCAGGCGCTTTGGGCAGCACTCATGGCAGTTTCCCCAAGGGGGAATCAATCCTGGGGAATCCCCGGAGCAGGCAATGTACCGGGAACTGTTCGAGGAAGTGGGCTTAAGTCGTAAAGATGTTCGTATCCTTGCTTCTACCCGTAACTGGTTGCGTTACAAGTTACCGAAACGTTTGGTGCGTTGGGACACAAAGCCGGTGTGTATCGGCCAGAAACAAAAGTGGTTTCTTCTGCAATTGGTCGGCAACGATGCTGACATAAATATGCAAACCAGTAGTACACCTGAGTTTGATGGCTGGCGTTGGGTAAGCTACTGGTATCCTGTTCGCCAGGTAGTCTCGTTTAAGCGCGATGTCTACCGGCGGGTGATGAAAGAATTCGCGAGCGCGGTAATGTTGCTTCAGGAAACGCCTCCTAAGCCGCAGAATGCGCCCGCATGGCGACGTAAACGAGGTTAAGCCACCCACATCATGCTCACCCGACTGCGAGAAATAGTTGAGAAAGTCGCCAGCGCGCCACGCCTTAACGAAGCGCTGGAAATTTTGGTTACCGACGTTTGCCTGGCGATGGAAACCGAAGTGTGCTCGGTCTATCTCGCAGATCACGACAGGCGTTGCTATTACCTGATGGCGACGCGCGGTTTGAAAAAACCGCGCGGCCGCACCGTCACACTCGCATTCGATCAGGGGATCGTTGGTCTGGTTGGCAGACTGGCAGAACCCATCAACCTCGCCGATGCGCAGAAACACCCCAGCTTTAAATACATCCCCTCTGTAAAAGAAGAGCGTTTTCGCGCTTTTCTCGGCGTGCCGATCATCCAGCGTCGCCAGTTGCTTGGCGTGCTGGTGGTACAGCAGCGTGAACTACGCCAGTACGACGAGAGCGAAGAGTCTTTTCTGGTTACGCTCGCGACACAAATGGCGGCTATCCTCTCGCAATCGCAATTAAACGCGCTGTTTGGTCAATACCGGCAGACGCGTATTCGCGCACTGCCTGCTTCGCCGGGTGTGGCTATCGCAGAAGGCTGGATGGACGAAACCCTTCCGCTGATGGAACAGGTTTACCCGGCATCGACGCTGGATACCTCCCTCGAACGCGAACGGCTGACGACGGCGCTGGAAGAAGCCGCCAATGAATTCCGCCGCTACAGCAAACGCTTCGCCGCCGGTGCGCAGAAAGAGACGGCGGCCATTTTCGATCTTTACTCGCACCTGCTTTCTGATGCGCGCCTGCGCCGCGAACTCTTTGAAGAAGTCGACAGAGGCGTCGTCGCCGAATGGGCGGTAAAAACCGTTATTGAAAGCTTCGCCGAACAATTTGCTGCCCTGAATGATGGTTATCTGAAAGAGCGAGCCGGCGATTTACGCACGCTGGGCCAACGTCTGTTGTTCCACCTTGATGACTCGATTTCGGGGCCAAACAGCTGGCCGGAACGCTTTGTGCTGGTGGCAGATGAGCTCTCGGCCACCACACTCGCAGAGTTACCGCACGATCGACTGGCTGGCGTAGTCGTGCGCGACGGCGCATCGAACTCGCACGCGGCAATTATGGTACGGGCGCTTGGCATTCCTACGGTGATGGGGGCTGATATCCAGCCTGCAGTGTTACAACGCCGGACGCTGGTAGTAGACGGTTATCGTGGTGAGTTGTTGGTGGATCCGGAACCGGTCTTGCTGCAGGAATACCAGCGGCTGATCACCGAAGAAAACGCCTTAAGCCGCCTTGCTGAAGATGATGTTAACCTGCCCGCGCAGCTTAAAAGCGGTGAAAGAATCAAAGTCATGCTCAACGCGGGTTTAAGCCCGGAGCATGAAGAAAAGCTGGGTAGCCGTATCGATGGCATCGGTCTGTACCGCACCGAAATCCCTTTTATGTTGCAAAGCGGGTTCCCTTCTGAAGAGGAGCAGGTGGCGCAATATCAGGGAATGATGCAGATGTTCAACGATAAACCGGTGACGTTGCGAACGCTGGATATTGGCGCTGACAAGCAGCTGCCCTATATGCCCATCAGCGAAGAGAACCCTTGCCTTGGCTGGCGTGGTATTCGTATTACGCTCGACCAGCCGGAGATCTTTTTGGTACAGGTACGAGCCATGCTGCGCGCCAATGCGGCAACCGGTAATCTCAGTATCTTGCTGCCGATGATCACCAGTATTGATGAAGTGGACGAAGCGCGGCGTTTAATTGAGCGCGCCGGGCGTGAAGTGGAGGAGATGATCGGTTATGCGATCCCGAAGCCGCGCATTGGCGTCATGCTTGAAGTCCCGTCAATGGTATTTATGCTGTCGCATCTGGCGACGCGGGTCGATTTTATCTCCATAGGTACTAACGATCTGACGCAGTACATCCTGGCAGTGGATCGCAACAACACCCGCGTGGCCAGTATGTACGACAGTCTGCATCCCGCCGTGTTGCGTGCGCTGGCAATGGTGACAGAGGAAGCGGAGCGACTCGGCATTGATCTTCGTCTCTGTGGCGAAATGGCGGGCGATCCGATGTGTGTTGCCGTACTGATTGGCCTTGGCTACCGGCACTTATCCATGAATGGACGATCCGTGGCACGTATCAAATACCTGTTACGGCGCATTGATTACGAAGAGGCGCAGACGCTGGCGCGACGTGCGCTGGATGCGCAGCTGGCAACAGAAGTGCGCCACCAGATCGCCGCCTTTATGGAGCGCCGAGGGCTCGGCGGGTTGATCCGCGGCGGAATTTAAGTCTCAGGTTGCTCATAGCGCGCTGATCGCATCAGCATCAGCGCCAGTCCGGGAACAACGCGCCGCTGGCAAAACGCCAGCCTGGCTGGCTTACACATCTTTTACAACTTCGCCGCCACCAGCACCCATGCCTTATGCTATGATTCGCAGCTTTGGTACGGCCGTCGGTTACGGTCGAACATGTAAACCGCTCCCCACTTTCGGCGGAATAACAACAAGTTGTGGTGACAGATGAACAGTGGCTATCTGCGTTTTCCGGACTTCGATCCGGTGATTTTTTCTATCGGGCCTGTTTCCCTCCACTGGTACGGTTTGATGTATCTGGTGGGGTTTGTTTTTGCGATGTGGCTGGCGACGCGCCGGGCGAACCGTCCGGGCAGTGGCTGGACAAAAAACGAAGTAGAGAACCTGTTGTACGCGGGTTTTTTGGGCGTATTCCTCGGTGGACGTCTCGGTTACGTTCTGTTCTACAACTTCCCGCTGTTCCTCGATGATCCGCTCTATCTTTTCCGCGTCTGGGACGGGGGGATGTCCTTCCATGGTGGTTTGATCGGTGTGATCGTGGTGATGATCATCTTCGCCAGACGCACCCAACGTAGCTTCTTCCAGGTGTCTGATTTTATTGCGCCATTGATTCCGTTTGGTCTTGGTGCGGGTCGCCTTGGGAACTTTATTAACGGCGAATTATGGGGCCGTGTCGATCCCGCCTTCCCGTTTACGATGCTGTTTCCGGGTTCGCGCGCAGAAGATATAGCGCTGCTGCCGTCACACCCGCAATGGCAGTCCATTTTTGATACTTACGGCGTGCTGCCGCGCCACATGTCTCAGCTGTATGAGCTGGCGCTGGAAGGTGTGGTACTGTTTATCATTCTTAACCTCTTTATTCGTAAACCCCGCCCGACGGGTTCGGTCTCCGGTCTGTTCCTGATTGGTTATGGCGCGTTCCGGATTATCGTTGAGTTCTTCCGCCAGCCGGATGCGCAATTCACCGGTGCGTGGGTACAATACATCAGCATGGGGCAGATCCTGTCCATTCCGATGATCGTCGCGGGCGTAATCATGATGATTTGGGCTTACCGCCAGCGTCCGCAGCAACAAGTTTCCTGAGGAACCATGAAACAGTATTTAGAATTGATGCAAAAGGTGCTGGATGAAGGCACCCCGAAAAACGACCGCACCGGGACAGGCACGCTGTCTATTTTTGGCCATCAGATGCGTTTTAATCTGCAGGACGGTTTCCCGCTGGTGACCACCAAGCGCTGCCATTTGCGTTCAATTATTCATGAGTTGCTGTGGTTCCTTCAGGGTGACACCAACGTTGCGTATTTGCATGAAAACAATGTCTCCATCTGGGATGAGTGGGCCGATGAGCAGGGCAATCTCGGCCCGGTTTATGGTAAGCAGTGGCGCGCGTGGCCTACCCCGGATGGTCGTCATATCGACCAGATCTCGACGGTCATTAACCAGTTGAAAAACGACCCGGATTCGCGTCGCATCATCGTGTCCGCATGGAATGTTGGCGAGCTGGATAAAATGGCGCTGGCCCCATGCCACGCGTTTTTCCAGTTCTATGTGGCGGACGGTAAGCTCTCTTGCCAGCTCTACCAGCGTTCCTGCGACGTGTTACTTGGCCTGCCTTTCAACATTGCCAGCTACGCGCTGCTGGTGCATATGATGGCACAGCAGTGCGACCTCGAGCCCGGCGATTTTGTCTGGACCGGCGGCGACACTCACCTTTATAGCAACCATATGGAACAGACGCACTTGCAACTGAGCCGCGAGCCGAGAGCGTTACCGAAACTGGTCATCAAACGTAAGCCTGCTTCACTGTTTGATTACCGCTTCGATGATTTCGAAATTGAAGGCTACGATCCGCACCCTGCAATCAAAGCACCGGTTGCAATCTGAACCTCTGCAACATGACATAACCGGTGCGATAACGTGCCGGTTTTTTTTGCCCGATTAAGACTTCTTTGAGCCTCTTTCCTGCCTTTTTGCAACGCCGTGTAAAACGGTAATTTTTTCCCGCAGCAGTACGCAAAACCTCTTTTTTCGTCTCGTCTCCATCAACGCGCCACCGCACACTGCCGCTATGAAAAATGAACACGGCTTTACCCTGATTGAAACCCTGGTAGCGCTTGCACTGATTGTCATTCTCTCCAGTGCGGGGATCGGTGGCTGGCAACGCTGGCAGTCACAACAGCGCCTGTGGCAAACCGCCTTACAGGTTCGCCTTTTTCTGGAACGTCTACGCGATGAGGCGAACTGGCAAAACCAGTCCCAGCGGGTTTATGCCGTGCGTGAAAATAAAGAGTGGTGTCTGGCAAATACCAGAACCCACGTTTGCGGCACCGAGGGGCGCTTTATCCTGCAACCAGCGTGGCCGGAGGTGGAACTGGTTGAGATCACCCCATCATTGGGTTTCTTTGGCCTGCGAAACACCGCCTGGCCCGGCCATGTCCATCTTCGCAGTGATGCCGGAGAGTGGCGCGTCGTGGTATCCGCATGGGGAAGGATCAGAATGTGCCAAAAAACGGCGGGGAACACATGTTAAACAGCCAGTCCGGGTTTTCATTGCTTGAGACATTATTGGCGATGGCGATAGGTAGCGTACTGCTGCTCGCCTGCGCCCGGTTTTTACCGGCTTTACAACTTGGCGTCATGCAACACTCCCGTATGCAAATAGCCGGAGATGAAGTATGGCAGCAGGTGTGGACTGTCGCAAAACACTTGCAACGCGCGGGTTATTGCAATGGTCAATGTACCGGGCAGCCGCTGACCATCGATAATTCGGGTGCGTGTGTCATTGTACAGTGGGACTCCAACAGTAATGGTCGCTGGGAACCCTCAGGTCACAGCGAGTCAGAACAGATGGGTTTTCGCCTGCAAAATGGCGCGCTGGAAACGCTGCGAGGCGCGACGCGGTGTTCGGGGCGTGGCTGGGAAAAAACAACTGACCCGGGGCAAATTACCGTGCAGCGCTTCAATGTTTCTCTTCAACGCACAACGGGGTTTGCGCCACAACTGACTGTCAGCATGGTGGCTCGTGTTGTGGGCTTACATGGCCAGGAAATTGCCGCTGCGCTGAGCGTGACAGGGTATAACCTGTGAACCGTCAACGAGGTATGTCATCTCTGGCGCTGGTGTTGTTATTGCTCTTGCTGGGTAGCCTGATGCTACATGGACTTAGCCAGCAACTTACCAGCCATGTCTGGCGGGCAGGCCGCGAGAGCCAGGCGTTGCGCCAACTGTCAGAACTCCATTCAGCCATGGAATGGGCTCGTATGCAGAAGTGGGGATCACAATCAGCATGGCAATGCCAGGCACCGGATGGGCAGCAATGGCGCGCCTGTTTACGCATTTTTGCAGACACTTCAGCTCTGTTGATCGTGGCGAGCGACGAAGCGCAACTGTGGCGGCTGGCTGAAGTGCAACAGCAGAGGGTGATTTTTTTACCGCACGGCTGGAGTGATTTTTGTCCACGAAAGGAGACCGCGCAATGCCTGCTACCGTGAATAAACAGTCGGGATTCAGCCTGACGGAAGTCCTGCTGGCGATGGTATTAATGATGATGGTGGTCACCGCGCTGGGCGGTTATCATCGGGCGCTGGCCGTGGGTTTCACCACCGCCAGTCAGTGGCGGCAACTCTGGCGCACTGGCTGGCAGCAGGCGCAACAACACCCTGTGCCGCCTTCTTCGGGCTGGCAGGTACGCCGGGAGCAGACAACAACACAGGGATGTGTCAGCATCAACGTTAGCGTCATCTCGCCAGTGGGCAGGCAGGGGCAAATGACACGGTTATTCTGCCCAATCAGTCAGTAGTCAGGAGCACTTATGTTAAGGGTTTACCACTCCAATCGTCTGGATGTTCTGGAAGCATTGATGGAGTTTATCGTGGAGCGCGATCCGCTTGACGATCCCTTTGAGCCTGAAGTGGTACTGGTGCAAAGCACCGGTATGGCGCAATGGCTGCAAATGACGCTGGCACAGAAGTTTACCATCGCCGCCAATATTACTTTCCCGCTTCCCGCCAGTTTTATCTGGGATATGTTTGTCAGCGTGCTGGATGATATTCCAAAAGAGAGCGCTTTTAACAAACAGAGCATGAGCTGGAAACTGATGTCGCTGTTACCAGATATGCTCCATCGCGAAGAGTTCACCATGTTGCGCCATTACCTGAGCGATGACGATGACAAACGTAAGCTTTTTCAGCTCTCTTCTCGTGTGGCGGATTTATATGACCAGTATCTGGTTTACCGTCCCGAATGGCTGACGCGCTGGGAAGCGGGCCAAAGCGTTGATGGCCTCGATGAGGCGCAACGCTGGCAGGCGCCGCTGTGGCGGGCACTGGTAGAGCATACCGCTGCGTTAGGCCAGCCGCACTGGCATCGCGCTAATCTGTACCAACGGTTTATCGATAAGCTCCAATTCGCAAAGGAGAAACCCGCTGGTCTGCCTTCCCGCGTGTTTATTTGTGGTATTTCGGCGCTGCCGCCAGTTTACCTGCAAGCCTTGCAGGCGCTGGGCAAGCACATTGATGTGCACCTGCTATTCACAAACCCGTGCCGCTACTATTGGGGTGACATTAAAGATCCTGCATTTCTGGCGAAACTGCTCACCCGCCAGCGTCGCCATCACCGCGAGGCCCGCCAGTTTCCGCTCTTTCGCGATGTGCAGAACGCCGACAGTTTGTTCAACGACGACGGGGAACAAGATATCGGTAATCCCTTACTGGGCTCGTGGGGCAAGCTGGGGCGCGACAATATTTTTCTACTGGCGGGCATGGAGCATTACGAAGAACTGGACGCCTTTGTCGACGTCACGCCCGGCACCCTGTTACAAAATCTGAAATACGACATTCTTGAACTGAAAAACAGCGCAGTCGCGGGTGTGACAGCCGAAGAATTTGCCCGCAGCGACAGTAAACGCAGACTCGATCCTGACGATCGCAGCGTCACGGTGCATGTTTGCCATAGTCCGCAGCGTGAAGTGGAGGTACTCCACGACCGGCTGTTAGCCATGCTGGAGGCCGACCCCGAGCTGACGCCGCGCGATGTCGTGGTGATGGTAGCGGACATTGACAGCTACAGCCCCTATATTCAGGCCGTCTTTGGCAGCGCCAGCGGTGAACGTTATGTGCCGTATGCGATTTCTGACCGTCGCGCCCGGCAGGCGCATCCTGCGTTACAGGCATTTATTAGCTTACTTTCGCTGCCGGACAGCCGTTTCGTCTCTGAAGATGTTCTGGCGCTCCTTGATGTGCCAGTACTGGCGGCACGTTTCAACATCAACGAAGAAGGGCTGCGTTATTTGCGCCTGTGGGTTAATGAATCGGGCATTCGCTGGGGAATGGACGATGATAACGTGCGCGAACTGGAGTTACCGCCGACTGGCCAGCATACCTGGCAGTTCGGCCTGACGCGCATGCTGCTTGGTTACGCTATGGAAAGCCGCCAGGGCGAGTGGCAATCCATTTTGCCTTACGATGAGTCCAGCGGCCTGATTGCCGAGCTGGTAGGGCACCTCGCAACGCTTCTGATGCAGTTAAATCTTTGGCGTCGGGGGCTGGCGCAAGCGCGTCCGTTGGAGGAGTGGTTACCGGTTTGTCGCGACATGCTTAACGACTTTTTCCTGCCGGATCAGGACACCGAAGCGGCGCTGGCGCTGATTGAACAGCAATGGCAGGCGATCATTGCTCACGGCGTTGGGGCGAGCTACGGTGAAGCAATCCCACTGTCGCTACTGCGTGACGAGCTTGCACAACGCCTTGATCAGGAACGCATCAGCCAGCGTTTTCTGGCGGGGCCAGTGAATATCTGCACTTTGATGCCAATGCGCTCCATCCCTTTCAAAGTGGTCTGTTTGCTGGGAATGAATGACGGCGTGTACCCGCGTACGCTGCCGCCACCAGGCTTTGATTTGATGAGCCAGAAACCACAACGTGGTGACCGCAGTCGCCGGGACGATGACCGCTATTTATTTCTGGAGGCGCTGATCTCCGCCCAGCAGCAGCTGTATATCAGCTACATCGGTCGTTCAATTCAGGACAACAAAGAGCGTTTCCCCTCGGTGCTGGTTCAGGAACTGGTGGACTATATTGGCCAAAGCCACTGCCTGCCGGGCGACGAGGCGCTTAATTGTGATGAAAGCGAGCAGCGGGTAAAAGCGCATATCACCCATTTATACACCCGTATGCCGTTCGATCCTGCTAACTATAGTGATGATGAATGGCAGAGCTATGTACGGGACTGGCTACCTGCGGCGAGTCTACAGGGCGAAGCGCACTCTGCATTTATTCAGCCTCTGGAACCGCAGCCGCTGGAAACGCTGGCCTTCGATCAACTTCAGCGATTCTGGGCGCACCCGGTGCGTGCCTTTTTCCAGATGCGTCTGCGGGTCAATTTCCGCCCTGAAGAGAGCGAAATCCCGGATGCCGAACCTTTTGTGTTGGATGGACTGAGTCGCTATCAACTGAATCATGAATTGCTTAACGCGCTGGTCGAACAGGACGATGCTGACAAGCTGTTTCGTCGTTACCGGGCGGCAGGCGCGCTGCCTTACGGTGCGTTTGGGGAAATTATCTGGGAGACGCAGTGTCAGGAGATGCAGACGCTGGCCGATCGTGTCAGTGAGTTTCGCCAGCCGGCGGACAGCCTCGAAATCGACCTGCATTGTGGGGACGTGCATTTGACAGGCTGGTTACCGCGCGTCCAGGCGGATGGTCTGTTGCGCTGGCGGCCGTCGCTGTTAAGCGTATCTCAGGGGGTGCATCTCTGGCTGGAGCATCTGGTCTATTGCGCCAGCGGTGGAACCGGCGAAAGCCGGCTGTTTGTACGCAAGGGGGGCGAGTGGCGTTTCCCGCCGTTGGCACCCGATCTGGCGATGCGCTACCTGACGCTGATGATTGACGGCTACCGGGAAGGCATGGCAAAACCGTTGCTTATGCTTCCGGAAAGCGGCGGTGCCTGGATAAAAGTCTGTTATGACGCGGCAAATGATGCCATGGTAATGGACGAAGAGACGTTACAAAAAGCGCAGAGCAAATTTTTACAAGCGTACGAAGGGAATATGGTGGTACGCGGCGAAGGAGAAGATATTTGGTATCAGCGCCTGTGGCGAACCCTTGAGCCAGAGTACTACGCTGAAATAACCCAACAGGCGCAACGTTTCCTGTTACCGCTTTACCGACATCATCAGTCCGGTTGATTGTATAAAAATTGCGCACCGTGCAGGCTTCTATTATTATGCGCGACGATCACGGACTGATATAACAAGAGTGCTGGCTCAGTCAGCGCATGTTTTACCCGGTGATGCCCGTCATAACAGGCATTTTCGGGATCGTTAATGATGAGGTTCGTGAATGCCCCGCAGCACCTGGTTAAAAGCTTTAGTACTGTTTTTTGCCCTCTGGGCGTCATTCAGTCAGGCAGACAACGGTTGGCAACCTGTTCAGGAAACTATCCGTAAAAGCGATAAAGATACCCGTCAGTACCAGGCCATCCGCCTTGATAATGGTATGGTGGTCTTGCTGGTGTCCGATGAGAAGGCCGTCAAATCCCTCTCTGCGTTAGTGGTGCCGGTCGGATCGCTGGAAGATCCAGATACGCACCCTGGACTCGCGCACTATCTGGAGCATATGACCCTGATGGGGTCAAAAAAATACCCGCAGCCGGACAGCCTTGCAGAATACCTGAAACTGCACGGGGGCAGTCACAATGCCAGTACCGCGCCATATCGTACCGCTTACTATCTGGAAGTTGAGAATAACGCGCTTGAAGGGGCTGTTGACCGTCTGGCCGATGCGATTGCTGCGCCGACCTTAGATAAAAAATATGCTGAACGCGAGCGTAATGCGGTCAATGCCGAACTGACAATGGCGCGTACCCGTGATGGCATGCGCATGGCGCAGGTCAGCGCGGAGACCATCAACCCCGCTCACCCTGGTGCGCGTTTCTCTGGCGGCAACCTCGAAACGCTGAGCGACAAACCGGGCAGCCCCGTGCACGATGCATTGCTGGCGTTTCGCGATAAGTATTATTCCGCCAACCTGATGAAGGCGGTCATCTACAGCAACCGTCCTCTGAACGAGTTGGCTACACTCGCTGTAGAAACTTACGGGCGCGTACCAAACAAGAATATCGACAAACCGGAAATTAACGTCCCGGTGGTGACCAGTGCGCAAAAAGGCATCATCATTCACTATGTGCCGGCAGTACCGCGTAAAGTCCTGCGTGTTGAATTCCGTATTGATAACAACACCGCCGCGTTTCGCAGTAAAACTGATGAACTGATCACTTATCTGATTGGCAATCGCAGTCCCGGCACGCTTTCTGACTGGCTGCAAAGTCAGGGTCTGGTGGAAGGGATCCGGGGGGATTCCGATCCAGTCGTGAACGGCAACAGCGGTGTGCTGGCTATCTCTGCGACGCTAACGGATAAAGGCCAGGCCAACCGTGACCAGGTGGTGGCCGCGATTTTCAGCTACCTGCAATTGCTGCGCGAAAAAGGCGTAGATAAACGCTATTTCGATGAGCTCTCCCATATTCTTGACCTCGATTTCCGCTATCCGTCCATTACCCGTGATATGGATTATGTCGAGTGGCTGGCCGACACCATGATCCGCGTGCCAGTGGCGCACACGCTGGATTCCGTCAACATTGCCGACCAGTTTGACGCAAAAGCGGTACAGGCGCGTTTGAACGAAATGACGCCGCAAAATGCCCGTATCTGGTATATCAGCCCGGATGAGCCGCATGATAAAACTGCCTACTTTGTTGAGGCGCCTTATCAGGTGAACAAAATCACTCCGGAGATGTTCGCCGACTGGCAGAAGCGCGCAGGCAACATTGCGCTGCAGTTTCCGGAGCTGAACCCTTACATTCCGGATGATTTTTCACTGATTACGCCGCAGAAGAAATATGATCATCCGGAACTGGTTGTCGATGAACCGACGCTGCGCGTGGTCTATATGCCAAGCCGTTATTTCGCCAGCGAACCGAAGGCAGATGTCAGTGTCGTTCTGCGTAACCCGCAAGCCATGGACAGTGCGAAAAATCAGGTGATGTTTGCGCTCAATGACTACCTTGCCGGGCTGGCACTCGATCAGCTTAGCAACCAGGCGGCGGTTGGCGGCATCAGTTTCTCGACGAATGCCAACAATGGATTAATGCTCAACGCCAACGGTTATACGCAGCGTTTACCGCAATTATTCCAGGCGCTGCTGGCGGGCTACTTTAGCTATACGCCAACGGAAGAACAGCTTGCACAGGCCAAGTCCTGGTATACCCAGATGATGGATTCGGCGGAGAAGGGTAAGGCGTTTGATCAGGCGATAATGCCGGTGCAGATGTTGTCACAGGTGCCTTATTTCCTGCGTGAAGACCGCCGCGCGTTACTGCCGTCGGTGACATTGCAGGACATTTTACATTATCGCGACGCACTGAAAACCAACGCCCGCCCGGAGTTTCTCGTTGTGGGTAATCTTGCTGAACAACAGGCAAAAGATCTCGCGCATGCGGTGCAGAAACAGCTGGGCGCGAAAGGTACCGAGTGGTGCCGCAATAAAGATGTGCGGATTGATAAACCGCAGAAGGCCAGCTTTGAAAAAGCTGGCAACAGTACCGATTCTGCGTTGGCTGCGGTCTTTGTCCCGACGGGTTTCGACGAATACCGTAGTTCTGCTTATAGCGCCATGCTCGGGCAGATTATCCAGCCATGGTTCTACAACCAACTGCGTACAGAAGAACAACTGGGTTACGCTGTCTTTGCCTTTCCTGTGAGTGTGGGTCGCCAGTGGGGGATGGGCTTCCTTCTGCAAAGTAACGTGAAACAACCGGCGTATTTGTGGGAGCGATATCAGGCCTTTTTCCCCGGCGCAGAAGAGAAACTCAGAGCATTAAAGCCAGACGAGTTCGCGCAGATCCAGTCCGGGGTAATTGCACAAATCGAGCAGGCGCCACAAACCCTGGGCGAAGAGGCTTCTAAACTCAGCAAAGATTTTGATCGTGGCAATATGCGCTTCGATTCACGTGATAAAGTAGTGGCTCAGATAAAACTGCTGACGCCGCAGAAACTTGCTGACTTCTTCCATCAGGCGGTGGTAGAGCCGCAAGGCATGGCGATTTTGTCGCAGATCTCAGGAAGCCAGAGCGGAAAAGCAGACTATGCTGCTCCGCAGGGCTGGAAGGTCTGGGATAGCGTCAGCGCTTTGCAGCAATCCTTACCCCTGATGAGCGAGAAAGATGAGTGATACGACCGCTGAGTCCCTTGATCCCCTGCGCCTGCCGCTCACCGGCGAGCGCCTGATTGAAGCCTCGGCGGGAACCGGTAAAACCTTCACCATTGCCGCGCTCTATTTGCGGCTGTTATTAGGGCTTGGCGGCAATGCCGCCTTCCCGCGCCAGCTCAGCGTTGAAGAGTTGCTGGTGGTGACCTTTACAGAGGCCGCAACAGAAGAGTTGCGCGGGCGTATTCGCAGTAATATCCACGCGCTACGGATCGCCTGTCTGCGAGAAAGTTCGGACGACCCCCTTTACGCCCGTCTGCTGGACGAGATCGTTGATAAACAGCAGGCAGCGCACTGGTTGATGCTGGCTGAGCGGCAGATGGATGAGGCGGCGGTTTTCACCATCCACGGTTTTTGCCAGCGCATGCTGAGCCTGAATGCATTTGAATCTGGCATGCTGTTTGAGCAACAGCTGGTGGAAGACGAATCCCTGCTGCGCTACCAGGCCTGCGCAGATTTCTGGCGTCGTCACTGCTACCCGTTACCGCGAGAAATTGCGCAGGTGATTCATGCATCGTGGAAAGGGCCCCAGGAGTTGCTGCAATCCATTGATCGCTATCTACAGGGCGAAGCCCCGGAAATCAAAGCACCGCCTGCGGCAGATGAAACCCTGGCGTCCCGCCATCAACACATTGTTGCCCAAATCAATGCACTGAAACATTTCTGGAATGAGACGGTTAGCGAGCTGGAGCCGCTGATTGAGAACTCCGGCATCGACAGGCGCAAGTTCAACCGTGGCAATCAGGGGAAATGGATCGAGAAAATCTCAGCCTGGGCGCAGGAAGAGACAACCAGCTACCTGTTGCCGGATGCGCTGGAAAAGTTTGCTCAGTCCTTCCTGGCTCAGCGCACAAAAGCGGGCGGAGTGGTACCTGAACATGCACTTTTTGCCGCTATTGAGACGTTGCTGGCGCAACCACTTACCCTTGACGATCTGGTTCTGACCTCAGCGATGCGCGAGATCCGCGATGCGGTGGCAAAGGAAAAACGCCGGCGTGGCGAACTGGGCTTTGATGACATGCTAAGCCGTCTGGATAGCGCCTTGCACAGCCAGAATGGCGAAGCGCTGGCTGCCGCCATCCGTGCCCGCTTTCCGGTCGCCATGATTGACGAGTTCCAGGACACCGATCCGCAGCAGTACCGTATCTTTAGCCGTATCTGGTTGCGGCAGCCGGAATGCGGCCTGTTGTTGATAGGCGATCCCAAACAGGCCATTTATGCGTTTCGTGGCGCGGATATTTTTACCTATATGAAGGCGCGTGATGAAGTGAGCGCCCGCTATACGCTTGACACCAACTGGCGCTCGGCACCGGGAATGATCGCCAGTGTTAATCGCTTGTTCAGTCAGATGGACGACGCCTTCATGTTCCGGCAGATCCCCTTTTTACCGGTGAGCGCAGCCAGCAAAAATGTCGGGCTGCGCTTTGAATTTCGCGGTGAAACTCAACCTGCCATGAAGATGTGGTTGATGGAGGGGGAGGGTGTTGGCGTGGGCGATTATCAGAGCGCGATGGCGCAACTCTGCGCCACACAAATCCGCGACTGGCTTGATGCCGGGCTGCGGGGAGAAGCGCTGCTGTTTAGCGGCGAAAAGCCGCGCCCGGTAAAAGCCTCAGACATTACCGTGCTGGTGCGCAGCCGCCATGAAGCGTCGTTGATCCGCGATGCATTAACGTTACTGAATATTCCCTCTGTTTATCTTTCCAACCGCGATAGCGTATTCGAAACACCCGAAGCGCAGGAACTGTTGTGGTTGTTACAGGCTGTCCTGGCGCCAGAGCGGGAAAGCACGCTGCGCAGCGCGCTGGCGACCTCCATGCTCGGGCTGACCGCCCGTGATATTGAAGCCCTGAATCTGGATGAGCTGCAATGGGATGCGGTGGTAGAAGAGTTTTCCCGCTATCGCGAACTGTGGCAAAAACGCGGCGTCATGCCGATGCTGCGCACGTTAATGGGCGCGCGCCGGGTAGCGGAGAATTTACTCGCCACGCCGGGTGGAGAAAGACGCCTGACCGACATTTTGCATATCAGTGAGTTGTTGCAGGAAGCCGGAACACAACTGGAGAGTGAGTATGCACTCACCCGCTGGCTGGCACAGCATATTGCTGAACCCAATACTAACGCCTCCAGCGAGCAACTGAGGCTGGAAAGCGATAAGCATCTGGTGCAGGTAGTCACAATCCACAAGTCAAAAGGGCTTGAATACCCGCTGGTCTGGCTGCCGTTCATCGCCAATTTCCGCGTGCAGGATCAGGGGTTTTATCACGATCGCGACACGTTCCGCGCGGTGCTCGATCTTAGCCATGCCGAAGAGAGTATTGAACTGGCGGAAGCAGAACGGCTGGCCGAAGATTTGCGTTTGCTGTATGTCGCACTGACCCGCTCCATTTGGCATTGCAGCCTGGGTATCGCCCCGTTATTTCGCCGCCGCGGCGAGAAAACAGGGGCGTCAGATTTCCACCTAAGCGCGATTGGCCGGCTTTTGCAAAAAGGCGAAGCGCTGGACGCCGCTGCGCTGCACAGCGCGGTGCAGCAATTATGCAATGAAGATATTGCGCTCTGTACACCCTCCACACTTGATGGCTCGCCATGGTTGATGCCGCAAGGGCAGTCGCCTGATCTCAGTGCTCGAGAGGTGCGGCGGCGTATTGCCGATGACTGGCGGGTTACCAGTTACTCCGGTTTGCAGCAGCGCGCTCACGGCCTGGCGCAGGATTTGTTGCCGCGTCTGGATATGGACGCCGCGGGCGAGCGGGAGTTGTTACCTGAACCGATGTTAACGCCGCACCAGTTTCCTCGCGGCGCATCGCCGGGCACCTTCCTGCATAGCCTGTTTGAGGAGATGGACTTTACCCAGCCAGTTTCTGCACAGTGGGTAGCGGAAAAATTACTCGCCGGGGGCTATGAAGAGCACTGGCAACCGGTGTTCAACGACTGGCTGGAGACGGTGCTGCACACCCCGCTGGCGGATGCTGGCGTTTCCCTTAGCGAACTGAGCGCGAAAGATAAACAAGTGGAGATGGAGTTTTATCTGCCCATCAGCGAGACGCTGACCGCCCCCGCGCTGGATGCGCTTATCCGCCGTTACGATCCACTGTCAGCAGGTTGTCCACCGCTCGACTTCCGTGATGTGCGCGGCATGCTAAAAGGGTTTATTGACCTGGTGTTTCGCCACGACGGGCGCTACTACTTACTGGATTACAAATCCAACTGGCTGGGAGAGAACGCGCAAGCCTATACCCAGCAGGCGATGGCTGCGGCTATGCAATCGCATCGCTACGATTTGCAGTATCAGCTTTATACCCTTGCGCTGCATCGCTATCTACGCCATCGCATTCGTGACTATGACTATGAAAAACACTTCGGCGGCGTGATTTATCTGTTCTTACGAGGTGTAGACGCGCAAAACCCACAGCAGGGGATATTTGCCACCCGGCCAGATGCTGCGTTGATTGAACAGATGGATGCGCTCTTTGCCGGGCGAACACAGGAGGTGACGCCATGAGTATGGTGAAATTACTGCGTGAGGCCGCGGAGCAAAAACTGCTGCGTCCGCTGGATGTGCAGTTTGCGCTCACCGTTGCCACAGAAGAGGAACCGGCGATGATGCTGGCTGCCGCACTGCTCAGTCGTGAAGCGGGCGAAGGGCATGTCTGCCTGCCGCTGTCTCGCCTGACGCCGGCTTTTTTGGGCAGCGCATCGCCACTGTTAAACCAGCTTTTTGATCGGGCAGGGCCGCCGGAAGACTGGCGACAGGCGCTGCTGGCGTCGCCTGCAGTCAGTGAAGGCGACGCCGCAACGCCGATGATCCTCGAAGAGGATCGCCTCTACCTTAATCGCATGTGGTGTAACGAACGTCAGGTGGCCGACTTTTTTACCGCCAGGAATGCGCAGCCGGAGGTTGACGAGGCCCGTTTGACGCAGGTTCTGGCCGGGTTGTTCCCTGCAACAGGCGAGGTGGACTGGCAAAAAGTGGCTGCTGCTGTCGCGCTCACCCGACGGGTTTCGGTGATTTCGGGCGGGCCGGGAACGGGCAAAACCACTACGGTAGCGAAACTGCTTGCAGCGCTGGTGAACATGGTCGGCGAAGAAAAATGCCGCATTCGCCTTGCGGCACCGACCGGCAAAGCGGCCGCGCGGTTAACGGAATCACTTGGCAATGCGCTGCGTCGGCTGACGCTGACGGAGCAGCAAAAAGCCCTGCTGCCGGATGAAGCCAGTACATTGCACCGCCTGCTTGGAGCACAGCCTGGCAGCCAGCGTCTGCGACATCACGCCGGTAACCCGCTGCATCTGGATGTGCTGGTGGTGGACGAAGCGTCCATGATCGACCTGCCGATGATGTCGCGACTGATTGATGCATTACCCCCGCATGCGAGAGTGATTTTTCTCGGCGATCGCGATCAGCTGGCCTCTGTGGAAGCGGGCGCGGTGCTGGGAGACATTTGTGCGTGGGTAACTGCCGGTTATAACCCGGAACGCGCAGCGCAGCTCACGCGACTGACGGGATCGCCAGTCCCTGCCGGGGAAGGCGATGCCGCAGGTGCCCTGCGCGACAGCCTGTGCTTACTGCAAAAAAGCTACCGTTTTGGTAGTGATTCCGGCATCGGGCAATTAGCGGCAGCCGTGAACCGGGGCGATAAAGCCGCCACCCGCGCGGTGTTCAACCAGGGATTCAGCGACATAGAGCGTAAGCCGCTGCACAGCACGGAAGAGTACCAACAGATGATTGACGATGCGCTCGCAGGTTACGGACGCTATCTTTCGCTGGTGCGCAGCCATGCTCAGCCGGATGCCATCATTGAGGCGTTTGGCGAATATCAGTTGCTTTGTGCGTTGCGTGAAGGGCCTTTTGGCGTTAGTGGCCTGAATGAACGCCTTGAGCAGACGCTGGTTCGCCAGCGGCAAATCAGCCGGTTGCCGCACTCTCGCTGGTATCATGGGCGCCCAGTGATGATTGCACGTAACGACGCCGCGTTAGGGTTGTTCAATGGCGATATCGGCATCGCTCTGGCGGATGGCGACGGTTTTCGTGTCTGGTTCCCGCTGCCGGATGGAACCATCAAATCGGTACAACCCAGCCGGTTGCCGGAACATGACACCGCCTGGGCGATGACCGTGCATAAATCGCAGGGATCGGAGTTCGATCATGCTGCGTTGATCCTGCCGCAGCAGTTCGTTCCGGTGGTGACGCGCGAGCTGGTTTATACCGCCATTACCCGGGCGCGTAAGCGTTTGTCGCTGTATGCCGATGAGCAAGTGCTGGCTCAGGCCATCGCAACCCGCACCGAGCGGCGCAGCGGTCTGGAGGCATTATTCCGTCGGCTGGGGTAAAACAGCCCCCGCAGGGCGCGGGGGCATGGATTCAGGTGAGATCGGCCATCAGTACTTTGGAACGGCGCTGATAGTTGTACATCTGTTTTTTACTTTCCGGCAGGGAGTCGATATCTACCGGCGTAAAGCCGCGTTCCTGGAACCAGTGAATACTCCGCGTCGTCAACACGAACAGTTTCACCAGTCCCAACTGTTTTGCCTGCGCCGCTACGCGCTCCAGCAACATTTCGCCGCGTGAAGAGCTGCGATAGTCCGGATGAACGGCCACGCACGCCATTTCGCCAATCTTCTCTTCCGGGAAGGGGTAGAGTGCCGCACAGGCAATGGTCAAATTGTCGCGTTCGATGATAGTGAATTTATCAATCTCCATCTCCAGCTGTTCGCGGGAGCGACGCACCAGGATGCCCTGCTGCTCCAGGGGACGAATAAGTTCCAGAATGCCGCCAATGTCGTTAATGGTAGCGCGGCGGATCTGCTCGGCGCTCTCCATGACAATTTGCGTACCGATACCGTCACGGGAGAACAGCTCCTGCAACAGCGCGCCATCTTCCTGGTAACTGATCAGATGACTGCGGCGCACACCGCTACGGCAGGCCTTCACAGCTCCGCGCAGGAAACGCACCGTACCGGAATTGTAATCCCCACGCTCTTCCAGAACGTCGACGCGTTTCTGGGCTTCGTTGGGGAACAGTTCAGAGACAATCTCGCCTTCGTCGTTCATCACGCCCTGGGAGGAGCAGAAACCGATCATTTTTTCTGCTTTCAATTTGATGGCGAGCTGGGTGGCGATCTCTTCCGAGGTAAGGTTAAAGCTTTCGCCTGTAACGGATACGGCAACCGGTCCCATCAGCACAATCGCACCACTGTCAAGCTGGCGATGGATGGCCTCTTCATCAATACGGCGAATACGCCCGCTATGGCAATAGTCCACGCCGTCATCAACGCCCAGCGGCTGCGCAATGAGAAAGTTACCGCTCACCACATTAATATGCGCGCCTTGCAAGGGCGTATTATTCAGGCTCATGGATAAACGCGCAGTGATATCCAGCTGCAACAGCCCGGCTGCCTGCTTCACTAACTCAAGGGTTTTGGCATCGGTTACGCGGGTATTTTTGTGGTAAATCGGTTCATGATGATGTTCGGCAAGGTTCGCATCAATTTGCGGACGCGCGCCATAGACGACAACCAGCCGGATCCCCAGACTGTGCAGCAGGCCAATGTCATTGACGATGCTGGAAAAGTTTTCATGCTCAATGGCTTCGCCGCCGAGCATAATGACAAACGTTTTTCCCCGATGGGCATTTATATAGGGAACAGAATGGCGAAATCCCTGTACCAGTTCGGTTCTGCGTTCCTTTACCACGGCCTACCCTCACTGCATGATTATTCGTAAATTGTGTATTTTTATTCTTTTATGGCGCCGCGCGCAAGTGCAAATTTTGCTGATAAACAATAAACATGCGACGGTAAAGCGATTAACCAGACATATGTTTACCCTTTAATAGATGACAGTTTATGCGTCATTCGCTAAAGTTTTCGGTCAATTCTGACGTTTTAGTATTAATTCAGTGTAATTGCTCGGGAGAAGCATGTCGGGAAGTCAATCAGCGCTCAGCCGCCGCAGGTTATTAAAAGGGGCGGGGGCCATGTGGTTATTAAGCGTAAGCCAGGTCGGCTTTGCCGCTGTCAGTCAGGTGGTGGCGGTGCGTATCTGGCCCGCGTCGACCTATACGCGTGTGACGGTGGAATCTAACCGGGTCATTAAATATAAGCAGTTTGCGCTGAGCAACCCCGATCGGCTGGTGGTGGATCTCGAAGACGTGCATTTAAACTCCGTCCTGAAAGGCATGGGCGCGCAAATCCGTAGTGACGATCCTTACATTAAATCCGCCCGCGTCGGTCAGTTCGATCCGCAAACGGTGCGCATGGTGTTTGAGCTGAAACAGAACATCACCCCTCAGCTGTTTGCGCTGGCCCCGGTTGCCGGGTTTAAAGAGCGACTGGTGATGGATCTCTACCCGGCAAACGCAAAAGATGTGCAGGATCCGCTGCTGGCATTGCTGGAAGAGTACAACAAAGGCGATCTGGATAATCAGGTGCCGCCAGCCGAAAGTGGGCCGAAGCCGGGTAAAGCCGGACGCGACCGTCCGATTGTGATCATGCTCGATCCGGGGCATGGTGGTGAAGATCCCGGCGCGACCGGGAAATATCACACCCGAGAAAAAGATGTGGTGCTGCAAATTGCCCGTCGGTTACATGCGCTCATTGAGAAAGAAGGCAATATGAAGGCCTACATGACGCGTAACGAGGATGTGTTCATCCCACTGAAAGTACGCGTCGCCAAAGCACAGAAACAACGTGCCGACCTGTTTGTATCGATTCACGCTGATGCATTTAGCAGTCGCCAGCCGAGCGGTTCGTCGGTGTTTGCGCTCTCAACCAAAGGGGCGACCAGTACCGCGGCGAAATATCTGGCGGAAACCCAGAACGCGGCCGACCTGATTGGTGGGGTGAGTAAGAGCGGTGACCGCTATCTGGATCACACGATGTTCGATATGGTGCAGTCGCTGACCATTAACGATAGCCTGAAGTTCGGCAAAGCGGTCCTTAACCGGCTGGGCACCGTCAACAACCTGCATAAGAATCAGGTAGAGCAGGCGGGCTTTGCGGTACTGAAAGCACCGGATATTCCGTCGATTCTGGTCGAAACCGCGTTTATCAGTAATGTGGAAGAAGAGCGTAAGCTGAAGACGGCTAAATTCCAGCAGGAAGTTGCCGAGTCGATTCTGGCGGGGATTAAAGCGTATTTTGCCGATGGCGCGACGCTGGCAAGAAGGGGTTAACAACATGGCGCTGCAAAGCGCCATTTTTCGTTTACCAGAACGCAGAAACAAAAAAACACCCGTTAAGGTGTTTATTGTGTTGGTTGCGGGGGCCGGATTTGAACCGACGACCTTCGGGTTATGAGCCCGACGAG
>NZ_DAMBVN010000020.1:0-92973 GCF_032052965.1 Kosakonia sp.
TTATCAGTATTCATCTTCTTATTCCTTTAAAAAGAGACAGCCACGCGCCAGTTAAGACTAAGATGATCCGGCCCCAGCCAGTCGGGATAGTCGAGCGGCGTTCCCACAGAAAGCTGGGTAGCAAACCAGCGACCGGCGCTGTTAAGCCCTGCCGCAGCGCCCCATAACGTGCCGGAGGCGTAATGATCGAGGCGGTCTTTTTCCAGCCAGCCGCCATCCAGCGCCGCCGTGGCGCTGATTTGCCCGAAAACAGGCAGGGTGAACAGGTTGTAGTTGAGTTCGTTACGCCAGTAGCCGCCGTTGTCGCCAGAGAGATATTGCTCTTTGAAACCGCGTACAGAGCTTTCTCCGCCGATGGTCAGACGTTCGCTACCATAGAGACGATCTGGCGACCACTGCCCATACAGGCTGGTCAGCCACATCATATTGTTGCTGACCGGGCGCTGGAAACTGGCGCTCAGGCTCCATTTACGGAATTCTGCGCGTGGCACATCGCCGATTTTGTCTTCGTCCGTTTCAGCATTGAACCAGGGCGTGCCGTGGCTGTAAGTCGGGTTGAAGGTTGCTACGCCGCCGAACATTTTCTGCGTATGGCTGATGCCAAGCTGCAGACTGGAAAGGTTACGCGTGCTGCTGACCAGCGGCGCATCGTTAAGCCAGTTGCGGCTTGAGCGCTGCGTCATGCCCGCCATCAGCGCGGTTTTCACGTCGCCGTTGCGAAACACCACGTGGGAAAAATTCAGGCGATGGGTTTTGGTGTCCCCGGTTGAGATCCACGGGAACCCCATATTGATAATGGTGGTGCGGTAATTGCTCCAGGCATAGCTGTAATCCAGCAGGCTGTAACCCCAGGGAATGCTGGCGCCTGCCTGGAAACTCTGCGCATCATAACCCGTGGCAAAATCACTGCTGCGCCCGCCGCTAACAAACCATTTATCGGCAAGGCCCAGCGGATTATTGGCGCTGAGCACACCATTTAACTGGTTTTCCCCGGTACTTTTCTGCCCGCTATTATCCAGCGAAATCGTAGCACTTAACGGAAATTCCGGCGTAGCTGTTAAATTTACAATGGAATAACCCGCCTGTTCCGCCGGTACTATTTCAATTTGTACCGGGTTGGCGCGCAAACGGTTAATTTGCTCCATGCCCTGCTCAATATCCCGCAGGTTTAATACTTTCCCTTCCAGACCCGGAAAAACCATTTTCAGCATGCGCGGCGAGTCACCTTCCAGGCGAATCTGGCTTAATTTCCCTTCCAGCACCACAATGCGCAGTTCCCCTTGCGACAGATCCTGCTCGGTGAGAAAAGCGCGGCTGGTAATATAACCCCGGCTAATATACCAGTCGGAAATGGCGGTGGTCAGTTCGGTTATTTTCGCCATGTCCAGGCAGCGGTTCTGCCAGGGGCCGATAAGTTTCTGCTGCGCCTTCGCGCTAATAAGGGTTACGCCAGAAAGGGTAATAGTCCGGATGGTAAAACAGGGGCCTTGCGCGGGGGTGTCGGGCGCGCTCTGGCTGGCGCGCGGCAACGGTGTGCTGCGATCCAACTCCTCACGCTGCAACTGGTTCTGGCGCAGCAACTGCTCCTGTTGTTGAAGCACGGCATCTCTGTCGGCAGGAGATAAAGGCGCAGCATGCGCTGTCGCTACAAATAATAACAATAAGGCCAGATAACGCACGATAACCATCCATGAGAAAAATGCTTAACCAGGAAATGCAAATTTCGGTTAAGTATCATTTAATTATTAGTTTTGAGTATAATCCTATGGAATAAATTACAAAGCAATATTCTTCGACGTAAATATGATATCCAGACAAAAATTTAGGATTAGATAAAGATATATTCAGGCAATAATCATTGATATCGGCGAAATAGAGTTAATGCAGCAATAAAAAAGCCTCCGGAAGGAGGCTTTAACGATACGATTACAGACGTTTAGCGTTTACGGATGTCAGGAATAATTAAATCGCCGCGAACGCGATACGCCCCCAGTACGTTTTGGGTTTTTTCATTCAGCCAGGCCACGATCTTCGCTGCCATTGCATCCATGGAATATTCAATGGCCGGAATAGTGGGTATGCCCGGCAAATGCAGCGAACCGGCAAGACTGAAGACCATAATGTCGCCAGGTACCGATTTATTAAACGCCTGCAACTGTGGGATAACCCGCTGCGCTTCCTGTTCGTCGGCTACCAGTAACGCATTGAAATTAAGCGTAGTCGCGTTATTAAGCAAAACCTGAAGCGCTACCGAGGAAGTGGTGCCATCCATAAACACCAGGTTGCGGTTAAACGGCAGAAAATTGTTTTCCAGCGCTAGCTTATACCCCAGCAAAACCTGGTCGGCAGCGGCACTGTTGGGATGAATAACAGCAATTTGCCGGCGGCTCTGGCTGATCAGATAATTACAGGCTGTTTCGGCTGCGAAAGCGTGATCTAACTGAATGCTGTTTGGCGAGGTTCCGCTGGATTCGACGCAGTCCACCAGAATGACATTCTCATCTTCAATATTGAGCGGAAAACGCGCGCCGATAATCAGCACATCATCACACAGGCCACACGTCAGTTCCTCCAGCGCGCTCATTACCTCGGGTTTGGTATTGGCGAAACGCAACAGCAGGTGTTTCTGATTCTGGCTTAAATGCTTTTCCAACGCATAAAGGTAGCCGGTGGTCTGGTTGATATTGTCCTGGGCGCAAATAACACCGATGCAGCCTGTCGACTGGCTGAGCAATGACTGCGCGATAACGTTGGGCCGGTAATTCAGCTCTTCAACCGCTTTCAGTACCGCGAGGCGACTGGCTTCCTTAACGCCGCGCGAACCACTCAACACCCGTGAGACTGTGGCTTTGGACACCCCAGCTAAACGTGATACATCGTTGATTGTAGACATCTTTCTCCCCAAACAGACGCCCTTCGCATCTGCATATTCCCATTACAGCAACGGTTAATCTATAACCGTCGGCAGTATAACGGTTTCGCTTTTTTATGGAAACCGATTTTCCATTTTTACCTTTTTGCTCTCATTTAACCGCCAAAATCCGTGATGCAAATCCAATAAACAGACCTCTTAGTGATCAGATATTGACAGCAATCACACTTCTATACCGAACAAATGGAAACCGGTTTCCGTATGATGTCCAATCATCCCCGCAATAACTATTTACATTTCGAGGATGATTAACGATGTACAGGATTATGTTGTGTTGCTCAGCCGGGATGTCCACCAGTTTACTGGTCAGCAAGATGCTAGAAGCCGCGAAGGAACGCGATTTATCGGTAGAGATTAATGCGTATGGCGTAGCGGAGTTTGACACGCAGTTTCCGCGTTATCAGGTCGTACTTCTCGGACCACAAGTAAAATACATGTTAAAAACGCTGTCAGAAAAGGCCGCCGCTCAGGGCATTCCGGTACAACCCATCGACCCGATGGATTACGGCATGCAACGTGGCGAAAAGGTGCTGGACTATGCTCTGTCGCTGATTGCAGCGGCACATTAACAAGGTGTTCTTATGAGTTCCTTATATCAATCAATGATTACGGTTATTGAGCAAACCATTACGCCGCTGGCCGGTCGTCTTGGGCAGCAAAAGTATGTCATCGCCATCCGCGACGGATTTACCGCCGCTCTGCCATTTATGATCATCGGCTCGTTTATGCTGGTGTTTATCTTCCCGCCGTTCTCCGCTGACACCACCGTGGGTTTTGCCCGCGCCTGGCTCGATTTTTCGACTGAATACCGCGAGCAGCTGATGTTGCCGTTTAACCTCAGTATGGGGGTTATGACGTTCTTTATTTCGGTGGGCATTGGCGCCAGCCTGGGTCGTCAATTTAATCTCGACCCGGTAATGACCGGCCTGCTGGCGTTTATGGCCTTTTTACTGGTTGCCGCCCCGTATGCCGACGGCAAAATTTCTACGCAGTACCTTTCCGGCCAGGGCATATTTACCGCGCTGCTGACTGCCATCTATTCCGCACGCGTCTATGCGTGGCTCAAACAACACAACATTACCATCCGCTTGCCGAAAGAGGTGCCGACGGGTGTTGCTCGTTCATTTGAAATCCTGATCCCGGTGCTGGTGATCATTGGCACGCTTCACCCGCTGAACCTGTTCATTGAAGCGCAAACCGGGATGATCCTGCCGCAGGCGATTATGCACCTGCTGGAGCCGCTGGTTTCGGCTTCGGATTCATTGCCCGCTATTCTGCTCTCGGTGCTGCTGTGCCAAATCTTCTGGTTTGCCGGTATTCATGGCTCGCTGATTGTTACTGGCATTATGAACCCGTTCTGGATGGCGAACCTCTCCGCCAACCAGGCGGCACTGGCAGCTGGCGCAGCGTTGCCGCATGTTTATCTGCAAGGGTTCTGGGATCACTACCTGCTGATCGGCGGTGTGGGTTCGACGTTGCCACTGGCTTTCCTGCTGCTGCGTAGCCGCGTTACCCATCTGCGGACCATTGGCAAAATGGGCGTGGTGCCCAGCTTTTTCAACATCAACGAACCGATCCTGTTCGGTGCGCCGATAATCATGAACCCCATGCTGTTTGTTCCCTTTGTTTGCGTGCCGCTGGTTAACGCCGTACTGGCCTATACCGCAACCAAAATGGGCCTGCTGGCGCAAGTCGTGTCGCTGACGCCGTGGACAACGCCCGCGCCGATTGGTGCATCCTGGGCGGCAAACTGGGCGTTAAGTCCGGTGGTGATGTGTCTGGTTTGTATGGTGATGTCCGCCCTGATGTATCTGCCGTTCCTGCGCGCCTATGAGCGCTCGCTGATGAAAACGGAAGAGCAAAAAGCGCAGAACAACGCGCCGATGACGGAAACCGTCCGCAGTAATTAAAAGGAGTAGGTAATGAAATACGTTTTTCCCGAAAACTTCTGGTGGGGTAGCGCCTGTTCGGCGCTGCAAACCGAAGGGGAAAGCCAGCAGGGCGGTAAAAGCGCCACCACATGGGATGCCTGGCATGCCCGTGAACCCTGGCGCTTTCACCAGCAGATTGGGCCGCAGGAAACATCAATGTTTTACCGCCACTGGCGGCAGGACATCGCCCTGTTGAAGCAGCTTAATCACAACAGTTTTCGCACCTCGTTGAGCTGGGCGCGGCTGATTCCGGACGGAACCGGCGAGGTGAACCCGCAGGCAGTGGCGTTTTATAACGACGTGATTGATGAACTGCTGGCGCAGGGTATTACGCCATTCATTACGCTGTTTCACTTCGATATGCCGATGGTGATGCAGGAGAAAGGCGGGTGGGAAAGCCGGGAAGTAGTGCAGGCCTTTAGCCGCTTCGCGCAGATCTGTTTTGAGCTGTTCGGCGACCGTGTTCAGCACTGGTTTACTTTTAACGAACCTATCGTGCCTGTTGAAGGCGGTTATTTATACGATTTTCACTACCCGAATGTGGTGGATTTCAAACGGGCGGCGACGGTGGCATACCACACGGTTCTGGCGCATGCCAGCGCGGTGCGGGCGTTTCGCGCCGGGCACTATTCCGGAGAGATTGGCATTGTCCTGAACCTGACGCCGTCCTATCCGCGTTCGCAGCATCCGGCGGATCGGCAGGCGGCGCATTATGCAGATTTGCTGTTTAACCGCAGTTTTCTCGACCCGGTACTGCGTGGCGAGTATCCCGCTGACCTGGTGGCGTTGCTGAAAGAGTACGATCAGCTGCCCGCCTGCCAGCCGGATGATATTGCGCTGATTGCAGAAGGGAAAATCGATCTGCTCGGCATTAACTATTACCAGCCACGGCGGGTAAAGTGCCGGGACAGTTCGGTTAATCCCGCAGCGCCGTTTATGCCAGAGTGGTTGTTTGATTATTACGATATGCCAGGCCGCAAAATGAATCCTTATCGCGGTTGGGAAATTTATGAGCCCGGCATTTACGATATTCTTATCAACCTGCGCGACAATTACGGTAACCCACGCTGTTTTATTTCTGAAAACGGCATGGGGGTCGAGAATGAACAACGCTTTATGGAAAACGGGCAAATTAACGATAGTTATCGTATTAACTTTGTTCGTGAACATCTCCAATGGTTGCATAAAGGTATAAGCGAAGGTTGTCATTGTCTCGGTTACCACATGTGGACATTTATTGATAACTGGTCATGGTGTAACGCTTATAAAAATCGTTACGGCTTTGTGCAATTAGATTTGGAAACCCAGCAACGTACCATTAAGAAAAGCGGAGAGTGGTTCGCAGCTACCGCCGCTCAAAATGGTTTTAATCAGGAATAAATTTTATGGTCGCACTTGAAGAAGCGGTAATGGAAATTATCGTCAATGCCGGGCAGTCACGCAGCTTATGTTTTGAAGCACTGCGCGCGGCAAGGGAAGGGAACATGGAAGAGGCCCGCAGTCTGTTGCGAGAAGCCGATGGTTACTCACGCCAGGCGCATCAGATGCAAACCAAATTAATTGAACAGGATGCCGGTGAAGCCCGCCAGCCGATGACATTAATTATGGTGCATGCCCAGGATCATTTAATGACCTCGTTGCTGGCGCGTGAATTATCGGAGGAAATTATCCAGCTGTATCAACGTTAATAAATGGAGAATTGATTACGGTAAATCTTAATAACTCTGTACCCATGTTTATAAAATAAAGAGTCTGGTTTTGATGATGGCAATATTCCCTGCTCGTTCGGGAAGGGAAGGTTATTGTCTGAGAACAACTTACTAAATTGAGATAACCATGAGAATAAATCAAAAACTTCCAGTGGCGCTGGCGGTTGCGGCCTCTCTTTGCTCTGGATCCGTCTTCGCACAAGAATTTACTCAAGAGCAAATCGACGCCATCGTCGCCAAAGCGGTGGATAAAGCACTGGCGGAACGTCAGGCGAAAATGGATGCCGCCATCAATAAGAAAGCGGATGTCGTTGTCGAACCGCAAAGCACGGCACAAACGCCAGACATGGCAATACCCTACGGTGTGAAATTCAGCGGCTACGCCCGTTACGGCGCGCACTTCCAGAGCGGCGATCAAAAATATGTCGGCGTTGACGGCTCCTATAATGGTGCGTCGGCTATTGGCCGTCTCGGTAACGAAGGCAATGGCGGTGAATTCCAGCTTTCAAAAGCGTTTAAAGGCGACAACGGCGCCATTTGGGACGTTAACGTCATGTTCGACCACTGGGGCGATGAAGTTAACCTGAAAAAAGCGTATGCCGGCGTCACCAATCTGCTGGCCTCGAATCCGAATGCGTACTTCTGGGCCGGGCGCGATTTCCACCAGCGTCCACAACAGGGGATCAACGACTACTTCTGGATGAACCACGATGGCCAGGGCGCCGGAGTGAAAAACTTCGACATTGGCGGCGTGCAGTTTGACGTCGCCGCCGTGGGCGCGATTGAGTCCTGTAGCCCTGAAGTGCTGGAGGATGAAGCCAACCCGTCGCGCATTACCTGTACCGGCAGCTCTAACGTGGGTGATAAAGGCAATTACGCCATTACCTCGAAAGTGCACGGTATGAAAGTCGGGCCGCTCGATCTGGAGATTTACGCCAACTACGGCTTTGATTCGAAAGCGATTGAGAGTGAAGATCGCCTGAAAGCCTGGCAGGGCGGCGTGGTGCTGAGCCATACCAATGACCACGGCGTTAACAAAGTGATCGCCCGTTACTCCGATAATTCAGATAACAGCGTCTTTAACAAAACCGACGATCTCACTGCGATTTATGCCAGCTTCGAAGGGAGCTACAAATTCTCGCAGCAAACGCAGGTGGATTACTTGCTGGCATTCCATGATTACGACAACAGCAACATTAAGTCGGACAACCGCCGCAACTATGGTGTGATTGTTCGCCCAATGCACTGGTGGAACGATGTGCATTCCACCTGGCTGGAAGCGGGCTATCAGCGCGTAGATTATGACGATGGCGGCGACAACCACGGCTGGAAAGTGACCCTCTCGCAAAACATCTCCATTGCGATGGGGCCAGAGTTCCGCCCGATGCTGCGCTTCTACGTCACGGGCGGCGAAGTGGATAACAAACGTACCGCCCGTGTCAACGGTACCAATGACACCACGCTCGACTCCTTTAACGTCGGTGCGATGTGGGAAGCCTGGTTCTGATGTAAAAACCGGGGGCGGTCACCCTCAACCGCCTCCGGTCAAACTCTGCACATGTGTTATGCTTTACGGCCTATTCATACGTTATCAGCATGACAGAGTTGGATTAGAAAATGGGTTCCACGAAAAAAGGGATGCTTTGCGTACTGGCCGCGGCCGTTTTATGGGGGAGTTCCGGGGTTTGCGCGCAGTACATTATGGAGAAGAGCCATATCTCCTCGCCGTGGTTAACCATGACGCGACTGTTGTTCACCGGCGTGATTTTATTGACGCTCTCCTTTGTGAATGGCGACAAGATTTTCGCCATCCTTAAAAGCCGTAAAGACACCTTCAGTTTGCTGTTTTTTTCGCTATTTGGCGCACTGATTGTGCAGCTCACTTTTTTACTGACGATTGAGAAATCCAACGCCGCCACCGCGACGGTACTGCAATTTTTATCGCCAACCATTATCGTGGCGTGGTTTGCGCTGGTGCGTAAAGCCCGGCCAACATTGCCGGTGGGCGCGGCCATCCTTACGTCGCTGGTGGGCACATTTCTGCTGGTCACGCATGGCAATCTGACGTCGTTATCCATTTCGCCCGAAGCGCTGCTGTGGGGGATTGTATCGGCATTTTCCGCCGCGTTTTATACCACTTACCCGTCAGCGTTGATTGCCCGCTATGGCACACTGCCGATCGTTGGCTGGAGCATGTTGCTGGCGGGACTGATGCTGACGCCGTTCTTCGCCGGGAAAGGGACAGACTTTGTCGTTGATGGCAGCCTGTTAATGGCCTTTTTCTACCTGATTGTCATCGGTACGGCGCTCACCTTCAGCCTATATTTGAAAGGCGCTCAACTGATTGGCGGCTCGAAGGCGAGTATTCTCAGTTGCGCCGAACCGTTAAGCAGCGCCCTGCTTTCCGTTGCGCTTCTGGGTGTGGCCTTTTCACTGCCGGACTGGATGGGAACCCTGCTGATTGTGTCGTCAGTGGTGCTGATCTCTCTCGACTCGCGCCGTAAAATCCGCGCCGCCTGAACGCGGCACGGATGACGGTTTGTCAGGCGGGCTATGCTTTGACTTTCACTTTTGCCGCTACCAGCAGCGCCGTCAGCAACATCAGGCTGCCGGAAAGCACCAGCGGCGACAATAAACCGTAGTGATCCAGCGCGAAACCGCCAATGGCTGCACCACAGGTGTTCGCCAGCTGGATCACCGCGACCTGAATAGAACCGGCCTTTTCCGCCTGATCGGCTAGCGAGCGGGTGATCCAGGTCGACCACCCCACCGGCACCAGCGCAAAGCCCAGCCCCCAGACAATCGCAATCCCGGCGGCGACCACTTTGTCTGAACCCCAGAAAATTAATACCACCGCGCTGACCGCTAACGTCAGCGGCGCCAGCGCCAGCGCCATTTTCACCGAGCGTTTCATGACCACAGACGAGAACGATGTTCCCACAAAGCTGGCAATACCAAAGCTCAGCAACACCAGCGTTAAGCCGTCAACATCAAACCCGGCCAGCGTCATATACACCGGGCGAATATAGGTAAAAAACGAGAACTGCCCGGCGAAGACCATAAAAATAGCCAGCATCCCGGCTATCACTCCAGGGCGTTTCAGCAAGCCAAACATGTTCTGATGGTGCTCGGTTTTCCCCGGTAGCGTGGGCAGCGCCACCCAAACCCAGGCGATACAGGCGAAGCCCATCACCGCTGCGGCGTTAAACACATTACGCCAGCCAATGATCCCGCCAAGAAAACTGCCTAATGGCGCGGCGATCACCAGGGCGACAGACACCGCGCCAAAAATCACCGACAGCGCTTTGGGAATGGTGCGCGTCGGCACCAGGCGCATGGTTAGCGAGGCCGACATTGCCCAGAAACCACCCAAGGCCAGCCCCAGGCATGCGCGTCCGAGCAACAGCAAAGTGAAGCTACTGGCGAAAGAAACCAGCAGACAGGAGAGGGTCAACAGCACGGCAAATGCAATCACCACATAACGCCGGTCCGTCGCACGAATTATATTCGTGATAAACAGGCTGGCGAACATCGCGACAAAGGCCGTAACGGTAACCGTTTGCCCGGCAACGCCTTCAGACACGCCCAGGTCGAGCGCCATTGGCGTTAGCAGACTGACCGGCAGAAACTCGACCGTAATCAGGCACGCCACGCAGAATGCCACGGCAAAAACGGCGGACCAGTTGGGGCGGGTTACCGCATCCGTTGAAGATGGCGTCACAGATTGCTCAATCATTAATCACCCGCGTCGTTTTTATTCGTGAAAGTCGCGCAGTGTAACATTCAAAATCTGTGACGCAATTAACAATTTGGCAACTCTTCCGGCGGCGGGACGTTACGTGTTGCGGGCTTTATGTGCCGCTGTTACCAGGCCAGTGATCCACGCCTGATGGGCGTTAATCATCGGGTTCGGTATTGTACTGGCCAGTTGTTGAGCCGGGACGCCAGTTTGCGACTCCTGCGTCAGAATACGCACGCGACCGCCGGGCAAGTCTTCGAACAACCACGCATGGATCACATCCAGTCGCAAGCTGACGTCGCCTTCAACCCAACCGTACCACGCTATTCGCGCGGCCTGGCCTTCCATGGGCGGTACGTATTCACTCACCTGCGCCTCGACCTGAAAACCGAACGTGGTAAAGCGGAACCGGGCATTGGCGCTTAACAGCGGGCCGCTGCCGTCATGGAAACGAATATCCTGCGCGTTACTGTAATAAGTCGGCCACAGTGTGGTGTCGTTCAGTTGCGCCCAGATCTCCTGCGCAGTAAGCCCCGGGACAATCATTTCGTTGGAGGCAAAGTTATCCGTTGTGCCGGGCAGGTAGTCTTGCGGCCAGACAATGGCGCTTTGGGTCAGGGATTGATTCATGGTGTACCTCGTCAGTGATTAACGAGGGTCACTATGCGTAGCACCGTGTTATAAATCTAATCGCGATAGTTTATAAGGGCTATTACGGGGCGTGATATCAGTGCAGCCAGTGCACTCCTTCTTCAGGCATAAACAACGCGTTATAGCGCATCTGGAAATTGTTCAATTCGGCGTTGTCCGGCTCCAGCTCGCGTAAAAAACCGAGTGCCAGGCGTACCTGCGCATCCGTGACGGGCGCAGCAAGCCGCGCTTTTTGCATCAGCCGGTGCCAGTACTGCAGGTTTTGCTCACTACCGTCGACAATGCACACCTGCCAAATCAGCAGCACTTGCGCCGCATTTTGCAAATGCGCCTCGTCCGGGCGCGCCAGGTAAGCCAGATATTCCGCACCAGCGGTTTTACCCATCTGGTCGATCATTGATTCAACCGGCACGGGCTGGAGCGTGAGTCTGTCGGTGAGACGGCGTATTGCACGGCGGGAGTCGGAGGTTAATACCCTGAAACCAATTACAAAAACAACTACCAGCGTTGCCAACATCAACCAAATCATAACCGCTCCAGGGGCAGAAAAGAGGCTCATCATACGGGTAAAACACGCACCACGGACAGCCGTAAATGCGATAATCTTTATTATCACCAGCCCGGGTCATTATCATGAATCACGATATCAGAAACCTCGATCTCAACCTGTTAAAAGCCCTCGATGCGCTGCTGGATGAGCGTAATGTGACGCGTGCCGCAGCGCGTCTTTCGTTAACCCAACCGGCGGTGAGCGGCATGCTGACGCGCCTGCGTGATTACTTTGCCGACCCGCTGTTTATTCGTGCGCCGCACGGTATGGTGCCAACCGTACGTGCACAGGGGCTGGCGGAACCGGTGAAACGCATCCTTGCGGATATCGAGGTGTTACTTCAACCTGCCGCCTTTGTGCCACAAACCGCCACGCTCACCTGGACGCTGGCCGCCACGGATTACGCGCTCAAAGTGGTGATCGTGCCGTTTATTGCCCGCCTGAAACAGCTTGCGCCAGGTATTCGCGTGCGAGTGGAAACGGTAGAGCCTCAACGATTGGTAAGTCAGCTTGAACGTGGCGAAGTGGATATCGCGTTGATGACGCCTTACAGCACACCGCCGGAGCTGCACAGCCGGGTGCTGTTTGATGAACATTTTGTCTGCATGATGCGCGCCAATCATCCCGACGCCGCGCCAGGGCAGTTATCGCTGGATCGCTTCTGTGCACTGGAGCATGCGCTGGTTTCGTGGGATGGCGACCGCTTTCGCGGCGTTGTAGATGGCGCGCTGGCAGCACAGAGCAGAACGCGGCGTGTGGGCGTGTCGGTGAGCAATTTCCTGATCCTGCCGGAGCTGCTGGCGGTGAGCGATATGATTGCCGTAGTACCGCAGCGCCTCGCCAGGCTGGCACCCGGCATGTGTACACTGGACACGCCGCTGCCCGTGCCGGGATTTACCAAAACCATGACCTGGCATGCACGTACCCACCGCGACCCAGCCCACCTGTGGCTACGAAATTTACTGCTGGAAAGCAGCATGAGTGAGCTTGCTTAAGAAAATTCTTAAAAGATGAGGAGTAGCGGTAAATCACTTAATAGTAGGGTTTGCCCGAATCGAAGAGTTGCGGGAAAATTTTGCGCTACAAACCTGAAATAATTTTCCTGAGGCGACATGATTTCACTGGATGAAATATGGACTGCCCGACAGCAGCTACGTGACTGGTTGCAAGCCGGGGAGTACGAGAAACTGACGCAATTTTTTAGCGTCGCAGAAAAAAACTGGCAATCCAACAAGGATGATCCCCTCTATCCGCTGATAAGCCAGTACACCTTTCTGTTCACGCCTTTATTATTCAGCGACGAGACAATAGCCCTGTCGTTAACGGCCTGGCATCAAAGCCAGCCGCAGTCCAGCTACCCTTGCGAAATGCTCGCGCAACGCTGGCTGGAGATAGCGGCGAAAGCGCGTGGAACGCACGCTGCAGATCATGTCACCGCTAACCAGTGGATCCGGGCCAAAATCAGTAGCGATCTGATGTTTTACTGGGCGGCCAAAGCCCTGTCGCTGAACAGTACGACGCCGACCATGTATTACCATTTACTGGTCGCAACCGGGCATTTTCAGGAGCCTGAGTGGTTCCACCAGGCACACGAGCCTGTCCATTTTGATCTTGCCGCCTATACGCCGGAAGCCATCACATTTGCCCGCTCGCTCGGTGGATTACCCCTGTCCGAAGCCCCGGTGTTTACCGGCCTTCCTGTCGCCAACGAGGTGGAAACACGTAATCCCCTTATCTATTGGCTGAACCGGGCACTGGAATGCGACGCGGATAATATGCCGATACGCGAACAGTTCATTCATTACCTTTACCCGCGCTGGTACGGAGATGAGGAACACGCCTCGCTGGACGCCTTCCTCGCCAGTGATTACTGCGCTCCCTTACCGGAAACCCGGCGTAATAAGCTTTATAGCGTGAAACTGCTGGATAAACTGGCGAACCCTCAACACTGGCCGGAGAAAAGTAAGATCGGCAAAGTGCGAAAATTCGATGAGCTCTGCCAGCAATTATTAACGCTGGACGTGTCGGAAGAGGATAAAGCCTCGCTGCATTACACGTATTTGAATATCTGTACCCATTTCCTGCTCGACGACGACAATAATTTTTATGCGGAAAGCCCACGTTTCGCCCGACACATTTACGACAGCATTCATTTTATTTTGCACAGTAACGCATGGCGTTTACTTGTCGAGCAGGAAGGGGCTTTACTGTTCTGGTTGTTAACGGTGCTATGTCACAAAGAATACCAACTCAGTGATGATAAGGCGTTGCTCAAACGCTACTTTGACCTCACTGGCGCGCGCTGTGAAAGCGCCATGGAAATGCTGTTCAGTGTCTATTTGCGTCTCTTTCCGCTGCAGGATATTCAGTTACCTGGCCCGGTTGAACCTTGGATCGCACGTCTGTTGCAAACGGAGGACAGGCTGCCGATTGAACTGCTGAATACCACGTTAAACAGGCTATGCTTCTTTCAACAGAAAGCGCAGGCACAGGCTTTTTTAACACAGTTAGGCGAGCGTGACTTTGCACCAGCACTGCTTTTATTGAGCGAGATCTACGCCGGAATGGATCCGGTCGCGGCAGAGAATTTACAGCTCACGCCTTCGCAAGAGAAATCCGCTGTGGCGCTTGAACGAGCCTGTCGTACGCATTCGCCAGAAGCCCTGTTTCGTAAAAGCCGCATTCTGGAGATGCAGTCCGGCCGGGAGGCTCTGGAAGAACGGCTGACGTTACTGGCAGAAGCCACCGCAAAAGGCCACGCGCTGGCGCAGTATGATTATGCCTGTGCGCTCTTCTGGTCGCTGGAACTTGCGCACCAGAAGCTGGCGGTAGAAGAGATCTGCCCACAGGTCTTACTGGGCGCAAGGGTTGATAGCGAGAAACTGGCCTATATCGCCTATCTGTACGCGTTTGGTTTGTATAACCGGCGAGGCGGCTTGCGCAGAAACTGTTATCTGATGGTTTACTGGTTAAGTTATGCGACGCAGCTTGCACCAGGGGAGATGCATTACCAAAAAATGGCCGTCTGCCATAGCAGAAAATACCGTGGATTTTTGGTGTTGTGGCTGTTTGCCAAAATGGCGAAGAAAAAAGCGCCGGCCTGGCAACTTAACCTGTTAGAAAGTCTGGGAATGAAGGAGGACTAATCAATGTCTGTGACCTTATGGGGTGTCGTCATTTTTGCTTTAATTTGTGCCTTTCGCACGGATAAAGAGATGAAACACTATCTTCACGCGCCGCTGCCGCGCAAAAAGTGATCCTCAGCGCGCCGCTTACCTCTTAAGCGGCGCGCCGTGGCGGGTTTATTCGAAGAACAATCCAAGCTTATTAAACACGCCGGGATCGGTCTGGTGGCGGATAATTTGCACCACATCTTCCAGCTTATCTATTTGACTGATCATCTGTTCCAGACGCTGATCGTTGGCGACCTGAAGCCAGATGCGGCTCTGCTCGCCGTTTTGGAGCGGTAAACAGAGGATCCCTTCAACGTTGAATGCCCGCCGGGCAAACAACCCACATACGTGTGTCATCACACCCGGGTGGTTACGCACGGTGAGTTCGAGAATGACGTTATCAGTTGCTTGCATGGTTTATTCCCCCACCATTTCTGTGTTTGCCGCGCCTGGCGGCACCATCGGGTAGACTTTTTCCTGCGGGTCGATACGCACATGGATCAGCGCCGGCCCCGGACGGTTAATGATCTCCTGCAAGGCGGCTTGCGGGTCGGCAACCTCGTTCAAATCACAAGTGTGCAGGCCAAACCCGGCAGCAATCTGGGTGAAATTAATCATTCCCGGGTAGGTAGCCGCAAATACCCCTTGTTTATAGAACAGGCTTTGTTGCTGATGCACCAGGCCCAGCGCTTCGTTATTCATCAGAATGATTTTGACATCCAGATTGTTTTCCGCGGCGGTGGCCATCTCCTGAATGTTCATCATCAGGCTGCCGTCGCCAGAGAAACAAATCACCTTACGCGCCGGGTTCGCCAGCGCCGCGCCAATTGCTGTTGGCAAACCAAAGCCCATGGTTCCCAGACCGCCCGAAGTCAGCCACTGGCGCGGACGGTTCAGCGGATAAGCCTGCGCCGTCCACATCTGATGCTGACCCACATCGGTAGTAATAATCGCCTCGTCATCAACGCAGGCGGCAACCGCATTGATCAGACCGTAGTGCGTCAGTGGATCGCCCGCCTGCGGGATCGCCCCCGGAAATTCCTGCTGTAACTGTGTGACCAGGTTACGCCAGCTATGACGCGAATGCGCTTCAACGTGCGGGATCAGCGCATCGAGCACTTCCGCCACATCGCCCTGGATCGCCACATGCGCCTGCTTAATTTTGCCCAGCTCGGCGCGATCTATATCGACATGAATGATTTTGGCGTTCGGGCAAAATTGCTCGGTTTTGCCAATCGCCCGGTCATCAAAACGAGCCCCCAATACGACCAGTAAGTCTGCCTCATGCAAGATATGGTTAGTGCTACGTGCACCATGCATGCCCAGCATCCCCAGCGATAACGGGTGATGTTTTGGCAACATGCCGAGTGCCATCAGCGTCATGGTGGTGGGCAGATTGGCTTTTTCCGCCAGCAGACGTACCTGCTTCGGCGCATTGATCACCCCGCCGCCCAGGTAGAGCACCGGGCGTTGCGCAGCATTGATCATGGCGGCAGCATCGCGCACGTTTTGCGCGTTATATGCAGGTGCAGGCGCTTTGCCTCCGGGTTCCGGCAGCTCGCTGAGGGTGATTTCCGCGGTCTGCACATCTTTAGGAATATCTATCCACACCGGGCCAGGGCGACCGGATTGCGCAATACGGAACGCATCGCTGATCACCTGCGGCAATTCGGCAATGTCACGGACCAGGTAGTTGTGCTTAGTGATGGGGATAGAGATGCCGTAAGTGTCGACTTCCTGGAATGCATCGGTGCCGATCATTGAAGCCGGCACCTGGCCGGTAATGCAGATCAGCGGAATGGAATCGAGCCGTGCATCGGCAATAGCCGTCACCAGATTTGTCGCACCCGGTCCGCTGCAGGCCATACAGACCGCGGGTTTGCCCTGCGTACGCGCCATCCCCTGGGCGATAAACCCGGCACCCTGTTCGTGGCGAGCAAGGATATGACGGATTTGCTTACTCTGGCTTAATGCGTCGTATAACGGGAGCACCGTACCGCCGGGGATCCCGGTAACGGTGGTGATCCCCTGACGTTCCAGTAAATGAACAATCAGTTGCGCGCCGGTGTAGCGCGTAGGTTGTGATGTTGTGCCCGAACTTGCCATGCTCCAGTCCTTCTTCTGGGCCGACTTTCCAGGGAGGCTAAAACGAAAAACCCCGCCCGGTTTGCGCCGGCGGGGTTTTGGAATCGTGTGTTGTTCCGGACCCTACGGCGCATTGCCGACGACCACCACCACACGCACGACGACCACCGCGGCGTTATGCGCGGTTTTTAGTAGGTTCATCGACATCGTGGAAGCGTTCATTAGGGACCTGTTTGTAAAAGGTTAACGAGATTTATACAAACACAGGTTTTTGCCGCCGACAACTGCTTTTTACGCACCGGCAGAAAAATGGGGGAAGGATCACGTTAATTTGCACAAGCTCTGAAAACAAAAAACCCCGCCGGAGCGAGGTTTTTAACAGCTTTTTGCGGTTGGTTGCCGCAAAGCACACTGCGTTAGGTCAACGGCAAAACTATACGCCAAATCTACACGCGGCGCAATTTCAGCACAGTTTTTCCCGCATTAACTATGGACCACTTGCTAAAATTTGTCCAAAAAATACTGTATGCATAAACAGTATTTATATATAATAACTCTGTTAACGAAGGTGCAGGGGCCGCTTTGTTCAACGGCGCAAACATAGTCCTGGCTGAAACGGGTGGTGCCGTCAGCGCCTTAACCCCTGAAGAGCACACTGCGTTACGTCAACAACAGACTGATAACAGGCAGCGGAAAGGTACATCAGTCGGTGCTCCTTAAACCAGAGGAGACGCGTATGGGCGGAATGGATATGGTTATTCTCATCCTGAAACTCATTGTTGCTTTGCTGCAACTGCTTGATGCAGTCCTGAAATACCTGCGGTAATTCAGGTTCAAGCCGCACCAAAGAGGGGCGGGAAACCGCCCCTCTTTAACACTCTCCTTCTGGCATCATTAATCGCCTGCGTGTTACATTTTGGTGACAATTCATCCACGCTGGCTGCTATGACCCTTTCTGTTTTCTGTATTTTGTTGTTCGCCGCCCTGCTGCACGCCAGCTGGAATGCCATTGTCAAAGCAGGCAGCGACAAGCTCTATTCCGCCATCGCCGTAAGTGGCTCGGCGTCTTTCATTGCGCTGGTTTTACTGCCTTTTTCTCCACAACCAGACCTTGCCAGTGCGCCTTATCTCGCCGCAAGTTGCGTATTGCAGGTGGTTTACACCGTACTGGTGGCGAAAACTTACCAGGTATCAGACATGAGCCAGACCTACCCGCTGATGCGCGGTACCGCCCCCTTACTCGTGGCGCTGATAAGCGTGCTGATACTGGGCGATTCGCTCTCCGTCACCGCCTGGGTTGGTATTGCCGTAGTGTGCCTGTCGATACTCGGTATGGCGTTTAATGGCCGTAGCCAGCCAGGAAAAGGCATCTGGCTGGCGCTGCTTAATTCCTGTTTCATTGCCGGGTACACACTGGTGGATGGTACTGGCGTGCGTCTGGCGGGAAGTGCACTGGGCTACTCGCTGTGGACCTTTTTTCTTAACGGTTTTTGCCTGCTGGCCTGGGCAATGCTGGCACGTCGGCAGGAAGTCTCACGTTATCTGGTCGCTAACTGGAAAAGGGGCCTGCCAGGCGGCATTGGTACCATGGGTTCTTATGGTCTGGCACTGTGGGCAATGACCCAGGCTCCCCTGGCGGTGGTTGCAGCACTGCGAGAAACCTCCATCCTGTTCGGCGCCTTTATCGCTTTTATCTTACTCAAAGAAAAAATTTCTGGCCTGCGGATTGCCGCGGCGTTTGGCATTGCCGCAGGCGCCATTTTGTTGCGCCTGTCCTGATGCAAACTGGCAACAAAAGTTGCCGAAAATCGTTTACAAATCCTGCCTGGCGTCGCCCCTTCATCGCTGCCCCGCATAGTGGTTCTGTCATCTTCCTGTGGTAGATTCCTCTCGCATTAAGGCTGTATCACAGCAACATATTCTTTAATTTCCCATTTTCTAAAAGTAATCAGCGAAATGAAAAGGCAGAGAAACGTCAATTTGTTATTGATGCTGGTGCTCCTGGTCGCCGTCGGGCAGATGGCACAAACCATTTATATTCCGGCAATCGCCGATATGGCGCGCGATTTGAATGTGCGTGAAGGCGCGGTGCAAAGCGTGATGGCGGCGTACCTGTTGACCTATGGCGTGTCGCAGCTGTTTTACGGCCCACTGGCGGACAGGGTTGGCCGGCGCCCGGTGATCCTCGTCGGGATGAGCATTTTTATGCTGGCGACACTTATTGCCATCACCACGCATAGCCTGACCATTCTGATCCTTGCCAGCGCGCTACAGGGCGTGGGTACCGGGGTTGGCGGCGTGATGGCAAGAACTCTCCCGCGTGATCTCTACGCCGGTACGGAATTGCGGCATGCTAACAGTCTGCTGAATATGGGCATCCTGGTCAGCCCGTTGCTGGCACCCTTGATTGGCGGTGTATTGAATACGCTGGTGAACTGGCGCGCCTGTTTTATCTTTTTGCTGGCGCTGTGCATGCTGGTGACCTGGAGTATGGCCCGCTGGATGCCAGAAACCCGACCGGTGACAGCCACCCGAATGCGACTGTCAGAGAGCTATAAAACCCTGTTTAGTCATGGCGCATTTACCTGCTATTTGCTGATGTTGATCGGCGGCCTGGCTGGGATTGCAGTGTTTGAAGCCAGCTCCGGCGTGCTGATGGGTGGGGTGCTCGGTCTTAACAGCATAACGGTGAGCATTCTGTTTATTTTGCCAATCCCGGCGGCGTTCTTCGGCGCATGGTTTGCCGGCCGGCAGAACAAGCGTTTTTCAATACTGATGTGGCAGTCGGTGCTCAGTTGCCTGGCGGCCGGGGTGATGATGTGGGTGCCAGGCTGGTTCGGGGTGATGACAATCTGGACGCTACTGGTGCCCGCCGCACTGTTCTTTTTCGGTGCCGGTATGTTGTTCCCCCTGGCCACCAGCGGCGCGATGGAACCTTTCCCGTTCCTGGCCGGGACGGCTGGCGCGCTGGTCGGCGGTTTACAAAATATCGGTTCCGGCGGTCTGGCCTGGCTGTCGGCGCAACTGCCGCAAAATGGCCAGTTTAGCCTTGGGATGCTGATGACGCTGGCGGGGCTTTTGATTCTGCTGTGCTGGTTGCCGCTGGCGTCGCGCTCTGCCCACCACGAACAGGCGATTTAACCTCATGATGGCCCGACTTCGCGTCGGGCTTTTCACATTCCGGGGCGATCATCACCTTCAGTAATGGCTCCGGCGCAGGTCGCCAGGCCCCCTCTTCACCATCATAAAATTGCGTGTCGGCATTAATGGCATAAGGGATTTTCGCTTTATTAAGCTCACACGCCATAAAACTGGCGAACGCCATTTGCGACTCGGTCGGCATACTTTTCATTGACTCGCCCACCGCCCAGCCGCCTACCCAGCTGGTATGCCCCGTTTTCTGCTGCCAGTGCAGCGCCTGGTTAATGCGCCCGCGGATCGCGGCTTTCTCAGCCGCTGTACCGGAGGTCCAGGGATATTTGCCGTTATTTTTCAGCGGCCCCCACGGGAAAATATGCCACTCCGCCAGCAGGTAATTCTGGCTATGTGCTGGCAACTTCAGGGAGGGGAGATCTTCCGGTGCCGCACGCATGCGCGGCGCGATAAAAATCATGCGTTGCGGATCGATATCGTGCAGGTTTTTAACGATTTTTTCATATACCCGGTTCAGCGCAGGCAAATCATGATTGAGCTTATCGGCAGGCTCATAAATCACATCAAAGCCCAGCATGGGGTGTTCAGTACCAAAAAAGGTGGCGACTGTATTCCACCAGGCCACCAGTTGCGCTTCATTTTTTGCGTCCGGATCGGCTTTAAAACTGTCGGCCTGGTAGGCTATCACCGGGATCACGCCGTACTCTTCGCAGGCTTCCACCAGCTTACGCAAATGGATCAACCGCGCTTCGGTCATCGGGTCGGCAACACGGATGCGCACATGGCGTATACCGGCATTATAAAAGTCACGCACAATCAGCGGATCGAATTCACGGATCCCCCGCTCGGTACGCGCCCAGTCAACATCCATCCCCACCCCCAACTGCTGCGCGTAACGCGCCGCCGTGAGCGGGGTTTCAGCAGCAAACGCAGGGGTTGCCGCCAGCAACATAACAACAGCAATCAGTGGCTTTAACACAGTTGACCTTGCGAAAATCAGGGGCGAATACATGTATTTATCATGCTTTGACGTACCAGGTGTAGCGCCAAAGCGTAATAAATTCTCAATCCTTCTCCACACTTGCACAGACGGCGTATTCCTGTTTTCTTTACTCATCCTTTCCTGACGATAAGCCAAAGATGAATAACGCCGATATCCAAAAACTCGTCCAGCAATTTCCGCTGGTTCAGCAACTCATCGACCTGCAGGAAACGCAGTGGTTTAACCCTAATACTACCTCGCTTGCACATGCATTGCCGCATGTTGGCCTGACAAAAGAGGATGTGAGCGACGCCCATGCCCGCCTTGCCCGTTTTGCGCCGTTTCTGGCGCAGGCCTTCCCGGAAACAGCCGCTCGCAACGGCATTATAGAATCAGATGTGGTACCAATTCCGGCGATGCAGCGTCGCCTGGGGCTTCAACATGGCGGCGAGTTGTGGTTAAAAAAAGACAGCCATCTGCCTGTTTCTGGCTCCATTAAGGCGCGCGGCGGCATCTATGAAGTGCTGACCCATGCGGAGAAGCTGGCTTTTTCCGCCAACTTACTCAGCCCGCACGACGATTACAGTAAAGTGTTATCCGCCGAATTTACCCACTTCTTCAGCCAGTACAGTATTGCCGTCGGCTCTACCGGCAATCTCGGTTTATCGATTGGTATTATCGGCGCACGTCTCGGCTTTAACGTCACGGTGCACATGTCTGCCGACGCCAGGGCCTGGAAGAAGGCGAAACTCCGTAGCCATGGCGTGAAAGTGGTGGAGTATGCCGACGATTACGGCGTCGCCGTCGAACAAGGTCGTCGCGCTGCTGAAAACGATGCCAGATGTTTTTTTATCGACGACGAAAACTCGCGCACGCTCTTTTTAGGCTATGCCGTTGCCGGGCAACGACTAAAAGATCAGTTTACCCGGCTGGGTAAGGTCGTTGATAACGCACACCCGCTATTTGTCTATCTGCCCTGCGGCGTTGGTGGCGGGCCGGGAGGGGTGGCATTTGGCCTGAAACTGGCCTTTGGCGATCATGTTCACTGTATTTTCGCGGAACCCACCCACTCGCCTTGCATGCTGCTGGGAGTGCATACCGGTTTACATGACAGGATTGCCGTTCAGGATGTGGGGATAGATAACCAGACCGCGGCAGATGGGCTGGCTGTTGGTCGCGCGTCCGGTTTTGTTGGCCGGGCGATGGAGCGTCTGCTCGACGGGTTCTACACCGTTGACGACTGCACGCTCTACACTCTGTTAGGCTGGCTGGCGCAGGAAGAGAACATTCTGCTGGAGCCGTCGGCGCTGGCCGGTATGGCAGGGCCACAGCGCATTTGTGCGGATCACCATTATCATCGGTTACAGGGATTCACGACGACGCAACTGGCCCAGGCAACCCATCTGGTGTGGGCCACCGGCGGCGGGATGGTGCCCGCTAACGAGATGGCGCAGTATCTGGCCAAAGCGCAATAATTCAGCCGCGCTCGCGCAAAATCGCCATCAATTCCATTGGCGAGCGCCGCTGGTTTAGCAAATCGCGCATTACGCGCATATAAGGCGCGGAGTGGCTGAAAAAGCGATAATACCCCGCACACAGGGCGCTTTTATGCTGCATGAAACGGTGTTGCGGGCAATCACCACCGCATAACCGCAGCACATCACAATGGCGGCATTCATCGCTTAGTGTGTTTTTTTTTCGCTGCCTGAAAGCGAAAGCGTTGTCGTCTGTGTTTAGCGAGTGAATCGGGCTTTGGTAGAGATGACCAGGGCGGTAGTCGGTACCGGGATCGCGATCGCACGGGTACACATCGCCGTCAGCATCCACCGTCAAAATATGCTCACAGGTTTCGTCGAAACTACATAGCGGCGAAGCCGCGCCGCGCCATACGCTGAGCGTTGATTCAAACAGCTGAATGTTCACCCGGCCAATATCTTCCCGCGCCCAGCAATCAAACACCGTAGTGAGGAAATGCCCCCATGCTTCCGCGCTTACGGACGCTGGAGTCAGGTTTCCGTCTGCATCCTGTTCAACACAGGGAATGAACTGCAAAAACGGCGTACCGAGCGCGCGCAAATAGCGATACAGATGCAACGGCTGCTGACTATTAAGGTTATTCACCGCGCAGTGCAAACTGAACACAATCCGATGTTTTCTCAGCGTTTCAATCGCATTTATTACCTCTGTATGCGCGGATTTACCGCAGCAGTCAGCATCACCCCACGCGTTAGCCGTGATCTCTACCTGCCAGTCCTGTTCATGGAATAATCTGCACCAGGCGTCATTCAGGTGAATGCCGCTGGTTTGAAAGACATTTTCTATGCATCTGCCATTGGCATACAGTGCTTGCAAAGCCGCAACACGGTGGAAAAAGTCCAGCCCGCAGAGGGTTGGCTCTTCACCCTGCCAGACGAATGACATCACGGCATCCGTAGGTTGCGCCGCAAACTGCTGGCGGATAAACGCCTCCAGCGTAGCGCCATCCATAATATGTTGGGTGATACCGTCACAGCAGTGAAGATGGCAGCGCGTGCTGACAGGCCTGACCATAACGTGGCAGCCTTGCATGACTTATTCCTCAGAGAAATAAAAGTAACTGACGTATATGCGTTACAGCAAACAGCAAGGCGAGTAAAAGCACCGCGAGAGAGATCAATAATTTGTCACGAATGGCACCAGGTAAGACGAAATCACTGTTATTCACATCCATTAAGATGCGTTTGTGTGTGTAACGCCAGAGCATCGCCGCAACCAGCGCCAGCACAGCAATCGAAATCCAGAACGGCATGCCCGACTGCTGCCAGTTGTGCTTCACCGCCAGCGCCATCAGCGCACCGTAGCCAAAGAGCGTGCGTAACCAGGCCAGCGAAGTACGCTCAGGCTGTAAACCGGGATCGGTTTCACGGCGCGTTTTGCGGTTATCCGGCATAAAACACCAGCACCATTACCACCAACGCCACGGTCAGTAACGCGACGCTGATAACCAGCAACGCACGGGTATAGGGAAGATCTTGTTTCAGGCGCATGGCTTTTTCATTACGCAGCCAGCGCATATAACCATATAACGCCAGCGCCCCGGAAAAGAGGCACAGTAATAACGCCAGCACTTCGCGGATCAGCGGCGTGGCAAATTGTGGTGCAAGCTGATCCAGCCCGACGCCTGCCGCCAGAAACCCCAGAGCTGTACGGATCCATGCCAGAAAGGTGCGCTCATTCGCCAGCGAGAAACGGTAATCCGGGGCTTCACCGACGCGGGAAAGTTTCATGGATGCTCCTTGTTAGAGGTCTGGTCAACAAGGTAGCGGATACGCTGTTTTTTTTCGACCCGTTTACACGAAGAACCGACACCTGACGATGCCGGTTATGCGGATCACTGCAGTTCTGGCCAGTAAGCTTTATTCGCTGCGACCAAATCATCCAGAATGGCTTTAGCGACCGACGCGCTGGGCACCGTTTTCGACAGCGTGATGGCCTGCCACAGCTTCTGATAAGAGCGCTGTTCCCAGGCATCGACCACCAGTTTTTCAACCGCTACCTGCTGGCTCATCAACCCTTTCTGGAAATGCGGGATATCGCCCACCGTCAGCGGCTCCGGGCCGTTTTTGCCGACGAGACACGGGATTTCAACCATCGCATCGGCATCGAAGTTATGGATAGCGCCGTTATTGGGCACAATCAGCAACATCCGCTCCTGGGTGTTAAACGCGATAGCAGTTGCCAGATCAACAATATACGACGCATGTTCGTCGATTTCTAAATCGCCCGCAGAAGATTTCCCCGCAGAAATAATGGCTCGGCAGGCACCAAAAACCTGTTTTTCACGGTGATCCATCACCTCATTGGCCCGGGTACGCTCGGGGTTCGAGTGCGCTACCACATAGTCCGGGAAAAAATAATACTTCAGATAGGTGTTCGGCATGGTGTCCGGATCCAGCGCCTGAACATCTTTGGCTTTGGCGAAGGTATCATTCCAGCTGGCTTCCGTATGCTCATCGTTTGCAGGTGGAACATAGCCATTTTTCGCCACATATTCGCGCAACTTCGGCATCAGATCGTTCCCCTCCAGATCTTCAATCGAGGTCCACCAGCCAAAGTGGTTCAGCCCGTAATAACGCACACGCATCTGTTTGCGGTTTTTCAGGCCGACAATCTGTGCCATACGCCCTTCAATCCCAATCGGCATATCACAAATGTTGAGAATTTTGGCCTGCGGACGCAAACGGCGTGTCGCTTCTGCCACGATGGCAGCCGGGTTGGAGTAGTTGAGCATCCATGCGTTCGGCGAATACTGCTGCATATAATCGACCAGTTCCAGCACGCCGCCAATGGAGCGCATACCGTAAGCAATGCCGCCAGGGCCGCATGTTTCCTGCCCCACGACGCCGTGACGTAACGGGATTTTTTCATCCTGTTCGCGCATCGGGTATTTGCCCACGCGGATATGCGCCATCACAAAATCCACATCACTAAAAGCGGCTTTTGGGTCAGTGGTGTAACTAAAATCGATGTCCGGAGCCTGCTCCTGCAGAATGATTTTACAGGCTTCAGCAATGGTTTCCTGGCGGGCGCCATCGTTGTCATAAAACTTGAGCGCACGCAGCGGGAAGCGATCGCGGTTGGCCAGTAGCATCAGCACAATTCCGGGCGTAAAGGTGCTGCCGCCGCCTGCAATAACCACAGAGAATTTTTTCATGAGACTGCCTCCGACATAGGGGATGGTTCGTTGGTTAAAGGGGTTTTCATCAAGACTTCAAGCTGCTCGCGCACTTGCGGTACGTGCAGGCCAACAATGACCTGGATAGCATTGCCGCGCCGCACCACGCCGTGGGCGCCCAGCGTTTTGAAAACATCATCACTTTCGGTTTTCGCCATCTCGACCAGCGTGATGCGTAAGCGGGTTGCGCAGTTATTAATGCTGGCGATATTCGTCGCGCCACCAAGCGCCTGCAGGAAGCCCAGCGCCTGACTCAGTGGCGCACCAGCCGTTGCCGGGTTTTGCCCGCGGGCAGCTTTGTAATCGGCTTTGCTGTAGAGCTTCACTTCACTCTCTTCCCGACCAGGCGTTTTCAGCTTGAAGTGCACGATCAGGGTGCGGAACACCACGAAATAGAGCGCGGTAAAACAAAGCCCAATACCAATCTGTGTGAAGACCATCGCCGCATGGTTGTGGAACATAGGGATCCAGTTCTGTGGCAGGAACTGGTCGAGCAGACCGCCGCCCATATTGCCCACCACGCCAAAGCTGTACATCACCGTCGCCATGCTGGCGGCCAGCACTGCGTGTACCGCAAACAGCAGCGGAGAGATAAACAGGAAGGTAAACTCCAGCGGCTCAGTAATGCCCACCAACACAGCCGTGAGGGTAGCGGGGATCAGTAACCCGGCGACTTTGACGCGATTTTCCGGCGCGGCGGTGTACCACAATGCCAGCGCAATACCGACGGAACCGAACACTTTAGAATTGCCGTGCAGGGCAAAACCGCCCTCCGGGAACAGGGTTTTCAGCGCCTCGGTACTCTGGCTGAATTCGTGTAGATGCTGCGCCCAGTACACCTGAATACCGCCTTCCACTGCCGCCGGACCAAAGATAAACGGCCCGTAGACGAAATGGTGCAACCCGGTGGGGATCAGAATGCGTTCAAGGAAGGTATACACCCAGACACCCAGCGCACCTGCTGAGCGCAAAAAGGCTTGCAGGGATTCAATCCCCAACTGCACTTTTGGCCAGCCAAGCAGCGTTAGCCATGCGCAAGGGATCATCACCAGAAAGGCGATAATCACTACAAACGAGGTGCCCTGAAAAATGCCAAGAAAGACCGGTAACGGTTTATCAAAGTAGCGGTTATGGATTGCCGTCACGATACCGGAAATGGCTATCGCGCCGATAATACTGGTATCGAGCGTTTTAATCCCGGCAATCAGCGTTAACCCGCTACCGGCCACGGGATCGGCGGCAAAGTCGACACCAAAAAAATGCCCCCAGGTCATGCCCATGGCATTAATAAAATAATTCCAGGTCAGAAAGCTAATCAGCACGGCCAGACAGGCGCGTCCCTGAGCCTGTTTAGCCAGACCAATCGGCAAACCGACAGCGAAAATCAGCGGCATATTGCGGAACACCGCCCAGCCGCCCTCTTCAATGATATGGACGATCTGGGCGAAAAGGCTGTCGGGTGTCGTTAGCGCTTCGCCGACGAACAGCGGGTTGCGCAGCATAATGGCGATTCCAACCACCATACCGGCAAAAGGGAACAGCAGCACCGGGGTAAACATGGCGCCGCCAAAACGTTGTATTTGACTGAGCATTTTGAAATCCTCATGTAACAACCTGTAGGGGGTAAAGGCCTTGTTATGTTTTGTTGGCCTGAATTGAGGATAAGAATTTGCTTCCCTACGGGCAGGATGCGCCGCTGCGATCCGTGATAGCCTTCATGGTTTTATTTTCCCTGCTGATGTCTACTTTCATCACAAAACATAGACATCTCAAAACGGCTCCTGCGGCTTAACGGGGATAAAGAGGTCTAGCAGTGATCTACAAATCCATTGCTGAACGGTTACGTCTGCGGCTCAATTCATCCGATTACAACGTAGGTAGTCCGCTGCCCGGTGAGAAAACGCTGGCGCAGGAGTTTGGCGTCGCGCGGATGACCGTCCGCAAAGCCATTGATCTGTTGGTCGAGTGGGGGCTGGTGATACGCCGACACGGCAGCGGAACATTTGTGGCGCGCAAAGATGTTCACCATGAAACCACTAACCTCACCGGGCTGGTAGAAGTGCTGCGTCAGCAGGGCAAAGAGGTGTACAGCCAGGTGCTGCAGTTCGAAGTGATGCCCGCGCCCCCGGCGATTGCCAGCCAGTTACGCATCCAGGTGAATGAGCGGATCTACTTTTCGCGACGGGTACGTTATGTAGAGGGAAAACCGCTAATGCTGGAAGACAGTTATATGCCCTTGAAGTTGTTTCGCAACCTTTCTCTGGCACACCTGGAAGGGTCGAAATTCGATTACATCGAGAAAGAGTGCGGCATAACGATCAGCGGCAACTATGAAAGCCTGACTCCCGTACTGGCGGATAAGCAACTGGCGGGCGTGTTAAACCTTGAAGAACAGACACCGCTGCTGCGTATTACCTCACTCTCCTACAGCGACAGCGGTGAATTTCTGAATTATTCAGTGATGTATCGCAACACCCGCGATTACCAGGTGGATTACCACCTGCGGCGCATCCATCAACAAGTACCGTTACCCCATTCCCCAGAAGATCACCGCCAGTAGTTGTGGTGTGATAATGCGCAGGAACATCACCAGCGGGTAAACGGTCGCATAGGAAAGTGCGGCTGCGCCGCTGGTGGCGTGCAGACCGTTAGCGAACGCCAGTGCCGGGGGATCGGTCATTGACCCCGCCAGCATGCCGCATAGCGTCAGGTAGTTCATTTTCGCTACCATTCGCGCCACGATACCGACCGTTATCAGTGGCACCGCAGTAATAAAGATGCCGTAACACATCCAGTTAACCCCGTCACCGTGCGTCAGGGTGGCGATAAAGTCACCGCCGGATTTCAGCCCCACCACCGCCAAAAACAGCACAATACCCAGTTCGCGCAGCGCCAGGTTAGCGCTCGGCGGCATAAACCAGTACAGCTTGCCGATACTGCCGATTCGCCCGAGGATCAGTGCCGTGATCAGCGGCCCCCCGGCCAGCCCCAGCTTCAGCGCAACCGGAAACCCCGGCACAAAAAGTGGTATCGAACCGAGCAACACCCCGAGGCCAATGCCGATAAACACGGGCAGCATCTGCACCTGTTGTAGCTTGTGCTGGGCGTTGCCGACTTCATTGGCGACCGCTTCTATCGCCACTGGCCGACCAACCAGATTGAGAATGTCGCCGAATTGCAGGCTCGCATCGCTGCTCGCCACCAGTTCCACCCCGGCTCGGTTGAGCCTGGAGATCACCACGTCATAACGCTCTTTAAAGTGTAAGTCGCGGATTTTCTTGCCTAATACCTTCTCGTTCGTCACCACCACACGTTCTACGCGCAAATCCGTGCCGCGTGTCGACAGCGAGGTATCGACCTCCTGACCGATCACAAGCTGGGCACTATGCAGATCCGCCGGCAACCCAACCAGATGCAATAAATCCCCCGCCTGGATAAGCGTGCCAGGGGACGGTACCATCAGCAAATCGCCGCGTTTAAGCCGCGAGCAGATGATTTTATCGCTGTTAAGGATCGGCACATCCTGGATCGCCATATTGTTAAGGTTCGGGTTTTCAACGCGAATATTAATGGTGCGGATAAGCGATATGCCGCTACTTAAGGTGGAATCCTGCCGACGCGCTTCCTCATCGACGTTGACGCGAAACAGCACGCGTAACAACCACATCGTCAGCAAAATACCGCAAATGCCAAACGGGTAGGCCATCGCATAGCTCATCCCCATTTGATCAACCACCCCGCCTGAGATGCCCAAATCACGCAGGATCTGCTGCCCGGCCCCTAATGCCGGAGTATTGGTCACCGCACCGGAGAAAATCCCCAGGATCACCGGTAGCGGAATAGCAAACAGTTTATGCAGAATCGCGGTGACCAGACCGCCAAGGAGAACAATCAGAATCGCGAACAGATTGAGCCGAAGCCCCGACACGCGAAGGGAAGCAAAGAAACCGGGGCCAACCTGGATCCCAATGGTATAGACGAAGAGGATCAGGCCAAACTCCTGGACGAAATGCAGCATGGGACTGCTTAATGAAATGCCGGCCTGGTCGACGAAATGGCCGACGATAATCCCGCCGAACAGCACCCCGCCAATGCCGAACCCGACACCGCGTATTTTCACATTGCCAATCCATAACCCGACAACCGCTACCAGCGCCAGCACGCTTACCGTTAAGGCAATATCACTCATGAACGTTTCCCTCACATGATGACTATGACGATTCTGGCAGAGCGTGGCTGGGTTGTATGGGTGATGGCGCACAAAGTGCGTGGCTTTCTCTGCCTCGACATGTGGCGAACACTGCACCATTTCAGGGGGTCTGAACCGAATTAAAGCACCCAATATACGGTTTGAGGGTCCCGAAAACCCTACGCAGGCTAAGCATTGCCATTATGGCAACCGCAACAAAGGGTTATGGCATAGTTAATGCAAAAGCTCAGTTTTGTTAAAAAACGGGGTGATGGCATGACGAACACAACATTGACCAACGTAGTGGTGGCCAGCCAGAAAAAGTGGACCCAGTTAGCACTGGGCTTGCTGTGTATGGTATCCATCTCCAGCCCACAGTATGTCTGGGCGCTGTTTACGCGTCCCTTTATGGAGAAGCTAAACGTCCCGCTGGCGGAGATACAACTGACCTTTTCACTGCTGATCATTTTGCAGACCTTCTTCTCGCCCTTCCAGGGGCGGCTGATTGATAAATTTGGCCCGCGCCGGTTGATAGCGATCGGCACCGTGCTGAGCGGTGCAAGCTGGATGCTAACGGCCACAATGAGCAGCCTGACCCAACTTTATCTCTATTACGGCGTGCTGGGCGGCCTTGGCACCGGGATTGTCTATGTTGGCGTGGTGGGCCTGATGGTACGCTGGTTCCCCGAAAAACGCGGGTTTGCCACAGGGATGGTGGCGGCGGGCTACGGGATGGGTGCGATCCTGACCACCTTCCCGGTTACACAGGCGCTGGCGACTCAAGGGCTGGAAAATACGCTGTGGCAATTCGGGTTAATCATGGCGGTCATCGGCTTTATCGCCAGCCAGGGGTTGCGCGCACCGCTAACAGTCAGCTTCCCGGAAATGAACAGCCCTTTAGCGATGAGTAATAAAAGTTTCAGCCCACGGCAAATGCTGCGCAAGCCCCTTTTCTGGCTGATGTTTGTAATGATGACTATGATGTCCACATCTGGCCTGATGGTCACATCGCAAATGGCGATTTTTGCCGGAGATTTTGGCATCACCTCGGTCACGGTGCTGGGCATGGCGGCACTGCCGCTGGCGATGACCATTGACCGTTTTATGAATGGCCTGACGCGCCCGGTTTGCGGTTTTATCTCTGACCGTATTGGTCGCGAGAACATGATGTTTATCGCGTTTGGTCTTGAAGGCTGTGCCATGGCGCTATGGCTGATGTGCAAAGACGATCCGCTGCTGTTTGTGCTGCTTTCCGGGGTGGTCTTTTTCGGCTGGGGGGAGATTTTTTCACTGTTCCCCGCGACGCTGACTGATACCTTCGGCACCGGGCACGCAACGGCAAATTATGGCTGGCTCTATATTTCGCAAGGGATTGGTTCTATTTTTGGCGGCCCGCTCGCTGCGCTGATGTATCAACATAGCGGAAGCTGGAGCCTGGTATTTGGCTGCGCCATTACGCTGGATATTGTTTGCGCGCTGCTGGCGTTGTTTGTGCTCAAACCCTGGCGCCACCGTTTTTTACAAACGGTACGAGCATAAAAAAAGCGCCGACATGCGGCGCTTTTTCTTATTACCCTTTAGCTGTTTAGCGCCGGGCGATTGCTGATCGCTATACGCTGCGGTTCGGCGCTTTCCGGTACGTTGCGCAGTAAATCAATGTGCAGCAGACCATTGCTGAAGGTCGCGCCGGACACTTCCATAAAGTCCGCCAACGTAAAGCTCAGGCTAAACGGCTGGATCACTAACCCCTGATGAAGCCACTTCGGTTCATTGGCGGGTTTCTCCGGGTTGCCTTTAATGGTCAGACGACCATTCTCCAGCTGGATATCCAGCTCTTGCTGACGGAACCCCGCCAGCGCAAGAGTAATGCGGTAATGATTTTCATCGCCCTTTTCAATGTTATAAGGCGGGAATGTCTGTTGTTCAGTGGTGCTTTGCAGGGCATTGGCCAATTTGTCAAAACCGATCCACTGACGCAGCAGGGGGGATAAATCATAATTACGCATTGTGTTTCTCCTTCAAAGAAGCGAGTGAATACCTGCGAGCTCACGGCTCACATATGCTCCCTGACGGCGAGCATGTTCGGGATGGGCCGCCAGCAGCGACCCGGGATAATTAGTTGATTTCGATACGACGCGGTTTTTTCTCTTCCGGGATCACGCGTTCCAGTTCGACATACAGCAGGCCATCGACCAGGTTAGCGCCCTGGACATGAATGTTTTCCGCCAGCTGGAATTTACGCTCGAAGTTACGTTCCGCGATGCCCTGGTAGAGATAGGTGCGTTCTTTTTGCTCGGTAGCGTGGGAGCCTTTCACCACCAGCAGGTTATCCTGTGCGGTGATCTCCAGTTCGCTTTCAGCGAAACCAGCCACAGCAATCGCGATGCGGTAGTGGTTTTCATCCACTAACTCAACGTTGTACGGAGGGTAGCCGCCATTACTCTGGCTTTGATTATTTTCCAGCAGGTTAAAGAGGCGGTCAAAACCAATAGCAGAACGATAAAGCGGAGAAAGATCGAAGTTACGCATACATAAAGCTCCTGAAATCAGCGAGATTGTTAATAACCTTCCATAATGGACAGGCCGGGTCGAACACGTTAGCCAACACCCTTACGGCGTGTTATCCGGCTGTATTCTTAAAATGTGGCTGGCAAGTCTCTTTTCAAGGGTATCGGCCAGAGTTTTTTTTGCACTTTCTGCAGCAAGGCATAGACTGGGATCACAGCACAAATGGTTAAAGTGCGAATGCCGCCACAGAGCGGAGCCAGAACGCTGTCCCTTTCCTGTAAGGAAAGCTATAAACCCGGAAACAGTGTTCACACTGCATATAACGATGATCAGTCAATGATGAAAAATACTCTGGTAGTTTTTGCGATTTTAAGCGGAATGATGTTGTCGGGGTGCTCAAGCGTGATGTCTCATACCGGCGGCAAAGAGGGGGTTTACCCGGGTACGCGCGCAAGCTCGACCATGCTGTCCGACGATGATACCGGCATCGGCATGAAGTCGCTGGTGGTACTGGATATGCCTTTCACCGCCGTTGTAGACACCTTGCTGCTGCCGTGGGATCTGTTCCGCCGCGACAACTCCATCAAGTCACGCGTGGAAAAGAGCGAGCAGGCTAATTTTGCGACTAACGCTGTTATCCCGCCCGCACCAATGCCCGTGCAGTAACTTAGAACCCGGTTTCCGTCACCCATAACTGGCGGAAACCTTCAACCTCCTCCATCCAGGCAAGGTGTTTCCCGTCCGGCGAAAAGACCACGGCATCCGCCGAAGGCGGATTTTCATGATCGGCAGTCAAAAAGGTGATGTCCCCCCGCTGCGCGTCGCAAAGGGCAATACGATTTTCCAGCACAAACCCTAACGCATTGCCTGAAGGGTGCCAGTTAAACGCTGACTGGATGCCGCCAGCTGTTTGCGTTAACTGGCGCGGCTCGCCGCCGTCCGGGCTGATAAGCCACAGTTGGACAATGCCGTGGTCATCGCGCATCAGGAAAGCAATCTCCGTACCCTGCGGATTACCGCGAACCCAGTGACGCGGCGTATTGACCAGCCCCGGATAGCGCCGGGAGTGGGTAAACGTCAGGCGTTGTTGCGCCACACCCAGAGGTGGGGCAGGCAGCGTGTCAGGCGAGCCTTGCAGCGGCGCTGCGCCAGCGGTTTTCCAGCCTTGCTCGTCTGCCGGTAGCGCAACAATAAACAATTCAGGGACTTTTTCGCCGCGAAGCGACAGCGTGTCGCCAATAAAAGCCAGGCGCTGATTGCCCACCCAGCCCTCTTCGTAAGCACGATTAATCTCATCGCTCCCCGGCACAGGGGTGGGCGTGGTGCAACTGACCAGCACACTCCAGTGGCTCCCACCATATTCACGGGCATGCGAACCGGGCGGCGTGACCGGGCCAAAAGGTGTAGCTACGCCTACATTACGCTGATCCCGCGTCGGGGATAATTCATGCATCACATGGTCGTTATAAGTAAAGCTAACAAACTGGCCATTCGGGCTGTAGACATGCACATGCGTACCGCCACGCAACGCCCCCGCTGTATAAGGCACGGTGATGTCCATGGCATCCAGGTTGTGTGTTTGCCCCGCTTCTGTGACAACCCCACGACGGTGGTGAAAATCATACTGCCAGCTGGCGTCCGGGTTTTCTGGCCCATGAATAAATACATATTTTTCCGCCTGCGGGTGCACCGTCACAACGCCAACATGCGCCCCCTGCAACGCGGTATATAGCACCTCCACCACACCGTTTTGCACATTAACCCGCTCGATAGTTTTACCGGTAAAGGACGCGCCAGAAGGCCGGACGTCAAACACCAGCCACTGGCTGTCCGCCGTCCAGCAGTTGATATTGGTCAGTTGATGATTGCGCGGGGCAAACGTGATCTGTTTCATGGAAGTACCCTGAAGCGATAATGGCGTTTCAGGGTATAGCAATGCGAGACGTTAGCCTACACCTCACTTCATGGTCACTTCACACACGCGTTTTAGCATCGCTTCGCTGACACAGGAGGAAGAGATGCAACATTTTGATGTAGCAATTATTGGTCTTGGCCCGGCAGGGGCGGCGCTGGCGCGGCAACTGGCAGGACATCTCAGTGTGATCGCGCTGGATAAAAAGCAGCGCAGCGGGGATAAGGGATTTAAAAAACCGTGTGGTGGTTTGCTGGCACCGGACGCTCAACGCTCGTTTATTCGTGCCGGCATTACGCTGCCGGTCCAGGTGATGGCCGATCCGCAAATTTTCAGCGTCCGCACGGTTGATGTGCAAAGTAACATCACGCGTAACTACCAGCGCAGTTACTTGAATATCGATCGCCACGCCTTCGACTTGTGGATGAAGTCGCTGATCCCGGCCTCTGTGACGGTGCACCACGATGCGCTGTGTCGCAAAATCTGGCGTGAAAGCGGGCTCTGGTATCTTGTTTTTTGTGTTGAAGGGGAAGAAACAACCGTCACCTGTCGTTATTTAATCGGTGCAGACGGTGCGAACTCCATGGTACGGCGGGTACTCTACCCTGAGCACGAGATCCGCAAGTATGTTGCGTTGCAGCAGTGGTTTAAAGAAAAGCATGACCGGCCTTTTTACGCCTGTGTTTTTGATAATGCGACCACCGACTGTTACGCGTGGAGCATCAGCAAAGATGGCTACTTTATTTTTGGCGGCGCGTTTGCGCTGAAGAACAGCCGCGAGTGTTTTGCCGCGCTGAAGACACGGCTGGAAAAGATGGATTTCCGTTTTGGCGACGTGGTGAAAAGCGAGAAATGTACGGTGTTGTGCCCGTCTCGCTGGGGCGATTTTGTGTGTGGAAAAGAGGATGCATTTCTGGTTGGCGAAGCGGCCGGTTTTATTAGCGCCAGTTCGCTGGAGGGCATTAGCTATGCGCTGGACAGCGCTGAAATTCTTAGCGAAATTCTGCGTTCAGCCCCTAAAAACGCGAACGCCGTCTACCATCGCAAAACCCTGGGTTTGCGGGTAAAACTGTGGGGGAAAATCATCAAAAACAAATGCCTGACGACACCATGGCTGCGTAAACTGATCATGCAAAGCGGTGTTGCGCATATTCCTCAGTCTCAAGAAAAACCGACTTCGGAGGCAAGGGCGTAATGCCCTTGCCAGTATCACGCATCAGTTCAGCGCGAACTTCTCAATGGCCCAGGCAACACCATCTTCAAGGTTGGATTTCGTAACAAAATCAGCAACCTCTTTTACGGAAGGAATTGCGTTATCCATCGCTACACCAACGCCGGCATAGTCAATCATTGCGATATCATTTTCCTGATCGCCAATTGCCATGATCTCTTCCGGTTTAATATTCAGCACATCGGCAAGAGATTTTACGCCTGTGCCCTTATTGACGCGTTTATCCAGTATTTCGAGGAAGTACGGCGCACTTTTCAGCACGGTATACTTCTCTTTCACTTCCTGTGGAATGCGGGTGATCGCCTGATCCAGTATGGTCGGCTCATCAATCATCATCACCTTGAGGAACTGGGTTGCCGGGTCCATTTTCTCTGCTTCACAGAACACCAGAGGGATGGTAGCAACGTAGGACTCATGCACTGTGTAGTAGCTGATATCGCGGTTGGCGGTATAGAGCGTGTTGCGATCCAGCGCGTGAAAGTGTGAACCCACCTCTCGCGACAATTTTTCCAGATAGCGGTAATCGTCATAGCTCAGCGTGGTTTGCGCCACCGTGCTGCCGTCGCTGGCGTTTTGTACCAGCGCGCCATTATAGGTAATGCAGTAATCGCCCTCCCGCTCCATATGCAGCTCTTTCATATAGCTGTGAACACCGGCATAGGGGCGACCGGTGGTCAGCACAACGTTAATACCCCGTTCGCGAGCGGCGGCAATAGCGTTTTTAACGGCGGGAGAAATGGTGTGATCCGGCAGCAACAGTGTGCCGTCCATATCGATTGCAATCAGTTTAATAGCCATGAGATCCCCAGATGAGATTTTTCCAGCCTCATGCTAACGCGATTCCGCTCAAAAAACAGCAGCGCGGCGGGTGGAAAAAGGGGCCAGAAAGGGGAACCGGAATTCCCCTTTTTGAAGCCGGTCAGGGTTTACGCCCGATCCGGCTGAAGGATAATCAGATATCGATGTTCGCCGCTTTCAGGGCGTTTTCTTCGATAAAGGCGCGACGCGGTTCTACGGCATCGCCCATCAGGGTGGTGAACAACTGATCGGCAGCAATCGCATCTTTCACGGTCACGCGCAGCATACGACGGCTGTCCGGGTCCATAGTGGTTTCCCACAGCTGATCCGGGTTCATTTCGCCCAGACCTTTATAACGCTGAATAGCCAGACCACGGCGGGACTCTTTGACCAACCAGTCAAGCGCCTGCTCGAAGCTGGCAACCGGCTGACGACGCTCACCACGTTCGATAAAGGCGTCTTCTTCAATCAGACCACGCAGTTTTTCGCCAAGGGTGCAAAGACGACGGTACTCACCGCCGGCAATAAACTCGTTATCCAGCGGATAGTCGGTATCCACACCGTGGGTACGCACGCGAATGATCGGCTCGAAATGGTTCAGCTCGCTGTTAACGTGAACATCGAACTTCCACTGGCTCCCGTGCTGTTCGTTCTCGTTCAGTTCGCTGATCAGCGTGTTCACCCAACGGGTAACTTTTTGCTCATCGGCCAGATCGGCTTCGGTCAGTGTCGGCTGATAAACCAGCGCTTTCAGCAGCGTACGCGGGAAGCGACGCTCCATACGCCCAATCATCTTCTGCGCGGCGTTGTACTCGGCAACCAGTTTTTCCAGTGGCTCGCCCGCTAAAGCTGGCGCACTGGCGTTGGTATGCAGCGTTGCACCATCCAGCGCGATAGCGATCTGGTACTGGTCCATAGCCTCATCATCTTTAATGTACTGTTCCTGCTTGCCTTTCTTCACTTTGTACAGCGGCGGCTGCGCAATGTAGACGTGACCGCGTTCAACGATTTCAGGCATCTGACGGTAGAAGAAAGTCAGCAGCAGGGTACGGATGTGCGATCCATCCACGTCCGCATCGGTCATGATGATAATGCTGTGATAACGCAGTTTGTCCGGGTTGTACTCATCGCGGCCAATACCGCAGCCCAGGGCGGTGATCAGCGTCGCCACTTCCTGAGAAGAGAGCATCTTGTCGAAGCGCGCTTTCTCAACGTTAAGGATTTTCCCTTTCAGCGGCAGAATAGCCTGGTTCTTACGGTTACGGCCCTGCTTCGCAGAACCGCCCGCCGAGTCCCCTTCCACCAGGTAGAGTTCGGACAGAGCCGGGTCACGCTCCTGGCAATCCGCCAGTTTACCCGGCAGGCCAGCCAGGTCCAGCGCGCCTTTACGGCGGGTCATTTCACGGGCTTTACGCGCTGCTTCACGGGCACGCGCCGCATCAATAATTTTACCGACAACGATTTTAGCGTCCGACGGATTTTCCAGCAGGTATTCGCTCAGCAGTTCGTTCATCTGCTGCTCTACCGCCGATTTCACCTCAGAGGAGACCAGCTTGTCTTTGGTCTGGGAGGAGAACTTCGGATCCGGCACTTTGACAGAAACAACGGCAATCAGACCTTCACGGGCATCATCACCGGTGGCGCTGACTTTGGCTTTCTTGCTGTACCCTTCTTTATCCATGTACGCGTTCAACGTACGGGTCATTGCCGCACGGAAACCGGCGAGGTGAGTCCCCCCGTCACGCTGCGGAATGTTGTTGGTAAAGCAGTAAATATTTTCCTGGAAACCGTCGTTCCACTGCAGCGCCACTTCAACACCAATACCGTCTTTTTCAGTAGAGAAATAGAAGATGTTCGGGTGGATCGGCGTTTTGTTTTTATTGAGGTACTCAACAAAGGCTTTGATACCGCCTTCGTAATGGAAATGATCTTCTTTGCCGTCGCGCTTATCGCGCAGACGAATAGAAACGCCAGAGTTCAGGAATGACAGCTCGCGCAGACGCTTCGCCAGAATTTCGTATTCGAACTCGGTCACATTGGTAAAAGTTTCGTAGCTCGGCCAGAAACGCACCATGGTACCGGTTTTTTCGGTATCGCCAGTTACGGCAAGTGGCGCCTGCGGAACACCGTGCTCATAAATCTGACGGTGCACTTTATTATCACGCTGGATAACCAGTTCCAGCTTCTGCGACAGGGCGTTAACCACAGAAACGCCAACACCGTGCAGACCACCGGAGACTTTATAGGAGTTATCGTCAAACTTACCGCCGGCGTGCAGTACGGTCATGATCACTTCAGCAGCAGATACCCCTTCCTCCGGGTGAATACCGGTCGGGATCCCACGGCCGTCATCCTGAACAGATACCGAGTTATCGCTGTGAATGGTGACGATAATATCTTTGCAGTACCCTGCGAGCGCTTCGTCGATAGCGTTATCTACCACCTCGAATACCATATGGTGCAGACCGGTGCCGTCATCCGTATCGCCGATATACATACCCGGGCGCTTACGCACCGCATCCAGCCCTTTCAGGACTTTGATACTGGAGGAGTCATAAGAATTCGACATCAACGTTTCTCGCTCATTTAGTCTTGGGTTAATCCGTTATTTTACCCTTTTCCACGGTGAACATCTTCGAATTTTTGTCCGACATGTCCATCACGTGTTCGGCGCTGATCGCGCTGACAAAAACCTGAGACTGCGTGGCTTTCAGGCGGCTTGCTAACAGCCCGCGCTTCGCATCATCAAGTTCCGAGGCAAAATCATCTATCAGGTATAAACAGCGGCGCCCGCTTTCTCGGGTTAAAAATTCCCCCTGCGCCAGGCGCAGCGCGCACATCAGGAGTTTTAGCTGCCCGCGAGACAGCGTATCTTCAACCGGGGCGCCATCTGCCCGTATGCGGAAATCCGCCTTATGCGGGCCATGCGCGGTATAAGTCAGCATGCGGTCACGCTCAAAATTGCGCTCCAGCACTTCGCCGTAATCCGTCTCCTTTTCCCATCCACGCTGAAAGCCGAACGTCAGGGAAAACTCGGGCAAAAACTGTTGGCAGGTATCCGCCATGTCTTCAGCAATGGCTGCGCTGTACTCGGCGCGCCAGCGGCTGATCTGTTCTGCCAGCGGGATCAGTTCTTTATCCCACGGACGTAGCTGCGCGTAATGACTCACCTGGCGCAACGCGGCGTTACGCTGTTTCAGCAGCCGTTTGAGATTGCTCCAGGCGGTAAAAAAACCGGCTTCGTTGTGAAAGCATCCCCAATCGAGGAAGGCTCTTCGGTATTTGGGGCCGCCGTTGAGTAATGTAAATCCCTCGGGCGTGATCAGCTGCATAGGCATAAGCAACGCCAGTTCCGCCACTTTATGGCCGTCTGTGCCGTCAATGCGTACTTTGCTGTCGCCAAGCTTATCTTTCGTCAGCCCGATGGCGGTTTCACGCTCCTGGCCCTGTAAACGGCCATGCAGAACAAACGCCTCCTGCTCATGGCGGATCACACGGCCGATTTGTAAACTGCGAAACGCCCGGCCATGACCCAGCGTATAGATAGCTTCCAGAACACTGGTTTTGCCGCTGCCGTTAGCGCCAACCAGGAAATTAAAGCCGGGAGATAACGCGAGATCTGCGTTCTCGATATTACGGAAGTCTTTAATGAGAAGGCGGGTCAATGACATAGTTCAGAGCATCAGTCCAGGGGCGTGAGTGTCGCAGCCAGTTCATCTACCGCCAGCGCGCAGAAAGCGGAGCGTACACGAAGTACGTGAGCATTTCGAGCACTGCCGGAAGACGAAATAGCAAGTAAACCAGCCCCTTTTCAGATTCTACAGCCGCATTGGCATAACGACATAGGCTGCGCTTTGACTCGCCGCGTCTTCAATCTGCACACTCGACACCGAATCGGTCAGCAGAATGCGCACATTTTCGCACTTCAGCGCATTCAGGACATCTAACACATAGCTAACGTTGAAGCCGATCTCCATTTCGCTGCCGGCATAGGTCACGTCGAGAAACTCTTCCGCTTCTTCCTGCTCCGGGTTGTTAGCCGTGATTTTGATCTGATTCTCGCTGACGTACAGACGCACACCGCGGAATTTCTCGTTTGAGAGGATCGCCGCACGCGCAAACGCCTGTTTCAACAGGTCGCAGCCCGCTTCCAGCGTTTTATCCGGGTTTTTCGGCAATACGCGGCGATAATCCGGGAAACGGCCATCAACCAGCTTCGAAGTAAAGATAAAATCGCCGACATGCGCGCGAATATTGTTGCTGCCGATCTGTATACGCAGCGGCGTATCGCCGCCGTCAAGCATACGCATCAGCTCAATCACACCTTTACGCGGTACGATCACCGAATGGTTTGGCAGCGATTCGCCAATCGGCATAGAGCAGACAGCCAGACGGTGGCCATCAGTAGCGACGGTGCGCAGCTCTTCACCTTCGGTTTCGAACAGCATGCCGTTTAAGTAGTAACGCACATCCTGGTGAGCCATCGAAAACTGCGTCGCTTCGATCAGGCGTTTCATGGTCGCCTGCGGCAGCGTGAACTCCACTTCGCTTTGCCAGTCGTCAAGATTCGGAAAGTCGACGGCCGGCAGGGTAGAAAGCGAGAAACGGCTGCGCCCGGAACGGATCAGCATTCGCTCGCCTTCAAGCTGCACCGCGATCTCTGCGCCTTCCGGCAGACCACGACAGATGTCAAAAAACTTACGCGCGGGAACTGTCGTCGCGCCTTGCTCGTGCGGTTGCATCAGCGCAAGCCGGGCAACCATCTCCATTTCGAGGTCGGTACCGGTCAGCGACAACGCACCTTCGGTCACCTGAAGCAGCAGGTTTCCGAGGATCGGCAACGTAGGGCGTCCGCCCAGCGGGCCGCTAACCTGTTGCAGCGGCTTTAATAAATGTTCACGTTCTACGGTAAATTTCATAGCGTCACGAAGATAAAGTTCGGATTAAATTGGAAAAATCTTCTTTGATATCATGGCTTTCTTCACGCAACTGCTCAATCTTGCGGCAGGCATGCAGAACGGTAGTATGGTCGCGACCGCCAAATGCATCGCCGATTTCCGGCAGACTATGGTTGGTCAACTCCTTTGCCAGCGCCATCGCCATCTGACGTGGGCGAGCAACCGAACGGGAGCGACGCTTGGACAACAGATCCGCCACCTTGATCTTGTAATACTCCGCCACCGTCTTTTGAATATTGTCGATAGTGACGAGTTTTTCCTGCAACGCCAGCAGATCGCGCAGCGCCTCACGCACAAAATCAATGGTAATTGCCCGGCCGGTAAAGTTGGCGTTGGCGATAACACGGTTCAGCGCCCCTTCCAGCTCGCGGACGTTGGAGCGCAGACGTTTTGCAATAAAGAAAGCGACTTCACCCGGCAAGCGAATATCGTTTTCATCGGCTTTTTTCATCAGGATCGCCACACGGGTTTCCAGCTCCGGAGGTTCGATCGCAACGGTTAAGCCCCAGCCAAAACGGGATTTCAGACGATCCTCAACGCCGTTGATCTCTTTCGGATAACGATCCGAGGTAAGAATGATCTGCTGATTGCCTTCCAGCAGGGCGTTAAAGGTGTGGAAAAACTCTTCCTGGGATCGTTCTTTATTGGCAAAGAATTGAATATCGTCAATCAGCAGCGCATCAACGGAACGGTAGTAGCGTTTAAACTCTTCGATCGCATTGTTTTGCAGGGCTTTTACCATGTCCTGGACAAAACGCTCGGAGTGCATATACACCACTTTGGCATTGGGCTTGCGCGCCACAATACCGTTGCCCACCGCATGCAGCAGGTGGGTTTTACCAAGACCGGTGCCGCCATATAAAAACAGCGGATTATAAGCGCCGCCTGGGTTGTCGGCCACCTGACGGGCTGCCGCGCGCGCCAGCTGGTTAGATTTACCTTCAACGAAGTTATCAAAGGTATGTTTCACATTAACGTTAGAGCGGTAGGTGGGTTCCGCCGGCGCAGGAACATTGTCCCAGCCTGGGCGCGCGGCAGGCGCAGCGCGTTGCACGATCACCTGAGCAGCCTGAGCGGGCGCGGCAACACTGGCGGGCTCTCTCAGAGTCTGGTTAACCGGGCGGGAACCGACTTCAAAATGCAGTTGTGGGGCGTCCGCACCGCAGAAGTCATTCAGCAGTCCATTGATATTGTTGAGATATTTATCTCTAACCCAATCGAGGACAAAACGGTTTGGCGCATACAAAGCCAACGTGTTATCGCTCAGTTCCGCCTGCAAAGGGCGTATCCACATACTGAATTCTGTGGCTGGTAACTCATCCTGCAGTCGGGCAAGACACTGCTGCCAAAGCGAAAGTGACACGGCGGACTCCACTCGAACGAAAATCGATAAATAGTAAAGACAGAAACATTAATGTTTTTTGACACACGTCGATAAGACCCAACCGGGTGACGTGCGAACCGCTATTTACGGTTTTTTTGCCCTGCTCACGATCCTGGATCGCGATCGGGACCGCGGATCATAGCGTAAACCGCGTCAGAGATCTTGTGTTTCTCACAGATTCTTCACGATTTATCCACAGGGCGATTTGGAACCGGGTAAGTGTAAACGATCCAGGGCCAGCCGCGGGACGATTTAGGCCGCATATTGGAAAATTTAATGAGTAATGCCGATTTATGGCTTAAACGATCTAATGAAGATCCTCGAGGATCCTTGCGCTTTGTAACGAGCTCCGTATAATCCTGCCCCCGGCGCGTTATGCTCTTATTCTGTCGTCGAATGCTGCTTATTTTTCGCGCGATTATGTGCGAAAATACGTGCGCTATAAGGAAAGAGAATTGACTCCGGAGTGTACAATTATTACAATCCGGCCTCTTTAATTACCCATGGCTTGCGCGCCAGTCGTTCGATATCCGTTCAGGCATACGCAAAAGTCAGTGAATTTATTCAAGTTTAGGTAGAAATCGCCATGAAACGCACTTTTCAACCGTCTGTACTGAAGCGCAACCGTTCTCACGGCTTCCGTGCTCGTATGGCTACTAAAAATGGTCGCCAGGTTCTGGCTCGTCGTCGCGCTAAAGGCCGCGCACGTCTGACCGTTTCCAAGTAATAAAGCTAACCCCTGAGTGGTTAAGCTCGCTTTTCCCAGGGAGTTACGTTTGTTAACTCCCACTCATTTCACTTTCGTCTTCCAGCAGCCACAACGGGCTGGCACGCCGCAAATTACCATCCTCGGCCGCCTGAATTCGCTGGGGCATCCCCGTATCGGTCTTACCGTCGCCAAAAAAAACGTCAAACGTGCCCATGAACGCAATCGGATTAAACGTCTGACGCGTGAAAGTTTCCGTTTACGCCAGCATGAACTGCCGGCAATGGATTTTGTGGTGGTGGCGAAGAAAGGGGTTGCCGACCTCGATAACCGTGCTCTCTCGGAAGCGTTGGAAAAATTATGGCGCCGCCATTGTCGCCTGGCTCAAGGGTCCTGATAGGCCTGATCAGGGTCTATCAGCGCCTGATTAGTCCGCTACTTGGGCCGCACTGCCGTTTCACGCCGTCTTGCTCTCACTATGGAATTGAGGCATTGCGCAGGTTTGGAGTGATAAAAGGCAGTTGGTTGACAGTGAAACGCGTATTAAAATGCCACCCTTTACACCCGGGTGGAGACGATCCCGTCCCGCCAGGACCTTCTAAAACCAGAGAACACTAACGATGGATTCGCAACGCAATCTTTTTATCATCGCTTTGTTGTTCGTGTCTTTCATGATCTGGCAGACGTGGGAGAAGGATAAAAATCCTCCTCCGGCGCAACAGACCACGCAGACTACGACCACCGCAGCGGGTAGCGCAGCCAACCAGGGCGTGCCGGCCAGTGGCCAGGGGAAACTGATAACGGTTAAGACCGATGTGCTTGATCTGACCATCAACACCCGTGGTGGTGATGTTGAGCAGGCGCAACTTCCGGGTTACCCGAAAGAGTTGGGCTCCAGCGAGCCGTTCCAACTGCTGGAAACCACCCCGGAATTTATCTACCAGGCGCAAAGCGGCCTGACCGGTCCGAATGGCCCGGATAACCCGGCAAATGGTCCGCGTCCGCTGTATAACGTGGAAAAAGATGCGTTTGTGCTGGCGGATGGCCAGAACGAACTGGCAATCCCGCTGACCTATACTGATGCCGCGGGCAACACCTTCACCAAAACCTTCACCCTGAAACGCGGTGAATATGCGGTGAACGTTGGTTATAGCGTGCAGAACACCAGCGAAAAACCGCTGGAAGTGGCAACCTTCGGCCAGCTGAAACAATCCATTAATCTGCCGGCTCACCGTGACACAGGCAGCAGCAACTTTGCGCTGCATACCTTCCGCGGCGCAGCCTACTCCACACCTGATGCGAAGTATGAGAAATACAAGTTCGATAACATCGCCGATAACGAAAACCTGAACGTCAGCTCTAATGGCGGTTGGGTGGCGATGTTGCAACAGTATTTTGCGACAGCCTGGATCCCGCGTAACGATGGTGCAAACAACTTCTACACCAGCAACCTGGGCAATGGCGTTGCGGCTATCGGCTATAAATCTCAGCCGATAACGGTTCAGCCTGGCCAGACAGGTCTGCTGAACAGCACCCTGTGGGTGGGTCCGGAAATTCAGGACAAAATGGCTGCAGCTGCACCGCACCTGGATCTGACCGTGGATTACGGTTGGTTGTGGTTTATCTCTCAGCCGCTGTTCAAACTGCTGAAATGGATCCACAGCTTCCTGGGTAACTGGGGCTTCTCAATCATCGCTATCACCTTTATCGTCCGTGGCATCATGTACCCGCTGACTAAAGCGCAGTACACCTCAATGGCGAAAATGCGCATGCTGCAGCCGAAAATTCAGGCTATGCGTGAACGTTTGGGTGACGATAAACAGCGTATGAGTCAGGAGATGATGGCGCTGTACAAAGCGGAGAAAGTAAACCCGCTGGGCGGTTGCTTCCCGCTGCTCATTCAGATGCCAATCTTCCTGGCGCTGTATTACATGTTGATGGGCTCCATTGAACTGCGTCATGCGCCGTTCGCCCTGTGGATCCATGACCTGTCTGCGCAAGACCCGTACTACATCCTGCCGATCCTGATGGGCGTAACGATGTTCTTCATTCAGAAGATGTCGCCGACCACCGTGACCGACCCGATGCAGCAGAAAATCATGACCTTTATGCCGGTCATCTTCACGGTGTTCTTCCTGTGGTTCCCGTCAGGTCTGGTGCTGTACTATATCGTCAGCAACCTGGTAACCATTCTTCAGCAGCAACTGATTTATCGTGGTCTGGAGAAACGTGGTTTGCATAGCCGCGAGAAGAAAAGCTCCTGATACGAGTAAAATTCAGACAAGGCGGTCAACTGACCGCCTTTTTTATTTTGAGATTTTGGAAAACAAACCATGAGCCATAACGACACGATTGTCGCCCAGGCCACCCCTCCGGGTCGCGGTGGTGTGGGCATCCTGCGTATTTCCGGCCGCCAGGCGCGCGATGTTGCTCAGGCAGTGTTGGGCAAGCTGCCAAAACCGCGTTATGCCGACTATCTGCCGTTTCAGGATGCAGACGGTACAGCACTGGATCAGGGCATCGCCCTGTGGTTCCCAGGGCCGAATTCTTTCACCGGTGAAGATGTGCTGGAACTGCAGGGGCATGGCGGCCCGGTGATCCTCGATCTGCTGTTAAAACGCATCCTGACACTGCCAGGGCTGCGCATCGCCAGACCAGGGGAGTTTTCTGAGCGCGCATTTCTCAACGATAAGCTTGACCTGGCGCAGGCAGAAGCCATTGCCGATTTGATTGATGCCAGTTCAGTGCAGGCCGCCCGCTCAGCGCTGAACTCGCTGCAAGGGGCATTTTCCGCCCGGGTCAATCACCTTGTGGAAGCACTTACTCACTTGCGCATCTATGTCGAAGCGGCCATTGATTTCCCGGACGAAGAAATCGACTTTCTTTCTGATGGCAAAATCGAAGCGCAATTGAATGGTGTGATTGCCGATCTCGACGCAGTACGTGCCGAAGCGCGCCAGGGGAGCCTGCTGCGAGAAGGAATGAAGGTGGTGATCGCAGGTCGACCAAACGCTGGTAAATCCAGCCTGCTGAATGCACTGGCAGGTCGTGAAGCCGCCATCGTTACCGACATTGCCGGCACCACCCGCGACGTGCTACGCGAACACATTCATATTGATGGTATGCCGTTGCATATTATCGATACAGCAGGTCTGCGCGAGGCCAGCGATGAGGTTGAGCGCATCGGTATTGAGCGTGCGTGGCAGGAAATTGAGCAAGCGGATCGCGTGCTGTTTATGGTCGATGGCACCACGACTGACGCCATAGATCCCGCAGAAATCTGGCCGGACTTTATTGCCCGATTGCCCGCCAGGTTGCCGATCACGGTTGTGCGCAACAAAGCGGATGTGACAGGCGAGACGCTGGGTATCAGCGAGGTGGGTAGTCACTCACTTGTTCGTCTTTCTGCGCGCACCGGCGAGGGCGTTGAGATCCTGCGCCAGCACCTTAAACAGAGCATGGGTTTTGATACCAGCATGGAAGGCGGCTTCCTCGCACGTCGTCGCCATTTGCAAGCGCTGGAAGCAGCGGCAGAGCATCTGCAGCAGGGTAAAGCACAACTGCTAGGAGCCTGGGCGGGAGAGTTACTGGCCGAGGAACTGCGCCTGGCTCAGCAAAACTTAAGCGAAATCACCGGCGAGTTCACTTCCGATGATTTACTGGGACGTATTTTCTCCAGCTTCTGTATTGGCAAATAAACCGGGTAAAACAGCGGGCAGGACCGGTTTTCGGCTGCCCGCCCTGGCTTCAGATGAGCGACCCCTCCGGCTCGGGTATATTATACAGCACACACACGATTAACCTTATCACCCTGCCAGTTTTGCCCTCAAACCCTTGTGGAACGATGAATGAGTGTGGTGTGGTGGTCAGATTTAGGATTATCTAAAGAAAGTGTAAATATCACCCGTTAGGACTTTTCAGATGCGAATTTCCGCATTAAAACCTATTTACTATCGGCGATAATATTGGTCACCGATTCGACTAACTCAGACCATTATCACGGAGCGAAAAATGGCTACGCATTTTGCAAGAGGGATTCTTTCAGAGGGGCACCTCGTTTCCACACGATTGCCGCTCTCCTGCCATGACAGCGCCCGTCAGCTTCCTGAGCATCGCCGCTCGCGTTACCTGGCTTCACGTGCGTTGCTCGCCGAAATGATGTTTATGCTTTACGGCATCGGCGAGCTGCCGGAGATCGTCATCCTGCCGGGTGGCAAGCCCGTGTTTGCCGATAGCAGCCTGCCGCACTTTTCGCTGGCCTATGCCGGAAACATGGTAGGGGTCGCACTTACCACCGAAGGCGAATGCGGTCTGGATATGGAGCTTCAGCGTGCCACCCGCGGCTTTCACAGTCCTCATGGGCAAAAGCAATATACCTTCACCGGTAACGAGCAACTGTGGATCAATAACCAGAACGATCCCAACGAGGCACAAATTCAACTACTGACGTTGCGCCAGAGCGTGATGAAACTTATCCACCAAATGCAGGATGATCCGGGTCTGCTGCAATTGTTGCCGGGCTCCGGGCGACTGCGCGTGGCTGAACTGGCGCAAGTTGAAGTCATGTGTGATGCTGAAGATGTTTTAATCTGGTCGGTCGCCGTTGCACCTGCTATCGAAAGTTTGAAAATCTGGGAATTTGACAGTCAAAAAGGGTGGCGTTACCTCACCGATGTGCAAACACGCGCCAATGATCCAGCCTCCCGCTTGATGCGATTTACCAGCTTACCAGCCGAAAAATCCCTGATCCCTCACTGATCCGTGAGCAAGGAGTCATCAATGTCTGCTGAACTCAAAGTTGTGACACTACTCGGGAGCCTGCGTAAAGGCTCATTTAACGCTATGGTTGCCCGCACGCTGCCGAAACTCGCCCCTGCAGGTATGGACGTCACGCCTCTGCCGTCTATCGGGGGTATTCCGCTATACGACGCGGACATTCAACAGGAAGAAGGGTTTCCGGACAGTGTTCAGGCCATTGCCGCGCAAATTCATGCGGCCGATGGCGTAGTTATTGTCACGCCGGAATATAACTACTCCGTACCGGGCGGGCTGAAGAACGCAATTGACTGGCTGTCCCGCCTGCCGGAACAGCCGCTGGCCGGGAAACCAGTATTGATTCAGACCAGCTCAATGGGTGCGATTGGCGGCGCGCGCTGCCAGTATCACCTGCGTCAGATCCTCGTTTTCCTTGATGCAATGGTAATGAACAAACCGGAATTCATGGGCGGCGTGATCCAGAACAAAGTGGATCAGCAGATGGGGGAAGTGATCGATCAAAGCACGCTTGACCATCTGACAGGCCAGTTAACGGCCTTTGCCGACTATATTCAGCGCGTTAAACGGTAATGGGTTTCCCCTCTCCCGGCCGGGAGAGGGGAATGACGCATCAATGCGCGTCAATAAAGATGATTTTCAGCAGGAACAGTAACGCAACCACAATCACGCACGGGCTGAGATCGCGAAAACGTCCGGTACCGATCTTCATCACGCAGTAAGAGATAAAGCCAAGCGCGATACCTTCGGTAATAGAGAAGCTAAATGGCATCATCACCGCTGTGATAAACGCCGGTACCGCTTCAGTCAGGTCTTCCCACTTCACTCGCGCCAGGCTGGACGTCATCAGTACGCCAACGTAGATCAACGCGCCCGCAGCGGCATAGCCAGGCACCATGCCCGCCAGCGGTGACAGGAAAATGACCAGCAGGAACAGCAGCCCCACGACGACAGCCGTCAGGCCAGTACGCCCACCCACCGACACGCCGGAGGATGACTCAATATAGGCCGTTACCGAAGAGGTGCCGATAAAAGAACCGGCAACCGACGAGATACTGTCAACAAACAGCGCTTGCTTCATGCGCGGGAATTTACCGTTCTCATCCACCAGCCCGGCTTTATCCGTTACGCCAATCAACGTACCAGAAGAGTCAAACAGGTTGACCAGCATGAAGGAGAAAATCACGCCAGCGAGGCCGATATTAAAAGAACCGGCAAGATCGACATTACCCACGACCGTCGCCACGCTCGGCGGCGCAGAAACGATGCCGTGATACTGCACATCACCCAGCATCCAGCCCAACAATGTGGTCACCACGATCGACACCAGTACGGCTGCGTGAATGCTGCGGGAAGCAAGAATAGCGATAATGAAGAAACCGAGAACACCGAGCAGAACGCTGTGGGACGTCAGGTTACCAATGCTCACCAGCGTCTCTTTATTCGGCACGATAACACCGGCGTTTTTCAGCCCCATCATACCGATAAATAAACCGATACCACTGGTGATCCCAACACGCAGGCTGACCGGAATGTTGGCAATCATCCAGTAACGCACACGGAATACGGTCAGCAACAGCAGGCCAACAGCACCCCAGAAAATAGCGCCCATTCCGATTTGCCATGGCAGGCCCATTGCGCCAACCACGACAAAGGCGAAGAACGCATTCAGTCCCATGGCCGGAGCCAGTGCGACGGGTAAGTTGGCCACCAGCCCCATCAGAATACTGCCGAAGGCAGCAATCAGACAGGTGGTCACAAATACTGCGCTGGTATCCATTCCGGCGACGCCTAAAATTTGGGGGTTAACAAAAACGATATACACCATCGTCAAAAACGTCGTAAAACCGGCGATCACTTCGGTGCGTGCCGATGTGCCATGCTCGCGCAATTTAAAGACGCGCTCAAGCATCCCCTGGCCCGACGGCTGGGTAGTGTGTTGTTGGCTCATTATCAATTTCCGGAATAGGAGGGAAAATTCGTCGCTATCCTATACCAAAATGAGACAATGTTGACGGTTATCACACACTTTTTTTCATTGAATTTACTTATACGGCAACGATTGCGTCCCGCCATCTGCGTTAAGTAAACGTTAAACTAAACACGAAACAGGAAACGGCATGTCCCAAATTGAAGCAGTATTTTTCGACTGTGACGGCACCCTGGTCGACAGTGAGGTAATTTGTTCCCGCGCTTACGTGCATATGTTTAAGGAATTTGGCATCACCCTGGATCTGGATACCGTCTTTAAACGCTTTAAGGGCATGAAGCTGTACGAAATTATTGATGTGATTGCACAAGAGCATGGGGTAACGCTGGCGAAAGAAGCGCTGGAGCCCCTCTACCGCGCGGAAGTGGCACGGCTGTTTGATACAGAGCTGGACGTCATTGCTGGTGCCGGGGCGCTGCTGGATGCGGTAAGCGTACCCATGTGCGTGGTTTCTAACGGACCGGTCAGCAAAATGCAACACTCGCTGGGCAAATTAGGTTTGCTACATCACTTTCCTGACAAACTGTTCAGTGGTTATGACATCCAACGCTGGAAGCCCGATCCGGCGTTAATGTACCATGCGGCTGAGGCCCTGAAGGTTGATCCGGTAAACTGCATTCTGGTGGATGACTCCACCGCCGGTGCCCAGTCAGGCATTGCGGCGGGAATGGAAGTGTTTTACTTCTGCGCCGATCCGCATAACAAGCCTATCGACCACCCGAGAGTGACGACATTCACGGAGTTAGCGCAGTTGCCAGCGCTGTGGCGCGCACGCGGGTGGACTCTTACGCGTTAAACCCAACCACTAAACAGGATGTTTTTATGGCTCAGGCAAATCGCCCTTTACCGGTATTTAAATATCACCCTCAACCCCTTGAAACGGGGGTCTTTTTCGACGACAAAATCGTCACATGCGCCTGCTGTCAGCAATCGACCGGGGTGTATTACACCAATCCGTTCTATAGCAGAGAAGAGATTGATTACCTCTGCCCGTGGTGTATTGCAGACGGCTCTGCTGCGCAAAAATTCGATGGCAGCTTTCAGGATGAAGCCAGCATTGATGGCGTAGAAGGTGAATTTGACTATGAAGGTGAATTCACCGGTTTCAAAAACCCCTGGCCTGAGGCCAGCCTGATTGAGCTTACTGAACGAACTCCCGGGTACTGCGGGTGGCAACAAGAGCACTGGCTGGCACACTGCAACGATTTTTGCGCCTTTGTCGGTTATGTCGGCTGGGAAGAAATTGCCGATAAACTGGATCAGTTTGTCGATCTGCATGCTGACTGCCACGCGATCGGTATTGAATACGATAAATTAGCGCAATATTTGCGGGATGGTGGAGACTGCCAGGGGTATTTATTCCGTTGTTTACACTGCGGAAAACTGCGGCTGTGGGCCGATTTTTCCTGATGACAACGCAAAAGGAGTACACCGATGCCTGAGTTGATCGAACGCTATCAGGGTTGCCTTCTTGGGCTCGCCGCTGGCGATGCCGTGGGCACCACGGTGGAGTTCAGCCCGAAAGACTCTTTCCCACCTGTCAGCGATATGGTGGGCGGCGGCCCGTTTCATTTACAGGCAGGGCAATGGACAGACGATACCTCGATGGCGCTGTGTCTGGCTGAGAGCCTGCTTTCTTGCCACGGTTTTGATGCCAAAGATCAGATGAACCGTTATCTGAACTGGTGGAAGTGGGGTTATTTAAGCTCAACGGGTCACTGCTTTGACATCGGCATGACCGTGGCGGGCGCGCTGCAAAAATTCGCCAATGATGGCGAACCGTTTGCCGGTTCCAGCGATCCGCGAACCGCGGGTAACGGCTCGCTGATGCGTCTTGCTCCTGTGGTGTTGTGGTATTACCCGGATGTGACGCAAGCGCTGGAGTATGCCGAAGCCTCCTCACGCACCACGCATGCCGCGCCGGAAGCTGTCGCCAGTTGCCGCCTTTTTGCTCAAATGTTGATAAATGCGCTGAACGGAAAAAACAAGCACGACATAGTGACGGCTATTCCGCAGTTACCGGAGCCCGAAAAACTTCGCCACATTGCAGAAGGTCGCTATCTGCAAAAATCACGGGCGGACATCTTCGGCACTGGCTACTGCGTCCAGAGCCTGGAAGCCGCGCTGTGGTGTTTCATGCAGGGTCATGATTTTGAAGAGACGATCCTGCTGGCCACTAACCTTGGCGATGATGCAGATACCACTGCCGCCATTGTCGGCCAGCTTGCTGGTGCTTATTACGGCGTGAAGGGCATCCCGCAACCGTGGCGTGAGAAGCTGTGGCAGTGCGAAGATATTGAAAGCATGGCCTCCAGGATGCTGGAGAAAGCCTGAAACAAAAACCCCCTCAGCAACGAGGGGGTTCTTTTTAGCGATAACGCGTGAGTCTTTATTCCTTTGGGTCTTTCCCGGCCAGCAACTTATCCAGCTCGTCACCACCCACGTGACGGAAATCCTGTCCCTTCACGAAGTAGAAAATGTATTCGCAAATATTCTGGCAACGGTCGCCGATACGCTCGATAGATCGGGCGCAGAACAGCGCAGTCAGAACACTGGGAATAGTACGGGAATCTTCCATCATATAGGTCATTAACTGACGCACGATGCCTTCGTATTCCTGATCCACTTTTTTATCTTCGCGGTAAATGCGCACGGCTTCGTCCAGATCCATGCGGGCGAATGCATCCAGCACATCATGCAGCATCTGCACGGTGTGGCGACCCAGCGACTCCAGGCTCACCAGCAGTGGCTGGTGCTGTTGAGAAAATTTCTCCAGCGCCGTACGGCAAATTTTATCCGCCACGTCGCCAATACGTTCCAGCTCGGCAATGGTCTTGATAATGGCCATCACCAGACGCAAATCGCTCGCTGTCGGCTGGCGTTTAGCAATGATACGCACACAGGCTTCATCGATGGCGACTTCCATCATATTCACCTGTTTGTCGCCTTCAACAACGCGCTTTGCCAGCTCGCTGTCCTGGTTGTGCATGGCGGTGATCGCATCAGAAAGCTGCTGCTCCACCATCCCACCCATGGTCATTACCTGAGTGCGAATGCTTTCCAGCTCAGCGTTGAACTGCCCGGAAATATGTTTATTAAGGTTGAGGTTGTCCATGGTTCAACTCCAAATGCCCGACAAAATTCTCGTGAATACAAGGTTGCTTAAACCTTTGCGGCTCGGGCATATCAACCGTAGCGCCCGGTAATGTAGTCTTCGGTTTGTTTCTTTTTCGGCTTGGTGAACAGATCATCCGTATTGCTAAACTCAATCAGTTCACCGAGGTACATAAATGCCGTGTGATCGGAACAACGCGCAGCCTGCTGCATGTTGTGGGTAACGATAACCACGGTGTAATCCTGTTTCAGTTCAGTGATCAGTTCTTCAATACGACCGGTTGAAATCGGGTCAAGTGCCGAACACGGCTCATCCAACAACAGCACTTCCGGGCGGATAGCGATCCCACGAGCAATACACAGGCGCTGCTGCTGACCACCGGAGAGAGAGTAGCCGCTCTGATGAAGTTTATCCTTGGTTTCATTCCATAATGCGGCCTTGGTCAAAGCCCATTGCACACGTTCGTCCATATCGGCACGGGAGAGCTTTTCAAACAGACGCACACCAAAAGCGATGTTGTCGTAAATCGACATCGGGAACGGCGTCGGCTTCTGGAAAACCATGCCGACTTTCGCACGCAACAGCGCGATATCCTGCGTATTGGTGAGAATGTTGTCACCATCCAGCAGGATCTCGCCTTCGGCGCGCTGTTCCGGATAGAGTTCGAACATTTTATTGAAAGTACGCAGCAGCGTTGATTTACCACAGCCTGAAGGCCCGATAAACGCCGTCACCTGATTTTTGGCAATATCCAGGCTGATGTTTTTCAGTGCATGGAATTTGCCGTAATAGAAGTTCAAATCACGAACCTGAATTTTGCCCGGCGTCGTCTCAACCATACTCATTTATTTCGTTCCTCAACTCGACGCCGCTGTCGCCGCGTCGCAAAAATTAACCGTGTTTACTCTTCGCGAAAATCACGCGCGCCAGAATATTCAGCAACAGTACACAGAGTGTAATAATCAGAACCCCGGCCCAGGCCAGCTGTTGCCATTCGGCAAACGGGCTCATGGCAAATTTGAAAATCGTCACCGGCAAGTTCGCAATAGGCTGCATCATATCGGTGCTCCAGAACTGGTTAGAGAGTGCCGTAAACAGCAGCGGGGCAGTTTCACCTGCAATACGCGCAACCGCCAGCAGTACACCAGTCATGATCCCCGAGACAGAGGCTTTCAGGGTAATAGAGGCAATCATCTTCCACTTCGGGGTGCCCAGCGCATACGCCGCTTCACGCAGACTGTCCGGCACCAGTTTCAGCATGTTTTCCGTGGTACGGATAACAATCGGCACCTGCAACAGCGCCAGCGCAATCACGCCAGCCCAGCCGGAGAAGTGCTGCATCTGCGCGACCACAATGGTGTAGACGAACAGGCCAACCACAATCGACGGTGCGGAAAGCAGAATATCATTGATAAAGCGGATCACTTCCGCCAGTAGAGACTTACGGCCATACTCCGCCAGATAAATCCCCGCCAGAATGCCCAGCGGTGTACCGATAACCGTCGCCCAAAGGATCAGCAGACCACTGCCCGCCAGCGCATTCGCCAGCCCGCCCCCAGCCGTATTCGGCGGCGGTGTCATTTCGGTGAACAGTGCCAAAGACATGCCGTCGAAACCCCGTGAGACGGTAGACAGCAGGATCCACACCAGCCAGAACAAGCCAAATGCCATGGTCGCCATCGACAATGTCAATGCAATCCGGTTTTTCAGACGGCGACGCGCCTGCATTTTACGACGTGATTCGGCCAGCTCTGCCGTGCTTTGCATTTCAAGCGTAGCCATCAGCGTGCCCCCTCATTTTTTGCCAGACGCAGGATCATCACTTTCGAGATGGCCAGCACAATAAAGGTGATCACGAACAGGATCAGGCCCAGCTCCATCAGTGCCGCTACATGCAATCCAGATTCGGCTTCGGCAAACTCATTCGCCAGCGCGGAGGTAATGCTGTTGCCCGGCATAAACAGCGAAGCGCTGTCGAGCTGATAGGTGTTACCGATGATAAAGGTCACCGCCATGGTTTCACCCAGTGCGCGGCCAAGCCCCAGCATAACGCCGCCTATGACCCCGTTTTTGGTGAACGGCAACACGATGCGCCATATCACTTCCCACGTGGTGCAGCCAATGCCGTAAGCCGACTCTTTCATCATCACCGGCGTTTGTTCAAAGACATCGCGCATCACTGCCGCAATGTACGGAATAATCATAATAGCGAGGATCACCCCGGCCGCCAGAATGCCAATACCAAACGCCGGGCCTTCAAACAGCGCCCCCACAAATGGAATATTGGAGAGCACATTGCCCACCGGCTCCTGGAAATAGGTGGCGAACAGCGGAGCGAAGATAAACAGGCCCCACATGCCATAAACGATACTTGGAATGGCCGCCAGCAGTTCAATGGCGATACCCAGCGGACGTTTCAGCCAGTTCGGCGCCAGCTCAGTCAGAAACAGGGCAATACCAAAACTAACAGGAACCGCGATCAGCAGGGCGATAACTGAGGTCACGATGGTGCCGTAAATCGGTACCAGCGCACCATAGATATCGTTCGGCGCATCCCACTCTTTGGTCCATAAAAACGCGAAACCAAACTTCTGTATGCTTGGCCAGGCGGAAAAAATCAGAGAAACGATAATGCCACTGAGCAGCAATAGCACAATCAGCGCAGCCAGTCTTACCAGTGCGCTGAAGATCATGTCGCCTTTTTTACCCGGTGGGTTAAATGCCGGCTTGGTTGCAGCCATAAATTACTCTTTAGTTTAACGTCTTACGAATTCGCCCGTCGGCGCGTGTGCACGCTTACGGGCCTACAGAGAATCTGTAAGGCGAGTGGTGTAAGCGCCACCCGCCATATTCTTCAAAAATCTGCTATTAGTACAGTGCCTTACCGCTGCTGTCTTTCACGTTGGCTTTCCATGCAGCGCGAACCTGGGTTACTACGCTTTCCGGCAGGGTGGCATAGTCGAGTTCATTCGCTTGTTTGCCGCCGTTTTTGTACGCCCAGTCGAAGAATTTCAGGACTTCAGCGCCTTGTTCCGGTTTAGCCTGCTCTTTATGTACCAGGATGAAAGTGGTAGAGGTGATTGGCCACACATCTGCGCCTTTCTGGTTCGTCAGATCCTGAGCAAAAGATTTGCTCCAGTCGATATCTTTCGCCGCGTTAGAGAAGCTAGTCTCCGTCGGGCTTACCGCTTTACCATCAGCGGACATCAGTTTGGTGTAGGTCAGGTTGTTTTGCTTAGCATAAGCATATTCAACATAACCAATGGAACCCGGCAGACGTTGTACAAATGCCGCAATACCGTCGTTACCTTTACCACCCAGGCCGGTCGGCCAGTTAACCGTAGAGCCGGAACCCACTTTTGATTTCCACTCTTCGTTCACTTTCGCCAGGTAGTTGGTGAACACGAAAGAGGTACCGGAACCATCGGCACGACGAACGACAGCAATGTTCTGTGAAGGCAGTTTCAGGCCTGGGTTGAGTTTCGCAATGGCTGCGTCATCCCATTTTTTGATATTGCCCAGGTAGATATCACCCAGCGTTTTACCGTCCAGCACCAGCTCACCGGATTTGATGCCCGGAACGTTGATAGCCAGTACAATCCCACCGATAACGGTCGGGAACTGGAACAGACCTTCCTGAGCCAGTTTATCGTCAGCCAGCGGAGCATCAGAGGCACCGAAATCCACTGTTTTAGCGGTAATTTGTTTCACGCCACCGGAAGAACCGATACCCTGGTAGTTAATCTTGTTACCGGTTTCTTTTTGATAGGTATCCGCCCATTTGGCATACACCGGCGCCGGGAAAGTTGCACCCGCACCTGTCAGGCTTGCAGCTGCGCTGGCGGCGAAAGCGCTCAGAGAAAAGGTCGCGGCGACAACAGTTGCGACAGTGGTACGCATAACGTTCATAATGTCTCCTGCAAGGGTCGTAAATCGTTGTTTGAGTTGCTACTCGGAGCAAAATAGGACACTTTGATGACAGTTATATGCAATGAATGTTACTGTTTAATGACAACGGAAAAATATCGTCACCAGCTCATTTAAAAATTAATAAAATCAATAAATTAAACAGCACCTACCACAGCATTATTACCGAAATATTTTGTTTTTATGACATTCAAAAAATAGTTGAAAATCAGAATTTGTCATAAGGCATTTGTCGAACTAAAACCGCTTTTTTTGCCTCCTGCAATCCCTTTCCTGTGGATTTTGCCATCATCCACCGCCGATTTTTAGTGCATCAAGACTACCGGGAAGAGGTAGCAGACAAGACCCTATGTTTCGTATTTATATAGCGGTGATGTGGCCCCCTTTTTGACGCAAAATTTTGAATATTAAGGAGTGAGAATGATCAAATCAGTAACTGTCGCTATCGGGCTGCTTACGTTTTTGCCTGCAACATATGGACATGCCGCCGGCAAAGCGGTTTATCTGAACACGAACGGTAATGAATCAAACTCTGTCGCCATTTTTGGGACCAGAGACAGCGCGGGTAACGAAACCATCGGCCCCTCGTCCGAATTGAGAGTCAGCAAACTGAGAGATATTCAGGAAGATGCGCCGAAGCAGAAAAGAGACATCGAAGAGATGAAAAAAATGCTGTCGGACATTACACGCGACAACCAGAAACTGGAAAAGCGAAATGATGAATTAAGCCGCAACGTTGATGAATTAGCGCGCAGCGTCCGATCGCTGGAAAGTAAGCTTGACGATCTCAGCCGTAAAATTAAATAAGCCAGATGAGGCTGCCGAAGAGTAGCCTCGCTTCCTTTAGCAGCTAACTTCCCGGCATCTGCTGTTTATCAAAAACAAACAGAATGTGTTGATCATCAAGGTACTTTATATCCACTTTATTGCCTTTCTGTATCTTTGCGGCATTAAAGGCGGAAATCGTCTCTTTTCCTTCTACAGACCTCGGCGTTTCACCCTCGTTGAGCGCCAGCCGGTATTTTATATTAATCGTGCCGTTATCGTTTGAACTGATATAACTGACATCTTCAACCGTAGCCTGCATCTCCCGGCCCAGTGTCTGGATTTTATGATCGCGATTAAAGAGATACACGATGTAAGCCACCATGCCGACAATAAATATCACGGAAAAAATAATCGTAACTTTCATGCTTTCAATCCCTTACATAAACATCGTGATACCATGCACCGAGGCCATAACCTGGCCGTATTGCATCATGGCATTGGTAAACGCCACCCGACCTTCGCTGGACGCCAAATCAAACGCCGATTTGTCGAACTTCAAATTGGTTAACCCCACCTTACTTATGGCCGTGGCGGTAAATGACGCGCCTTCTGTCACCACCTTGAGCGCAGTGAAATCAAAAGAAAACAATGACACCGTTTCTTTATGATCTTTGTATTCAAGCGCATGTGGTGTTTTGATATGCACCTTTTCATCACTTTGGATGGTAATTAATTTTGGCGAGGAGATTGTCGCCCCCTGCGCGATTTTCTGCGTCCACGATCCTTCAATGGTCGTGACCTGATTTCCCTGCAGGGTTTGTGTCAGGTTCTGCGAGATATGCTCTGCACGATCGCCAGTGATAAACGCCTTTACGCCATTATCAAAGGTATAGCTCACCAGGCCAGTAGCGTGCTGCGACAGTGTGCCATCAATATCTTCACTATGATTGCCTTTTACGGTAATGGTTTCTCCGCCGCTGGTGACGTTCAGGATACGGCCATTGGCGATAGTCGTTTCTTCGCCATTTCCCACAGTGCGCGTCTCTTTATCGTCGACGTCTGTGGTGCGGGTAGCGTGATATTTGAAATCCGCCTTTTTGGTTATTTCATCCTTTAATTCGCCTTGCACCGTCAGGCTACGGTTACCGTCAACGGTGATCATCTGGTCATTTTCGACCGTGACGTTCATGTCCTTTTCGGCGTGCAAATCGATACGTTCAGCACCGAGTTTATCTTCAAACAACAGGTAACTGGCATTGTCGCAGTTGCCGGTTTTTGAGCGTGTCATGAAGCCCATCACCGTTGCTGCGGCGGGCAGCGTCCAGGGCGGCATATTAGCCTCGTTATAAACGCGCCCGGTGACGATGGGGCGATCGGGATCGCCATTAATAAAATCAATCACCACTTCATCGCCAACACGCGGGATCTGCACACCACCAAACCCCTGGCCAGCCCACGCACTGGATACGCGCACCCAGCAGGAACTGTTTTCATCACTGCTTCCCAGCCGGTCCCAGTGAAACTTTACCTTCACGCGCCCGTATTTATCCGTCCAGATGGTTTCCCCTGCAGGCCCCACGACGCGAGCAGTTTGCGGGCCATATGTCCGTGGCCATGCTGTTTTTTGCTCAGGTCTGTACACCAGCGAGGCGGGGATCACACTGAAGCTTATCAGCCTTGAACTGTCACCTTCATCGCCGCTGGCGTAGCGGTTCTCTTCAATCTGAAGCCAGGTTTTTGTTACCAGATAATCGCCATTATCTTGCGAAAAAGGGGCATGGATCAGCTGGAACGTATGGCCGGGCGCAATCCCGATGGCGGTAGCGGTACCGGTTGTCTGCTGGTGATCAACCTGCCAGCGCTCCTGCTTGATACGGGCGTAATATTCGCCATCGCTCTGCTCCACAAAACGGCCAGGCCACTCATAGACATCAATGCGCCCAGGTGAAGGTGATGCCGGATTCTGCCGCGCCTGAAAGAGCCAGGCGTTGGGCTTGCGAAAGTCGTAATCTTCCGTGCTGAAAATGCCCGGGGTCACGCGATCTTCCATAGACCATTGACTGATGCCTTCATAATCCGCCACGCCGCCAGCCGGCGTCTGAATATAAGGTATGACGTCATAACCCGCCGCAATGGGGAAAACGGAACCAGAATCCGCCAGCACCAGCGTATGGCTCTCCGCTTCGTGGCGAAAGTACCAGCTAATCCCTTCCAGCTCCATTAGTCTGCGAATAAAATCCAGGCTACTTTCCTGATATTGCACGCAATATTCCCAAATCCGATAACTTTCTGCGAGTTGGTTATCCACTTTAACGTGGTGTTCCGACAGCATGGTCTGGACAATTTGCGGAACCGTCTGCGCCTGAAAAATGCGCATATTACGCTCCAGTCGCATTGGCCAGAGATCGGGCTCAACGGTCAGTTGATAAGCCGCATATCGCGTTCCGGCAAGCTCTATTGATGAAACGGCCACACTTGTCGCCTTACCATTAATAAAGCGTGTTGCATTCGCTCCCTGCGCGGGGATCTCAACGCTGACGGACTTTCCAAGGATCTGGCTACGATCAATGCGCGCGTCTTCGCCAAGCAACGTAAGCGCGTATTCAAACGGCTCGCACAGGGATTCGCTGCCGGCCATTTTCCAGAAAAGCAGATCGGGAGCGGCCGCCACGCTGGCGGTAATACAGGTAATCATGCGTACTCCCCGGGTAAAATTATGAGCAGGAGAAGCCGAGATTCCCCCAGGGCACGGTCAGGTCGACGGAGTACATGTGTTGGGCTTAACATAAAAAAAATCCGGTATGCTTTTTTCAGGAGCATGACCGGATTTGTTTACATTACGGTTAAAAAAGCGGCCACAAAGGCCGCAGAACCGTATTATCGGATTATTCTACTGTCACCGATTTCGCCAGGTTACGCGGCTGGTCAACGTCAGTGCCTTTGATCAGCGCGACGTGGTAGGCCAGCAATTGCAGCGGCACGGTATAGAAGATAGGAGCAATTGTCTCTTCAACATGCGGCATCTCAATGATGTGCAGATTGTCGCTACTGCTAAAACCGGCATCCTGATCGGCAAAGACATACAGTACGCCGCCACGGGCGCGAACCTCTTCGATATTGGACTTCAGTTTTTCCAGCAGTTCGTTGTTTGGCGCTACCACGATCACTGGCATATCAGCGTCGATCAAGGCCAGCGGGCCGTGTTTCAGCTCACCAGCAGCGTAAGCTTCCGCATGAATGTAGGAGATCTCTTTCAGTTTCAATGCGCCTTCCAGCGCAATCGGATACTGATCGCCACGGCCGAGGAACAGCGCGTGATGTTTATCAGAGAAGTCCTCGGCCAGCGCTTCAATGCGCTTATCCTGCGACAGCATTTGCTCAATGCGGCTCGGCAGCGCCTGCAGACCGTGAACGATGTCATGCTCAATAGACGCATCCTGTCCTTTCAGACGGCTCAGCTTCGCCACCAGCATCAATAACACCGTTAACTGCGTGGTGAACGCTTTGGTTGAGGCGACACCGATTTCAGTACCGGCATTGGTCATCATGGCCAAATCGGATTCGCGCACCAGTGATGACCCAGGTACGTTGCAAATCGCCAGCGACCCCAGATACCCAAGCTCTTTTGACAGACGCAGCGCCGCCAGCGTATCGGCGGTTTCACCGGACTGGGAGAGCGTGATCATCAGACTGTTACGGCGTACCGCAGATTTACGATAACGGAACTCAGAGGCAATTTCGACATCACAGGGTACGCCCGCCAGAGCTTCGAACCAGTAGCGTGAAACCATACCTGAGTTATAGGAAGTGCCGCAGGCAACAATTTGAATATGTTCAACTTTGGACAACAGCTCGTTCGCTTTAGGCCCCAGTTCGCTCAGATCCACTTCACCGTGGCTGATGCGGCCGGTCAGCGTGTTTTTGATGGCGTTCGGCTGTTCATAGATCTCTTTTTGCATGTAATGGCGGTAAATGCCTTTATCACCCGCGTCGTATTGCAAATTGGATTCAATATCCGGGCGTTTAACTTGCGCGCCAGATTTATCAAATACGGTAACAGAACGGCGGGTCACTTCGGCGATATCGCCCTCTTCGAGGAAAATAAAGCGGCGGGTGACCGGCAGTAATGCCAGCTGATCAGAGGCGATAAAGTTTTCGCCCATACCCAGACCGATAACCAGCGGGCTACCGGAGCGGGCCGCCAGCAGCGTGCCCGGATCGCGAGTATCCATAATCACCGTGCCGTATGCGCCACGCAGTTGGGGAATGGTGCGCAGTACGGCTTCGCGCAGCGTACCGCCCTGCTCCAGCTCCCAGTGAACCAGGTGCGCAATGACTTCGGTGTCTGTTTCAGAAACAAACACATAACCGCGCGTCTGCAGCATTTCACGCAATGGCTCGTGGTTTTCAATGATGCCGTTATGCACCACAACAATATGGTCAGAAACATGGGGATGCGCATTGCCTTCGGAAGGCTCACCGTGCGTAGCCCAACGTGTATGGGCGATACCGGTTCCTCCATGCAACGGGTGTTCTTCCGCTGCCTGAGAGAGCATCTGAACTTTACCCAGGCGGCGCAGGCGGGTCATATGCCCTTCTGCATCAACCACTGCCAGACCGGCAGAGTCGTATCCACGGTATTCCAGACGACGTAAACCTTCGAGAAGGATTTCTGCAACATCACGCTGCGCGACTGCGCCAACAATTCCACACATATTTTAAGATTCCGATTTTGGCATTATGCCTTGTGTTGTCGCCAACCTGTTTACACGAAGTATTCCGTGTTGTATCCGTTTCCGGACGCCCCGAGCCTTGTAGAGAGTGGGGTTATTTTTATAGGTACTGCTTTGCGGGCGGAGGAATTATCTTTCCCCTCAACCCTGAAAAGAGGGCCGGATGGCATAAGGCTTATCCGGCCTGAAGCGAGACATTATTTTTTCTTCACCGGGCGGCGCCAGCCCGCTTTTTGCACCTGCGGTACACGGCTTATCACCAGTTCATTTTCGCCGACGTTGCGCGTTACTGTCGTGCCGGCAGCAATGGTTGCGCCTTTTGCCACCGTGACCGGAGCGACCAGCTGGCTATCGGAGCCGACGAAAACATCATCGCCAATTACGGTCTTGTGCTTGTTGGCGCCATCATAGTTGCAGGTGATAGTACCCGCGCCGATATTCACGTTATCGCCAATTTCTGCATCGCCAAGATAGGTCAGATGGCCTGCTTTAGAGCCTTTCCCCAGGCGCGCTTTTTTCATTTCGACAAAATTGCCGACATGCGCGCCAGTCAGCAGTTCCGCGCCGGGACGTAAACGCGCAAACGGGCCAATGGTGCAGGCCGTCTCCAGACGGGCATCTTCAACCACACTGTACGGACTGATTTCGCAGTCATCGCCAATGTCACTGTTTTTAATGATGCAGCCCGCGCCAATTTTAACGCGGTTGCCCAGCCTGACGTGGCCTTCAATAATCACGTTAGCATCAATCTCAATGTCCCGCCCGTGCTCCAGCACGCCGCGCAGGTCAAAGCGGGACGGATCGCGCAGCATCACGCCCGCCAGCAGCAGCCGCTCAGCTTGTTCAGACTGGTAAGCGCGCTCCAGACGCGACAATTGCAGACGGTTATTCACCCCTTCCACTTCACTCAGGCGCTGCGGATGAACCGCCATAATTTCACGCCCTTCGTGGTAAGCGACGCTGATGATGTCGGTGATGTAGTATTCACCCTGTGCATTATTGTTGGTAAGAGTGCCGAGCCAGCGCTTCAGATCGGCACCATTGGCGACCAGAATACCGGTATTGATTTCCTGAATCTGCCGTTGCGCGTCAGTGGCATCTTTTTGCTCAACAATGCCGGTGATAACCCCCTTTTCGCGGGTAATACGCCCATAACCGGTTGGATCATCCAGTTTTACCGTCAGTAAACCGATGCCACCTTGCGGTTTCGCGTCGCTCAGGCGCTGCAGCGTTTCAACCGAAATCAGCGGTACGTCGCCGTAAAGCATGAGAATGTCTTCATCATCCGCGAAGAACGGTGCGGCCTGCTGCATGGCATGACCCGTGCCCAGCTGTTCAGCTTGCAGGACCCAGTTGAGTTTATTGTCCTGTAACGCGTCTTTAAGCAGATCGCCGCCATGACCATAAACCAGATGAACGTTATTTGCGCCAAGATTTGTAGCAGCATCAATGACATGCTGGACCATCGACTTCCCTGCAAGGGTATGCAGCACTTTTGGAAGATCGGAATACATGCGTGTGCCTTTGCCCGCGGCAAGGATCACCACACTCATTTTTGTGTTCAACATACGCGTCCTGACTGTCATTTGAGTGAGAAGTTAAACTCTTTCACGTTGAAAATTCTACATATTTTGTAGCATGAAATGGGATGCTGTTGAAATGTGCAACATCCACCATTACGGCACATTTGAGGGCTATTTTAGCGGCAGAGTAAATGTGTTTGACACTGAAAATCAGCCCCTTTCGACATCGTCGCTAATTTATACAAAGAGTTAGCTGTTTTTTTTCACCCTGAATAAAGATTACGCAAAAACAAAACAGTGTTTCGATCATCAAAGAGTGTGACGCACAAAAAAGAAACAGTGTTTCATCTTGATGATAATGGCGGGCAATCATTAATCAGGAGAATAAAATGAATTATAAAATACCTCTGGCTTTAACGCTTTGCAGTGCCCTTATTCCCGCTTCTGCACTGGCTGCATCCGCGCCTGTGTGGAAAGCCATTGCCTTTGGGCAGTCGACCGACCTCAATTTTTCCTCCAACGTATTGCCTGAAAAAATCGGCACTAACAATGTCACCATAGACGGAAAAACCCTCACCGAAGCGGACACCACCACGCTTTCCCGCCCTGTAACAATTGAAAGCCGGGGTGGGAAGATTGCCAACGCCCACGATGGCCTGACCTTCTTCTATACCCCATTGTCCGGCAATGAGAATTTTGTCTTACAGGCGACGATCACCGTTGAACAATTTGGCCCGGAGAATAGCGCCAACCCCGCCGCACAAGAAGGTGCCGGGCTGATGGTGCGTGATATTCTCGGCAACCCGCGACAGCAACCGCTCAAAGAGGGATATGAAGAGTTTCCTGCAGCCTCGAACATGGTGATGAATGCGATCATGACGCAGGATAAAAAGGATCACTTTCGCGTGAAGATGCAAGCAATTTCTCGTGAAGGAATCAGTAAACCCTGGGGCAATGCCGGCGCAACCATTACCAAACAAACGTACCGGGAAGAGGTGGATCTGCGTCAGACGCCGACCTTCAAACTCAAACTGGAGCGCACTAATGACGGTTTTATCAGCGCCTGGGCGCCACTGGGTAGTGATCAGTGGGTGAGCAAAAAAATCCCCCACGCCGATTTGATTTCCGTTCAGAACAAAACCAGTTATTACGTCGGTTTCTTTGCTTCGCGTAATGCGAAAATTGTGGTGACTGATGCTTCGCTTACCACCAGCAAAGCGCAAACCGTCGCTTCTCCTTCCTGGCAGGCACAACCGTTGCCCCTTATCGTTCAAATGGCCTCGCCCGCGCGGAGTATCAGCGAAAAATATACCGTACAGGCACGTGCCAATTACGATGGCCTGTTTAATGTGCGGCAAAACGAAGTGGTGATCGGTAATGATAAAGCGGTAAAAGCAGGAGAGATGTATTCATTGCCTGCAACCCTTGCCACGGACAGCACCTTTGTTGTGACCTTTACTCCTACCAATGCCGACAAGATTGCCCCCGTTACGCAGACGATCCACGTAGAAAGAGTGGCGGCGACAACCGCCACAACACTTCATGTTGCAGTGGACGGGAAAGCGGACGGAGAAGGAACAACGTCATCACCCATGGATCTGGCGACCGCCGTTACCCTGTTGCCGCCAGGGGGTACGCTCGCCTTGAAAGCCGGAGATTACCCGCAATCACAGATTCCGTTAACCGCCAGCGGCCTGAAGGGCAAGCCTAAGACGTTACAAGCCGAGGGAAAAGTGGTGATCCATGGGCTATTAGTAGATGCCAACTACTGGCATATCAAAGGTATAGAAGTAACGGATAAAAGTCTGCGCATCCAGGGGAGCCACAATCTGGTCGAAAAAGTGGTCGCCTGGCGTAATGACGACACCGGGATCCAGATTTCATCACCTGAAAAAATCGGCCGCCCCTTATGGGCGAGTTACAACCGCGTCATCGACTCAGAGTCCTGGGGAAATGAAGATCCCGGGAAAATTAATGCAGATGGTTTTGCGGTCAAAATGCGCGTTGGCGAGGGAAACAGGCTGGAGCGCTGCTACTCTCATGACAATATAGATGATGGTTTCGATCTGTTTAATAAAATTGAAGATGGCGGCAATGGTGTTGTAGTTATCGAGAATTCCATTGCCAGCAATAACACCAGCAACGGCTTCAAGCTCGGGGGAGAAGGGCAGCCTGTCGCGCACCAGGTGCGTAACAGTAAGGCTTTGGGCAATCATCTGGACGGTTTTACCGATAACTTTAACCCAGGTAAGCTGGTGGTTGAAAATAACATCGCTTTAGATAATCAACGATTTAACTTCATTTTCCGCCCTAGTCCTTATGGCAATGCGTCTACACAAGGAGTCTTTAAGGGCAATGTTTCTGTACGCAGTCAGCCGGGGAAATATGATGATGCGGTGGTGGGGAATATTGACGCGACGAATTACTTTATCGTCAACGGCAAGAGTGTGAATTCGTTACAGCAGGAACTGGACAGTAAAAAAGTGCTGGCAGAGTTGAAGATGTAGCAGATGGCGCTCGCTTATCACACAACGGTAAGCGCGGCGCCACTCAGCATATCAGCATTAATGATTGAACGTACCGAAAGAGATGTTCATGTTGCTGAAGAGAGCGATGATTTTGTTGATCAGTTTCATAATGGTTTCCTAGTTTACCGGAGATAATTTTCTGTGATGAACTTCACAAAAAGAAGTCTACGCCTCATTATTTAACCGATCAACATTTTTGTGATACTCATCACAAAATAATAAAATACCTTTTCAGTTTTAACTTTACTGAAACGCAACCATAAAAAAAGCCAGCCTGGAAACCAGACTGGCTTTTTGACTTTAAGCCGGTGTTACATCGCTTTTTTGGTCAACTCGATAACACGCAGTTTCGCAATAGCTTTCGCCAGCTCCGCAGACGCCTGAGCGTAGTCGACATCGCCGTGAGAGCCCTTAATGTGCTCTTCGGCTTTGCGTTTCGACTCCAGGGCTCGCGCTTCGTCGAGATCCTGGCCACGAATAGCGGTATCAGCCAGTACGGTCACGCTGCTCGGCTGCACTTCAAGAATGCCGCCGGACAGATAGATAAACTCTTCATGACCGAACTGTTTTACGATGCGGATCATACCAGGCTTAATGGCGGTGAGCAGCGGTGCGTGACCCGGGAAGATACCCAGTTCACCTTCACTACCCGTTACCTGGATTTTTTCGACCAGACCAGAGAACATTTGTTGCTCTGCGCTGACGACGTCCAGGTGGTAAGTCATTGCCATATCACCCTCCGATTAAGGCGTTAAAGTTTTTTGGCTTTTTCCACTGCTTCTTCGATGGAACCAACCATGTAGAACGCCTGCTCTGGCAGGTGATCGTATTCGCCTTCCATGATGCCTTTAAAGCCACGGATGGTGTCTTTCAGGGAAACGTATTTACCCGGAGAACCGGTGAATACTTCCGCAACGAAGAACGGCTGGGACAGGAAGCGCTGGATCTTACGAGCGCGAGCTACCACCAGTTTGTCGTCTTCTGACAGTTCATCCATACCCAGGATGGCGATAATGTCTTTCAGTTCCTGATAACGTTGCAGCAGAGACTGTACGCCACGCGCGGTGTCGTAGTGTTCCTGACCTACAACCAGCGGATCCAGCTGACGACTGGTGGAGTCCAGCGGGTCAACAGCCGGGTAGATACCCAGAGAAGCGATCTGACGGCTCAGTACCACGGTTGCATCAAGGTGCGCAAAGGTGGTTGCCGGAGACGGGTCAGTCAAGTCATCTGCAGGTACGTATACCGCCTGAACAGAGGTAATAGAACCGGTTTTGGTCGAGGTGATACGTTCCTGCAGAACACCCATCTCTTCCGCCAACGTCGGCTGGTAACCTACCGCTGAAGGCATACGGCCCAGCAGTGCGGATACTTCAGTACCGGCGAGGGTATAACGGTAGATGTTGTCGACGAACAGCAGAACGTCACGACCTTCGTCACGGAACTTCTCTGCCATGGTCAGACCGGTCAGTGCGACGCGCAGACGGTTTCCCGGCGGCTCGTTCATCTGGCCGTAAACCAGGGATACTTTGTCCAGAACGTTGGAGTCGGTCATTTCGTGGTAGAAGTCGTTACCCTCACGAGTACGTTCACCCACGCCCGCAAACACAGAGTAACCGGAGTGCTCGATCGCGATGTTACGGATCAGCTCCATCATGTTTACGGTTTTACCTACGCCCGCACCACCAAACAGACCAACTTTACCGCCCTTCGCGAACGGACACATCAGGTCGATAACTTTGATGCCGGTTTCCAGCAGTTCCTGAGAGCTGGACAGCTCTTCATAAGTCGGTGCAGAGCGGTGAATAGCCCAACGCTCTTCTTCACCAATGTCGCCTTTCATATCGATCGGCTGACCGAGCACGTTCATGATACGGCCCAGTGTTGCTTTACCTACCGGGACTTCGATCGGGTGCGCCAGGTCATTCACTTCCAGACCACGACGCAGACCGTCTGAAGAACCCATGGCGATGGTACGCACGATACCGCCGCCGAGCTGCTGCTGAACTTCCAGCACCAGAGTCTCGTTACCGTTTTTAACCTCAAGAGCATCGTACACGCGCGGTACGGCATCCTGAGGGAATTCGACGTCAACTACGGCGCCGATTACCTGGACAATTTTTCCAGTAGCCATCTTGAATCCTCTACGAATTAACCTGGTTATACCGCGGATGCACCACCGACGATTTCGGTGAGTTCCTGAGTAATGCTGGCCTGACGAGCTTTGTTGTATACCAACTGCAGCTCTTTAATCAGGCTGCCGCCATTGTCGGTCGCGGCTTTCATCGCCACCATACGTGCGGCCTGCTCGCTGGCCAGGTTTTCCACAACACCCTGATAAACCTGAGATTCAACGTAACGACGCAGAAGTGTATCCAGCAGCGCTTTCGGATCAGGTTCATACAGATAATCCCAGGATTTACGCTTCAACTCTTCATCTTCTGCAGCCGGTAACGGCAGCAGCTGAGTGATAGTCGGCGCCTGAGACATGGTGTTGATAAATTTGTTGCTAACAATATAAAGCTTGTCGAGACGACCTTCGTCGTAGGCTTGCAACATGACTTTTACCGGGCCGATCAGTTCGGACAGGGAAGGGTTATCTCCCATGCCGGTTACCTGAGCGACAACGTTGCCACCTACGGAATTAAAGAAAGAGACGCCTTTAGAGCCGATCATCGCGAGTTCGCTTTGAACGCCTTTATCGGACCACGCTTTCATATCCGCCAGCAGTTTTTTGAACAGGTTAATGTTCAAACCACCGCACAGACCACGGTCGGTCGACACTACCAGGTAGCCCACGCGTTTAACGTCGCGTTCTTCCAGGTAGGGGTGCTTATATTCCAGATTACCGTTCGCAAGGTGACCAATTACTTTGCGCATAGTATCTGCATAAGGACGGCTGGCCGCCATTCTGTCCTGCGATTTACGCATTTTGGAAGCGGCGACCATCTCCATCGCTTTAGTGATCTTTTGCGTGTTCTGGACGCTTGCGATCTTACTACGTATCTCTTTTGCGCCGGCCATGAGCTTCTCCTCAATGCCTTGCGGCCTGCCCTAAGGCAAGCCGCCGGACGTTACCAGGACTGGGTTGCTTTGAAGGAATCGAGGATGCTTTTCAGCTTGCCTTCGATTTCGTCGTTATAGCCACCGGACTGGTTGATCTCTTGCATCAGCGGAGCGTGATCACGGTCGACGTAAGCCAGCAGCGCGGCTTCGAAGCTACCGATTTTCGCCAGTTCCACATCTTCGAGGTAACCGCGTTCAGCCGCGAACAGTACCAGGCCCTGCTGAGCAACAGACATAGGTGCATACTGTTTCTGCTTCAGCAGCTCGGTCACTTTCTGACCGTGGCTCAGCTGTTTACGGGTTGCTTCGTCAAGATCGGAAGCGAACTGAGAGAACGCTGCCAGTTCACGATACTGCGCCAGCGCGGTACGAATACCACCGGACAGTTTCTTAATGATCTTGGTCTGTGCTGCACCACCCACACGCGATACAGAAATACCCGGGTTAACCGCCGGACGAATACCGGAGTTAAACAGGTTAGTTTCCAGGAAGATCTGACCATCAGTAATAGAAATTACGTTGGTCGGAACGAACGCAGAAACGTCACCCGCCTGGGTTTCGATGATCGGCAGTGCAGTCAGGGAACCGGTTTTACCTTTCACTTCACCTTTGGTGAAGTTCTCAACGTATTCAGCATTTACGCGAGATGCGCGCTCCAGCAGACGAGAGTGGAGGTAGAATACGTCGCCCGGGAATGCTTCACGTCCTGGCGGACGACGGAGCAGCAGGGACACCTGACGGTAAGCGACAGCCTGTTTAGACAGGTCATCGTAAACGATCAACGCATCTTCACCGCGGTCACGGAAGTATTCGCCCATTGCGCAACCGGCATAGGGTGCCAGGTATTGCAGAGCAGCAGATTCAGAAGCTGTTGCCACAACAACGATAGTGTTGGACAGCGCACCATGTTCTTCCAGTTTACGGACTACGTTGGAAATGGTGGATGCTTTCTGGCCAATAGCCACGTACACACATTTGATGCCGGAATCACGCTGGTTGATGATTGCGTCGATTGCCATCGCCGTTTTACCGGTCTGACGGTCACCGATGATCAACTCACGCTGTCCACGTCCGATTGGGATCATGGCGTCAACGGATTTATAACCCGTCTGTACAGGCTGATCGACAGACTGACGATCGATAACGCCCGGGGCGATAACTTCGATTGGCGAGAAGCCATCGTTATCAACAGGACCTTTACCGTCAATCGGCGCACCCAGCGTGTTAACCACGCGACCCAGCAGGCCACGGCCAACCGGTACTTCAAGAATACGGCCAGTACATTTAACCTTCATGCCTTCGGCAAGGTCAGCGTACGGACCCATCACAACTGCACCCACGGAGTCACGCTCCAGGTTCAGTGCGATAGCGTAACGGTTACCCGGCAGGGAGATCATCTCACCCTGCATACAATCGGCCAGGCCGTGGATGCGGATAACACCGTCACTTACAGAAACAATTGTACCTTCGTTGTGAGCTTCACTCACAACACTGAACTGAGCAATGCGCTGCTTGATCAGTTCGCTGATTTCGGTGGAATTCAGTTGCATGCTCCAGTCCCCTTAAGACTGCAAGACGTCTGCAAGGCGTTCAAGACGGCCGCGAACGCTGCCATCAATCACAGTATCACCCGCTCGGATGATCACGCCTGCCATTACAGACTTATCGATTTTGCAATTCAGCTTCACTTTACGTGACAGTCGTTTTTCCATCGCTGCGCCGATTTTCGTGAGCTGTTCTTCACTCAGTGCGGTTGCAGACGTGACTTCAACGTCTGCTGTAGCCTCGCTGGCTGCACGCAACAGAACAAACTGCTCAAGAACATCAGGGAGCACCTTCAGACGCCCATTTTCAGCCATCACCCGAATCAGGTTCTGACCATTGGCGTCCAGTTGCTCGCCACAGATGGCGATAAACGACTCAGCGAGCGTTTCCGGTGCCAGTGCACCGGAAAGAAGCTCGGCCATTTGCTCGTTTTTAGTTACCTCGGCGGCAAACACCAGCATATCCTGCCAGCGATCGACGCTCTGGTTTTCAACGGCAAAGTCAAAAGCTGCTTTGGCGTAGGGGCGAGCTACCGTTACAAATTCAGACATCAGCCCCTCCTCCTTACAGTTCAGCGACCAGTTTATTCACGATGTCGCTGTTAGCAGCTTCATCCACGGAACGCTCAATGATTTTCTCGGCGCCGGCAACAGCCAGCAGAGCCACTTGTTTACGCAGCTCTTCGCGAGCACGTTTACGCTCGGCGTCAATTTCCGCCTGCGCTTGCGCCACGATTTTGGTACGTTCCTGCTCGGCTTCTGCTTTCGCTTCGTCCAGGATCTGGGAACGGCGTTTGTTCGCCTGTTCGATGATTACCTGAGCTTCTGCTTTCGCTTTTTTCAGCTGGTCGGTCGCATTGGCCTGTGCAAGGTCAAGGTCCTTTTTAGCTCGTTCTGCGGAAGCGAGACCGTCAGCAATTTCTTTCTGACGTTTTTCGATGGCAGCCATTAACGGCGGCCATACATACTTCATGCAGAACAGAACGAACAGGACAAACGCGATGGCCTGGCCGAGGATTGTTGCGTTTAGATTCACAGCACAATGCCTCTTATCTGGTTAACGTTCTAAACAATTGCTTGGTAAGCAACTCTTACTACGCGACAGCAAACATCACGTACAGACCCAGACCCACAGCGATCATTGGGATAGCATCCACCAGACCCATAACGATAAAGAACTGAGTACGCAGCAGAGGAATCAGATCAGGTTGACGCGCTGCGCCTTCCAGGAATTTGCCCCCGAGGATGCCGATACCGATCGCAGCACCGATTGCCGCCAGACCCATCATCACAGCGGCAGCCATGTACAGCAGATCCATATTCAGGTTTTCCATGACAGTCTCCAGTTTGTTTCAGTTAAAACGTAGTAGTGTTGTTAAAAATCAATGCTCTTCAGATGCCATCGACAGATAGACGATCGTCAGAACCATGAAAATAAAGGCTTGCAGCGTAATGATCAGGATGTGGAAAATGGCCCACGGCACATTCAGAACCCACTGTGACCACCACGGCAGAAGACCCGCGATCAGAATGAAAATCAACTCACCCGCGTACATGTTGCCGAACAGTCGCAGACCGAGTGAAACCGGTTTGGACAGCAGGCTCACGCCCTCAAGGATAAGGTTTACCGGAATAAATACCGGATGGTTGAACGGCTGGAGAGTCAGCTCTTTAGCGAAACCGCCAATACCCTTCATTTTGATGCTGTAGAACAGAATCAGGATAAACACGCCCAGCGCCATCGACAGGGTGATGTTAACGTCGGCAGACGGTACCACACGCAGCGCAGGCAGACCCAGAACCTTCTCGCCGATAAGCGGAAGGAAATCGATAGGCAGCAAATCCATCAGGTTCATCAGGAATACCCAGACGAAAATCGTCAGGGCCAACGGAGCGATAACTTTGCTTTTGCCGTGGTACATGTCTTTGACGCTACCATGAACAAAACCAATCACCAGCTCAATTGCAGTCTGGAATTTTCCCGGGACGCCGCTGGTGGCCTTTTTCGCTACGCTACGGAACATCATCAGGAACAACAGACCCAGTACCACCGAGAAAAACATGGAGTCGATATTGAGCGTCCAGAAGGTGGCCGGGGGGTTATGCGGATCCACCAGCGAGAAGGTACGCAAGTCAATCTGAAGGTTATTCAGATGGTGACCTATGTACTCCTGCGGTGTTGAGATTTCTCCTGCAGACATGATGCCTCTTACCCTTTGTTGTTAATTACAGCGGGTGCCAGTATCTGAACTACCAGCACCGAAACCCACGTGACTATCAGCGGCATAAAAGCCACCTTGAAAACCGCCAGCGCCACCACCAGCAACACGAAGGTTGCCAACACCTTAAGCACTTCGCCAAGGGCGAAGGTCCAGGCCACTCGGCCTTTTGCAGGTGTATGCGCCTGATGACGCCAGGCAAAAATCATAAACAACATATTTGGCAATAAGACTGCCATACCTCCGCACGCGGCGGAAATGCCCCAGAAGGGGTCTTTGAGGCTAAACAGCAATCCACTTGCCATTACTGCCAGAAACTGAATAAGCAGAAGCTTGCGTGCAACGTTTTGACTAAAGAGCGACACAAACATCACGTTTCTTCACTCCTGCTCCCTTTGAGGTATGCCGCGTGTCGTATAAAACGTTCTTTAAGGCCCGGAGTCAAGCAGCAAAAAGCGGTCAAATTATACGGTGCGGCCTCGTGATTTCAAACAATAAGTAGCGAAAAGGTGAATAAATGTTTAAATAATTTTCCCGACGGCTATTTTTCAACTTTTAGGGAAACTGTGAACCTTCGGGCAAAACTGCAAATAACGCGAAAAACCTGCTACCAAAGCGTGCACTCGGTCACAAAATAAACATTTATGCGTCTGCCGTATTAATCATACCGGTAAATTGTCGCTTTTCATCTTTCTGATATTTAAGATGAATTATCACAACTCTTTTTAAAACAGCCGCAAATACAACAAAAACCTTTCATTGACATTTATAATAATTATTTAACATCTCAGTTTGGTTCTTGATGCCGATTTTTAGCGGGCTGATATTTTCGTGGTTAACTATTCTTACGGTGAATCAAATATCTTGCGTTAAAAGTCAGAAAAATCCTGGTGAAAGTTTTGTTAAATGTAACTGAACGTATCACCGTTTTTTATGCTGACTTTTAACATCCCGGGAACAGCACGAATTCTACATTTTTTGATAAAAGTTAAACTTTGTTTGCCTTAACAATCACCAGATGGCGTTCGCCTTCAAGATGCGGAACGTGCAGCTTCTCAATACTTTCTACTGTAAATTCAGCAGGCAACAGCGCAATCTCATCGTCCGGCACCAGTCCTTTAAGCGCATAGAAACGGCCCTGCTCTCCCGGCAAATGATGGCACCAGCTCACCATATCATTCAGCGAGGCAAACGCGCGGCTGATGACGCCATCAAACGGCGGCTCTGCAGGAAAATCTTCCACACGGCTTTGTACCGGTTCGATATTGCTCAAATGCAGTTCATGCTGTACCTGACGTAAAAACCGCACTCGCTTACCCAGACTATCCAGCAGTGTGAAATGCGCTTCTGGTTGCACTATCGACAGCGGGATACCGGGTAAACCCGGGCCGGTGCCAACATCGATAAAGCGCGAGCCTTGCAGATAAGGCGCGACCACAATGCTATCGAGAATATGGCGGATCAGCATCTCGTTTGGATCGCGTACCGACGTGAGGTTGTACGCTTTGTTCCATTTGTGGAGCAGTTCGACGTAACCCACCAGCTGTTGCTGCTGATGATCGGACAACGAAATGCCAGCTTCATCCAGCAGACGAGAGAGTTTGTTAAGCACGGTTGATACCTGTGGAATTGATATGCCCGGGAACCCCCGGGCACAGACTTAAGATTATGCGCTGCGGCGCAGCATACCTTGTTTTTTCAGCCAGACCAGAAGAATGGAGATAGCTGCAGGTGTGATCCCGGAGATACGTGACGCCTGACCGATAGAGGACGGTTTATGATCGTTCAGTTTAGCGATCACCTCGTTAGATAATCCATTCACCTGGCGATAATCCAGCGAGGCTGGCAACAAGGTGTTTTCATTGCGCTGTTGTTTTTCGATTTCATCCTGCTGACGGGCGATATACCCCTCGTATTTAACCTGGATTTCGACCTGCTCAGCAGCCTGCTGATCCGAAAGACCCGGTGCGAAAGGTGCCAGCTGCACCAGTTGCTCATAGGTCATTTCAGGACGGCGCAACAGATCTTCACCACTCGCTTCACGCGACAGTGGCGCAGTCAGCAATGTGTTAACCGCCGGCGCATGTTCTGAAGCCGGCGACACCCATTGTGACTTCAGGCGTTGGCGCTCACGCTCAATGCTTTCCAGTTTCTCGTTAAAACGAGCCCAGCGTTCATCATCGACCAGACCCAGCTCACGACCTGCTTCGGTCAGACGCAGGTCAGCGTTATCTTCACGCAGCATCAGACGGTATTCCGCACGCGAGGTAAACATACGGTACGGCTCTTTCGTACCCAGAGTGCACAGATCATCCACCAGAACACCGAGATAAGCCTGATCGCGACGCGGTGCCCAGCCTTCTTTGTCTGCAGCCGCACGAGCAGCGTTCAGACCCGCCAGCAGACCTTGCGCAGCAGCTTCTTCGTAACCGGTGGTACCGTTGATTTGCCCCGCAAAGAACAGACCGTGAATGAATTTGCTTTCCAGCGTCGGCTTCAGATCGCGCGGATCGAAAAAATCATACTCAATGGCATAACCAGGACGCACGATCCTGGCGTTTTCCATCCCCTGCATTGAGCGCACGATTTGCATCTGCACGTCGAACGGCAGACTGGTGGAGATGCCATTCGGATAGATTTCGTTTGACGTCAGTCCTTCCGGTTCGAGGAAGATTTGATGCTGGTTGCGATCGGCAAAACGCATCACTTTGTCTTCGATCGACGGGCAGTAACGCGGACCGATCCCTTCGATTACGCCAGCATACATGGGGCTACGATCGAGGTTATTGCGAATGACGTCATGGGTTTTTTCGTTGGTATGCGTTACATAGCACGGCACCTGGCGCGGGTGCTGGGCCGCATTGCCCATAAACGAAAAGACTGGCATCGGGTTGTCGCCGTGCTGCTGCGCCAGTACGCTGAAATCGATGGTGCGCGCATCAATACGCGGTGGTGTACCGGTTTTCAGACGGCTTACGCGCAGCGGTAATTCACGCAGACGCCGTGACAGAGGGATCGACGGCGGATCGCCTGCACGCCCACCGCTGTAATTATCCAGCCCGATATGAATCTTGCCGTCAAGGAAGGTACCGACCGTCAGCACAACCGCTTTGGCGCGGAATTTCAGCCCCATCTGGGTAACAGCACCAACCACACGATCGTTTTCAACGATCAGATCTTCCACCGCCTGCTGGAAGATCATCAGGTTCGGTTGATTTTCCAGTGCGGTACGAACTGCCTGACGGTAGAGCACGCGATCCGCTTGTGCTCGGGTCGCCCGAACTGCTGGACCTTTGCTTGCGTTTAGTATCCTAAACTGAATGCCAGCCTGATCGATCGCTTTCGCCATCAGCCCGCCAAGCGCATCCACTTCTTTCACCAAGTGTCCTTTCCCAATACCGCCGATCGCCGGGTTGCAGCTCATCTGCCCCAGCGTGTCGATATTGTGTGTCAAAAGCAGAGTCTGTTGACCCATACGCGCTGCTGCCATTGCGGCCTCAGTGCCTGCATGACCCCCGCCAATGATAATGACGTCAAAAGGATCCGGATAAAACATGGTGGTATGCCTCGCCTGAGCGGTTAGAAATTGGATGAAGCCAGGGTCGTGGATTCTACTCAACTTTAGTCCAGTGAGAAAGGATCGGATCCTGGGTATTAAAAAGAAGATCTTTTATATAGAGAGATCTGTTCTATTGTGATCTCTTATTAGGATCGCACTTGCTTGTGGATAAGCCGGATCATCACTTAAAGATCAATCCATTAGGCAGGATCATTAGCTGTGAATGATCGGTGATCCTGCACCGTATAAGCTGGGATCAGAATGCAATGTTATGCACAACTCAAAAACTGAACTGCAGTTATTCTTGGGATAACTACCGGTTAATAAGCCGTTTTAAGCATAGTTATCCACACTCGATCGCACGATCTTTAATCATTATTGAGTAAAATTTTCCAGGATCCCAGCCATTCTTCTGCAGGATCCTCGGGAATATCGTGATCGAGGATGTTGATCTTCAGTGTTTCACCGATCTGTTTTGCCCCATTTGCCTTTAGCGCGGCTTCCAGTTTTTCGATCGCCTGACAGAAGGTGTCATATTCACGACTGCCAATGCCGATCGCACCGAAACGGACATGCGACAGATCAGGTTTTTGTTCATGCAGATCATCTAAAAACGGCTGCAGATTTTCGGGTAAGTCGCCCGCACCATGGGTGGAACTGACCACCAGCCAGATGCCCTGCGGCGTCAAATCCTCTAATAACGGGCCATGCAGCGTTTCTGTGCTGAAACCTGCGTCTTCCAGCTTTTCTGCCAGATGTTCCGCAACGTATTCCGCGCCGCCAAGAGTGCTACCGCTAATAAGAGTGATGTCTGCCATGAAACCCTGCTCCGTTTTACTCGCCATTCGGCGACAAGTGGGGGGCATTGTACGCTGTGAACGAGCTGGGATCTACCTGTGGACAATACGGGTATTAATGAGGGATGAAAACGCCCGGTTAAGGGCGGATCGTACGCATGATAGGGTTTTGCAAAGAGATCAGCGTTTCAGTGGACTGAATTTCATCAATTGTTTGGATCTTGTTGATAAGTACCTGCTGGAGCGCGTCGATGGATCGACACATCACTTTAATAAAGATGCTGTAGTGGCCGGTGGTGTAGTACGCCTCAGTGACCTCTTCCAGACTGTTAAGCTTTGCCAGCGCGGACGGGTAATCTTTTGCACTCTTCAGAATGATGCCGATAAAGCAGCAGACATCATATCCGAGCTGCTTAGGGCTGACATCGATCCGTGCGCCAGTGATGATCCCGGCCTGTTTCATCTTTTCTACGCGGACATGGATGGTGCCGGGACTGACGCTAAATTGCTTAGCCAGTTCGGCATAGGCGGTGCGTGCATTGGCCATTAGAGCCTCGAGGATGCCGCGGTCCAGATTGTCGATTTGATAATTTTCCATACGATTTTCTTATGAAGAATAGATAACCACTCTATTTTAACCTGTTATTTTATCGATTCAAAAGCGCAATGGGCTTTTTAATTACGGATTATTGAATCTCGACGCGCTTTTGTTGCTTAATTAAAAGCATTAGCAGACAGGAGCAATATAATGAAAACCGCTTATCTCGCAAAACAACGTCAAATCGCCTTCGTGAAATCCTTTTTTTCCCGCCAGCTTGAAGAAAAACTGGGCCTGGTTGAAGTGCAGGCACCTATTCTTAGCCGCGTAGGGGATGGCACGCAGGATAACCTGTCGGGGTGCGAAAAAGCGGTGCAGGTAAAAGTAAAAACATTACCAGAAGCAAGTTTCGAAGTAGTGCATTCGCTGGCTAAATGGAAACGACAAACGCTGGGGCAGCATGACTTCAGCGCTGGTGAGGGGCTGTACACGCATATGAAAGCGCTGCGTCCTGACGAAGATCGCCTTTCTTCTATCCATTCTGTCTATGTGGATCAATGGGACTGGGAGCGCGTGTTGGGCGATGGTGAGCGTCATACCGCCACCTTAAAAACCACGGTTGAAGCGATCTGGGCCGGGATCAAAGCCACCGAGGCGGAGATCGCAGTACGTTTTGGCCTGGCACCGTTTCTGCCAGAGCAGATCCACTTTGTGCACAGCGAAACATTGCTCAGCCGTTACCCTGGCCTGGATGCCAAAGGCCGCGAACGTGTGATTGCCAAAGAGCTGGGAGCCGTGTTCCTGATGGGCATTGGCGGTAAGCTCAGCAATGGTCAGCGCCATGATGTGCGAGCACCGGACTACGATGACTGGAGCACTGCGGCTGAAGAGGGGTTTAAGGGGCTGAACGGCGATATCCTGGTCTGGAACCCGGTTTTGGAAGACGCGCTGGAACTCTCTTCTATGGGGATCCGTGTTGATGCCGACGCTTTGCAACATCAACTCAAACTGACCGGAGATGAAGACCGTCTGCAGCTGGAGTGGCACCAGGCGCTGCTGCGTGGCGAAATGCCGCAAACCATTGGCGGTGGTATTGGCCAGTCGCGTCTGACCATGCTGTTGCTGCAGTTATCGCATATCGGTCAGGTGCAGTGTGGTGTGTGGCCAGCGCAGGTACGTGAACAAGTGCCGGGCCTGCTTTAACGCCGCCAGCGTCGCAACAGTCGGCTTCGCATCCCGGTATCAAAGCGCCAGATATGATCGAAAATGCGCATGATGCCGGGCTTGCCATGTACCGACATGGCTACAGCATGAAACCGGTGCTGATGAATATGTTGCAGTTCCTTCACTTTATTAACCACGTCATCCGGCAAACGCTGGGCGATAAAGTCAGAGATCACCACGGCGTCGGCGTCATACCATTCACCGCCCTGCATGCGTTCGATGACTGCGCGAAAACAGCTCGCCAGATCCGTTCCGCCACGAAAGCGCTGGCTGAGAAAGCGGATCGCCTGTTCAAGCCCTTGCGGGCTGGTGAGTTCGTACCGCACCACTTCACTTGAGAACAACATGATGTAGCAGCGGCGCTTGTCTGCCAGCGCCACACGCATCAATGCCAGGCAGAAAGCTTTTGCGCACTGCTCATTAAAACCGCCCATAGAGCCAGAGGTGTCAACACAGACGATAAACGGCCCGCGCGGTTGCTCGTCAAAATCCTGGTGTGTTACCGGCCGCTCTGTCACTTTTTCCCGCCAGGCGTCGCCATGCAGGCGGTACGTTAACAGCTGCTTCTCCACCAGCCGGCGATAAAATTCATATTCCAGCTCGGTAATGCCCAGCGTAGCCAGTTCCGGTGGCAGCAGGCGCAAAATATCATCGCTCTGATGCAGACCATCGACCTGTTCCGGCACTGTCGCCGGTTCGCGTACCAGCGTCCGGAATGTTTCCATCGGCGCATCTTTGCGCAGAACGGATTTTGCTTCCCGCGAGCGTCCCAACTGTTCGGCCAGTTGCTGGAGTTCCGGCTGTTGGCTGAGAAAATCACCGTATTTAATGATCAACTGGTAGTCGCCGCGCCTAAGTTGCCCGGCGCTCATATCCCAGAGCCGGCCGGCGGCATTTTCATTCTCAATCAGTACGGGTTCCAGCTGGCCACTCAGGGTCATGCGCTCCTGCACTTCGCTGAGTAATCTGTCGCGCTCTTCATCCAGTAATTGCTGGTTCAAGGTGGTGGTCTGGACCACCAGGCTCAAACGCCAGCGTTGCAAAAAGAGGGTATGTAATGCTGGTGTGAAGACGGCATTGTTCTCCACCATCTGTCTGGCCTGGGCCGCATACGGAGAGTGCAACGTATCCAGCAATGCCAGGATTTGCGGTAACTGAACAATAAATTGCGATGTCGACAGCAACTGGCTCTGTTGATAACTCAACACTTCTTTTGCCAGTTCTGGCGGAACTTCTGTCTCTTTGAGATGTTTTTTAAGCGCTTCGCGCCAGCGGGGCACATCTTCGGTGATGGCATGTTTAAGGCGGGGAAATTTCTCAAAAAATAGCGCCAGTTGCGGCGAGGCCAGCAGAGCAATGATCAATTCTTCAATCATTGCCTCCTCGCTGACGGTCATCATGACATTTAACGTATCCAGCGTCAGCATTGACGAGCCTGTTGGATCTGCGCTCTGACATCCTGCAAGCTGGCTTCAATGCGACCTAACCAGTCGCCAGAAATAAACAAGCATTTCTGCTGTTCGCTAAAACGGGTGTGCTGCTGGTGCCAGTTGTTATCCAGCGCTTCCAGTTGTTGTTTGATCTCTTCCGGCACGTTTTCCTGCGTTGCGCCTGGCAAAGCGAGTCGCGATCCCTGCAGGCTGACATCGCGGATTAACAAATGCAGTGTCGGATCTACTTCCAGATCCAGCGGTTGCGCAAAGCCAATGCCGTTCAGCTTGCCGCGGATTTCGCCGCCCTTCGCCAGCCATTGCGCCAGTGCATCACGCTCAATAGTGACGTGAATGACCTGCATATCGTGCAGTTTCAGCGGTTGCTGGAGTAATAATGTCAGTACTGGCTCATCCAGCTCTTCCGGCAAATCATAATGCGGCCGGCGACTGAACATCCCACCCTGGCGACTCACTTTAAGCGCGGTTTTATCGCTTTGCTGCTGCTGAAGCTGCATATGCCGCTGCGAGATGGCGCTCAATTGTGTCAGCATTGATTGCTGCTGCCAGGCGTGCCCGGTCATCAATATGTCCAGTTGTTGTTGCAGCAGACGCAGGCTTTCTGCATCGTGCCATAAACAATCTTTTAGCAGGATCAAATCGACAGGCGCAACGGCATCCCGCCCGCTGAAGAATGCGCTGGATTGCAACAGGCGGATGGCTTTTTTCCAGCGCCTGTCGGAAACATAGGGCGCATTGGGCAGGCTATCTAACTGTTGGCGCAGCGTATAAATCAGCTCAAAAACATTGTCCGGCAGTTTTACTTTGCCAATCTCTTGCTGCCATTCAAGGTACTCTTCATCGGTTATCTGGAGTTCTTTCGCAACCGGATTATCGTTCTCATCCTGTTGGCTTACCAGCATCGAACGGAAGTTACCCTTCTCCTGAACCTTGTCCAGCCACAGGCGGATCAGCATGCGGTCATACAACGCTTCCAGGCTGCTATCGGTTTCTGGCAGTTCGTTCGAAGCCGCCACCAGCAGTCGCATGGGGATTTTTTCTTCGCTGGCACCATTCCGAAAACGCCGTTCATTAATCGCCGTTAGCAGGGTGTTGAGGATCGCCGGGCCTGCTTTCCAGATCTCGTCGAGAAAAACAATTTCTGCTTCGGGTAAATAACCCTGGGTCAGGCGTTCATAGCGTCCTTCGTCTTTCAACGCCTGAATAGAGAGCGGGCCAAACACCTCTTCCGGGGTGGAGAAGCGGGTCATCAGGTATTCAAACGCGCGCGCATTTTTAAAGGCAAACTTCAGGCGACGGGCAATAAGGCTTTTGGCAATACCCGGCGGGCCTAACAAAAACACGCTCTCGCCACTCAGGGCAGCCAGCAAGCAGAGCCTTATTGCATGGCTACGCTCAAAAAGGCCTTTTTCCAGCGCGCTGCTCAGGCGGGAAATTCTTTCAGCTAATAAATGCGAGTGAGCCATAATAGATTTGCGTCCTTTCGCCGTGTTATCCGGCTTCCAAAAGCGAGTATAGACGTTCCTGATGGGGCTTGTAATAGACTGAAGAACGGCTTTATTTTCTTTGCGCCAGATTAATGTGGCCGCATTTAGGGGTACGATTTCGCAAATAATCGTGCATACTGTGCGCTTTTTGTGGGCCAAGGGACTAAGCACACATTTGTCATTTCAACAAAAGATTAGTCTATGAGCACTGATAATAAACAGTCGTTGCCCGCCGTCACACTCGCGGCTATTGGGGTTGTCTACGGTGATATCGGTACCAGCCCGCTTTATACACTTCGTGAATGTTTGTCTGGTCAGTTTGGTTTCGGCGTTGAACGTGATGCTGTCTTTGGCTTCCTGTCGCTGATCTTCTGGTTGCTGGTGTTTGTTGTCTCCATTAAGTATCTGACCTTCGTCATGCGTGCTGATAACGCCGGTGAAGGGGGGATTTTAACGCTGATGTCGCTGGCTGGTCGTAATACCTCCGCCAGGATGACGTCTGTGCTGGTCATTATGGGGCTAATAGGTGGCAGCTTCTTCTATGGCGAAGTGGTGATCACTCCGGCAATTTCGGTGATGTCGGCCATTGAAGGGCTGGAGATTGTCGCGCCCTCGCTGGATACGTGGATAGTTCCGCTCTCTATCGTCGTCTTAACGCTGCTGTTTGCGATTCAAAAACATGGCACCGGGCTGGTGGGGAAGCTCTTCGCCCCGATCATGCTGGCATGGTTCTTGATTCTGGCGGTGCTGGGTGCGCGAGGTATTCTGTCGAACCCGGAAGTGTTACAGGCGCTGAACCCGATCTGGGCGGTGAATTTCTTCCTGCAGTACAAAGCGATCTCCTTTGTTGCGCTGGGCGCGGTGGTGCTTTCAATTACCGGTGTTGAAGCGCTGTATGCGGATATGGGCCACTTTGGCAAACTGCCGATTCGCGTCGCGTGGTTTATTGTGGTGCTCCCGTCACTGGTGCTGAACTACTTCGGCCAGGGCGCGTTGCTGCTGAAAACGCCGGAAGCCATTAAAAACCCCTTCTTCCTGCTGGCGCCGGAATGGGCATTGATCCCGATGTTGATTATCGCCACGCTCGCGACTGTGATTGCCTCTCAGGCGGTGATCTCCGGGGTCTTTTCGCTGACCCGCCAGGCGGTTCGTCTTGGCTATTTGGCCCCGATGCGCATTATTCATACTTCGGAAATGGAGTCCGGGCAGATTTATATCCCGTTCATTAACTGGCTGCTCTACTTTGCTGTGGTATTGGTGATCGTCAGCTTCGAACACTCCAGTAATCTGGCGGCGGCATACGGTATTGCGGTGACCGGGACAATGGTGCTGACCTCGATTCTTTCGACGACTGTGGCACGTAAAAACTGGCACTGGAATAAGGTGCTGGTTGGCCTGATCCTGATCTTCTTTTTGAGCATCGATGTGCCGTTATTCTCGGCTAACCTTGATAAAATCGTCTCCGGCGGCTGGTTGCCATTAACGCTGGGTCTGGTGATGTTCCTGGTGATGACCACCTGGAAGAGTGAGCGTTTCCGTCTGCTGCGCCGTATGCACGAGCACGGTAACTCACTGGAAGCGATGATCGCATCACTGGAAAAATCGCCGCCGGTGCGTGTCCCGGGGACGGCCGTTTATATGTCCCGTGCGCTTAACGTTATCCCGTTCGCCATGATGCACAACCTGAAGCACAACAAGGTGCTGCATGAGAGAGTCATTCTGCTGACGCTGCGCACTGAAGATGCGCCTTATGTGCATAACGTTCGTCGTGTGCAAATTGAGCAGCTATCACCGACTTTCTGGCGGGTGGTAGCGAGTTATGGCTGGCGAGAAACGCCAAACGTTGAAGAGGTGTTCCACCGCTGCGGGCTGGAAGGACTGAATTGTCGCATGATGGAAACCTCTTTCTTTATGTCTCATGAGTCGCTCATCGTTGGCAAACGCCCGTGGTATCTGCGTTTGCGCGGCAAACTCTATCTGGTATTGCAGCGAAACGCATTGCGTGCGCCAGACCAGTTTGAGATCCCGCCTAACAGGGTGATTGAGCTGGGTACCCAGGTCGAAATTTAATGCTTTTAAAACCCCTCTCAACGAGGGGTTTTTGTTATTAATTCCTGCTAATTTTTGTTAGGTAGCGAAAGCTGTTTTTTTATACGTTTTGGCAAGCGAAACGTTTCGATATCGATCACACTTCTGTAACGCCGCGATAGTTTTTTGCCCATTTTTGAGACTAAACTGCAGTCAGCGAAACGTTTCGCTAGTGGAGCATAATATATGAAAAAAGGTCGTGTACTGAACGCTGACATTTCGTCAGTCATCTCCCGTCTTGGGCATACCGATTCAGTTGTGGTATGTGATGCCGGATTACCGGTGCCGCGTAACACGCAACGGATCGATATGGCATTAACTCAGGGCGTTCCTTCCTTTATGCAAGTACTGGAAGTGGTGACAACAGAAATGCAGGTTGAGGCCGCTATCTTAGCGTCGGAAATTAAACATCATAATCCGCAGCTCCACGCGACGTTGCTCAACCATATTGAGCAACTGCAACAACACCAGGGAAATACCATAGACGTGCGGTACGTTACGCACGAGCAGTTTAAAAAACACACCGCGGACAGTCATGCGGTTATTCGCAGCGGGGAGTGTTCCCCGTATGCGAATATCATTCTCTGTGCTGGCGTCACCTTCTGAGGCCCTCATGGACGCGTTATTGCAACTGAAGGGGATCGATAAAGCGTTCCCCGGCGTAAAAGCGCTCTCTGGCGCAGCGCTGAATGTTTACTCCGGTCGTGTAATGGCGCTGGTCGGGGAAAATGGCGCTGGCAAATCCACCATGATGAAAGTGCTGACCGGGATTTATACCCGTGACGCCGGTTCATTGCTGTGGCTGGGTAAAGAGACGACCTTTAACGGACCCAAATCCTCGCAGGAAGCCGGCATCGGCATTATCCACCAGGAACTGAACCTGATCCCACAGTTGACGATTGCCGAGAATATTTTTCTGGGCCGGGAATTCGTTAATCGCTTTGGCAAAATCGACTGGAAGAAGATGTTTGCTGATGCCGATAAGCTACTGGCGAAGCTCAATTTACGCTTTAAAAGCGATCGCCTGGTGGGCGAACTCTCTATTGGCGATCAGCAGATGGTCGAAATTGCCAAAGTGATGAGCTACGAGTCGCAAGTCATCATTATGGATGAGCCGACCGATGCCTTAACGGATACCGAAACCGAATCGCTGTTTCGCGTTATTCGGGAACTAAAAGCGCAAGGGCGTGGGATTGTTTACATCTCTCACCGTATGAAAGAGATTTTCGAGATTTGTGATGACGTGACGGTCTTTCGCGACGGGCAGTTTATTGCCGAGCGCGAAGTCGCCACGCTGACCGAAGATACGCTGATCGAAATGATGGTCGGCCGTAAGCTTGAAGATCAATATCCGCGGCTGGATAAAGCGCCAGGTGAAGTACGGCTCAGCGTCGATAATGTGTGCGGGCCGGGTGTTGAAAATGTCACCTTTACGCTGCGTCAGGGAGAGATCCTCGGTGTTGCCGGACTGATGGGCGCGGGGCGTACCGAACTGATGAAAGTGCTGTATGGCGCGCTACCCCGTACCAGCGGTTATGTCACGCTCGACGGCCATGAGGTGATTACCCGCTCGCCACAAGATGGTCTGGCAAACGGCATCGTCTATATTTCTGAGGATCGTAAGCGTGACGGGTTAGTGCTTGGCATGTCGGTCAAAGAAAATATGTCACTGACGGCGCTGCGTTACTTCAGTCGCGCTGGCGGCAACCTGAAACATAAAGATGAACAGCAGGCGGTGAGTGATTTTATTCGTCTGTTTAATGTGAAAACCCCGTCGATGGAACAGCCTATTGGGCTGCTTTCCGGGGGGAATCAGCAAAAAGTGGCAATTGCGCGCGGTCTGATGACCCGCCCGAAAGTCCTGATCCTCGATGAGCCAACCCGCGGTGTAGATGTGGGAGCAAAAAAAGAGATCTACCAGTTAATTAATCAGTTTAAGGCCGATGGCCTGAGCATCATTCTCGTCTCGTCAGAGATGCCGGAAGTTTTGGGAATGAGCGATCGCATTATGGTAATGCATGAAGGGCATCTCGGCGGTGAATTCACGCGCGAGCAGGCCACTCAGGAAGTATTGATGGCTGCCGCTGTGGGCAAGCTTAATCGTGTGAATCAGGAGTAAAAAAGATGACTACCCAGGCTGTTTCTGGTCGCCGTTATTTCACGAAAGCATGGTTGATGGAACAAAAATCGCTGATCGCCCTGCTGGTGCTGATTGCGATCGTTTCGACCATGAGCCCAAACTTTTTTACCGTCAATAACCTGTTAAATATCCTGCAGCAGACCTCGGTCAACGCAATTATGGCCGTTGGCATGACGTTGGTGATCCTGACATCGGGTATCGATCTGTCCGTCGGTTCCCTCTTAGCGCTGACCGGCGCTGTGGCTGCGTCTTTAATCGGCATGGAAGTGAATGCGCTGGTGGCGGTCGCAGGTGCGCTGGCTTTAGGTGCCGCCGTGGGAGCTATCACCGGGACAATTGTTGCTAAAGGCCGGGTGCAGGCATTTATCGCTACGCTGGTCATGATGTTGCTGTTGCGCGGCGTGACACTGGTTTATACCAACGGTAGCCCGGTTAATACCGGTTTTACGGATAATGCCGACGTGTTTGGCTGGTTCGGGATTGGTCGTCCTTTCGGCATCCCGACGCCAGTGTGGATCATGGCAATTGTCTTTATTGCTGCCTGGTATCTGTTGCATCACACCCGTCTGGGTCGTTATATCTATGCATTAGGCGGTAACGAAGCAGCAACGCGCTTATCCGGTATCAGCGTAGATAAAGTGAAAGTTATCGTTTATTCCCTGTGCGGCCTTCTGGCTTCACTGGCAGGCATTATTGAAGTGGCGCGTCTCTCTTCGGCGCAACCCACAGCGGGAGCGGGCTATGAGCTGGATGCAATCGCTGCGGTTGTGCTGGGCGGAACCAGCCTTGCCGGGGGTAAAGGGCGTATCGTTGGGACGTTAATCGGTGCACTGATCCTTGGCTTCCTCAATAATGGATTGAATTTGCTGAGCGTTTCTTCCTATTACCAGATGATCGTTAAAGCAGTGGTGATTCTGCTCGCGGTGCTGGTAGACAACAAAAAGCAGTAATTACCTACACAACAGGACTCATGAAAATGAACATGAAAAAACTGGCCACTCTGGTTTCTGCTGTTGCACTGAGCGCCACCGTAAGCGCAAACGCGATGGCGAAAGACTCTATTGCTCTGGTGATTTCCACGCTGAACAACCCGTTCTTTGTCTCTCTGAAGGATGGCGCGCAGAAAGAAGCAGACAAACTGGGTTACGACCTGGTGGTTCTGGACTCGCAAAACAACCCGGCTAAAGAACTGGCTAACGTGCAGGATTTGACAGTGCGCGGTACTAAACTGTTGCTGATCAACCCAACCGATTCCGATGCTGTAGGTAACGCTGTGAAAATGGCTAACCAGGCGAAAATCCCGGTGATCACCCTTGACCGTGTCGCATCCAGCGGCGAAGTGGTGAGCCATATCGCGTCTGATAACGTACTGGGCGGTAAAATTGCTGGTGATTACATTGCCAGAAAAGCCGGTGAAGGCGCGAAAGTTATCGAACTGGCGGGTATTGCCGGTACCTCTGCAGCGCGTGAGCGTGGCGAAGGTTTCCAGCAGGCCGTTGCTGCGCATAAATTCAATGTCCTGGCCAGCCAGCCGGCAGACTTCGACCGTACCAAGGGCCTGAACGTCATGCAGAACCTGCTTACCGCGCACCCGGACGTACAGGCTGTGTTTGCACAGAACGATGAAATGGCGCTGGGCGCGCTGCGTGCGCTGCAAACTGCCGGTAAATCCGATGTGATGGTAGTGGGCTTTGACGGTACGCCGGACGGTGTGAAAGCGGTAAATGACGGTAAACTGGCGGCGACGATTGCCCAGTTGCCGGAACAAATTGGCGCGAAAGGCGTTGATACGGCAGACAAAGTCCTGAAAGGCGAAAAAGTCTATGCCAAAAACCCGGTTGATCTGAAACTGGTCATTAAGCAGTAATAGGGCGTTCGGTTCGTAGTGACATCCTGCGGCCGGGGGACCACATAAAAAAGAAAAGCATGGCACGCGCCACCTTCAGGGGTGGCGCATTTTACGGACAAGCTCATCATGAAAACCGCAGGCAAACTCGTCGTCCTTGGCAGTATCAATGCCGATCATATTCTTAACCTTGAATCCTTCCCTACGCCGGGCGAAACCGTAACGGGTAATCATTATCAGGTTGCTTTTGGCGGTAAAGGTGCAAACCAGGCGGTCGCCGCCGGGCGCAGCGGCGCGGATATCGCGTTTATTGCCTGTACGGGCGATGACGACACCGGTGCGCGGGTACGCAAGCAACTGGAGAGCGACAACATTGATGTTGCGCCAGTCAGCGTTGTTGCGGGCGAATCGACCGGTGTGGCACTGATTTTTGTTAACGGCGAAGGTGAGAATGTCATCGGTATTCACGCGGGGGCGAATGCGGCGCTCTCCGTTGAACGTGTTGAGGCGCAGCGTGAACGCATCGCACAGGCCTCTGCACTGCTAATGCAACTGGAATCTCCGGTTGAGAGCGTACTGGCGGCTGCCCGCATTGCGCATCAACATAACACTACCGTAGCGCTGAACCCGGCACCCGCGCGGGCGCTCTCCGATGAGCTGCTGTCGCTGGTGGACATTATCACCCCCAATGAAACCGAAGCCGAAAAACTCACCGGCGTGAGCGTTGCCAGTGATGAAGATGCAGCCCGTGCCGCGCAGGTACTGCACGATAAAGGCATTAACACGGTCATTATCACCCTTGGTAGTCGGGGAGTATGGGCCAGCGTGAATGGCGCAGGCAAACGTGTTCCGGGGTTTAAAGTGAAGGCGATTGATACCATTGCGGCGGGCGACACCTTTAACGGTGCGTTAATGACCGCACTACTGGAAGATAAACCGCTGGATGAGGCGATCCGCTTTGCGCATGCTGCGGCAGCCATCGCGGTGACACGTAAAGGCGCGCAACCGTCTGTTCCGTGGCGCAATGAAATTGATGATTTTCTACATCAGCAGGGGTAACGCTTGGCCACGATGAAGGATGTAGCCCGCCTGGCGGGCGTTTCCACCTCAACGGTCTCCCATGTTATTAACAACGATCGCTTTGTCAGCGAGGCGATCAGGGAGAAGGTGGAAGCGGCGATTAAAACGCTGAACTACGCGCCCTCAGCCATTGCGCGTAGCCTCAAGATCAATCAGACCCGCACTATCGGGATGCTGATCACCGCCAGTACCAATCCTTTTTATTCAGAGCTGGTGCGGGGTGTCGAGCGCAGCTGTTTTGAACGTGGCTACAGTCTGGTGTTGTGCAATACAGAAGGTGATGAGCAGCGAATGAACCGTAACCTCGAAACGTTAATGCAAAAACGCGTCGATGGGCTGTTGCTGCTGTGCACCGAAACGCACCAGCCTTCGAAAGAGATCATGCAGCGTTATCCTTCTATTCCTACCGTGATGATGGACTGGGCGCCGTTCGATGGCGACAGCGATCTGATTCAGGACAACTCCTTATTCGGCGGCGACGTGGCAACGCAGTACCTGATTGATAAAGGGTACACGCGTATAGCCTGTATTACCGGCCCGTTGGATAAAACACCCGCGCGTTTGCGCCTGGAAGGCTATCGTGAAGCGATGACCCGCGCCGGGCTGACCATCCGTGACGGCGATGAAATTGAGAGCGATTTTGAGTTCGGCGGCGGCTTTGACGCCATGCAGTCGTTACTGGCAATGAGTGAGCGGCCACAGGCGGTGTTTGTCGGCAATGATGCGATGGCGGTTGGCGCGTATCAGGCGTTATACCAGGCGGGACTGAAGATCCCACAGGATATGGCAATTGTCGGCTACGATGACATCGAACTGGCGCGCTATATGACGCCGCCTCTCACCACAATTCATCAGCCAAAAGATGAATTGGGTGAACTGGCAATTGATGTGTTGATTCACCGTATTGCTGAACCCGGCCTGCAACAGCAACGTTTACAGCTGACACCGGTATTAATGGCGCGCGGTTCCGCCTGATTTTTTACTGCGTTCTTTTATAAGATTGCGGCCATCTTTCGCTTTCAGCAGCATAAAGACCAGCGCGGAAACCAGTGTAATGATGCCCATCGTAATAAAGGTATAGTGGAACTGTTCCACTGTATTAGCGCTGTCCCACCCTTCATAAAAGCGCAATACCGCCGCGCTGACCGCGACACCCAGGCTTATCGACAATTGTTGCGTTACCGCCAGCACGCTATTACCACTGCTGGCATTATCATCGGTTAAATCCGCCAGCGTAATGGTATTCATCGACGTGAATTGCGTGGACATCGCCATCCCGAGAATAAAGAGTGGCAGTACAAGCATCCAGAACGGCATTGATGGTGACTGAAGCGCGAACTGCGCAATCATTACGCCAATAAACAGCGTCACGCCCACCAGTGTCTTGCGATATCCCAGCTTGCGCAGTATTTGCGTGACAGCAGATTTTGCGAGAATCGAACCCACCGCAGTGGGGGCCATCATGCAACCGGCAATCAGTGCCGGATAACCAAAACCGACCTGAAGCATTAGCGGCATCAGAAAAGGCACGCACCCGGTACCCAGCCTCGAGGCAATATTCCCCGCGATGCCAACGGAAAATGTCCGCGTGTTGAACAAGCCGAGGGAAATCAGTGGTGAAGGATGGCGACGTGCATGGCGAATATAGATCAGCAATAGCAAAATACCGCTGAGAATGATGGCAAGCGCAATCCAGGTCGCAACCAGTTTTTCGCCAATCAGTTCCATCCCGCTGGAAAAAAGCACCAGGCTTAAACCAAAGAGGAAAAAGCCGCTCATGTCGAAACTGCGCCGTGGGGTGGTAAAATTGGGCATATATTTGCGGGCGTAAAACAGCCCGGCGAGACCAATCGGAATATTAATGAGGAAGATCCAGTGCCAGCTTGCCCAGGTGACCAGCACACCTCCCATTACGGGGCCTAGAATCGGGCCGACTAAGCCCGGCATGGTAACAAAATTAAGGACCGGCAACAGCTCGCTGCGTGGATAGGCCCGCAGTAACGCCAGGCGTGCTACCGGCATCATCATCGCGCCGCCAATACCCTGAATCACGCGAAAGATAACCAGCATGGATAAGGAGTTGGAGAGCGCGCAGGCCAGCGATCCAAGAGTGAACAAAGTGACCGCCACCATAAAAACACGCCGCGTGCCGAAGCGATCCGCCAGCCAGCCGCTCATCGGGATCAGCATGGCGACGGTTAAGGTATAGCTGATGATGGCGGACTGCATTGCTAAGGGAGAGCGATTAAGGCTTTGCGCAATAGCGGGCAGGGCGGTGTTGAGTATGGTGGCATCCAGCGCCTGCATAAAAAAGGCCATTGCCGCAATCCACGGCAGGCCAGCCATACTCCGTGTTTTCTTCTCTGTCATGCAATATCCCGTTATTTCGCCACTGGGGCATAAGGCGTGGTTAGCAGCGTCTGGCAGGCCTGGAATGCGCGTTCACCGTCGCTGTCCAGAATCGCATCCGCAATGGACTGGTGCATATCAAGTTTGACCACTTCGTTGTGCGTCACAGAGGTAAAGTAAGTGTGGTAAATAGAATGAAAAAGAGTAGAGAAAGAGATCAGGAAGGGATTAGCACTCATCGCATAAATATGTTCGTGCCAGGCCATATCCACTTCTATCCAGCGTTCGCGGTTAAAATGCTTTTTTAGCACGACCATCTCTTCCATTAATGTATTGAGATGAGCTTTCTGTTCTGCGCTGCCAAGTGTTGCTGCCAGCAAGCATGCCTGAGGCTCGAGGCTGCTACGCATTACCAGAAAGTGTTGGATGACTTTCTCAACATTCTCTTCACTCATCCACCAGACTAATAATTCCTTATCGAGAAAGTTCCAGTTGCCTCTGGGCATAACGCGGGTGCCGATGCGCGGGCGAGGCAAAACCATTCCTTTTGCTGTCAATGTCTTTACCGCTTCTCTGATGGCGGTGCGGCTTACACCAAATTGCTCACCCAGCTCCATCTCGCCCGGCAGAATCGAACCCGGCGCATACTCGCCTTGCAGGATTTGTCGCGCCAGCTTCTCTGCCAGTACCCAGGAGATGTTTTTCTGCGCGGCAAGTTGTTGTGCATTTAACGACATTTATCACTTCCTTCTTTCTCATTATCACGCGCTAGTATGCCATTCGATATATACCGATGGTGGTAAAAACAGCGAAAAGGACGATTTCTGGTGTTTTTACCCCCGCTTTGTTGAAAAAAAACGCGGTTGGAAACTTTTTTCAAATTAAGGGTTGTCAGCCGGAATTAACTCCCTATAATGCGCCTC
>NZ_DAMBVN010000021.1:0-81646 GCF_032052965.1 Kosakonia sp.
AAAACCAACCGACATTACTAACTGAAGGTTGTATCTAATCCTGGGGGCAGGTCATCTATAGCCCTGATGATCCCAGTGCTTGATTTTGGACTAACCCGGCAATACAACGGCCCCCCTTCAACAGGTCAGATGGAAGCCCGTTTATGTGAAGCGATCAAAGATGACTCATCGCGTTCAGTGGATAACCTCTTGATCACTGCATTTGTCGGTAGCGCCATTTGTCTTGTTTTAGTCTTGCTCATCTTCAAGAAAGTGAGATGACCGCCAGCGCTTTGCTAAACGCCCTGTTCACCGTTCAACAAATCGCGGCAACTTTCAGGGTAAATAGCGGTACTTTGGTCACATTAACTTAGAGGTAATGCATTGATTTATAAGGATTTTAAAGGTCATGGAGCGGGCGAAGGGAATCGAACCCTCGTATAGAGCTTGGGAAGCTCTCGTTCTACCATTGAACTACGCCCGCTTTGAGGTGCGAGTGGCATTATAACCCCTTACCGCGACAGAGCAAGGTGTGATTGCGGATAACCGCTGGAGTTTTAAGCAGTTAATCTTTACGGCTTCCTTATGCGCCGGGATCGGCAATGAAGACCTCTCCGCTTCAGCCCGCGGCAAACAAAAGTCGCTCGCTGTCTTCCCCGTAAGACTGCTCATTCTTTGCGTTTCCCAGGATAAATTGACAGAGATTAGGACAACCGCACCTGCCGCCTCGCCAGATAAGGAATAGCATATCTCCCGTCGTCACCATTTCTAAACCGGAGAGAACAATGAATATTAAGTCATTGTTTGTAGGATTTTTTCTGATGTCGGGTTTCGTCAATGTTGCATTAGCGGACAGTTGCCGGGAGAACATTTTTGGCGGTCAGGATTGCCGCTACGATAATGGAACGACGTCAACGAGTCGGGCTAATATTTTTGGGGGACAGGATGTTCAGTATAGCGACGGCAGATCATCGACCAGTCGCGCCAATATTTTTGGCGGTCAGGATGTGAAAAACAGCGATGGAAGTAGTTCGACCAGCCGCGCCAACATTTTTGATGGCCAGGACACCCAATACAGCAATGGCGAAAGTGCGAGCAGCCGAGCCAATATTTTTGGCGGGCAGGACACACAGTACAGCAATGGCCATTCATCAACCAGTCAGCAAAATATCTTCAACGGCCAGGATACGCGGAATTATTAATTCACCGTAATAACACGCTAACAGGCCGGACTGCGCCTGTTAGCATTGCACGTTAGCACTTCGGTACGCTGCCCTGCGGGGGCAAATAACGCAGCGGATCAATCGCTGTTGCCCGGTAGCGTAACTGGAAGTGAAGCCTGACTGAATCGGTATCGCTACTGCCCATAGTGGCAATCTTCTGCCCCGCTTTCACGTTTTGCCCGTTATTCACCAACAGTGTGTCGTTATGCGCGTACGCGGTGATGTAATCTTCGCTGTGTTTAATCATGATCAGGTTGCCATAACCGCGCAGCTGGTTGCCGACATACACGACTTTCCCGGCCCCGGCGGCATAAATCGGTTGCCCGCGCGCACCGGCGATATCAATACCTTTGTTGCCACCTTCAGAGGTGGAATAGGTCATGATCACTTTGCCGGTCGTTGGCCAGCGCCAGCAGCGCTGCCCCACTGGCGGCCAGGAAGACTGGGGCACGGCAGAAGAAGGCACAACTTTAGCGGTTTTACCGCCGCTTTTACCGGCAGAAGAGGCCGTTTTTGAGGCGCCTTTGATTTTAAGTTGCTGCCCAACCTCAATCGTGTAAGGCGGCGAAATGCCATTCAGGCTTGCCAGATCTTTAACGCTGGTGCCGGTGATCCGCGAAATACGGTACAGGGTATCACCCCGTTTCACCGTATAAACGGCACCGGAATAAGAAGATTTACTCCCGGCGCAGCCTGCCAGCAGCAAAGCGATTGCCAGGCAAATAAGCATGCGAAACGGGTTTATCGTCGGGCGTCCTGCGCGCAAAACAGATCCTCGAATGTGATAAAAGGCGACCTATGATAACAGCCACGACCGGGATGCCAACCCCTTACGATTGATGGCGTGGGATCGGGTATCCCTGGGCGATGATTTCCATAATTTCCGGCAGATAAGGCATGGCAGGCATCTTTACCAGCGCCGGATAAAACACCTGCGGCGAAGGGAAAACATCCACCACATGGCACTGCGTAAGTTTACTGGCGTTCACTTCCGAAGAGGGTAGCAGTGTTGCCGCTGCCAGGCCGGATTCCAGCCACTCAAGGATCACGCCTGGCTGAGTAATATGCATGATCACTTTCGGGTTAACCCCCGCCTTACGGAACAGATCGATTAGCATCTCATACGTACCGCTGTCTTTAGCCCGGTGCAGCAGTACCAACGGAAATGCCGCCAGCGCCTGGTAGTCATAAGGACTGGACGGTACTTCCAGCAGGCACTGTTTACTGATCACCGCCACCAGCCGCACCGGATCAAAGGAGACATAATCAAAACCTTCACTGCGATAGGGCCGCTGGATCATCGCCAGATCGATAGTGCCTTCGTTCAACATGGTTTCTAAATGGCTGGAATCCGTTACCGAAATATTAATTTCCGCGTCGGGATGCCGTTTATAAAGCTCGAGGAGCAACGGCTTAAAATAGGATTGAAAGAGATGGGTCAAACCGAGTCGCAACTGGAATTTTTCTTTATTAGCAATAGCAACCGTTTCACGCGCGGTATCTTCAACATGACGTAATATTTCACACGCTTTACGGTAAAGAAAATAACCGGCGTCAGTAGGTTCAATACGATTTCCCTGCCGTGTAAACAGCGAAACCTGTAACTCTTCTTCCAGTTCCTGGATGCGTTTACTGAGCGGAGGCTGCGCCATATTCAACACTTTCGCCGCCTGACTTACCGATCCCTGCTCCACCACACGGCAAAAATAACGCAATCTTTTCAGATCCATACAACTTTTCTCCGCCATATCTGAATGCTCAGTATCCCACTTAGCGTGGAAAAGGAAAAGCCCGCTATTTTAATCAATTCACCAACGTTAAATTAACAATTATATAAAGAGTACTTTTTTGATCTGGTCTGAGTCAGGAAAACGGTATTTGTTTAATTGGTGACGTAAAAATAAGGTACTCGCAGTTAGTAAATTCCCATCTATCAATGGAAAAGACCATGTCAAATAGTAAAAATAATAATGTCAGCGGCGTTTCCGATTTACGCTCTGCACTTGAGTTATTAAAAACGCTACCCGGCGAATATGTTGAAACGGACACCGAAGTGGATCCGCACGCGGAGCTTTCCGGGGTGTACCGTTACGTAGGTGCTGGCGGCACCTGCCAGCGCCCGACACGTAAAAATGGCCCGGTAATGGTGTTCAATAAAATAAAAGGTTTTCAGGACATCAGTGTTGCCATCGGCCTGAACGGCTCGCGCAAACGCGTCAGCCACTTCCTGAACTGCGAACCCGAAAAACTCGGCCATCTGCTGAAAGACTCGGTACAAAACCCGATTCCTCCGGTACTGACCAAAGACCACGCGGTCTGCCAGCAGGTGGTGCATCTCGCCAGTGATGCAAACTTCGATCTGCGCACGCTGTTGCCTGCGCCTACCAACACCGAAGAAGACGCCGGTCCGTATATCACCATGGGCCTCTGCTATGCCTCTGATCCTGAAACGCATGAATCTGATATCACCATTCACCGCCTCTGTGTACAGAGCCGCGATGAACTCTCAATGTGGTTAACACCGGGCCGCCATATTGATGCTTTCCGCATGAAAGCGGAAGCTGCCGGCAAGCCGCTGCCGATCTCTATCAGTATCGGCGTTGACCCGGCGATTGAAATTGCCGCCTGCTTTGAGCCACCCACAACGCCGCTGGGTTACGACGAACTGAGCGTTGCTGGCGCGTTGCGCGGCCACGCTGTTGAAATGGTGCAGTGCAAGACCATCAATGAACGAGCTATTGCACATGCTGAAATTGTCATTGAGGGCGAATTGCTCCCGCATGCGCGCCTGCGTGAAGATCAGAACACCGATACCGGCAAAGCGATGCCTGAGTTTCCGGGCTATACCGGCGAAGCGAAAGATGCGCTGCCTATTATCAAAGTCAAAGCCGTGACGCATCGCTATAACCCGATCTGGCGCACCACTGTCGGCCCAGGTGAAGAGCATGTGAACATGGCGGGCATCCCGACTGAAGCCAGCATTCTTGATATGGTTGGCCGCGCCATGCCAGGCAAACTGCTCAACGTATTTGCTCACTCTGCTGGCGGCGGCAAGCTGCTGGCCGTTATGCAATTCAAGAAATTCTCTCCGGCAGATGAAGGCCGTCAGCGCCAGGCCGCGCTGCTGGCATTCTCAGCCTTCCCGGAACTGAAACACGTCATTCTGGTTGACGAAGACGTGGATATTTTTGACAGCGACGACGTGCTGTGGGCAATGCAGACACGCTATCAGGGCGATGTGGATACCGTCACTATCCCCGGCGTGCGTTGCCATCCGCTTGATCCTTCACAGATTCCGGCCTACAGCCCAAGCATTTTGCAGCAGGGAATGTCCTGCAAGACCATTTTTGACTGCACCGTACCGTTCCATCTGAAGAGCCACTTTGAACGTTCGAAGTTTAAAGAGGTTGATGTGAAACGTTTCTTGCCAGATTTCGAATAAGGAGAAGGGTGTGACCACGACACCACGTATCATCGTCGGCATTAGCGGCGCTTCCGGTTTTCAGTATGGCGTAAAAGCCCTTGAACTTTTACGTGCCCAGGAGATTGAAGTCCATTTGGTTATTTCGAAAGGGGCGGAAAAAACCTGTGAGCTGGAAACCGATTACCGGCTTGATGAGGTGATGGCACTTGCGGATGTGGTCCACCCCATCGGCAATCTTGGAGCCTCCATCTCCAGCGGATCGTTTAAGACCATGGGCATGCTTGTCGCGCCCTGTTCCATGCGTTCTCTGGGATCCATCGCAAACTGCCTGACGGATAACCTGCTAACCCGAGCCGCCGACGTGGTGCTCAAAGAGCGCCGCCGTCTGGTGCTGCTGGCGCGCGAAACGCCACTTAATCTCGGGCATATTCGCAACATGCAGGCAGTGACGGAAATGGGCGGGATAATTTTCCCGCCGGTGCCGGCGCTCTATCAGCGCCCGCAAACCACAGATGAGATCATTACCCATAGCGTCAGCCGCGCGCTGGACCTGTTCGGTATTGATGTGAAAAACCTCCCACGCTGGGGCGAGGGTCACCTTGCTTATAACGCGTAAAAACGCAGGAAATATTATGTTAATCGGTCCTTATGTGAACGGCGCCGCGGTGATCGTTGGCGGTCTTATGGGTTCACTGGTTGGCACCCGCATCCCCGATCGGGTCAAAGTGGCGCTGCCACTGACGTTTGGTCTGTGCTCTGTGGGTCTGGGCATCAACCTGGTGATTAAAGTTAAATTCATGCCCGCAGTGGTACTGGCAATGGTACTGGGGGCAGTGATTGGCGAAGCGTTCTTCTTTGAAAAACAGATTGGAAGAGCGGCCGACACCACCCGGGGTTTGATCAACCGGATTTTTCCGCCGGTACAGGGGCTAACCCACGATGAATTTACGGAAAAATTCGTTGCCATTCTGGTGCTGTTTTGCGCCAGTGGCACCGGTATCTTCGGTGCGATGCATGAAGGCATGACCGGCGATCCGTCGATTCTGTATATCAAAACGGTGCTGGATCTGTTCACGGCGGCGATCTTCGCTACCATGCTTGGCTTCTCTGTGATGACCATCGGTCTGCCGCTGATTATTGTGCAGGTCGCGCTGGCAACGTTGGCGGTGTATATCGTGCACATGATTACCCCGGACATGATGGGTGATTTCTCCTGCGCTGGCGGTCTTATTATGGTGGCGACCGGGCTGCGGATTTGTAATATCAAGCCCTTTCCGGTGGCAAATATGTTGCCCGGTCTGCTCCTGGTGATGCCGTTTTCCGCTCTGTGGGCAAAACTGTTTGCCTGATAGTCAGGTATAATAGGGTTCGCACGGTGGCGCTACGCTTACCAGCCCTGTCGGGAGCCCTCCCACAGGCTGGATAAACGCAGCGCCATTCGGCGTTCTACGTTCTGGAGTCGTTATGGGTATACAAGAGCACGTCATTTTGGTTAATGACCAGGGAGAGGTGACTGGCACTCAGGAGAAATATGCCGCGCACACTTCTCACACCCCACTGCATCTGGCTTTTTCCTGCTGGATCTTCAACCAGCAGGGACAGTTGCTGGTTACCCGCCGCGCGTTGAGTAAGAAAGCCTGGCCTGGGGTGTGGACCAACTCAGTTTGCGGCCACCCGCAACTGGGCGAATCTAACGAAGAGGCGATTATCCGCCGTTGCCGGTTCGAGATTGGCGCCAGCGTCGATAACATCACGCCAGTCCATGCGGATTTTCGATATTGCGAAACCGATCCTTCCGGGATCGTGGAAAACGAGGTATGCCCGGTCTATGCCGCGCGGATAAGCAGCGGGATCGCCCCCAACCGTGATGAGGTAATGGCGTATCAATGGGTCGGGCTGGAATCTGTGCTGCATGCACTGGATGCCACGCCGTGGGCCTTCAGCCCATGGATGGTTAGCGAAGCCGCACCGGATCAAGGCCGGGATAACCTGCGTCAATTCGCCTGCGAATTACAGCCATAAAAAAGCCCCAACGCGGTGAACGTCGGGGCTTTACCGGTTACGGTGTGATTATTTTGTCGGACGCATTGCCGGGAACAGGATCACGTCGCGAATGGTATGGCGGTTAGTGAACAGCATGACCATACGGTCGATACCAATCCCCAGCCCCGCAGTCGGCGGCAGACCGTGCTCCAGCGCCGTCACGTAATCTTCGTCGAAGAACATGGCTTCGTCGTCGCCCGCATCTTTCGCAGCGACCTGATCAGCAAAACGCTGCGCCTGATCTTCCGCGTCATTCAACTCGCTAAAGCCATTACCGATTTCACGGCCGCCAATAAAGAATTCAAAGCGGTCAGTGATTTCCGGGTTCTCGTCATTACGGCGCGCCAGCGGTGAAACTTCCGCCGGGTATTCGGTAATAAAGGTCGGCTGGATCAGGTGCGCTTCTGCGACTTCTTCGAAGATCTCCGTCACGATACGGCCCAGACCCCAGCTTTTCTCCACCTTAATACCGATGCTGTCCGCAATCGCTTTTGCGCTGTCGAAATTATCGAGATCCGCCATATTCGTTTCCGGACGGTATTTCTTGATCGCTTCGCGCATGGTCAGTTTTTCAAACGGCTTACCGAAGTCGAAAACCTGATCATCGTACGGGACTTCCGTTTTGCCGAGGATATCCTGCGCCAGGGTGCGGAACAGCGACTCGGTCAGTTCGATCAAATCTTTGTAATCCGCATAAGCCATATAGAGTTCCATCATGGTGAACTCAGGGTTATGACGAACGGAAATGCCTTCGTTACGGAAGTTACGGTTGATTTCGAACACGCGCTCAAAGCCGCCAACCACCAGGCGTTTGAGGTACAGTTCCGGCGCGATACGCAGGTACATGTCCAGATCCAGCGCGTTATGATGAGTGATAAACGGACGCGCAGATGCGCCGCCTGGGATCACCTGCATCATCGGGGTTTCTACTTCCATAAAGCCGCGACCGACCATGAACTGACGAATACCAGCCATGATTTGCGAACGAATTTTGAAAGTATTGCGGGATTCATCATTAGCGATGAGATCCAGATAGCGCTGACGATAACGCGCTTCCTGATCCTGCAACCCGTGGAATTTATCCGGCAGCGGACGCAATGCTTTGGTCAGCAGACGCAGTTCGGTGCAGTGGATAGAGAGTTCGCCAGTCTTGGTTTTGAACAGCTTGCCACGGGCGCCGAGGATGTCACCGAGGTCCCATTTCTTGAACTGCTCGTTATAAACGCCTTCTGCCAGGTCATCGCGCGACACATACAGCTGAATACGGCCACCAACGTCCTGCAAGGTGACGAAAGAAGCCTTACCCATAACGCGGCGCGTCATCATACGACCGGCTACCGCAACTTCAATGCCCAGCGCTTCCAGCTCTTCGTTCTCTTTGGCATCAAATTCAGCGTGCAGCTTGTCAGAGGTCTGGTCGCGACGGAAGTCGTTCGGAAACGGCACGCCCTGCTCGCGCAGTTGCGCCAGCTTCTCACGGCGGTTTTTCAGTTCATTATTAAGTTCAACTGCCGCGTCAGCGCCCTGTGCTTGTTGTTCAGACATGTTGGTTCCTCATAACCCTGCTTTCAAACTTGCTTCGATGAATTGATCCAGGCTGCCGTCCAGCACCGCCTGCGTGTTGCGGGTTTCAACCCCGGTGCGCAGATCTTTGATGCGGGAATCATCCAGGACATAAGAACGGATCTGGCTACCCCAGCCGATATCAGACTTGTTGTCTTCCATAGCCTGCTTCTCAGCATTTTTCTTTTGCATTTCCAGCTCATAAAGCTTTGCTTTCATCTGCTTCATGGCCTGGTCTTTGTTTTTATGCTGGGAACGGTCGTTCTGGCATTGCGTCACCAACCCGGTCGGAATATGGGTGATACGCACCGCAGATTCCGTACGGTTAACGTGCTGACCACCCGCGCCGGATGCGCGGTATACGTCGATACGCAGGTCCGCCGGATTAATTTCAATATCAATGTCGTCTTTCACTTCCGGGTAAACAAACGCGGAACTGAACGAGGTGTGACGACGGCCGCCGGAATCGAACGGGCTCTTACGCACCAGACGATGCACACCGGTTTCGGTACGCAACCAGCCGTAGGCATAATCGCCAATGATCTTGATGGTCACGGATTTAATACCGGCCACCTCACCTTCGGACTCTTCAATCACTTCGGTCTTGAAGCCGCGCGCTTCAGCCCAGCGCAGGTACATGCGCAGCAGCATGCTCGCCCAATCCTGCGCTTCGGTGCCGCCGGAACCCGCCTGAATATCCAGATAGCAGTCCGCGCTGTCGTACTCGCCGGAGAACATACGGCGGAATTCCAGCTGCGACAGCTTCTCTTCCAGCCCATCCAGCTCGGCTACGGCTTCGTTAAAGGTTTCTTCATCATCGGCTTCAACCGCCAGATCCAGCAGGCCGGCAACATCTTCCAGGCCCTGGCTCATCTGATCCAGTGTGTCGACAATGGCTTCGAGCGAAGAACGCTCTTTGCCCAGCGCCTGCGCGCGCTCAGGCTCATTCCATACGTCCGGCTGTTCCAGCTCGGCGTTTACTTCTTCCAGACGCTCTTTCTTGGCGTCATAGTCAAAGATACCCCCTAAGAACGTCGGAGCGCTCCGTGAGGTCCTGAATGCGATTTTTTACCGGGTTAATTTCAAACATGGTCTGATTTCTTTTAATGGACTTGTCAAAATGCGGTGATAAGGGCGGAAGTTTACCGGATCCACGCCCCTTTTTGTAGCGAATACTGGCGCTAAATTGGCCAGAGGTTTTCGATAATTAACTGCACGCTGCGATTACCGCGAAACTCATTTACATCAAGTTTATAAGCAATATTCACCTGCCTTACGCCGTTATCCGGCCAGCAGGCGGTATCAACATTAAAAGCGATACCATCCAGTAACGGGCCGCCGCCTACTGGTTCGAGCATGACTTTCAGGTGACGCTCGCCCACCAGCCGCTGTTGTAACAGCCGAAACTCGCCATCAAACACCGGTTCAGGGAACATTTGCCCCCAGGGGCCAGCTTCACGTAGCATCTCAGCGATTTCCAGCGTCATCTCCTGCGCCGTCAGCGGCCCGTCGGAGACGATCTCACCCTGCAATAACGCCGGATCCAGCCACTCGGTGACCAGCTCGCCAAAGCGTTGCTGAAACTCGCCGAACCGCGCCTCTTCCAGCGTCAATCCCGCTGCCATAGCATGGCCGCCAAACTTGAGCATCATCCCTGGGTAGAGTGTGTCGAGTCGCTCCAGCGCATCGCGCATATGCAGCCCCTGGACAGAACGACCGGAGCCTTTCAATACCCCCTCACCCGCAGGCGCGAAGGCGATCACAGGCCGATGAAAACGCTCTTTGATCCGTGAAGCGAGGATCCCCACCACGCCCTGATGCCACTCAGGATGGTACATTGCAAGCCCACCCGGTAACGCCGTCGTGCTGCGTTCGAGTTTCTCGCACAGCGTCAGCGCTTCGGCCTGCATGCCCTGCTCAATCTCTTTACGCGTCTGATTCAGGGCATCCAGTTCATTCGCCAGTTGGCGCGCTTCGCCAAGGTTCTCGCACAGCAACAATGCGACGCCGACAGACATATCATCCAGGCGTCCCGCCGCATTAAGGCGTGGCCCTAAAGCAAAACCCAGATCGCTGGCCGCCAGTTTCTGTGCATCCCGATTCGCCACCTCGAGCAAGGCTTTGATACCTGGGCGGCAACGCCCGGCGCGAATGCGGCTCAGCCCTTGCCAGGTCAGGATGCGGTTATTGGCATCTAACGGTACGACGTCCGCCACCGTTCCAAGCGCCACCAGATCGAGCAGCTCCGCAAGATTTGGCATCGCCAGCCCACGGGCATCAAACCAGCCGTTATCACGCAGAAAGCTGCGTAACGCCAGCATCACGTAAAACGCGACGCCAACCCCCGCCAGCGATTTCGACGGGAATGTACAGTCACGCAAGTTCGGGTTAACGATCGCTTCGGCTTCCGGCAGGGTGTCGCCTGGCAGGTGATGATCGGTCACCACCACCGGAATGCCCAGCGCATGCGCCCGCTCAACACCTGCATGAGAAGAAATACCGTTATCGACGGTCAGAATAAGCTGCGCGCCACGCGCATGGGCCTGATCGACCACCTCCGGGCTAAGCCCGTAACCATCGTCAAAACGGTTTGGCACCAGGTAGCTGACATTGTCGCCCCCCAGTGAACGCAGCGCCAGCACGCTTAATGCCGTACTGGTGGCACCATCGGCGTCAAAGTCACCAACAACGATAATGCGCAACCCTTCACGCAGCGCGTCGTACAGGTGTTTAACGGCATCTTCAATACCATTCAACTGCTGCCAGGGCAGCATGCCTTTCACACTGCGCTCCAGTTCCTGGTCACTGCGCACGCCGCGGCTGGCATAAAGCCGACGCAGTAAAGGCGGCATCGAATCTGCCAGTTCCACCGCGTCATTAACCACGCGGCGGCGAAGTTGTATCTGAGCTTTCACGCGTATTACTTACCGCCCGTGGCTTTTTGATGTTGATCGAGGAAGGCTTTCATTTCAGCAGGTGCCTGATAACCCGGCACGACATACCCATCATTCAGTACAATCGCCGGGGTGCCATTCACGCCAAACTGCACGCCAAGCGCATAGTGGTTAGCAATGTCAATATCACAACTGGCTGGCTTAACGCTTTTGCCGTTCATCGCGTCAGTAAAGGCCTGGTTACGATCTTTTGAACACCAGATTGATTTCATCTCTTTTTCAGCGTCGCTTGCCACGCCCTGACGCGGGAAAGCGAGGTAACGCACGGTAATACCCAGTGCGTTATAGTCGGCCATTTCGCTGTGCAGCTTCTGGCAGTAGCCACAGGTGATATCAGTGAATACCGTGATCACGTGTTTTTCCTGCGGGGCTTTATACACAATCATCTCTTTGGTCAGCGCGTTGAGGTGCGGCATTAGCATCTGCGAGGTGACGTTAACCGGTTGAGCGCCGCTGACATCGTACATGGGTCCCTGGATAATATGTTTGCCATCCTCAGTGACATACAACACGCCGCTACTGGTCAATACCGCTTTCATTCCAGCGACGGGAGCGGGCAGGACTTCTGTACTCTGAACACCCAGTTTCGCCAGCGACTGTTTGATCGCCGCGTCATCAGCATGTGCAGCACCCGTGAATGCCGCAGCCAACAGGGTGAACATCATTAAACCGTTTTTCATAACACATCCTTAGATTGTCAGCTCTCACGCCCGCGGGTGATGCTGTTGATGAAGCTTACGCAGCCGCTCGGTAGCCACATGCGTATAAATTTGCGTTGTTGAAAGATCCTGATGCCCCAGCAGCATTTGCACCACGCGCAGATCCGCGCCGTGGTTAAGCAAATGCGTAGCAAACGCGTGCCGTAAGACGTGCGGAGACAGCTTCTCGCTATCGATTCCCGCCAGCGTCGCATAATGTTTAATGCGATGCCAGAATGTCTGACGCGTCATCTGCTGAGCACGCTGGCTCGGAAACAGTACATCTATTGATGCGCCGTTAAGCAGCCACGGACGACCATATTCAAGATAATGCTCAACCCAGTAAACCGCCTCTTCACCCAGTGGCACCAGGCGTTCTTTATTGCCTTTACCAATAACCCGCAGCACACCCTGACGCAGGCTGATATCGCTCATGGTCAGTCCCACCAGTTCCGTAACACGAAGCCCGGTGGCGTATAAGACCTCAAGCATCGCTTTATCGCGTAACTCCAGCGGTTGGTCAACCGTTGGCGCGTGTAAAAGCCTGCCGACCTGCGCTTCGCTTAAGTCTTTTGGCAGGCGCTGCGGTAGCTTCGGTGAGGCCAGCAACGCGCTGGGATCGTCGCTGCGTATTTTTTCACGGTACAGATACTGAAAAAAACGCCGAACTGCACTTAACAACCGCGCAGAACTGGTCGCTTTGTAGCCGCCGTCTACACGCTCGGCCAGCAACGCTTGCAGATCGTCGCTTTGCGCCCGCTCAAGACTGCTCTCGCGATGATGCAGCCACTCCACCACGCTTTTCAGATCGCGTCGGTAAGCGCTAAGGGTATTGTCCGCCAGGTTGTTTTCAAGCCACAACGCATCAAGAAATTGTTCAATACGTGCGAGATCCTGTTCCATCTAAGCGCCTCTTTCTCTCCATCGCTGCATTATGCCTGATTGCCAAACGATTCTGGTACACTGGTCGCAAAGAGACATCAAGCATTGAGAAGTTTACGTTATGAATATTGGTCTGTTTTACGGTTCCAGCACCTGCTATACCGAAATGGCGGCTGAAAAAATCCGCGATATTATCGGGCCGGAACTGGTGACGCTGCACAACCTGAAAGACGACGCGCCCTCTCTGATGGAGCAATATGACGCGCTGATCCTCGGTATACCAACCTGGGATTTTGGCGAATTGCAGGAAGACTGGGAAGCCATCTGGGACCAGCTCGACACCCTCAATCTCGACGGAAAAATCATCGCACTGTACGGCATGGGCGATCAGCTTGGCTACGGTGAATGGTTCCTCGACGCGCTCGGCATGCTGCACGACAAACTGGCGCCTCGCGGCGCAACGTTTATCGGTTACTGGCCAACTGAAGGTTACGAATTTACCAGTAAGAAGCCCGTCATCGCCGATGGCCAGTTGTTCGTTGGCCTGGCGCTGGATGAAACCAATCAGTACGATCTGAGTGATGCGCGCATTCAGGCCTGGTGTGAACAAATCCTGATGGAAATGGCGGAACGCCTGGCCTGAGGCCAGCCCGGACTTTCGCTTAATGCAACCCCTGCGCCGGTTTCTGAGAAAGCACCCGGCGCAAATCCCGCCACTCTCGTGCATCCATGCTGTCTGCCGCTAACCACAAGTGCTGGCGTCTGCCGTCCTCTTCACGCCGCAAACGCAGCATCATTCCGCTGCGTAACATCCAGGGCGTACCGACAATGCTCCACTCCTCACCTTGCCAGCGCAGGCGAGCGTCCACCAACAGTTTGATCTCACCGTGGCAGGTATTAATGCGCCGCTGACTACGTACGCAGTCAAAAACTACCAGTGAAAGCAGCAATAACCACAGCGGGGTGTAGCTCAATGGCCATGGCATCAGCAATATCAGTGCCGCCACTAAGCCGTGGAGCAGTAAAGAGAGCCATTGCGCGCGCCAGGAGACGCGTAAATCAGATTGCCACAGGACCACGTTCCCGATTCCGCGTTTGAATTAACAGCACCATTCTTTGCAACTCCGCATCCTGGGGTTTGCCATGATTCATCAGCCAGTTGAATAAGTCTGGATCGTCGCTCTCCAGCAAACGCACAAACAGATGTTTGTCGTCATCGCTGAGCGTGTCGTACTCATGTTCGAAAAAAGGCATGATAGAGATATCGAGCTCGCGCATTCCACGGCGGCACGCCCAGTGGATACGCGCTTTGTTATTAATATCCATGTTCTTCTCCCTGCGTAGGCATGATTCGCCTATTGTAACGTGTTTTTATGCTTTCTTTTGCGGAATATTTGGCCTTCCGGTGCTGCTCGCGAAATAAATCGCATGCAGTGCAAAAATTTCATTCCTCTGCGTAATGCCTCGCAAGAGCAGGACAATGGCACAAAACGCATGCTTTAACGCTTGCAATGAACAATGGCTCTTTTACCATTAAGTACCCACACAGCGTTAAGCTAATCAGGACATTATTATGGCTTTTACTCCATTTCCGCCGCGTCAGCCGACCGCCTCTGCACGTCTGCCGCTGACGCTTATGACGCTCGATGACTGGGCGCTGGCAACCATTACTGGCGCAGACAGCGAGAAATACCTGCAAGGCCAGGTGACGGCCGATGTCGCAAATATGCTCCCTGAACAGCACCTGCTGGCAGCGCATTGCGATTCTAAAGGTAAAATGTGGAGCAATATGCGTTTGTTCCACTATCAGGACGGTTTTGCCTGGATCCTACGCCGAAGCGTACGTGACGCGCAGCTTACCGAATTGAAAAAATACGCTGTGTTCTCGAAAGTCACTATTGCCCCCGACAATGAACATGTGCTGCTCGGGGTTGCCGGTTTTCAGGCACGCGCAGCGCTGGCCGCACTGTTCCCTGCCCTGCCAGATGCGGAAAAACAGGTCGTGCAGAACGGCACGACTACACTGCTGTGGTTTGCGCACCCTGCCGAGCGTTTTCTGCTGGTCACCGATGAAGCAACCGCCACAGAAGTAGCAACGAAACTGGGTGGCGAAGCGCAACTCAACAACAGCCAGCAGTGGCTGGCGCTGAATATCGAAGCCGGTTTGCCTGTGATCGATACCCCGAACAGTGCGCAATTTATCCCGCAGGCCACTAACCTTCAGGCGCTCGGCGGCATCAGTTTCAAGAAAGGTTGCTACACCGGGCAGGAAATGGTGGCGCGGGCAAAATTCCGTGGCGCAAACAAACGTGCGCTCTGGTACCTGGCTGGTAACGCCAGCCGCGTTCCCGAGGCGGGTGAAGATCTGGAGCTGCAAATGGGGCAGAACTGGCGTCGTACCGGTACTGTGCTGGCCGCTGTGCAACTGGATGACGGGCGTGTACTGGTACAGGTTGTGATGAACAATGATATGGAGCCAGGCAGTGTTTTCCGCGTTCGCGATGATGCCAACACCTTAAGTATTGAACCACTGCCCTACTCGTTAGAAGAGTAAGCGAAATCATCAAGCCGGGGGCTGGCGCCATTCCCCCGGCTACAGCGTTTAAACCCGTCCGACGTATAGATAAATCGCCAGAAAATGGCACACGCTGCCACCCAGTACAAAGCCGTGCCAAATGGCATGGTTATAAGGGATGCGCTTGCAGACATAGAAAATCACGCCAAGCGAATAAACCAGGCCGCCGACGGCAAGCAGCGTCACCCCCCCCACAGACAAGCGTGTGGCAAGCTGATAAATCACAATCAGCGACAACCAGCCCATTGTCAGATAGGTGATAAGCGACAGCACTTTAAAGCGATGCGCAATCGTCAGTTTAAACAGAATGCCCAGCAGCGCCAGGCTCCAGATGACAATCATTAACCCGCGAGCCAGCGGCGAATCCAGGCCGACCAGCAGAAATGGCGTATAGGTTCCGGCAATCAATAGATAAATTGCGCAGTGATCAAATTTCTTCAGCCACACCTTCGCCCGTTGATGCGGGATGGCATGGTAGAGGGTGGAGGCAAGGAACAGTAAAATCATGCTGCCCCCGTACAGGCTGTAACTGGTAATGGCCATTACGCTTGCATTACTGTCCACCGCCTGCACCAGCAGCAATACCAGGCCTACAATACCGAACACCAGCCCGACACCGTGGCTGATGCTGTTGGCAATTTCCTCTGCCAGTGTGTATCCCTGTGCGATTAATGGTTTCTGAACCATGGCTAACTCCGGGAGAACGCTTTAAAACATTGCCATTATAGAGTAACTGAGAATGATTTCAGTGCACACCTGTAAGCTAAAATAAATATCGCGTATGAATGTGTAATGACAAAAGTCATATCTGGTGAATATAAAAATCGGGGAAACCATGCCGGAGTTATGGCAGCATGTGCGCACACAAAGGCCCGCCATGCCTGAAACGGGCTATGTTAACAGCAAGCAAAGGACACCGCCGTGACGATGTTTACTCACTCCGCCGTCGCCAGCCTCAATAATCTGGAGATGAGGGTTTATAACTTTGTTGTCAAAAATCGTGACAAAGTGATGTACATGACGATTCGGGAACTGGCCGACGCGGCGGGCGTCTCCACCACTACCGTGCTGCGCTTTTGTCGCAAGCTCAACTGCGAAGGTTACTCTGAGTTTCGCGTGCGTTTCAAATTATATCTGGAGCAAAACGAACCTCTTCAGACTAATTTCGGTGCCAGTGAAATCATCAGCTTTTTTAAAAGTGTCAATAACGATGATTTTGATAAATTACTCGATGATGCCGTAGAGATCATATTAGCTTCGGAGCGCATTATATTTGTGGGCGCAGGGACATCAGGCTCGCTGGCAAAATATGGCGCACGCTTCTTTTCTAATATCGGAAAATTCAGTAACCATATCGACGATCCTTATTTTCCGGTAACAAATGATATGGCAAAAAATGCGCTGGCAATTGTGCTTTCTGTCTCCGGCGAGACGGAAGAGATCCTGCGCTTCGCAGGGCAATTCAGCCTGCATCACTGCAAAGTGCTCTCTATTACCAGTCATGAGCATTCCCGCCTGGCAAAACTCGCTGATTTTAACCTCTCCTGGCATGTTCCGCCTACGCGCATGAACGGGGGTTACGATATTACAACGCAAATTCCGGTTATTTATATTCTTGAATCATTGGGCCGAAAACTGGCGAAGAAAATAGCATAAAAAAACAGGGTGTTTTTTCTGTGTAACAAATTACTCTGACAGCAATTTGTTATATCGTGACATTTAATTGCCCTTTGTTAGACTCGTTATTAGCCAATATGACGAGAACAGTAATGATGAAAAAATTAACCTTACCAAAAGACTTTTTATGGGGCGGCGCCGTTGCCGCCCACCAGGTTGAAGGTGGCTGGAATAAAGGCGGCAAAGGCCCCAGCATCTGCGATGTACTGACCGGCGGCGCGCATGGCGTACCGCGCGAAATCACTCAAGACGTTGTCGCAGGCAAATACTACCCGAACCACGAGGCTATTGACTTCCACGGGCACTACAAAGAAGACATCAAACTGTTCGCGGAAATGGGCTTCAAATGCTTTCGTACCTCCATTGCCTGGACACGCATTTTTCCAAAGGGTGATGAACAGCAGCCAAATGAAGAAGGGCTGAAATTCTACGACGATATGTTCGATGAACTGTTGAAATACAACATCGAGCCGGTAATCACCCTTTCTCACTTTGAAATGCCACTGCATCTGGTGCAGGAATACGGCGGCTGGACGAACCGTAACGTGGTCGATTTCTTTGTTCGCTTCGCGGAAGTAGTCTTTGAGCGTTACAAAAACAAGGTCAAATACTGGATGACCTTTAACGAAATCAACAACCAGCGCAACTGGCGGGCACCGCTGTTCGGCTACTGCTGTTCAGGCGTGGTCTACACCGACCATGAAAACCCGGAAGAAACCATGTACCAGGTGCTACACCATCAGTTCGTGGCCAGCGCGATGGCAGTCAAAATCGGTCACCGTATCAATCCAGCCATGAAGATTGGTTGCATGCTGGCAATGGTGCCGCTGTATCCCTTTTCATGTAAGCCGGAAGATGTCATGTACGCGCAAGAATCGATGCGCGAACGCTATGTGTTTACCGACGTTCAATTGCGCGGTTACTACCCGTCTTATGTGCTCAATGAATGGGAGCGCCGTGGTTTCAACATCCAAATGGAAGCCGGCGATGAAGCGGTACTGCGCGAAGGCTGCTGCGATTACCTTGGCTTCAGCTACTACATGACCAACGCGGTCAAAGCAGAAGGCGGCGTCGGTGATGCGCTCTCAGGTTTTCAGGGCAGTGTGCCCAACCCACATGTGAAGGCATCTGACTGGGGCTGGCAGATCGATCCGGTGGGCCTGCGTTATGCGCTGTGTGAACTCTACGAGCGTTATCAGAAACCGCTGTTTATCGTGGAAAACGGCTTTGGCGCTTACGATAAGGTCGAAGAAGATGGCAGCATCAACGATGATTACCGTATCGATTATCTGCGCGCGCACGTTAAAGAGATGGTGGAAGCCGTCACTTACGACGGTGTGGATCTGATGGGGTATACGCCGTGGGGCTGCATCGACTGCGTCTCCTTCACCACCGGTCAGTACAGCAAGCGGTACGGTTTTATCTACGTTAATAAACATGATGACGGCACAGGCGATATGTCGCGTTCACGGAAAAAAAGCTTTAACTGGTATAAAGAAGTGATCGCCAGCAATGGCGAAAACCTGTGATGTGTTGACTTCCTGATCAGGGCCCTTTGCCTTATCCAGCCCCGGTTAACGCCGGGCTGGATAAGAGTAACGCCATTCACTCAGCGGCCGCCCGCCAGGTCGAGGAAGCTGCCTGTAACATAAGAAGCTTTCTCGCTCAGCAACCAGGCGATGGCATGCGCCACCTCTTCCGGCTGCCCACCACGCTGCATAGGTATTGCAGGGCTGACACGATCAACTCGTCCTGGCTCTCCACCGCTGGCATGCATGTCGGTGTAAATAAACCCCGGGCGAACACAGTTAACGCGGATCCCGCATGCTGCGACTTCCAGCGACAACCCGGTTGTCAGCGTATCGACAGCGCCTTTTGAAGCGGCATAGTCAACATACTCGCCGGGTGAACCCGTGCGCGAAGCCGCAGAAGAAACATTGACGATAGCACCGCCTTGCCCGCCGCCCTGATGTGACATGCGTTTGACTGCCTCGCGGCAGCAGAGAAAATACCCGGTTACGTTCGTGGTAAGCACCTGGTTAATACGCTCCGCGGAGAGGTTTTCCAGCCGACACTGCGGGAATAAAATCCCGGCATTATTTACCAGCGCCGTCAGCGGTTCCGCAGCCTGGTCAATACGGGAAAACAAGGCTTCCACCTGTTTTTCATCGCTTATATCCGCCTGCACGGCAAAAGCTTTACCGCCCTGCGCGACGATGTCTGCCACCACGTCCCCAGCCGCCTGGGCGTTATGGTGGTAATTTACCGCCACGGTATAGCCTTCCTGCGCCAGCAGTTGCGCGGTCGCCCGGCCAATTCCCCGACTCCCGCCGGTCACTAATGCAATCGCCATCTTGTTCTCCACCATTAAAAAAGGGCGCCGAAGCGCCCTTAAAAGATAGTCTAATCAGTTAATTACTGATACTCGCTCATGGGTACGCAGGAGCAGAACAGATTACGGTCGCCATAGACATCATCCAGACGTTTAACCGTCGGCCAGTATTTGTTTGCCAAGCCCGCCGGGAAAACGGCCATCTCGCGGGTATAACCGTGGTTCCATTCTGCTACCAGCTCATTCTGTGTATGCGGCGCGTTAACCAACGGGTTATCTTCCAGCGGCCATTCACCCTGTTTCACACGATCGATCTCAGCGCGGATCGCCAGCATCGCGTCAATAAAGCGATCCAGTTCCACTTTGCTTTCAGACTCGGTAGGTTCCACCATCAGCGTGCCCGCGACCGGGAATGACATTGTCGGCGCATGAAAACCGTAGTCGATCAGGCGCTTGGCAATGTCCAGCTCACTAATACCGGTCTCTTCTTTCAGCGGGCGAATGTCAAGAATGCATTCATGCGCGACCCGGCCATCACGGCCGGTATAAAGCACCGGGAAAGCCTCTTTCAGACGGCTGGCAATATAGTTGGCATTGAGGATCGCTACCTGACTGGCCTGCTTCAGCCCTTCGGCGCCCATCATACGGATATACATCCAACTGATCGGCAGAATCGACGCGCTACCAAACGGTGCCGCAGATACTGCGCCCTGGCGTGTTAGCATTCCTTCAATCTGCACTACGCTGTGTCCAGGCACGAACGGTGCGAGATGCGCTTTCACGCCAATCGGTCCCATGCCCGGGCCGCCGCCGCCGTGTGGGATGCAGAACGTTTTATGCAGGTTGAGGTGCGAAACATCTGCGCCAATAAAGCCTGGTGAGGTAATGCCGACCTGCGCGTTCATGTTCGCGCCATCCAGGTAAACCTGGCCGCCGAACTGATGCACCACTTCGCACACTTCACGGATCGTCTCTTCATACACCCCATGAGTGGACGGATACGTCACCATAATGCAGGAGAGATTCTCTCCTGCCTGTGCAGCTTTCGCGCGCAGATCGGTCAGATCAATGTTGCCATTTTTATCGCAGGCTACCACTACCACCTGCATGCCCGCCATTTGCGCAGACGCCGGGTTGGTGCCGTGGGCAGAGCTGGGGATCAGGCAGATGTCACGATGACCTTCATTGCGGCTTTCGTGATAGTGGCGAATCGCCAGCAGCCCGGCGTATTCACCTTGCGCCCCAGAGTTCGGCTGCATACACAGTGCGTCATAGCCAGTCAGTTTCACCAGCCAGTCAGAAAGCTGGGCGATCATCTGATGGTAACCCTCTGCCTGTTCCGGCGGGCAGAACGGGTGCAGCTCAGCGAATTCCGGCCAGGTAATGGGGATCATTTCCGCAGCGGCGTTCAGTTTCATGGTGCAGGAACCCAGCGGGATCATCGCCTGGTTTAGCGCCAGGTCTTTACGCTCCAGCGAGTGCATATAACGCATCATATCGGTTTCGCTGTGGTAGCGATTAAAGACCGGGTGCGTCAGGAAATCATCATCGCGCAACATGTTTTGCGCAATGGAGCAGCTGTCGAGCGCCACTTCTTTATCCAGGGCATCCACATCCAGCCCATGATTGTCGCCCAACAGTACGTTGAACAGTACCTGCACATCTTCGCGGGTTGTGGTTTCATCCAGCGTAATTCCCACGGCATTAAGAATGTCGCTGCGCAGGTTAATTTCCTGAGCTTCGGCACGCGTCAGGACAGCCGCCTTATCGGTCACTTCCACACATAGGGTATCGAAGTAGTGCGCATGGCGCAGTTTAAGTCCATTACGCTGTAAACCAGCGGCGAGAATATCGGTCAAACGGTGGATGCGCCCGGCAATACGTTTCAGGCCCGCCGGGCCGTGGAACACCGCATAGAGACTGGCGATATTGGCCAGTAACACCTGTGAAGTACAAATATTGGAGTTCGCTTTTTCACGGCGAATATGCTGTTCACGCGTTTGCATCGCCATACGCAGCGCGGTGTTGCCAGCAGCATCTTTCGACACGCCGATAATACGGCCAGGCATGGAGCGTTTAAATTCATCTTTTGCAGCAAAAAAAGCGGCATGCGGGCCGCCGTAACCCATCGGAACGCCGAAACGCTGTGCGGAGCCAAACACAATGTCAGCCCCTTGTTTACCCGGCGCGGTCAGGAGCACCAACGCCATCAGATCCGCGGCGACACTCACCACAATTTTGCGGGTTTTCAGTTCGTCGATAAGCGCGCTGTAATCATGTACCTCACCGGTAGTGCCGACCTGCTGTAACAGCGCACCGAATACATCCTGGTGATCCAGCACTCTGCTTGCATCATCGACAATCACTTCAAAACCAAAGGTTTCGGCTCGGGTGCGCACCACATCCAATGTTTGCGGATGCACATCGGCGGCAACAAAGAAGCGGTTGGCGCTTTTCAATTTGCTGACGCGTTTTGCCATCGCCATCGCTTCGGCAGCGGCGGTGGCCTCATCCAGCAGTGAGGCGGAAGCGATATCCAGTCCGGTCAGATCCAGCGTGACTTGCTGGAAGTTAAGCAACGCTTCCAGACGTCCCTGCGAGACTTCGGGTTGATACGGGGTGTAAGCGGTGTACCAGCCCGGGTTTTCCAGCATATTACGCAGAATAACCGGCGGTAACTGCACGGCGGTATAACCCATGCCGATATAAGACTTAAAGCGCTTGTTCAGGCCCGCCATCGCTTTCAGTTCAGCCAGCGCAGCGAATTCAGTGGTCGGTTCTCCAACCTGCGGTGGTGTCGCAAGCTGAATGTCTTTAGGCACGATCTGGCCGATCAATACATTTAATGAATCCGCGCCAACTGTGTTCAGCATCTCCTGCTGTTGCGATGCGTCCGGGCCAATGTGCCTGCCGATAAATGCGGCGCGATTTTCAAGCTGACTTAACGTCTGGGTCATGAGCGAGAGTTCCTGAAACGTACAGTGAATCGAGTTTGGAAATTATCGGAGTACGCTAAATCGTTCGCGTTGCAGGGAGGCGGCGACGCAACTCACCCCAGTAATTAACATCCGTAGTGACTGGAGCAAGTAAGGAAGCCAACGCGTTTGCAACGCGAAGGATAGGGCGTATTTATTCGTCTTCTAACAGCGCCGCGTATGCGGTGGCATCCAGCAGAGCAGCAACTTCCGCTTCATCGCTGGCTTTGATTTTAAAGATCCAGCCTTCGCCATACGGCTCGCTGTTGACCCGCTCTGGTGAGTCGCTCAGCGCATCGTTGACCGCCACGATTTCGCCGCCAATCGGTGCATAAATATCGGATGCCGCTTTGACCGACTCGGCTACGGCGCAATCGTCGCCTGCCGTAACCGTTGCGCCGACGTCCGGCAGGTCAACGAAGACCATGTCGCCCAGCAACTCTTGTGCATGTTCGGTGATGCCAACGGTGTAAGTGCCGTCTGCTTCTTTACGCAGCCATTCGTGTTCTTTGCTGTATTTCAGTTCGCCAGGTACGTTGCTCATCTCATTCTCTCCAGATAAAAAAGTTACGCGACAGCTTTGCCTGCGCGCACAAAAATCGGTTTGGTCACTTTTACCGGCATTTCGCGGTTGCGGATTTGCACAACAGCTGTTTCACCGATGCCCGCCGGAACACGCGCCAGTGCAATACTGTAGCCAAGTGTCGGAGAGAAAGTGCCGCTGGTGATCACGCCTTCCTGCACGTTGCCAAGGCTGTCGGTGAAACGTACCGGTAGCGCGTTGCGCAGTACGCCTTTTTCCGTCATCACCAGACCAACCAGTTGTTCGGTGCCTTTTTCACGCTGCAACTCCAGCGCTTCGCGTCCAATGAAATCACGATCCTGCGGCTCCCAGGCGATGGTCCAGCCCATATTCGCGGCCAACGGAGAGACGCTTTCATCCATTTCCTGACCATACAGGTTCATACCCGCCTCAAGACGCAGCGTGTCGCGGGCGCCGAGACCGCATGGCTTGACGCCAGCATCGCGCAGTTGTTGCCAGAAACCGGCGGCCTGCTCATTAGGCAGCGCAATTTCGTAGCCTGCTTCCCCGGTGTAACCGGTCGTGGCAATGAAAAAACCTTCAGTTTCAACGCCAAAAAACGGTTTCATGCCTTCCACGGCGCGGCGCTGCGCATCGTTAAATAGCGAAGCGGCTTTCGCCTGCGCATTCGGTCCCTGAACCGCAATGAGTGACAGATCGTCACGCACGGTAATTTCAATCGCAAAGGGTTCAGCGTGTTGGGCAATCCAGGAGAGGTCTTTTTCGCGGGTGGCGGAGTTTACAACGAGGCGGAAGAAATCTTCAGTGAAGTAGTAGACGATGAGGTCATCAATCACGCCACCGGAGGCATTTAGCATGCCGGTGTAAAGCGCTTTACCGGGCTTCGTTAGCTTTGCCACATCGTTCGCCAGCAAATGCCGCAAAAAATCGCGGGTTCGGGCGCCTTTCAGATCGACAATGGTCATGTGCGACACATCGAACATTCCGGCATCGGTTCGGACTGCATGGTGTTCATCAATTTGTGAGCCGTAATGCAGTGGCATCATCCAGCCATGAAAATCCACCATTCGGGCGCCACACAGTGTGTGTTGTTCATACAAGGGGGTCTGCTGAGCCATCTTTTCCTCGTCGAATAAGCTGAGCTATTACGTTTGCCGGACGTGAAACGCGCCGGAAAACCGCTGTCGCCCCGATTTACACAGAGCAACGCAAACGTTCTCTTTTGCCTGAACTTATCACCGAAAGCCGTGCTTAACCATAAGGCAAAATGGGTCATCACATTAGCTTATGGCCTTTTTCACGAAAAGCAGAGGAAGTTTATTATGCTGCGCATGACCGCAAAAAACCGTCATTATTATTATACATTGCATGAAAATTGGTCTTCAACCAGCTTTTCACTCGGTAAAAGAGTGAGTTTTCCAGAAAAAGAAAATTCACCACATGAGAAAAAGTAATGTGAAAAATGGCGTGAAATTAGAATATTTCAAATGAGGGGGGAGGAACCCTTCCCGCTATGGGGAAGGGAAAGTGTGACGAAGTTAACGTAACCACTCTGGAAGATCGTTCAGACCTAATGCCTGACGCAAAAGCTGGCTTTTAACACCGGGAAGGGTATCGGCCAGTTTCAGACCCATGTCGCGCAGCAATTTTTTGGCCGGGTGAGCGCCAGCGAACAATTCGCGAAAACCTTGCATCCCTGCCAGCATCATTGCCGCGCTGTGTTTACGGCTGCGTTCATAGCGACGCAGATACAGATGCTGGCCAATATCTTTGCCCTGGCTGCGCAAACGGCGCAGTTCGGTAATGAGCTCAGCCACATCCATAAAACCGAGGTTAACCCCCTGGCCCGCCAGTGGATGAATGGTATGGGCTGCATCCCCTACCAGTGCCAGACGGTGCCCGGCAAAATGGCGGGCATAACGCCCGGTGAGCGGATAGACCTGCCGTTCACTCTCCACATGACACAAACCAAGACGGTTATCGAATGCCATACATAACGCCTGGTTAAAGGCTTCATCACTGGCCTGCTGCATCGCTTTTGCCTGATCGGGTGGCAATGACCAGACAATAGAGCACAAATGCGCATCGTTGAGCGGCAGAAAGGCGAGGATACCATCGTTATGGAAAACCTGACGGGCCACCGCCTGGTGAGGTTCGTCGGTGCGGATGGTCGCCACCAGCGCATGATGGTGATAATCCCAGAACGTCAGAGGAATATCGGCTTTGTTGCGTAACCACGAATTAGCGCCATCCGCCCCCACGACCAGCCGTGCGGTAAGCATCGTTCCGTCCTGCAACGTGAGGAAAGCGTCGTTTTCACCCCACGCAACTTGCTGCACGCCAGCGGGAGCAAACAGGGTGACGTCCTGGCACTGCCGGGCTTTTTCCCACAGCGCCTGTTGGATGACCGCGTTTTCAACAATGTAGCCGAGGTGATCGTACCCCATGCTGTGATCATCAAAAGTAATGCGACCGAAACTGTCTTTGTCCCACACTTCCATGCCGTGGTAGCAACCCGCGCGCCGGGCAATAATAGTTGACCATACACCAAGGTGGCTAAGCAGCCTTTCGCTGGCGGCATTGATCGCCGAGACGCGCAGCGCCGGTGGCGCATCATCCGCTAATGGTTCAGGAACTTGCTGTTCCAGCACCGCCACGCGCAGGCCGCTGCCCTGTAACCCGCAGGACAGCGCCAGCCCCACCATGCCGCCGCCGACAATCGCAACATCAACACTCTGCACTCTAGACTCCTTAAATCCTTAACGGGCAACCCAACCGAGGGTTCGCTGCGCCAGCCTGTCGCGCGCCGGGGTAAATAATTCCATCGCCATCAGCCCGGCATTACGCCCGACGACCAGCGGCGCCCAATGATTGGCAAACAGATGCACCAGTCCATCGGTTACACCGATGGTGGCTTTCTTATCCGCATGACGGCGTTTGCGATAGCGCGTCAGCACCGGATAACTTCCCACATCGTTCTGCGCCGACCAGGCCTGCGCCAGGCTTTCTGCAAGGGTCATCACGTCGCGCATACCGAGATTAAAACCTTGCCCGGCAATAGGATGCAGCGTTTGCGCCGCATTCCCCACGAGCACCGTGCGGTGAGAGATGGGCGAAGAGGCACATGTGAGCGTCAGTGGATAAACACTGCGTTTACCGGTCTGCATGATGCGGCCCAGTCGCCAGCCGAAGGCTTTTTGCAACTCATGGCAAAATTCTTCATCTGACCAGCCAGCAACCTGCTGCTGTTTTTCCTGCGGATGGCACCACACCAGCGAGCATCGCCCCTGCGACATAGGCAACATGGCCAGCGGACCGTGCGTAGTAAACCGTTCAAAAGCCCGCCCCTGATGGGCTACGGAGGTGGTCACGTTGGCAATAACCGCTACCTGATCGTAAGGCGATTGTTCCCAGTGAATACCTGACTGCCCGCCAATAACAGAACGCGAACCGTCTGCCGCCACCAACAGTTGACCGGTAATGGACTCGCCGCTTTCCAGTGTTACGCAGACGTGCTGCTCCGTACGGCAAAAGCGGTCGACCTTTTGTGGGCAATGCAGGGTAACGCCCGGGGCGTTTTGCAGCAGGGCAAACAACCGCTGCCCCACATCGTGCAACTCCACCACCTGGCCCAGCGCATCAAGCTGATAATCGTGCGCGTCCAGCGTGACAAACCCCGCGTGGCCGCGATCGCTTACGTGAACAGTGGAAATGGGCGTGGCGCATGCGGCCAGCGTCTGCCAGATCCCCACACGCTCCAGTTGCTGGCAGGTTCCTGCCGCCAGGGCAATTGCGCGGGCATCAAACCCCGGATGATGTGCCGTACCCGGCGTGGTCGCCTCAATCAAATGTACCGGCAACTGGCCGTTAGTGAGGCGAGAAATGGCCAGCGCAAGGGTGGCGCCCGCCATGCCGCCACCAACAATAATCACGCTCATAAACGACGTGCCGCCGCCATCAGCGCCTCGATATCATCCGCGGTTTTCACCACGCTGGCAGTCAGGTTCTCATTGCCATCTTCTGTGATGACAATGTCATCTTCCACGCGGATGCCAATACCGCGATACTGCTCCGGTACATCAGCATCCGGCGCGATATACAGCCCCGGCTCAACCGTTAGCACCATTCCCGGCGCCAGCTTGCGTGAGCGATCCTGGCCGTAAACGCCGACGTCATGCACATCCAGCCCCAGCCAGTGACTTAACCCGTGCATAAAGAAAGGGCGCTGTGCGTTGTTGGTGATGAGCTCTTCCACATCACCGTGCAGAATGCCGAGTTTTACCAACCCGCTTACCATGATGCGCACCACTTCACCCGTCACTTCCTGAATTGAAGTGCCCGGTCGGAATAACGTCAGGGAATGTTCCAGGGATGCCAGCACTATGTCGTAAATTTCACGTTGAGCCGGGCTGAATTTGCCATTCACCGGGAACGTGCGTGTGATATCTCCGGCATATCCCTGATATTCACAGCCTGCATCAATCAACACTAAATCGCCGTCGCGCATTTGGCTTTCGTTTTCGGTGTAATGCAGGATGCAGCCGTTCACGCCAGAGCCGACAATCGTGTTGTAGGAGGGAAAACGCGCACCGTGGCGGTTAAATTCATGGTGAATCTCACCTTCCAGTTGATACTCGAACATGCCCGGACGGCAAACCTGCATGGCGCGAGTATGCGCCAGCGCAGAAATTTCTCCGGCACGGCGCATCACATCAATCTCTTCGGCGGATTTGAACAGACGCATTTCATGCACAATTGGACGCCAGTCGGTCAACGTGGCGGGGGCGGTCAGATTCTGACGCGAACCTTTGCGCAGCTTATCCAGCGCCGTAAACAGAACTTTATCAGCATACTCAAACTCGCCCTGCGCGTGGTAAACCGCATCAAGGCCATTCAGCAACTGATAAAGATGCTCGTTGATATCCGGGAAGGGCAGCGCGCGATCGACGCTCAATTTTTCCGGCGCAGCTTCCTGGCCGAGACGGCGACCGAACCAGATTTCTGCCGTTTTATCGCGCACGCGGTTAAACAGGACGCTATGATTATGGGTGTCATCGCTTTTTATCAGTACCAGTACCGCTTCCGGCTCGTTAAAGCCAGTGAAGTACCAAAAATCGCTATTCTGCCGATACGGGTACTCGCTGTCGGCGCTGCGGGTAACTTCCGGCGCAGCAAAAATCAGCGCCGCGCTCCCTGGCACCATCTGCGCCAGTAACGCCTGGCGACGACGGAGAAACTCAAGCTGTGTCATGACACCCCTCCCTGCAAGGCTGATTAATGTAATGTCGGTTTACGCACTTCCGGTGCGGTTGGCTGCGGGCGCGTGAAAGTGTCGTGGCACAGCAACGCCGCGACACGGACATATTCGACGATCTCTTCGAGCGACATCTCCAGCTCTTCCTGATCTTCCTCTTCGTCATAGCCCAGCTGCGCAATGTTGCGCAGATCGTCAATTGCTTCACCGGTTTCACCCGTGACTTTATCGAGCTTCGGCTGCGTTACGCCCAGTCCTAACAAGAAATGATTGACCCAGCCAGCCAGCGCATCGGCCCGGTCAAAAACACTCACCTCATCGCCATCCGGCAAATAAAGCTGGAACAGGAAACCGTCGTCTTCCAGAGAGTCGCTGGTTGCTGCATGCATTTTGCGCAGCGCCTCTGCCAGCTCGTGGCCGAACGCCAGTCCGTCATTGGTTAAATCATGCAGCAACGGCAGCCAGGAGCTGTCTTTGTTGCCGCCGCAGAGCATCCCCGCGATAAGCCCGTGCATTTCAGCAGGAAGCAATCCCACGCCTTGTTGGTTGAGTAGCTGGCCTACATCGTTGTAACCAGGTATTTCGTTCTGTATAGACATGCGCATTCGTCGTCGTTGGGGGGAATATTCATGATATGCTACCACTTTGGCCCCTGGTGATATACCCGTGATGCTTCACGTTCCATGCCTTTGCATGCACGCTGAATATTTAAGGTATAGACGCAAAAAACTTGAAAGCACGCGCCAGGCTAGCATATAGTGTCGCCCCTTCGCAGCCCAGGGCTCGGATGCGAAGGCAGAGCGCAGTCAAACAGCAGGAAGGTGGCATGTCTGCACAACCCGTCGATATCCAAATTTTTGGTCGTTCACTGCGAGTGAACTGCCCGCCTGAGCAGAGGGATGCTCTAAACCAGGCTGCGGAAGATCTGAATCAGCGGTTGCAAGATCTGAAAGTTCGCACTAGAGTCACAAATACTGAGCAGTTGGTGTTTATCGCCGCGCTGAACATCAGCTACGAGCTGACTCAGGAAAAGGCAAAAACCCGCGAATACGCCGCCAGCATGGAACAGCGTATTCGGATGTTACAGCAGACCATCGAACAGGCATTGCTTGATCAGGGTCGCATAACAGAAAGACCGGGGCCGAAGTTTGAATAACACTTCAGGGTCAGTTGTGGTAGAGTGACCGTGAAGTTAAAAAATTCTCTGAGATGTTTGCAAGCGGGCCAGTCCCCTGAGCCGATATTTCATACCACAAGAATGTGGCGATCCATGGTTGGTGAGCATGCTCGGTTCGTCCGAGAAGCCTTAAAATCATGACGACGCATTCACCTTGAACCAAGGGTTCAAGGGTTACAGCCTGCGGCGGCATCTCGGAGATTCCCTTCTTTTTACTACCATGACGCAACTTCCTGATTTTCCTTCATCTCGGCAAGAAATCCGCAAACTCATTCGCCAGCGACGCCAGGCACTGACCAGCGAGCAGCAAGCACATTTTGCCCAACAGGCCGCCGCACGTATGATGGCCTGGCCGCCAGTCGTGATGGCGCATACTGTCGCGCTGTTTCTTTCATTTGATGGCGAACTGGATACTCAACCCCTGATCGAACAACTCTGGCGCAGCGGCAAACGCGTTTACCTGCCGGTATTGCATCCTTTTAGCCACGGAAATTTACTTTTTTTGCACTACCATCCGCACAGTGAATTGGTGGTTAATCGCCTGAAGATCCGGGAGCCCAGACTGGACGTCCGCGATGTGCTGCCACTCCAGCAGTTAGATGTACTTATCACCCCGCTGGTGGCGTTTGATGAACAAGGCCAGCGCCTGGGAATGGGCGGCGGTTTTTACGACAGGACGTTACAAAACTGGCGTCGGTATGGTTTACAACCGGTGGGTTATGCCCATGATTGCCAGGGAGTGGGTGAATTGCCGGTAGAAGAGTGGGATGTCCCGCTGCCTGCGGTGATCACGCCGTCAAAAATCTGGGAATGGTAACGGCCTCCCTCCCCCGTCAGGGAGAGGAAGACGCGTGGCTTATCAGAACAGTAGACGGGAACGAATGGTGCCAGGAATGGCCTTCATGCTCTGCAGCGCTTTCTGCGCCACCTCTTCATCCGCTTCAATATCCACAACCACATAACCCATATATGGCGTAGTTTGCAGATACTGCGCAGCAATGTTGATGTTCTGGCTGGCGAAGATTTGGTTCAGCGCAGTCAGCACACCAGGACGGTTTTCGTGGATGTGCAGCAGACGGCGACCGCCATGCAGCGGCAGAGACACTTCAGGGAAGTTAACGGCAGACAGCGTAGAGCCATTATCAGAGTACTTTATCAGTTTCCCTGCGACTTCCAGACCGATGTTTTCCTGCGCTTCCTGCGTGGAGCCACCAATATGCGGCGTCAGCAGCACGTTGTCGAACTCGCACAGCGGGGAATCAAACGGATCGCTGTTAGTTGCCGGTTCTGTCGGGAAGACGTCAATCGCCGCACCGGCCAGATGTTTGCGTTTCAGCGCATCGCACAGCGCCGGAATATCAACTACCGTACCGCGTGCGGCGTTGATCAGCAGTGCGCCTGGCTTCATCAGCGCCAGCTCTTCCACGCCGATCATATCTTTGGTGGAGTTGTTTTCTGGTACATGCAGGCTGACAACATCGCTCATGTTCAGCAGATCGGAAAGATGCTGTACCTGTGTGGCGTTACCCAGCGGCAGTTTGTTTTCAATGTCATAAAAGAATACATGCATGCCCAGCGATTCCGCCAGAATGCCAAGCTGGGTGCCAATATGACCGTAACCGATGATGCCCAGTTTTTTGCCGCGAGCTTCATAGGAGCCGACCGCGAGCTTGTTCCAGATGCCGCGGTGCGCTTTGGCGTTCGCTTCCGGAATGCCACGCATCAGCAGGAGTAGTTCGCCAATGACCAGTTCAGCGACAGAACGCGTGTTAGAGAACGGGGCATTGAATACCGGAATACCGCGTTTTGCTGCCGCATCCAGATTGACCTGATTGGTACCGATACAGAAACAACCAATCGCCACCAGCTTTTCAGCGGCTGCAATGACATCTTCAGTCAGTTGAGTACGGGATCGCAGGCCAATGAAGTGGGCATCACGGATAGATTCTTTCAGTTGTTCGCTGTCCAGCGCGCCCTTGTGAAATTCGATGTTGGTATAACCTGCCGCACGAAGGCTATCCAGCGCCTTCTGGTGAACTCCTTCAACGAGCAGGAATTTAATCTTGTCTTTCTCCAGTGATACCTTTGCCATTTACCCGACCCTGTTTTGTCTTGACTGTGATGTTGTGCAGATAACTATCCGCTCTAGTCAACATATCAAAAAAAACTATTGCAGCAATATGAACGTTTGCGTCGGCCATCTGAAGAAATGTCATACAGAGGGAAAAGGCAGACAAAAATGCTGGAAAAGCGAAACACGGCGGCAGGTAGACGACGAGAGGCCTATAAACGTGACAGATATCACCAAATTTGCCGATCGCGGATTTTTTACAGGGAGGCCTTCGCCTCCCGGTCAGATCATTTTACGATGGTTTTCACGCCATCAGCGGTGCCAATGAGTGCTACATCCGCGCCCCGGTTGGCGAATAACCCTACAGTGACGACGCCCGGGATGCCGTTAATGCTGTTTTCCAGCGCGACGGGGTCGATGATTTCCAGACCGTAAACGTCAAGGATCACGTTGCCATTGTCAGTTACCACATTCTGGCGATATTCCGGGCGACCGCCCAGTTTAACCAGTTCGCGTGCGACTGCGCTGCGAGCCATCGGGATCACCTCTACCGGTAACGGGAATTTACCCAGGATATCGACCTGCTTGGACGCATCAGCAATACAAATAAACTTATCGGCGACCGAGGCGATAATTTTCTCACGCGTTAGCGCCGCGCCGCCGCCTTTGATCATCTGCATCTGGCCATTGATCTCATCCGCGCCATCAACATAAATGCCCAGACGGTCAACTTCATTGAGATCGAACACGGTAATACCCAGGCCTTTCAGTTTTTCAGTCGAGGCATCCGAGCTGGAAACGGCGCCTTCAATCTGGCCTTTCATCGTGCCCAGCGCGTCAATAAAGTGCGCGGCGGTGGAGCCAGTGCCTACGCCAACAATGGTGCCGGGCTCAACATACTTCAGCGCTGCCCAGCCCACGGCTTTTTTGAGTTCATCCTGCGTCATGGTCGTTCACCTGTGGTGTGAAATTTCAGGCGCATTATAGACCAGCCACCCCCTAAATGTCCCTGTGACCAGTGTCACATTACGCGACAGCCAATTTCGTCTGTATCTGACAAAAATTTATGTCATAGTGCTGGGTAATCATTTTTCAGGAGACTGCGCGAGCAATGAAACGTCCGGACTACAGAACACTACAAGCCCTTGATGCGGTCATCCGTGAGCGCGGATTTGAGCGCGCCGCGCAAAAGCTGTGTATTACCCAGTCCGCCGTATCGCAGCGCATTAAGCAGCTCGAAAATATGTTCGGCCAGCCGCTATTAGTGCGCACGGTGCCGCCCCGCCCGACTGAACAGGGGCAAAAGCTGTTGGCGCTGCTGCGTCAGGTCGAGTTGTTAGAAGAGGAGTGGCTGGGCGATGAGCAAACCGGCTCCACGCCGCTGTTGCTGTCGCTGGCGGTCAACGCCGACAGTCTTGCAACCTGGCTGCTGCCTGCGCTGGCCCCTGTCCTGGCGGACTCGCCCATTCGCCTGAATCTGCAAGTCGAAGATGAAACCCGTACTCAGGAACGCCTGCGTCGCGGTGAAGTAGTGGGGGCAGTAAGTATCCAGCCGCAGGCTCTGCCGAGCTGCCTGGTCGATCAACTGGGGGCGCTGGATTACCTGTTTGTCGGTTCGAAAGCATTCGCCGAGCGCTACTTTCCGAATGGTGTCACGCGCGCTGCGCTGCTGAAGGCCCCTGCGGTGGCGTTTGACCACCTGGATGATATGCACCAGGCCTTTTTACAACAGTATTTTGATTTACCGCCGGGTAGTGTGCCATGCCATATCGTTAACTCGTCAGAAGCGTTTGTTCAGCTGGCGCGTCAGGGAACTACCTGCTGTATGATCCCACATTTACAGATTGAAAGAGAGCTGAACAGCGGCGAGTTGATTGACTTAACGCCGGGACTGCTGCAACGCCGCATGCTTTACTGGCACCGTTTCGCACCGGAAAGCCGGATGATGCGCAATGTGACCGATGCGCTGTTAGAGTATGGGCACCGCGTGTTACGGCAGGATTAATAATGCCCTCACCCGCAACGGGTGAGGGTGAGCGTTATTTCGCCGCGGGGGCTGGCTGCTGGCTCTGTACAGGTTCCAACTGGAACACAACATCAACCTGATCATCAAACTGGATCGTCGGCTGTTCGTAGGTTTCCTGCGCTGAAGCTGGCGCTGCTGCTTCGGCTTTCATCATCCGCACCATCGGGCTTGGCTGATAGTTAGAAACATGGTAACGCACACTGTAGATAGGGCCGAGTCTGGCATTAAAACCGGCCGCCAGTTGCTGTGCCTGATGCGTCGCATCATCAATGGCCGCTTTGCGGGCTTTATCTTTAAAAGACTCTGGTTGCGCAACGCCCAGCGAGACGGAACGGATCTCGTTCAGCCCGGCTTTCAGTGCGCCGTCCAGCAATGAGTTGAGTTTTTCCAGCTCGCGCAACGTCACTTCCACTGTGCGCACCGCGCGGTAACCTTTCAGAATGCTTTTGCCATTCTGGTAGTCGTAGTCGGGCTGAGTACGTAAGTTCGCGGCATTAATGTCCTTCCTGGCGATGCCGTTTTGCTCAAGGAAACTCAGGTATTGCGCAACACGGTCGTCAGCCTGTTTTTTGGCTGAAGCGGCGTCTTTAGCGGCGACGTTAACTTCAATCGCCAGGGTGGCGATGTCCGGGGTCGCATCCACGCTTGCCGTACCCGAAGTGACAATATGCGGGCCGTCAGGCAATTCATTTGCCTGTACCGCCATTGCGCTGAAACCAACCATTGCCGCCAGGGCCATCACTTTAAATTTCACCGTTGCTCCTCCATGGTGCTTTGTTACGTCCACACACACTGGACGCCTGGCAGCAAGCTTAGCGGCTCGGCGCAAATTGTCCATCGGACTTACCTTAACTGAATAATCCCTGCAAATGGTGCACGCCCTCTTTCGCGAGCTGAAGCGCGATAATCCACATCACCAGCCCGACCAGCAGATTAATTACCCGCTGTGCTTTGGCTGTTCGCAGGCGCGGTGCCAGCCAAGCGGCCAGTAAAGCAAGGCTAAAGAACCACAGGAAAGAAGCGCTGACCGTACCTAACGCAAACCAGCGGCGCGGTTCAACATCCAGTTGCCCCCCCAGACTACCGAGCACGACAAACGTATCCAGATAAACATGCGGATTAAGCCAGGTCACCGCCAGCATTGTGGCAATAATACGCCATCGCCCCTGGCGTAACGCTTCCGCGCTGGCAATATCCGGTTGGCTGCTGAGTGCCGTTTTTAGCGCGCCGAAACCGTACCACAGCAAAAAAGCAACGCCGCCCCAGGTCACCAGCGCTAACAGCCACGGGGACTGCATTAGCAACGCGCTACCGCCAAACACCCCGGCACAGATCAGTAAAACATCACTCAAAGTACAGAGCAGTGCAGTCATAATGTGATACTGCTTGCGGATCCCCTGATTCATCACAAACGCGTTTTGCGGGCCGAGAGGGAGGATCAGTGCAGCACCAAGCATAAAGCCTTGAAAATAATAAGATATCACATCGAAATTCCGTCTGAATTGTTTCTAAAACAGACTATAACGCGAGATTTTCATTAGCGGAAATTGATAATTTTAATCATACATAAGTACAGCTAATGAAGAAGACGATAAAAAAGGCCGACAGTGTCGGCCCGGATAATTATTGTTCTGTCGCTTCGTGGGTACGTTTGAGGTTAACGTCCATCTGCGGGAACGGGAAGCTGATGCCGTTTTCATCAAAGCGGCGTTTGATAAGCTCCAGTACATCCCAGTAAACATTCTGTAAATCGCTGCTCTTACTCCACACCCGCACCACAAAGTTGATGGAGCTTGGCCCCAGCTCGTTCAGACGTACCGTCATGTCACGATCTTTAAGGATGCGATCATCGGCCTGAATAATCTCAGTCAGGATCTGCTTCACCAGGTCGATATCGGAATCGTAAGCGACACCAATAATAAACTCGTTGCGGCGTACCGGCTCACGAGAGAAGTTAACAATATTACCGGCAATGATTTTGCCGTTCGGGATCACGACAATGCGGCCATCAACGGTACGCAGGGTGGTTGAGAAAATCTGCACCTGTAATACCGTACCCGCCACGCCACCAAGATCAACGTACTCACCCGAACGAAACGGACGGAAAGTAACCAGCAACACGCCAGCTGCGAGGTTAGAAAGCGAGCCCTGTAATGCCAGACCAATCGCCAGACCAGCGGCACCGAGCACCGCGATCACCGAAGCCGTTTGCACCCCTACGCGCCCCAGCGCGGCAATCAGGGTAAATGCGATAATCCCATAGCGAATCAGTGCGGAGAGAAAATCCGCGACAGTGGCATCAATATGTCTTGCCACCATCAGACGGTTAACGGTACTTGAGACAACACGCGCCACGATCATACCAATAATGATGATGGCAATCGCAGCCACGATATTGACGGCGTAGCTCAGCAATAGCGCCTGGTTATTCACCAGCCACGAGCCGGCACCGTTAATGCTGTCGACGACGTTGAGATCTTCCATTCTTTCTTCCTTACTGTTGTTCCAGACATAAAAACTGCCGCCCGCGCGCGGAGACAGATCCCTAAAGGGTAAACAATAAGAGGCAGTTTCGCCAAACGGATCACACTTTATGCCGCCAGCAGCCTGTTGAAATCCCAATAAAAAAGCCCGCATATTTGCGGGCTTTTTGCTGAATCAGGATTCAGATTACAGAACGTCTACCGCGTTCAGTTCTTTGAAAGCCTGCTCCAGACGTGCGACCATGCTGGTCTGCGCTGCACGCAGCCATACACGCGGGTCGTAGTATTTTTTGTTCGGCTGATCTGCGCCTTTCGGGTTGCCCAGCTGGCCCTGCAGGTAGCCTTCGTTTTCTTTGTAGTAGTTCAGGATACCTTCCCAGGTTGCCCATTGGGTGTCGGTATCGATGTTCATTTTGATCACGCCGTAGCTTACGGAGTCTTTGATTTCCTGTGCGGAAGAACCGGAACCGCCGTGGAATACAAAGTTCAGGCTGTTGTGCGGCAGGTTATGTTTCTTAGAAACATATTCCTGGGAGTCGCGCAGGATAGTCGGGGTCAGTTTCACGTTGCCCGGCTTGTATACGCCGTGTACGTTACCGAAGGAAGCAGCGATGGTGAAACGCGGGCTGATCGCATTCAGTTTGGTGTACGCGTAATCAACATCTTCCGGCTGAGTGTACAGTGCAGAAGCGTCCATGTGGCTGTTGTCTACGCCGTCTTCTTCGCCGCCGGTGCAACCCAGTTCGATTTCCAGCGTCATGCCCATTTTAGCCATGCGTGCCAGGTACTTAGAGCTGATTTCGATGTTCTCTTCCAGAGACTCTTCGGAAAGGTCGATCATGTGAGAAGAGAACAGCGGTTTGCCAGTAGCAGCGAAGTGTTTTTCACCCGCGTCCAGCAGGCCGTCGATCCACGGCAGCAGTTTTTTCGCGCAGTGGTCAGTGTGCAGAATAACCGGCACACCGTAATGTTCTGCCATCTGGTGAACGTGGTGCGCACCAGAGATAGCGCCCAGAATTGCTGCGCCCTGCGGAACGTCAGTTTTCACGCCTTTACCTGCGATGAACGCTGCGCCGCCGTTAGAGAACTGAACGATAACCGGTGCTTTAGCTTTCGCAGCAGCTTCCAGAACAGCGTTGATGGAATCAGTGCCCACGCAGTTAACTGCCGGCAGTGCAAAGTTGTTTTCTTTTGCTACCTGGAACACTTTCTGAACGTCATCACCAGTGATCACGCCCGGTTTTACGAAATCAAAAATTTTAGACATGTTACGTAGTCCTGTATCTGTATCTTCGACCGTTGAGAAACGTCGCGAGCTTTTAAGCGCGCTGAAAATTGGGCAGGTTTCCCTGCCCAGCAAAACTTACTTTTTAGCGCGCTCTTCGAGCATAGCTACTGCCGGCAGAACTTTGCCTTCGACGAATTCGAGGAATGCGCCGCCGCCAGTGGAGATGTAAGAGATCTTGTCAGCGATACCGAACAGATCAATCGCCGCCAGGGTGTCACCACCGCCAGCAATGGAGAACGCGTCGCTGTCTGCGATAGCGTTAGCCACAATTTCAGTACCTTTACGGAAGTTCGGGAATTCAAACACGCCAACCGGACCATTCCACAGGATAGTTTTGGCGTTTTTCAGGATTTCAGCCAGTTTTTCTGCAGACGCGTCGCCCAAATCCAGAATTTGCTCATCATCTTTGATGTCATTAACGGATTTCAGGGTAGCGGTAGCGGTTTCAGAGAACTCAGTGGCCACGCGAACATCTGTCGGAACCGGGATATCGCAAGTGCTCAGCAGACGTTTCGCTTCATCCACCAGGTCAGCTTCGTACAGAGATTTACCCACATTGTGGCCCTGGGCAGCAACGAAGGTATTAGCGATACCGCCGCCAACAATCAGCTGATCCGCAATTTTGGACAGGGAGTCCAGAACAGTCAGTTTGGTAGAAACCTTAGAACCACCCACGATAGCGACCATCGGACGAGCCGGCTCCTTCAGCGCTTTACCCAACGCTTCCAGTTCGTCTGCCAGCAGCGGACCAGCACAGGCAACATCAGCAAATTTGCCAATACCGTGCGTAGACGCCTGCGCGCGGTGCGCAGTACCGAAGGCATCCATCACAAATACGTCGCACAGGGCAGCGTATTTTTTGGACAGTGTTTCGTCGTCTTTCTTCTCGCCTTTGTTGAAGCGCACGTTTTCCAGAACCACCAGTTCGCCTGCAGCCACTTCAACGCCATCCAGATAGTCTTTAACCAGACGTACCGGGTTGGAGAGTTTGTCTTTCAGGTAATTTACGACCGGCAGCAGAGAGAATTCTTCGTTGTACTCACCTTCGGTCGGACGACCCAGGTGAGAAGTTACCATCACTTTCGCGCCCTGCTTCAACGCCAGTTCGATGGTCGGCAGAGAAGCACGGATACGCGCGTCGCTGGTCACTTTGCCATCTTTAACCGGTACGTTCAGATCCGCACGGATGAAAACACGTTTACCTGCCAAATCCAGATCGGTCATCTTAATTACAGACATGGTGAATCCTCTCAATGATTCTTAAAGTTTTGCAGACACATCAGTGCCTTACCTGAAACCAATAGCCGACATTGCTAACGTCGTGTCGAGCATCCGATTAGCAAAGCCCCATTCGTTATCGCACCATACCAGGGTTTTAATAAGGTGCGCGCCACTGACCCGTGTCTGTGTGCCATCAACAATGGCACTGTGCGGATCGTGGTTAAAATCGGTTGAAACCAACGGTAATTCCGTATAGTCAACTATACCATGAAATGTCCCCTGCGCTGCTTTTTGCAGCAACCCGTTGACTTCCATAGCTTTTACAGGTTTTTTAACCGTTACGCTGAGATCGATAGCCGTGACGTTAATCGTCGGTACGCGTACGGCTATCGCCTCGAATCTGTCGTTGAATTGCGGGAAGATTCGCGTGATCCCCGCCGCCAGTTTGGTATCTACCGGAATGATCGACTGACTGGCTGCCCGCGTACGACGCAGATCCGGATGATAGGCGTCAATAACCTGCTGATCGTGCATTGCCGAGTGTATGGTTGTTACCGTTCCCGACTCGATACCATATGCATCGTCGAGCAGTTTGATGACCGGAATAATACAGTTCGTGGTGCAGGAAGCATTAGAGACAAGGCGATCGTCGGCGCGTAATGTCTGCTGATTAACACCAAAAACGATGGTCGCGTCGAGATCGTGGCTGCCGGGATGGGAAAACAATACCTTTTTCGCCCCCGCCGCCAGATGCGCTTCACCATCTTCGCGGTTGCCATACACACCAGTACAGTCGAGAACCACATCGACGCCCAGCTCACGCCAGGGCAATGCAGCGATAGCGCGCTCGTGTAAAAGACGAATCACATCATCGCCAACAAAGAGTTGCTCTCGCTCCTGGCGCACATCCCAGGCAAAACGGCCGTGGCTGGTGTCATACTTCAATAAATGCGCCATGCCTACGGCATCTGCCAGTTCATTGATTGCCACCACGGTGATTTCCGCCCGACGCCCGGATTCGTATAAAGCACGAAGCACATTGCGCCCGATGCGACCGAAACCATTTATCGCTATGCGTACGGTCATAACTCTCCTGCAAGACAGGCCGGTTTGAAGTGGATGACAGAGTAATCCAGCAACGCCTGGAGGGGAATCCTCGCCTGCCGTAACTGCGCTTATTTGGTCATTTGTCGAACATTTAATCGACTGAAACGCTTCAGCTAGAATAAGCGAAACAAGGAATAAAAGGAATGATTGTCCAGACGGATTCGCCAGTAATCTGACTTGTGTCACATTTTCACTGGAATAATGGGCAACATGGCGGCGAAACGAAGAATAACGGACGAAAAAAACCGGGCAATCTGCCCGGTTGATGATTACCTGACGATGCGGGTTAGCGCTTACACTTTCCGGCCAGCTAACACACCTTGCCGGATAAGAGGAAGCTTACCTGCAGGCAGGCTCTTACAGCACTGCTTTCGCTTTGGCGACGACGTTGTCGACAGTGAAACCAAACTCTTCGAACAGCAGCTCAGCCGGTGCTGATTCACCGAAAGTGGTCATCCCAACCACAGCACCGTTCAGGCCAACATACTTGAACCAGAAGTCAGCAATACCAGCTTCGATAGCCACGCGTGCAGAAACGGCTTTCGGGAGCACGGATTCACGGTACGCAGCATCCTGTTTGTCGAACGTGTCGGTGGACGGCATAGAAACCACGCGTGCATTCACGCCTTCGGCTGTCAGTTTTTCCCATGCGGCTACCGCCAGTTCAACTTCAGAACCGGTAGCGATCAGAATCAGCTGCGGCTGCGCGGCTGCGCAATCCTTCAGGATGTATGCGCCGCGGGCGATATCTGCCAGTTGCTGCGCCGAACGCTCCTGCTGCGCCAGGTTCTGACGGGAGAGGATCAGCGCGGTCGGGCCGTCGGCACGTTCAACACCGTATTTCCACGCCACGGCAGATTCCACCTGGTCGCACGGACGCCAGGTACTGACGTTAGGGGTCATACGCAGAGAAGCCACCTGCTCCACCGGCTGGTGAGTCGGGCCGTCTTCACCCAGACCGATGGAGTCATGGGTGTAAACCAGAACCTGACGCTGTTTCATCAGTGCCGCCATACGCACCGCGTTGCGGGCATATTCTACAAACATCAGGAAGGTAGAGGTGTACGGCAGGAAACCGCCATGCAGGGAGATCCCATTGGCAATCGCGGTCATACCGAACTCGCGCACACCGTAGTGGATGTAGTTACCGGCAGTCTCTTCGTTAATCGCTTTCGAACCAGACCAGATAGTCAGGTTGCTTGGCGCCAGGTCAGCAGAGCCGCCCAGGAATTCCGGCAGCAGCGGGCCAAAGGCTTCGATGGCGTTCTGTGAAGCCTTACGGCTGGCGATTTTCGCCGGATTAGCCTGCAACTTCTCAACAAAAGCCTGCGCTTTAGCATCAAAGTCAGACGGCAGTTCGCCTTTCATACGGCGGGTGAATTCTGCCGCTTCCTGCGGGAAGGCTTTGGCATAGGCCGCGAACTTGTCGTTCCAGGCTGCTTCTTTAGCCTGGCCTGCTTCTTTCGCATCCCACTGGGCATAAATCTCAGACGGGATCTCAAATGGCGCGTATTTCCAGCCCAGTTGCTCACGGGTCAGGGCGATTTCTGCATCACCCAGCGGGGCACCGTGGGAGTCATGCGTACCGGCTTTGTTCGGTGAACCGAAACCGATAATGGTTTTACACATCAGCAACGATGGTTTATCGGTAATGCTGCGCGCTTCTTCTACTGCGCGTTTAATGGCGTCTGCATCGTGACCATCAACGCCGCGCACCACGTGCCAGCCGTAGGCTTCGAAGCGTTTCGCGGTATCGTCGGTGAACCAGCCTTCAACGTGACCGTCAATAGAGATGCCGTTGTCATCATAAAACGCGACCAGTTTGCCCAGTTTCAGGGTACCCGCCAGTGAGCAGACCTCATGAGAGATGCCTTCCATCATGCAGCCGTCACCCATAAAGGCGTAGGTGAAGTGGTTAACAATGTCATGGCCCGGACGGTTGAACTGCGCAGCAAGCGTTTTCTCAGCAATCGCCATGCCCACGGCATTGGCAATGCCCTGCCCCAGCGGCCCGGTGGTGGTTTCTACACCGGCGGTGTAACCGACTTCAGGGTGACCTGGCGTTTTGGAGTGCAACTGACGGAAGTTCTGCAGTTCGGACATCGGCAGATCGTAGCCGGTGAGGTGCAGCAAGCTGTAAATCAGCATCGAGCCATGGCCGTTGGACAGCACAAAGCGGTCGCGGTCAGCCCATGCAGGGTTCGTCGGGTTGTGGTTCAGAAAATCACGCCACAGGACTTCGGCAATGTCAGCCATCCCCATCGGGGCTCCCGGGTGACCGGATTTGGCTTTCTGTACCGCGTCCATGCTCAGCGCACGAATAGCATTGGCAAGCTCTTTACGTGAGGACATTTTGACTCCAGATCGGACGATTAAAGGCAGTTCCCGTAACGACTTGACGACAGCGCGTTTTGGGCTACGCCGGAAAAAAGTGCCAACAATGTAACCCAAGCGGATAGTCATGTACATGGACCATCCTTTTGCCTGTTCAGAAATCTCCGGAAGCTGCTCGCATGTTGCGCAATCCTCTCGCTCGCCTTTCCTGCTCTTCTTTATACTTACGTTCACTACCGGTTCGCCCGGGCAGTGACAAAATCAGAAAATTACTCACCATTGCGGAAGATGACACATGAAAATTCGCCCAGTATTACTTGCTCTGGGAATGACCACCCTGCTGGCCGGCTGCCAGAATATGGACTCCAGCGGTTTTCTTACCTCCGGGGCGGAAGCATTCCAGGCCTATACTCTGAGTGATGCACAGGTTAAGGCGCTGAGTGATGACGCTTGTAAGCAGATGGACAGCAAAGCCAGCATCGCGCCAGCGAGCAGCCCCTATAGTCAGCGTCTGAGTAAAATCGCGGCGGCGCTTGGCGACAATATCAACGGTCAACCGGTGAACTACAAAGTCTATGTGGCGAAGGATGTGAACGCCTTTGCAATGGCGAACGGCTGTATCCGTGTTTACAGCGCCTTGATGGATATGATGACGGATAACGAAGTTGAGGCAGTGATTGGCCATGAGATGGGCCACGTTGCGCTCGGGCATGTGAAGAAAGGCATGCAGGTTGCGCTGGGGACCAATGCGGTACGTGCAGCTGCGGCATCTGCGGGCGGCGTTGTCGGTAGCTTGTCGCAGTCACAGCTTGGCGCGCTGGGCGAGCAACTGGTCAATTCGCAGTTCTCTCAGCGTCAGGAATCCGAAGCGGATGATTACTCTTACGACTTGTTGCGCAAACGCGGCATCAGCCCTGCGGGACTGGCCACCAGCTTTGAGAAACTGGCCAAAATGGAAGAAGGCCGCCAAAGCTCAATGTTTGACGACCACCCAGCATCTGCAGCACGCGCGCAACATATTCGCGACCGCATGGCGGCAGACGGCATTCAATAACGCAACAGGGAGGCGATATTGCCTCCCTGTATTGTTCGACTGGCTGCTACCTGTAAATGTTATTCATCTTCCAGGTAGGTGTAGCCATACAGACCCGCTTCGAACTCTTCGAGGAACTGCTGTTGCAGCGTCTCATCCAGCCCGGTCTGTTTCACTTGATCGCGGAACTGCGTCAGCAATGTGTTCGGATCCAACTGTACGTATTGCAGCATATCTGCCACGGTGTCTCCTTCATCGGAGAGTTCAACTTCAACACTCCCATCCGGGAAAACAAACACGTCAACCGCTTCGGTATCCCCGAACAGGTTATGCATGTTACCAAGAATCTCCTGGTACGCACCAACCATAAAGAAGCCCAGCATCGGCGGGTTCTCCGGATCGTAATCCGGCATCGGCATCGTGGTCGCTATCCCATCGCCATCAACGTAATGATCGATAGCGCCATCAGAGTCGCAGGTAATATCCAGCAATACAGCACGGCGCTCCGGCGCATGGTTCAGCCCTTCCAGCGGCAGCACCGGGAACAGTTGATCGATGCCCCAGGCATCCGGCATTGACTGGAACAGCGAGAAGTTGACGTACATTTTGTCCGCCATACGCTCCTGCAGCTCATCAATAATCGGACGATGCGCGCGGTTACTTGGGTCAAGCTGCTTTTGCACTTCATGGCACATATTCAGGTACAACTGCTCGGCCCAGGCACGTTCCTGCAAACTGTAAGTCCCGGACGAATAACCAACATGGATGTCGTGCAAATCCATCTGGCTATCATGCAACCACTCACGCAGCGAACGACGGGTGCCCGGTTCATGCATCTCCTGCCAGGTTTCCCACATGCTTTGCAGCGCACGCGGTGCGTCTTCAGCCGGTGCGATCGCCTGTGTGTATTCGTTGCGTTCAACGCCAATAATGTTGGATACCAACACCGTATGGTGCGCTGTCACCGCCCGGCCTGACTCGGTGATGACCGTCGGATGCGGCAGGCCATTCTCTTCGCAGGCATCGCCAATCGCCCAGATAATGTTGTTAGCGTATTCGTTCAGCCCGTAGTTCACGGAGCAATCAGACTGAGAGCGGGTCCCTTCGTAATCCACCCCCAGACCACCGCCGACATCAAAGCACTGGATATTCACGCCCAGCTTATGCAACTCAACGTAGAAGCGTGCGGATTCACGTACCCCGGTGGCGATATCGCGAATATTCGCCATCTGCGATCCGAGGTGGAAATGCAGCAGTTGAATGCTGTCCAGACGCCCGCGCTCACGCAGAATTTCCACCAGTTGCAGAACCTGCGTAGCCGCAAGACCAAATTTGGATTTTTCGCCGCCGGACGACTGCCATTTACCGGAGCCCTGAGACGCCAGACGTGCGCGCACACCCAGGCGCGGAACCACGTTCAGGCGTTCGGCCTCTTCCAGCACGATGGCGATTTCGGTCATTTTCTCAATAACCAGATAGACCTTGTGGCCCATTTTTTCGCCGATCAGCGCCAGGCGAATGTATTCCCGGTCTTTATAGCCGTTACAAACAATCACCGATCGGGTCATGCCCGCATGCGCCAGTACCGCCATCAGTTCAGCTTTTGAACCGGCTTCCAGACCCAGCGGCTCGCCGGAATGGATCAATGACTCAATGACGCGACGGTGTTGGTTCACCTTAATCGGGTATACCAGGAAGTAATCACCGTTGTAGCCATAGGATTCGCGCGCGCGTTTGAACGCGGCGTTAATTGAACGCAGGCGGTGTTGCAGGATCTGCGGGAAGCAGAACAATGCTGGCAGACGCTGCCCCTGAGCTTCACGCGCTTTTACCAACTGCGCAAGGTCAACCCTGGCTTCCGGGACATCCGGATCCGGGCAAACGCTGATATGGCCCAGCTCATTGACGTCGTAGTAATTATTGCCCCACCAGGCAATGTTATAAGTACGAAGCATCTTGCTGGCTTCCTGGGAGCTCATCGCAACCTCCTGCATGGAACGTAGTACACCTGGTTCGCCCGCTGACGAAGGCGAAACCGAAGACATGTCGTCAGACATAGCAAACCTCAACATAACAAAGTGTATACCCTGTCCGTTTCACCGCACCGGTTGGCTGCTGAATGAAAAGGCGTGGATACAAAACAGTTGACTACTATCGCAGTGACACATAGCGATAACAACCCATAAACAGCCTGACTACTCAGCATTTCATGCTGAAGCGCCCGCTGTGCGACCGGTTTCTTGTTCATATCATTGTAAAACACGTTCCGAACTTGAGTATGACAGTCCGGCGAAACCACGAGAAAACTCCTGAAAAACCAGGAGAGCCCTTGTTCAGTTATCGCAACGCCTTACCGGCCCTGGAGTCCTGAGAAGCGCCGAAATGGGTATAACATCGGCAGGTTTGCAGATTAGAAATGCAGGTTGCGGGGAATAGGTGCGCGTCAGAACAACGCGACAGTTTCTGCAGAAAACAACGGTTCATTATTTCGTATCACCTCCACACAAGCCATTGACGACCTGCGACAAGCCAAAGCCATTAATTTCACTGCTTAACCCGGCTGGAAGTGGCGACACAGCATCTTGCCGTGCGCTGATTTTTAATGAGCCGCGCGCGGCGTTTTATACCGACAACGGGGTGAAAATGCAAAATAAAAAAGCTGTGTTTGACGCATTGCCAGGAAAATTTTCCGTCACTATTTGTGACAGGATGTGGTGAACAGCAAAAACCGCTGGCAATGGGGTTAAGAATTAACCTAGAATAGCCATCCAGATGTTAATCCGTCCATACGCCACAACCATCGCGCATGCACAGAATAACAGTCAGACTTCTGTGTCATCATCTGTCGTCCACGCGGCGCCACCGCGCTGGCATTCGGGCACAGAATTCGAGCTAACCGTATTACTCCAGGGTGAAAACAACATATGGCAAAACACCTTTTTACGTCCGAGTCCGTCTCCGAAGGGCATCCTGACAAAATTGCTGACCAAATTTCCGACGCCGTGCTGGATGCGATCCTTGAGCAGGATCCGAAAGCGCGCGTTGCGTGTGAAACTTACGTCAAAACCGGCATGGTTCTGGTAGGCGGCGAAATCACCACCAGCGCGTGGGTTGATATCGAAGAGATCACCCGTAATACCGTCCGCGAAATTGGCTATGTGCATTCCGACATGGGCTTTGACGCCAACTCTTGTGCGGTACTAAGCGCTATTGGTAAACAGTCTCCGGATATCAACCAGGGTGTTGACCGTGCCGATCCGCTGGAACAAGGCGCAGGCGACCAGGGCCTGATGTTTGGTTATGCGACCAATGAAACCGACGTTCTGATGCCCGCGCCAATCACTTACGCGCATCGTCTGGTTGAGCGTCAGGCTGAAGTGCGTAAAAACGGCACCCTGCCGTGGCTGCGTCCGGATGCGAAAAGCCAGGTCACGTTCCAGTATGACGACGGCAAAATTGTCGGTATCGATGCGGTAGTGCTGTCGACCCAGCATTCGGAAGATATTGATCAAAAATCCCTGCAAGAAGCCGTGATGGAAGAGATCATTAAACCGATCCTGCCGACTGAATGGCTGAACACCTCCACCAAATTCTTTATCAACCCGACTGGCCGTTTTGTTATTGGTGGCCCGATGGGCGACTGTGGGCTGACAGGGCGTAAAATTATTGTTGATACCTACGGCGGCATGGCGCGTCATGGCGGCGGTGCATTCTCTGGTAAGGATCCGTCAAAAGTTGACCGTTCTGCAGCCTATGCTGCACGCTATGTGGCGAAAAACATCGTTGCCGCTGGCCTTGCAGACCGTTGCGAGATCCAGGTCTCTTACGCCATTGGCGTTGCAGAACCAACCTCCATCATGGTGGAAACGTTCGGTACCGAGAAAATCGCCAGCGAGCAGTTAACCCTGCTGGTGCGCGAGTTCTTCGATCTCCGCCCGTACGGCCTGATCCAGATGTTGGATCTGCTGCACCCAATCTACAAACAAACCGCTGCATACGGTCACTTTGGTCGAGAAACCTTCCCATGGGAAAAAACCGACAAAGCGGCTCAGCTGCGCGAAGCTGCCGGCCTGTAATCCCTTCCCGACTGCTTTTAAGGCCAGCCTCGTGCTGGCTTTTTTATTTCCCCTGCGTTCATCCCGCCACGATTTTTCACACGGTCTATACTGGCTTAATCTCACTCCACGCTAGATGAAAGCGATTACATAGCGCCGCTCCGCTGCAAATTAAGAATTTTCTCTTTGAAATTATCTTAAACACGAGTTGTTACATCACGCTTCGGTTTTGTCCGAATCTTCGCCTTCCCGCTCACAATCCGTCTTTAGTAATTCTATAATATTTATGACTTTAATTTACATTTCGCGAAAAATCGAGATGTAACCGATTACACTCATGTGATAACAATCACATAATTTTGCCTGCTACTGGCCTACCTTTTACATCGATAAAACTAATGACACGAATGGAGGGCATAATGCCTGACAATAAAAAACAGGGGCGTTCAAACAAGGCAATGACCTTTTTTGTTTGCTTCCTCGCTGCACTGGCAGGGTTGCTTTTCGGCTTGGATATTGGGGTGATTGCCGGGGCGCTGCCCTTTATCACTGAGGATTTTCAAATTAGCTCACACACCCAGGAGTGGGTGGTCAGCTCAATGATGTTTGGTGCCGCCGTCGGTGCTGTCGGCAGCGGTTGGCTCTCATGGCGGCTGGGCCGCAAAAAAAGCCTGATGATCGGGGCGGTGCTGTTTGTGATCGGCTCGCTCTGCTCTGCCGTTGCGCCTAACGTTGACGTTCTGATTATCTCTCGTGTGCTGCTCGGCCTTGCCGTCGGTGTGGCTTCGTATACTGCGCCGCTCTATCTCTCTGAGATTGCACCAGAAAAAATCCGCGGCAGCATGATCTCCATGTATCAGTTGATGATCACCATCGGTATTCTCGGTGCTTACCTTTCCGATACCGCGTTCAGCTACAGCGGTGCATGGCGCTGGATGCTGGGCGTGATCATCATTCCGGCCGTATTACTGCTGATTGGCGTCTTCTTCCTGCCAGACAGCCCGCGCTGGTTTGCCGCGAAACGCCGTTTCCATGATGCCGAACGGGTTCTGCTGAGGCTGCGTGATACCAGCGCCGAAGCTAAGAACGAGCTGGAAGAGATCCGCGAAAGTCTGCAGGTTAAACAAAGCGGTTGGGCGCTGTTCAAAGAGAACAGCAACTTCCGCCGCGCGGTGTTCCTTGGCGTTCTGTTGCAGGTCATGCAGCAGTTCACCGGTATGAACGTCATCATGTATTACGCGCCAAAAATCTTCGAACTGGCGGGTTATAGCAACACTACCGAGCAGATGTGGGGTACGGTAATTGTCGGTCTGACCAACGTGCTGGCCACCTTTATTGCCATCGGTCTGGTGGATCGCTGGGGGCGTAAACCGACCCTGGTGCTGGGCTTCCTGGTCATGGCCGCCGGTATGGGGATCCTCGGTACAATGCTGCATCTGGGGATCCACTCCCCGTCGGCGCAATATTTCGCTGTCGCGATGTTGTTAATGTTTATTGTCGGCTTCGCGATGAGCGCCGGTCCGCTGATTTGGGTATTGTGTTCTGAAATTCAGCCGCTGAAAGGCCGCGATTTCGGCATCACCTGTTCGACCGCAACCAACTGGATTGCCAACATGATCGTTGGTGCGACCTTCCTGACCATGCTGAATTCGCTGGGCAATGCCAACACCTTCTGGGTGTACGGCGCGCTGAACCTGCTGTTCATTGTGCTGACGCTGTGGCTGGTTCCGGAAACCAAACACGTTTCGCTGGAGCATATTGAACGCAATCTGATGCGTGGCCGCCCGCTACGTGAAATTGGTTCGCAAAACTAAGCACACTGGCTTCCTCTGCGGAGGAAGCCTTTCCTCTTACGCTTGCACTCCCGCTTCGCTCATCCTATTCTCTGCACTTATGAAAACGCCCCGCCTTCCCATCGCCACGCAACAAGCCGTAATGCGTAGCCTGCGAGAAAAACTCGCTCTGGCCAACCAGACGCTCGACCGTAACTATCCAGAGCCTAAGCTTGTTTACCAGCAACGCGGCACTGCTGCGGGTACGGCATGGCTGGCAGATTATGAGATCCGGCTTAACCCGGTTCTGCTGCTGGAAAATGAGCAGGCATTTATTGAAGAGGTCGTACCTCACGAACTGGCGCACCTGCTGGTGTGGAAGCACTTCGGGCGTGTGCCTCCCCACGGAAAAGAGTGGAAATGGATGATGGAAAGCGTGCTTGGCGTCCCGGCCCGCCGTACGCATCAGTTTGAGCTGGAATCCGTGCGACGCAACACCTTCCCCTACCGCTGTAAATGCCAGCAACACCAGTTAACCGTGCGCCGTCATAATCGGGTGATACGCGGCGAGGCCGTTTACCGCTGTGTACGTTGCGGTGAACCGCTTATTGCTGACGCCAGTAACTGAATCCATTAAGAAGTTTTCTGCTCTTACTGATTGCATCAGGCAACACCTTCCGTTACGTTGCGGACTCGTTTTGACAGGGAGTTCGCCATGTTTCGTCTTTTCTCCATCTTACTGACTCTGATTGCTGGTCCGGCGCTGGCCGCCGATGGCATAAACAGCTTTGCCCAGGCTAAAGCGGCGGGCGTTAAAGTGAACGCCGACGCGCCAGGCGATTTCTACTGCGGCTGTAAAATTAACTGGCAGGGTAAAAAAGGCGTGGTTGATCTCGCTTCCTGCGGCTATCAGGTTCGCAAAAATGAAAACCGCGCCAGCCGCATTGAATGGGAGCATGTCATGCCTGCATGGCAGTTCGGTCATCAGCGCCAGTGCTGGCAGGATGGCGGCCGGAAAAACTGTGCTAAAGATCCGCTGTACCGCAAAATCGAGAGTGATATGCACAACCTGCAACCTGCCGTGGGCGAAGTTAATGGCGATCGCGGCAACTTCATGTACAGCCAGTGGAACGGTGGCGAAGGCCAGTACGGCCAGTGCCAAATGAAGATCGATTTTAAAGCTAAACTGGCTGAGCCGCCGGTACGTGCCCGTGGCGCCATTGCCCGTACTTATTTCTATATGCGCGACCAATACCACATCACGCTTTCACGCCAGCAAACGCAGCTTTTCACCGCATGGGATAAGCTCTACCCGGTTACCGACTGGGAGTGCAAACGCGATGCACGCATCGCTGAAGTTCAGGGCAACCATAACCCCTATGTGCAGCAAGCTTGCATGGCGCGAAAGAGCTAACCTACACTAGCGGCAATCATTTATTTTGCTGGCGCCCCCCTCTACCTGTGCGGCGGAGGGGAACTTGAGCGCCACGCGACAAACGGAATTTCACACTATGCGCACTCCCCGCATTCATCATCCTGAGCTTATCCAGGCGGGTCATGAAATCGCCCTCAGCGAAGATGCCGCCAATCATGTTGGCCGCGTGTTACGTATGGGCCCCGGCCAGGCAATTCAGCTTTTCGATGGCTCTAACCAGGTATTCGACGCAGAAATCGTCTATGCCGATAAGAAAAGCGTACGGGTGAACGTGCTGCGCGGCAGTGTGGACGATCGTGAATCACCGGTGCACATCCATCTCGGACAAGTGATGTCTCGTGGTGAAAAAATGGAATTCACCATCCAGAAATCGATTGAGCTTGGAGTAAGCCTCATTACGCCACTTTTTTCTGAGCGTTGCGGCGTTAAACTGGATGCCGAACGCCTGAATAAAAAGCTGCAACAGTGGCAGAAAATTGCCATTGCCGCCTGCGAACAGTGCGGGCGCAATCGTATTCCGGAAATCCGCCCTGCCATGGATCTGGAAGCCTGGTGCGCTGAAGAAGAGGCAGGTCTGAAACTGAACCTTCATCCGCGCGCCAGTCAGAGTATTAATACACTGCCGTTGCCTGTGGAGCGCGTGCGGCTGCTGATTGGCCCGGAAGGCGGCCTGACCGCCGATGAGATTGCCATGACCGCGCGTTATCAGTTCACGGATATTTTGTTAGGGCCACGCGTATTACGCACAGAGACCACGGCGCTTACCGCCATCACCGCCCTTCAGGTTCGCTTCGGCGACCTGGGTTGAGAGGAGAAGCATAATGATTAAGCTCGGCATCGTGATGGACCCCATCGCGGACATTAACATCAAAAAAGACTCCAGCTTCGCCATGTTGCTGGAAGCGCAGCGCCGCGGCTACGAGCTGCACTATATGGAGATGTCCGATCTCTATTTGATCAACGGAGAAGCCCGCGCCCGTACCCGTAAGCTCTCCGTCGAGCAAAATTACGATAAATGGTACGACTTTGGCAGCGAGCAGGATATTGCCCTTGCCGGGCTGGATGCCATTCTGATGCGCAAAGATCCGCCGTTCGATACCGAATACATCTATGCGACCTACATTCTTGAACGCGCCGAAGAGCAAGGCTCATTGCTCGTCAACAAACCGCAGAGCCTGCGCGACTGTAATGAAAAATTATTCACCGCCTGGTTTGCCGAACTGACCCCGGAAACGCTGGTCACACGCAATAAAGCCCAGTTGAAAGCCTTCTGGCAAAAACATGGCGATATCATTCTTAAACCGCTGGATGGTATGGGTGGTACCTCTATTTTCCGCGTGAAAGAGGGCGATCCTAACCTGTCGGTCATTGCCGAAACGCTGACGGAACTGGGCAACCGCTACTGTATGGCACAGAACTATTTGCCGGCCATCAAAGACGGCGACAAACGCGTTCTGGTTGTTGACGGCGAACCCGTGCCTTACTGCCTTGCACGCATTCCTCAGGGCGGCGAAACGCGTGGTAACCTGGCGGCTGGGGGGCGCGGCGAACCGCGTCCGCTGAGCGAAAGCGACTGGGCGATTGCGCGAAAAGTTGCGCCGACGCTCAAAGCCAAAGGGCTGATTTTTGTCGGTCTTGATATTATTGGCGATCGTCTGACTGAAATTAACGTCACCAGCCCGACCTGCATTCGCGAGATTGAAGCTGAATTTCCCATCTCCATTACCGGCATGCTGATGGATGCCATCGAAAAACGCCTGGGGAAATAGCCCTTAGCGCATCGGATACGGGAGGGATCCCGTATCCTGCCAGGTTTGGCTAGTGACAGCATTCTGCTTTCACCCCATACTAGACTGTCGCTTTTTTGAACCAGGAAACCGAACCTCTGACAATGAATTTACAGCATCACTTTCTTATTGCCATGCCCACGCTTCAGGATCCCCTCTTTCGGCGCTCCGTGGTTTATATCTGCGAGTACAACGACGAAGGCGCAATGGGGCTTGTTATCAATAAACCGCTGGAAAACCTGAAAGTAGACAGCGTGCTGGAGAAGCTCAAAATCCAGCCGGAACCACGCGATCCGGCGATTCGGCTGGACAAACCGGTGTTGCTCGGCGGCCCACTGGCGGAAGATCGTGGTTTTATTCTGCACACACCGCCCGCCAGTTTCTCCTCCAGCATTCGCGTGTCTGACAATACCGTGGTGACCACTTCGCGGGATGTTCTGGAAACCCTCGGGACGGCACAGCAACCCAGCGAAGTGCTGGTCACGCTGGGCTATTCCTCATGGGAAAAGGGGCAACTGGAGCAAGAGATCCTCGACAATGCCTGGCTGACCGCCCCGGCGGATCTCAACATTCTGTTTAAAACACCGCTTGCCGACCGCTGGCGCGACGCTGCAAAACTGATCGGCATAGACATCACGACCATGCCGGGCGTCGCGGGGCACGCCTGATGAGCGGAACTCTGCTGGCATTTGATTTTGGCACCAAAAGCATTGGTGTGGCGATTGGGCAGCGTATCACCGGCACGGCGCGCCCGCTAAATGCGTTAAAAGCGCAGGACGGTACGCCAAACTGGAGCCTGATTGAAAAGCTGTTGAAAGAGTGGCAACCCGATGCGGTGATTGTCGGATTACCGCTGAATATGGACGGCACAGAGCAGCCGCTGACCGCGCGGGCGCGTAATTTTGCCAACAAAATACATGGCCGTTTTGGTGTGCAGGTCAAACTGCACGATGAACGGCTCAGCACTGTTGAAGCCCGCTCCGGGCTATTCGAGCGCGGCGGTTTTCGTGCGCTTGATAAAGGCAGCGTGGATTCCGCCTCCGCCGTGATCATTCTGGAAAGCTGGTTCGAACAGAACATCTGATCTGCGCTTCCCCCTTTCCCCTTCCCCTTTAAAACAGCAAGCCGCGTCTCATCCGCGGCTTTCTGCCGATCGCTCTCACAAATTCAGCCCATGCTTTTTGCAATTCTTTTCTTGTTTCTATAAAAGAAACATAACAGGTAACATCTGTGACTATCAGGGTTTATCTGTCAGGCGTTTCACCAGGGTATGAAGTTCCTGTAAGCGCGCTTCCACGACCGTGTCGTCCACTTGCCACATACCGGCAAAGGCCAGCGCGGCCGAATGAGCACCAAGGGGTTTCGCCATGGAGATTTCGCCATCGTCATGGTGCCAGACCACATGGCCCTGTTCGCGCTGCTGAGCCACGTGCGGGCCAAGTTGTTGCCACTGCTCATCGGTAAAGCGTTGTTGCAGTGCGTCATCGCTTTCTGCCGCCAGGAGCGACATACCGATGACCGACTGCCAGGCCGGCAGCATATGAAAACCCGCCAGCGCCTGGCTAACCTGGCTGCCGGGTTCGGAGTGATAGATGTAAATGACCTGATCCTCCCACAACACCGCCATGGCCACCACAATGTCTTTCGGCGCGTAGCGTTCGAGTAAGGGTAATGCATGGGAGAACAGCGCCGAACCGCGAATCGCCTGAGCCGCCAGCGCATGAATGCCTGGGCCGGGCAGATAACGTCGCTGAGCATCCTGCATGGTCAGGCCAATAGAGGCCATGGTCATTAACAACCGGTTGACGCGGGTGGTGTTGATCCCCATCAGGCGCGCCAGTTCGCGGCAGCCAATCGCGCGGCCGCTGGATACCAGGTACTGCAGACAGCGAATACCGTCGATCAGGCTTTGGTTGGGTTGTGATGACATAGCAGGGGTCGCTTCTCTGGTTGCTCAAAAATTCGATTTTACCGTCAGTAAAGAAGGATACAAGGTTATGAAAATCTTTCCCCAAACCGATGCCAGAACCTTTCCGACACGCACGCTGCATGCTGACCTGCTGGTGGCAGGTGGCGGTCTTGCAGGCTTGTGCGCTGCGCTTGCTGCTGCGCGTGACGGGCTGCAAGTCATTTTGATTCAGGACAGACCCGTACTGGGGGGGAATGCCTCCAGTGAAGTCCGCTTGTGGGCCAACGGCGCAACATCGCATATGGGGAATAATAATCGCTGGGCGCGCGAAGGCGGCATTATGGGCGAAATCATGGAAGAGAACCTCTGGCGCAACAAAGAGGGGAATCCCGTGATGTTCGATCTGGTATTGCTCGATCTCGCCAAACGTCAGCAGGGCCTGACGCTGCTACTGAACACGGCCGTCTACGAGGTGGAAAAAGCGCAGCAACGGATCACGCAAGTCAAAGCGTTTAACCCGATTAACGAAACGTTTTATAGCGTCAGCGCAGATCAGTTTTGTGATGCCACCGGCGATGGTGTGCTCGGATACCTGGCCGGAGCAGAGTACCGCGAAGGGGCGGAAGACGCCGGGGAGCTGAGTGAAAAAATGGCGCCAGGCGATAGCTTCGGCCACAAGTTAGGCCACTCAATTTATTTTTACACCAAACAAACCGACGGACCGGTACGCTTTGTTCCCCCCTCCTTTGCATTGCAGGACATTACGGAGATCCCGCGCTACAAACGCCTCACCTCGACCCTTAACGGCTGCGACTTATGGTGGCTGGAATGGGGCGGGCGTCTTGATACCGTCCACGAAAGCGAAGAGATCAAATGGGAATTGTGGAAAATCGTCTGGGGCGTCTGGGATCATATTAAAAACTCAGGCCACTTCCCGGAAGCGGCAAACATGACCATCGAATGGGTGGGAGCCATTCCCGGTAAACGGGAAAGCCGCCGTTTTGTGGGCGATCATCTGCTTAGCCAGCAGGACATCATTGAACAACGCGATCACTACGATGCCGTGGCATATGGCGGCTGGTCTATTGATCTCCATCCGGCAGATGGCGTTTACAGTACTCACGATGGCTGCCGTCAGTTCCACAGTAAAGGCACGTACACTATTCCTTTTCGCAGTCTCTACAGCCGATCGCTGGATAACCTGCTACTAACCGGGCGGTTGATTTCCGCCTCTCATGTCGCTTTTGGCAGTGCCCGCGTGATGTGCACGTGTGGCCTGCTGGGCGAAGTAGTGGGTCGCGCCGCCGCGTTATGCCAAACCCGGCACTTATTGCCGCGTGAGCTGGCGACACCAGAGCATATTGGCGCGCTACAAACCCAGCTCCAGGCGAATGGCTGTTATATACCGCGTCACTGGCTGAGCGATCCCGCCGTCGGGGCGACGGTCACCGCCAGTAGTGAATTTCAGCTCACTGAACTGCCAGCCAACGGCCGCTGGCAATCGCTTGGCGAACGCATGGCGCTGCTGTTACCCATTAAGGCTGGCGAACATTTACCGGAAATCACCCTGCGCTTGCGTTCCACTTCAGCGCAGCAGTTAGTCATATCGCTGCTGGGCAGTGCCCGCGCCGGGAACTTTACGCCAGATTACCAGTACGACGAGTGCGCGGTGCGAGTCGACGATGAGGCAGAACACCGACTGACATTCCACTGGCAAAGCGATCGCGACCAGTATCTTTTCCTGGCCTTCGGGGCGCAGGAGGGTGTGGATATCGCGCTGACCGACGCCCGCATTCCCGGCCTGATGACTGTGTTTAACAGCCTGAATGCCCGTGTCGCGAAGCACACGCGGCAGGTGGCAGATGGCGACTTCGGTGTCGATGAATTCGACTTTTGGCTACCTCGCCGCCACCCGCATCAAATCCTTCCAGCCCTGCGTTTCAACCAGCCGCTCACCTGCTGGCGCGCGCAGAATGTGCTTAATGGCCGGTTGCGCCCGGAACAGCAAACCAATGCATGGAGCCCGGCTCTCGATGACAAGGTTCCACAAATCATCTGGCGCTGGGATGCGCCTCAGAAATTGCAACAACTGACGCTGGTGCAGGACAACGACTTTGATAACGCAATGGAGTCCGTCCAGATGGGACACCCCTACGCTGTCACGCCACACTGTATCACCCACTATCGCTTGTGGGTGGATGATCGGTTGCTGGCCGAGGTAGAGGATAATCACCACTCCGTTTGCCAGCACCGGCTGGATCAACCGCTGGCGGCCACCTGCATCCGGCTGGAGATTGTTGCCACAGCAGGGGCTCTCCCGGCGGTTTACTCCCTGAATGTCAGCTAAAGCCTGCCCTGCCCCACCCGCTTCTGGCGGCTTTGTTCAAAGGTCTGCATCCCCACCTGCTGCCCGGTTTGCATCACACCGGGCAACTGGTGGGTTTTGCCATCACGGATCAGGTTTGCCACCGCCGGGGTATTAATCAGCAGTTCAAACAGGGCGACCCGTCCCCCCTGCTTATCCTGTTCCAGCTTTTGCGCCAGTACTGCCCGCAGACTGCCGGCGAGTTGGCTACGCAGCGGCTCCTTCTCCTGTGCTGGAAAAGCATCCACCAGTCTTTCAACCGCTTGCGCCGCGCCGCGTGTATGCAGCGTTGCCAGGACCAGATGGCCGGTTTCCGCCGCCGTCAGCGCCAGGCTAATGGTCTCGTGGTCCCGCAACTCGCCAAGCAGGATCACATCAGGATCCTCTCGCAATGCTGCGCGCAACCCTGCGGCAAAAGTGGGACAATCCCGACCGATTTCACGTTGTTGGATCAGGCAACGATCGCTGACATGGACATATTCAATAGGATCTTCCAGTGTCAGGATATGCCCGGCGACATGCTGATTCAGATGATTAACCAGTGCGGCAAGCGTGGTCGATTTTCCGCTGCCAGTCGCCCCTGTCACCAAAATCAGGCCCGTCTCACGGGTGAGCGTTTCGGTGAGCGCCGGGGGGAGCTCGAGAAAGGTGGGTTGTGGGCAGGTATGCGGGAGTAAACGCAACGCCAGCGAAATACCGTTATGGCGGACAAACGCCGCCGCCCGCAGACGCTGGCCACTGGCGGTCGTCAGGGCAAAGTCTACCTGCCCCTGCTCCCACCACTGACATTGCATTGTTTCACTCAAATGGTCATTCAGGAGTGCGTTAATATCAGGGCACTCGAAGGGCGCCGGCTCCAGCCGCCCTTGTAGCCGCCAGCGCGGTGAACACCCGCTGCACAGGTGTAGATCCGAGACATTATGCTTTACACTAAGCTCCACTATTTCTTCTATATCCATATAGCCATCCTGGAATCATGAACGATATTGCGCATAACCTGGCACAAGTCCGGGACAAAATCTCAGCGACAGCAATGAGTTGCGGTCGTGCTTCAGAAGACGTTACCTTACTTGCAGTGAGCAAAACCAAACCTGCGAGCGCTGTCGCAGAAGCCATTGATGCAGGCCAGCGTGTGTTTGGTGAAAATTATGTGCAGGAAGGGGTGGATAAAATCCGCCATTTTCAGGAAATCGGTATCCAGGGGCTGGAATGGCACTTTATCGGCCCATTACAGTCCAATAAAAGTCGTCTGGTTGCCGAGCATTTCGACTGGTGTCATACCGTTGATCGCCTGCGTATTGCCTGCCGCTTAAGTGAACAGCGTCCGGCAACGCTCGCTCCGCTGAATGTACTGATTCAAATCAACATCAGCGACGAGCACAGTAAATCCGGCATTGCTCTTGCGGAACTGGATGTACTGGCGGCGCAGGTTGTGGAATTACCAGGGCTGTGCCTGCGTGGGTTGATGGCGATCCCAGCGCCGGAGAAAGAGTACGAAAGGCAGTTTGCCGTGGCGCAGCAAATGGCTGTAGCATTTGAAGCGCTTAAAACCCGCTATCCCACGGTAGATACTTTGTCGCTGGGCATGACAGACGATATGGCCGCCGCCATCGCGGCTGGCAGCACGATGGTGCGCATTGGAACGGCCATTTTTGGTGCGCGCGATTACACAAAAAATTAAGGAAAACTGAGGAACGCCATGAAGACGTTGACTTTCCTGCTCTCGACAGTCATTGAACTCTATACGATGGTTCTGCTGTTGCGCGTCTGGATGCAGTGGGCACGCTGCGATTTTTACAACCCATTTTCGCAGTTCGTGGTCAAGGCCACGCAGCCGATTGTCGGGCCGCTTCGCCGTATTCTGCCGCCGCTCGGGCCGATTGATAGCGCCTCGCTACTGATCGCGTTTGTCCTGAGTTTTATCAAAGCCATCGTGCTGTTTATGGTGGTCACCTTCCAGCCGATTATCTGGATCTCTGCGCTGTTGATCTTGCTGAAAACCATCGGTCTGATGATTTTCTGGGTTCTGCTGGTGATGGCGATCATGAGCTGGGTCAGCCAGGGGCGTAGCCCGGTGGAGTACGTTTTGATGCAGTTGACGGAACCGTTGCTGCGTCCTATCCGTAATCTGCTGCCCTCAATGGGGGGAATTGATTTTTCGCCTATGATCCTCGTGCTGCTGCTGTACGTGATCAATATGGGGGTTGCTGAACTGCTGCAATCCACCGGCAATATCCTGCTGCCGGGGCTGTGGATGGCGCTATGAGTGCCGCTGCAGTCTGTGAAGACGGGCTGGTGTTACGGCTGTATATTCAGCCGAAAGCCAGCCGGGACGCAATCATTGGCTTACATGGCGATGAATTAAAAGTCGCCATCACCGCTCCGCCAGTGGATGGCCAGGCCAATGCGCATCTGGTCAAATACCTTGCGAAACAGTTTCGCGTGGCGAAAAACCAGGTCGTCATTGAAAAAGGCGAACTGGGCCGCCACAAACAGATTAAAATCACGCATCCGCAACAGATCCCGACGGAAGTCGCGGCGTTGATAAATTAGGATCCCTTATGCAGAAAGTTGTCCTCGCTACCGGTAATGCCGGTAAAGTGCGCGAGCTTGCCTCGCTACTCACTGATTTTGGCCTCACGATTGTGGCGCAAACCGATCTGGGTGTTGAGTCTGCGGAAGAGACCGGCCTGACCTTTATTGAAAACGCGATCCTTAAAGCGCGCCATGCTGCGCAGATAACGGGTTTACCGGCGATTGCCGATGATTCAGGTCTGGCGGTGGACGCGCTGGGCGGCGCTCCTGGGATCTACTCCGCTCGTTATGCGGGTGTTGATGCCAGCGATCGGCAGAACCTGGAAAAACTGCTGGATGCTTTAAAAGAGGTTCCGGACACAGAACGTCAGGCACAGTTCCATTGCGTGCTGGTCTATATGCGTCATGCCAACGATCCTACTCCCCTGGTATGCCACGGTAGCTGGTCGGGCGTGATTACCCGCCAGCCTGCCGGTGATGGCGGCTTTGGTTACGATCCCGTGTTCTTTGTTCCCTCTGCCGGGAAAACCGCTGCGGAGCTAACCCGCGAAGAAAAAAGCGCCCTCTCCCACCGGGGGCAGGCGTTAAAACTGTTACTGGAAGCACTGCGTAATGGCTGATTTGCCACCTCTGAGTCTTTATATTCACATTCCCTGGTGCGTGCAGAAATGCCCGTACTGCGACTTCAATTCCCATGCGTTAAAAGGCGAAGTCCCACACGACGATTATGTGCAGCACTTGCTGAACGATCTGGATGCCGATGTGCCCTATGCACAGGGACGAGAAATAAAGACTATTTTTATTGGTGGCGGTACGCCGAGCCTGCTCTCCGGCCCGGCGATGCAAACACTCCTTGATGGTGTGCGTGAACGGCTGCCTCTCGCTGCTGATGCGGAGATCACCATGGAAGCCAATCCAGGCACCGTGGAAGCAGACCGGTTTGTCGATTATCAGCGCGCCGGAGTGAACCGCATTTCGATTGGTGTGCAAAGTTTTAGCGACAACAAACTCCAGCGCCTGGGGCGTATTCACGGCCCGGAGGAAGCCCGGCGCGCTGCACGTCTCGCAAGCGGCCTTGGGCTGCGCAGTTTTAATCTTGATTTAATGCATGGCCTGCCGGATCAGTCGCTGGAAGAGGCGCTGGACGATCTGCGCCAGGCGATTGCGCTTAATCCGCCGCATCTTTCCTGGTATCAGCTCACTATCGAACCCAACACCCTGTTCGGCTCTCGCCCGCCTGTATTACCGGATGATGATGCGCTGTGGGATATCTTCGAGCAAGGTCATCAGATCCTTACCGCTGCCGGGTATCAGCAGTACGAAACCTCAGCCTATGCCAAACCCGGCTACCAATGTCAGCACAACCTGAACTACTGGCGTTTCGGCGATTATCTGGGTATTGGCTGCGGCGCGCATGGCAAAGTGACCCTGGCGGATGGCCGCATTTTAAGAACGGCAAAAACGCGCCATCCTCGTGGTTATATGCAGGGTAACTATCTGGATAAGCAGCATGAGGTGGAAGCGCAGGATAAACCGTTCGAGTTCTTTATGAACCGTTTTCGTCTGCTTGAACCCGCGCCGCGCGCGGAGTTTTCTCGTTATACCGGCTTAGATGAAAGTGCTATCCGCGCTCAGATCGACCAGGCGCTGTCGCTTAATTATCTGACTGAAAATGAGAATGCGTGGCAGATAACCGAGCACGGAAAGCTATTCTTAAATTCACTCCTTGAACTGTTCCTTGCCGAATAACCGCTCTGCCGTGCCTGCTACGGCGGGCACGCTTTTCACCGCCTCATGTTCTTGTTTGCTGACAATGTCATGATGCTGGAATGCAGAGCGAACCAGCACAACAGCACAGGCAATCACGCCGCCCAGAATCGCCATCATGATCATTAACTGGCTTTTTGCCAGACCATCTTTTTTTAAAGGCAATGAAGGGGAAAGCTGATATTTAAAAGGTTTAAAATCAATGTCTTTTAAATTGATCTTTTGCAGTTGTGATAAGCGATATTCGCGGTTAAGAAACGCAGGATCCAATCGCGTCACATCTTTAATGGAATTTTCAATCTTAAGCTTTTCCGCAATACCATCTGAACCGAGCGCAATAGAGTAATCCGGGTCGTCCTGTACTATCTGGCCGTTGCTATAAACCGGGCGTTTGATACCAGCGGCGTTCGCCACAATAAGCGAATAGTTTAAACGGTGAATACTCGCATCATGCTTATTAAGCATCTCAACACGCTCTATTTCCAGCGAGTCTTTTTCAAAATTGGTTCTTAATGCCACTTCATCCCGTAAAGTATCTACAGTTTCCTTAACTACCAACTCTGAAACATAATTAATATAGCGGTTAAGAACCTGCTGTGCGTCTTGTGCATTCGGTGCTGTGAAGCTTAACGTCCATGACGGATAAGGCATGGATTGGCTATTTTTATCGGTGAGATTATTGACCGCATTGAGTTGCTGGGCAAGCTGGACAATGCCGCGGTGTCGCGCCTCCGGCTCTGCATTCTTAAGCTGCGGGAAATCTGCCACCAACGGCGAAGAGCCTAAAAACTTTTCCTGTAGCGTTTGTGAATTAAAATTTTTGAGAAATAGATTAAAGACCTGTTCGGCGGTTACCGGTGCTTTCACGCCAAGAGTATCAAGGGTATTAATGGCCTGATTAAGCTCACTCCACTGAATTTTCTCGGCAGGGGTGATTTCTGCCCGGCTGGTCCATTTTTGCGGCAACAACAATGAAATAAAGAAACCTGCCGCCGCAAACGCCACAACGATGGCTATAATGAATTTTTTACTGTTCAACAAAATCCGAAATAAATCCAAAAGATCTATTTCATCTTTTTTGAACGGGGCAATATTCGGCCCGTATACACTCTCATTATTTCCGTGAGGAATATTAAATGTTGACATATTAATCCATTCAATAGTCATACCCGTAATTTAGGGAGCCACTCTATCACTATCATTCTTATTCCAAAAGGAGAATAAACATCCATCAAATTAATACAAAATCTCGCTTAATACATTTCCGAAATATCATTAGATAAATTTCTAAAAAAAGAGAGTTTAAGTAGGCAGAATATTGGGGGAGATGAAATGTGCGAGAGTAAAGCGATAATTAGCCCTCTTAAAAAAGAAGGCTATAAGAAGGATTATTTTAGCCCGGCAGTTAATGCCTTACGGCTATCTTCCAACGACACCACGCGTTTGCAGACGTCTTTTCCGAACTGCTGGAAATCTGCTTCCTGGTTTTGCCACTCATTCTGAATAGCGGTTTGCAGACCACCAAGGCTGCCCAACACGCCCTGAAGAGGATTACCGCCCCCCTTCAGTACGGCTTTAGCGCCCATTTCGTTAATGCTGTCCTGCAGGATGCCGCCCATCGCCTGATTCACCAGTTGCTGGCCATCCGCCCGGACTTGATCAATCGCTTTATAATGGAAGGTCAGGCCATCGCTACGATGTTCAATAATGCGGTTCATCTGCGTTTTCAGTTGCGCATCCAGTTTGGTCAGACGACTGCGCATGCTGCTGCTTTCACCGACTTCTTTGACGATGATGTTATCCAGCGCAACCCGGCCTTTCTCCACGCGACTGCGCGCGCCATCGTCAATCCATGGCAGTGCGCTACGCAAGTCCGCCTGGTAATCCTTCGCCTGTTCGCGCTGAGCAGCGCTGAGCGTATATTGCTTGCCGTTAAACATCACATTGCCATCCGGCGTGATAACCAGATTGCCGTTCTCACCTTTAACCTGCACGGTTTGCGGGCTGAGGATCACATCGTCGCGTGGGGTCACACTACACTGATAATCCGCCTGCGCGGCAAAGGCGGTCAGTGTCAGGGCAGCCGCCAGCAGCGTTTTGCGCATCATAAAAAACTCCTGTAGAGACAAAACGGGCCAGCTAATGCTGGCCCCTTATGCTTGATTAGTCCCACCAAACGTCGAAAAGTTCGCTAATACGCACCTCATCGAGTTTGCGGTCTTCCAGCCATTTACGCACGATGGCCTGATGTTCTTCCGTGCATTTACCCACTTCCTGCAGGCAAATCAGCCCGTCCCATGCAAGGTAACCGCTGCCGTCAAACGCCAGCTTGTTCGGCTCAATCACTTCCTGAATAAAGTCATCAACGGTTTTGTCGATTTGCTCTTCGCTGGTGCCTTCGGCGAAGCGCCACGCCACAGAGAAGCCCAGTTCCTGGAATTCGTCGATATGCATTTTTTTACGCAAACGGCGGCTGCGGTTTGTTGCCATTATTTCACCCTCTCGAACATTAAGTCCCATACGCCGTGACCAAGACGATGGCCACGCTGTTCAAATTTGGTTACCGGGCGCGACGCCGGACGCGGTACATAGTCGTGGGTCGCCGACAGGTTTGTATAACCGTCGATAGACGACATCACTTCAAGCATATGTTGCGCATACGCTTCCCAGTCGGTCGCCATATGGAACACGCCACCCAGCTTAAGCTTACTCTTCACCAGTTCAGCAAACGGTACCTGAACAATACGGCGTTTATTATGGCGCGCTTTATGCCACGGGTCAGGAAAAAACAGCTGAACCATGTTTAAAGAATTGTCAGGGATCATTTTGTGCAGCACTTCTACGGCATCGTGGCACATCACTCGCAGGTTGCTGATCCCCTCTTCATGTGCGGAAGAGAGACAAGCTCCCACGCCCGGCGAGTGGACTTCGATCCCCAGGAAGTTCTGCTCAGGGCGGAGTTTCGCCATTTCAACCAGCGAAGCACCCATACCGAAACCGATCTCCAGCGTCACCGGCGCGTTGCGGCCGAACAGCGCGGTAAAATCCACAGGCTGTTCCGTGAATTCAACGCCCATCACCGGCCAGTAGTGATCCAGCGCGTGCTGCTGCCCTTTGGTCAGGCGGCCCTGACGACGGACGAAACTGCGGATCCGGCGCAGCGGGCGACCATTTTCATCAAATTCCGGTGAAATGACGTCGTTATTCATACAGTGTTCTGCTTGTGAGAGTGTTCAGGAAACGGGCATTATCCAAAGTTCATCGCCCGATGCAAGCATCGTAAAAGTTCCGATTTACAGCGCGGTGCCTCTGTGCTGCAATCTTCGCCCCTGATAACGCGATTCTGGTGACCATGCAAGCGTCTCAATTTTCAGCCCAGGTTCTGGACTGGTACGACAAATACGGGCGAAAAACCCTGCCCTGGCAAACTGAAAAAACGCCCTACAAAGTATGGCTATCGGAAGTGATGTTGCAACAGACCCAGGTGGCAACCGTTATTCCCTATTTCCAGCGCTTTATGGTGCGTTTCCCGACGGTAACCGATCTGGCCAATGCGCCGCTGGATGAAGTGTTGCATCTGTGGACCGGGCTGGGTTATTACGCCCGCGCCCGCAACTTACACAAAGCCGCGCAGCAAGTCGCGCAGCATCATGGCGGTCATTTCCCGGAAACATTCGAGGAGGTCGCCGCCCTGCCCGGCGTAGGCCGCTCAACAGCGGGCGCGATCCTCTCTTTATCGCTGGGCAAACATTTTCCCATCCTTGATGGCAACGTCAAACGCGTGCTGGCGCGCTGCTACGCCGTTGGCGGTTGGCCGGGTAAAAAAGAGGTGGAAAAACGCCTGTGGGCGATCAGTACCGAGGTCACGCCAGCAAAAGGCGTTGAACGCTTTAACCAGGCGATGATGGATCTGGGAGCAATGGTGTGCACACGCTCAAAGCCAAAGTGCGAATTGTGCCCATTACAAACCGGCTGCGAAGCGTATGCCGCGCACAGTTGGGCACAATATCCCGGCAAAAAACCGAAGCAGACGCTTCCTGAACGCACCGGTTACTTCCTGCTGATGCAGCATGAAAGCGAGGTCTATCTTGAACAGCGTCCGCCGAGCGGGCTATGGGGCGGATTGTTCTGCTTCCCGCAGTTCAGTGATGAGTCGGGCCTACGAGACTGGCTGGCACAGAGAAATATAAATGCAGATAATCTCAGCCAACTGGTCGCTTTCCGCCATACTTTTAGCCATTTCCATCTGGATATTGTACCGATGTGGCTTGGCGTGTCCTCGTTCTCGTCTTGCATGGATGAAGGCGTGGGTCTTTGGTATAACTTAGCGCAACCGCCGTCGGTCGGTCTGGCGGCTCCGGTGGAACGCCTGATACAGCAATTACGCGCCGAAGCCCTGTCGCTTCGCGCATGAAAGAGGATGACTTATGAGCAGAACCATTTTTTGTACCTTCCTGCAACGTGAAGCGGAAGGGCAGGACTTCCAGCTCTATCCGGGCGATCTGGGTAAACGTATTTATAACGAGATCTCGAAGGAAGCCTGGAAGCAGTGGCAGCAGAAGCAAACCATGCTGATCAACGAGAAAAAACTCAACATGATGAATGTGGAGCACCGTAAGCTGTTAGAAGAGGAGATGGTGAATTTCCTCTTCGAGGGCAAAGACGTGCACATTGAAGGCTATACGCCGCAAGAAAAAAAATAAGCTTCTGATCGCACGCCGGCTGGCAACGCCGCTAAACAGGCAAAAGAGTGCCAGCCTGCGTGCATCACCGGCGCGTTCACACCCACACAACTGCATCCCGGAATGATGAAAAAATTTTTAGCGCTTGCCATTATTGCGCCGTTGCTGATTTCTTGTTCCAGCTCTAAAAAAGCAGGCGAAGACTATAACGAAGCCTGGATCAAAGACACCAACGGTTTTGACATTTTGATGGGGCAGTTCGCCCACAATATTGAAAATTTATGGGGCTTTAACGAAGTTCTGATCGCAGGGCCGAAGGATTACGTTAAATACACCGACCAGTATCAGACCCGAAGCCATATTAACTTCGACGAAGGTACTATTACTGTCGAAACCATTGCCGGTACTGAGCCCGCTGCGCACTTGCGCGAGGCAATTATCAAAACCCTGCTGATGGGCGACGATCCGGGATCTATCGATCTCTATTCCGATGCCGACGACATTCAGATTTCCAAAGAGCCGTTCTTGTATGGTCAGGTGCTGGATAACAACGGCGAAGCGATTCGCTGGCAGTGGCGCGCCGTGCGTTTTGCCGATTATCTGCTGCAAACGCGGTTAAAAAGCCGCAGCAATGGCCTGCATATGATTTACAGCGTGACCATTAATCTGGTCCCGAACCACCTCGATAAACGCGCACATAAATACGTGGGCATGGTGCGCCAGGCCGCGCGTAAATATGGTGTCGAAGAGTCGCTGATTCTGGCCATCATGCAAACCGAATCTTCTTTTAACCCTTACGCTGTCAGCCGCTCCGATGCGCTTGGCCTGATGCAGGTCGTACAGCACAGCGCCGGGAAAGATGTGTTCCGCGCACAGGGGAAATCGGGTACGCCGGACAGGAGCTACCTGTTTGATCCTCAGAGTAATATTGATACCGGCACAGCTTATCTGGCGATGCTGAACAATGTTTATCTTTCTGGCATCAGCAACCCGACATCACGCCGTTATGCGGTGATCACCGCCTATAACGGCGGTGCAGGCAGTGTGTTACGCGTCTTCTCCAGCGATAAGGTGCAGGCGGCGAACATCATTAATACCATGACGCCCGGCGATGTTTACCAGACCCTGACCACCCGCCATCCGTCGGCAGAATCCCGCCGTTACCTCTACAAAGTGAATACCGCGCAAAAAACCTGGCGCCGTAATTAATCGTTTCGTGTATGCCTCTTTCTGTTGAGAAGGAAAGAGGCATAAACGTTTCCTCTGGGAAATGCAAACGGTTGCGTAAAATTGTGACATGAGTCACCATATGGAATTGCAATCAGAGGAAGTTTGCATTTTTATGTCGGGCATAACAAATTCGACACGCCGTTAGTGGTAGGATCGTGACAGATAACAATAGTAATTGTGCCCATTCCAACATCTATCCGTCTCCTTTGTGAGGAAATTAGCATGAATCTTAAGCTGCAGCTGAAAGTCATTATCTTTCTGCAGTTCTGCCTGTGGGGAAGCTGGCTGACTACACTTGGCTCTTATATGTTCGTTACCCTGAAGTTCGAGGGAGCGGAAATTGGTGCCGTTTACAGCTCGCTGGGTATCGCCTCGCTGCTTATGCCGACACTGCTTGGTATCGTGGCCGATAAATGGCTCAGTGCGAAGTGGGTATATGCGCTGTGTCATCTGGTTGGGGCAATCACACTGTTCATTGCTGCGGGCGTCACCACGCCGGGGGCCATGTTCGCGATTATCCTGCTCAACTCGCTGGCCTATATGCCAACGCTTGGCCTGGTGAACACTATCTCCTATTTCCGCCTGCAATCTGCCGGCTACGATATCGTGAAGGATTTCCCGCCCATCCGTATCTGGGGCACCATCGGCTTTATTCTGGCGATGTGGGCAGTCAGCTTCTCGGGCTTTGAACTCAGCCATATGCAGCTTTATATTGGCGCGGGCTTGTCGCTGGTGTTGAGCCTGATCTCCCTGACGCTGCCGCATATGCCGGTCGCCAAAAGCAGAGAGAAGCAGACCTGGGTAGAAATGCTGGGCCTGAATGCTTTCGCACTGTTTAAAAACAAGCGTATGGCAATCTTTTTCATCTTCTCAATGCTGCTGGGCGCAGAGTTGCAGATCACCAACATGTTCGGTAACACCTTCCTGCACAGCTTCGATAGCAACCCGCTGTTCGCCAATAGCTTTATTGTGACGCACGCGTCAGTGATGATGTCGATTTCGCAGATCTCCGAAACCGCCTTTATCCTGGCTATCCCGTTCTTTATGAGCCGCTACGGCATTAAGAACGTCATGATGATCAGTATCTTCGCCTGGGTGCTGCGTTTCGGCCTGTTCGCTTTCGGCGATCCGACGCCGTTTGGCACCGTGCTGCTGGTGCTGTCGATGATCGTTTATGGTTGCGCCTTCGATTTCTTCAACATCTCCGGTTCGGTGTTCGTTGAGAAAGAAGTTAACCCGGCTATCCGCGCCAGTGCGCAGGGGATGCTGCTGATGATGACCAACGGCTTTGGCTGTATCCTCGGTGGTATGGTCAGTGGCAAAGTGGTAGAAATCTACACCACCGCAGGCATCACTGACTGGAAAACGGTATGGCTGATTTTCGCAGGTTATTCGCTGGTACTGGCTTTCGCCTTCGTCACGTTGTTTAAATATAAACATGTGCGAGAGCCTGAAGGCGTCGCGCAGAAAGCGTAAAACAGAAAACCCGGCCTGGCGCCGGGTTTTTTATTGCCTGAGTGGTATGAGGCTCAGCGGCCAGTGCAGAGTTACCCGACCATAGCCAGCACAAAGGCAACCGCCAGTAGATCAGCGCTGCCACCTGGGCTTAAACGCCGGGCTATCAGTGCCTCATCCATCTGGCGCAGTGCGGCAGTATCCCACTGCGTGGCCAGTAGCCTCACCGCATAATCCTGTACATAACGCAGCCCTGTCATGCCCCCGCGCGATACCAGATTGCTGTCGGCATTGGCGGCCATCAGCCGCAGCAATGCGTTGTGCAATCGCCGCTCGCCCTGTTCCTGATGCCAGAACGGCAACACTGCGCGTCGCACAGTGACAAAGCCTTGCTCAACTTCACCACGCGCCCCGGTCAGGCCGTAATCGCGAAACTGCTTTTCGCCTGCTGTTACCGCCTGCGAACGGGTGGCCAGCTCACGCTCCACCAGGCCACAACAGATTTCACTGACCTGCAGGCACAGCGCATCAGCGCTGATAATCCGGTTTTGTCCCTGCAAGCGCCCGGCGGCAAAACACAATAATCCCAGGGAAAAAATACCGCCTTTATGCGTATTCACCCCGTTAGTGGCGGCAAACATTGCCTGTTCGCAGGCAATGCCGGCTGGCCGCAACAGGCGCAGTTGTTCGCTTGCGGGTTGATGCGCGTGCTGTCTGCCCGCCTGCTCGAATACCTGAAACCACGGCGTGATGGCGGCGATACTGGTTAAAAACAGACGATGATCCATATCCTGGTGCGACCCGGAGTTTGCCCGATCCACCAGCCCCGGTTTTGGGGTTAAATCCAGTTCAAGGCGCAGCGCCTGCGCCGCCAGAGAAGGAACATCCGCTGCTTGCGGTTTAGTCGCGAGCAAACCAGCCATCGATTAATCTCTCTACGCGGGCTGTCACTTCGTCGACAGGGTGGCGGCGTGACCGTGCGCAAGCGTGCGCCGGTTCATCGCAAACCAGGCAACGACGCGTGTTCAGGTCCAGTGAATGGCGACCCACCTGCCCGTTATGAGGGCAGAACACGTCAAAATCCCACAGCCTGCCGAGGGGATGCGTTTGCTCCATCTCCACGCAGCGGGCTTTAATTTCCACCGCCGGGTGCTCAACACACCACAAGGCTTCCGCGCCGGTTGGCAACCAAAGTACCTGCCTGTCCAGTACGTTCCAGTGATGTTGCCACAGCAACTGGTCGCAGGCTTGCAGCGCCACGCCCATAGTATTGCGATAGCGGATACTGTCTTTTACGGCACCGGGTGTCACCAGCGTCAGTGAAATGACCGGTTGTTGATAGTGAGTGAGCCAGTCAGCCTGACGCGCTGCGCGACTATCTTTCGCCGCCAGCAACGCTTCAAGGCTGACGCCCGCTCTCACGGGCGTCAGTGTGGTCATTGATTTTCCTCTTTAACCTGACGAACAACATCAATCACGCTGCCGTCGCGGTACCGGATCACCCCGACGATGCGGTCGGTAAAGGCGATCGGTTTCGGTTCGCCGGTCAGGGAGATGGCGCGCTGATACAACGTGTCGATATCAACGATTTTCAGCCCTGCCGCCAGCAAACGCTCGCGGATTTCCGGGCGCGCCGGGTTAACGGCAATCCCGTGATCGGTGACCAGCACATCAATGCTTTCCCCTGGTGTCAGCAGCGTGGTCACGCGTTTTACTACCGTCGGAATGCGGCTACGCAGCAGTGGCGCAACCACAATCGTCAGGTTTGCCGCTGCGGCCACATCACAGTGACCGCCGGAAGCGCCACGCATTACGCCGTCAGAACCGGTGATCACGTTGACGTTAAAATCAACATCGATCTCCAGCGCGCTGAGGATCACCACATCCAGTTGATCGCAGCTTGCTGCTTTACCGCCAGGATTGGCGTACACATTGGTGGAGATCTCTACGTGGTTCGGGTTACGGCGCAGTGATGCCGCCGCCTCGCCATCGAAGCACTGGGTATCGAGCAGTTTTTCGATCAGCCCTTTTTCATGAAGATCCACCAGACTGCCGGTAATGCCGCCGAGCGCGAAACGGGCTTTTACGCCATGACGTTCCATTTTCGCTTCCATAAAGCGGGTCGCCGCGGTGGCTGCCGCTCCGGAGCCGGTCTGCATGGAAAAGCCATCTTTGAAATAGCCTGAATGTTCAATCACGTCGGCGGCATAACGGGCGATCATCAGCTCACGCGGGTTACTGGTGACGCGTGCCGCGCCGACACTGATTTTCGCCGGATCGCCAACGCTCTCCACCTGTACAATCAGATCGACCTGATCCTGTCCCAGGCTGGCCGGCATATTCGGGAACGGCACCAGCTCTTCGGTCAGCAGCACCACTTTTTTGGCGAACTGCGCATCGACCATCGCGTAACCCAGCGACCCGCAAACGGATTTACCCTGCGTGCCATTGGCATTGCCAAACTCATCGCTGCACGGTACCCCCAGGAACGCGACATCAATATTCAGCTCGCCGTCCTGCAACAGTTTCACGCGGCCACCGTGGGAGTGGATCTGTACCGGCTCCGCCATCAGGCCGTGCGAGATGGCATCAGCCAGTTTGCCGCGCATGCCAGAGGTGTAGATTCGGGTAATCACCCCGTTCTGGATGTGTTCGATCAGGGCATCGTTACAGGTCATCAGTGAGCTGGATGCCAGCGTCAGGTTTTTAAAACCCAGACGCGCGAGGGTCGCAATCACATTATTAATCACCCGATCGCCTTCGCGGAACGCGTGGTGAAAAGAGATGGTCATACCATCTTTCAGGCCGCTACGGGCAATCGCATCTTCCAGCGTGGCGCAGAGTTTGCGGGTATGTTTGCTGTTAACGTCCGCCAGCCAGGGTGTGGCTGCATGGGCGCTATCAAAAGGTTTTAAATCACGCAGATGGGGAAAATTAACGTGAAGAAGTTCTGTTTGATTCATTGTTCTTTCCTTACTGACGCACGCCGGACGCAGCCGCACGTTCCAGCACCATCTGCGCGTGATTAATAATCGGGGCGTCAATCATTTTGCCGTTCAGCGAGACAACCCCAAGGCCGTTACGCTCCCCCTCTTCCGCCGCTTCGATAACCAACTTAGCGTGGTCAACTTCCTGCTGTGTTGGCGCATAGGCGTTATGCAACAGGTCGATTTGGCGCGGGTTAATCAATGACTTGCCGTTAAAGCCCATTTTGCGGATCAGCTCGACTTCACGCAGGAACCCCGCCTCATCGTTAACGTCTGACCACACCACGTCGAAAGCATCTATACCGGCAGCACGGGCAGCGTGCAGCACGGCGCAACGTGCATAAAACAGCTCGGTACCGTCACCGCGCTCGGTTTGCATATCCATAACGTAGTCGAAGGCCGCCAGCGCAATGCCAATCAGACGCTGGGAACTGCGGGCAATGGCCACTGCATTAATCACGCCGATAGCGGACTCAATTGCCGCCATCACGCGGGTTGATCCCACTTCGCGGCCGCACGCCAGCTCAATACGCTCCAGGTGACGTTCCAGTTCGTAAATATCTTCCGGGGTGTCGGTTTTTGGCAAACGCACCACATCCACGCCAGCGCGGACGACCGCTTCCAGATCCGGCAAGCCAAACGGAGTATTCAGTGGGTTAATACGCACCACCGTTTCGATGTCCTGATACATAGGGTGTTGCAGCGCATGGAAGACCAGCAGACGCGCGGTGTCTTTTTCACGCAGAGCGACCGCATCTTCCAGGTCGAACATGATCGAATCCGGGCGATAAATAAACGCGGTAGAGAGCATGGCGGCATTCGCGCCTGGCAGAAACAGCATGCTACGACGAAGTTTTTTCACAGCAGTTTCCCCCACTCGATTTCACTCCCTTCGGCGGCACGCAGCACCGCACTTTGCAGACGGGCGCGGATCACGCAGTCCAGTGCGCCTTTGTCTTCAATGATCACTAACCCCTGGCGCACATCCATTGCACGCAGCGTGGCGTTCACTACCTGACGGATCTGATCGCCAAACTGCTTGATCACTTCACTGTGAACAACCACTTCAAGCTCGCCTTCGGCGGGCGCTATTTTCACCATCAGGTCGCTGGACTCCATAGTCCCGGCCAGCGCCTCCCTAACAATTTTCATAATGACATTCCTGATTTTTAAGCGACTTCCGCGCTGTAATGGGATTCCAGATGCGCGAAAGTGGTATCCGGTACAATTTCCCGAATACGGGAAAACTGGTGTGTTTTCAGTAAACGACGCACTTCCGATGCCGAGATGGCAGTACCCGTGGCTTTGATACGTGGGATTTCCCGCACCTCCACCGCACCAGCCAGCAGCTGATGCATGGTCTGGTTGTACTGGCGGGTCACGTCGCAAAATGGCTCACTGCCAATAAAGCGATGCGTAATGCCGAGCGCCGGGGCGATATAGTTACGGAAAATAAGCAGATCGATTTCACTCCACGCCTGCTGCACTTTTCCTGTCTCTTTAAGGAAGTAGGCCGGGAAGGTAGCGCGAGAAATGATGTACTGAGAGCCTTCGTGTACGGTGACATTGGCCAAATGGGCGACGCCTGCCTTCACCATTTTCAGCCGCGCGGCGAAAGAGAAGAACGACGCGTCTTCACGCACCACAAACAAGTGCAGCCAGTCGCAGGATTGCGCGGCTTGTTCAACCAGATGACGGTGCCCGAGGGTGAAGGGATTGGCGTTCATCACAATCGCGCCAATGCGCTTTCCCGGCACGCGATCGGCCTGTAACGTACGGCAATAACGCTGAATGCCAGACGGTGTGTTCTCCATCAGAATCGCATTGTTGCCACTTTGCGCTACAGGCCAGAAACCGCTGTGCTGAAAACGCTCCCGGTTGCACGGACGGGTGCACAAGAACAGATGAAAATGGCCACGCGCCAGCGCAAGGTTTTCAACTTCTGCGAGTAGCCGCGCGCTGAGGTTTTCACCGCGCAGCGCTTCATCGACTGCCACACACTTGATGACGTTGGCGGCCAGCCCCGCACAACCCACCAGTCGGTTTCCCGACCAGGCTTCAACGAAAGTGGTGATATCGCTGTCCATACCTAAACCGCTGTCTGCGAGCAACGTGCGGATAGAAGCCAGCCGTTGAGTATTGCCGTTGACTTCCGCTACGCGGAAGTCGATGGGGGGTCGTGCTTGCATGGTCTTGCCTTCGTCCTTAGTGCGCTGCCGTCAGCGCATGGGCTGGCGCATCGATAATCACATTACTGAGATGGCCGATATTCTCGATTTCCACTTCAATGCGATCGCCCGCTTTCATAAACAGCGGTGGGTTACGTTTTTTACCCACTCCGCCAGGCGAACCGGTGATAATCACGTCACCCGGCGTCAGGCTGGTAAAAGTACTGATATACTCAATCAGCTCCGCCACCTTGTGGATCATGCTGGCGGTGTTGTCGTCCTGTACCATGCGGCCATTCAGCCAGGTGCGGATTGCCAGCGCATGCGGATCCGGGATTTCATCAGCGGTGGTCATCCACGGCCCGAACGCGCCGGTCTGCCGCCAGTTTTTACCGGCGGTAAACCAGGTGTGCTGCCAGTCGCGCGCTGAGCCATCCATGTAGCAGCTGTAACCTGCCACATGGCTTAGCGCTGTCTCACGGCTGATGTTTTCACCGCCTTTACCGATGATCACCGCCAGTTCGCCTTCATAGTCGAATTCGCTGGAATGACGTGGCTTCAGTACCGGTGCGTTATGCCCGGTTTGTGAGTCGGCAAAGCGGACAAACAGCGTAGGTGCCGGGTTGTGCTGATCAAATTCTTTGCGCTTTTCGGCGTAGTTCATGCCCACGCAGAGAATCTTCCCTGGGTTGTCGATCACCGGCAGAAATTGGAGATCATCGAAGCGAATATCCGGCGTTTCGCCAGCCAGCTGTTGCGCTTCTTGCAGCGCGTTGGCGGCGAGCAGCGACTTCAAATCACCGTAACGATCGCCCATGCGCTGACCCAGATTGATGACGCCCTCAGCCGTGACGATGCCGTAGCTACGGATCCCCTGATGGACAAAGCTTGCGAGTTTCATATCAGTTCCTGTAATGCTTAATCAGACGAGGAAATTGCCAAGGACCAGCAGTGATACCGACACGTTGATCGCCCCACCGATACGGGTAGCAATCTGTGCAAATGGCATCAGGCTCATGCGGTTGCCCGCCGTCAGGATGGCAACATCCCCTGTACCGCCCTGGCCGCTCTGGCAGCAGGAAATAATCGCCACATCAATGGGATGCATGCCGATTTTTTTACCAACAAAGAAGCCTGTCGCAACCAGTGCGGACACCGTACTCACGATCACCAGCAGGTTATTGAGGGTGAAAGCGTGAACCAGCTCTTGCCACGGCGTAATGGCCACGCCAACCGCGAAAAGGATTGGATAGGTCACAGAGGTCTGGAAGAATTTGTACACCACCTGAGAGCCTTCCAGCAGACGCGGGGAAACGCCATGCGCCAGTTTGACCAGCACCGCGGCAAACAGCATGCCGACCGGTGCAGGCAGGCCAATCAGTTTGTGGCCCAGCATACCGATCATGTACAGCAGGACCGCCAACAGCGCGCCTGCAGCAATAGTGGTCACGTCCGTTTTGCCAGAAAAGGCCGGTGCAGCAGAGGCTTTCTCGTCCCCGTTTTCACGGTTTGGCATTAACTGGCCTTCACCGGTCAGGTGCGGGAAGCGTTTGCCGAGCTGGTTCAGGCAGCCAGAGATAATAATGGCGGTCAGACCACCGAGCATCACCATCGGCAGTACACGACCCAGCGCGACACCCTGGTCCATATGCAGCAGAGCAGCATAGCCAATGGAGAGCGGAATAGCGCCTTCACCCACGCCCCCCGCCATAATCGGCAGGATAATAAAGAAGAAAATCTGGAACGGTTCCATACCGAGCATCAGGCCAACGCCCATGCCGACCAGCATGCCGACGATTTCGCCGCACAGCATTGGGAAGAAAATACGCAGGAAGCCCTGGATCAGGGTGGTGCGGTTCATGCTCATAATGCTGCCAACAATAATGCAGCAGATATAGAGATAGAGAATGTTGGTGGATTTGTAGAACTTGGTGGTTGATTCCACAACCACATCCGGCAGCAGGCCGTAATAGACCATTGCCGACGGAATAAAGGTCGCGCAAATCGCTGCCGCGCCCAGTTTGCCAATGATCGGCAGGCGCTTACCAAATTCGCCACAGGCAAAACCAAAGAACGCCAGTGTCGCCACCATCACCACGATATCGCTGGGAAGCTTGCCACCCAGACAGTCGATAGCAATCAACGCGCCCGCCAACAGGAATAATGGCAGTGGAATAATCCCTACTTTCCAGGTATCCATAATGTGCCACCACTTATCTTTAAGTGATGTTTTTTGAATCGACAGCGATTCAGAGGTAACAGAAAATGAATCGTCAGTTGTGCTCATAATTAAGCCCCTTGGTTATTTTGTGTGTACAGATTAAAGGGCTAAACACACACTTTATGTGAGGAGCTGCATAATAAAATTGGAGTTTTAATGGCGCCTATGGTTTTTATGGTTTCTTTTATTTTGTGTGATTCACGCCTTAATTATGCGCGTGGTTTTTATGGTTTCTTTTATATCGAAACACAAGTTAATAACATTTCCCAAAAGAATTATTTAACAGGCTGTTTTTTGCCGCCAACGCTTGCTGTGCAAGGGATCACAAGTTTCCAGTAAACTGCGCACGAAGCCCGTAAAAGATGCTACATTGACGCTTTGTTAGCTGCTGTGCGTGCCGTCATGAAAGTATCCTTTCAAATCAAACTTTTTATTTCGCTGGTGCTTTTTTTCTCCGGCCTTTTTGCCTTGCTTGGTGTTTATTATTACAAGGACGTTGGCCGCCAGCTATACCAGGAAATGAGTGCAAGAGCAAAAATACAAGCCGAAGAGATCGCGATTATTCCGAATTTACGTCGTTCGGTGGCCGAAAAAGATATTCCGGCGATTACGCAATTTATGCATAAAGTTGTCGCGCATAGCGATGCCAGTTTTATTGTTATCGGTGACAATAAAGGCCTCCATTTATTTCATTCCGTCCATGCTGATGTGGTGGGTAAAACCCTGGTTGGCGGTGATAACGAAGAGGTATTACAGGGGTTAAGCACCACCACCATTCGCAAAGGGGGGCTGGGGATTTCACTGCGCAGCAAGGCGCCGATATTTGATGATAATGGGCATGTCGTCGGTATTGTTTCAGTCGGCTATCTGACCAGCTATCTCGACACCATTACGCTGGGTAAAGTGATCAATATTTTTATTGCCGCCGTGTTGTTGCTGGCCGCGTTGTTTATTTTTTCCTGGTTTTTCACCCGCGGCATTAAAAAGCAAATCTTTTCGCTGGAGCCGCGCGAAATCGGCCTGCTGGTGCGTCAGCAGAAAGCGATGATGGAATCGATTTATGAAGGGGTAATCGCCGTCGACAGCGAGTTGCGCATTGAGGTGATCAACCAGGCCGCGCGGAAATTGCTGGGGTTAAGCCAGCCAACGCGCGCGTTACGCGGTCTGGCCATTGGTGAGGTGATTGCACCGGGGCCCTTTTTCACCCGCACGGTGATGCTGGAGAAAGATACCCACGATGAAATTTGCCGTTTTAACGAATTGACGGTGATTGCCAGCCGGGTGCGCATCATGCTGGAAGATAAATTACAGGGTTGGGTGATCACCTTCCGCGACCGCAACGAGATTGACACGCTCAGTGCACAGCTTAGCCAGGTCAAACGCTACGTCGATAACCTGCGCATTATGCGCCATGAACAACTAAACCGCATGACCACCCTGTCTGGCTTGCTGCATATGGAACGTTACGACGAAGCGGTACGCTATATCCAGGCGCAGTCGGAACATGCCCAGGAGTTGCTGGACTTTATCTCGTCGCGCTTTAGCTCGCCGACCTTGTGCGGTCTGCTGCTGGGTAAAGCGGCCCGCGCGCGTGAAAAAGGCGTCGAGCTGGCCTTCGATCCGCTGTGCCAGATGGAAAAAGCATGCGGATCGCTGGGAGAAGCGGAGCTGATCTCCATCATCGGCAACCTGCTGGATAACGCCATTGAGGCGACACAGCGCGCTCCGCTGCCGCATGAGCCGGTGGAGGTGCTAATCCTGCTTAATGAGCGGGAACTGATCATTGAGGTGGCGGATCGCGGTATCGGTATCGATCCGGCCATCCGCGAACGGATTTTTGAGCGAGGGATGACCACCAAACGCAGTGGCGATCATGGCTTTGGCCTGTATCTGATCGCCAGCTACGTTATGCAAGCAGGTGGATCTATTGATGTCTCCGCCAACGCGCCTCGCGGTGCTATTTTTTCTTTGTTTATTCCTGAAACGGGCAATGTACAGCGCCCCGTACCGACCCTGGAAGATCAGAATTATGCGACATGAACAGATAGACGTGCTGATAGTAGAAGATGAAAACGCGCTTGCGCAGCTTCATGCTGAACTGGTCGGCAAACACCCACGTTTGCGCCTGGTGGGCATTGCGTCGTCGCTTGCCGACGCGCAGGTGTTGCTGAGCAGTACCCAGCCGCAACTGGTTTTACTCGATAATTACCTGCCGGATGGAAAAGGCATCACCTTGATCAGCGATCCGTTGATTGCCCGGGCGAATTGCTCGGTGATTTTTATCACCGCCGCCAGCGACATGGACACCTGCAGTCTTGCTATTCGCAACGGCGCTTTCGACTACATTCTCAAGCCGGTTTCCTGGAAGCGCCTGAGTCAGTCGCTGGAGCGTTTTGTGCAATTTGCCGAGCAGCAACGGGTATGGAAGGTTGTCGACCAACAAAACGTTGACTCACTCTATCAATTACAGGCCAAAAACTACCGGCAGGATAATGGCAGCAAAGGCATCGAGGAGAATACGCTGGCGCTGGTGCAAAAGCTGTTTGCCGACGATGCGGAGCGCTGTTTTTCGGTAGATGAAGTGGTCAGCGAAACCGGGTTGAGTAAAACCACCACTCGGCGTTATCTGGAGCACTGCGTAGACGCCGGTTTCCTGGCGGTAGAGATGCAGTATGGCAAAATTGGCCACCCGCGCCGTATGTACCGTCGGGCTGCCGCCTGAATGTTGCCCCTCACCCTGCACGGCGTGAGGGGGCAAAACATTACTTCAGCACATACCCGTACAAGCGTTTGATACCATCCGTATCGGTTTCCGAATAGACGCCCTGCAATTCCGGCGAAAAGCCCGGCAACAGATTGACGCCCTCTTCCAGCGCCAGGAAATAGCGCTGCACTGCGCCGCCCCACACTTCGCCCGGCACCACACAGAGTACGCCTGGCGGGTAAGGCAGTGCCCCTTCCGCCGCAATGCGCCCTTCCGCCTCGCTGATGCGCACCAGCTCAACATTGCCGCGAATAAATTCACTGTTGGCGTCCTGTGGGTTCATGACCACAGCTGGCAGGCTCTCTTTGCGGAACATCGCTTTTTGCAGATCTTTCACGTCAAAACTGACATACAGATCGTGCATCTCCTGGCATAGCTCGCGCAGAGTGTAATCGCGGTAACGCACCGGGTATTTGTTAAAGATCGTCGGCAGCACATCGGCCAGCGGGGTGTCATCTTCGATATGTTGCTCGAACTGAGCCAGCATGGCGACCAGTTGCGCCATCTTCTCTGCGCTTTCGGCCGGCGTAAGCAGGAACAGGATCGAGTTGAGATCGCATTTCTCCGGCACAATCCCGTTCTCGCGCAGAAAGTGCGCCAGAATGGTTGCCGGAATGCCGAACTCAGTATAGTCACCGGTTTCGGCATCAATGCCTGGTGTAGTCAGCAGCAGCTTGCAGGGATCAACAAAATATTGCTCCTGCGCATACCCTTCAAAACCGTGCCATTTATCGCCAGGCTCGAAGCTGAAGAAACGGCGTTCACGGGCGATCACCTCAGTCGGATGATCCTGCCACGGCCGCCCGCCGATCGCCGGGGGCACAAACGGTTTGATCATTTTACAGTTGGCGATGATCGCTTTGCGCGCTTCAATGCCCAGCGCGACGCATTCGGCCCACAGGCGGCGACCGCTCTCGCCCTGGTGGATCTTTGCGTTAACGTCCAGCGCAGCAAACAACGGGTAAAACGGGCTGGTGGACGCGTGCAGCATGAAAGCGTTATTGAGCCGCTTATGCGGGCAAAAACGCGCCTGGCCGCGCAGATGATTATCTTTCTTGTGGATCTGCGAGGTTTGCGAGAACCCCGCCTGCTGTTTATGCACCGACTGGGTGACAAAAATCCCCGGATCGTTTTCATTCAGATCGAGCAGCAGCGGCGAGCAGTCGGCCATCATTGGGATAAACTGCTCGTAACCCACCCACGCCGAGTCAAACAGAATGTAATCGCACAGGCTGCCGATCTTGTCGATCACCTGGCGAGCGTTATAAATAGTGCCGTCATACGTACCAAGCTGGATCACCGCGAGGCGAAACGGGCGAGGTTGATCGGCTTTCTCCGGCGCGACGTCGCGGATGAGCTCGCGCAAATAGCGCTCATCAAAGCAATGATCGTCAATACCGCCGATAAAACCAAACGGGTTACGTGCCGCTTCCAGATAAACCGGCGTCGCACCGGCCTGAATCAACGCGCCGTGGTGGTTTGATTTGTGGTTATTGCGGTCAAAAAGCACCAAATCGCCCCGGGTCAGTAGCGCGTTGGTGACGACTTTGTTGGCGGCAGACGTTCCGTTAAGCACGAAGTAGGTCTTATCGGCGTTAAACACCTTTGCTGCGAATTTTTGCGCATGCTTCGCCGAACCTTCGTGGATCAGCAGATCCCCCAGTTTCACGTCGGCATTGCACATGTCGGCGCGAAAGACATTCTCACCGAAAAAGTCATAGAACTGACGCCCGGCCGGGTGCTTCTTAAAAAATTCGCCGTGCTGGTGCCCTGGGCACGCAAAGGTACTGTTATCCATTTCGACATACTGGCGCAGCGTGTTGAAAAAGGGCGGCAACAGATTGTCTTCGTAATCGCAGGCGGCGGTTTCCAGTTCCAGCCACTCCTGATCTTTACCGCCGATCACCGCTGTGACGCCTTCCGGCGTTTCGACCGCATTGTCTTTCGCAAACACGAACACCGGCAGGTTAAAACCCGTTCGTTTTAGCAGCGTAAGAATGCCGCTACGACTCTCCGCCATCGTCATGACGACTGCCGCCACATCCGTAAAGTCTGTACTGTCCAGCGTCACCTTTTCGCGGTGGGTGGAGAGTGTGGATACCAGCTCGCGGCTGACGGCAATTTTCAGTGATTTCATAAGCACGAATACCCGTTTCAGGGGAGTAAAAGGCCCCAGGTGAAGCAGGTGCTTCACCCAACGAACGTGTCTGACCGGAACCAGCTCCGACCGCCAGACATCAGTAAAAGCAGAACGCTTCTGATCTTACTGTTGTCCTGCAGTGAGCGTGCGATACCCTCACCGCATGGTGAGTAAAGTATGGGATAAAATGAAATGGGCGGCAGGCCGCATGCTGGCGCAAAGCGGGCGATAAACGGCTGAAAGCTGCGTCATCAGAAGCCCCCGAGAGATGGAAGAAAATTCGCGCAATCATGTCACTTTTCCCAAGGTGGCGCAACCAACGAGGCGGATGATTCGCATAAAAATGCTATTCTGTGCGCCGTATTATTCAGTTTTATGAACATTCGGAGAGATAACGTGTTAACTGGCCCTTTTATCAATGCCGCCGCCGTCTTGATAGGTGGAACCCTTGGCGCACTGCTCAGCCATCGCCTGCCGGAAAGGGTGCGAGCCTCCATGCCATCAATTTTTGGACTTGCGTCGCTGGGTATCGGCATTCTGCTGGTGGTGAAATGCGTTAATCTGCCCGTGATGGTACTCGCCACGCTTGTCGGCACGCTGATTGGTGAGTTGTGCTATGTCGAACGCGGCATCAGTGGCGGTGTGAATGCCCTGCGCAATGTGGTGCAAAAGCGCAAAAATACTCAGGACGCCAACAGTGCTCACGAATCGTTTATTCAAAGCCTGGTGGCGATCATCATTCTGTTTTGCGCCAGCGGCACCGGTATTTTTGGCGCAATGCGCGAAGGGATGACCGGTGACGCCAGCATCCTGATTGCCAAGGCCTTTCTCGATTTCTTTACCGCGGTTATATTCGCGACGTCGCTCGGTTTTGCTGTGGCCGTCATTTCTGTACCAATGCTGATTATTCAGTTGACGCTCGCCACCTGTGCCACATTGATTTTGCCGCTGACTACGCCAGCAATGATGGGGGATTTCACCGCAGTTGGCGGTGTCCTGCTGCTGGCGACCGGTTTACGCATTTGCGGAATTAAAATGTTTGCGGTGGCAAATATGCTGCCTGCGTTGGTGCTCGCCATGCCGATTTCTGCCCTGTGGACGGCGTTTTTTGCCTGACCTGGCGTGCATTTTCAACAAAGTGGTGATAGATTGTGCAGTCTGCAACGATTTCAAGAAATTTCGTTGACGGAGCGTGGTGAATCAGGTTTAATGCGCCCCGTTGCCCGGATAGCTCAGTCGGTAGAGCAGGGGATTGAAAATCCCCGTGTCCTTGGTTCGATTCCGAGTCCGGGCACCACTATTCAGAGAACCCAGCCTTTGGCTGGGTTTTTGCTTTTCTGGGTACGGACTCTCCATCGAACTGCGTTCGATTATTCGCCGCAAGCGGCTCACCCCTTCGGGGCCAGCGCGACTAGCGCGCTGTTCAACGCCTGACGGCGTTAGTCCGGGTCCGGGCACCACTTATTCAGAGAACCCAGCCTTTGGCTGGGTTTTTGCTTTTCTGGGTACGG
>NZ_DAMBVN010000022.1:0-72905 GCF_032052965.1 Kosakonia sp.
TCAGCTGGATAGAGTACTCGGCTACGAACCGAGCGGTCGGAGGTTCGAATCCTCCCGGATGCACCATTCTCTCCGTAATAAAAAGCCTTCTTTCTGATTAAACCGCTCTTAATGCTGACACCATGCAATAGATACATTGCTTCAGCAACGGCCCGCAACCTGAAAACTGCGCCATTTTCCGAAATCGCCATCCTTTGAATACCGCTCCCAAATAAAAGACTAAACCTTCGCTTATTACTCACTGGCAGCGACAATAAACGGTGTTTACGCTAAAGTAACAACCTGTTATCCAGTTTGTGAGAGCAAGATGTACGAACGTTATGCGGGGCTGATTTTTGATATGGATGGCACCATCCTGGATACTGAACCCACTCATCGTAAAGCCTGGCGTGAAGTACTGGCGCGTTATGGCATGCACTTTGACGAACAGGCGATGATCGGGCTGAATGGCTCGCCGACCTGGCGTATTGCTCAATCAATTATTGCTGCCAATCAGGGCGATCTTGATCCTCATCTTCTTGCGCAAGAGAAAACGGCAGCGGTAAAAGCCATGCTGCTGGATTCTGTGCGTCCTTTACCGCTTATCGACGTGGTTAAAGAGTGGTACGGGCGTCGCCCTTTGTCTGTAGGCACTGGCAGCGAGAGCGCGATTGCCGAAGCGTTGCTGGCGCACCTGGGGCTACGGCACTACTTCGAGGCCGTCGTGGCTGCCGATCATGTCAAAAATCACAAACCCGCACCGGACACGTTCCTGCTGTGCGCGCAAAAAATGGGCGTTGAAGCCCGGCAGTGTGTGGTGTTTGAAGATGCTGATTTGGGTATCCAGGCGGCGAACGCTGCCGGTATGGACGCCGTGGATGTACGCTTACTGTGAGTGACACGCTGTCGCTCTTTTCACTGTTTGCCAGCAGTTTTCTTAGCGCCACGCTACTCCCTGGTAATTCGGAAGTGGTGCTGGTTGCGATGCTGCTTTCTCACGTTAGCCAGCCCTGGCTTCTTGTTGTAATAGCAACAATGGGTAATAGCCTTGGAGGGCTGACTAACGTTATTCTTGGGCGTTTCTTCCCGCAGCGTAAAACTTCGCGCTGGCAGGAAAAAGCGACCCACTGGCTTAAACGTTACGGTGCGCTGGCACTGTTACTGAGCTGGGCGCCTGTTATAGGCGACATACTGTGCCTTCTGGCGGGATGGATGCGCCTTCCATGGGGGCCAGTAGTGATTTTTCTGTGCCTTGGGAAAGCGTTGCGCTATGTGGCTATCGCCCTCGTAACGCTTCAGGGTATGACGTGGTGGCACTAATTGGACTGAGTGAGTGACCTTTAATCGTCAACCATTACAATTATGCTTAATAAAATGATTATTACAGGCGGGAGGTCAATTTGATCCCGGACGTATCACAGGCGTTGTCCTGGCTGGAAAAACATCCTCAGGTTCTGAAGGGGATCCAACGTGGTCTTGAGCGTGAAACGCTGCGCGTAAATGCGGATGGCTCACTGGCGACGACTGGCCATGCGGCAGCGCTAGGTTCTGCTTTAACCCATAAATGGATCACTACTGATTTTGCCGAAGCTCTGCTGGAGTTTATCACTCCGGTGGAGGGCGATATCGACCATATGCTGACGATCATGCGTGATATTCACCGCTACACAGCCCGCCAGATTGGCGACGAGCGGATGTGGCCGTTGAGTATGCCGTGCTATATCAAAGAGGGGCAGGAGATAGAACTGGCGCAGTATGGCTCCTCGAATATCGGTCGTCTGAAAACCCTGTACCGTGAAGGGCTGAAAAACCGCTATGGCGCGCTGATGCAAACCATCTCTGGCGTGCATTATAACTTCTCGTTGCCGATGGCATTCTGGGAAGCGCGTAATGGCAGCACGGATAAAGACTCGGTTTCGGAAGGCTATTTCCGCCTGATCCGTAACTATTACCGTTTTGGCTGGGTGATCCCGTACCTGTTTGGCGCTTCTCCGGCAATTTGCTCGTCCTTCCTGCAAGGGAAGCCGACCACGCTGCCCTTTGAGAAAACGCAGAATGGTATGTATTACCTGCCATATGCTACCTCGCTGCGTCTGAGCGATCTCGGTTATACCAATAAATCGCAGAGCAACCTGGGCATCACCTTCAATAACCTGCAGGATTACGTCGTGGCGCTGAAGGCGGCAATTAAAACGCCCTCAGAAGAATATGCCAAAATCGGTCTGCAGAAAGAGGGTAAGTATCTGCAAATTAACACGAATGTGCTGCAGATCGAAAACGAACTTTATGCGCCGATCCGTCCGAAACGCGTTACCCGCAGCGGTGAAACCCCGTCAGATGCGCTGTTGCGCGGCGGTATTGAATATATCGAAGTGCGTTCGCTCGACATTAACCCGTTCACCGCGATCGGCGTTGATGAACAGCAAGTTCGCTTCCTCGATCTGTTTATGGTCTGGTGCGCGATGGCCGACGCGCCGGAAATGAGCAGTGATGAACTCCTGTGTACCCGTACCAACTGGAATCGCGTCATTCTGGAAGGGCGCAGACCTGGCCTGACGCTGGGCATTGGGTGTGAAACTGCGCAGTTCCCGCTCGCCCAGGTCGGCAAAGATCTGTTCCGCGATCTGAAACGTGTCGCACAAACGCTGGATGGCGTGTACGGTGGTAATGAGTACGAAAAAGTATGTGACCAGTTGGTTGCCAGTTTCGACGATCCGGAATTAACGTTCTCGGCGCGAATTTTGCGCTCTATGATTGATAATGGGATTGGTGGTACCGGCAAAGCGCTGGGCGAGCAATATCGTGCTCAGCTGTGCAATGAGCCGCTGGAAATTTTGCGTGATGAAGATTTTATCGCCGAGTGTGAAGCGTCGCTGCTGCGTCAGCAGGAAGTGGAAGCCGGGGATACAGAGTCATTCGAGGCGCTTCTGGCGCGACACGCCTGACACAAAAGAAAAAGGCCACATCTCTGTGGCCAAAATTTCATCTCTGAAAATCAGGGATGATGATAACAAATGCGCGTCTTTCATATACTCAGACTCGCACGGGAAAAAAGAGTTCATTTTATTTTAAAAAAAATCACTATCGGAGGTGACTAAATGCCATTGTTGGATAGCTTCACTGTCGATCATACCCGTATGGAAGCGCCTGCAGTCCGTGTTGCAAAAACTATGGACACCCCGCATGGCGACACCATCACCGTATTCGACCTGCGTTTCTGCGTACCGAATAAAGAAGTGATGCCGGAAAAAGGCATTCACACGCTTGAGCATCTGTTCGCCGGTTTTATGCGCAACCACCTGAACGGCAACGGTGTTGAGATTATCGACATCTCCCCGATGGGCTGCCGTACGGGTTTCTATATGAGCCTGATTGGTACGCCGGATGAACAACGCGTCGCCGATGCATGGAAAGCCGCGATGGCCGATGTGCTGAAGGTCAAAGAGCAGAACCAGATCCCGGAACTGAACGTTTATCAGTGCGGGACTTACACCATGCACTCGCTGGACGAAGCGCAGGACATCGCCCGTCATATTCTTGACCGCGATGTTCGCGTCAACAGTAACGAAGAGCTGGCCCTGCCGAAAGAAAAACTGCAGGAACTGCACATCTAGTTGTGTTGCCGTAAACCGCCTCTTGTGAGGCGGTTTACTCTCAGAGATCGACCACGCGATATTCCACGCAGTGGGCCTCATCTGGCTGCGGCACTTCAAGTTTTGCCGCCATCCGTTCTATTGCCGCTTCCGGCACTGCATGCTGGCGGTTCGCATTCTGCTGTTTCCACTGCTGCCACGGCACCTCCAGATAGACAATTTTGACCCGTGCGCCATAAGCGCTGAACAGGCCAGTCAACTGGCCGCGCAGCTGGCGCGTGATGTTAGTCGCGTTCCAGACAAACGGTATTTTCTGGCGAAGCAGCACGCGAGCCTCTTCTTTGGCCAGCTGGACGACCCGGCCCGTAGCCTGACGATCCTGCGGACTAACGCCGATGCGTCTGCGAATATCATCCAGACTCACCACCGCCATTCCCTGGCAGTGCTCGCGGACGTAGTGATCTTTCCCCATACCCGGCAGGGCGCTAAGCAGCGTAACGTCAAAGCCTTCGGCCTCCCAGGGGGTAAAATCCGGCGAACTGTTTTCATGCGTCAAATAGTGCCAACGTGCCGCGTTCGAAGCGAAAGGGCGCGCCTGTCCCCAGCACTGTTGCTCCTGGCAGAACAGTTCAAACAGCGTGATGCGGTCAAGCATCTCCTGCTTATCTGCGCAATGGCGTCCTTCCATATCGGCCCGTGCCAGAAGCGCCAGTAAGCGGGTATCAATACGCAGAGCGGCGCTCAGCAGCAACCGTTCTGGTGCCGGGCGTTCCAGCAACCAAAGCGGTAAGCCGTGCAGGCGCACCAGAGCGGCAATCTGTTCCCGCAGGGTGAAAGGCGTCGGAATATCACGCCATAAAATTTTTCTCGCTGTTAATTCGCCTTTACGCGCATGGCCTGGCGACTGAATGCGTCCATCTTCGTCCTGCACGGTAGTGCTGCGCTTTTCAACATCGTGAAGCAGCGCTGCGGCCCACATTATTTCCTGCTGTTGGGGCGCAAGCCGCGAGTAGCCAGGCTGTGCTGCCAGTGCGTCGAGCACCATCTGGGTGTGGATGCCCACATCGCCTTCAGCATGATGCAAGGGATCCTGCGGCACCTGGTGCATCTCCTCTACCCAGCTAAAACGCTGGCGCAGCGCAGTCCAGCGCTTGTCATCGCTCAGTTGCCAAATCATTGTGCGCCTCCTGCAAATTCATGCGCCATGCGTGCCCGCCGCCAGTGACGTTTCCAGTGCTCTGTTGTCTTGACGTGATTTTTCCGCACAAATTTAAAAACCTGATGAGAAAAATCCTCAACCGGAAATTCCCCGGTATTACGACTGACGATCCCCTCCAGCGTGCAGGGTTGCCCGGTCTGGGTATCCCAGGGATCGAATGCGCCACGCCCGGTAGTGAGCGCCAGAAATTCGCGCTGCCAGGCTTTTTCGTCGTGGCCCGGTTGCGGGCCGTCAATCACCGGAACGCAGGGGAAGTCAAACAAAGCCGCGTAAAATTGCACTTCTTCCCAGCTCAGCCACATATCTTTGCAGCGCACGGCAAACAGGAAGAAATCCTGCTCCAGCCCGCGGTATTCGATGGAGTGAACGGCATAAAGGTTTTCGCCGAACAGTTCCAGGTCGCCAAGGTCATTTTTGAGCCACTGCCAGCGCTGGCGGATTTTATGGGTCCACGCCGATTCGGTTGGTGCGGCATGAGAACGGGCAAACACACCATAGCGGTTAAGGCAGTTATTTTCGCCGTCCAGTTTTTCAGTGTGCACGAGCGTGTCGATGCACTGCACATCACGCCAGTAATGGGCGTTGATACGATCATCGCTGGTCGTGCCATGGGAGAACGGATAGTGCCAGGTTCTCCCGTACTTTCGTTGCGTATTCATGATAATCCATTATTTTTTGTGTAATAAATGTTCGCCCACAGGGCGTTAAGGGTTAAATGCGTTAAAAGAGGGTTGGTGAAACACACACCCGCGAAAAGAGGGTGAACGGCGAATAAGGGATAACACCTGAGCGAAATGCCCAGAACCGGTTACGGGTGAAGGGGGAAAATCGAAGCGGCGTAAAGATACACGCAGGATGGTGACAAAACAACCACCAAAATTTGTGGGAAAAAAGGGATCCGCAGATCCCTTTTTGCAACCGTTATGCCGGCAGGTGGCGCTTAATGCGCCCCACCTCCGCCACCGCCCGCGCCAAACGGTGGTTTAGCGAACCACACCAGACCGAGCAGGATCAGGAATACGCCGGCAGAGAACCAGAAGATCTCATTGGCGGAAATAATCAGTCCCTGGTTGGTGATCTGCTGAGCTATCCAGGCAGAAGACTGCTGCTGCGACATACCCAAGCCTTGCAGCTGATTATAAATCTCCTGCGAGTTCGGGTTGTACGGATTCACCGACTCCGTTAGCTGGGCGTGATGCATTGACTCGCGGTTAGTCCACAGGGTAGTGGTAATCGATGTGCCGATAGAGCCAGCCAGCGTACGCGCAAAGTTCGACAGGCTGGACGCAGCGGCCAGACGCTCCGGCGGCAGACCAGACAAGGTAATGGTAGTCAGCGGCATAAAGAAGCACGCTACGGCAAAACCCTGAATAAACTGCGGCCACGCTGAAGCGCCAAAATCCATGCCCGGCTCAAACGTGTACGCACGCCAGTAGAAGCACACTGCGTACATAATAAAGCTGAAGGTCACCAGTCGGCGCATATCCAGTTTGTGGGCAAAGCGGCCGATAATCGGCGACAGCAGCACCGGGATCACCCCGACAGGCGCCGATGCCAGCCCCGCCCAGGTTGCTGTGTAGCCGTAAACCTCCTGCAATAACTGTGGCAACAACACAATGGCGCCAAAGTAGAGCATATAGGCGAGGCTGATACACAAACAGCCGATGGTAAAGTTGCGCGACTTAAAGAGTGACAAGTCGACAATTGGGTTATCGTCGGTGAGCTCCCACACCACCAGAAAACTGATGGACACCACGGCGACAATCGTCAGGACGATGATCTCCGTAGAGTTAAACCAGTCCAGCTCTTTCCCCTGATCGAGCATCACTTGCAGACTACCAATGCCAATCACCAACAGCGCAAGGCCCACGCCATCAATGCGCCGTTGCTCGGTACGGGTTTCACGGCCACGCAGGCTTTGCAGGGTCATCAATACCACGACAATGCCGATTGGCACGTTGATAAAGAAGATCCAGCCCCAGTGGTAGTTATCACTGATATAGCCGCCAAGGATCGGCCCGCAAATGGGGGCCACAATCACAGTCATCGACCATAACGCCAGCGCAATAGAACGTTTGGCTGGCGGGTAATTACTCAGCAACAGACTTTGCGACAGCGGGATCAGCGGCCCGGCAACAATCCCCTGAATCACGCGGAAGAAGATCAGCATACTCAGGCTGCTCGACATGCCACATGCCCAGGACGCAATGGCAAAGGCCACGGTTGACCAGAGGAACAGTTTCACCTCACCCACGCGCTTTGCCAGCCAGCCGGTGATAGGGATGGAAATGGCGTTCGCCACCCCGAAAGAGGTAATAACCCAGGTTCCCTGGCTCAGCGAAGAGCCAAGGTTCCCGGCGATCGTTGGAATAGCAACGTTAGCGATGGTGGAGTCCAGCACCTGCATGAAGGTCGCGAGCGACAGCGCAATGGTCATAATGACCAGCTGCGCGCCTTCCAGCGGTTTCTGTTGCATTGCACTCACCTCAGATTAACCGGCGTTGGCTTTCACGATGTTATCGATCAGGGTATTGACCGGCTCAAGGCTGATTTCCCGCGCGTTACTTTCATACGCCGGGCTGGTACGAACCTGGCTTGCCAGCACCTGGCCGTCACGCTCGGACGTATCCACCGTTACCAGCGTAGAAAGACCAATACGCAGTGGATGATCGGCCAGTTGCTTCGCATCCAGCTCAATACGCACTGGCAAACGTTGCACCACTTTAATCCAGTTACCGGTCGCGTTCTGGGCAGGCAGCAGCGAGAAGGCGCTGCCGGTACCCATATCCAGGCCAACAACCTTACCGCTGTATTTCACTTCATCGCCGTAAATGTCGCTGACCACCGTCGCGGTCTGGCCAATGCGCATATGCGCCAGCTGCGTCTCTTTAAAGTTGGCATCGACCCACAGATTGGTGGCCGGAACGACTGCCATCAGCGAGGTGGTCGGGCTGATCTGGGCGCCTGGTTGAACCGCACGGCGCGACACATAACCGGTAATCGGGCTAATGATTTTGGTGCGTTGCAGTGCCAGCCAGCTATTGCGCACTTCTGTGGCGGCCTGTTTGACGGCAGGTTGATCTTCCAGACGGGTATCCAGCACGATCGCCTGGTTTGCATTAAATTGCTGTACTGCGACATCCAGCTCGGCCTGCGCGCTGGTGACCGCATCGCGCGCATGCTGCAGCTCTTCGCGGCCAATCAGGTTAGCGCTACCCAGCGGTACACGGCGGTTGAAGTCGCTCTGCGCCTGGGCGAGGGCGGTTTTTTTCACTTCAATGGTCGCCTGCAATTGTTTGCTGTTGATCATTGACTGACGTGTCTGACGGACGCTGGTTGCAAGGCCGGTCTGCGCTTTTTCAAACGCCTGCTGAGCATCGGTTGCATCCAGCGTGACCAACACATCCCCTTGCTTAACGAAATCGGTATTATCGGCCCAGACTTTCGTCACGCTACCGGATACCTGCGCCATGATTTGTACCTGGTTCCCTGCCACGTATGCGTCGTCGGTCTCTTCAAAATGACGCAGTACCAAAAACCAATAAATTCCATATGCAACGGCAATAACAACAAAGAGCAAGGTCAGCAGCAGAAGGGCGCCTTTACGTTTGCCTTTCTTTTTGACCGGTTGCTGCGGGGTTTGACTCTCCGCACTTACGCTCATGCTTTTCTCCACGATCTTATTATTTCTTATCGGCAACGCCGACCTGTTTTTGCCAAAAAGGCCAGCATGAAATCTGCCAGCCCACTTGTCTGAATGCTTTTATCCTGGATAGTCGAGCGTCTTTTCGCGTTAGCGCAACGCCTCGAGAATGACGTCGTCTTCGTCCATCTGGTCGAGACGCGACAGGAGTTTACGGGTGATATGCTCAAGCTGATCTTTCTCGGCAACGCTTAGCGAAGACCAGAGTTGATGCAGGCAGTTGTGCTGCGGGGGCAGAACCTGACGCAGAAATTCGTGACCTTTTTCGGTCAATTGCAGATGCAGACAGCGACGATCATTATCGCTTTCGCGGCGCTCAATCCAGCCGCGTTTTTCCAGCTCATCGGCGATACGCGTGGCATTGGTGCGCGATGAACCCAGCGCACTGCTCAGCTCAGAGGGCTGAATACTGTGGTTTTCCTGGGATTCCAGCGTGATTAACGCCATAAACAGCGTTTCGTTGATGCCCTGCGCTTTTAGCATTTTGTTGCGGTTTTCCAGCAACTTGCCCTGCATATGCATACACAGACGCGTTAACAGAATTTCCTGGAAGGGGAAATCCTCGTAGCGGCTGGCGCGAAATTTAAGCATTTGTTCAATGGGCGTAAAAGAACTATCCATTTGGGCATAACCTCATTAATTGCAGTCGATATAGTAACGACAGTGACAAATAAAGTAAATGTATTATTTGTGCTAATAAATTTGCCTTATCTATACACTTGTCAGTAGCTTCCAGGCGATTCCGTAAGCGAATGCGCTGAGTAACGTGGGAACAATAATGCTGCGCGTCTTCCAGAAACTGACGCCCAGCACCACAAAACCGGCCAGTGTTGGTAACAGACGGCGGCTGTCGGCGGCAATCTCCGGTACACAGGAGACCACCAGTAACGCACAAATAGAGGCGATACCAATCGTGTCGAGCAGGACCGCGGTATAACCGCGTTTAGCAGGGCGTGCCTGCCCGGCGCGGACACGCAGGGGAAGATAGCGAAAAAGAAAATTGACGCAGCCTACCAGCACCCCGAGAAACACTACTTCATGACTCATCGGGCGTACCTTGATAAAACGCCTGCACCAGCGCCGTCAGGCACCCGGCCACGATGCCAGCCAGGATCGCCGCAGGAATAGAAAACAGCGTGACGCCGCCCAGCGCGCCCACCAGCGCCGCCGTGACGCTGAGTGTCTGCCGGCGCTGGAACGACGCCAGTAAAAAACTCATAAACAGGGCGGGCAGCATAAAGCCGAGGGCCGATTCCACCGCCGGGTAGTGTTCCAGCAACCCGCTACCGGAAAAGGCGCCAAGCAGCGTACCCGCCACCCATGAGAACCATGAGCAGAAGGCAATGCCGATCATCCAGTTCTCGCTCCAGCGGCGGTTATCACGCACCAGTTTGGCGGTCGCGGCTGCAAACACTTCATCGGTCAGGCCAAAGGCCCAGATGGCGGTTTTTGGGTTTTTCAACGGCTGCAAAATACGGTTACGCAGTGAAGGGCCGTAAAGAACATGGCGCACATCCATCGCCATGACGGTGAATGCGGCAACCCACAAGGCGCTACCGGCAGCAAGCATGGTAGTGATCACAAACTGACTGGCGCCTGCATAAATAATGCAGGAGAAAAAAACGCTTTCGAAGGGAGTAAAACCGAGCTTGGTCGCATTCATTCCAAAAGCAAACGCCACAGGAACGTAACTTAATACGATCGGCAGACTGTCTTTGATGCCTTCCTGCAGCGTAGCCCTATTCATGGCACTGGCGTCTGTCGGTGTTGCTGAACTATCCATAGTGTTTGTTATATATCACCCACGTTAATATAACCGGGATAAACAAGTCCCTTAACCTTAACAGACTAAAGGACACCTTTACACCCCGGTTTTTCTCTGAAACCGCGAAACGTGGGCGGTTGATTACATCGCCGCCTCCTGGCGGTGGAATCCTCGCCACCACACCAGCAAGTTAATGACCGCCATCGTACTGCCCGCGGTGCACACACCCGCCCAGCCAGCCTGCTGCCAGGCCCATGCCGACATCAGCGAACCCGCCGCGCCGCCAATAAAGTAACTGGTCATGTAGCCTGCGGTCAGGCGATTACGCGCATCTGGCTTCACACGGTAGATCACCGTCTGGTTGGTGATATGTACCCCCTGCACAGTGAGATCCAGTACGATAATGCCCACAATTAATGCGATAACCGAACTGTGGCCAAGCCAGATAGCGACCCAAGACAGCAGCAACAGAATCAGCCCTCCGGTGGTGGTGAGGTGAGATTTGCCTTTGTCGGCCAGTCCACCAGCCTGGCGTGCGCCGAGCGCGCCGGCCGCGCCAACCAGGCCAAACAGACCGATCACCGCTTCAGAAAAGTTAAAGGGTGGCGAGGCCAGCAAAAAGGCCATTGACGTCCACAGGATGCTGAAGTTGGCAAAACTCAGACAGCCCAGCATGGCACGCGTGCGCAGCAGCTTGTCACCGGCGAAGAGGGTAAATACGGAGGCCAGCAACTGTGGATAGTTCAGGTGCGTCTCCGGTTTAACTTTCGGCAGGCCGCGCCACAGCGCCAGCGCCATCAGTGCCATCAGGACGCTGGCGAACCAATACACGGTACGCCAGCCGCCGAGGCTTGCCAGTAAACCCGCGACGGTACGCGCCAGTAAAATTCCCAGCAGCAGGCCGCTCATAATAGTGCCGACCACTTTGCCGCGCGTGGCCGGTGTGGCAAGCGTAGCAGCCAGCGGCACCAGGATTTGCGCGACGACGGAGAATAACCCGGTCAGCGCGGTACCGAGGATCATCAGCGGCAGCGTGCTACTGCTGGCGGTGATCAGCATGCCGCCAGCGGACAGCAGCGTCATCACAACAATCAGGGTTCGACGTTCGAACATATCGCCCAGCGGCACCAGGAACAACAACCCTGCGGCGTAGCCCAGCTGTGCGGCGGTAACAATAAAGCCCGCCTGATTCGGTGAAAGCGAAAAGGCGCGGGCGATAGTTTCAAGCAGCGGTTGCGCGTAATAGTTGCTGGCGACCGCGAGGCCGGTCGCGACGGACATCAGCGCAATCAGCGCCGGGCTCAAGCCATGATGTGGTTTGGTCATTGGAATAATGAGTCTGCTCAGTATTTTTGTCAGAAGCGAATCATAACCAATGACCAGCCATTTGTGACGAGGAATGCGTGTCGGAATGTGCGGTTAGCGTGCAGCAAGAAAAACAAAAGCGCCATCCGGAGCTGCTCCCGATGGCGCTTCGACAGTTATGCCAGAATGCTTTATTTCTGTGCGGCTAATGCCTCTTTCACCCAGCCATCGAACTGCTGCTGGTGCGCTTTGATCCAGCCGTCCACATGCCCCTGAATGTCGGCTTCAGAGTTTTTGCCTGCGTGCATCATGGCATTTTCAGCATTGATATCGGCCAGCGGCAGTTTCATCACCGCGAACAGTTTCGCCGCCGCCGGATTTTTCTCCGCCCAGGCTTTGTTCGCCACAATGTGCATGGTATTAACCGGGAAACCATAGTTCATGCCGTTTGGCAGTTTGGTATCCAGATTTTTTTGCTCGCCAGGCAGGGAAGAGAAAGGCACCTGCAACCAGACCACATCTTTACCCGGCTTCAGCACATCGCTGACCCAGTACGGCGTCCAGGTGTAGTAAAGCACGGGTTTGCCTTCTTTAAAGCGGGTTATGGTGTCGGCCATCATGGCCGAGTAGTTGCCATGATTCACCGTGACGGTTTTTTCCAGCCCATACGCCTGGTGCTGGTGGTTAATCACCGCTTCACAACCCCAGCCCGGTGAGCAACCCATCAGGTCCGCTTTACCGTCGCCGTTACCGTCAAACAGTTTGGCGATCTTTGGATCTTTGAGCTGATCAATGCTCGTAATGTGGTACTGCCCGGCAGTTTTCTTATCAATAAGATAACCCTGCGCCGCGCCAGTGACATAAGTCCCCTGGCGGTAGAATTTTTTATCGCCACCTGCGGCGGCATACATGTCGTCATGTAACGGCTGCCAGTTTACGGCGGTGAAAGTGACGTCGCCTGCGGCCATTGAGGTATAACCGACGTTGTAATCGACTTCGTCCGGTTTATTGACGGTGTAACCCAGCTTTTCAAGGGCGCGGCTTACCAGCAAGGTCTGAAAGGTTTCTTCAGAAATGGTGCTTTGAAAAGGCTGTACGGTAATGCCTTTGCCCGGCAGGTCTGCATCGGCTGCGAACGTGCTGGTAGAGACAAGGGTGGCAAACGCTGTGGCAAAAAGTACGCTATGTCGCATCGTTGTTCCTTATTTTCAGGTGGGATACTGGAAGCCCGGCAGGCAGTACGCCGCCGGGCAACAGGATTATTTGGCGAATGGGCGGGTCAGCAGACCCAGAGGACCGGTTTGATACCAGCGGCGATTTCCCCGGCTGCGGGAGTCGCGGCCAACAGCCTGGGTCAGGCGGTCGAGAATGATGGCGAGGATCACAATGCCCACCCCGCCAACAGTGGCCAGCCCCATATCAAGGCGACCGATCCCGCGAAGTACCATCTGGCCAAGCCCGCCAACGGCGATCATCGAGGCGATCACTACCATGGAGAGGGCAAGCATCAACGTCTGGTTAATTCCCGCCATAATGGTGGGCATGGCCAGTGGTAACTGTACTTTGAACAACATCTGACGCGGGCTGGCACCAAATGAGCGCGACGCTTCGATTAAATCCGCCGGCACCTGGTTAATCCCAAGAATGGTCAGACGCACGACCGGCGGCAGGGCGAAGATAATCGTCACCACCACACCCGGTACGTTACCGATACCAAACAGCATGACTATCGGCACCAGATAAACAAACGCCGGTGTTGTCTGCATCGCATCCAGCAGGGGACGAATAATTTTTGCCGCCCGCTGGCTGCGTGCCAGCCAGATCCCCAGCGGCAGACCAATCACCACGCAGAACAGCAGTGCGGTGAGCACCAGCGCCAGCGTGATCATCGCCTGCGACCAGGCACCAATTGCGCCAATGGCAATCAGCGATACCAACGTGGCGATCCCCATTCCGGCGCTACTCATCTGCCAGGCTATCAACGAGAAGACGATGATGGCGACGGGCGCAGGCATCCCCAGCAGCAATTGCTGGAACGCGCTGAGGATGTAATCCACCGGTACGCGGATCCCCTGAAATACCGGGCGGAAATGCATGACCACCCAGTCGATCGCGTGCGTCACCCAACTGTCCAGTGGGATCAACGTCTTATGGAACGGATCCATAATATTGAAATGCTCTGGCGCAGGCGCAGGTGCGCTGTTTAGCCAGTCTGCGCTGCCGCCATCGGCGGGCGCGGATGCACCGCCGCCCCAGGCGTCGGTAGATTGTGCCGCGCTGTCGGCGGCGGGCGTGCTATCCCACGGATTGTTTTGATCAGCCATTGTTTGCCCCCTCGCGATCTAAAGCCTGTAGCAACATCCGTTTTGAGATGATGCCCACGTACTGTTGTTCTTCTCCGACGACCGGCACCGCGCACGGCGCCTGGCCAACATGAGAGAGCAACTCGCTCAGCGGCGTTTCAGCCTCCACCGCCAACGGGGAGTCAATTAACGCCGCATCGATTCCCTGGTTCTGGCGCAAGGCCTCTTTCAGCGAATCGATGGAAACAACGCCAACAAATTTATTGCCGCGTTCAATCACATAACCATATTCACGATCTTCATCCTGCAGCAGTTTCAGCGCAGAGCGCGGACCAAAACCGGGCGTGCGACGGATCAAGCCGACAGGGGTACGACGCGCAATATCTTTGGCGCTGAACACCTGGCTAATATCTACGCCGCGGAAGAAGGTACGCACATAATCATTGGCCGGATTATTTAATATCTCATCCGGAGTACCGACCTGAACCACTTCGCCATTTTGCATAATGGCAATCCGGTCGCCAATACGCATGGCCTCATCGAGATCGTGCGAAATAAAGACAATAGTGCGCTGATGTTTTGCCTGGAGTTTTACCAGTTCATCCTGCATTTCCGTTCGAATTAATGGATCGAGTGCTGAGAAAGCTTCATCCATTAATAAGATATCGGGATTGATAGCCAGTGCGCGCGCCAGACCAACACGCTGACGCATACCGCCAGAGAGTTCATCCGGATACGCATGCGCATAATTCTCCAGCCCGACCTGACGCAGTGCATCCAGCGCTTTTTCCTGACGCGTCTGTGCCGAAGTGCCCGCTAATTCCATACCGAATGCAGTATTATCCAGTACCGTCATATGCGGCATTAGGGCAAATGACTGGAAGACCATCGCAATCTTTTTCCTGCGCACCTCGCGTAATTCGGCGTCCGATATTTTGGCGATATCCACACCATCTATCAGCACCTGCCCGCGGGTGGGTTCAATCAGGCGATTGAGAAGGCGTACCATAGTGGATTTACCCGACCCGGATAATCCCATGATGACAAATATCTCGCCTTCTTCAATGGCCAGACTGGCGTCTTTTACGCCAAGCGACAGACCCGTTTTTTCCAGAATTTGTTCTTTCGAAAGTCCTTTTTCTATATATTTGAAAGCCCGCTGTGGATGCTCACCAAATACTTTATAGAGGTTCTTAACTTCTAATTTAATTGCCATGCAATAATAGAGTTCCTGTTATTTATTGTGTCGATATAATACCCGATGAGAATAATTGACTGGCTATACCCTAGCATACTCAGAATCTGAGACAACCCTCAATTTCCGGGCGTCGCGAATTTCAACGTTGTTGAATCGGTGCTATTTCCCATGAGATAAGGGCTGGCGGCTGGTGATAAAATTTTCGTTTGCATCGCGAAATCGCGTCTGAATTGAGTAAATTCAGACGAAAATGACAGATGCATTACAGTGTAGAGGCTGTATGGATATTATGCTGAAGAATTCGGTAAATATTATTCAATGAACAATAACCTTTTTGGCAGGCGGGATATTTAATTTTAAATAACGGATGGGATATTCCCTCCCCGTGAAAGGGGAGGGCGAGAGGATCAAAAGTTCCAGTCTTCGTCTTCGGTTTCGACTGCTTTACCCATTACATACGAGGAACCAGAACCTGAGAAGAAGTCGTGGTTTTCGTCTGCATTGGGCGAAAGGGCGGCCAGAATCGCCGGGTTCACTTCTGCCATTTCCGCCGGGAAAAGGGCTTCATAGCCGAGGTTCATCAAAGCCTTGTTGGCGTTGTAGCAGAGAAACGCTTTCACATCCTCGACCCAGCCACTGTCGCCGTACACATCTTCTGTATAGCGCACTTCGTTATCGTAAAGGTCGAGTATCAATTCCAGCGCGAAGTTTTTCAGTTCTTCGCGTTTATCGGCGCTCACTTTCTCCAGCCCTTTCTGGTACTTATAACCAATATAGTAGCCGTGGACCGCTTCATCGCGGATGATCAGCCGAATCAAATCTGCCGTATTGGTCAGCTTACCGCGGCTCGACCAGTACATCGGCAACCAGAAACCGGAATAGAACAGGAAAGATTCCAGGAACACGCTGGCAATTTTCTTCTTTAGCGGCTCATCGGCGCGGTAATGCGCAAGGATCAACTGCGCTTTACGCTGCAAGGCGGCATTCTCTTCACTCCAGGCGTAGGCAGCATCCACGTCTTTGGTCTGGCAGAGCGTGGAGAAAATCGAACTGTAGGAGCGGGCATGCACCGCTTCCATAAAGCTGACATTCGACAGTACCGCCTCTTCGTGCGGTGTGATCGCATCGCTCATCAGCGCGGGCGCGCCAACGGTGTTCTGAATAGTGTCGAGCAGTGTCAGCCCGGTGAACACGCGTATAGTCAGTTGTTGCTCCGCCGGGCTTAGTGTTTGCCAGGCGGGAATGTCGTTCGACAGCGGCACCTTTTCCGGTAGCCAGAAGTTGCTGGTCAGGCGATTCCACACTTCCAGATCTTTGTCGTCCTGAATGTTGTTCCAGTTCACCGCGCTGACGCGTGACAGTTGGCTCATCCTTTTCTCCTTACAACGCGCAGGACACGCAGCCCTGGATCTCAGTGCCTTCCAGCGCAAGCTGACGCAGGCGGATGTAGTACAAGGTCTTAATGCCTTTTTTCCACGCATAAATCTGCGCTTTATTGATATCACGGGTAGTGGCGGTGTCTTTAAAGAACAGCGTCAGCGACAACCCCTGATCGACATGGCGCGTGGCTTCGGCGTAGGTATCAATGATTTTTTCCGGCCCAATCTCATAGGCATCTTCATACAGCGCAAGGTTATCGTTGTTCATAAACGGCGCAGGATAATAAACACGTCCGGTTTTGCCTTCCTTGCGGATCTCAATTTTCGACACGATGGGATGAATGCTGGATGTCGCGTGGTTGATATACGAGATCGACCCGGTGGGCGGTACCGCCTGCAGGTTCTGGTTATAAATCCCGTACTGCATCACATCCTGGCGCAGTTGTTGCCACATCTCACGCGTAGGCAATGTAATGCGGGATCGTTCGAACAGCGCACGGACTCTCTCTGTCTTCGGTTGCCAGTCGCCTTCCAGGTACTGGTTGAAATATTCACCGCTGGCGTAACGGGAGGCCGAGAATCCGGCAAAAGTGTGCCCCCGTTCACGGGCGATCATCATTGAGGTATGCAGCGCATGCCAGGTGATGGTGTAAAAATAGAAATTGGTGAAATCCAGCCCTTCCGGGCTACCGTAGGCAATGCCTTCACGCGCCAGGTACCCATGAAGATTCATCTGCCCAAGCCCGATTGCGTGAGACGCGGCATTGCCTGCCTCCACCGACGGCACTGAACGAATATGACTCATATCCGAAACGGCTGTCAGCCCGCGAATGGCGGTTTCGACGGTACGGCCAAAATCCGGGGAATCCATAGTGTGGGCAATGTTCAGCGAACCGAGGTTGCAAGAGATATCGTGCCCGATGGCGGCGTAATCGAGGTTTTCGTCGAAAGTCGAGGCGCTGTTTACCTGCAAAATTTCCGAACACAGGTTGCTCATGTTAATGCGCCCGGCAATCGGATTGGCGCGGTTGACCGTATCTTCAAACATAATGTACGGGTAGCCGGACTCAAACTGGATCTCTGCCAGCGTCTGGAAGAAATCACGCGCATTAATGTAGCTTTTGCGCACCCGATCGTCTGCCAACAACCGATCGTACATTTCGCTGATCGCCACATCGCCAAAGGGGTTGCCATATAAGCGCTCAACATCGTAAGGCGAAAACAGCGCCATTTGCGCATTCTCTTTTGCCAGCCGGAAGGTGACATCCGGGATCACGACTCCCAGCGACAGGGTTTTGATGCGGATCTTTTCGTCAGCGTTCTCACGTTTGGTGTCGAGAAAACGCAGAATATCCGGGTGATGGGCGTGTAAGTACACCGCGCCAGCCCCCTGGCGTGCGCCCAACTGGTTGGCATAAGAGAAGGCGTCTTCCAGCATTTTCATTACCGGGATCACGCCGGAGGACTGGTTCTCAATACGTTTGATCGGTGCGCCCGCTTCGCGCAGATTGGAAAGCAAAAATGCCACACCGCCGCCGCGTTTTGAAAGTTGCAACGCCGAATTCACCGCGCGGCCAATTGACTCCATATTGTCTTCAATACGCAGCAGGAAGCAGGAAACCAGTTCACCGCGTTGCTGTTTGCCGCAGTTGAGGAAGGTGGGGGTCGCGGGCTGGAAGCGTCCGGAGAGGATCTCTTCGGTCAGTTGACGCGCCAGCGCATTGTCACCCTGCGCCAGCGTGAGTGCGACCAGGCAGGCGCGATCTTCAAAATGTTCCAGGTAACGTTTGCCGTCGAACGTTTTCAGCGTATAGCTGGTGTAAAACTTCCACGCGCCGAGGAACGTCTGGAAGCGAAAACCGCGGGCGTGTGCGTGGGCAATCAGATCAACCACAAAGGCGCGATCGTAACGGGCCAGTACGCTTTCATCATAATAGCCTTCCGCCACAAGATAATTCAGGCGCTCATCCTGACTGGCAAACGTCACGGTATTCGGGCGCACATGTGTTGCCATAAACACATCGACGGCCTGGTGATCTTTATCGAACTGAATGCGCCCCGCGTTATCATAAAGATTGAGCATTGCATTCAGTGCATGGAAATCAGGCGTGCTTTGCGTCACGCGTTCTGCGGTTGTCGTAGCCAAAATTCGCTCACTCCTTTACGCACGTTATCGATGTCCTGCCGGGTGCCCATCAGCTCAAAACGATACAGCCAGGGGACGTTGCATTTCTGTGCAATCACATCGCCCGCGCGTCCGTAAGCGTCGCCGAAATTACGGTTACCGGAGGCAATCACACCGCGGATCAACGCGCGGTTATGCGGATCGTTCAAAAAGCGGATCACCTGACGGGGCACCGCACCCGCCGTGCCACCGCCGCCGTAACTGGGCACCACAAGGATATAGGGCTCGTCTACCTGGATACGTTCGCGCTCATTCAGCGGAATGCGTACCGCCGGCAGCCCGAGACGCGCCATAAAACGCTGCGTATTTTCGGAACTGCTGGAAAAGTAGACGAGGGTGCTCATGCGCTGGCCACGCTGGGGGCGCTGTGCAGGCGGTTGATCATATCCGGGCGAAAACCGGACCATTTATCCTCTCCGGCGACCACCACCGGTAACTGACGAAAACCCATCGCCCGCAGATCCTCTACCGCTTCCGGCACCAGATCGACGTTCACCATTTCGAACGCCAGGCCACGGCTTTCCATGGCACGTTTGGTGGCGTGGCACTGTACACAATCGTTTCGAGTGTAAATGGTAATGCGCATAATTCGTATTTCCGTTTAGAATGATTAAGCGGCGCGAAAGTTCGCGTCAGTTAGTGTGTCAGTTACTGAGAAGAATACTAGATGTAGTTATTAGAAGATGCAACCACACAATATATAGGAATTTGTCATAGGCTTTACCCGAAGGATGGAAACAATGGGTAAGGGGGTTTTGTACACGTTTTACACAGAGTTAGTGCCGCCGGAGCAAATAAAAACCCCTGCAGGCGGGGATCCGGCAGGGGTTAGCGGTAGTCAGTTAATCGTTAGCGGCGCAAGCTCAACAGGGCGCCAAGAAAGATCCCTACCGCGGCGGCAGCGCCCACGCTGCACCAGGGTTTATCTTTAACAAACGTATCTGCGCAACCTACGGCATCTCGCGCCGCTTGTTGTACGCGGTTGCGACCGTGCAAACGAGCACGCGTCTCTTTTAGCAGCGCCTGCGCCTTGCGACGTGCGGTTTCAGCTTCGTCTTTGGCATCACTGCCCCAGGATTTCAGCACCGCTTCCAGGCTGTCTGCCAGCTGGTTTACATCGTGGTTGATCTCCTCAACACCTTCATCTACATCACGGCGATTCGGTCTGTTAAACATAGGATCCTCCCTCGTTTTTGATGTGAAATTTAGTGTAGACCATATTTTTCGAGGCCAGACGGCAATCGCGCCTTTCGCCGCCGTTTGTGGACTTTTCTGAAAGCGTTGCCAATGCTGAGTCATGTAAGGTGGCGATGCTGTAGAAAGATGACGAGGAAAATCTATGTATTTAAGACCCGATGAAGTGGCACGCGTTCTGGAAAATGTGGGATTCACAATGGATGTGGCAACGACGAAAACGTACGGTTATCGCCGTGGCGAAAATTATGTTTATGTGAATCGCGAAGCGCGTATGGGCCGCACAGCGCTGGTGATCCACCCCACGCTTAAAGAACGGAGTTTGTCGCTTGCGGAGCCCGCCTCGGACATTAAGATGTGCGACCACTACCAGAATTTCCCGCTTTATCTCGGCGGCGATGCGCAGGAACATTACGGCATTCCGCATGGCTTTAGCTCACGGATGGCGCTGGAAAGGTTTATTACAGGATTATTTGGTGAACCACAGCATTAAGCAGCAGGTTTTAAGCCTGCTGCCCGCCATCAGGCTTTGGCCTGATGGTAACGACTCACCCGGAACAGACGGCGGCAATAATCAAGGAAATAGCCGTACACCGCGCCCATCATCATCGACAGCACAATATTAGAGCTGACTGCAGCGATAATCTGGTGCCCGTCTGCACCCACCGACCACAAAATTGCCACATACACTGGCGACTGAAACGTCACGTAGGCCAGCACGTCCGCCAGATTTTTCATCCAGCCTGACGGGCTAAAACGGCGGGCAAAACGCATAAAGAGATCGCGGTACATTCCATATGGCCAGGCAATAATAATGTTTACCGGAATCGCCACCAGACGCGATGAAAGTGACTGCTCAAAGCTCATTCCAGAGAGAAATATTTCAATCAGCATGTTCACTACCGAGCAATAGACAACCATCGCGAAGGTGTCTGCTGCGGCGTGACGCAGGCGGGACTGCGAAGAGAACATGAGCGAGCTCCTTGATACTCAATAAAAATAGCAAACGTAAAGGGGATATAGCGTTTTGACGTGCCTGATTTGATGCGGATAGATTATCTGTCTGGATATAAACTAACAACTAGCGATTAATTTTTATTATTTTCTCTTTATTGGATAAAGTGCTCTGCGAGTGTGCGTTTTTTGTGCATTTCATTATTTTTGTTGGGGTTGGTTAAAAAATTCTTTATTTTCATGTTGTTATATTTTCATGTGTAACGACAGGCTGTTTTAAGCGAGATAAATAAATGCTCTTTCAGAGGAGTGTGCTTAAGGCTGCAACATGGAAAGGCCTTGCAGGATTTTTTATGCTGATAAAGCTGCATGGGTAGTGTTTAATTCTGAGGATTACTGTGATTATTTATGCGTTTTTATTGCATAAGAACGGCATGTGCGGTGAGAGGACTCTCACCGCAAACGATCAGCAAACGCCGAAATCTCCCTCTTCTTTATAGAGAGAAACATCCTCGGCCTTCAGCGTAAGTTTGTCCGCTTGCTCATCATGGGCAGGCACTGCAACGAGTTGATCTTCATGGACTTCAAGCACCTTTAATTTCGGGCCGCCAATGCGCGGTTGCACGATATCGCCGACAGAAAACATACAGAGCTCCTTTGTTGTGAGTTTGTGTTCATAACCATAGCCTGGCGCGGAGTTACGGTATAGCGCAGCGATAGCGTAAAACAGCGTAAAAGCGCCAGATAAAGGTGGCGAGGCCAGCCTCAGCAACTATTCTTAAAGAGAAAGTGTTTTTTTTCAATGAGCTGCAATGTACTTGCAAGGGAGGCTGTATGGGTTTCTGGCGTATTGTCTTTACGATTATTCTGCCGCCACTTGGCGTACTGCTTGGCAAAGGTTTCGGCTGGGCATTTCTTCTTAACATCTTACTCACGCTGCTGGGGTACATCCCAGGTCTGATCCACGCCTTTTGGGTACAAACGCGCGACTGATCTTCAGGCGGGCGGTTTACCGCCCGCCCTGCTCGCATGCTGCATATATTCTCGCCAAAATCGTAAAGATTTGTTTCATTCAGACGATAAATACCTCGTCTGGTAATGATTCTAAGGAGAAGAGATGAGCATTAAGGACGTCGGAGCTGTGTCTGCCACACAAAATATGCCCGATACGACGCGTCAGTCAAAGACCATCATCTTTGCAGGTAAAGAGATCGTCACCGAGAGTTCCATTGCAGTAACTTTCTCTGCCGAAGCGCTTGCGCGCGGGATGGAAGGTCATACCCCACCGACCAAAGAACAGATTGAAGAAACGACCCGCGCTGTGGCAGCGACGCGGAATAACAACATAGCAGCCACGACCCGTGGTGGGCCGAGCCTGGCCAGTGCGTTTTATGGCGATCCGGCCACCGCTAACGATGCCGTGCGTTTTATCGACTTTTTCCAGCACTCAACAGTTGCCGCTGACGATATGGCCAATGCGCTCCATCAGGCAATGACGTCCCCTGAAGTCAGTGGCGACTACACCACCAACGCGATGGATTTGGCACTGACACAAGCCAAGCTTAACAAAGTGGTGCAACAGTACGTCTCTGCGGATTATCAGCAGCAGGCCAGCGATTTTGTTGCCCAATTTATCCGTGAAAAAGCCGATCAAGCGGATCAGCAGACCCGCGTGGTACTCACCCAGGCGGCCACGCTGGCACAAAGTCTTGGCGATAGCGGGCAGGCGCAGCACCATCAGGAAGCGATTGCACAACTGAGCGCCGGGACACACGCTTCGCAGACCGTGCGCAACGAGATGTTACAACTGACTGCCAGCAGTAAAGACAGCGATGTCTGGTTTACTCAGCTTAATGACCGGGTGAATGCAAGCCCTTCGCTGCCGTACATCAGTGAGATGGAAAAAAGCCACATCAGCGCGTTGCAGCAGCAGTGGCAAAGCTTTGTGAATAACGTCAGTGCCGTAAAATAGTGGCCATCCCCGCTACGGCGGGGATGTGTTTAATAACCAACGGCATAGGTGCGCCCGGTCTGCACGCCAGCGATACTGCGGCGATAAGCCAGTGCGACGCGCGCTGCCGGCACACTTTCAAACCCCGGAAAGAAAGGGCCATAGCCCGCGGCGGATTCTGCCAGCATCGTTGGGCTAACCACGTTGATACGTATGCCACGCGGCAATTCGCAGGCCGCCGCTTTGACAAAACCCTCCAGCGCAGCGTTAACGGTGGTGGCATTAGCGCCCTGGGCAATGGGTTCCACACCAACGATCCCGCTTGTCAGGGTAATCGAGCCGCCATCATTGAGATAATGCTGGCCAATTAATGCCAGCCGTACCTGTCCCAGCAGTTTACTTTCCAGACCCAACGCAAAATCTTTCGCCGTCATGCTCGTCAGCGGGCCGAAAAACAGATCCCCCGTCGCGGCGACGATCGCATCCACACGTCCGGTTGCGGCAAACATGGCCTGCACGCTCTCATCCCGGGTAATATCGACCTGCAGATCGCCGCGCGTAAAGCCAACGCAAAAAATGTCATGCTGATTGTCTTTGCGCAGTTCATCAACCACCGCGCTGCCCACGGTGCCGGTGGCACCAATAACGATAATTTTCATTGTGCTCTCCATCTGTCCTGGAAGAGCGCATTCTTTCCCTAATCATTGATAAGATAAATGAGTGAAAGGTTTGTTGATTACAAAGTGTAGGTTAGCAATATGGATAAACTGCGCAGTATGGAGATCTTCGTCACGGTAGTGGAGGAGGGCAATTTTACAGAAGCCGCCGCCCGGCTGGCGATCTCGGCAGTGATGGTGGGGAAGTACGTCGGGCAACTGGAAAACGCCCTCGGCACGCGTTTACTGGTACGCAATACCCGGCGGCAAAGCCTGACCGATGCTGGCCGCGTTTTCTACGAAGAAGCCCGCCGGGTGCTGGAGCAGGTACATGTAGCGGAAACCTCCATTGAGCGGCTACGGGCTACGCCCGCCGGCACCCTGCGTGTTAGCGCCCCGACCACGTTTGGCGCCTGCGTCATTGCACCCTTGACGGCCGTTTTTCTGAACGAGTGGCCGCAGGTGCGTGTTGAACTGGAGCTCAGTAACCGGCGGGTCGATCTGGTCGAAGAGGGATTTGACCTGGCGATCCGTATTGGCGACGTGTGCCCCGACGATGTGGTGGCTAAACCGCTGTGTCTGTACCGGATGGTGATTTGCGCTGCGCCGTCCTATCTGGCGCGTTATGGCACGCCGGTGACACCGGACGATCTGCGCGATCACCGCTGCCTGACACACATGGTATGGAACGCGCATAACGAGTGGAAATTGCCTGGCGACGGCGGTGAAATACGCTGGCAGCGTGATCCGGTGTTGCGCTGTAATGACGGGCAGGGCTTGCGGATGGCGGCCATTGCCGGAGCGGGCTTATTGTTGCAGCCGGAGATTCTGGTTCGCGGTGAGCTGCACAGCGGCAAGCTGGTGCCGGTACTGCAACGCTTTTTGCCCGTACCACGCCCGATTCACCTGCTGTGGCGGCAGGATAGCCGCCCGTTACCGAAACTGACGCACTATATCGATCACTTACGGTTTCACATAACGGAATGGGTTAATGATTAACCGGCGCGATATCCGCTCGCGCCGGCCGTCTCAGTGGATTAGAAGGTTTCCCAGTTATTGTCGCTGGTGGATTGCGTCGCAGCTACCGGGCGAAGGGGCGCTGCTTGCGGTTTGCCGGGTTTGCTACTGGTCAGTGCGTTATGGCCGTTGACGCGGAATACCGCAACCGCCTGGCGCAACTGTTCAGCCTGCTCTTCCAGCGCCGCAGAGGCGGCGGCAGACTCCTGCACCAGCGAGGCGTTCTGCTGGGTGACGCTGTCCATTTGCGACACTGCAAGGCTCACCTGCTCGATCCCTTTGCTTTGCTCTTCCGACGCAGAGGCGATTTCCCCCATGATATCGGTCACGCGGGTAACGGCGTTAACGATCTCCTTCATCGTGTCGCCCGCTTCTGCTACCTGGGTGGTACCCGAGTTGACACGGTTAACGGAGTTTTCGATCAGTGTCTTGATCTCTTTCGCTGCCTGGGCGCTGCGGCTGGCAAGGGTGCGAACTTCCCCGGCGACCACGGCGAAACCGCGACCCTGCTCACCCGCGCGGGCAGCTTCGACGGCGGCGTTGAGCGCCAGAATATTGGTCTGGAAAGCGATGCCATCAATCACACTGGTAATATGCGCAATTTGCTGCGAGCTGTCGGAGATTTCGCTCATTGTGCGCACCACATTGCTGACGACCTGGCCGCCGCGCGCGGCGGTATCCGAAGCCGTTTTCGCCAGTTGTGAGGCCTGACGGGCGTTGTCGGTGTTCTGTTTCACCGTGGCAGTCAGTTGCTCCATACTGGCGGCCGTCTCTTCCAGCGAGGCAGCCTGCTGCTCAGTACGAGAAGAGAGATCGTTATTGCCGGTAGAGATTTCACTCGCCCCGGTGTAAATCGAGTCGGAACTGTTACGCACGGCGCTAACAGTCTGCACCAGCGAGGATTGCATTTCATGCAGGCCCGCGGCCAGTTGGCTCATTTCGTTGCGGCCCTGGGCGGAAATGGACTGGGTCAAATCGCCGCCAGCAATCGCGCGGATATGGCTCATAATGCTGTGCAGTGGCCTCAGCAATAAATGTTGCAGGCCGAGCCAAATCACCACCATTACCGCAATCACCACCAGCAAAATCGTGCCGAGTGTCCACTGCATGCTGGTAAAGCTGCTTTGGTTTTCCTGGGCGGCGGCTTGCAGGAAGGTGTTATTTTCAGCCCGCCATTTGGCATAGCTGGCCTCCATATCATCCTGCGCTTGCTGCGCATCCAGGTTGCCGTAGGCTTCGTAATTATTGGCTTTCAGGAAGGTAATCGACTGTTGCAACACATCGTGCATTTTGGTGACGTTTTGCGCGACTTCATCGGCTAACGCCTGATCCTGACCCGCAACACGCGGTGTGCTTTTATAGTTGTTGAAGTAAACGTCGGCTTTACCGAGCGAGTCGGTCGCCGTGGTCAGCAGTTTATCGATACTGGCAAGCGACGCGGGATCGCGCTGGTTTTTTAAAAAGCGGATAGCCACTCGTGTAACGGTGACACGTGTTTTGACTAGCGTATTTACGCTGTCGCCAAGATTTTCTTGCTGTGCGTTCAGAACACCCGTGTTCTGGAAGTTGATTCTGTCGTTGTTGACCGCCGAGTAGAAGAGACCCCCGGTGACCAGTTGAAGGAGGCAAAATACTGAGAGAGCAATAATAATGCCGGTAATAACCCGTATATTTTTAAGCATGGCCATAGTCCGTGAAAGAGTCGGGATTGCTCAACAATTATCGACCTGGCCGGCAGTAACTTTATGATCGCTTTTTAAACACTTAACGTGGACTAAATAAAGTGCCCGGTGCGTCACACACCGGACTGTTGGGTTACTTTTTGTTGCGCCGTTTTACCGCCAGTGCGATACGCGGCTCCAGCAGTTTTGCCACGGCGGCAAACACCGGTACCACCACCGAATTGCCAAACTGGCGGTAAGCCTGGGTATCAGAGACGGGAATACGGAACGCGTTTTGCCCCACTTTTTCGAAGCCCATCAGGCGGGCGCATTCGTGCGGTGTCAGGCGGCGCGGGCGTCGGGCCTGGTTTTCTGCGTGCGTAAAATCGGTTTCGCCAAGGGCTTTATCCCAGCCGCGATCGACCAGAATCTCCGAGCCATCTTTATGGTAGCGTGCCGACAGGGTGCGGGCGACGCTATCGGCACGGGTCGGATCGACCAGCCCAAAGCCGAAACCGTTGCCTTTTGCCGCATGTTTTTTGGCATAGCGGTAGAGGTAGTCCCACAATTTCTGCGACAGCACGTACTTACTGTCGACGGAGGGATCAAGCAGCTCGCCAAATGTCGGGCGCTGCGCCGGGTAAAGGCGGTCAATATCGCGCAGTGTAAAGCCTTCGCTAAGTTGTAAATCCCGGCGGAAGCCGACCAGCACAATGCGCTCCCGGTGCTGCGGCAGAAAATGCTTACCATCGATAATTTTCGGATCGTCTTTACCCGACGCATCGGCGTCGGCCACGTCGTAACCCAGTTCGTCCAGCGTATTCATGATCACGCTAAAGGTTTTGCCTTTGTCATGGCTTTTCAGGTTTTTAACGTTTTCCAGTACAAAAATGGCCGGGCGGCGGGCTTTGATGATCCGTGCAACGTCAAAAAAGAGCGTCCCTTGCGCTTCGCATTCAAAACCGTGGGCGCGGCCAAGCGCATTCTTTTTACTGACGCCAGCAAGGCTGAATGGCTGACAGGGAAAACCTGCCAGCAGCACATCGTGTTCGGGGATGTGCTGGGTAATGTGTGCGTAGGCTTCTGTTTCACTGATAGCGGGGTTGCCGCTCAGCGTCACCTCGCGAATATCCTGATTAAAGGTGTGCGTGGCTTTATCGTTGTACCAGTTGGCTTTGTAGGTGCGCACCGCATTTTTATTCCATTCGCTGGTAAAAACACACTGCCCGCCGATGGCCTCAAAGCCGCTACGAATGCCGCCGATACCGGCAAAGAGATCGATAAAACGAAAGCGATAATGCGGGTGGTGTGCCGGCGGGGAAGGCAGCAGGTCGCGCAGCAACGCTTCTTCGGCTGCGGTCAGCCTTTTCGCCGCGCCTTTGCCATTGACCCAGCGGTTAAGGGATTCGCGGCTCCATTCGAGTTTGCCCGCTTTTTTTAACTGCTCTGCCACATATTTCTGGCCGTAAATTTCCAGTACCTGGTCGAGTAATGCCCGGTCGCGCAACTGCTGCCGCTGTTGGTCAGTGTCGGCCTGCGCCAGCAGATCCTGCGCAAGTGAATCTAATTCCGCCATGGCGTCTCCTTGGATTATGGGCTGAATATATCACTCATTTGACCCAGAGGAGAATCGCCAGAACAGGGGGTTATTGCTGAATAAATGCCGCTGGTACGGCTTCCGTCAGCCACACGCCGTTGTCGGCTTGATAGAAAACAAAGCCTTGCGCATGCATTTCGCCCGCGAGAATGCGTAACACCACGGGTTTGCCGTGGCGTTGCCCGACAGTTGTTGCGGTGACTTCATCGGCAGATAAATGCACATGCTGGCGCGACTTCGCCTCCAGCCCCTGGGCCAGGATGTCCTCCAGAAAACGGGTAGCAGTACCGTGGTATAGCGTACCGGGCGGTGTTACAGGCGTGTACGAAATTTTCACTTGCGAAGTTGAATGCCCCTGCGCGGCGCGAATGCGTGCGCCATCGACAGAAAGCGTAAAGCGCTTTTTGTCGCTGGTATCGACAATTTCCTGGATCAGCGCAGGGGTATAGTGATAACCCTGTCTGGCTGCCCCCGCGATTAACGCGTCAACACTGGCCCAGCCTTCTGCATCCAGTGTCAGGTCAATCGCCTGTGGCTCATGGCGCAGCACGTAGCTTAAAAACTTACTCAGTTCACTCTGTTTTTTGTTCAATGATGGCTCTCCCTCGCAAAGTGCTATTATCCTGCCGCTGTTTTTGCCTGGCAATTCACGACAATTGGCGATGGCCTGCAAAACCCTTAACGGTTGTTCCATGGCATTTTCGCCAGCAGTAGCGCCATGCCACACCAGCCGCTAAGCCCGGCGAACAGCAGTCCCGCGCCGACAAAACCCGACAGCAGGAAAAAGCCAGGGTTGACGGTATAACCCAGTACCACACCGGCGAGGATCAACGTACCGGCAACGATTTGCACCTGTTGCATCAGCGGGCGTGGCTGGCTTTTATCTTCAATGGTTGGCAGGTTCACCTGTTTCCAGTGATTTAATCCGCCTTCAAGGATCATGACCTCTGCCGTGCCGGCTGCCTGCACCAGTGCCGCAATGTTTTGTTGAGTTCGCATGCCGGACTGGCAATGAAAGATCACCGTTTGTGTCGGCGGGAGCATTTTCCCGGCCTGTATTTCGTCAAGCGGCAGCGAGAGCGCGTCTTGCAAATGCTCGCGGCGAAACTCTGCCGGCTGGCGAATATCGACAATTACTGCGCCCTTTTTCTGTAACGCAAGGGCCTCTTTCGGCGTAGTCTGAGTGTAATGCATGATTATGCCTCCGGGCAGTATATGCCCTTGAGTGTGCTGATAATTTCCCGTACTGCAGGATCTTTAATAAAGTAATTCACCCGCTGAGCGTCGCGCTGACTTACGACCAGACCTTCTTCCTTCATGCGTGCCAGATGTTGGGATGTAGCAGAAGGGCTCAGACCAGTGATAGCGCTCAGTTCGCCTGCCGGAGTGCCTGGCGCATCGATCAGCATACAGAGAATAAGCAGTCGGTGCGGGTTGCTCATTGATTTCAGCAGGCAGCTGGCCTGAGCGGCCTGCGCCTGCAGTAGGTTGATTTGGGTCGCGTTCATTTTAGTTTAGATTTTTCTAAATTTAGATAAATCTAAAATAAAGGGGGGGAGAATACAAGTGAAGAGTGCCGCCAGACTCTGGCGCTGACGGCATGACTTTACGGGCGCATCAGGGTCGGGCGCTTGGCGTTAAACGTCCAGTTATCGATCAGAAATTGCATGCCGATGGCATCGTTACGGTTTTTATCCGGCAATGACAGGTAAAGTTGATGCGCCGCTTCTACGCGCGCCATATTCAGCGTAATCCCGAGCCCTGGTCCTTCCGGCAGCGCCAGAAAACCGTCGCGAATTTTCGGTGGTTCTTGGCTAAGTTGCTGGCCATCCTGCCAGATCCAGTGCGTATCAAACGCGGTAATGCGATCGCCCGGCGCGGCGGCGCCCAGGTGAGCCACCATCGCCAGCGAAATATCGAAGTGATTATTCGAATGACAACCGGTTGTGAGTCCCCACTCACTGCATAATTGCCCGACGGTATGGGCATTGCGCAGTGTCCAGAAGTGCGGGTCCGCCAGAGGGATATCGATAGCATTCAGTCGTAACGCATGCTCCAGCTGCCGCCAGTCATTGGCAATCATATTGGTCGCAACCGGGACGCCCGTGGCCCGTTTAAACTCCGCCAGGGTTTCGCGACCAGAAAATCCCTGTTCCGCGCCGCAGGGATCTTCCAGGTAAGGCACGCGCCCGGCCAGCTGTTTGCCCAGCCGTATCGCCTCTTCCAGCGACCAACTGGCATTAGGATCAACCGTCACCCGCGCACCGGGGAAGCGCGCCAGCAGCCGCTCGACCGTTTCCACTTCATAGTCGCCCGCGTGCACGCCGCCTTTCAGTTTAAAGTCGCGAAAACCGTACTGTTCTGTGGCCGCCTCGGCCAGACGCACCACACTTTCATGATCCATAGCCTGCTGGTGGCGCAGCCGGAACCAGTCGCCATGCTCATCTTCGCCGGACAGGTAGTTCATCGTCGTTTTACGGCGATCGGCGACATAAAACAGATAGCCGAGCACCGGAATGCGATCGCGCTGTTTGCCGCAAGCCAGCAGATCCGCCACCGGCAAATTGAGCCATTTTCCCTGTAAGTCCAGCAGCGCGGCTTCAATCGCCGCCACGGCGTTATAAAACTTTTCCGGGTTCATCTGCGGAATATGAATCGTGTCGGCCAGCGTACTGTGCTGGTTGCGTGCATCGCTGCGCCACAGCTGGCTGAGGGTGTGATTCAGACGCAGCAACTCACTGCCGACAATCTGTGGTTCAAAGCGCGCCAGCAAGTCCAGCACTGAACTGTGGCATGGGCATTCGCCGACGCCGGTATGACCGCTGGAATCGGTCAGTTGCACCAGAATGCGGGTGAAATAGCAGTTATGCGCCCCGCCAATATTCAGCAGCATACTGTCGTACCCGGCCACCGGAATGACCTGCATTTTGGTTATTATCGGGCTAGCGGACATGTTTATTCTCCACGGTCACAAAGGCACCGGGGGCGGGGGTATGCCGGAACAGCAGCAGCCACAACCCGGTGATCACAGAAACGCTGGTTAACGCATACAGCCCACCGGTGGTGGAGCCGGTGGTCAGTTCCAGGTAGCCAAACACCGTCGGGGCGAAAAAGCCGCCGAGATTGCCAATGGAATTAATCAACGCAATGCCTGGCGCCACAATGCTGGCGGGCAACTCGCCTTGCGGCATCGGCCAGAACAGCGTGGCGCTCACTTTCGAACCGATGCAGGCAATAATCATTGCCACAAAACCGAACCACGGGTTACCCATTGTCGCCATAAAGGTGCCACAGGCGGCAACCAGCATCGCCAGGCCCAGCCCCTGGTTCAGTTTGTCGCGGTAGCGGTCGCTGTAACGGCCCACGACATTGAGCGCAATAATGGCGCACATCCAGGGGATGGCGGTGAGCAGGCCGATACCAAAACTGCTGAACCCCTGAATACGCTGGATAATCTGCGGCAGCCAGAACACCAGCGTGTAGCCGGTCATGGTCATGGTGAAGAAGATCAGACAATAGGTCAGCAGCCGCCGGTCGGTAAGTAACGCCCATTTTCCCGGTGTGGTGTGGTAGCTTTCACGCGCGTGGTCTTCCTGCTCCAGCAACGCAGTCAGCGCGTGTTTCTCTTCGGCGCTAAGCCAGCGTGCATCTTGTGGGCGCGACACCAGCACTGCCAGCGCAATCAGCCCTACCAGGACCGAGCCGCCGCCTTCCAGAAACATCACCCATTTCCAGCCAGCAATACCCATGAAATCATGCATCATCAGGATGGAACCGGTAATCGGACCGGAAAAGAGGAATGCCCCTGCCGAGGCGCTTAAGATCATTGCCGTCGCGCGCCCGCGATGGCTGTTTGGCACCCACTGACGAAAGTAAAACAACACACCGGGGAAAAAGCCCGCTTCCGCAACGCCGAGCAAAAAACGCAGTGCATAAAACTGTACCGGCGAGGTAACAAACCCGGTCAACATCACCACCAGCCCCCAGGTCACCATAATGCGGGTGAGCCACAGCCGCGCGCCATAACGTTTCATCATGATATTACTGGGGACTTCAAACAGCGCATAACCAATAAAAAACAGACCGGCCCCAAGGCCAAAGGCCGCGGCGCTGATCCCGGCGTCAGTGTGCAGTTCAGCTTTAATAAAGCCAATATTAGAACGGTCGATTTGATTAATGATCAACATTATTGCCAGCATAGGAATGATACGGCGGAAGAATTTTCCGACCGCGCTGGAAATATGTTTTTGCAATTCGGGAGGTACCTGCAGATGCCCTGTCTCAGTCATGGGTGTGCTCCTGTTATTATAGTTTTTAAATAGTAAGGAGCTCGATAAGGGAAAAATATGTGCATCAGCACAAGGGTTGTTGTGTGTTTATGCAAAAGTTACACACTATCATGATGTTATGTTTGATATTGACGGGCATTTGACTTACGGATATGCGTGATTATTCACAAAAAACACATCAATAATGAATAAATCGCCCGGATGGTTGGAAAAATCATTATTGTGGTCTAGCGATATATCGTTGCGTCATTATTATTTGAAATTTTCTGGCGATATTTTAAAAATAACGTCACGCTTCGTGTTGAATAAAACACTCGCACTTTTCGGTTGAATTATTACAAACATATGCGTTTACTGGCCTGAAATACCTTGTTATTAATCAGAGAATAACCTGAGGTTTGCCGGACGATGAAAAACATATTATGGGTGCTGGCAGCATGGCTGACGGCGTGGGCCAGTGGTGCAAACGCATGGAGTCATGCGTTGCCTGTGGGAGCGGCGGTGGGCGACCAGTCGCTTTCGCCGTTTTATATCTGGGACAGCGCGCTGCCCTCTCAACCGGGCGTGATGCTGCGCGAAGAGCCTCAGCCACCTTCGCCTGGCATCACCGATGCCGGGCAAACGCAACGCATTCTTTATACCTCGCAAGATAAACGCTGGAATGCAGGCATTGTCCCGGTCAGTGGTGCTGTCTGGTTCCCGAAAGGAGAGCCGCCCGCCGGTGGCTGGCCGGTGCTCGCGTGGGCGCACGGGACGCTGGGCGTCGCCGATGCCTGCGCGCCCTCATGGACCAACCCCACCCCGCGCGATGCAAACTATATCAATCAATGGCTTAAGCAGGGCTTTGTTGTGGTTGCGACCGATTACCAGGGACTCGGTGGGCCAGGCCCACACCCCTATATGAACTGGGAGGCGGAAGGGCGTTCGGTGCTCGACAGCGTGCGCGCGGCCCGGCAAACCTGGCCGCAGCAGGTTGCCAATAACCTGGTGATCAGCGGGCAATCGCAAGGTTCCGGTGCATCGCTCGGGGCGAGCCTGATTGCGCCAGACTATGCACCCGAACTGAAGCTGCGCGCGACAATCGCCACAGGAATTGTCGCCACCTTTCCGGATGGCCCCATCAAACCTGGCCATGCCCGCCCTGGTCAGCGCGATCCTGCGCGTTTTACGTTACTGCGGTTGATCGGCGGATCGCTGCCGGACGGTGCCCCCGAGGCCGATAAATGGGTAACTGAGCCGGGGGCGAAGATGCTGGCTCTCGCCAGAACGGCCTGTATGCCAGAGTTGGGGAAATATGAACGGCGCGAGAACATCACCGGCGCGAAGGCGTTTATCGGCGGTTCACGCCAGGTGGATGCCGCCCTGCTGCCGGTGACGGATATGCCCGTGAAGCTATTTCCTGCGCCGCTCTTTACCGCCACCGGGCTGGCTGATCACACACTGGCTCCGCATCATCAATATGCCGCTGTCGCCGCGCTGTGCGCCGGGGGGAATGCCGTCGAGTGGAAAACCTATCCCGGCATTACCCACAACGGCACGGTGAACGTGGCATTTGGCGATGAACTGGCCTTTGTGCGTGAGGTAATGGCGCACTCCCCGCAGCAAAACAGCTGCGGTTCATTGCTCGCGCCAGGCGAACCGCAACAGCCGCTGAAGGGAATACCGTTCAACCGCTGAGGCCTTACGGGTGCCGCCAGCGCAACGTTGCAGGCAAAATGCGCTGCGGCGAAGTCGGCTCGTTGCCCTCAATCATCTGCGTGATGATGTCGAAGCAGTCCTGCGCCAGGCGTGGGATATGTTGTTCCACGGTATCAATCGGCAGCGACAGTGAGTCATAGAGGTAGTGATCGTCAAAGCTGGCAATGTGGATGTCGCTCTCCAGCAGATGGTGCTGGCTCATATAGCGCAGCACCCCTTCCAGCAGACCACAGGCGGCGGTAAACAGCGCTTTCGGCGGGCGGCCTAACCTGGCGCACAGCGCGGCGAACATCTCATAGCCGCTGCTGGGGTGATAATTGCCGTGAATAATCCATTCAGGGCGCGGCGTGACGCCGGCGCGTTCCAGCCCTTGCATAAACCCGGCGAGGCGATCTTTAGTCGGTGACAAACGTGGCTGGCCGCCAAGAAAATAGATTTCGTCAGGATTGGCCCGTGCCAGGCGTTCCACCAGCCCGGCGGTAGGGGTGAGCGAGTCGGTGATCACCAGCGGCAGGCGCGTTTCATTGATATGGCGGTCAAACAACACCACTGGCAGCTGTTCACTGAGCTTCACGTAGTCGCTGTCGCTTTGCATGCTGGAAGCGACAATCAGGCCATCGACCTGACGCGCCACCAGGTTGTTAACCACCACGGTTTCCTGACTGGCGTTTTCGTCAGTGCAGGAGATCAGAAGTTGCAGGCCCGCTTCGCGGCAGAGGTTTTCCAGCTCGTGAGAAAAAACGGCAAAACCGTAGTTGGTAATTTCCGGCACCACCAGCCCCAACGTATGGCTGCGGTTTTCGCGCAACAGGCGGGCGTGAATACTCGGCTGATAATGATGCTGCTGGGCAATCGTCAGGACACGCTCGCGTGTCTCCTGCGCCACCCGCAACTCTTTACCCCGGCCGTTAAGCACCAGGCTGGCAGTGGCTTTTGACACCCCTGCCAGCGCGGCGATATCACTGATGGTAACGCGTTTTGTTTTTCTCACGGTTTTGCATCGGTTAATGAAACAAGCACTTATTCTACCATGCAAGAACGTAACGACCAGTAGCGTGCCCGTACTTCTGCGTCGCCTGACAGGGTTAATTTCGCCGGATGCTCAGGGAAGTAGCGGCTGCTCATCACACCTTCGCCATCGTTAATAAAGATCTCAACGCTGGAGTGATCGCACAGAATCTGCAATTTCCGGGTATTACCGCACCAGTAGCGGTACAACCACTCGCCCGTTTCGAGGCTACGACGCGCAAGACGCAGTTCGTCCTGGTGCCACTGCAGTATCAGCGTACCGGCAAAATCCAGCGTCACCCCGGCGTCGCACTCCAGCACCAGTTCAAGACGTTGTGCATCCAGCGCGGGCAGGCGATCGGCCGTGCCCTGCCAGCTCTGCTCTTCACCGCGCAGCGCCTGCAACTCAACAATCGGCTGTTGCAAAAGTTTGCCATCGCGAGAGGTGAGTTCGCGCAGGCAGGTCATTTGGTGGATCCAGCCATTGGCGACGGTAGGTTGCAGCATCTCTTCGCCATCCGGTACCCCCATCCAGCCCACCAGCAGGCGACGCCCGTCTGCAGTCAGGGTGGTTTGCGGGGCATAAAACTCAAACCCACTGTCCAGCTCGCTAAACCCGCCGTGCAGGTAGCGCGCGTTGGCGTAATCCAGTTGGCCGCTCAGGTAGGCGCTCGGATAGGTATTCAGCCAGCGCTTCTCTTCCCGTGCCAGACCCTGCGGGCAGCAGATAAGAAATGTGTGGTCGTCGAGGGCGAACATGTCCGGGCATTCCCACATATAACCCGCTGCATCCAGACCGCCGAGTCCGCTTCCGGCGACTTCGCCCAGGTTCTGCCAGTTCCATAAATTTTCGGAACGCAGCAGCAGCACCTTACCTTGCAATTGCAGATCCTGCGCCCCCAGCACCATGTACCAGTACTCGCCATGCCGCCAGACTTTGGGATCGCGCACATGCCCGGTATAGCCATGCGGTAAGGGGAGCGCCGGGCCAAGCTTATCGAAGCCGCCTTCGCTGTTTTGCACCGCCAGACATTGCCAGGCGGTACGCGTACCGTCATCAAACTTCACATTGCCGGTGTAGCAGAGTGTCAGCACACCGTTATTATCCACCGCGCTGCCCGAGTAGCAGCCGCTGCGGTCATACTCTTGATCCGGCAACAGCGCCACCGGTTCATGCTGCCAGTGCAGCAGATCGTCCGAACTCCAGTGCGCCCAGCCTTTGTGCAGGTGCTGGCAGCCCAGCGCATTCCACTGGTAAAAAAGGTGGTAACGCCCGCCAAAGTGAATGAAACCGTTCGGATCGTTGAGCAGCCCGGTGGTGGGCGCAAGGTGCCAGCCGGGGTAATGGCTGTCTTTTAGCGCCCTGGGCTGGCCTTTCATCACTGCCTGTAACATGGCAGGGAGCAGGTTTTTTTCAGCCATTATTCAGAGTCCGTTTTGTATTTCAGCAGGTATGAGAGCACAAAGGCGACGCTAAATGCGATAACCATGCCGATGGCATAATTAAGCAGCGAGCTGGCCTGCACAATCGCCATGCCCGGAATGCCGGTCAGGCCGACAGCAGTCATATAAACATGCACAGACACCACCCAGGCCCCGCCCACGGCTCCGCCCACCAGCGCAGCAATAAACGGTTTAACAAAGCGCAGGTTGATACCGAAAATCGCAGCTTCGGTAATGCCGAGCAGGGCAGAGAACGCCGACGGCAGGGTGATCGCTTTGATTTTCGCATCTTTGGTTTTAAACCACACGGCCAGGCAGGCGCCGCCCTGAGCAACGTTCGCCATCGCCCAGATCGGTAACAGGAAGTTTACGCCGATTGAGGGATTACCCAATAGCCCGGCTTCAATAGCGTGGAAGCTGTGATGCACGCCGGTGATGACAATCACTGAATAGAGCCCGCCAAACAGCAACCCGGCCAGCCAGCCGGCATGGGCGATCAGCGTGCTGAGCACAAAGGAGATGCCGTCGCCCAGCGCACGTCCGGCGGGGCCGATAATCAGCATGGCGATGAAACCGGAGATGATCACCGTCAGGAATGGCGTCAGGATCAGATCCAGCGCATCCGGGATCACACGACGCAGTTGCTTCTCCAGCACGCTCATAAACCACACTGCCAGCAGGACCGGAAAAACGGTGCCCTGGTAGCCAATCATCGCCACTTCAATGCCGAAGAAATTCATGGTGTGGAAACCAGCCGCCACCCCCCAGGCGTTGGTCAGCGCCGGGTGAGTCAGAATGCCGCCCAGCGTTGCGCCTAGGTACGGGTTACCGCCGAACTCACGGGCAGCGGTAAAACCAATCAGGATCGGCAGAATGATAAACGCCGCCGAACTGAACATGTCGAGCATGATATAGAGTGCGTTATCCGGGTTGACCCAACCGTAGGTTTTCACCATACCCAGCAGGCCCATTAACAGACCAGAAGCGACAATCGCCGGAATAATCGGTACGAAAATATTCGACAACAAACGGGCGATACGCTGGAACGGGTTCAGCTTACGTGCGGCGATATCGGCGGCTTCTGACTTACTGGTTTCGCTGATCCCCGCTTCGGCAATAAACGCCGCGTAGACTTTGTTGACGACGCCGGTACCAAAGATAATCTGCAACTGTCCGGCGTTACGAAAACAGCCTTTTACGCCGTCCACTTTGCCGATGGCGGCGGTGTCCGCTTTGGCATCCTCGACCAGCACCAGGCGCAGACGCGTGGCGCAGTGCGCGGCGCTGGCGATATTCTCCTTGCCACCCAGTAACGGCAGTAGCGACCGGGAAATTTGTGCAAAATCCATAAAAACCTCTGTCTTATCGTTTTTGTGGTGTCAACCAGGCGAGAGACGGCTCCTGCACCCCGCAGGAGCCAGCCTCATCAGAACCAGGTTTCCATTTGTACGCCGAAGTTCCATTCGCCGCCGGCTTTGAAGCCGTTGCTGCCAAAGGCATCATCGCTGGCATACTTATCCAGACGGTGATCCCAGTCCATCCAGGTGGCGAAGAGGCGAATTTCCGGACGTTTCAGGAATTCACCCACATCGCTGGCTTTCAGCGTCGGGGCGACGGTGAGTTTGTAGAAGCTGCCGCTCACGGCGTTACGGCTGTTATAGCCTTCCGGGCGTAGATCCATGTACTGATAGCTACCTTCGTACTGCATTTCGAAGTTTTCAGTAATGCCCTGAATCAGGCGCAGGTTAGCAGTCGCCCACTGGTAGCTGTCGCCTTTGACGTAGCGATCTTTACTGCTCTGCGCCAGCAGTGCCGGCGCAATATGCCAGCCACCGCCCAGCGGGGTAATGCCGTAGCTCGCCAGGCGCCAGGTGTTGGCATCCGACAGCAACGCGCCATCAGAACCGATAGATTTCACCTCTGCGCCCAGGCCGTGACCGTAAAGCAGCGCGGTCTTCGCTGACCCCTCGCGCAGGCCGTAGAAGCTGTCGTTATGCAAGCCGAGCAGGGCATGTACACCGGTGTTGGCCGCATCTCCTTTCACTTTGTTGCCGTCCAAATCCAGACGATCGTCGTTATCTTTGGCACGCATACCGCTGACCATCAACTGTACCGGGCCGTAGAAGTTGTTCAACGACAGAATATAGTTTTGCGCGGTGTTTTCGCTGTTCTCAATATCGCCAAATGTGCGGCCATACACCGAGATGTTACTGCGGGCATTATCGCTCCACTTCATGTCATAAACACCCGCCCCTGTCCCGGCGAGGAAGACGACATCGGAGTCAATCCAGTGGATGTCGAAGTTATCCCTGTCGAAGCGTTTACCTGCCCAGACGGTGGAGTCTTTAAACGCACCGCTAAAGCTGGGCAGGTGGCCGATTTCGGTGAAAGCCTGGCGCAGGTTGAGATCGCTGGAGGAGGCCGTCCAGTCGTTGTAGGTTTTCTGGCCGTCGGCGAGCATCACCTTAAAGCGGGTAGTCGCTCCGTTGGCCAGGGTCTGTTTATGTTCGAGGTTCATCTCCACATAGGTATCCGGCTCGTTACCGAGACGACCTACGTGACCGCCGGTTTCTCCTGCGGGCGTGACCGTTGGACCGCCCTGGGTTTTGGCGGCGGAGTTGTTCATCAGCAGGCCTGAACGTGCATAGCCGTGAAATTCAAAGCCGCCTTCGTCACTGGATTTCTGCTCCAGTTTCGCAGTGCGCTGCTCCACTTGTGTAGTGGTGGTTTGCGTTTTTTGCTGTGCGGCAGCCAGTTGCTGCGCCTGTTTTTCTGCAGCCTGTGCGCGGGTTTCAGCGGCACTCGCGCGCTGCTCTGCTGCCTGCAAGCGCTGTTCCAGCGCCGCCAGGCGCGCTTCAATACTGCTCGTGCTGGGATCGGCGGCCCAGGCAGAGCCAGAACTTAAAATCAAACCAAGGGTTATTGCGAGCGTGCTTTTTTTCATCGTTTTGCATCCCTAAGGAAGAGCCATCATCACAGAGTTATTTTGCTAAACCGGTTTAGGTTGCAAATCATAATCACGGTGAAATTACCGAGGCAATCAAATTTGCTAAACCGGTTTAGTGAATGTGAGACGGCTCGCAAAACGAAGCGATACGCCCGGTAAATTCAGGCCAATTGCTCAGTAAGCTGATGAGGGTAAGGCAGGGCTGTCATCGCTCCTTTTGCGGTGGTGGCCAGTGCGCCGCAGGTTTGAGCCGTCTCCAGCCGCTGCGTCAGCGTCGTTTCGCTATCCGGCAGGCCATACGCCGCCAGCCCCCACAGCAAACCCGCGACAAAGGCATCGCCCGCGCCAGTAGTATCGACACTGACTACCGGTACCGTTGGGTAGTGGTACGGTTTGCCGTTGTGCCAGGCCAGTACGCCATCTTTACCCTGCGTCACCAGCACGAGCGGGATAGCATACTGTTCGGCCAGTGTCTGCATGCCGTGTTCGATGTGCGTGGAGCCGCTGAAAAAGAGCAGCTCCTCTTCGGAAAGTTTCACCACATCGGCCAGCGCGAAAGCGCGCGTCAGGCACTGGCGAAGCAGGGCCGGGTCTGACCACAGGTCGTGGCGGATATTGGGGTCGAAACTGACAAAGCCACCCGCTTTGCGGATGCGCTCCATGGCGCTGAAGGTCGTGCTGCGCGACGGTTCTGCCGCCAGTGCAATTGAGCAGCAGTGCAGCCACTCCCCGGCATGAAAGGCGGGTAAATCCTGTGTCTCAAGGAACAGATCGGCGCTGGGGCGCACCATAAACGTAAAAGAACGCTCGCCTTCATCGTCCAGTGCAACCACCACTGTCGAGGTGCGCTGCGCCGGATCGGTGACCATAAAGTCGGTGTTTACCTGTTCGCTGGCCAGCGTGTGTTGCATAAAGCGACCGAAGGGATCATCCCCGACGCGGCCAATAAACCCACTGTTTCCCTGTAAACGCGCCACGCCGACGGCGACATTCGCCGGTGCGCCACCAGGGCATTGCATCAGGCGTCCTGCCCCTTCCGGCAGTAAATCCACCACGGCGTCTCCCAGACACCAGACTCGAGCTGACATGCTATTCTCCCGATAAAAAGTATTGCTAAAAATTAACTAAAACGGTTTAGCAAATCAATGTCGTTCTCTGCTTTCTGCGTAACATCTTTAAGTTGTCATCTTTTTTATGCATGCTGAACGTCTGTTTATCAACCAAATGGAGGGGCATATGTCGCAACCGCTTTATGTTTTCGATCTCGATAACACCTTGATTCACGGCGACAGCAGCACACTCTGGAGTCGCTACCTGGTGCAGGAAGGCTTTGTCATTAACCCGGACTATCTGCTGCATGAAGAGCGGATGATGCAGGATTACGCTCGCGGCGAAATGGATCTGCATGAGTATGTGGCATTAACGCTGTCGCCGCTGGCCGATATTCCTGTCGCGCTGGTGGATCGTATGGTTGCGCTGTGCATTGAAAAAGAGATAGCTCCGCGCATTTACCCTCAGGCACGGGCGCTGATTGAGCGGTTACGGGCGCAGCAGCAACCGATGCTGATTATCTCGGCATCGGTGGGTTTACTGGTGAAAGCTATCGCTCCGGTGCTGGGGATTGAGCACGCCATTGGCGTGGAAGTGAAAACCGATAACGGGCGTTACACCGGCGTGATTGACGGGACACCGAGCTACCAGCAAGGCAAAATCGCCTGTCTCGAGGACTTTCTAGCACGTCATCCACAATATGGCGGGCCGCTGACGTTTTATACGGATTCAATCAACGACCTGCCGTTGTGTGAGCGTGCCGATCACGTTTACCTGGTGAATCCATGCCAGAAGCTGGCAGCGCAGGGCGCGCAGCGCCACTGGCCGGTGCTCAACTGGCAGCTTACTCCGGTTTAAATAACGCGATTGATTTACCGGTAATGTAGCGTCGGCGCAGCCAGGCTGACGCGGCATCCATCAGCATGACTACGGCCACGAGGATCACGGTGATAAACATCACCACATCCCAGTTCCATAAGCGCATGTTTTCGGCATAAATCAGCCCGATCCCCCCCGCGCCAACAAACCCCAGTACCGCAGCCGAACGGGTGTTGGACTCAATCTGATACAGACTCAGCGCGAGAAAAGTCGGAAAAGATTGGGTAAACGTACTGAACCGGTGCTTCTGTAAACCGCCCGCGCCGACTGCCGTCAACCCACGCCCGGGGGCGCGATCCACTGCTTCGTGGCTTTCCGCATACAGGCGACCCAGTAATCCGGTGTCCTGCATAATGATCGCCAGCACCCCGGCGAGCGGCCCCAGCCCGACAGCCCGCACGAAAATCAGCCCCCAAATCGCCATATCAACTCCGCGCAGGATGTCGAATAAACGGCGCATGAAAAATGCCACCGTCGCCAGCACGCCGCCTTTCATAATGTTGCGTGCGGCGAGGAACGACAGCAGCAGGGCAAACACCGTGGCGGTTAAGGTTCCGGCGAAAACAATCGCCAGCGTAATGCCAATTTGCGTGAAGTAGTAGGCAAAGGGCCAGTTGAGGAAATCATGCCAGACGAACATGCGCAAAATGTAGCGCCCAATCTGCTGCATACCGTTGAGTGCCTGATCAACTGGAATGCCAAACTGCATAAAGAACCAAAGATAATAAAGCGCGACCGCCAGTGCGATCAGCGCGAGACGGCGCAGGTAACGCCCCTGGGCCTGGAACAGGTTTTTATTCAATTTACGGCTCAGCGCCACGTTCGGTACGGTTTGCCAGCTTGTCATTTTTTGCCCTCCAGTACCCACTGACGCAAACGGCCAGAGAGCGTATCCAGTACCGACACCACAATAATGATCAACAGCAGTGTGATGCTGACCTGGTCATAACGGTCGAGCTTGATATTGGTCATCAGTTCCTGGCCGATACCGCCCGCGCCAACCAGCCCCAGAATGGTAGAGGAGCGGAAGTTAATTTCCAGTCGCATAAAACCGTAAGAGAGGAAAATGGGTTTCACCTGCGGCCACAGGGCAAAGCGGATACGTTGCAGGTGCGTAGCCCCGCAGGCGGCCAGCCCGCGTACCGGTTTATCCTGCGTACTCTCGACCGCTTCGTAAAACAGCTTGGTCAAGCTACCGACCGTGTGCAGCGCCAGCGCCAGGAAACCGGGTATCGCCCCAATGCCAAACGCCATCACAAAAATAACCGCCCACGCCAGTTCTGGCATGGTGCGTAAAAACGCCACCAGTGCGCGAATAGCAAAACGCACGGCAGGGGGCGACCAGGTATTACCCGCCGCCAGAAACGCCAGCACCCCAGCCACGACGAAGGAGAGTAACGTGGCGGCCAGCGCCAGTTGCAGCGTTTCCCAGATAAGCGGCAACTGGATCGGCAGACGGTATCCCCAGTAAGCCAGCGACCCTTTGGTGTGGCTGTCGGCAAACAGCACCGGCCAGTGCAGCGTCGGCACGGTTTCCAGCATGTAATCCATAAAGTTCGGTAGCGAGTGCCAGATGGTGGCGAGGTTAAACTCCGCTGCCTGGCCGGCGGCGTAATAGAGCGCCAGCAGCAGCAAAGACCAGGTCACGGTATCGCGCTTCTGGCGCATTCTGACCTGCTGGTAGTAGTGCTCAAACTGCATATTCGACATGTTCATGCGTTGCGGTCGATCCTGATGACAATCGAATAAAAGCCCCTGTTTTTTACGCAGGGGCTGGCGAAAGAGAGAAACCGTGAATTAGCGGGCGGTAACCAGCTCGCGTTTCATCTCAATAATCTGCTTATAGTCGTCAACACTGCCGGGGCCGATATGCTGGGTGCCGCCCATTGCTTTTACAAAACAGGCGTGGTTTTCAGTATCCAGTTTCTTAATGGCGGTAACGACTTTGGCTTTAAAATCTGCCGGCAGGCTGTTGCTCACCAGGATCGGGCCGTTCGGGATCAGCGGCGATTCCCAGATAATACGGATCTCTTTCATCAGGTTCGGGTGATCCATACGGATCAAGCGGTTAAATGCCCCAACGCTGTAGCCGCTATCGTAATCACCGACCATCGACGTCCAGGTCACCGCCCCTTCGAACTGGCCGTTCAGCACGCCCAGAATGTCCTGCTCATGGCCTCCGGAGAAGGTAACGCTGGAGAAGAAGTTATTGTATTTATTGTCAGGGTTGCCGCCGAACTTCTGTTTAAACGCGTAGTTCGGGATCAGATAACCGGAAGTGGAGTCCGGGTCGGCGAAGCCAAATGCTTTGCCTTTCAGATCTTCCAGTTTTTTGTAGGGGCTGTCGGCTTTGACGATCACTACCGAGTGGTAACCACGGGATTTATCTTTGTCATCAACCGCGATACCGACGATATCAACGGCTTTCGGGTTGTTGATATAAACAGAAGCATAAGACGAGGGCGACATGCTCAGCACCACGTCGACTTTGCCCCCCAGCAGCCCCTGGATAACGCCAGAGTAGTCAGACGAGTTGCGCAGTTTGGTATCCACGCTCAGTTCTTTATCGAGAAACGTTTTCACACACTGGTTATCGCCAATCTGTTGGGTCGCATTCTGCCCACCCAGGATCCCCAGATTCAACTCTTTCGGCTGCTCAGCCGCCGGTGCCTGCCACGCCAGCAGTAAACCTGTCATCAATGCAGAGAAACGTAATGCACCAGAAATATGCTTTTTCATTGTCATTGCCTGTGTTGTCTCATTGGAAGGAAGAATTAATGCAACTGGCTTATTTCATCGCCATAAAGAACCTGCAACACGTCTTGCGTCAGCCGGGAAGGGTGATCGTCAAAGACAATCCGCCCCTGCGCCACGCCGATTACGCGGGTGCAGTACTCTTTTACCAGCTCGACGGAGTGCAGGTTCACCATCACGCTAATGCCTTGTTCGCTCACTTCCCGCAGTACGCCCATAATGCGCGAGGTGTTTTTGGGATCCAGTGAAGCGACCGGCTCGTCGGCCAGTAAAATTGAGGGGTTCTGGATCAGCGCCCGGCAAATCGCCACGCGCTGCATTTGGCCACCGGAGAGGGTTTCCGCACGCTGCAAGGCATGCGGCAGCATGTTCAGCCACTCAAGCAATGCAATGGCTTTGGCGCGGTCTTCATCGGTGAACACTTTAAACAGGGACTTCAGCGTCGAGGTCTGGCTCAGGCGACCCAGCAGGACATTGGTCAACACATCGAGACGCGGCACCAGGCAGAAGTCCTGAAAAATCATGCCGCACTGTCTGCGCCACTGGTTAAGTGCGCGGCCTTTCAGGTGTGCGACATCACGGGGCGTCCCCACTTCCGGGAAGCTGAGGATCTCGCCAGACGTGGCGCTGTGGGTGCCGTTCAGTACGTGCAGCAGGGTGGACTTGCCCGCGCCGGAGCGGCCAATCACGCCGACCATTTCACCGCGGTGCAAATCAAAACTGATGTCGTGCAGCACCGTCTGGTGCACGTTATAGGCTTTACGCAGGTTTTGCACGCTCAGCACTTTTTGTTTCGGCACCGTGTTGAAGGTTTGCACAGACGAAAAGTGGTCTTCAGAGATTTCTGCCAATGCGCTGTTCATAGGTCTTCCGGTTTTTTCAGTAAACTGGCGACCATTAAGGGGACAGGGGATGATCGTTTTATGACGAAAAGACGAACAAATAATGAACGTCACGGTGTCGTAACGCAGGCAGGCACGTCGGGGTTATTTTCTGTATTCGATAGAAAGATATTTTCGTAAGCCGGGTGAACGCGTTACTCCCGGCGGATCGGAAAAGAAAGGCAACCGCAGTCGCGGCGTAGAGGCTATTTTCACCACCCATTCGCCCTCGCCAAGAAAACGAAAGCGGATATGCGCAGCGTCGACAATCAAATTCTCGAAAAAGCCCGTCGCCCACATCTGGCCAATATGCACTATCTCCAGCACGCCGTGGCGGATATCAATGAGCGCAATGGTCAGAGACTCTTCATATATAACGTCATCGGTCAGACACAGCAGATAGCGAGTGTCATCAACCTGGATTGCCGCTTCGAGCAACAGACCGGGAACGGTAATGTTTGTGACCTCCTCGGCGATCAATACTGCCGATTGGGCTTGCCGGAAGTCAGTAGCATCGCGCGTAGTAACAAGTGAGACGTTATTGGCTTTACGCATTCTTTATTCCATTTCCGATAAGCGACGAGCTTCAGAATATTCTCATCAGGAGCTCCGATAAAGCGAGTATGCTGTACCTTTTTATGACTATTAACGACGCCCCGCCGTTGTTTTTAAAGCGTGTACGAGTCCGGAGATAATAAGATGGAATTTGACTGGAGGTATATTCTTTATCTTTTTTTTGCTGTGGTGGTTATCCTCATCATGAAGGGCTTTTATGCTTCCTTTGGGCGCTACATCAAACAGATGTTTGTTGAAGCTCAGGTAATGAAGATCGGTATCGGCGTCAATGCGGATATTATCCACCGAAGCAAAACAGCGTTGATAGACGCAGATATGCCAGTGTACCGGCTCACGGTAAAATTCAAAACTCGCGAAGGTGTCGAAGTACAATCAAGCATAGACAGGGCGCTGGATATGGAGGGGTTTACGCGTTATGCGCCAGGCAATGGGGTGGCGTTAAAGTATGATCCGAAAAACCCAAAGCGCATTGCTTTATATGATAATGACAGGCCCCTGATCCTGGGCGATTAATCCCCGAACGATATCTTTCATGGAGGGCGCATGGAATTGGGCTGGATAGTTCTGTTCTTACTCTTCTTTGGCCTGTTGATCGCGTTTGTGCTTCGCCAGGCGATTTCGATGATTATGCCGGGTTTTCGGCAATTCAGAATGGAATCCGCCGTGCTTAAAAGCGGTATTGGCGTGAATGCGGAAATCATTCACCGCAGCAAGACCGGGATGATTGACGGTGAAGATCCGGTGTATCGCCTGACCTTTAAATTTATTACCCGCGAAGGCGTCGAGGTACAGTCGAGCCTGGAACGGGCGCTGGACAGGGACAGTTTTATACGGTACACCCCGGGTCATGTTGCAGCACTGAAATACGATCCTGCTGATCCAAAACGCATTGCGTTATATCGCCACGATCGACCGCTGATTTTGGGCGAATAATCGTTATCGTATAACGGTAGAAAACGAGAACAGAGATATGGACATTATTCAGGTCATTTTCATGATTGGGCTCGCCGCAGTGCTGCTGTTTGGGCTTTACAAGTTAGCGCGTTGGATCCGCCAGCTGTGTATTGACGCGCATGTGCACAAACATGGCATTGGCGCGAATGCCGATATTATTGCCCTTAAGCGCACCAACTGGATGGACAGGCGCACTGTCTACTGTGAACTGGTATTGCGTTTCAGAACCCGAGAAGGGCTGGTGGTGCAGGCGAGCGTGTTTGAGCATCTGACCAGCAGTGAAATTGTGCGGTTTGCCGAGGGCAACGGCACGACCGTGAAGTACGATCCGCAAAACCCGCAGCACATTATCTTATATGACCGTCCGTTAATTTTAGGGGATTAACCCCGCCGTACCCTTCGCCGTAACCGCGCCTGTCACGCCTTTCGCACTCTCCTGGCGTGCGATTCACGCTGTTTTTCCCCGTCATCCGGCGCGTTAAGGCGCTTTATGTCCTCGCACTGCAACAGCCTGAATTTTAATTACGCCAGCGTCACAAAAGTGGGAAAAAACAAGCCACTGCGTTGCATCAGGCGGATCACAGACTATATGTTAAATTTGTGTTTAAAAAATGATACCGAGGGATTGTTCATGGATAAGAAAACAGATGTTCTGGTCGCTGCGCTGGCTCTGCTTTTTTCCGGCACTGCGCTGGCTGCGGTACCGCAGGGCTACCCGGCGGATTACCAAAAAATTATTGATGCCGGTACCAAAGAGGGCAAGGTCGTTATTTATTCCACCACGGATACCAAAGCCGCAGGGCCGCTGATCAAGGGCTTTGAGGCGCAATATCCGGGCATTAAAGTTGAATATAACGACATGAACAGTACCGAACTCTACAACCGTTATTTGAGCGAGCAGGCTTCTGGCGGCGGCAGCGGCGATGTGGTGTGGAGCTCGTCGATGGACACCGCATTAAAACTGGCGACGGATTACGCCGATGAATATGCCTCCCCGGAAGTGGGCAAATTACCCAAATGGGCGGTGTGGCAGAATAAAGCCTATGGCACCACCTATGAACCGGTGGTGTTTATTTACAATAAACGCTTGATCCCACAGGGCGATGTCCCGGACTCGCACGCCGCGCTGGCAAAATTAATCGCTGGTCAGGCCGACAAGTTTAAAAACAAAGTCACGACGTACGATATTGAAAAATCCGGGCTGGGTTTCATGCTGGCGGTGGAAGATCGTAAATTCGATAAAGAGTACTTTACCCGCCTGGCGGACGTGGCGAAGGGCGGACTCACGGTGCAGTCTTCTACCGGTACCATGATGGAGCGCGTCTCCTCCGGCGAAAACCTGATCGGCTATAACATCCTCGGCTCTTACGCTGAAGCGCGGGCGAAAGGGGATAATTCACTGGGTATTGCCTACCCGAAAGATTACATCCTGGTGCTTTCCCGCGTGTCGTTTATCAGCGCCGAAGCGGAACACAGCAATGCTGCCAAACTGTGGTTTGATTATGTGCTCTCCGAAAAAGGGCAAAGCATTCTGGCAAACCAGGCTGACATTCCCTCTCTGCGTAACGACATAGAAGGCAAGAACGATATTGATGGCATGACCAAAATGCTCGGCGATGCGCTGAAGCCTATCCATGTGGATGAGTCGCTGCTGGAGTATCTGGAACCGAAAAAGCGTCTGGAATTTATTAAACAATGGCGTGCGGCTGCCGCCAAATAATGGCCGTACGGGTGGCGCGTTCCGTTAGCGCGCCCCCTTTTCATCGCCTGACTGGTTTGCCGGAAAGACCTGACCAAAGGGATGACCAATGAATACATTGCGCAGAAAGTGGCAGGGGGTGCCGCGTGGCGTGATCGTGCTGATCACCGCGTTGGTTATTTATATTCCGCTGTTATTTATTGTGGTGCAGAGTTTTCTCTCCGCGCCGTTTTTTGCCCGCTCAAAAGAGCTGAGTCTCGAATCCTTCGCCTTTATTTTTACCGATCCTGATTTTTTCCTCGCCCTGAAGTCCGGGTTTATTCTGGCATTTGGCCTGGTGTTTATTGCCATTCCGCTCGGCGGCATCCTTGCATTTTTAATGGTGCGCACCGATTTACCCGGGCGTCGCTTTATTGAGCCGCTGATCCTCGTGCCGATCTTCGTTTCGCCAATGGTGCTGGGGTTTGGTTATGTGGTGGCTGCCGGACCGGTGGGCTTCTTTTCGCGCTGGGCGGAGGAGCTTATCGGTTTTGTGCCCTGGAACATTTACTCAATGTTCAGCATTGTGGTGATTGCCGGGCTGACCCACGTGCCCCATGCGTATCTCTATATCTCGTCGGCGCTGCGAAGCGTCAGTTCGGATGTGGAAGAAGCCGCCCGAACGGTTGGCGCTTCGCCGCTGCAGGTGATGACAGCCGTGAGCCTGCCGATGGTACGCCCGTCGATTTTGTACGCCTGCGTGCTGTTGTTTTTCCTCGGGCTTGAAGTGTTTGGCCTGATGCTGGTGCTCGGCGATCCCGAAGGCAACATGGTGCTGGCGACTTATCTCTACAAGCTGACCAATAAACTCGGCACCCCGTCCTATCACCTGATGGCAGCGGTTGCTGTGGTGCTCATCTGCATCACCATTCCGCTGGTCATGCTGCAACGCCGCCTGATGCGTACTGCTAACCGCTTTGTCACCATGAAAGGCAAAGCTTCGCAGGCGCGGGCATTGCCGCTGGGGAAATGGCGCTGGGTCGCCGGTGCAGTGGTGGTGGCCTGGCTGACGGTCACTATTGGCGTGCCGCTGATTGGCGTGGTACTGCGGGCGTTTATTTCGAACTGGGGAGTAGGCGTTTCGTTGTGGGACGAAGTTTCGCTGGATACGTTCCGCAATATCTGGCAGCAGCCCAATTTACTGCGCGCGATTGTTAACTCAATGGCGATTGGTGTGTTTGGCGGTGCGCTGGCGGTCGTTTGCTATCTGTTTGTTGGCATTGCCATGCACCGTAAACAGGATCATGTCACGCGCTTCCTGGATTACAGCGTGCTGGTACCGCGCGCAGTACCTGGGTTGCTGGCCGGGCTGGCATTTTTGTGGGTGTTCCTGTTTCTGCCGATGTGGCTCGATCAGTCGCTGAAGAACGGCTGGCTGTCGTCATTACCGGTGGCGGAGTGGCTGCGGGAAAACCTGATTGTCTGGCTGCGTTCACTGCGTAACACCATCTTTAGCGTGTGGCTGGCCTACACCGTGGTGTGGATGGCCTACGGCCTGCGGCTGATCTCGTCGACCTTATTGCAGGTGGGGCCGGAACTGGAAGAGGCGGCGCGCAGCACCGGGGCAACCAGCGGCCAGGTCACCCGCCATGTTACGGTACCGCTGTCGCGTTATGGCCTGATTGGCTCCTGGCTGTTGATGTTCCTGATTTTTGAGCGCGAATACTCCACCGGGGTGTATCTGCTGTCGCCTGGCACGGAAACCATCGGCTCGATGCTGGTGTCGCTGTGGGCGGCGGGGGCAATTGATATTGTCGCCGCGCTGTCATTTATCAATATTCTTCTGGTGGTCATTGGTCTTGGTGTGGCCCTGCGCTTTGGAGTGAAATTACATGATTGAGCTATCGGTAGAGGATCTGCATCTGACCTACGGTGATAACCCGGTGCTGAAAGGGGTATCAATGGAGTTAAAGCGCGGTGAGGTGGTGTCGCTCCTTGGCCCTTCTGGCAGCGGCAAAACCACGTTATTACGCGCGGTGGCCGGGCTGGAAAAGCCAGGCCAGGGGCGGATTACCATCGGCAGTAACATTGTTTACGACGGCACGCCGCGCAGTGAGATCCCGGCAGAAGAGCGCAACCTTGGGCTGGTATTTCAGTCTTACGCCTTGTGGCCGCACAAAACGGTTTTTGAGAATGTGGCCTATCCGCTGAAGCTGCGAAAAGTGCCGTCGGCTGAAATTACCCAACGGACGCAGACGGTGCTCGACCAGTTAGGGCTGGGGCATCTGGGCAAGCGTCACCCGCATCAGCTTTCCGGTGGGCAGCAGCAGCGTGTCGCCATTGGTCGCGCGCTGGTCTATAACCCGCCGGTGATCCTGCTCGACGAACCGCTCTCTAACCTCGACGCCAAATTACGTGAAGAAGCGCGCGTCTTTTTACGTGAACTGATCATCCGGCTGGGGCTGTCGGCGCTGATGGTGACGCACGATCAGAACGAAGCGATGGCGATTTCGGATCGCATCCTGCTGTTGAACAACGGTGTGATTGAACAGCAGGGTACACCGCAGGAGATGTACGGTTCGCCGTCGACGCTGTTTACCGCCGAGTTTATGGGTAGCAACAACCGGCTACACGGCAAAGTGACGGATGTCTCGAATGGCAGGGCGCGCATTGAAGGGGCGAAGTGGTCATTGTGGGGCCTGGCCGGAACTGGCGTGACAGTGGGTCAGGAGGCAACGGCAGTGATCCGTGTCGAAAACCTGCGGCTGGTGGACGCACCGCAGGATAATTCGATGGAACTGCCAATGCTGACCAGCATGTATCTTGGCGATCGCTGGGAATATTTGTTCCGCACCGCGGGCGATGACTTTGTGATCCGCGTTTACGGCACACAGCAACGCAACCCGCAAAACTATCGGGTTGTGCTCCCAGAAGATCAGTTATGGATCTTCCCGAAACGCTAATCTGCCAGGGACACCCACTTGTAGCCCAGCACGATGGTCACAGCCACAATGGTGGCTGTGGCCGCAATATGCATCAGCAAATCTGCCAGGCTGATATGCGTGGGGTGGCATAATGACAGAAGCGTGAGCGCCATGCAGGCCACGCCCGTGCCTGCTGCACCGAGGCTGCGTGCGGGGAATAACGTGCGGGTGCGGCGCAAATAGCCAATCACCAGCGCCACCATCGGCGCACTGACGACCACCATAAACAGGTAACAGTTCGTTTCCTCCTCGTGGCCTGCAATCCGTGGCGCATGATGCAGATGCAGGTTCAGCAGCGTGCTGACTAGCCAGAGGCTGGCCAGCATCGCGAACCATTTCCAGCTTAACGGGCGCTGCCCGGCAATACTCAGCAGAAAGGCATTCCGTACCGCCAGCGTACCGGCGCTAAACGTCAGCAGTAATTGCAATATTGACCACACTGCGCCCGCTTGCGACCAGTCGGTATGGGCACGATTAAGCCATACGCTGGCGGCAATCCCACAAGGAAGTGCCGTAGCGATCCAGGCTATCACGCGCCAGTGTGGCAACCACGGCCGCGTTACGGGCGTTATCGCGCGGCCCAGTTTTTCGATTAACAGGTCATGATCGGCCATGATGGGCTCCCAACCGACGAAGATGCGTTAACGCGCGATGCAGCAACGACTTGACGGCGGATACCGTCAGATTATTGCGGCTCGCGGTTTCCGACAGGCTCATCTCGCGCAAATGAACAAGCTCAATCACCTGCCGCTGGCGTGCCGGTAGCTGGTTTAGCAGTGCCGCAAGCTCCTCATGCGAGTGCTGTTGCTCAAGGTAGGTGACATACAGCGGCACCTGGGTAATGTCGCTTTCACCAGACGTCTCCCGCTGCTCGCGCCGCCCGCGTTTACGCAGCGCATCGACGGCGCGAGCCTGCGCAATAGCGACCAGCCACGGCAAAAAAGGCGCAGTAGGATCATAGGTATGGCGGATGCGGTGCACGGTCAGCAGTACATCCTGAATGACATCTTCCACCAGCACCTCATCGGCGATTTGTTTACGCGCCAGCGAGCGGATCACCGGGACCAGCGCTTTAAGCAGCCGGGTGTAGGCCTGCTGATCGCCCGCTTGCGCCAGTGCCATCAGTTGCGGCCATTCATCACGCGCTGCCTGAGCTTTCTCCATATTCCGCCTTTAGCTTTTTTTCCCGCTGGCCTCAGTCAACGCATTGACCACAATGGTGGGCGTTAGCACCTGCGGCAAAATTTTCGGCGCGCTGCCATCTGCCGGGTAGACCACATACAGCGGCAGACTGCCCTGTCCCAGGTCGTTGAGCGCATCATCAATGTCAGCATTAAATTTGGTCGAATCGGCAACCATGTAGAGTGCGCCCGTCTGTGCCAGCGCATCTTTTACCGTCTGCGTGGAGAGCGAGGTGCGCTCATTCACCTGGCAGGTGATACACCAGGACGCGGTGAAGTTAACAAAAATCGCCTTACCGTGACCGCGATTTTCGGCGACGGTTTGCGGTGACCATTTCACTTCGTCGACATGCTGTGCGGTTTGCGCAGCAGCAAGCGGCGCACGGGTGTTCACCACAGACGGCAGCGGCACAATCGCGGCCAACAGCAAGGCAGCCGTGATCGCAAACAGCACTTTGTACCCGCGCCCGGCAAAGCGGCGCTGTTGCGCCATGCCGTACAACCAGGCAGCAAAACTCGTTACCACCGCCGCCGCGAGGATCGCCGCCAGCGCGGTAGTGCCAGCCTGTTGCGCCAGAACCCATACCAGCCAGCCGAAGGCGCCAAACATGGGGAAGGCCAGCCCGCGTTTGAGCGTCGCCATCCAGGCACCAGGACGCGGCAGCCATTTACCCAGCGCCGGGAATAGCGAAATCAGGCTAAAGGGCGCAGCAAAACCGAGCGCCAGGGCAAAGAAGACAGCCAGCGCCACGGCGGGCGGCTGCACCAGCGCGTAGCCAATGGCACCAGCCATAAACGGCGCGGCACAGGGCGTTGCGACGATAATGGAAAGCGCCCCGGTCAGCGCGGCGCGAAGAAATGCGCCCCGTTCCAGCGGGATCTCGCCGGCGCGTTGCAGAGAAAGTCCCACTTCAAACACGCCGAGCAGGTTCAGCGCGGCGCCGAGGATCACCAGTGCCAGAAAGGCGATCACCAGCGGTGACTGGAGCTGGAATCCCCAGCCGACAGCGGTGCCGCCTGCGCGCAGTGCCAGCAAGATCCCGGCGAGGATCATCATGGTTACCACGCTTCCCAGCAGGAAGCCAATCCCCTCTTTACGCACCTGCGCCGGGTTTTGCGTATGGCGTAACAGGCCCAGCGCTTTCAACGAAATGATGGGGAATACGCAGGGCATTAAGTTGAGAATAATGCCGCCAGCGAAGGCGGCGAGCATGGCGGTCAGCATAGTGATTCTCTGATCGGGTTAGTCATGGCGCATTACGAATGCGTGTTGGCGTACTGTTTCACCGCTTCCATCGTTTTTTGGATATGCGTTTCCGGATTTCTGTCAGTGTAGCTCAGCAGGATCTTGCCATCGGGCGCTATCACAAATGAGGTGCGATCGGAGAGCGTTTTGCCTTTCATCTGCATCAGTGTTTCGTACTGGGCGGCCACTTTCGCGCCAGGATCGGCAGTGACGGTGAACTTGTCGCGGCATTCCAGCTTAGAAAACGCATCCACCTGATCGGGATTCCCGGCGGTTACGCCAATGACTGTCGCACCCAGTTTTTTGAAATCGTCGGTGGCTTCTGCAAAAGCGTGGGCTTCGATGGTACACCCCTTGCTGAATGCCGCCGGGAAGAAGTAGAGCACCACCGGGCCTTTTTGCAGGGTCTTTTGCAAGGAGAAGGTCAACGGTTTACCCGCCAGCGCGCCTTGCAGGGTGAAGTCCGGCGCTTGTGCGCCTGCGGGCAGGGCAGCATGGGCAGTGGCAACGCTCAGCAGAGCGGCGGTAGTCAGGCTAAGAACGAGTTTTGGTGTCATGTTGCGCTCCAGTTGGCTTAAGGTCATTAACACACATCTACAGTTCGCTGGCAGGCCAGGGAAAGTTTCGCGGCGGGTAAAAAAAATTGCGCTCCGCGCTATGCTGATAAAGTATTAATCAAAGCCACAACAACGGTGCTGAATAAATGGAACCTTCCTTGCCTCAGGTGATTGACTTTATCCGCGAGTTCACGGGCTGCCGGCGTCAACCCATTCATGAGAATACCTGGCTGGAAGCCGATCTGGGCGTCACCGGTTACGATGGCGTTGATCTGCTGGAGGAGATCGCCGACGCCTTTGATGTGGTGCTCTGTACGGAAGAGGAGGGGTACCGCAAGACCTTCTCGCTGGGGGAAAACGAGTATCTGTTTGGCGGCGAAGGCCTGGATCTACTGGGTATCGGGCGTTTGATTGGGTGGCTGCGCGGTATTCCTGAACCGGTAATCCGCGATCTTAGCGTTGGGCAGTTGCATCAGGCTCTGGTCAGGGCGGCGCAGGAGAAGCGCCGTAGCACGACGTAATGGCTGAGTACACTAAATAAAACCCGCCAGCAGACGGGTTTTTTACGGCGATGCGTCAGTGTTTGACGATTTTTATAAAGGGCCGTCTTAATAACAGATGTGCGGCTTTTTTCAGCTTTTCCTTGAGGGGCCTGTTGGCGTAAATATGCTTCCAGGCCTGCTTTTTCTGCTGCTGTATGGCGTCACCGTCGCGATCGGCAATAGTGGTGATTTTTTCATACTCCGGGTGGGTATTAATACATGCCGGAATGACCCCCAGCAGATGAATATGCCCGAAGTCTTTAAACGTTGACCATTGATCGGCAACACACCAGACCGGGAACAGGTTATCCAGCAGGTTTTTAGCCGCTTTTCTGTTAATAACGTACGCATGAGAGAAAGCGGCGTTATAAACATGGTGCAGAGCATCTTTCTCTGCCAGCAGCATAAGCGGTTTTTTACAGTACTGGTTTACCTTTGAGAGCAGGCATACATAGGGTTTATCGCCCTTGATATGCGCCGCCAGCCGGGCCAGTCGCTCGTTTATATCCGCCGGGATGAGCACGTCATCTTCGAGGATCAGCGCATGTTCATCTGCCGAGTTCAGTAACTTTTCATAGGCCAGAAGGTGGCTCATAGAACAGCCAATTTCGCCAGGCGTGATAGCGTAACTCTCTTTTTTTCGTAAAAATCCCAGAACGTTAGCGGGAATATCCCGGCCGTTAACGGCATCAATAAACGCATAATCCAGCTGTAATTCGCTGGCCTGCGCGGAGACTGACCGTCTCCGCTCCTCTGAGTGTTTCAGGCTAATAATATAGGTTTTCATTCCGTAACCATTATTGTTTTTATTTTCTGTGTGCCATAACAAGGTAACTCAATGTCAGCGTCGTTGAGAGGATCACAACATATTCAATCGAGGTCAGAACCACATCTGTCGCGCCGTACAATAAGGCTGAGAATGAGGCCAGCGCCACCGGCCCCACCACTTTTGGCGTGCTGATTTTGCAAATCAATGAGTAATAAAAGAACGCTAAAATAAGAATACCAAACACACCAAACAGCGAGGCATACTGAATAAATTCGTTATGTAAGTGAATGGTCAAATAATCTGCCGCATTGGATTTTATATTTTTCTCCGCCAGATATTGCGTAATGGCGTTATTACGGTGCGACTCACTTTGACCCAGCGGCGACTCTTTAAAGGCGACAATACCCACCTTCCACATGCTGAAGCGTGCCCCTAACGAGGTGTAGTCCCAGCCATTGTTATATGCCTGGATATCCTGCAGCGTTGAGTCGAGTCGGGCGGTCAACATTTTATGGTTAACTGCGACCACCGCCACGAGGGCGATGCAGGCGGCAAGGATAATTTTGACGCTCAGCAGCTTGTCTTTATACATCGACACCGCGAGCAACATCAGGCCAAGCAGGGGATGGATGACAATCGCGGCGCGGGTCTGGGTCAGGATCACGACATACGTGGAAATAATTAACAGCAACGCCTGAAGCACATATTTAGCGCGGTGCTGCAGGGTGCTGATCAGTAGTGACGAGTACGCCAGCGCAAATGCGCTGTAGGCATATGCGGTTAACGTTGCCCGGTTAATGCCCAAAAAGATGCGATCCTGCGTGGTAATGCCCTGATAAATGCCGTAAGCGCTTGCAGCAACAAAGGCGACCGTCATCGCTGCGAGGGTCGTTTTTCTGAGCGTATCGGCAGGTAAATGGCGGTTAAAGCTTATCAGGTAACAGGCAATCGCTGAGGCAATAAACCAGCGTTTCGCCGGTGTAAATAGCAACTCTGATGAGGGATCGTGGCTGATCCAGGATGAGAGCGCCGACCACACGGCAAAAAGCAACGTCAACAGCATAAACAGCCGGGCGAGGGCATTTTTATCGCGGGTCCACTGTTTCATCGCCAGGTTAAGCAGCAGGCCTGTCGCGGAGAGATAACCGCTCCAGTAGAAGAGGATCCGCGCTGTTTTTTCGTGAAGAAACCCCGTTGGCAGCACTAAAACAAGGAGTGCAAATGCGAGCAAATAAACGTATTTCTCGATATTTGCCATAGTTGCTGGTTTTTCCATAATGCCTTCTTTAAATGTATTCATCTTACTGATTAGAAACAAAAATGTAGCATCAGAATATGCATTCCGATAATCATACGACGGTCGCCCCAATTTCCTTCATCTTATTGAGTACGCGGGATAATTCTTGCTCATCAAGCGCCAACTGGGCCGCCATAAAGAAAAGGATGTGCGGTGACATGGTGCGGGGAGATTTTCCGCCAGTGTATTTGCGCCACTGACTGTTACCGGCGACACCAGCCAGCTCTGCCATTTGATCGCCGGTGTAACCCAGCTGCTGTTTTAAACTCGCCAGATCCTGCGGCGCCGGTGGGGTGTAACGCGCGATTGCTTTCATGGTCCAACTTTTGGTGATGGGCCGCAGCCGTCAATATGTTCGGGGCGTAACGATAGCCCTTTGGGGGCTATCTTTCAAGTATTCAGATTATTCTTAACGCTACGAAAATTAGCAGGTTATCTGGCCATCACCCGTGTGTATTTCTCGTTTTCTCCATCTCCATAGCGAGCCGGCTGACTTCACGATAAATATATTTCCGCCGTTGCTTGTGCAATATCCGCTGCGGAATAATCCGCTCGATCCATGTCGGTTTTCTACAAATATATGCCGTAATGAGCTGCTGGCTCTCCTCTTCTGACCAGCCGTCCAGCTCCGGGGTGGGATTATAAAGAAGATTAGCCTGCAGGGCCGGGGTAACTTCCTCATCCAGGATCATCCAGATGATTTCCCGGCTCATTCCGGACGCGTTAAGGGTACGCGCCATCCACTGATAGTCATAATCCTGCAATTCGCGTGCGGTAAACAGCGTTGAGAGGGCATGCCAGACGGGCGTGCGTGCAGCCAGTTCGCGTTCTGTCAGGTGCATTTCTTCTCCCTCGCCTGCTTTCGTAAACCGTTCATATAGCCGATGAGCACGGCTTCGTAAATAGAGGTGAGCCGATAAATCGCCATTTATTGTGCTATGACAGAGGCACCGCTTACATGCTATACGTTCGCATCGGCTAACAGGATAACAAACGCTATGGTTATTAATAAATTTCAATTGAGCGGAGGGATATATTTAACGTCACAGGGCAATATTTAAAAAGGTTTGCTGAATCATGATTACCACGATCATGATTATTACGCTTCTTGGCGTGTTCACATAATGAATGCAACGACTTTTATATAATCCATAAATTGATCGTGTAGATCATATTTTTCATATTTATATTAAGTATTTTCGCATCGCTGACGATAAACGATCTGATAACTGATTTCTCCTGATTCTCCTAATAAGTAAAACAGGCATCTGCAATCAGATATGTGCTTGAAATGACACTGAGTATTGAAAATAAAGAAATATTACTGAGGATACCTTTATGGCCCAGCTGTTACCATCGATTAAAAACCTGCCCGTTGCAGCGAAGCTGTTTGGCGGTTTTGCAATATTAATCATTATTATCATCCTCTCTTCACTTATCAGTATTCAACAGTCCGACACTATTCGCGATCATGCCTTAAAGGGAAAATTAATTAATGAAATCAGCGATCAACTCAATACCGCACGACGCAATCGTCTGACATACCAAATCAATCATGACGAAAAAGCCCTTCAGGCCAACAGAGATGCCATTGAAGCGATGGACCAAAAAGCCATAGGGGGCCTCAACTTTACCTGGGACAGCGATGCGCGGGTGATGTTTGATGAATTGCGCAGCACGATCCCTCTTTATGCCAGCTCTCGCGATGATTTTGTCAAACTGGAAAAAGTGACCGTTGAAAAATTACAGCGACTCACGACAGAAGACCTGAAAAAACAGCTTGATACATTCAGTGCCCGTCTTGCGCAGCAGGACGCTATTTCCAAAGATGAAATCCTATTACTTACTCATCTTAGTAACATCTGGGTAGCCGCTTATGAAATCCAGTCCTCTGCGGGCCAGCGCGGCAAGGATATTTTTGCGACCGAACGTGATGCCGTTACAAAACTGATCGGCGCAGAGAACCAGGCCATTACCGCCGAAGACAAACAGATGATGCAGGTGTTTCTTAAAGGTATGCAGGAAAACGTCGCCGCTTATGCGACTGCGCTGAGCCAGTCACAAAAAGCGGCAACCGACCTCACGGGAGTTGCTGAAAAAATCAACACCGTCACCACCCATTTGGTGACAGGCCAGACCCAAAAGAACCTCGATATTATTCAGCGTGTCATGCTGATTATGGGGCTGGTTGCTGTCTGTGCAGTGATCACTGGTTTGCTGGTCGCGTGGTTGCTGACCCGCCAGATGACGCGCCAGATAAAACACAACCTGACGCTGGCTGAACGTATCGCCGAAGGCGACCTGACAGCCGTGATTGAGCCGCAATCGAAAGATGAACTCGGTCGCCTGACGATGGCAATGGGCGTGATGAACGAAAAACTTCGCGAGATGATCAGCCAAATTAAGGAGTCTGTCATTCACGTAGCAAATGCATCGTCGGATATCTCGGCGGGCAATACCGACTTGGCATCCCGCACAGAGGAACAATCTGCTGCGGTGGTGGAAACGGCTGCAAGCATGGAAGAGTTGACCTCAACCGTGAAACGTAACGCAGATAATGCGCGCGATGCCAGCCAGCTTGCGGTGGTGGCGGCTGAGCATGCCCGTTCCGGTGGGAAGATCGTCTGGGACGTGGTCAGCACGATGAATGCCATTACCGAAAGCTCCAACAAAATTACCGAAATCATCAGCGTCATAAATGGTATTTCTTTCCAGACCAATATCCTGGCGCTGAACGCGGCCGTTGAAGCGGCACGCGCAGGCGAACAAGGCCGGGGATTTGCTGTCGTGGCCGGTGAGGTCAGGGGCCTGGCGCAACGCAGCGCGCAGGCCGCCAAGGAAATCGAAGGGCTGATAAAAGAATCCGTGCAACGCGTGCTTACCGGCTCTGAAATGGCGAACAAAGCCGGTGACACCATGGAGCAGATCGTTAACTCCGTCACCAACGTCAGCAGCATTATGAATGAAATCTCCGATGCGTCGGAAGAACAGAGCCGGGGCATTGACCAGATCGGTAAAGCGGTGACGGAGCTGGACTCCACCACCCAGCAGAACGCTGCGCTGGTGCAGGAGTCTTCTGCCGCTTCATCGTCACTCGAACAGCAGGCCGATCAACTGGCACAGCTTATTTCGGTGTTCCGACTGGGCACCAGCACAGAGAAGGCGAAATACAAACCCGCAGCGAAACCAGCCGGGGCAACCCTGCGACCAGCCGCCTCCACAAGCGGTGGGACAGACTGGGAATCGTTCTGATCCTCACCGCTGCGCAGCGCTGTGTTAATGATAAAAGCTACTCTTAGGAGTGGCTTTTGTTTTGTTTGGGGGAGCAGAGAAAGACGAAGGTCTCTGATTTAGCACTGCACTGATTTTGGGCCAGGGGCAGCTGGCCGGGATCTCAAAAATAGCATGGAACTAAAACAGGTCTATTTACGCCATGGGGAGTCTCCCTGCGTTTAGGCCCAACGAAAACAATAGAACTTTTCGTTGGGCCTATCAATGGGCCTAAAAGGTTCGGATTTAATTAATTCTCTTCGGACTTCGCGGGACAAATTACAGGCACAAAAAAGCCCGCAGGGCTTGTGCCATGCGGGCTCTTAGGACTTCATCGGATGACTCTGCTAATCACCGATGGAGAATTTTGGTGGGCTGGCGGAGTCTGAATAAATTCGCTAATTGATTGAATTAAATTGTTTTTAGTGAATTCAACTTTCAATTATGTACCTAAACGTGTACCAATTATTGAATGTCATTGCGATCTTGCCTGTCTAAAATCGTCGATTGTTCTTACTCATGATCATTTTTCTGTATCACCAACGCCTGGAGAAAAAGTTTTTTTGTCTTTTACTGTTCATACTATTCACTACGTATTTTTTTGATTTATTTTCATGGTGTTAGCGTGTGAATGCTCGGTGAACAGTGAACACCTTACTGTTCACCGTTACAGGCTTATAGATGCAAACGTTATAGTCTGGTGTGAGCGAACTGCGGACATCCTCACTATTATTCTCTTATCAAAAAATAGTGAGTCAAGCTTGATATAAAATATAGAATTAAACTTGAATTAAGTGATATTATCATCCTTATGTTATTAATATTTTAAATTAACACCCTTGATCCAAATTAATCAGGAGGTATTTATGGGTAAGAATAGTCAAAGTAGACGCGTGAATAAGAAAAAGCAGAAAAACGAAAAAATAAGAGAGTTAACTGCAAAGAAAAATAAAATGATGTACATAAAACCTGATATATTCTTTGATGAGTCGGGGAATACCGGCGGAAATTTACTTGATTCAATACAACCTTTTTTCACCTTAAGTTCAAGTAGTATTAATAAACCAGATGCACTTAAAGCATTAGAACTAACTGGAAGCAAGTCACCAGCAGAAGCTCACTTTAAAACTCTTAGACGTAGAAAATCAGGTCAGGATGGAATTATTAGACTGCTTGAAAGTAAATACGTCAATGAAGAAAATGTCAAAATCTTTTTGGTCGATAAAAAGTATATGTTAACAACAAAAATTGTTGATATTTTAATCGAAACATGGTGTTTCAATCGAGGGTTAGATCTTTATAAAAATGGACAGAACCTTGCTCTATCTAATGTTTATTATTTCTGTTTCCCAGCTTTCTGTGGAGAGGAGAAAACAGATAAAATGTATCAAAAATTTATGAGCATGGTTAGAAATCAAACCCCTGAATCTATTGATGAATTTTACATGTCAGTTGATGAGCTAAAGGCATGTTCAAGCGACCAAAGGTTTGCAAGCACAATCAATAGAATTAGCATTACCAAAAACGAAATTGATGACATTTTAGAAGATGTTGAAAAAAATACACTAGATCCTTCCATACCCTCTCTCTTCAAGCACTGTGTAGAATGGGGGAAATTATATCCCAACGGTTTTTATATTAAGCATGACGATTCCAAAGCGATTACAGAGCAACAAGATATTTTTAATAAATTTATGGATATATCAAAAGTTACGGAGGTATATGGATATGATAGAAGGACTTTTGAGTTGCCAATTAAAGCTCGCTCTTTGACATTCCATTCATCGCAAGAGTATCCTCAACTACAAATTGCAGATATAGTAGCAAGTGCGGCAGCTTATTATGTTAATTGTTTAAAACGAAATGAATTAGATGATTATCTCTTTAAAGAGCTCAAAAGAATTAAAATAGATAACTATTTTAAAGATATGGTTATATGGCCTACAACATATGTTACGCCTCAAGAACTAGGAACAGTCTATACCGGTGGACTAAATCCGGCGGATGGAGTTGCAGAGTATCTTTCTCAATATCAATAGCTGACTTCCTGTTCAATTTGGGGCGCATTAGCGGCCTTTTTCTTCCCGCATTTTTCTTGGCCGTACGCTTGATTAACGCACCACAACGTAGCAACATCCGCTCCTGGTACAAAGCAGACCAACTGAAGAGTAGTGTTGTCAGCTTTATGCGAGGGTCGAGTTTTTACCTTTAGGGGGATCAGTAGGCTCTTTATATGTAATAAAGCCAGTAAAGCGAGAACTTTACAGTAGAAATATTATTGAGAACTGTTTAATCAGAATTTTATTTTTACGCATAGACCATCAATATTTATTTTTTCAATATTATCGCTGACTAAATCAATAATGCCACTGCCATAAAAATAGATTCTAGGGTAAGAGTAAAATCTTGTTATTTTTTTACCGATTTCAATATTTACAAACTCACTAATTATAATGTCCTTATTCTGATGATAAGTTCCTGTGTCAATATAGAATTCAAAGCTACATATTCTGAAATTATAAGAATACTCGAAAGCAAACTTATTATTAGGTAATTTATATCCCGAATAGACAGATGGATCCTCTGTTCCTTCTATAACATCGAAATCAAAATCTTTACACATCCTAATTATTGAACCATTAAAACCAGATGACTCATATAGAGATGCGCATTCTTCAAGACTTAAATCCTCCATAAAACTATATGTGAAATTCTCAAATTCATCCTCGATAGCTTGTATGTACCTGTCTTCTATTTCATAAATATTGCCATGTGAAAAACTATGTAGTTCTTGATCAACATGTTCGGTTATAAATTCATTTAATGAGTTATACAATAAAAATTCATTATGTAAGTCAAGACTCGTTAAATCTTCTTTTAAATCAGAATGAAACTCTTTTTTTTGTTTATCTGGAGACATAAAATCATGTGAGTTATTTGTAATAAATACAATCTTATCTCCAATTTGATTTTTATATAAATACTGAGTTAATCCATTCCAGATTAGAGCATCTCTATAACCTTTTTCATTATCTCTAAAGGGGCGTTTAGAGAAAATGGCTTTGTCCGATAACAGATCATTATCAATATATGAAGATGAAATGACGCGTGTATTGGGGAAAATTTTTAATAATTCATTTTGAAAGCTAAATTTTATTATTTCATCACTCAAATCATCTATATGAAACTCATTTTCTGAGATTTTATTTACTCGGCCTTTCAATTGGATTAGTTCTTTTTGTAATTTTTCAACTTCATCATTGTATTTTTTTTGAGTTTCTTTAATTACGATGAAAGGGATGATGAGTTGATTTTGTGTTGTGTTTTTAATAAAATTGGAAAGAACTTGAAACATTGCGCTAGACATTTTCCAATTGTTGTAAAATATATTGGTGTCAATTAATATTAACATATAATTCTTCCCGTTAGCTCTAACATACTGCTGAACTAAAAATAGGTTCACAGTATTGTTTTTGAAATTTACGTATACAGAGTTCTATATATTCTGCTTAATCTTTAAATTGGATTAATAACTAATAAGCCATTTTGTCAAAAATCCTTCTTAAAAACAACACTATAAAGTTTACATGGCTGACTTGTGCTTAGTTGTTAGACTTGGAGTAGTATTTGAAATGTCGGCTCATGGCACTGAGCGGTCTGATAACTTTTGAGGGTAAAAAGTTTTTCCTAGAAAAACTGTTCACTCTGGCTTTGCCGGTGTGCAGGTTAAAAAAGACCGGCTGTTGCCGGTCAGGGTAGTTTATTTCGCGGTAGGTTCATCGCACTTCGGCAACCAGTCGCCGTTGCTTTCCTCTTTCAGCGTCAGGTTAGTCTGCATCCCCTGATTCGTTCGCCGCTTGTCATAGTTCAGGCCGTACTCTTTCAGCATGGTGGGTAATCCCTTGCCGAACATCGTCAGGCTCAGGGTGTTCTTGAAGCCGTGTGCCTCCATGTACACCAGATAGGCGTGATAAAGATACTGGCGAGGCTGGCGCGGAATAATGTTGGCATTACCCATATACATCCCGTCAGCGTCAGGCAATGCCTCCAGATAGCCGCAAAAATCAAACGCCGGGTCGGCGTCGCGTTTGATGCTGAGCGCCTCGCCGGAGTTCTGCTGCGACTGGAGCAGCGTGCGGGCGGCCATCGGGTCGCTGAACTTCTGCATAAGTTGACGCACAATGACGGCCAGCTCGCGGGCGATTTTGTCCTTAAGATGCGGGTCACGCTCCTCCGGGGCAATCTGTTCCGGGAAGTGCAGGATAACCCGGCGACGGGAAACACCGCCGCTGCGGTCAGTGAAGCGCATCGGGTTGTTGTTCACCGCCAGAATCACCGCCGGAATATGCGTTGAATAGGCATCGCGGTATTTCGGATCAACTGACACCGCATCGCCGCCGGTGATGGCCTTGAGCCCCGCACCGTCACCGCTCCATTTCTCCTGGTCAGGCAGACGGATGAGGGAAAAGCCAATCAGGGCGGCACGCTCGCGGGGTGATTCCAGCGTCTCGATGGTCGCGGAGGTGGCGTTGTCTTCTCCGGCGAGCATCGTCGCAATCTCGGCCAGAATACTTTTCCCGCTGCCGCCCGGCCCGGTCACCTCAAGAAAGAGCTGCCAGTCATAACGGTTCGCCAGCACCATAAACAGGGCGGCGAGTATCACATCGCGTTTGTCAGCCCGGCCACCGGCTGCGCGGTCGAGCCATTGCCAGAAATGCGGGGCATGGGTTTCCAGTGTTTCGCCCGCCACCGGCGGGGTGAAATCCACCTCGCACAGTGTGCGCAGCCAGTGCGCCTTGCTGTGCGGGCTGAACGTGCCGCCCGCGGTATCAAGCACGCCGTTACGAAAGCCAATCAGCCGCCGCGCCGGAGCGCCCTGTTGCGGGACAATCAGTTTCAGGGTTTCCACCACCGAGGCAATTCTCCCTGACGAGAACGGCGCGCGCAGGCGCTGGAAGAGTGCGGCCACATCGCGGGAGAAGTCAGCCGGGGAAATCACTTTCCAGGCTCCGGCTTCATAGCGGGAAAGGAGCTGGCCGTTCGGGTCAACCGCCAGCGCCTCGCCGTAGTGCTCATGCACGCGCATCGCCTTTTCGCTGGTACTCATGGCGGTAAACTCTGCCTCGCTCATGGTGTCGAACGGGCTGGCGACCGGCGGCTTAATGGCATCGTAAATCGCCCGGCGCGTGGCCTCCTCCCCCTGCTGCATGAATGCATCATTCCAGTCACCGAACACCGGTGGCAGGGCAACCACACCGGCGCAGGCGTCTGCGGCCACAGTGGCTTTTTTCTGGCCGTCGCCGTTCAGGTCACGGTCAGCCGCGAGGACAATCTGACAGCCCGGATGCTGGCTGCGGACAAAGCTCGCCAGAGAAAGAAGGTTCACGGACGACAGCGCCACCATCACGGTTTCGCCGGTCAGGTGATGCACGGTCAGCGCTGTGGCGTAACCTTCTGCTATCCACAGACGTTTCCCCGCCTGTTTTTCACCCCTGATAATGTGACTGGTTCCCTTCACCTGACCGCCTTTCAGGGTGCGCTTGTCGCCGTCAGCGTTAATGAGCTGTAGGTTCACCAGCGCGCCGGTGTCGTCATACAGCGGGACAACCACATCCCCGGCGCGGTACGTCACACCGCCGGTTTTGTGCATGGTGGTCAGCGTCAGGCATTCGCGGTCAGCCAGCCCCTTGCGGGTCAGGTAGGCGTTACCGGAGGCCGGGCGGACTTTCGCCATGATATCCGCCGCCAGCGCGGCGGCCTCCCTGCGGCTGGCTTCGGTTTCTGACGTATCAACAGCAATCACCACCGGGGCAACCGGCGGCAGGTTGCCGGTTACGGCATTCACCCGGATGGCGGCTTCGCTGACCGTCACGCCCAGCGCCTTTTCAACAAGGCTCAGCCCGTCGCCTGCGCCGCACTGGTTACAGAACCACGTTCCGCGCCCTTCCTTGTCATCGAAGCGGAAGCGGTCACTCCCGCCACATACCGGGCAGGGCTGATGCCGGCTCTTCATTACTTTTACGCCCAGCGCCGGGAGAATGCGCGGCCAGTGGCCGCACGCCTGTCTGACGGTTTCCGTTACGTTCATTTTCATTATTTTCCTCAGTGCACGACCGGCGCAGTGATATGGCGGGCGCATAACTCTTCCATCACAGCGAGGCCGAGAAAGGAGAGCGACGGCGCGGTTTTGAGCGGTGCGGCATTCATTAAATCTTCCAGCAGTGCACAGGCAATCGGGCGGCCTTTTTCCTCGCCGTGCTGGCGCAGATAAAACCCTTCCAGCTCGGCGGCGATGGCGGATTCCAGCGCATCAAGTGTCAGATGCGGGTAACGGTGCTGGCGCTGACACAGGGTCAGCCAGGCACAGGCCACGGCGCGGCGGTAAAGTGCAGCGCGCAGGACGGGCGGTAACGGCTGTTTCATACCTTTTCCTCCCCGTCGAGCCAGCGCTGGTTACAGCGTTCGATCACGGCATCGAGCTGATCCGTCATCAGGTAAATCAGGGAAATGAGTTGCAGACGCTCAGCCGGATCGCGGCGGAGGGTCACATTGTCCTGTTCCGCTGCCAGCTCGCTGACCAGATGGCCGATATTGCGCAGGTGCTCCAGATATCTGAGATCGTCAAGGGTGAGGATGGAGTGGCTCATGCGCGCACCTCCGCAACCGGCAGACGACCGGCAAACGACAGGACATAATCGCGAACGAGGCAAAGACGGGCGGTGCGTTCATCAGCGGCAACAGTGCGCAGCATACAAATGCGTGGTTTATGTCCGGAACGATGAACGGCAGCGAAAATAAAGATAAATTGCGGGTGAGACAGGGTGAGGGTCGTAGCCATGATGGCAGCCTCCATTGAGTAGCGGTTATTGCCACCACCGGAGTTCCTACACTCATGGGTGGTGACCCGAACGGGGGTAGGAATACCGGCCTCAATGGCTACCGGCCAGCCCGAGGGCTGCCCCGCCCGAGCCACCATTATCTGATATGGGCTTTGGTATATGCACCACAGCCTGGGAAATGGGTATGCTTGAGCAACGACGTAAAAAAAGACGCATGGCGCGTCCGGTGTCGCCATTGAGTAACTCGGGTTCCTACGCCCGGCTGCCGAGTTTGCGGCAGCGGGAAAACTATACCTGGAAACGCCGACAGGAAGCAAGCCAGAAAAAGGGGCGTTTTGCTGACCGGGCAACATCATGCGTCACAGCCCCGGTTACGCGCCGCGATGCGATCGCGCATCCAGGCGGTGATCTCACTGTGCGCCCACGCCACGTTTTTTCCGCCGAGAGAGATTTGTTTCGGGAAAGCCTCCCGGCTGATGAGATCGTAAATTGTTGAGCGGGACAGTCCGCATAAATGCATCACTTCCGGCAGGCGTAAAAAGCGCTCTTGAATAATGTCAGAAACCGGCATTAACGGCGCGGCAGGAGCAGAAGACGGGGAAGAAAAAACGGTGTGCATCGGGCTACCTCATAAAGTCCATACAGGGCCGGTCGTGTCTTTCCGGCTTCGGGTAGCTCTCTATTTTGTGAATATTTTCACCGGATGCAACAAGCGGAAATTGACCTCATTGTCGTTCCGGGACGCGTAAAATTTAACCTTCCGGGTAATAAAGGGCAGTAAGGGTTAATAAGGGTCTGGAAAATTTTATAGTGAAATTCTCATCGTTATTTCGCATTAAAGCCGGGTTAATTAAAAGGAACAAACATTCAATAAATTTACTCTCGCGCAGAAAGAAACAAAAAGCCGGTGAACAGTAGTGAACAGTCGGTGAACACTTAACCCCTCAACTGTTCACCCTTTAACTTACTGTATTACTTATTCTTTTATTTCTCAGTGAACAGTGTGAAGAGTTAATTACAGAAAAACAAACAGAAAGAGGGGTTTCCGGAGACCTCTTTCTGGCGAGCTGGTTTTTTCGGTGGCTTTCTGTGTCATCCCGGCCACAACTGCAACCGGTCGTTTCGTTGTGCAGGGCGCGGCAGAATGAACTTACATTGACAACACAGAGAGCCCCGCCATGAAAACTGAACTTCTGACCTCCATCATGAAAACCATCGGCAGCACGCAGACCGGTGCCTCCCGCGCCGTTATCGACGGAGCCCTTAAGACTGTGCATAAAAAAGCCGCAGAGGATAACGCCGCCGCCGTCAACCGTGCCCTGAAGGCCTTTACAGAGGCAAAAGCCGCCCACACCGGCAGCATGATAAAACTGAACGACATCGGCGCAGCCATCACCCGCAGCGAAAAGGAACGGAAGAACGCGCTTGAGGAAAGCGCCGCAGCAGAGAAGAGCTGGCGCGAGCGTTTCCGCAGTCTCGGCGGTGCCATGACGCCGGAGCTCAAAGCCGGACACAGCAGACACATCGCCGGTCGTGAGCTGGCGGAGGAGTTCACCGGCCTGATTGCTGAACTGGAAACGGACAAATCCCGCGCCATGCTGGAAGCGTGCACGACGGGTAAAACGTATGTCACTGAGCATGCACGGGCGTTTTCCGTCTGCGCACAGGCAGAGTGGGCAGAGGCCATGCGGGACATCAGTCCGGCACTGGTGCGGGCGTTATGCCTGCGCCTGCGTGCGCTGGAGCTGAACGGTGCGGCCCGTCCGGCGGACATTCTGGCTGAGGAGCTGCGCCTGCATGTTGCGGTGCAGGCACAATTTTATAACTTTGACATGGACAATGAGCCGGTTTTCTCACAGCTCGGCATGCACCGCCCGCCGCTGACCGGCGTGGACATGGAACTGTATAAAAGCCTGCTGAAGCGTACGCAGCTTGCCACTCAACTGGCCGAAAAGAAAAAGCAGGCGGAGGGCTGAACCATGTTTCACTGCCCGTTCTGCAAACAGCCCGCGCATGTTCGTACCAGTCGCTATCTGACAGAAAACCTCAAACAGCGCTATCACCAGTGCACCAGTATTGAATGCTCGGCCACGTTCCGCACCACCGAGACACTCGACGGCGTGATAAGAAAACCGGCGATGCCGGAAAATAAGGTCTTGCAGGCAGATATTCAACAGCAATAACCTCCCCGAAAATCTCCCGATTTATGTGCGCCGGTACTGGCTACCGGCTGCACCCTCAGTACCCCGAAAAATCGCAAAAAAATCCCGATATTTTTTCGAAAAATACCCTGCATGCATCAGGTGCATTTAATTGCATTTATTTCTCTGCCAGCCGGAACCCCGCCCGCGCCAGTCCCGGCGCGGCCTGAACCCGGTCATGCCTCTGCATTTAAACCGCCCTGCAAAGCGGGCAGGCGAGGCGGGGAAAGCACTGCGCGCCAATGGTGTTAAATGATTTTAATTTGTTTGTTATATCAATTGATAAAACAAACGCATCAGTTTTGGCTTCTGAAACTTACATAGCTGCACAGAGTGTTCCTAGGAAAGATCGTGGGCATGAGTGGTTAGATGTTGAATGAGATCATGTTAACGAGAATGATCAATATTTGTTCATTTACTCTTCTTAAGTTGCTATTCTAATTGCATGAAATTGTTGTAACTTTAAATCTATCATGCTTGATATGGAGTTCCAAATGATTGCGTCACTACTTGCTAACGAATACGTAAGTGCCTTTGGATATATCGTTGGCGTTGTTTCTGGATGTATAGCAATATATCAGACTATACAAGTAACCAAGAGGAATAATGAGATACAACAACTTAACGTTACGATAAATGATCTCAATTCCCAGATTACAAATATTACAACTAATAGAAATAATATTAATCAAGGGGAGCGATCTCAATATTTTCAAAATAACAATGGTCCTGTGAATATTGATAATCGGGGGTAATTATGTCATCTGGTGTTAATTTTAATGACAATACTGGTCCTGTGCATATAACTAACCAGCCACGAGTGTTAAGAGCCAGTGTTATTGGCAAGTTGATAGAGATTATTTCCAATCCAATTGGTAGTGGGCAAAGTTTAAACAGAACTGCATCAAATATTGACGTTAAAATCTCATTCAATGATCTCAAAAGAAACAGGTGGGTAGCCGAACTTTATAAAGAAGATGCTTTACTAGTTGATGAGTCTATAAAAACACTTGATAGTATAATTTTAAATGGTAGTGTCAAGTTAAAAAGACAGTTTAGAGGCTATTATAACGCTGCATTGGGGCGATATGGTCTCTATGAAAAGCCATTTAATATTGAAGTTGTTAGAAAAAACTCAGATAATATTATCGATGACGTTATTAGATCTACTCAAGAAACGGTTAGCTCATGCTCTAATTTAGACTCGGAGTTTTTACAAGAGGACATTGATAATGGCATTCGCATGATTGTGAGCTATTCAATTATCGAGTGCATAGTGCTGGAGAATCCAAATGATTACAATTGATACGGATCCAAAAGCAAATCCTGTATATATTGGAAGTATGGTGCTTAGGGTCTTTCAAAATAATGATTCGATGGCAATTGAAATATCTCGATTGTATGATTTAGTAAATGCTGCCTTAGAATTATCGTTTGATCTTTTTCTTTATTCATTAGATTGGCTTTTCATAATCGGCGCAATTGAGTTAGATGGAAATGGTGGGGTAGTATATGCGACTCAATAAACTTATTATTTTAAAAAATAATTCCCTTGTTAGGGAGGTGATGTTTAAAAATGGTCTAAACCTAATTATAAATAAAAGAACGTCAGGTAAAGATAGTGGCAATAGCGTAGGCAAATCCACTTTGTCACGTGTCTTAGATTATTTATTCATGTCCTCAGGTCATGATATCTATCATGATGCTGAATTTGGAAAAGATATACCTGAAATTGTATCATTAATTAATGATAATATTTTAACGTTCACATTGGATTTCAATACCGTAGAAAATAAAAGAGCAATTGTTTCTCGAATAATATCTATCGATGATAAAAATTCAAAATATTATTTAAATGATATTGAAATTGATAAGAAACAATATTCTGATTTTATAGCTCAAGCAGTGTTTGGGTTGACAACAGATAAACCATCGCTAAGAAATGTTTCTCATAAATTCATCAGAAACACGAATGAAAAAATGCAGAAAACGCTTAATTTCTTACATGCTAATACAACTTCTGATGTCTACGATTCATTATACTTGTTTTTGTTTGGATTCAATGGTCTACCTCTGATAAAGAAAAAAAGCGAATTTAATAAAGATATAAAAAAACAAAAAGCATACCTTGCCGCATATAGAAATCCAAATAGGGAGACAGTTTTATCAAAAATGATCAAGCCTCTAAAGAAAGAAATTGCAGAGGCGGAAAGAAATATTAAAAATTTCGACTTTAAAGATAGCCATGATGAAAGTTTAAAAAAACTTTCAGAAATACAGGGGGGCATCAGTGATTATTCGTTGACTTATGCCTCTTTAAATATGCGTGTTAGAAATATTGAAGAATCGATCTTGTCTCTAAAGAATAATATCACGCAACTCGTAGAAGATGATTTAATGGAAATCTATACTTCCGCTGGTATTTATTTTAATGGCGAGCTTAAAAGATCTTATGAAGAAATGGTATTGTTCCATAATGATGTGATTAAGAATAAAATTAATTTTTTAGAATCGGAATTATTAAAGAAAAAAGAAGAAATTTATGTTGTAAATGAAAAAATTAATAATTTTCATGAGCAAGAGTCATCTTTATTTAAAACAATCAAAGAACCTGAAACATTAAAATCTATAAATCAACTATTTAATAAACTAACTGAGTTACGCGAAAATCTTGCTAGTATAGAGTCTAATCTTACGCGTATTAACGATACTAATGCCTTAATAAAAAGTCTTGAAGATAGCCGAGAGAATTTACTTCACGAGATAGAGCTGGCAGTTCAAGGGCTGGAGAAAAATATTGAGGTTTTTAATGAGTTTTTCGGTGATCTTACAAAGGAAATTTATGGCGAAAGATATATCTTTGATCTTTCTTTCGATGTCGATAAGGGTAAGTGTAATTTTGATATATCATGCGTTACGCCAAACAGTAATGGTGGTAAAAAGAAAGGTGAGATAACTGCATTTGATTTGGCATATATTAAGTTTGTGGATAGTGTTAAATTAAAGAGACCAACTTTTGTCATTCATGATAGTATTGAAGATGTAGATGTGAATCAAATTAGAGATATATTCTATGAAGCAAATAATATAAACGGTCAATATATTGTATCAATATTAAGTGATAAGTTTTCAGGAGACGTTGATTTAAAAATGATGACAGATAACTCGATCCTTGAGTTATCTTCGACAAATAAGTTCTTTAAGATATAGTTATAAAACGTTTGTTTGATAAACAAACCTTCCCCACCATGCCATAAGTTCTATTCTTTTATTCAGGTACGTTGAGCGGTTATAAGCTCTTCGTACTTCATTTTTATCACTATGTGCTAGAGCTGCTTCGATAACATCAGCATTAAAGCCTGATTCATTTAAAGCTGTGCTTGCGATAGAACGTAGTCCATGTGCAACAAGCTTACTTCCATAACCAATCCGTTTTAAAGCGGCATTTGCAGTTTGGCTATTCATTGACTGCTTTGGATCATTTCTGCTAGGGAATATATATTCTCTATGAGCGCTGATAGGTCTCATTACTTCCAAAATATCTAACGCCTGGGGAGATAAAGGAACAACATGCTCACGCTTAGCCTTCATTCGTTCTGCGGGAATAGTCCAAAGTTTTGTATCAAGATCGATCTCTGCCCATCGAGCGCCAGACGCCTCAGAAGGACGTACCAGGGTCAGGAGCTGCCATTCAATCAAGCAACGTGTCGGGACGGATAAGTTAGACATAACCAATGAGCGCATCAGCTTCGGCAATTCTTCTGGCCGAAGTGTAGGCATGTTTTGCTTTTTGGGTTTTTCGAAAGCCATTCCAACTCCTGATGCAGGATTAGCATCTATCAGGCCGGTATTAACTGCATAAATCATTATCTCATTAATGCGCTGTACCAAGCGGCGAACCGTCTCTAGCGCACCACGCGCTTTGATTGGCTCCAAGGCTTCAACAATTGTTCTGGCTTTAATCTCTTGAACCGGTATAGCTCCGATAGCAGGGAAAACGTCTTTGTCCAAAGAGCGCCAAATGTCTTTCGCATAGTCTTCTGTGACGCTCTTGCTTTTAATCTGGAACCAGTTAGCGGCCACAGTTGAGAAAATGCTGTCCAGCTCAATCTGGCGTTGTTCTGAGGCTTGCTCTTGCTGCTGCTGTGGTGACCTGCCCCCAGGATTAGATACAACCTTCAGTTAGTAATGTCGGTTGGTTTT
>NZ_DAMBVN010000023.1:0-63084 GCF_032052965.1 Kosakonia sp.
ACCGCTGACCTCTTGCATGCCATGCAAGCGCTCTCCCAGCTGAGCTATAGCCCCATTGCGTAAAGCGTGTCGTGTTGACGGGCGGCATAATATGAATTCCCTTGCCAGGTGTCAACGGCAAAATCTCTCCATATTATTCAATCGCTGAAAAAGCAGGCAAAAGAAAGACATTGCGCGCTGGCTCGCAACCAGTAGTTAAACCTGTCACATTTTCCCGTTAAATGGTGCTATAACATAAACCACTAATTACCCCTACAACAATTCGGGAATTACATGCTCAAGGAACGAATGACACCAGACGAGTTAGCCAGTCTCACTGGCTATAGCCGACAAACAATCAATAAATGGGTGCGCAAGGAGGGATGGGTCACGTCGCCCAAACCCGGTGTGCAAGGCGGAAAAGCCCGCCTGGTTCATGTTAATGAACAGGTGCGAGCGTTTATTCTTAGCGCGCAACGTCAGGAGGAACATGACGCCAGCGTTATCACATCTCACGACGCTTCTCTTGAAATGCTGCTGCTTACCCTGGCGAAAGAGATGACCGACGTCGAACAAAAACAGCTCTCCTCTCTGTTAATCCGTGACGGCATTACCGGATTATTGCAACGCCTTGGGATACGCGATCAAAAATAAGATGATGAAACTAGCCAGTAAGATGACCACCGAGGAGTTAGCGGATTTTCTCGGCGTTGCAAAACAGACAGTAAATCGTTGGATCCGTGAACAGCGTTGGCAAACGGAAAGCTTACCCGGCGTAAAAGGCGGTCGTGCCAGGCTTATCCATATCAATAAAGATGTGCGGGCTTTCATTATGAAAACGCCCACCATGCGCCAGCGCAACGTCCCCTATTCGCTGGCCGAACCTGCGCCAACGTATGGTGCGGAGCCTGAAAGCACGACGCTGCGCGAGATTATTAAAGTGCTGCATAATCTGACAACAGACGAACAGCAACAGCTGGCAGTGCTTCTCGCGCGTGAGGGGCTTTGCGGTTTCTTAAACCGTTTAGGCATCGGGCAAGCCACGCAGAAATAGAAAAAGCCGGCACTTTTGCCGGCTTTATTATGTTGCTGACCATCAGTGCGTAATCTGGTGGTTTTCCCGCCGATAAGCACCCGGCGGCTGATTAAAGGTGCGGGTAAAGATCCGCGTAAAGGTTTGTTGCGAGTCAAAGCCATATTTCAGGCAAATATCGTAAACCTTCTGGTTCGTATTACGTAAATCGCGCGCGGCGAGCGATAGCTTGCGCTCGCGAATGTAACGCCCAAGACTCTCTCCTTTGTACTGCAAGAAAAGTCGTTGCAGGTGCCATTTGGAATAGCCCGCATGCGCTGCAATATCATCAATACGTAACGGTTGATGGAGATTGTCGTCGATCCAGTCGACGATAGTGTCGATAACCTGAGCGGAAATATTCATACTGCGATCCCCCTCTGCTCTTCGATTAATAAACGGGTTTATTCCCACCAGGCGCGGAAAACTTGCGCGTTATCTGCCGCAAGCACCGGTTCGCCCAGCCTCGGTGTCAGTAACCGATAATTTTTGCCCCGACTCGCTGCCGCCAGCCGTTTGTACGGATCATCCCAGGTATGTTTTGCTAACACAAAACGCCCCGCGTGGCCCGGCAGAACCGCGCGAGCATTCAGCTCTTCAGCCGCCTGAGCGGCCTCTTCCGGCATCATATGAATGTATTTCCAGTCCTCGTCATACTGGCCGTTTTCCATAATGGCGACATCCACGCCGCCAAATTGCTCACCAATAGCCTTAAAATGCGGCCCGTAGCCGGTATCGCCGCTGTAGTAGACCTTGCGTTGGTCGGTCACGAACATAAAGCTGGCCCACAGTGTCTGGTCTCGCTTCAGGCCGCGTCCGGAGAAATGCCTGGCGGGCAAAACATGCACCGTCAGGTCATCCGCAATCGTCACTTTTTGTTGCCAGTCCGCTTCGACAATAATGGCCGGATCCATACCCCAGTAACGCAAATGCGACCCGACGCCAAGCGGCGTGACGACCCGTTTGATTTTGGGCATCAGCGCTTTGATGGTGGCATAATCGAGATGATCGTAATGGTCATGCGAGATAATCAGCAGATCGATTTCCGGCAGGTTTTGCGCCGTCCACGCTGCATTTCCGGCAAAAGCTTTGTTGAGGAAAGAGAACGGTGCGGCGTAATTGCTTAAAACGGGATCGATAAGAATACGTTTCCCCGCCAGTTGCACATACCACGAAGAGTGCCCCATCCAGACCAGCGTATCCTCACTGAGCGGAAGACGGGCGAGATCCGTTTGTACCATCGGCAGCGGTTGCTGCGGGCGCACGTTTTCACGTTTGGTAACCAGAAAATCCCACCATGCGACCAGCATATTTTTCTTACCGGTATAACCGGGCGTGGGCAGCGTGTTATGGAACTTTCCATTATGATAATGGGGAGATTTTTCGACTTCGGTCAGTTGCTCACCTTGAGGCAACTGGCCAAAACCTGCATTCAGAACAAACGGTAAACTTGCGGCAGATGCGACGAGCATAACAAGAACCACGCTGAAAATAAGACGCTTCATATCCTGACCCGACAAAATCGATCCTTTCCGTGGATACGATGCTGGCTAAACTTGATTATGAGTGAGTAAGCACTCATTATAGAAAGTGACGACGAACCGTCAAGATGATTTTCTTTCTTTGACATTCGACGTTGCAGCGTGACAGAGGGCATGTTTCAATCGTGGTTTTTACAAGGTGAGGAAAAAAGTAGTGGCTCGTCCGAAGAGTGAAGATAAAAAACAGGCGTTACTGGAAGCGGCAACAAAAGCGATTGCGGAGTCCGGGATCGCCGCCTCCACGGCGTTAATAGCCCGTAACGCGGGCGTTGCCGAAGGCACTCTGTTCCGCTACTTCGCTACCAAAGACGATTTGCTCAACGCGCTTTATCTGCATCTGAAAACCGATCTCTGCGGCACAATGCTGGCCAACCTTGATCGTTCCCTCACCAATGCAAAAGCGCACACCCACTCCATTTGGGACAGCTATATCGACTGGGGCATTCGTCATCCTTGCGGTCACCAGGCGGTGCGCCAGATCGCGGTGAGTGAAAAACTCACCCCGGAAACCAAACAGCAGGTCACGGATATCTTCCCGGAACTGCACGAACTTTGTCATCGCTGTGTGCTGCCGATCTTTCTCTCTGACGAATTTGCCCCCTTCGGTGATGCCATTTTCTTATCCATGGCAGACACGACCATCACGTTTGCTGGGCGTGATCCGTCACGCATGAAAGAGATTAAGCGCCTGGGTTTTGAGGCAATGTGGCGTGCGCTGGCCGCCGGAGAAGACCATGGACAGTAAAACGCTTCAGGCCACTGCACACAGCATCGCGCTGGAGCTGCCCTTTACCGAACACTGCTGGCCGTTTGGCCCGGAGCATGATGTGTTTAAAGTGTGCGGCAAGATTTTTATGATGACCACCACCGCACACGGCAGGCCGATGGTAACGCTGAAAGCCGAGCCGCAAATGTCGCTGCTCAACCAACAAATCTACCCCAGTATTGAACCGGGGTATCATATGAACAAAAAACACTGGATCTCCGTCTTTGCGGGGGATGACATCGACGCGCCACTACTGGCCTCGCTGATTCAGGCCTCCTGGGATCGGGTTGTCGACGGGCTGCCGCGCAAAGATCAAAAACGTCTGCGCCCCTAAGCGTTATCCGCCAGCCATTTCAGCGCCTGTTCGCTCTGCTCATCCACCGGCAAATACACCAGCAAGCGTGAACCATTACGCGGCGCGGAGTACCAGTACATTTGCTGAAGGGTAAACGCCCCAAGATGCGGATGAATAAACACCTTCTCTTTATTTTCCACCCCACGGACATCCAGGTATTTGCGCCACATGTCTGCAAACTCTGCCGATGCAGCGCAAAAGCGTGCCAGCTTTGCCTCCCAGATCGGTTCGCCCCGGTGTTCTGCCATTGCGGCGCGGAAATAGGCCACAAAGGTTTGCAGCACGCTTTCATGCTGACCAAGGCGGCTACGCCAGTGGGGATTGGTCAGGTAGAGATAAATGCAATTGCGGTCTTCTTCGGCCATTTCACCAAAGTTAACCCCCATTAAGCGCTCAAATGCTACGTTCCACGCCACAATGTCAAAATTGGGTTTTTGGATACTGGCAGGTTGTGGCAGCAGGCTGTCCAGCAGACGGCGAGTTCCTTCACTGACCCCTTCGCATTGCGGAATATTTAAGGTTTCCGTTGGCGGCAATCCGGCGAGCACAAACAGGTGCCGTGTTTCGGTTGGCGAGCATTGCAATGCAGCCGCTACCGCCTGTAACACGCTGGCAGACGGGTTAACATCCCGCCCCTGCTCCAGCCAGGTATACCAGGTGACGCCAACATCCGCCAGTAATGCCACCTCTTCCCGGCGCAGTCCGGGTGTGCGGCGACGCCCGCTGCGTGGCAGCCCAAGCCGCTGCGGATCGAGGCTTTCCCGACGCGCCCGTAAAAACGCGCCGAGCTGTTTCCGGTTCTCCGCCTGGAATATCCCTTCCGGCTGTTTTTCCGCCATCAGCGTCATACATCCTCCAGCATGGTAGTGCCAGTACCAGTATAGATAAGAACTGGTACCCGTTTTTCCGATCGGTAATGCTACGTCCATCTGATGAATGACGCAATGGAGCCACCATGAATACGTCTGCTGTTTCACCTGGCCGGGCTGGCCTGATTCTTCTGCTTACGGGGCAAATGCTGCCGCTGATTGATACGTCAATCACCAACGTCGCGCTCGACGCCATTACCCTGTCGTTACATACCACCGCCACGCAGCTGGCGCTGATTGTTGCCCTCTACGGCGTAGCCTTTGCCGTTTGCCTCGCCATGGGCAGTAAACTGGGCGATAACCTTGGCCGCAGGCGCGTGTTCTTATGGGGCGTGGCGCTGTTTGGCCTCGCCTCCCTGCTGTGCGGCATGGCGAACTCGGTAAGCGAGCTGCTGGCCGCGCGCACCCTGCAAGGTATGGGGGCCGCGCTGATCGTGCCGCAGATCCTCGCCACGCTCCACGTCACGCTGAAAGGGACAGCCCATGCCCGTGCGATCAGTCTCTACGGCGGTATTGGCGGCGTGGCATTCATCATCGGCCAGATGGGCGGCGGCTGGCTGGTTTCGGCCGATATCGCAGGTTTAGGCTGGCGCAACGCCTTTTTTATTAATGTGCCGATTTGCCTGCTGGTGCTGGCGCTCAGCCAGCGCTATGTGCCGGAAACCCGCAGCGAAACGCGCACCCGCATCGACTGGCAAGGTACGTTCGCGCTGGCGCTGATCCTCTGCTGCCTGTTGTTCCCACTGGCGCTTGGTCCGGATCTTCACTGGCCGTGGCCCACTCAGGTTGCGCTGCTGGCAATATTGCCGCTGGGGGCATGGATGCGTGCCAGCGCACGCAAACAACAGCAGGCAGGCCTGATGCCGTTACTTCCGCCGCGCCTGCTGAAGTTGCACAGCGTCCGCTTTGGTTTACTGATAGCCCTGCTGTTCTTTAGTGGCTGGTCCGGTTTTATGTTCTGTATGGCACTGACATTGCAGGCGGGAATGGGCATGACGCCAGCCCAATCCGGCAACAGTTTTATTGCGCTCGGCGTCGCCTATTTTGTTTCCGCCTGGTACGCGCCGAAGCTGATCGCCCGTTACAGCACGCGCACGATTTTGTTGACCGGGCTGGTTATTCAGGTGGCCGGGCTACTGGCGCTGATCGCCACCCTGAACGTTTCTTCTCATCTGCCGGGCGCGCTGTTGCTTGCTCCTTCTACGGCGCTGATTGGCTATGGTCAGGCATTGATTGTGAACAGTTTTTACCGTATCGGGATGCGCGATATCACCGCCGGGGATGCCGGCGCAGGCAGCGCGCTCCTTAGCACGCTGCAACAGGCCACATTGGGGCTCGGCCCGGCCGTGCTTGGGGGCGTGTTCCTGCATCTGATCGGCCTGTCGCACGGTAATTACCGCTTTGCGCTGAGCGGTTTTCTGGCGACCGAAGTGGTGATGATGCTGGTACTGGCGGCAGCGGCAATCAGCGCACGTCACCCCCTCTCTCCCCGTTGCCCGACGAATGCATCACTACCCGTTACGGCGAAAAGAGGATAGTGTTATTCCTTTGTTATAAAAGGGAGCTCGCGGTGAAACTCGATATCTACCAGGTGGACGCGTTCAGTACGCGTCCTTTTTCCGGTAACCCGGCGGCTGTCTGTATAACGCCGGGCGGCCTGGATGCCGCGCTAATGCAGCATATCGCCGATGAAATGGCGGTATCGGAGACGGCATTTTTAAACCTCAGCAATAACAATCTGCGCTGGTTTACGCCACAGGCGGAAGTGGAATTATGTGGCCATGGCACACTCGCCACGGCCCATGTATTACAGCAAACCGGGCGGTTGTCCGCAGGGCAAACGGTCGTTTTTGATACCCTTTCCGGCCCGCTGGCGGCGCGTGCCGTTAGCGGCGGCATTCAGCTGGATTTCCCGCTGCTGATACCGCAAATGGACAGCCCCCCGCCGTTGGCCTTACTGGACGCACTGGGGATTTCCCCCTCGCAGGTCACGGATTACGGTACGTTTGGCGCGAAGCAGTTAGTGGTGGTGAATACGGTGCAAACCGTGCAGACGCTGAAGGTGGATTTCCAGGCACTGTGCGCCCTGCCGGGTCGCGGCGTCGTGGTCACCGCCCCTGGAGAGGGGGACTATGATCTGCTGTCACGCTATTTTGCCCCGTGGGTCGGGGTAAATGAAGATCCCGTCACCGGATCGGCACACTGTGCGCTGGCCGCATACTGGTCGGCCAGGTTGGGTAAGCGCTCGCTTACCGCTTATCAGGCTTCCCGGCGCGGCGGCGTGCTGGCGCTGGAGCAAACCGACACCGGCCGCGTGTTGATGACCGGGGCTGCCCACACGGTGCTGAGCGGCATATTACAACTTTGACGGTAACCGCGCGACCATCCGCCAGCGGAACCAAATTTGCGCCAGCAAAATCAGAACGCCGCCGAAGATTTTTTGTAACGGCAGGCGTTCGCCGTACCAGAGGGACGCGGCAATCACCGTCAGTAAAGGTTCCAGCACCATGATAATGGCAGCACTGGCCACTGCCGCGTATTTTTGCCCTTGCAGTTGCAGAGCAAAGCGCAGGCTGGTAGCGATAAAAATGCTTGCCACCAGCCACAGGGCGGTCGGGGTGGTCAATGGCTGTGACCAGGTTTCGAACAGAACGGAAATCAGCAACCCGGCGATACCCGTTATCGCCAGCTGTACTGCCGTAAGCGGCAGCAACGGAACCTCGCGCGCACAGCGGCTGGTGTAACAGAAGTTGATTGACTGCACGAAAGCGGTGAGCAAAAACCAGCCCTGGCTGGCATGGAAAGTCACCGGCACATGCAGACTGAGCAGCGCCAGACCTATTATCGCCACCGGCAGGCATTCCCAGTAAGCCCGCGCTGGCCGGGTGTTCATCATTCCCCATGCCACCAGCGGTACGAACAACATCGACAGGCTCATGATAAACGCCCCCTCGCCCAGCGACGGCGTCGTGGAGACAGACCAAATCCACAGACAGAGGTTAAGCGCCATCCAAAAACCGCTTATCAATACCTGGCGCAGCTTTGCCAGCGGAATACGTTGCCTCAGGCAGAACGGTAACAGGACCAGCGCCGCCCCAAAGAATCGTAACCCAAGAAACGCGAACACCGGCATACCGGAAATGGCCTCCCGCGAGAAAATCCAGCCACAGGCAGCGATAAGGGTGGTCAGAACGAGGAAGAGATCGGCTTTTCGTTGCCGGGTCATAAAAACACTCCAGGGCAATAAAAAACGCCAGCGCAATCGGCTGGCGGAGTTTGATTAGCATCATGCCTGAAAAAGCAGGCACTGGCGCGCTAAATTTCCTGCCAAATGTGGCAGGAAAGCTGGCGATTATGCTCTGGAAGGTGCGCGACGCAACAGTTTGAATGCCGCGAACAGGAACAGGATCCACAGCGGCAGCAGTACCGCCGACAGTCGCATGTCCTCGATGGTGTACATCAGCGCGAGGATCATCAGCATAAAGCCAATGCACAGGTAGTTGCCTGCCGGGAACAGCAGCGCTTTAAACAGCGGATCGCGGCCTTTACGTCGCATAGCAGCACGGAACTTCAGGTGCGCCAGCGAGATCATGATCCAGTTCAGCAGCAGCGTCGCCACCACCAGCGCCATCAGCATGCCAAAGGCCTTCTGCGGCAGCAGGTAGTTCACCAGCACTACCAGAGAAGTGATTGCGCCGGAGAGGATCAGGGAATTCACCGGCACACCACGACGGCTGACACGGGTCAGGAACGACGGCGCGTTGCCCTGTACCGACAAACCGAACAGCATACGGCTGTTTGAGTATACGCCGCTGTTATAAACCGACAACGATGCCACCAGAATGACGAAGTTCAGCGCTGAAGCCACTATATTGCTGTCCAGATCGTGAAATATCATCACAAACGGGCTGCTGTTGGCTTTCACATCAATCCACGGGTAAAGCGCCAGCAGCACCACCAGAGAACCGATATAGAACAGAAGAATACGGTAGACCACCTGGTTGACCGCTTTCGGGATAGTGGTATGCGGATCGCTGGCTTCCGCTGCGGTAATGCCAATCAACTCAAGGCCGCCGAAGGAGAACATGATCACCGCCAGAGCCAGAATCAGCCCATGCCAGCCGGTGGCGAAAAAGCCGTTATAACGCCAGAGGTTATCGAAGCTGGCGCGTTCGCCGCCGTGGCCGGTAAACAGCATCCACAGCCCAAAGCCAATCATGCCAATGATTGCCAGCACTTTGATCAGCGCGAACCAGAACTCGGTTTCACCGTACAGCCGCACATTTACCAGATTAACCGCGTTGATAATGACAAAGAAAGCGGCGGCCCAGATCCAGGTCGGAACGTGGGGAAACCAGTACTGCATATAGATCCCGGCGGCGGTCAGCTCCGCCATACCGACCAATACAAACATGGCCCAATAGTTCCAGCCCGCCAGAAAACCGGCAAATGGCCCCCAATATTTCCAGGCAAAATGGGAAAACGAGCCGGACACCGGCTCTTCGACTACCATCTCGCCAAGCTGACGCATGATCAGAAACGCAATAATGCCGGCAATGCCATAACCCAGCAGTACCGCCGGGCCAGCCATCTGAATCGCAGGGCCAATGCCCAGAAACAACCCGGTGCCAATCGCGCCGCCCAGCGCAATGAGCTGTATATGACGATTTTTCAACCCTCGTTGTAATGTCGGCCCTGTTTCCGACGCGGCATCGGGGCTATGACCCGCTGCCTGTGACGCGTTTTTCACGTCCTTCCCCTTCGTTGTTTTATTAAAGGGGCACCTTTTAACACCTCAGATGAACAGTGGCAAGATATGACGTGGCTCGCCCCTGCTCAAACCGTGATGATCTCAATATCCTGCGCGCTAAACGCTACCTGAAAAGGATCGCTGAGCGCGCTTTCCACTACCAGCGTATCGATCTCTTCCCCGCAGGCCACCACATAGCGCGCCACACCAGGGATCTTATTGGCGGTCAGGGCAACCAGGGTCTGATTAGCCTGAGCAATGACCGCTTTTTTAAATTCACAATCGGCAAAGTCAAAGCCCGTCAGGCCCACTTCCGGTGACATGGCGCAGCCGCCAATAAAAGCCTGGTCAAAGATGATCCCTTTTAACTGACTTAACGCGGCACCTGTTACACAACCACCAGAGCGGCGATGCAGCAGACCGCCAAGCATGATCACCTCACATAAAGGATGTTTTATAGCCGCGGCGGCGATTTCCGGCGAATGCGTCACCACCGTGATCGGTAAGGTCGGAGGGAGGGCTTTTGCCAGTTCAAGGTTTGTGGATCCCGTATCAATAAAAATGCAGCTGTCCGCCTTCATCAACTGCACACAGCGCTGCGCAAGTCTGCTTTTTATTGCCGTATCCTGCTCTTTTCGCTCGGCAAAACTCCCGTCATTACCCTGTGCGACCACTGCGCCGCCATACACTTTTTTGCAGATTCCCTCGTTGCTTAACTGCTGCAAATCCCGGCGGATAGTATGTTCGGACACTTGTAGCTGCGCGGCTAATTCCGCACACACCACCCGGCCATTCGCCAGTAACTGCTGGCGGATACGATCTTGTCGTTGATCGGGAAAAGCGGCATAATCGAGCATAACACCTCACCAAAAGCACATAAAAGGATAGAAATGAGCATGATCGCGCACACGGTTAGCGCTGTCAACCTGCGGCTCTGTCATCCTTCACCCCATTTGGAGATCGCCATGAAGATTGCACACGTCGCCCTCTGGACACGCCAGTTAGAAGCACAGCGTCAGTTCTGGCAGGACTTTTTTGCCGCCACCAGCAAGGCGAAATATGTCAGTAAAAACCGGCCAGGATTCGAATCGTATTTTCTCTCGCTGGCCGAAGGGCCGACCATTGAGTTGATGGCGCTGCCGGCACTGGCAGATGCGCCAGACCACCCGGAATTTATTGGCTGGGCGCATATCGCTATCACGGTAGGAAGTGTGGAAAAGGTGGATCAGATGGCGCGCAACGCGCAATTGCAAGGGCGGCTGGCAAGCCCGGCCAGATGGACAGGAGACGGGTTCTATGAAGCAGTGATTACCGACCCGGATGGCAACCGCATTGAACTGGTAGCCGAATAAATAAGGGAGCCTGCAAACAGGCTCCCGTGGAACATTACTCTGCCAGACGGAACTGCTGAACACTCTGCGCCAGTTGTTGGGCCTGATCTTCCAGCGAGGTCGCCGCGGCGGCCATTTGCTGGACCAGCGAGGCGTTCTGCTGGGTCACGCCGTCCATCTCGTTAACAGCGATGGTCACCTGACCGATGCCTTTTGCCTGCTCATCAGAAGCGCTGACAATCTCGCTGATAATCGACTGAACAGAGTTCACCGCCTGCGTCATCTCCTGCATGGTTTTCCCGGCGTCATTCACCAGTTGTACCCCGGTTTCGACGCGCTTCCCGGACTCTTCAATTAACGCACCAATATCTTTAACCGCATCGGCACTGCGTTGCGCCAGGTTACGCACTTCAGAGGCGACCACCGCAAATCCACGCCCCTGTTCACCGGCCCGCGCCGCTTCAACGGCTGCGTTCAGCGCCAGAATATTGGTCTGGAATGCAATGCTGTTAATGATTGCCGTGATATCGCCAATTTTCTTCGCGCTTTCGTCAATCTGCGACATGGTTTGCACCACCTGGCTGACCAGTGCTTCACCCCGGCTGGCAATCTGCGTGGCGTTTGCTGTCAGCGCCGTGGCGTGGTGCGCATTGTCGGCGTTATGTTTCACCGTCGCGCTAAACTGCTCCATGCTGGCAGCGGTTTGTTCCAGCGCGGCAGCCTGCTGCTCGGTACGCGAGGAGAGGTTGATGTTACCACTGACAATCTCTCCGGCGCCCTGGCGCACAGAATCACTCGCCTCTTTAATCTGCCCGACAATCTGCCGCAGTTGCGCCTGCATGGTATGCAGCGCATAGAACAGACTGCTGCGATCGCCCTGTTTAACAGGGATGGTGTTGTCCAGTTTGCCGTCAGCAACCGCCAGCGCAATGTGCGCACCTTCCAGCGGTTCACCACCAATCGGTTTCAACACTTTACGGCTGAAGATGAGGCCTAACAGGGCGCAAACCAGCAGGATGCTGAGCACGCCGAGGATGGCCGCATACATCAGTTGACGGTTGGCTGCCGCCATCACCTGGCTGACCGGTGCCACCACGCCCAAATACCAGTTATCAGTACTGTTGCCAATGACGATGGGTTGCCAGGTAATCAACGCTTTTTCACCGAGGATGGGGTCATCCTGCTCTACCACTCGGGTTGAGAGCTTATCGGTTTTACCGGGATAGGGTTTGCTGGTCAGATTTTTATCCGGGTAGGAGATAACTTTTCCGGCCGTCGATACCAGTACCGCATAGCCGCCCCCTTCCCAGGGTTTGATCTGATTGACCTTTTGTTGCAGCGAAGCCAGCGAAATGTCTGAAGTGATCACCGCATGCAACTTGCCGTCTCTGACAATCGGCGCAGCGACAGAAGTTAACAACGTCGGCACCCCGTTATAGGCATAGCTATAGGGTTCAATCAGCGTATCTTTTTGGCTCTTCTGCGGCAGCAGGTAGTAATCCCCCTGGCCTGGCGTAAAGATCGACGTCAACGGGTGCAGCTTGTAATTGCCGGACTGATCATGATCGACAAAGAAGGCATAGCGCCCTTTCGGTGCCTGATCCGGTTTATCGGCAAATTCCGCATCACGCCCGTCAAAGGCGTTTTCTTCGAAAATGACCGATACAGAAAGGTAGTCAGGATTATCATGCAATGCGGATTCCAGCAGTTTATCCGCCACTTTACGATCGGTAATGCCCGCTTCCGGCAGAGCAATCATGCTATGACCGAGGTTGTGCGCCACATCGCGCGCATAGCTCAGTTGCTGCTGAATATTCAGTGCTTCACTCTGGGCGATCTTTTGCAGATATTGTTCGGCAAGGCTTTTTTGTTCGCTGCTGGACTGCCAGCTCAGAACCCCGATGGTCACCACAAAACCTAAGGTGATGGTGATGGCTCCCGTCAGCAGCATTTGCGCGCGGGTGCTCATTTTTTTGGACACAAATTCTTTCGCCATTACGGCTCTCCTGGAGTCAGCCTTTTACGTCGTCGATGTTCCCTGCAGCACGAGCTCCCTGATACAAGCTCTATCGGCGCTTATTTTTTGATCTTTAATTATTTAAAGGAATGTTACGGAGGCGTAATAAAGGGGATATGTTGCATTATGCATGCACCGTATATCGGCGAAGAATGTAGCGACAGTTAACTAAACGGACTTTGCAAATTAACGTAGCATTTTATGCTGGCATGAGGAGAGAAAACTATTTTTATAGGATGTGATCGGCGAAACAGCCCTGACATATCGCCAGGGCTGAGGCTAACTTAGCCGCGATCGTCTTTCGGGCCGAGGAACCAGAAACCAAACGGTAGCGAGCCAATAATGGTAAACATCAGGCTGTAAATGGCAACCCAGGCCCCTTGCATAATGAACATGCCGGTAGTCCAGTTTTCCATCGGAAGATTGTACTGATCTTCCACACCCTGGAAGGTGACTTTAGAAATCACGCTCACGGCGACGATGAAAACAATCACCACCGCCATAATGAATTTTTTCCCCTCGCGGGTTCGCAGTTTTTCCAGCATATAAACCTCCTGTCATGTGGGTTTTCTGTGCTGCGAGTGTAACCGATCTGCTACTGAATTGTTGTTAATAATTCGTATTTGAGAGGCAACTACCCGCAAACATCCTCTGCGTACCAGCCGCACAGACTGCTGCCTTCTGGCAAAAAACCCCCTTAAATTGCCTGCGGTAACGTCATATCACCCTCCCCCAACGGGCGTTGCATCAACACAGTATCAAGCCAGCGCCCATGCTTCATTCCAACGCTTTTCAGCGTACCGATCACGGTAAACCCGGCACGGCGATGCAGTCGCAATGAGCCTTCATTTTCACTGTTCCCGACGTTTGCAATCATCTGGCGATAGCCATTTTGCTCCGCCCACGCCACCGCGTGCGTGAGCAATGCGATCCCCGCGCCTCGCTGACGAAACGCATCATCCACATAGACCGAATCCTCCAGCGTGTACTGGTAGGCATGGCGCTCACGGTAGCGCGCCAGGTAGCAATATCCACGCACGCGCCCAGCTTCTACGGCGACATACCATGGCAACCCTGCCTGTCGGCTCTTCTCCAGGCGCGCACGCATTTCATCGACATCCGGCGGGACAATTTCAAACGATGCGACCCCATGCGTAACATGGTGTGCATAGATCTGTGTTATCGCGTTAAGGTGATGTTCTTGCGCTGCAATAATGTCCATAATTCGCCCCAGTGACTGTTTACAGCAGGCTACCCGTATCCTGGCAAATCGCCCACCGGGTGGCGCTTATCACCGCTATAAGGAAAATTTTGCCATGGCCCACTTTAGCCTAGACCAGCTGGCAACTTACAAACTGGTGATCGCCCGCGGCAGCTTTACCGGCGCGGCGGAAGTGCTGGGTATTTCGCAGCCGGCGGTCAGCCTGCAAATCAGGCAACTGGAGCAGACGCTGCAAACCCGGCTGATTGAACGTTCCGGGCGCGGGTTGCGGGCTACCGCAGCAGGTGAAACTTTTCTTGCGCATTGTGCGCACATTGAAAATGCCGTCAGTGCCGCGGTGCAATCGGTCTCCCTGCATCAACAGGCCATCGGCGGTAAGGTGACGCTAGGCACCGGGGCAACGACCTGTATTCATTTGCTCCCGCCAATACTGCAGCAGCTCCGTACGGCGTTCCCGCAGCTCACCGTTGGCGTTCGTACTGGTAATACCCGTGATATTGTGCGCGCGGTTGAAGAAAACCTGATCGATATTGGCCTCGTCACCCTCCCCGCAGCCGGGCGAAATCTGGCGGTTTCACCGCTCTATAATGAAGATTTTGTCGCCATAACTGCAGAGGATGGCAACGCGGCAGAGCAGCAATTGATCGTGTTTGAATCCGGTAGCAGTACGCGACAGCTGATTGACGAGTGGCTGGCAGCGAACGGGAACGTTAATGCCCCTGCGATGGAATTAGGCAGTATCGAAGCCATAAAACGGATGGTTCGCGCCGGGCTGGGTTACAGCATCGTGCCCGACGTTGCGGTTTACACCGCAGAGGATCGCCAGGGGTTGAACGTTTCGGCCCTGCAGCCGCCTTTGCAGCGTACGCAGGCGCTGGTTATGCGGCAGGATAAAGTGGTCACACGCGGAATGACGGAAGTGCTCAACGCATTAAAAAGGCGGGGATAACCCCGCCTTACTGCGATAAATGCGCCGGCCGGCTAGCACTACGCCCTCCGGCACTGACGGATCAGAAGTCGTAGCTCATTGAGACTTTCAACTGCCGCGCTTCGCCCTGGTAAATATAGGTGCCATTGTCTTCCACACTGGCCCAATATTTCTCGTTCGTGACGTTATCCACTCCAACGCGCCAGATCATTTCGTTCTGTTCTGCATTCAGGCGCATACGGTAACGCATGCCCAGATCCAGCGTGGTGTAGCTGTCGAGTTTCTTGGTATTGGCATTGTTGGCATATTGCGAACCGGTGTAGTTCACTTTCGCCGTCGCGGTCAGTCCATCAACCGGTTTGATGTCGTATTCCGCGCCCAGCACGCCATAAAATTTCGCCACACCGATGGGGCGATTCCCCTGATAAGTGCCGTCTTTGGTTTTGGTCAGTTCTGCATCCAGCCAGGTCGCGCTGCCGTTCAGACGCAGCCCCAGCACCGGCTCGCCAAACACGTTCAGCTCAACGCCGCGGTTACGCTGTTCGCCATCCAGCGCGTAAATATTGGTGGTGCTGTCCTGAATACCCACCGGCTTGTTGATTTCAAACAGCGCCAGCGTGCCGCCCACACGGCCAAAGTCGGTTTTGACGCCGACTTCATTCTGCTTCGAGTGCGCGATCCCTACGCTTTCATACTTGTTGGCTGCGGTTTTGGGCGCAACGCCGCCCGGTTGCAACGCCTCTGTATGGTTGGCATAGAAAGAGACGACCTCCCACGGCTTATAAACTACACCGTAGGTCGGCATCCAGCGCTGCTGGGTATAACGTGCGGTGGTGGTTTCCGCCCCTGTGGCATTGCTGTAGTTACGTACCCACAGCTTCTGGTAACGGGTGCCAACGGTGAACAGTAAAGTGTCATCCAGCAGCCCTAAGGTGTCACTCAGGGTGTAGCCCTGCGCACGATAGCGGGCGGTGGTGAGCGGATCGAAATAATTCCCGCCAAAAGAGGCGTTATCCGGTTTGCTCACGGCTGAACTGTCGTAGAGGTTAACCGTGGGATTATCGCTGGAACTCGACATCCGCCAGGCGATTTTTTCCCGTTTGATATTGGCGGAGTAACCCAGGTTGACATGATGGGAGATAAAGCCGGTATCAAACTTACCGCGCAAGCCGCCCATGCCGCTCCAGGAGTCGCTGATCCGGTTGGTATCAAGGCGGCTGAAAGTGGCATCGCCCTGCGCGTTATAAAGCTTCGGTGCGCCGTACGTTCCCATTTCATGGGCATGCTGCCCACCAAACGCCGCATACGCCGTCCAGTCATTCGTCAGATCATATTCCGCGCGGGCCAGGCCGTATTCATTTTCAATGTCGCTGTATGTCCATTGCTGGCTGTAGTTTTTGCGCGTATCGGGGACGGCGGGCACAAAGTCTACTCCGCTAATATTGACGCCCATCTCCCCACCATGAAAACTCTTTTTCTGATACCCCACATCGAGCGATGTACGCAGCCGATCGCCGCGATAATCCAGCCCCAGCGACGCCGCCGTAGTACGGCGATGATCCTGTTTTACCGTCGCATCACCTTCACGGTGCAGCAGGTTCATGCGCACGCCAAACTGATTGTTATCGCCGTAGCGGCGGCCAACATCCAGGGATCCGCCCAGTTGAGAACGCGTGGAATAATCCACCCCGACACGGGTTGTCGGCGTCTCTTCCGCATGCTTCGGTTCAAGGTTAATCATGCCACCCACACCGGAAGAGGCAGAGCCGTTCATTAGCGCGTTCGAACCTTTAAACACTTCTACACGTTCCAGCATCTGGGTATCGACCACCTGGCGCGGTACGATCCCCGCCAGGCCGCCCATAAGCATGTCATCACCATCGAGTTCGAAACCGCGAATACGGTAGGTTTCGGCGAAGTTACCGTAACCCTGCCCGACCTGAACACCGGCATCGTTACTTACCACATCGGCAATGGTTTTCGCCTGCTGATCCTGCACCAGTTTTGCGGTATAGCCGATCACGTTAAACGGCACATCCATCGCCTTTTGTTCACCCAGTACGCCAAGACGCCCGCCGTGGGCGACCTGGCCGTCCAGATAGGCCGGAACCAGCTCGCTACCGCCAGGTTTAAAATCGCTGTTCGCGGACTGAACAACAATCGTGTCTTCTTTGGTTTGACGGGGGGTGGTCTCCGTGGTCGCCGCTTGTGCAGCGTGCGCAGCAGCGCCAATGGCCAGCGCAAGCAAGGTCTTGCGCAAAGGGGTGTATGTGTTTTTGCTGTTCTTCATCATCGACTCATATCGAAGTGTGTGGAAAACGGCCCGTTGCCAGGCCGGGGTGATTATTGATTCAGTGAAATTCGGGCCACGCTGTCCGGCCCGTTCGTGGAGTGATCTTTATTAAATGGCTGCTTCACGGTGACATACAGTGTCTGCCCGTCGGCAGAGAGCAGCAGGCTGTTCGGGTTCGGCGGCAGATCCCAGCTCTGCTTCACCGCATAGCTTGTTGCATCCAGGCTCAGCACTTTGCCGGACTCACGCTGGCTAATGTAGATCTCATGACGTTTCGGGTTGAATTTCACCGCCAGCGCATCCCCGTCAATCTGTTTCAGCACCTTGCCGCTGTGGATATCCAGCACCAGCGTGGTTTTCGCTTTCGAGTTATCGGTGACAAACAGACGGCCAGTTTCGCTGTCTTCGGCAATATTCAGCAGCAGGGCCGGTTTATCGCCCAGCGGTTTCCAGCGTTGTTCAATACGGTTGTTGCGCGGGTTCACCACCAGCACTTCACCGCCGCCGTTTGCCACATACAGACGCTGGGTTTGTTCCGACCAGTGCAGGCCAGTGACCCACTTACCGGCATGTTTAATACGCGCTTTTACTTTCAGAGTGCTGGCATCAACGACCCAGACCAGGGCCGGATCGGCAACACCGCCGATATAAAGCAAGCCGTTATGCAGCAGGATTTCCCGCGCACCATACGGCTGGCCTTTCTCGTTGCGCTCCGGGAACAGGGTGCGGGAAACCACTTTGCCGTTGCGGGTATCAATAGCGCTCACACCGCCATCCAGCGAGTGGGTGACATACACGGTTTGACCGTCCGGGGAGATCGCCATAGCAAAATTTTTAAGATCGGTATGTGTCACGCCGAGCGTTTTCAGCGTGGTCGGATCCAGCTTATATACCACCCCACCCTGCACATCTTTAAAGCCTTCCGCGCTGGAAACATATAACGCATCACCCTGCGGGCTGAGGGTCATTTCATACAGTCCGCTTGCCAGATCGCGTTTCACGACATGGGCAGGCTGCGGATGCGTTACCGCCGTTTTTTGCGCATCGACAGCAGGCTGTGCACGGTTAATGTTCTGCGCGCTGCAACCCGCAAGCGCCATGGCCGCCAGCAGTGCCAGAACGGAGGTTTTCATCTTCATTGGGAGGATCCTTTACCGTTAATGTCGTTAAGGCAGGCGAGTCACTGCGTCACACATAACCTGTGATGATTTCGATAAAGGCAGGTCTGTTGCCCGGCGCAGCTCGCCACTGCTGTTCAGTGTCCCTGTAAGCGTGCAGGCCTACTGTAAATGCGGGAGAATTCCTTGCTGCGCCCGCAAACACTAAAGAGAATGAGAACTATACGCATTCTTTTAGGCCAGGCAAGAACTATTGCGAACTTCTGTTGTCGGGCGTGAAAAGTGAGCTATCGGGTGACAATGTTGCACTCATTGCGGATTAACGTGTCAACGTTCCAGCGTTGGAAGGCGACACAGCGAATGACGATCCGAGCGGGCAGGCGTGTGAAGCGCCGGATACCGAGCCAGTGAACTTGCACTAAATACGGGGTTGATTGTTAAGATGATAAAGATTATCTTTCTCATTACCGAATAGTTGAGTGAATCACTCGGGTATTCGGTACGACATTGCTCACATTGCTTCCAGTATTTTTTGCCCGCTTTCATAGCGGGCTTTTTTTACCCCTGTCCTTCCCTGCGGCCCTGTATCTGACGGTTGTTTGCGTTAAAGAACCATAATCTGCCGTTATTCCGCCACGCACTTAATTGAAATCAAACCGTCACAAATCCACCTTAACCTAAGAATATTCTCATACCGGATGTATGCCGAACATGGATATACCGCTTTCATCACGACAGCTAAGCGCTGGCATGTTGCGCCTCGCCGTGCCGCACGTGACGCCAGACAATAACAATGCGCAGGTGATGTCACTGTTCAACGAACATCACGCCCTGATTGGTTTACCGGTACTGGAAAATAACCGTCCGATTGGCATGATCAACCGACATATTTTTCTCTCGCAGATGAGCCGGCCCTTTTTCCATGAACTGTACGATCAGAAAAGCTGCATCGCGTTTATGGATAAAAGCCCGTTGATTGTCGACGCTGATGCGGGGCTTGAATACCTGTCTGAACGGGTGATTGAAACCGGTGATAAAGCGGTAACCGAAGGCTTTATTCTCACCCAACAGGGGCAGTACATTGGCATCGGCCTTGGGATTGACCTGATCCGCACCGTCTCAGACTTGCAGGCCAAGCAGCACCTGCAAATTATGCAAAGCCTTGAATATGCGCGCATTATTCAGGAATCGATGCTCAGTCGCTCGCGTAACACCATTGAGCAAACGCTGGCGGACTGGTGTTTATACTGGCACCCACGTGACTGCGTCGGTGGGGATATTTATGCTTTCCAGCGCAGCGAAAAAGGCTGGTTGATGGTGCTTGCCGACTGTACTGGCCACGGTGTACCCGGCGCGTTTATGACCTTTATTTTCTCTTCCGCGCTGGAAAAAGCGCTCACCCTGGCTCCGGCGGAGGCGCCAGAGCAACTGCTTAGCCATATCAATCAACATATTAAAAAGACGCTGAGCCAGGTGCACCCTTCCGCCGATCGCAGCCAGTCGAATGATGGTTGCGATGCGATTGCCCTGTATGTCGACACCCATAATGCGCAGGTAAGCTGGGCCAGCGCCCGGATGCATGCCTTTATGCTGGGCGCAGAAGGTGAAGAAGTCATCGCACTGGAAAGCTGTCGCAAAGGCATCGGCTATACCGATACGCCCGTGGATTATCAGTGGCGGCGTTATTCGGCTCCCCTGCACCGGGGAGATACCTTTTTGATGGTGTCGGATGGCGCGACCGATCAGCCCGGTGGCCCGCGCGACATTATGTTTGGCAAAAAACGTATTCAGTCACTGTTGGCGCAACACCGCGCGTTGCCGATGTCCGGCCTTTCCGATGCCCTGCTGGCGGCGTTGAAAAGCTGGCAAGGGCAACAGGCGTCGCGCGACGACATGACATGGTTTGGTTTTCGCTGGTAGATAAAAGCATGCAAATAAACGACCTGCAGGTCAAAGAAGCCGTCCTGCTCCCCCTTTTTACCCTGCAACGGCAGAATGCCGTTGAGCTGTTTTATACCGGCTATTTTTCCCAGCAGCATATTGTTTCGCTGGGCGAGGTCATGCGCACATGGCTGGATAAACACGAATCCTCCGCCATCACGCGGCGTAAATTGTTTTCGGTATTTATCGAGATGGGACAAAACATTGTGCGCTACTCCTCTGACGAGCGTTTTTTGTGCACCGGTCAGGATGAGCTGCGCTTCGGTTCGGTCTGCTTCCATATGGACCCACGCCACTATTACCTCGAAACCGCGAACCTGGTGGGGCCGGAAGCCTCCTCGCTGCTGCAAACCAATCTGGAGGTATTGCGCACCATGACGCAGGCGGAAATTCGCGATGCCTGGAAGCAGGGTTTGCGCGCCGAAGCGCCCGCCACCAGCAAAGGAGCAAACATTGGTTTGCTGACCATGGCACGGGACACCAGTGCACCGCTGGAATATCGCATTCACCCTCTGGCGGCAGGCAACCTGTCCGCCTTTCACTTAAAGGCGACCTTTTGCCATGACTGAGATGACACTGACGCCCCTGATTGAACTGGCTGCCACCGCTGCCACACCGGAGGTAAAGTTCGATTTTGCCGCGCAGCGACTGCTGCTCAAAGGTGAAGCCTACCCGGAAAATGCGGCCGCCTTCTTTCGCCCCCTGCTGGAAGCAACGGAAACCTGGCTGCAAACCCGGCCGCACAGCGATGCCCCCGTGCAGTTGCACGTTGCGCTGAGCTATTTCAACAGTTCCAGCACCAAGCTGTTATTTACCCTGTTTGAAAGCCTGAATGAGTATGCGAAACGTGACATACAGTGTGAATTGCACTGGTATTACGACGCAGAAGACGATATCTCCGAAGAGTTTGGCCAGGAACTGCGTATCGACTTCCCTTCGCTGGCGGTTTTTCTGATCCCGGACATCAACGCATGTTAGATATCAATGAGCTGTTCCGCGAGGACTACTCCGTCCTCGAAGATGCCCGGCTGGCGGCCGCTGACGATCGGCTTTCCGCCGATGCCTGCCGTGAGAAGCTGTGGTCGGTGGCAAAAAACTATCAACGGCTGATCCGTGAATCCTATCGGCTGATTTCACGCAGCGATCGCGCGGAACGCGAACTTAACCGCATGAATGAGCAGTTGCAGCACCTTGCGGCACGCCTGGAGTATGAAGCCACCCACGATCCGCTGACAGCCGTGTTTAACCGCAGCGCGATCATCACTCACATCAATCAGGGTCTGAAGACGGGAAATGTCGCGCTGATCCTGCTGGATATCGATCATTTCAAACGCATCAATGACGAATATGGCCACCCGATGGGCGACCGGGTGATCTGCGCGCTGGTATCACGGATCCGCCGCGCGGTGCCCGAAAGCGCGGCGATTGGCCGGGTAGGCGGTGAAGAGTTCACCATTGTATTGCCCGAAGCCCGAATAGAGGAAGCGATGATCATTGCCAGCTATATTCACGCCTCGCTAAATGCCTCGCCGCTGGACGTTTTACCGCAACAATTCGTCACCGCCAGTTTTGGCGTTAGCCTTGGCGTCAAAGAGAGCGACTTTGAAACGCTCTACAGCACGGCAGACACCGCGCTGTATCAGGCCAAAAACCGTGGACGCAACCAGGTGGCGCTGTATGACGCGTTTTTTCGCCAGCCCGCAAAGGCCTGCTAAGCACCAGGGCTGTCTTTATTCAGGCATCAGTTGCGTAAATCGCTTAAGAAACGCTGTGCTCGCGGGTGTTTGGGTGCCTGAAAAAACGCCTCCGGCGTGGATTTCTCCAGAATACGCCCCTGATCCATAAACCAGATGGTATCTGCCACGTCGCGGGCAAAGTGCATCTCATGCGTTACGCACATCATGGTCATTCCCTCCTGCGCCAGTGAACGCATGACGCTCAACACCTCACCGACCATTTCCGGATCCAGCGCCGAAGTCGGTTCATCGAACAGCATCACTGGCGGTTTCATTGCCAGCGCACGGGCAATCGCCACCCGCTGCTGTTGACCACCGGAAAGCTGCGCCGGGTAAGCATTCGCTTTGTGCGACAACCCGACCCTTTCCAGCAACTCTCCGGCGTGCTTACGCGCTTCCGCCCGCTTCACACCCAGCACTTTGACTGGCGACATCATAATATTGTCCAGCACCGAGACATGCGGAAACAGATTGAAGTTCTGAAACACAAACCCGATGCGGGTACGTAACTGATTAAGACGTGTGCTGCTGCCATGAATGTCGATGCCATCAAACAGAATTTGCCCTTCCTCTATCGGTTCCAGGCGGTTAACGGTGCGGATCAGCGTTGATTTTCCCGAGCCGGATGGCCCACAAACCACCACCACTTCGCCCGCTTTTACTTCTGCACTCAACTCGGTCAGCGCCTGGTAGTCACCGTACCATTTGTTAACCTGATTAAATAAAATCATCGGGATCATGGTGTTTCCTTATTCAGATTACGATTGGCGAACAGTAGCGCCGCGTCTGTATCATCCACGGTACGTTGTGGCTGAGCGGTCTGGCGTTTTTCCGTCACCCAACGCTCCAGGCGGTTAGCCAGCCAGGTCAGGCTGAAACAAATGATGTAATAGCTCAGCGCCACAATAGCGAACACCTGGAACGGTTTGGTCAGCAGCTGATTGCTGACCTGGTTGGCGGCATAGGTCAGTTCCGGAACGTTAATAACGTACCCCAGCGTGCTGTCCTTGATGATCGACACCAGTTGGCTCACGAGGCTGGGTAAAGCATTGAACAGCGCCTGCGGCAGTATCACCAACCGCAGGGTTTTCAGATGGCTCATCCCCAGCGCGCGGGACGCTTCATATTGCCCGTGCGGCAGCGCCTGGATCCCGCCGCGTACGATCTCGGCAATATAAGCACTCTCGTAAATCACCAGCGTACAAAGCATGGTCGAGAAGCCACTGATGTTCTGACCCATCAACAACGGCACGCAGAAATAGGTCCAGAACACCACCATCATCAATGGAATACCGCGCAAGGTGTAAACCCAGCAGGCGGCGGGCCAGCTTAACCAGCGCCACGGCGATATTCTTGCCAGCCCGACCAGCACGCCAAGCGGAAACGAAAGAAGCACCGCCAGCAGCGAGATAAGCAGCGTACATAACACGCCACCCAGCGGGCCATTCGGGTACTGCCCCATCAGGAGCAGCATGCCGTGGTCATGTAAAATGGTAAAAAAATCAAACACGGCGCTTACCTCGCATAGGCACGTTGAAAACGACGCGCCAGCAGCGCGCCCAGCCCCATCAACAACAGCGAAAATGCCAGGTACCCGACCGTGCCAATCGCATACGCTTCAAAGGTGCGGAAGGTCTGGTTTTCGAGGTCGCGCGTCACGTAAGTCAGTTCTGTCACGCCGATCACCATCGCCAGACTGGTGTTTTTAAATAACAACACACTGTGGTTAATCAATGCAGGCAGCGCATTACGGATCCCCTGCGGTAAAATGACGGAACCCATCGCCCGCATATACCCCATGCCCAGCGCGCGCGCCGCCTCATTTTGCCCATCCGGAATGGCCCGCAATCCGCTGCGGATATCTTCAGAAAAGTAAGCCGCCTGGCATAAGCCAAGGGCAAACATTGAAAACAAAAACTCGGCATTGAAGTCATTGATCCACATCTGCAACGACTCCGGCAGCAGGGTGGGAATGGCGAAATACCACATCATTAACTGGATAAGCGTCGGCACGTTGCGGTGGTATGAAACATAGGCCGCCACCAGCCGCATGGCATAGCGGTTTTCACTCATCCGGATAACCAACAGCAACAGTGCGATGAACATGGCCAACAGCCAGGCGCCCAACGCCAGCTCCAGCGTCATTGTCGCCCCTTGGACGATCATGTCGCCTGAATGGCCGGTCAGCACAGCAGAAAAATCGAGCGCCATAGCAAGCCTCCTTCAATGCGGATCAGACGGCGTGTTCACCCGGGCGCATGGTGGACAACCCTCCCGGAACCTGTAGCGTCGGCATGATTTCAATGTTGCCGATGTTTACCGCCACCGGCGCGGCCAGCGCGAAAGCCACGCAATCGGCAATGTCGCTGGCCTGCGGCAGTTCAAACCCTTCAATAAAGCGCTTACGCGCCGCTTCATGATCGCCAGAGACATTGCCAAAAATGTCTGTTGCCACGCGGCCTGGGCAAATTTCCGTGACGCGCACGCGTTTGCCGTAACAGTCGACACGTAACTGGCGAGATAAGGCGTGCACACCCGCTTTAGTGGCGTGGTAAATGGAGTTACCGTTGAAGTTATAAATGGCGGCAATCGAGGTGATATTAATGATATGACCGCAGTCACGCGCCACCATCCCCGGCACCAGCAGGCGGCATAAATGCAGCACAGCGCGCAGATTAACATCCACCTGCGTATCGATGGCTTCTTCATCGGCGCTGAGTATGGAACCCGGGCGGGAAACCCCGGCATTGTTAATCAGAATATCTACGGGCAAGTCGCGGCACAGGTGGGTCAGCGCATCAAGATCCGCCACATCCAGCGCATGAGGAATGCAGCCGGTTCTGTCTGCCAGCGCCGCCAGTTGTTCCCGACGACGGGCAACCGCATGCACCGTAATGCCTTCCTTGCACAAACGTTCAACAATCGCTTCGCCCATTCCGGCGGATGCGCCAGTTACCAGGGCGACTTTATAATCTGAAAATGGCATGTTGCCTCTCCTGTCGGGACGGCTGCGGGTTAACGCAGCGTCGTTTTATTGTGTATTTTTGACTCTATTCAGTTATGTCACGGCGGTATAAGACATAAATGGTTTGAGGCAATAAGGGGGACTTATAATCCGGCCCGTACTTTACTATCCTTATGAATAGAAAGGATTTCCTCATCAAATTCCACCGTATCGTTATGCGACAGCGCAAACGACACAATGCCCTCTGCCGGACTGCGCAGCGGCAGATACAGCCCGCCAACCTGTAACAGCGCCAGTAACTGGTGGCGGGTAACGTGCGCGCCAGCGCCGGCGAAATCGTCGGCTAACAGCGGATGACGCAGCAACACGCGCCCTGGCGCAGGCGCGCAAAGCGGGGTTCGGATCTCAGGCGATTCAACGGTAGCAACGGGGGCCATTAAGACCGGCGACGGCGGTGCGCTGGTCATGCGCAGCGACCAGTTTTCACCTGTCAGTTCAATGCAGTTAATCGTGGTGGCGCGCAAGGCCCGCGCCAGCGCGCGTAGTTGGCGCAGCGTTATTTTGTTGTCATCCATATCCGGCCCGTTATTGGCAGCAATCGTCGGGATTAACTCTATCCTGCCGCGCCTTCGGGGCTGTAAGAGGGTTTCGCTTTGCGGCAATAAGCGGGGCTTATTAGCTCACCAGCGTTAACGGACGGTTATCAGGCGTACGGTTCGCCATCAGCGACAACAAAATGGTTTTCACTGCTTCGGCAGGCTCAGAAAGCGGCAGATGGTCCGACATGCAGAATGACAGCGAAGCATACACGTCCGGTTCGACGATCTTCGCCATCCAGGCATCGGCGGCTTTCAGCATCGCCCGTGCGGCAGACTCCGGCATAATGGTGCAGCCTAACCCGGCAGCAAGTGCGGCATTGAGCGTGGTTTGCGATTCGATCTCGCTGCCCACACGATAATCAATACCCTGCTTCACAAACGCATCGTCCACCACTTTGCGCATAATGTTGTAAATGCGCGGCAGGAACAGGTCATGACGGGCCACGTCAGCCAGCGCGATCTCCTTAACCGGTTTACCCAAAGCGTGCGGGCAGACAAAACAGAGATGCTCTTTCATCAGCGGAATAAAACGCAGCCCGTGGATATTGCGGTTGTCATAAATCACCGCCATGTCCATGCGCCCGTTCATGATCAGCTCACTCAGGGTGGTGCCAAAGTTTTCATTAAAATAGAGGGTAATGCCCGGATGCTGGCGACGAACCTCTTTCATTAACGGGATCGCCAGTTGCTGCGCCGCCGTGCCCGGTGCCAGACCAACGGAGACATTACCGCACAGCTCCATGCCCGCGCGATCAATGGCACTCTGAGCCTGCGCACACTGGCGCAGAATCGCCTGCGCGTGCGTATAGAGAATATTGCCCGCCGTGGTAGGTGTGACGCCGCGCTTGGTGCGGATCAGCAATTGCTGGTTCACTTCTCCTTCGAGGGTGGCAAGTTGCTGGCTTAATGCGGGCTGAGCAATATGCAGAATATCCGCAGCCTGAGTCAGGCTGCCCACATCGACGATTTTAATGAAGTATTTCAGGCGACGCAGATTCATGGCGGTCTCTCCAGTAAGGGCGTTGTCTTCCATAAAGCAATGGCTGTGCCAGTTCTGGTTCGTTGTTGCGCAAAGCGGTCACACAGGTAGCTTATGGCTTGCGCGCCCGATAAAAAAATGCGCGCGTTGCAAAACCGCATCGCACCGGGGTTTTTGCGCACCGTAACGGTGCAACGCGAGCGTCTGGTGCATCGTTGCGGTGTTTTCCCTCCGCGCCAGCCATCATTTTGTGTTATGTCGCCACAACAAAGCAGTATTAGCCGCCCGCTCAGGCTGTTCCCTATTCTCAGGGTGTCAACGCCTTCGATGACACCCACCCGCCGCGCGCACCTGCGGCGCCTAGCCGAACCTGATGGAACACCTGTGCTATGCCTGACATTGCCGATCGACTTAACAACATCGCTATTTCCGCCTCCGTTGCGATGACGCAAAAAGCGCGCGATCTCGCTGCGCAAGGAATTGATGTGGTAGGACTCTCGACGGGCGAACCGGATTTCCCCACCCCTGCTCACGCCATTGACGCTGCACACCAGGCTGCGCTGGCGGGCGATACCCGCTACCCGCCAACAGACGGCACGCCCGCACTGCGTGCGGCGATTGCCCGCAAATTTAAACGCGACAACGACCTCAACTACGATGTCAGCCAAATCATTACCGCCGGTGGCGCAAGGCAAATCATCTTTAACGCGATGATGGCAACCATCAATCCCGGCGACGAAGTGGTGATCCCAACGCCGTCGTGGATCAGCTATGCCGATATTGTGCGTTTTGCGGGCGGTATTCCGGTTGCGATTCCCTGCTACGAAGAGAACGGCTTTAAACCGCTGCCGCAGGATATTGACGCCGCGATCACCGACAAGACCAAATGGTTGCTGCTGAACTACCCCAGCAATCCTACTGGCTCGGTGGCCAGCCGGGACGAGTTGCAGGGCATTGCCGATGTGATGCTCAAACATCCGCACAGCTGGATCCTCACCGATGATATTTACGAGCACCTGATTTACGACGGTTGCACTTTTTTCACGCTCGCGCAGGTTGAGCCGAAACTGTATGACCGTGTGCTAACGGTGAATGGCGTGTCAAAAGCCTACTCGATGACCGGCTGGCGTCTCGGTTTTTGCGGCGGGCCTGCCCCGTTGATTAAAGCAATGAGCAACGTCAATACACAAAACGCAGGCGGGATTGCGACCGTTGCGCAGGCGGCGGCGATTGCAGTGCTGGATGGCCCACAGGATTTGCTACAGGAACGGGCGGCGATTTACCGTAAGCGACGCGATTTTGTGCTGGAGAAACTGGCGGCAATCGCGGGGCTGCGCTGCCATAAGCCGCAGGGGGCGTTTTATCTGTTTGTGAATATTGCGGCATTTATCGGCAAAACCAGCGCCGGCGGACGGGTCATCAATACGGACGCTGATTTTGTGATGGCGCTGATTGAGGAGCAACATGTAGTGAGTGTGCCAGGCGCGGCTTACGGTATGAGTCCGTATATCCGGCTGTCGTATGCGACCAGTATGGAGCGGTTGCAGACGGGGTGCGAGCGGCTGGCGGCGTTTTGTGAGGGGTGTCGTTGATCGGGGATGTTTGATGGCTGTGGAGTTATTTGGCTAACCGTTGTGGAATTGTTCCGTTCGTTAGCTGCTGTAGAATTTTTCTCTGATGAACGTAAGTGGAATTGCTCCGTTCACTAAAGGTACGGCAGACACTTCACTCTGTATGCGGTGAACGGGAGAAGGGCGGCTACCGCGCGCCCCCTTCTCAATCCCCGCAGCCCCGCCGCTTCAGCATTTTGAGTTATAACGGCATCCGTGTTGCTGTCATTCAGAGTTCGATGAGGATCTCACCTTGTTTTAACCAGCGAGGCGCTTTTAGCGTGCCAGCAAAGAAATCGACCAGCATGTACAGCAAGTCCCGCAAAACACGTTCAGATTGAGGTGCGAGAGTGCCACTCATCAGCAGTTGCGTTAACACCTGACAATAGCGACATAACTGGTCGGTTCGGGTTCGAATATGGGAAAGTGAGCAGGAAAGTGATCAACGGTCAGGCTGGCTTTTAGCGCCTCAGGAACGGGTTCAGGCAGTGCAGGTTGTAACAGGGCAAGACTGGCAGAAAGCCTGCCGCAAAGCGCCATTTTCTGTAACAGATCGTCGCATTCCGCCAGCACCTCAGCAAAACGCTCGCAGTTACCCGCCAACTCGGTGAAATCTGTAGTGTGGTTAAACGGTGAGGTAAATAACACCTGGTTCAGCATTGATGTTGTAGCCATAGACATAGCCTCGAGTGAGTCATGATGCTAACTGCCACCAGAGGTTCCCATCTGATTGGGTGGCAGAACCGAACAGGGTTGGAACTACCGGACTCACTGACCGGCGCGTCTTACGACGCCCCCATTCGGCCCGCCATTGAGATGTGGCCAAATGAACAACATAAAAAGTATGTCGCCAGTGAGTCAACAGGGTTCCAATCCCGACGCCTGATTTTGCAGGCGCGGAGAAAACACAGGACTAACACTTACAGGCGGCAAGGGATTATAGCTAACCTGATGAAGGAAAAGCCATTCCGGGAATCAGCTTCGCAAAAATCATGTAATACAGACTGAGATTGCAGGCGCGAAACTTACAGCAATACCCATTTTTCAATTATCAAAAGCGACTGAAGCGGCGGGGTTGAGTCCCCGCTGAAATCGGCAAACCGGAGCACCGATTTCCCTGCGGGGATTGAGAAGGGGGGCGCGGTAGCCCCCCTTCTTCCGTTCACCGCTTACAGAGTGAAGTGTCTGCCGTACCTTTAGTGAGCGGAACAATTCCACAAGAGCCACCTGACAGAACAGCTTCTCACCCGTTAGCAAGCGGAACAGTTCCACCTCTGTTAACCAGAGAACAATTCCACTATGCCACCACCGACTAAACCCAATCCCCCACCACCTCGGCTGCCGGCGCAATCGTCCCGCCGCAGGCAATAATCTCACTACGCACAATCCCCGCCAGCTCCACCGAACCCGGCGTATCACTATGCACCAGAATCGAATGCGCCCGCACCGGGATCACTAACCGCTCAATGGTGGTGACTGTCCCGTCCTGCAAAAACTGCCGCACACGCCCGCGCACTGCGCCTTCCTCTTTGATTACCGCTCCTGGCTTACCGCGCGGCACCAGGCGCCCTTCCGCATCGTAGGCACGGTCGGCAAGAAACAGTGTCAGGCTTCGCAGCCCGGCGCGTTTTGCCGCGCGTTCAATAATCGTCTCCGGCTGTGAAAAAATAATCAGCGCAGGATCAAGTCGATAAATCGCCTGCATCACCGGCAATGCCAGCGCCTCATCGCGGTTAATCATATTGCCCATCGCCGCATGAAAGCTGACATGGGAAACCGCTACCCCTTCCCCTTTGGCAATCGCCTGCAACGCGCCAATCTGATACACCACCTGCTGGCACAGCTCATCGGCGGTAAACGCCATCTCTTTACGGCCAAAGCCCAGTCGGTCCGGCAGGCCCGGATGCGCGCCAATACCCACGCCACTGGCTTTTGCCAGCCGCACCATCTGCGTCATCGTCATCGGGTCGCCCGCGTGAAAACCACAGGCGATATTGGCCGAAGAAACACGCTGCATCAGCGCCGCGTCATCACACAGTGTGTAGACGCCAAACCCTTCACCCATATCGGAATTTACATCGATTTTCATCATTATGCGCTCACACGGTTGAATGAAGCGGTGACATCCCGCAGCCGTTGCAACCAGCCGTCAATGGCCTGGCGGGCGGCAAGTGCCTGGTTCGCATCGCTTTTAATTAACTGAATCGATTGCCCGGCCTGTAACTGCCCGAGCCGCCAGAGATCCTCTTCAATCACGCAGGCGATTTTCGGGTAACCGCCTGCGGTATTGGCATCGCTTAACTGGATGATCGGCTCCCCGGCGGGCGGCACCTGCACAATGCCGGGGATCAGGCCATAAGAACGCATTTCAATGGCCTGCGATGGAAAAATCGGCGCTCCCGACAGCCGGTAGCCTGTGCGATTACTTTGCAGTGAAATCGCCCACGGCTGCTGCCAGAAACGGTGATGATCGGCGGCGAACAACGCATACTCACCCGACGGAATGGCCCGTACCGGTGTCACGCCATGCTCCGCAGGCGGAAAAACGTTCTGCAATGCAATAGATGGCGGAACCATCCCCACGCCCTCGTCGGGCAGCATCACGCGATCCGGCATTCCGAGCGGTAACCTGTCGCCAGCGGCAAGCGTGCGTCCGTGAAAACCGCCAAAACTGCCGCGTAACGCGGTACTGCGCGATCCAAGCACCGCAGGTACCTCAATTCCCCCGGCAATGCAGAGATAGCCCCGCGTACCGGATCGGGGATAACGCAACTCCAGCCGTTGGCCTTTTTTGACCCGGCAGCCCCACCATGGCGGCAGTTCAATGCCGTCCAGCAAGGCCCGGCAATCCGCCCCGGTAATGGCAATCGCCGTGTCCTGTAAAAAATGCACGCGCATTGGAAAAACCTGCACTTCAATGGCGGCAGCATTCTCGTCGTTACCCAGCAACAGATTCCCGGCACGCAGCGCCAACGGATCCATCACACCGCTGACCGACACCCCCAGATGGCGAAATGCCGTGCGCCCAAGATCCTGCACCGTGTTCAGTGCACCCGTGCGCTCAATCTCAATCACAGTTCGATCCTTTCGGGTAAAAAGCGTATGGTGTCGCCCGGAGCCATCAACGCCGGAGGCGATGCCAGGGGGTCGAAGACCTCGATCTCGGCAAAGCCGATGGCGTTCCAGCCATTTGGCCCGGTGAGTACCGACACACCGGTCTGCGGCCCACCAATGGTGACAGTGCCTTTGAGCATATTCAGTGACGGTACTTTTTTACGCGGCGTGGCAAGCGCCGGATCCAGGCCGTGTAAGTAACCAAAGCCCGGCGCGCTACCCAGCGCCACCACCGTGTAATTGCCCTGGTAGTGACGGCGAATAACGTCACTGGCCGGCAAGCCGGTATGGCGGCAAACCGCCTCCAAATCGCAGGCCAGTTCCCCGCCATAATGCACCGGAATATCAATGCGCTTGCCCTGTGGATGGATTTCACGCGCCTGCTGCCAGCACGTACGCAAGCGCTGTACGACCGCCTCCGCATCGTCCGGTGTCCGGCGCAACAGCACCAGCACATTCGTGACGCCGGGGATCAACGACTCCACCTCATCCCATGTGGCCAGTATCTGCGCCAGTGACCAGATGCGGCGCTGGGCAGCAAGGCTAAACTCGCCCGGCGCTTCCACCAGCCAGGCGCGACTGCCCATGGTGGAGAGAGTCATCTCCCCGGCATGATCCAGCAAGGCAATTGCCGTGGTGTCTTGCGCTATCCAGGCCATAACTTATTCCAGCGGTTCAAATTTCAGGTTAGCCAGCGGCTGGACGCGCTCCTGGCGCACCATTTTGTATTCGGTGTTTGGCCCAATCCAGGTATCCCAGATTTTGTCGATAGTGCCGTTATCGTCCATGGCTTTCAGGCTGCCATTCACTTTTGCCAGTAACGCCGGTTCATCACGCTTCATGCCCACACCAATCGGCTCCAGTGCCATCGGTTCTTTGATCATTGCCAGCTCAATGCCGTCTTTTTTGGCCTGCGAAATCATCTTGATGCCGGTCATGGTGTTGGTAACAAACCCCACGGCTTTGTTCTGCTCCAGCGCGAGGAATGCCGACGCAGCGTCCTGGAACGTCACAGGTTTCCCGCCTTTCAGCACAATTGATTGTTCCGAGGTGGTGCCTTTGGTGGCGCTGATGCGCTTGCCTTTAAAGTCGGCGAGCGTTTTATCCGCGTTGGCTTTTTTCACCAGCAGCATCTCTTTCGCCACGTAGTACGGGTCGCTGAACTGGATCTGGTTACCACGGGTTTTGGTATACGCAAGGTTGGCAATCAACACATCGGCGCGCCCGGTGGAAATCACCGCAATACGCGCCTCAACGGAAGTGGGCACCAGCGTCAGTTTTAGCCCCATTTGCTGCGCCAGCGCCTGGCAGAGGTCAACATCCATTCCCGCAAGCTGGCGTGTTTTGGCGTCCGGAGAAGAAAACGGCGGGACATCGGAATAGACCGCGCATTTCAAATCGCCGCGGGCGGTGATATCTCCAAGCAGATCCGCCGCTGCGTATGAAGAGGCCAAACAGAGCGGTAAAGCCAGCAGTGCCAGTGCGCCTTTTTTTACTGTCATGATGTTTTCCCCAGAAAATGAATTCGTTGAATACACGCTGATTCGCGCCAGCGCCGCCAGATAACCTGGCGAAGCCTGTTTTGGCAATATATCGACTTAATACTGAGCGGCATAAGAGGGAAACCCTGTCGTGGGATACGCAATTTATATGACTCAGCGCTCCATCGTCAGGCATTAACATAATAAGAAAAGGTTATTCAGACAGAGGGAAATTATCTTATCGGCGGCGCTTTTCACCGTTTTAAGGTGAGGCCGTACACGCGATTTTTGCGTGCCTGATGCGTTGATGTCGAAAAGGTAAAAGAATGAATGCCAAATTTGGGGTGCTGCTGAAAATCATGTCCGCGCTGTGCGCCACGTTGATGCTGGCCTGCGTGAAAGGGCTTCAGGGCAGCATTCCCACCGGAGAGGTCATTTTCTTTCGTTCGTTTGTGGCGCTGTTTCCTTTGCTTATCTGGTTAAAGATGCAGGGTAGCGTGCGGCAGAGTATTAAAACCAAAAATATTCCCGGTCATTTAGTCCGCGGTTTTTCCGGAACCGGCGGTATGTATTTTAACTATCTTGCCCTGGTTTATATCTCTCTGGCAGACGCAACGGCGATCAGTTATGCAGCCCCCTTATTTACGCTGGTCATGGCGGCCATTTTATTAAAAGAGCGGGTGCGTTTTTCCCGCTGGCTGGGCGTCGGGGTCGGCTTTAGCGGTATTTTACTTATGCTGGCGGCAAATCTGTCTGCAGGCAGTGCTTTTTTATCCGCGGGTTTCATGATGAATGGCGCAGCGCTGGGAACCGTTTTTGCCCTGTTAGCGGCAATGTGCTCCGCCACGTCTAATGTGCAGATCCGCTTTTTAAATGGTGTTGAATCACCGGGCGCGATTGTTTTTTATTTCTCACTGATGACCACCTTAATTGGTCTGGCAACGCTGGCATTCGGCTGGAGAATGCCGGAAGGCAGGCAGTGGTTCTTATTGATCGGCTGCGGCTTTTTTGGCGGCGTGGCGCAAATTCTCGTTACCCTTGGCCTGCGGTATGCCGATGCCTCTTTGCTGGCACCTTTTGATTACACCACGCTGGTGTGGTCGATGGTGATTGGGTATCTGTTTCTCGACAGCCTGCCGGGACATTCCACCGTGCTGGGCGCTGTCATTGTGGCGCTGGCGGGGATTTTCACCCTTTGGTGCGACCAGCGCCAGCGCAAAGGGCGGATGATGCGGTCATCCTGAGTCCATACTCGCTTCTGGCTTTTCCCACAGCCACATCATTTCTCCCCCAAATACCAACATTGCAGCGATGGGGTTGAGTCCCCGCTGAAATCGGCGAACCGAAGCACCGAAGACCAGGACTGGGCGCCAGGGATGGCGACCAGAGGCGACTCTCGGCAGGGATGCCGAGTGGAGCCGGCCGCAGGAAGAGGTGCGGGAGGTGAGCGCAGTGCGAAGCACCGATTTCCCTGCGGGGCCGCGGGGATTGAGAAGGGGGGCGCGGTAGCCCCCCTTCTCCCGTTCACGGCACCAGGGACTGAAGTATCTGCTGTACGATTAATGAACGGAATCATTCCTCAATGTCTGAACACATTTCCATGTCGGATAGCGCTAACGCTTATCCAGCCTACGGATACAACCCTCTGTCTTTGCGGGCCAGCAAAATACGCTCGCAGGCAAGCGCATAGGCCGCGGTGCGCAACGTCACCCCCAGCGTCTGCGATTTATTCCACACCGTATCCAGCGCACTTTGCATAATGGTGTCCAGCCGGTTATTGATCTCCTCTTCACTCCAGAAGAAGCTGGAAAAGTCCTGTACCCACTCAAAGTAACTCACTGTCACACCGCCCGCATTGGCAATCACATCCGGCACCACCACAATGCCGCGTTGCTGCAACACATCATCCGCTTCCGGCAACGTTGGCCCGTTTGCCCCTTCCAGCACCAGCTTGCAACTCAGCCCGGCCGCGCGTTCGGCGGTGATCTGCCCCTCCAGCGCCGCCGGGATTAAGATCTCATACTCCAGCGACCAGAAAACCGCATCGGCGATAGTATCCGCACCCGGGAAGCCCCTGATCCGACCGTGCTGTTGCTGCCAGTTAAGCAACGCCGGAATATCAATCCCGTCAGGGTGATAGAGGGTGGAAAACTGATCCTGTACCGCCACCACGCGCGCGCCATGCTGGTGGAACAACTCAGCACTCACACTGCCGACATTGCCAAACCCCTGTACTGCCACACGGCTTTGCGCCACGTCGATACCCAGCGTTTGCGCGGTACGGCATCCGGTTATATACACACCCCGCCCGGTGGCTTTTACCCTGCCGAGCGAGCCGCCGAGGTGCACCGGTTTGCCCGTCACCACGCCGGTTGACGGTGCGCCCACGTTCATAGACCAGGTATCCATCATCCACGCCATAATTTGCGCATTGGTGCCGACATCCGGCGCCGGGATATCCTGCTGTGGACCGATAAATATGCCAATTTCGCTGGTATAACGCCGGGTCAGGCGCTCCAGCTCCTTGCGTGATAACGCCGCAGGATCGACACGCACGCCCCCTTTCGCACCGCCAAACGGCAGATTCAGCGCCGCGCATTTAATGGTCATCCACGCCGACAACGCCATGACCTCTTCCAGCGTCACATCCGGGTGAAAACGCACCCCACCCTTACCCGGCCCGCGTGACAGGTTGTGCTGTACCCGGTAACCTTCAAAGTGACGCACGCTGCCGTCATCCATTTCCAGCGGAATATCGACAATTAACGCCCGCCGGGGGTGACGCAACGTATCCGCCCAGTGACTCAATTCACCCAGTAGCGGCAGCACACGCTCAACCTGTGCAAGGTAGGTTGACCACGCCGAGTGACGCTCACCTGACACATAAGACAATTCAGACACCCCTCACCTCTCATTTCAGAATGAATACGGCGTTCAGGGTACTGCAGGCGCCACGGCAGGGCCGTTACGAGATTGCTATAGCGTCATACGGAAAGGCTATCGGGCCGCATGCGGGGAAATATTCATGAGAATTCTGATTCTCTAATCCGGTTTCTGGCACGGATTCAGGAGGCCATCATGCTTATTAAAGGGGCTAATTCAAGGGGGCCGGATCATGTTCAGTATCGAAGCCATTCTGGGGAAAATAAACCGGGCACTCACGCCGCAGGGTGATGTCACGCTCACATCGACTTTACTGACGGGTTCCCTTCCCGAACTCCATAAGCGGTTTAAAAATATTCTTTCGCGTGGAGAGACTCTTTATCTCTATCTGGAAAGTTTACGCGCTCAGGAGGATGCAACAACCCGAGAAAAAATAAAAAGAACACCGTCGACGTCAAAGTTGGACCCTTCCGATTTGGCTCTCGCGATTCGGCAAGCCGTTGGGCCGTTGACACTGCAACGGTATGTGAACGCCACCGATGTCGGCGCAAAAAAACTGCTCCGCTATATCAAGGAGCATCCGGATGCTTTTGTCGATGATGTTGGTATCGAGCCATGGCCAATATCCTCAATGCTACGTTCGCAAATAGCAAAGCAGCGCCGCCCTCAATACAATCTTCGCTCTGGCAGCGACCCGGTGTATGACAAGGCCTTCAAAAAACGCCAGTTCTGGAGTAACGATCAAAACAGCCCAGGCAATAAAATTTTAAGCGACCAGCGTGTTAACCCGTTCGCAAATTCCGTCAGCGATCTGGCGAAGTCCTGGCACCAGCGTTTACATTCTGCGTCCGTTGCCAGTGGCGGGGTAAAAAAATTGACACAGGCGGAGCGCGATATCATCAACCTTTACAGTAAAGAGTCGCTCCCTTTTCATACCATCACCCTGGGGTTCAGGGAGCTGAACGAACAAGAAAAAGCACAGGGTTACCATATGGGGCAAGGGGTTGAATTAATTAATGCGTTATCCCGCCTGCCTTCTCACAAAGGGAAGACCTATCGCGGTGCCTTTATCGAGAAAGGGTTTACCTATGAAACATCGGGTGTACCGGTAACGCGAAGTATGACCGTTACGACCGGGAAAGATGGCAAACGCAGAGCATGGAAACCGGGTGATTACGTCACAACAAAAACCTTTTTCTCAACCAGCGCGGCTAAGGGCGTTGCCGCAGAATTCATTATGCGCCAGCGTTTTGGCTCAGGTTTTCATTCCGACACGGCAATTTTAAATGTGGTTGGAACCAGTGGGCGCAATATTACACAACTGACGCATATTAAACAGGCAGAAGTGCTTTATCCTGCTTATACCGTTTTTCAGGTTAAACATGTGCAAAAAGGTGAGTTTGGTCTGGAAATTGACCTGGAAGAAGTGGATGAAGAAATCTGGAACGATCCTGATGCGGTTATCCGAGATTATCGTTACGGCAACATCGTCAGACAGCGACCTGTGCATATGATCCCGCAGCGCACCAAATAGTCGCGGATAAATAATATGGCCACCGCAACATCCGGTGGCCGTTAATGTATAACGAGAAATCGTACAATTTATAACGGATATTTACGCGCGATATAAGACTTCAATACCTCAGCGTCGATATATCCGGTATTCACATAACCCTTATGCTGGCTTAACTCCGGATAGCCATCGCCTCCTGTTGCGTTATAACTTGGAAGACTCATCCGGTAGGTTTTATCCATTTCCAGCGGCTTACCGTTAATAAGCACATGGGTAACGGTATTGTCCTGCCGGTCGAAACTGATGTTATGGAACTGGGCATACGCTCCCGAACCGGGTGTTTTAAATGCCACCACATTGAGATAATCCACAATCTCCTTACCGGTTAGCGACACATAGGTCACCGAGTTACCAAACGGCTGAACTTTTAGCACATCACGATAGGATACCGGCCCGGCACCGATGCCGCTGCGAATACTTCCGCTGCTGATGATGCCGAAGTCCGCCTGGGTTTTGTCCATTTGAGCGGCGATAATTAACTCACCCATGTTGGTCTGACGTGAACGCACACTCTCACGTTCACCTTCGAAAGCCTGAGTGAATACGCCAACCGGCACGTTTAATTGCGCATCAATCTGTTTTTTATAGCTTTCCAGCACGGTGAAAACTGCCTGAACCTCTGCCGTTTTCACCTCATCAGACGCGACTACAGGTAACAGTTGATACCGGTTTAACGTCAGTTTGCCGTCATGCCAGGTAAAATCCGCTCTGCCGAGGTAACGCCCACTCTCCAGCGCCTGCATAATCCAGATGCCATTCTGGCGATCCGGTTGGCAGGCTCCCTGCTTACTCCACTCTTTATTTAGCGCCTTTTCGCCCATGCAGACAGCAGTGTGAGTATGCCCGCCAATAATCATATCAACGCGACCAGCAGGAAGCGCTCGCGCCAGCTCAACATCGCCCGGCGCGCTGGAACCGTGATGACCGTCGTAGTAATACCCCAGGTGCGTCAGTGCAATCACGACATCCGGCTTCTCTTTGGTCATCTCCGCTAATACGTTGCGCGCCTCATCGACCTGCGATCTGAAATCCAGATTAGCCAACACCGTTTTACTGCCAACGACTTTGGTATCCACACTGGTCAAACCGAACACGCCAATTTTCAATCCTTTTTTCTCGATAATTGAATAAGGCGTAAAAGCGCGATGTTGCGTCTTGATATCGTAAATATTGGCGGAAAGAAAAGGAAATCCGGCCCATTCCTGCTGGCGACGTAGAATATCAAGAGAATTATCGAACTCATGATTCCCCAACGTCATTGCATCGTAACCGATCGTCGCCATTGCCTTAAAATCGGGCTCAGCGAGCAACAGATCTGATTCCGGCGTGCCGGTATTGACGTCACCGGCATCGAGTAATAAAACCGCGCCTCCCTGCGCGGCCACGTCTTTGCGAATACGTTCAATCATCGCATAGCGGTTAGCCAATCCATTATTGCCGGATTTGTCTTGCCAATACGCACCATGATGATCGTTGGTATGCAAAATTGTCAGCTGCAACGAACCTGTATTTTCAGGCGTACTGGCCTGCACTGACAGAGTCAGCAGAAACGGTATGATGAGTGACAATAATAAATTGCGTAAAAATAGCATGTTGCCTCCTGCAATCAGCAACGTATTTAATTCAGCACCCCGTTGTCATCCACAAACATAAAGAACTTGGTGGACTGATAAGGCTGGAAGTTATTATCAGAAACAAAGATTAAGGACTTCTTCCCCTTCACTAACGGACCAAACGTCATCGCCTCAATACAATCAGGTGCTTTGGTGTAGTCATCAAAATCAATCAACAATTTTTTAGTGGCAGGTTGCAGCAAGTTTTTCTTCTCGATTTCCGTAATACTTTTTTGACCTTTGATATTGCTGGCTTGCGAAAGGTCGGAAAGATAAGTTCTGATAGTAAAATCAAACTCATTAAACCCTTCACTCGCGTTTCGCCCGGCACGTTCAGTCACAATTAATTTATCATCACTGATAGCGAGAATTTCAGAAAGTCCGTTATCGCTAACACCGTGCTTCGTGACTTTGGGGATAGGATCAACGTTATAAATAAATTCAGCCAGCAACTCGCCTACGCGTCCATCAGGCTGCAGAGCAAACTTAAGAATACGTACCGGTGATGAGTTTACCGTGGTGCTAATTGCACCGTCCTGCTTGAGCGCGCTTTCCGCCGCGACATAAAGGTATTTGCCGCTTGGCGTTACGCTGGCTCCTTCAAACGTGGCACCGTTACGTAAACCCTCCGGCGCTTTTTTCAGGTCGCCGCCTGCATTATAGGAAGCGGGAATCTTATCTGCGTAATCCGTCTTCATTTTGCCATCGAGAGAAGACAAGCGAAGTGGGCTCCCCAGTTCAGATGTCCAGAGAAGGCTTTTTCTGTCTGGTGTCAGCGCTAACCCTTCTCCATCGACCGTTTGTTCTTTAAAAGCATTTCCGGCTTCATCGTTCAGCGCTTTCATGTCGAGGATATCGACGCGCTTAATACCTTTAGTATTGGTGTTGATTTTGAGTGTATAAAATCTTGCTACGCCTTCCGCCGTCGTGTTACGCGCATCCGAAATCGAATAATAGACTTGCTTACCTGCATCATAAGCAATCCCGGATAAGCCACCAAATTTCGCATTCTGATAACTGGTTGATGTTGGAATTGAATATTCATTTAAAAAACGCAATTCCGATCCTGCGGCAGAAGCATTAAGCGCGGTGAACGCCATGGCTAATGCAACACAATGAGCTAATGTTAGCTTTTTCATAATTACCCCCAAAGTTATTGATATTGTTTTTGGAACTGGATGACATCCTCCACGGAAGATAATTTTCCTCTGGCACCGTAATGAGAGATGTTAATTGCCGCCGCAGCGCTGGCGAAACCCAGAGAGTCGGCGAGCGGTTGATTATTCAGATAGCAATAAATGAAAGCACCATTGAAGGTATCTCCGGCCCCGGTGGTGTCGACGACAGGTACACGGTAGCCCGGGTGTACAGCCACCCCCTGTCTGTCACAGGCGATAACCCCTTCGCCACCACAGGTGACGACCAGCGCATCCAGATCGTGCTCTGCAACCAGCTGGCGTAAAAAGTCGCCATCAGGCTCCTGTTGCAGGCTGGTGCGAAAGCCCTCCTTGTTAAAAATCGCGACATCAGACAGAGATAATATTTCTTTAATATTCTGCTGACTGTTTTTAATATGCGACTCTACATCAATGACAACTTTGGTATTTTTTTCTTTCGCATACCTCGCAAGTGTACGGAATTTGTCGAGTTGTCCTGGCATGATATAAACGAGTCGGCTGCAGTCAATCGCCTGCGGAGCCTGAACCATACACGTTTCTGTTTCATCATTCGGCGCATACACCAGTGCCTTTTCACCTGAGTCATCCAGGAAAATTATCGCCATATTGGCAGCGATGCCGGTTTTGCGGAGAATAAAACGCGTATCAACACCATTTTTATGGAAATCATTAATGATTTCCTGTGCATAATAATCATCACCGGCAGTTGATAATGAGGTCACACGTAATCCCAAACGTCCCATGACACAGGCAGAGTTAGCGACTGTGCCACCGATAAGCTCAGCAACTTTTTTTCCAACGACTTTATCGTCATTACCAGGAAGTCGGGGTACACGAAAAATAAGATCTACGGTTCCACTGCCAACCGCAACAACATCAAAGGTTTTCATTTTATTTACTCCTGCGAGATCCGCTCTCCCCCACATGACAGATATTTTTCCGTAGCAGAGATAATCAGGCTAAAGATGGCAAGCATTGCGTAATAATGACAATCATCATTACTTGAAAAAATCTTAAAATTACCACTAAACACAAAACTCAATAATCTGTTATTAATCTGAATTACTGTGGCATTCTTTTTCCGTAATTGCTGTTTTACATGATAAGCAAGAGCCCCCTGACTTCCGGTACAATCAAACAGAATGACAAGATCCTGTTCTCCGCATTGATTAAGGCGTAGCGCATGCTCAAATTCCTCCAGAGGTAAAACCTGGTTGGTAAGTTGCGGTCCACACCACAACAGGTTTGATAACAATGTCGCCAGCCCCAGATTTCCACCGCTCCCTAAAAGCGTCACCCGTTTACTAAACAGGTATTGCATCAACTCTTCCCCACGCGAGAGACGGGAGACATCTGGCAAATATTTCGCGTAAAGATAAAGCTTATGAAATTGTGGCTTGTACCTTTTGGCATATTCCGGATGCAAAATGACGATTATTGCATCGAGAAATAGCGCCATAGCAAAGGTACTCTGGGTAGGCATCCCCTTTTTTGTCGCCTGCGTAACCAGCAATTTCTGAGCCTGAGTAGCAAATAAACTTCCTGTATTATTCGTTATTCCCAGTACCTGGGCACGGGTATGCTGAGCCTTAATTAAGGCATCAAGCACGGGTGATGCCCGGCCACTTGCACTCAAAACGACAACTAACCAGGAACTGTCTAAATATTCCGTTTTTTCACTAATAAACTCATAGGACTGGATTGCCCGCGCCGGAAGTAACGTTATGCTATTTATCATGGCTGCATATAATAATGCCAGAGCATAGGAGTCACCCGATCCGACCAGCAATACCTGACGCACACTTTGCACATTAATAAAAGCCGCAGCCTGGCTTCTGGCATCATTAATATTATGATGCTTTATGTAATGTGTGATTGCTGAAACTTCTTCTCGGGTTGCCGACAGCGGCATAATTGCCGATGCCGTATCCCGTTCTTTTGCCGTACTCATTTTGATGACTCCTCCAGGTTAGCAGAGGGCGCTTAATTCCTGAGCAATACGTTCCACATCAAAATCTTTTTTATTCACCTGATAGAAAAATTGATATTTATCGGATGGCAAAGCGGCAAAACCTTTATATGCGCCTGCCATCGCACCTGCCATCGTGGCAATACTGTCAGTATCATTTCCCGCATTCGCCGCCGCATGGATGGTTTGCCACGGTGCGCCCTGGCAGAAGGCGAATATCGCAATCGCCGAGGGGACAGATTCATGCGCGTTAACGGAGTTACCAACATACCCTTCCAGTTCTCGCAAGAAGGTTTCAAGGCGACTATTGCTCTGAGCAATATCCAGCGCCAGCTTCAAACGCTTACCGATTTTCGGCCCTGCAACAACCCTACAACGCTGCGCTGCCAGCTCCTCACCGTATTCAGCCCCGCGAAGCGTACTGGCAATAATCTTCTCGACTGTCGCATCGGCAAGCATCGCGGTGGAAACCCCCGCAGCGATTGCACACGCGCTGGCAATCGCAATGTTGGTATCGTGAGACGGTAAACAGGTTGCGAATGCCAGTTCGCAAGCTTTTTCGGGTTGGCCCGGCCATACCAGCCCGGCTGGCGCAACGCGCATGGCTGCGCCATTGGTGGTGCCTACATTTGGCGCCTGGCGGGAAGAGGTTCCGATAAGACCGATTGTGTTAGTCGGTTTCCCTTCTTTTAGCGCCTTCACGACCTGCTCAGTCGTCGGTCCCTTATAGTTTGCATAAGGCTCCATCGATGCCCAGCGCAGCAGGCACTCTGTCCAGGCACTGGTATCGAAATGCGCTTTCCCCGTCTTGATCAATCCCTCTGCAAAGACATACATCTGGCTTGCATCATCGGTAATCAATCCGGCAATGCCCCCCAGGGAACCGGCGAATGTATCATTTGGCGGCGTCTGAAAATCAGCAATAAAGCCGTGATAACGTTCGAGGATCTCGTCAATACTGTAAAGCTCAGTCGCCGCGCCAAGCGCATCGCCCATGCCCGCACATGCGAGTGCACCTAAAACTTTATCATCGTATTTCTGTCTGATTTGACACATTACAACTCTCCTTTAATATTCAAACGTGTCCTTACTCACCTTCAGTTGGTAAACGTAACGACTGGTCGGATAAATCGTTTCCACATATTCAATGGGTTTCCTGTCACTGGCATAGGTTATGCGCGAGGTGGTCAGCACCACTTCATCGCTGCCAATTTCAAGATGTTGTCTTTCGGCTGCAGAAGGTAGTCGCGCGCCAATGGACTCATAGGCTTCTACCATTTCGATGCCATATTTCTCTTCAAGCAAATGATAAAGAGAACCCCGGTCTTCCAATTCCTGCCTGTCTATTTTCTGCTCTGGCTTCAGTTTCAGATAAGAGGTCTGAATGCCCATCGGGGTAGTGTCAGAGAATCTTATCCTTTTAATTTTTAATACTGTTTGCATGGTTAACGGCATCTGCAGGTTTGTCCTGGTGACTTCGCTGACGGGCACATAGCTAAATTCAAGTACCGTTTGCCCGGGTTTACCGCCGTTACGCTTGATATCATCGCTAAAGCTGTAAAGCAGATGAGAATCATGGCTTCGTGGTGGTAAAACGTAGTTGCCTTGTTTCGCCGCACTGTGCAGATAGCCACGCTGCTTAAGATGGGCAATCGCTTTTCTGACGGTGATGCGATTGACGCCAAATCCTTCTGCCAGCTCACGTTCCGAGGGGATGACAAATTCAGCCGCCCACTGCCCGGAAACAATTTTTTCTATCATTATGTCTATGATCTGCTTGTACTTACTTTGTCCTTCCAGGTTCAAGTTCTCGCTGAGTTTTTCATTTTTCATTTTTGTTTGCCCTTCTGGTCTACACCAATAAATACTATCCCGATGAAAGCATCACAATTGCATTCGTAATGAAATGTAACCCGGATCACACTCTATTTCAAATAATCGTTTGTTTTCAATCCGATATGCATAAAATTAAAATAAGTCAAGCCTTTAACATGATCACCATCACAGATCAAGACAAAACCACTTTGGTCTACACCAGCCTTTTGTTAGGTTTAATTCAGAAACACGGTAAATACCTCCAATAATTATATTGCAGGCATCTAAATATAAAATCAGTGGCGAAGGAGAACAGATACCCCGGAATAAAATTGAGAATGTATATCACTCGCTTAGAGCTTTACTACAGAAAAATGATGATTACATTTTTTGCAGATTAGCTTTGTCAGAAATAAACAAAGCATAAGGCAGCGTCATTTCTATTTCTGACGGCACAGCATAATTAAGGATATTTATCATGAAAATTAAACACCTCTGCTTATTACCATCTTTTGTTCTGATGGCGCCACTGGTACATGCCGAAATGCCACACGGGTACATTAACTGGCAGAATGAATATTATGCCAAATCACATAACTTTAATGACCGTGTGCAAATGGGTATGTTCTTCAAAAACGGTTTCGGCATGATTGGCGAACTGCGCTACAACTCAAAAGAAGGCTCCAAAAATACCTGGGATCCTTCGCAGTTCAATAATAATGGTCATGGTTTCTCTGTCATGTATCGTTTTAACCCGCTGGAAGATAAAAAATTCTGGCTGGAACCGATGTTCTGGCTTGATTCCAGCGAATACTGGAGCACCTATGAATATGGCGTAACAGCGGGATATAACTTTAGCAAAGTGTGGCGCACCTCTTTCCGCTTCCGTTATGACATGGATAGAGCAACCGCGAAGTCAAAATCCTATGGCAATACCGATCGTAATAACATCCGTTACGACTGGTGGCTGGATTACCGTCCGGAAGGGACAAACTTCCAGTACCAGTTGAACGTGACTTACAACGATAACGAGTACCTGACCTGGAATAATGGCAACAAAAACTACCGCGTCACTGCGCGTGTGGGTTACCAGTGGGGCTCATGGTTCCCTTACTTCAGTATTGCTGATGAAAAAGGGCCGGATAAAACATCCAGCAACCGCCAGGCTCTGTACCGTACCGGCGTAACTTACTCCTTCTGACATAACTAAACCTGAACCGTGGGTACGAATGTACCCACGTTCTTGCCACCGAGGTTCTTATGAAACTCACCATTCGAGAAAAAATTGGGTTTGGTGCCGGTGACATGGCAATTTCCATTGTCATGATGTCAATGCAGTTGATCGTCGCCTATTTCTATACGGATATTTTTAAACTGAAAGCAGCGGATGTGGGTTTATTGCTGCTGACGGTAAGAGTGCTGGATGCGATTATCGATCCGCTCATTGGTATGATCACTGACAAGACCAGTAGCCGCTGGGGGCGTTATCGCCCGTATCTGTTAATATTCGCCATCCCCTTCGGCATCACTATCTTGTTGATGTTTATTACCCCTGATTTCAGCTACCTCGGCAAACTGATCTGGGCTTATGCTACTTATATTCTACTGACACTGGCATATACATTTATTGCCATTCCTTACGTCTCTGTTATCGGCGTAATCACTGATGACAGTCGCGAAAGGCTTAGCGCCAACACCTATCGTTTTGTAATGACGAAAATCGGCATGTTCCTCGTATCGATTATCGTACCGTTTGCAGCAGCTAAATTGGGAGAGGGAAATCTGGCCAGCGGCTATCAAATTGCGATGGCTGCAATGGGTGCCTTAGGCACACTGTTGTGTTTTTACTGTTTTTTCACTATCAAAGAAAGGATCACTCACACACCCAGTCGCATTCCTTTATCACAGCAGTTTCGCTCCCTGCTGAGAAATGATCAGTGGATGATACTCGGTATCGTTATTCTGGTAATTATGCTGGGCGGCTCCGTGCGCAGTGCGGTAGCAGCTTATTACGCAAAATACTATCTGAATGGCGGTGACGCGCTCATCCCACTGTTTTTAACCACGGGCGTTGTCGCATCGATTCTGTCGATGTTCGGCGCAAATTTTGCCGCTAAGCGGATGAATAAACTGACCATGTTCAGAATTTCACAGGCGGCGACATTTATTTTTAGCGCCGTTATGTTTATGGTCGTTGGAAGAGATGCTCTGGTTCTGGCATTTATCTTCTATTTCATTATTACTTTCCTGGCTGATATGCAATTGCCGGTGTACTGGGCTTCAATTGCTGAAGCCGTAGACTACGGTGAAGTTAAAAATAAAGAGCGTGTTTCCGGGCTGGCTTTTGGCGGGATTTTATTCTTCCAGAAGTTAGGAATGGGTCTGGCAGGCGGCCTTGTAGGTTATATTTTGAGTTACGCCAATTACACACCGGACAGTGTACAACCAGATACTTCCCTGGCCGCCATATCATTAATGATGACGCTGATTCCTGGTGTATTCCATTTGTTGGTCGCATGGCTTATGCGGAAATTCATTATTGATGATGAGTACTATCAAACGATTCGTGCACAGCTAGTTAAGGAGTAAGTATGGATGTATTACTGGCCACTCTCGCCGGTATCATTGTGGGAACACTTTTTACGCTTATAAAATTACCCATTCCGGCACCTCCGTATTTACCCGGCGTCATGGGCGTAGTCGGTGTCTATCTTGGTGGGCATCTTGGTAATTATGTCATTACTTTTATTCGCTAGTTAACCCACAGGTGGCAGAGTTAACTCTGCCACTTTTGTTGCACAACGATAATTCATAAAGGCATTCGGATGTTGCTTAAAAAATTCCCCTTAGTGGATCTGCATCGGCATCTTGATGGCAATATCGACATCAACACGATCATTATGCTGGCACAAAAATATGGCGTAGACCTCCCCTCTTACGAACCGGAAAAACTTCGTCCTCATGTACAAGTTACAAATTTTCAACCGGATCTGCTCTCCTTCCTGGCGAAACTGGATATTGGCGTCAGCGTATTAGGATCGCTGGAGGCCTGTCAGTTTGTCGCCAGGCAAAATGTTTACAGCGCTTTCGCTGAAGGTCTGGATTACGCAGAACTGCGTTTTTCCCCCTATTACATGGCGAAAGCGTTTGATTTACCGTTGGAAGGTGTTGTGCGTTCGGTAATTGATGGTGTGCGTGAAGGAATGGCTGAATTCCCGATTGGCATCAACCTTATCGGCATTTTAAGCCGCACCTGGGGGCCAGACACCTGTATGGCAGAACTGAACGCACTGTTAGCCTACAAAGACGACATCGTTGGGGTGGATTTGGCGGGAGATGAACTCAACTATCCCTGCCGTTTATTTACCGAACACTTTGCCAAAGCCCGCGAAAAAGGGTTCCGCGTGACGGTACATGCAGGCGAAGCTGCCGGGCCTGAAAGCATCCGGGATGCGATAAAGCTGCTGGGCGCGGAGCGAATCGGCCACGGCGTACAGGCAGTAAACGATCCGTGGTTACTGGAATATCTGGCGAACTGGGGCATTGTGGTTGAATGCTGCCTGACCTCAAACCTGCAAACGAACACTGTCCAGCATCTGAGCCAGCATCCGGTAAAAACCTTTCTGGAACATGGCATTCTGGCCACACTGAACACGGATGATCCCTTTGTGGAAGGCATTACCCTCCGTTCAGAGTATGAACGCGCGGTTAACGATGTCGGCCTCACGAAAGAGCATATCTGTCAATTACAACGAAATGGACTAAATGCCGCCTTTATGAGTGAAGGAGAGCGGATAAAATTCATTATGAGTAAATTGCAAAACCGGGAGCGCAGATTTCACTGATCCCTCGCGATAGCAGCCCGTTCACATCACTGGTGGGCGGGCTGCGGTATCCGGAAACGGTTTAGCGGCTGGACTGTAAAAACTTACGCACCCGGTCCGAATCCGGATCGGTGAAAAACTTTTCCGGTGGGGCTTTTTCAATCAGCAAGCCTTTCTCCAGAAACACCACCTCATCTGACACCTGGCGGGCAAAATCCATCTCGTGCGTGACCACCACCATGGTATAGCCTTCTGCGGCAAGATCTTTCATCACCCCCAGCACCTCATTCACCAGTTCGGGATCGAGTGCGGAAGTCGGTTCATCGAACAGGATCACTTCTGGCGACATGGCCAGCGAACGGGCAATCGCCACGCGCTGTTTTTGCCCACCGGAGAGGGTAATCGGGTAGACATCCTGCTTGTGACTCATGCCGACTTTTTCCAGCTGACGGCGCGCCACCTCGTTGGCGGTCTCGCGTTTCATGCCTTTCACATGCACCAGCGCTTCGGTCACATTTTCCAGCACCGTCAAATGTGGCCACAAGTTAAAACTCTGGAACACCATCCCCACTCGTTCACGAATGTGGGAGAGATCTTTGTGCGACATCGCTTTACCGGTCTTTTCATCCACGCCAATACGCTGACCGCTGATGCGCACTTCCCCGCGATCCGGCTGCTCCAGCCAGTTCATACAGCGCAACAGTGTTGACTTCCCGGATCCTGAGGAACCAAGAATGCTCACCACGGTGCCCTTTTCTACCGTCAGGTTGATATCGCGCAGTACTTCGACATTATCAAACTGTTTGGACACGTTTTTGATACTTACCGCCGTTGATTCAGGCATGGGACATTCCTCTTTTAGCGCCGTAATGACTTAACCGCTTAATCAGCAACTCCAGCAGAATGCTGATCCCCCAATAGAGCGCAATAGCGACAATAAAGGCATTAAACGGAATAAAGTAAGTGGATTGCACGCTATTAGCGGCGGCGGTGATCTCTTGCACGGTAATAATGCACAGAAAGGCAGTGTCTTTCAGGCAAATAATGAGTTGATTACCCAGCAAGGGCAACGCAGATGAAAAAATATTTGGCAATACAATACGGCGGAATATTTTATAACGTGAGAAACCCTGAGACACTGCCGCCTCAATATAGCCCGCCGAAAAGAGCCTTCTCTGGCTGCGTAATATTTCGAAGAAATAGGCGCCATGATAAATCACCAGCGCGAATAACCCTGCCGTCCAGGCGTCCATACTGATCCCTATTTGCGGCAGCCCGTAATAAAGCAGATACGCCAGGATCAAAAATGGCAGAGCGCGCATCAGGCTTATAAAAGCGATAATCAGTCGATGGGCCACCCGGTTTTGACATTCCATGACATAACACAGCACCACGCCAATAAGTAACCCCACCACGGCGGCAGTAATAAACAGTTCAAGCGTCGACAGCAGCCCGTTAAAAAAACTCTCTCGCGCCGCCCAGATAATTCCCCATTGATTCATAACTCCTCCGCCTTTTTATCGCGCCAGGCGCTTCGCTTTACGTTCCGCCATGCCCTGCAACTTCAATAGCAGGCCGATAATCAAGACATACAACAGCCCGGCGGCAAGGATCGGCGACAGCGGTTCATACGTTACCGATGAAATACGGTTGGTGACACGCGTCAGATCCACCACACCGATTACCGCAATTGCCGGGCTGCCTTTGATCAAAAAAGACATCTCGTTGACCAGCGCAGGCAGGCTCTCTATCCACATTTGCGGCAGCATAATTTGCCGGAAGTAGGTCCAGCGCCGCATTCCCACCGACTCCGCCGCCTCCCGCTGTTCGCGGGGGAAATTGCGAAAGGCGTTGCGCCAGATTTCCGCATTAAACGCCGAGGTATTGAGCGTCAGGGCCACGATAGCCGCCAGCGTCTTATCCAGATTGATGCCCAGCGTTGGCAGGGATAAAAACAGGAACAGCACCAGCGTGACCAACGGCGTGGCGCGCGCCAGGCTGATGTAAACCACCAGAAACTGATCAACAAACGGGATCTTCATCATGCGAATGAAGGCAATGATCAGGCCGATAACCACCCCGAATGCAATGGCCACACCCGAGATCCAGAGGGTCGTCCATGCGCCTTCAATCAACAATTGCCATGAAATTAAGTCCATGTTCCCTCCTGTTAAAACAGGCGGCGGTTGCCCGCCGCGTTGCCCTTAAATGCCCGCTAACTTATGAAACTGATCGGCACTGGTGATCGGCTCTTTTGGCAGGTCGTAGGTTTCGCCAAACCATTTTTTCTGCAACTCCGCCAGCTTGCCGGTTTCCGTCATGTGGTTCATAAACCCGGTCATAAATTTCAGCAGTTCCGGCGAGCTTTTCGAAATCGGCCACGCCATATAACCCGGGCCAGACACCGCCAGTCCTTTAGCGAACACTTTCGGCTTCGCTTTCACTAAATCGTTAACCGAAATCACCACGTTAATCACATAATCAACGCGTTTGTTCGCCAGGTCGGCATAGGCTTCCGGGTAGGATTGATACTCAACTACCGGGCCAAGCTTGCCGCCGACTTTCTCCAGCATCGCTTTCAGCTCCGGCAAACGCGCCAGAAGAGCACTGCCCGCCTGTACGCCCACTTTTTTACCGCTCAGGTCGGCAATGGTATTTAATGTTTTATCGTCTGCACGTTTAACAAAATAGTGCTGCGCCGAGGCCCAGGGGGGAGTGAAATTAAATACATTGAGGCGCTCATCGGTGATAACCGCCCCGGTTAATGCCATATCATATTGGCCGGTAGAGACCGCCGCGAGTAAGCCCGTCCACGGTAAAATACTCTGGTTAATATTGAATTTCGCATATTTGCGTAATTCGTCGAGCATGTCTTTATTAAACCCGTCTGTCTGGCCGTTATTCATAAAGTTAAACGGCGCATAATCATCTTCCGTCGCCACTTTCAGCGTGCCGGATTTTTCGATTTCAGGAAGATCAGCGGCCACTGCGTGTAAAGAAAATGCCAGCGTCATCATGGCTGCAAGGCAATATTTGCCGAATACTTTTTTCATCTTTCCACCCTTATTTAATGTGCCAGACCGGTATATCCGGGGTGTGCTGGAAGCGTTGCAAGATATATGCCGAAACTAATAAGTCGTCCGGTTTTTGTGACTGCGTTTTTACAATAGGGAGGCTTACGCTGTTGTGAATAGAGCCAGTTGTTGCAAAAGGATGTGTCAGTTACCAGGAAGCTGGTATGGAATTTGCTCCACCCAGTAAAGCACTGCTGAAAGAGGAGTACGGCATGATTCGCCATTTATTGAGTGTAAACTTTGACGGCCAGCGTGGATTGCAGGAACAGGTGCGCGAATCCTTAATCAACGCCATTCTGAGTGGGATTTTCCCGGCCGATACGCCGCTGCCTTCGTGCCGTCAGCTTGCCAGCCAGCTCAATGTGTCACGTAATACCACCGCGCTGGTTTTTGAGAGCCTGGTCAATGAAGGCTACCTGGTGAGCCGACCACGCAGTGGTTACTACCTGCACCCGGATTACTACAGTTGCGGGCAAACGAACGGGCAGCCTGCACCCGAATGCGAGAGCCTTGCACCACGCTGGAGCAATCGCCTGAAAATTACCCCCAGTCAGCAGGAATCCATCCTCAAACCTGCAGGCTGGATGCATTACCGTTATCCATTTATTTACGGTCAGCCCTATACCCAGCAATTCCCACTTGCCACCTGGCGCGCGGCGGCAAACTGGCTGCACGGCGGGGTGCGCGATCCGGCATGGGTGGTTGATCATATTGACCAGGATGTACCGATGTTAATTGAGCAGATCCGCACCCGCGTACTGCCCAAACGTGGAATTGTCGCCGCACCGGATGAGATCCTGATTACGCTAGGCTCGCAAAATGCCCTTTATCTGCTGACGCGCCTGTTAATGTCGCGCACGACCCGCGTCGCCGTAGAAAACCCCAGCTTTCGCGAAGCGATTAACACCTTCTTATTAAGCGATACGCAGATTGTGCCGCACCCGGTGGACAGCGAAGGACTGGTGCTCAATGAAACACCGTGCGACTACTACTATGTCACGCCGGGGCACCAGGTGCCGACCGGGGTGACCATGAGTAAAGCCCGCCGCACAGAGCTGCTGGATTATGCCACCCGCCACGATGCGGTGATCATTGAGGATGATTACGACTCGGAAAGTAACTTTATGCAAAACCCGTTGCCCGCATTAAAAGCCAGCGATCGCAGCGGGCGGGTGATTTACGTCAGCAGCCTGTCGAAAGCTCTGTCGCCTGGTCTGCGGCTTGGGTATATGGTCGCCGCGCCGGAAATTATTGATGAGGCACGCGCCCTGCGCCGCCTGGTTTATCGCCATCCACCGACCAACATTCAATATCAGATGGCGCATTTTCTTGCCCAGGGACACTACGAAACCCATTTACGCCGCTACCATGATGACTCGGCCCGGCGCTGGGACTGCCTGCATCACGCACTGCGCACCTTCCTGCCGGAGTGCGAAGCCATGCCGGGTAGCGAGCATGCCAATGCATTCTGGCTCCGCACCCCGGCGCAGATCAGCACCCAGCAACTCACCTGGCGCGCCGCACACGCAGGCGTTCTTATTGAACCCGGCGCGCGCCATTTTCTACAGGATGCCCCGCCAGATAACTTTTTCCGGATGGGCTTTCACGCTATTCATCCGGAGGCAATCGCACCGGGTGTGGAAGTGCTGCGCGAACAACTGGCGCAGTTATGCTGACATTTTAAGCAGCCGGAGGTGCTGCGCAGGAAGGATCGCCTTTTCACTTCCATACTTGAGGAAACACATTGCAGAAGGGGCCGCTATGCCACTTGCCGATTTTCATGTTTCCGACGCCTTTACCCTCGGTATTGAACTGGAGCTCCAGGTGGTCAACCCGCCGGGATACGACCTGAGCCAGGACTCTTCGCGGCTGATTGCGTCAGTGGAAGGTCAGGTTTCCGCCGGAGAAGTGAAGCACGACATTACCGAAAGTATGCTGGAAATCGCCACCGGCGTGTGCCGTAACATTGACCAGGCGGCGCATCAATTCTCCGCCATGCAGCATGTTATTTTGCAGGCTGCCGCGCAGCACCATGTGCAAATCTGCGGTGGCGGCACGCACCCGTTTCAGAAATGGCAGCGTCAGGAAATTTGTCATGATGAACGTTACTCCCGCACGCTGGAGACGTTCGGCTATTTAATGCAGCAAGCCACGGTGTTTGGTCAGCATGTGCATGTTGGCTGCACCAATGGCGACGATGCGATCTATTTATTGCACGGCCTCTCCCGATTCGTGCCGCATTTTATTGCTCTGAGCGCTGCCTCACCCTACAACCAGGGTACGGATACCCGCTATGCCTCGTCGCGGCTGAATATTTTTTCTTCGTTCCCGGATAACGGCCCAATGCCATGGGTCGCAAACTGGCAGGAGTTTGAAGGGTTATTTCGTCGTTTAAGCTACACCTCGATGATTGAAAGCATCAAAGATTTGCACTGGGATATTCGTCCCAGCCCCAATTTCGGTACCGTTGAAGTGCGTGTAATGGACACGCCACTCACCCTATCCCATGCCATTAACGTGGCCGGGTTTATTCAGGCGTTATCGCACTGGTTACTGGCAGAGCGCCCGTTTAAACATCAGGAGCGGGATTATCTGTTATATAAATTTAACCGTTTCCAGGCATGCCGTTATGGGCTGGAAGGGGTGCTGACAGATGTGCATACCGGCGAGCAGTGCACGATTGCTGATTCACTGGCGCAACTGCTGGATAAGCTGGCCCCCTGGGCCGATAAGCTCAACGCAGGAAGTGCGCTGGATGAGCTGGCAAGGGTAGTAAAACGCGGCAAAAGCGAGGCGCAACTGATGCGCGAATTTGTTGCTGATGGCGGCTCGCTGATTGGCCTGGTGCAAAAGCATGCCGAAATATGGGCGGCGGGCTAAAGGCAATACCTCCCTCAGGGGCTGATGCATTAATAATTATGATCAATCATTAAAGGCTTATTTTTAATAAGCCTTTATTTACGCCAGCAATAATACTTCTAAAGCGGTAGGAGAAATCAGCGGAATTGATAAATATCAACAAGCCTGACGTTAAAATAAAGCCGCCAATCTGTATTCCGATAACAAATATGAGCAATCGCAAACATGAGGCATATTTATGAGTTGGATCTACCGTTTTTCGATGAAAGCAAAATTACTGTTAGCACTGCTGCCGTTATTGTTTGCGTTAATCTGGCTGGCCACCAGCGGCATCCTGTCGCGCGTGGAAACAGGCCAGCAGATGCGCACGATTATCTCGTTGACGGAACTGGCAAAAAACGCCGGCAATGTCATTCAGGAATTACAAAAAGAGCGTGGGCTTAGCGCCGGCTATTTAGGCAGTAAAGGCCAGCAATTCTCCGGCGAATTGTCAGCGCAATATCCGCTTTCTGCACAGGCCATCGCGCAATTCACCGCGGCCCTTAAACAATTCCCGGAACAAAACGCCAATAATGATATTCGTCGTGCACTGGAGCAGTTCCGTCAGCACCAGCAAGGGCTGGAGGATTTTCGCCAGCAGGTGCGTAATCAGAGCGTCAGCGGTACCGAGTCGTTAGGGTGGTATAGCGCGATTATCAGCGACTTACTCAACGTCGTGGGCGGTATCAGCCAACTCACCGACAATGGCGACATTGTCAATCAGCTGGCCGCATACTACAGCGTGTTAAACGCCAAAGAGCAGACTGGCGTGGAGCGCGCGCTGATGTCGAACGTTTTCTCTGCCGACCGTTTTAACGATGGGCAGTTCCGCCAGCTCAATGAAGTGGTGGGAAAACAACAATCCTGGCTGGCTGCGACCCGTGCCTTCAGTACCGCCAGCGTCAACGAAAAACTGGCCGCGCAGTTGCAAACTCCGCAGGCTACGCATGCGCTGGAATTGCGCCAGGTTGCGCTTGATCATGCCGCGACGGGTGGCTTCGGTATTGCGCCAGCCGACTGGTTTAAAGCGCAGACCGATCGCATTTCCGTGCTGAAAGCAGTGGAAGACGCTTCCGCCAATTCGCTGCTGCAAACGGCACAAGCCCTTGCAGATAAAGCCTGGCATGGTGTTGTGTTTTTTGCGGTGATAAGCGTTGCCGCGCTGATTATTGCGCTATTTTTTGCCCTGCTGGTCGCCAGTAGCATTCATCGCCAGCTTCATACTTCCCTTTCGACCATTGAAGGGATGAACGGCGATCTGACCCAGCGGCTGGAGGTTCCCGGCACGGATGAACTCTCACTGCTTAACCGTGCCTATAACCAGGCCATCGAAAATATTCAGCACATTGTGAGTGAAATTAAACACGGGGCGAATGTGCTGCGCGGCGCCAGTTCAGAGATTGCGGGCGGTAATCAGGATCTGGCCTCCCGCACGGACGAGCAGGCCGCATCGCTGGTAGAAACTGCAGCCAGCATGGAGCAAATCGCCACCGCCGTGAATCAAACGGCGGATAACGCCAACGAAGCGAAAAAACTGACCGAAGAGATGGAGAAACAGGTTCAGGAAGCGAGCCGGGTTGCAGGTGAAGCCAGCCATAGCATGAGCGCGATCCGCGTATCCAGCGAACAGATCTCCAACATTGTCAGTTCCATCGATGAAATCTCGTTCCAGACGAACCTGCTGGCGCTGAATGCCGCCGTCGAAGCGGCGCGTGCCGGTGAGATGGGCAAAGGCTTTGCGGTGGTGGCAAGCGAAGTTCGTAATCTGTCGCAACGTTGCGCCAACGAAGCGCACCAGATCCGCGAACTGGTTACCAAAAATATGGAACAGATCCAGCAGGGCGTGACGCTGGTGCAGGCTTCCGATCGCGCGTTGCAGGCAGCAAAAACAAATACCAGTCAGATGCTGGTGTTCGTCAGTGATATTGCCCGTGCGGCCAGCGAACAATCGCTCGGCGTCTCCCAGGTGCACCAGGCGCTGAACCAGCTGGAGCAAGTGACCCAGCAGAATGCCGGACTGGTAGCCAGCGCCGCCAGCGCCAGCCAGATGCTGGATCAGCAGTCTGAAACGATGGCAACCCTGGTTGACCGCTTTGTTGTAGCCTGATGGTCCGTCGGGGAACGTTGCGCTCACGCCAGCTTTCCCCGACAATGCGACTTTTCACTACCAAAGACGCTTATGAAACACCCTTTAGAATCCGTGGTCACGCTGGCAGGTATTCTGCTGATGGCATTCATTTCTGTGTTGCTGCTGCCTGCGCCAAGCCTGGGTTTGCAACTGGCGCAAAACCTGATGCAGTGGTTCCATCTGCTGGATCTCAATCAGCTCTATACCCTGCTTTACTGCCTGTGGTTTTTACTGCTTGGCACCATTGAGTTCTTTGTGCTGCGCTTTATCTGGCGACGCTGGCTGGCGGTCTGAGAACCTTAATCCCCTGCCCTTGCCTGTAGGCGGCAGGGTTACCCCTCCTTCCTGACCTGCATAACCCACTCCATTCTTGTTCTATTTTTTTGAATCTTATCCGCAAATTGTTCCGCTTTTTTTCAGCGATTCGCAGGCTTATGATTTATCACATCAGGGCAAATCAGCCCTTCCCAAACAAAACTGAACAGGAATACGACCATGAAATTCATCAAAACTTTCGTTGCAGTTGCTGCCCTTTCCGCTATCTCTTTCGGTTCTTTTGCACAAAGCATCAGCGCCAGCGCATCTACCCTTAGCGGCGCAGAAGCAAAAATCGCCGCGCAGGCAGAACAGGCGAATGCCTCTTACAAAATTACCAGCGCCCGTACCGACAACCGCGTGTATATGACCGCAGTACTGAGCAAATAAAAAAGTCGCCCCGTAACGGGGCGCTATCACTACCAGGATCAGGCGAACATGAATCCGTTGCAGAAAATTTTTAACGCTTTGTTTTCTCAGACCGCCCCGGCGGCTGTTGAACGGTCAACTTCAGGAGCAGTGATGTCAGACAACTTTCTCGCCTTAGCGAAACAACGCAGAACCATTTATGCCCTGGGTAAAAACCTGCCGGTAGCAGATGACGTTGTGATTGAAACCATTAAAGAAGCCATTCGTCAGGCGCCGTCGGCGTTTAACTCACAGAGTTCCCGCGCGCTGATCCTGCTGGGTAAAGAACATGCGCAGTTCTGGGAACTGACCCGTGAGCAACTGCGGAAAATCGTGCCGGAAGAGAACTTCCACGCCACGTCAGAAAAAATTGATGGCTTTGCTGCCGCCGCCGGTTCCGTGCTGTTTTTTGAAGATCAGGATGTGGTGAAAGGTTTGCAGGAACAGTTTGCCGCCTATGCCGATAACTTCCCGGTTTGGTCCGAACACAGCACTGGCATTGCGCAGTATGCTGTATGGCTGGCGCTGACAGAGAAAGGAATTGGCGCAAACCTGCAGCATTACAACCCGCTGGTTGATGCCGACGTGCAGCGTACCTGGAACATTCCTGCCAACTGGAAACTGCGCGGCCACATGAACTTTGGTTCTATCGTCGCCCCGGCGGGTGAAAAAGCCTATATGGACGACGATAAACGCTTTGTGGTAGTCCGCTAAATCGCCGCATGATGCACGCCCGGCCAGCCTTTGCGCTGCCGGGCTTTTTTATGTGTTTACCCTTATTTCAGCCCGGTAAAATTGCGCATACCGTGCACCAGCGCTTCGACCCACGCGGCGTAATCATGACCGCTCGACCACGGGTGAAAACTGGCGCTGTAGCCTTTTTCACGGAGCTGTTGCTCAAACGCAAGGCTGTTCGCATAGATCCCGCCGTCGGCTCCTTGTGATTCAAACCGGCCCGCCTGGATCCAAAAACGCAGTGGGTAACGCGGCGCTTGCTGGTACTGGCGCAACAACCAGCCCGGGGCTTCCCCTTTCGGTGACCACCAGTACGATCCGGAAAGACTCAATACATTACCGAACAGACGCGGGTAACGTAACGCCACCCATGACGAGGCCAGCCCACCGTAACTGGCACCGGCCAGCACCGTTTTGGTCCGCGTCATCGGCAACCCTCGCTGTTTTAACCACGGCGTGAGTTCAAGCGCCATAAAATCGGCAAAATCAGCATTCGGCGGCAGCTCTTTGCCGCGTCGCGTATGGTCGAGGCTGTCGATAAAAACAATATTGATGGGCGGTAACGCATGGCGAGCAATCAAACCATCCAGCACGCTGGCGGTGTGGTACTCCCCCTGCCAGGTTTGCCCATCGAAGAGGATTAATGTCCAGCGCGCGGGCTGCGAAGCCCTGGGCCGATAGAGGATGATTTCACGGCTATTACCCAACCGCTCGCTGTAAAATGCATGTCGCGATACGACGCCGTGCCGCACCGGTTGCGCCATGGCTTCGGTTGAAAAGTAGCGCGACGGGCTTAAGTCGAGCAGTGATGATCGGTTCCAGCGGTCGGCCCAGCCGTTGCTCAGCGTATGCGGATTGAGCGGATCAGCCTGTGCGCTGACGAGGATTGCCCGGCGTTGATCGCGTGGAGTGCCATCGACTTTCGGCACATCCGGAGCCAGTTGGTACTGCATGCGTGTATCCGCCGGTACGACATAACTGCGGAACCACACATCCGAGTGCGCAAGGCGAAATAATGGATCATGATCGCCGGCTGGCGATCCCAGAATAAACACGTTGCCGCGCGCTCCGCGCCATAAAAACGTCACCCGCTTATGATGGTCATCTACCGGCTCGATGAGTGGCGTCCCTGCCCGCTTTCTCTCTTGCCAGAAAGCATCCGTCGTGCCGCCTGCGGCGAGTTCGTTGACCAGTTGCTGCAAGCGCGGGCTTACCGGCGCCAGTGTTTGCGGGCGCGGCAGCGGTGTGGTTTCTTTCATTCGCCATGTGAAAGACCAGCGCTTACCTTCATGACCATGCAGCACAAGCGATGAGGGTTGTTGCACCGGGAGTGAAAAAAGCAGCGCCTGTTCGCCATCAGCCGGGCCGCCTTCCAGTAGCGCACGCAAGCGGCGGTTTTGCGTATCCAGCAGATGGGCATCCGTGACGCCGGACAAGGTAGCGGTGACATAATTCTCTCCCAGCGCTGGCAGTTGAAAACAGACTTCGCCACTGGCGTCAAACTTCCCTTGTTGTTCTCCCTGTACAGAGGCGGATCCGCACGGCATAGCCGCCGCCGGCAGGGTGCTTATACCTATCAGTAACCCACTTAATGCCATTTTCATCGGCAGGATATCCCTTCACAAAATTGCAAACAACGCTAATGCAAATGGTAAGCATTTGCAATATCATCAAATCCGTTATTAATGTCGGACTCCTTTATTTACTGAATAAATAAGGGGTTATTTGAATGGCAACTTCTAAAACGGGACGTTTTAACTGATGTTTAAAAATAACAAAATGATGCAACTCTGGCTGCTCAGCCTGGCGGCCGGGAGCATAAGCTCCCCGACGCTGGCAAAAACCTCTGCGGAAGAAACACTGGTCGTCACGCCGGGAACAGTGGAAGATCCCCACGCGCCGGTAAAAGGCATTGTGGCAACGAAAACCCTCTCAGCCACGAAAACGGCGACCGATTTGGTGAAAACACCACAGTCCGTGTCGGTCATTACCCGCGATCAAATGAAAGCGCTTGATGTCAGCTCTGTTTCGCAGGCGCTGCGCTACAGTGCCGGAGTGTTTACCGAATACCGGGGATCGTCTAACCGTAATGACGAAGTGTTTGTGCGCGGTTTTAGTTATGTACCGAAGTTCCTTGATGGCCTGAGCTATGGCGCAACCGCCTCGTCACAAACCGGGACACTTGATCCCTGGCTGTTAGAGCGGGTCGAACTGGTGCGCGGCCCGGCATCGGTACTGTTTGGCCAGGTCAATCCTGGCGGACTTATAAGCATGACCAGTAAACGCCCGACCAGCGAGGCTATCCACAATGTGCAGTTTCGCACCGGGAATAATAAGCTGGCCGAAGGCGCGTTTGATTTTGGCGGCAAACTGAGCGATGACGGGCGTGTGCTGTACCGCATTAATGGTATTGCCCGTACGCAGAATAACCAGGTGGATGACTATAAAGAGACTCGTATGGCCATTGCGCCGTCGATCACCTGGTATCCTAACGATCAGACCCGCTTTACCCTGCTCACCAGTTACCAGAAAGATCCGGATGCCGGTTACCGTAACTTCCTGCCGTATTACGGAACCGTGGTCAGCGCCAACGGCCGTTACCTGCCGCGTGATATGAACGTTAGCGATCCAAATTATGATCAGTCATGGCGCGAACAGACCCTGGTTGGCTACGAATTTGAGCACCAACTCAATGAGGTGGTTACCCTGCGCCAGAACGCCCGTTATTCCACCCTTAAACAGAAATACCGTTACCTGGTGTATGCCAACAACGCGGCCAACAGCACGGTATTAACACGTAATGCCCAGCGTGAAACACGCCAGACGGATGAGTTCGGTCTTGATAACCAGCTCGAAGCACAGTTTGCAACTGCCGACGTTAACCACACGCTGTTAGGCGGGCTGGATTATAAATCAAGCCGCGACCATCAGTTGCTGCAACGGGGCAGCGGTTCACAGTACGACTTCGACTGGACCCAGCCTGTGTATGGCGTCAGCGTGGATGAAAGCACCTTCAGCACCCGCACCAACGAGCAGCAGAATCTCGACCAGATGGGGATCTATTTGCAGGATCAGTTGAGCTGGAATAACTGGGAATTACTGCTTTCCGGTCGTTATGACTGGTCGGAAGTGCGTACCACCGATTTCACCTCTACAGACCCGACCGTGCAGCAAAACGACAGCAAATTGACCTGGCGCACCGGACTGCTCTACGCTTTTGATTTTGGCCTGTCGCCTTACATCAGCTACAGCACCTCATTTGAGCCGAACCTGCAAACCAACCGCGCGCCAGGTGTTGCGCCGTTTAAACCCACTACCGGTAAGCAGACGGAAGTCGGGGTGAAATACCAACCCGTGGAAAACACCCTGATGTCACTGGCTGTTTACGACCTGCGTCAGGATAATGTGCCCACCTACAACAGCACCGAAGGCTGGTATGAAAACGCGGGGGAGATCCGCTCAAAAGGTCTGGAGGCTGAACTGCATTCCACCTTGTTTAACAGCCTGAACCTGATTGCTTCTTATACCTATACCAATGCGGAAAACACCGACACGACGGTGGCAGGCACCCAGGGGAAAACCCCGGCGCGTATCCCCACGCATATGGCGTCGGCATTTGCCAGCTATACCCTGCCTGGCGGGCCGCTGAAAAGCCTGACCGCTGGCGTCGGTATGCGCTATATCGGCACCTCGTATGGCGATGCGCAAAACACCTTCAAAGTGCCGGCGGTGGATTTGTACGACGCGATGCTTGGTTACGATCTCGGCGAGCTGAGCAGCAGCCTGAAAGGGGCAAACATGCAGTTTAACGTTAACAACCTGGCCAATACCAAATATGTGGCGGCCTGTAGCGGCAGCAGCGCCTGCTTCTATGGCATTGGTCGTACGATGACGGCCACGGTGAGCTACAGCTGGTAATAAAAAAGCCGCCTTCAAAGAAGGCGGCTTCGCAGTGATAACCGTTATGCTTACTGCTGGTTTTCGCGCTCAGCAATAAACGCCAGCGCTTTGTCGATACGCGCCACGCTGCGGGATTTGCCAATCGCGTGAACAGTCACGTCAAGTGCCGGGGACTGACCCGCGCCGGTCACCGCAACGCGCAGCGGCATGCCGACTTTACCCATGCCGACTTCCAGTTCATCCGCCGTCGCCTGAATCGCATTGTGCACGTTTTCTGCGGTCCATTCAGCAATCGCTGCAAGTTTGTCACGCACCACTTCCAGCGGCTGACGGGCCACCGGGCGCAGGTGCTTTTTCGCCGCATCGGCGTCGAACGCATCAAACTCTTCATAGAAATAACGGCAGCTTGCGGCCATCTCTTTCAACGTTTTACAACGTTCGCCCAGCAGTTTTACCAGTTCAAACAACTGCGGACCGGTATGGGTGTCGATCTTTTCCTGCTCAATATGCCATTGCAGGTGTGTCGCCACATATTCCGGATCCAGCGTGTTGATGTAGTGATGGTTCAGCCACAGCAGTTTGTCGGTGTTGAAGGCACTGGCCGATTTGCTCACCGCACCCAGCGAGAACAATTTGATCATCTCTTCACGGGTGAAGATTTCCTGATCGCCGCTGGACCAGCCCAGACGCACCAGGTAGTTCAGCAGCGCTTCCGGCAGGTAGCCGTCATCACGATATTGCATAACGCTGACTGCGCCGTGGCGTTTGGAGAGCTTTTTACCGTCGTCGCCGTTGATCATAGAAACGTGTGCGTACACCGGAACCGGTGCGTTCAGCGCTTTCAGGATGTTGATCTGGCGAGGGGTGTTGTTGATATGATCTTCACCACGGATCACGTGGGTGATTTCCATGTCCCAGTCATCCACCACCACACAGAAGTTATAGGTTGGGGAGCCATCAGTACGGCGAATGATCAGATCGTCGAGTTCCTGATTGCTAAACTCGATCGGACCGCGAATTTGATCGTCAAAAATGACCGAACCTTCCTGCGGATTGGCAAAACGCACCACACAAGGCTCATCCGCAGCATGATGCGAATGATCGTGGCGGCAACGGCCGTCGTAGCGCGGTTTTTCATTGTTTGCCATCTGCGTTTCACGCAGCTGCTCAAGACGTTCTTTCGAGCAGTAGCATTTATAGGCGGTGCCGGCTTCCAGCATCTCGTCAATGACCGCGTTGTAGCGATCAAAACGTTTGGTCTGGAAGTACGGGCCTTCGTCCCATTCCAGATTCAGCCAGTTCATGCCATCCATAATGGCTTCAATTGCTTCCGGGGTGGAGCGCTCAAGATCGGTGTCTTCAATACGCAGCACAAACTCACCGTCGTGATTACGAGCAAATAGCCAGGAATAGAGAGCAGTACGCGCGCCGCCTACGTGCAAATAGCCGGTGGGGCTGGGCGCGAAGCGAGTTTTGATTTTCATGAAATGGCCTTACGTTGAGAAAGATGCCGACCGTCGGCAATACCTGAAATGAAAAGTGGGCAATATTCTATCACTGTGGGCTGATTCCTCAATGTTGTTGCCGCAATCAGGGGCTTATCGGCGTATTTTGTTTAGAAATCATGCTCTCGCGGCGGATTACGCAGCGGTTTGTCTAATTTTACGACGAACGAACAATTTCTTTTGAAAATGCGTTGACTCATTTTCAACTCTCCCTATAATGCGACTCCACACAGCGGGGGTGATTAGCTCAGCTGGGAGAGCACCTCCCTTACAAGGAGGGGGTCGGCGGTTCGATCCCGTCATCACCCACCACTTTCTCGCCAGCGAATTCTTATCATTGAAGTACCGAAGTGGGTGATTAGCTCAGCTGGGAGAGCACCTCCCTTACAAGGAGGGGGTCGGCGGTTCGATCCCGTCATCACCCACCACTTTCTCGCCAGCGAATTCTTATCATTGAAGTACCGAAGTGGGTGATTAGCTCAGCTGGGAGAGCACCTCCCTTACAAGGAGGGGGTCGGCGGTTCGATCCCGTCATCACCCACCACTTCGGGTCGTTAGCTCAGTTGGTAGAGCAGTTGACTTTTAATCAATTGGTCGCAG
>NZ_DAMBVN010000024.1:0-59896 GCF_032052965.1 Kosakonia sp.
AGCGCTTGCATGGCATGCAAGAGGTCAGCGGTTCGATCCCGCTTAGCTCCACCAACATTTCGAACCCTCGCGTTTACGCGGGGGTTTTTTGTTTCTGACTTTCTGTAAACCCTTTTCAACACGCGTTAACGATTCTTAGGTTGTGAAAATTAAGAACACCTAAGGGTATTTGTGCGTCAGGGAAGTTGATTCACATTGCGAATAAACCTATTATTCGCCCACCTTTTCGCGTACACCAGGAACAATTAATTAACCTTGATGAAAACAAGAAATTACAACGTTACGCGTAAGTTCCTGCTCGCGTTAATTTTGTGTCTGGTGGCTGTGACACTTTCTCGAATTATTTCGCCCCGTACTCTCGTTAATGGCAGTGATATATACCTGGCATGGTTGCCGTTAAGCGTAATGCTGGCGATCATTCTGCTATTTGGCCGCCACGGCATATTTCCCGTTGTTATTGGCTTTGCGCTGATAAACGATATATTTTTACATTTAGCCTTTACTGAAGCGGCAGTGCTGTTATTTTGCCAGGTTTTCTCGGTGCTGGTGGCTTGTGCGGTTGTGCGCTGGCGCCTTGGTGCGCGTTGGCGTCATGGCATGCCCAACAGGGATATGGGGGTACGCATTTTATGGATGGGGTTTATTGCGCCCGTCGGCATGAAATGTTGTATGTATATTGCGGGCGCATGGTTTAATTATCCGGTTAATTTATCAGGCTTTTTTAATTCAACGTCGGCTATTTACTCCATTATTGATATCCAGAGTCTGATTTCCGCAGTACTGATATTTACAATGATTTTCTATTATCCACTGCGGATGATGATTAACCCCCGGTTTGGTCGCGCATTCTGGCTCCGTAGTATTAAGCCATGGTTAACAAAAGAGAAGCGTGGCTTTATGCTTTCCTGGTTCGCGATATTAATTACTACGGTTATTATTCTTTGCCTGCCTTATAAATCTGATTATTTAGCGGGTTATCTTGTGCCGGTTATTTTTATTCTTTTCACCTTTGCTATCAGTCGTATCAGTCATCCGCTGATTATGTTGAGCTGGGGTGGCGCAGCGTTTGTTTTGATGCTGTACAACAACAACTTTCTGCACGGCGTACGAACCGACTATTCGCTGGCATTTGTGTTATCGGTGTTGATTTGCTTCACCATTTCGATGCTCTACATGATGCAGATCTATAACCGAAGTGAATGGCTTAAACAGCGCTGGCAGTCGCAGGCAATGACCGATCCGTTGACCGGTCTGCCCAATCTTCGGGCGCTGGAAAAAGCGCTGGAGTTGCAGCCTTCCAGCACACTTTGCTGCCTGTATTTGAAAAACGTGGAACTTCTGAGCCAGCATTATGGCTTGATGATGCGTGTGCATGTGAAACGCAGCGTGACCCGGGAACTGCAGCCGCTATTGCTGGGCGGTGAACAATTGTTTCAACTGCCCGGTAACGAATTATTGTTGAAACTGAATGGGCCTGAAATCTCTGCACGCTTGCAGCATATGATGCATTACCTGAACAGTCGCCGTATCTACTGGAACACCGTTGCGCTGGATATTGAGTTTGGTGTTTCCTGGGGCGTACAGCATGAAGGAGAAAAAGATCTGCACCATACACTGGGGCAGTTAAGCTGGCTTTCAGAACAGGCCTGCGCCGTGCACCAGGTACTGGCACTGACGAACAGCTTGCAGGAAGTGACTGACCATACCACCGACCGGGTGTTGTTATTGAATAAAGTAAAACGCGCGCTGGATGACAACGACATCGTGCTGTATGGTCAGCCGATAGTCAATGCGCAGGGGCAGGGATATCAGGAGATCCTCACTCGTTTGCGCTGTAATGGCGAGCTGCTTACACCAGACCAGTTTATTCCGGTGATTGCTCAGTTTAATTTGAGTAGCCGCTTTGATATGCAGGTCGTCGAACGTTTATTGCAGTGGATGCAGGCACACCCGGACAAACACGGTTGCGCGCACTTTTCCGTCAACCTGATGCCGCTAACATTGATGCAGCATGATTTTGTCGCCCACATGCTCTCGCTGTTTACGCGCTATGCCGTGCCGCCGCAGGCGGTGATTATTGAAATCACAGAGGAGCAGGCGTTATCGCACTCTGAAGTGAGCGCGCATAACATACAGCAGTTGCGGCAGGCGGGTTTTAAGATTGCTATCGATGATTTTGGGACCGGTTACGCCAATTTTGAACGTCTGAAGCGGTTACAGGCCGATATCATTAAAATTGATGGGTCTTTTGTGCGGGACATTCTGCAAAATGCGCAGGACGCAATGATTGTGAAAGCGATATGTGAGCTGGCAAAGGGGCAGTCGCTGACGGTTGTGGCCGAGTATGTCGAAAATGAAGCACAGCGTGCGCTGTTGCTGCAATCCGGCGTTGATTATTTGCAGGGCTACTTAGTCGGCAAACCACACCCGCTTGCGCAGGCATAAAAAAACCGGGATTATCCCGGTTTTTTATTGCCATCCCATCACCCCTCCTGGGGAGGTGGTGATGGATTATTCAGACCGAATGCACATGGCGCTATTCGGTCATCACATCAGATAACCAGTGCCGCAATAGCGGCAGACAACACACTCACCAGCGTGGAGCCATATACCAGTTTCAGACCGAAGCGGGACACCACGTTACCTTGCTCTTCGTTCAGGCCCTTGATCGCACCAGCGATAATGCCGATGGAGGAGAAGTTAGCGAAGGAGACCAGGAACACCGACAGGATACCTTCTGCGCGCGGCGAGAGAGTCGCAGAAATTTTCTGCAGATCCATCATCGCCACGAATTCGTTCGATACCAGTTTGGTGGCCATAATGCTCGCCACTTGCAGCGCTTCGTGAGTCGGTACGCCCAGTACCCAGGCAATCGGATAGAAGATATAGCCCAGAATGCCCTGGAAGGAGATACCCAGAACCGCTGCAAACAGCGCGTTCAGACCCGAAATCAGCGCGATAAAACCAATCAGCATTGCTGCAACGATAATCGCAACCTTGAAACCCGCCAGAATGTATTCACCCAGCATTTCAAAGAAGCTCTGACCTTCATGCAGTTTTGCCATCTGCAGGTTTTCTTCGCTCTCTTCCACGCGGTAGGGGTTGATCAGCGACAGCACAATAAAAGTACTGAACATGTTCAGCACCAGCGCCGCAACGACGTATTTCGGCTGGAGCATGGTCATGTAGGCACCCACGATGGACATTGACACGGTGGACATGGCTGTCGCCGCCATGGTGTACATGCGGTTGCGTGACATTTTGCCGAGAATATCTTTATAGGCGATGAAGTTCTCAGACTGACCAAGGATCAGCGAACTTACGGCGTTAAAGGATTCCAGTTTGCCCATTCCGTTCACTTTAGACAGCACCGTCCCGATGGCGCGAATAATGATTGGCAGCACGCGAATATGCTGAAGAATACCGATCAGTGCAGAGATAAACACAATCGGGCAGAGCACTTTCAGGAAGAAGAACGCCAGGCCTTCATCATTCATTTTACCGAATACGAAGTTCGTGCCTTCGTTGGCAAAGCCGAGCAGTTTTTCAAACATCTCGGAGAAGCCTTTTACGAAGCCGAGGCCAATATCCGAGTTCAGGAAGAACCAGGCCAGCAGAACTTCAATAACCAGCAATTGAATAACAAAGCGGATGCGGATTTTCTTGCGATCGCTGCTTACGAGCAAGGCAAGCAGCGCCACAACAGCAAGCGCCAGGACAAAGTGCAGAACGCGGGACATATTTGCTCCAAATATGAGACGGGTAGAAATTTCGTGCACATTCTATGTAACAAGCCAAAAGAAAACGAGATCAAACACACACTATATTAATGACCTGTGACCAGACTCAAAATTAGTGATCCAACATACATTTCTGTTATGTTAAGTAAAGGAGTGAAAAGTTGCATCGCATGCTAAACTCTTAACATAACGCTGCGGCAGATGCTGTTGTCGCCGTCACCATCCTGAACATTCAGCCCTTCTATTGTTTCTGGCTATCAGAGAAATCAAGCAAACCCATTTAAATGCTCTTGATAATCATTCTCATTTTGGTAGCATCAAACATAGCAAAGGCTATATTTAAGGGCGAAAAATGAACAGTAGTCGCGTTGAGAATAGCAATGGGCGTGCAGCGCGCAAACTCAGGTTCGCGTTAATGGGACCGGCGTTCATTGCGGCGATTGGCTATATCGATCCCGGTAACTTTGCCACCAACATTCAGGCGGGGGCGAGTTTCGGCTACCAGCTGCTATGGGTTGTGGTCTGGGCAAACCTGATGGCGATGCTGATCCAGTTGCTGTCAGCCAAGCTCGGCATTGCCACCGGCAAAAACCTCGCAGAGCAGATCCGTGACCACTATCCACGCCCACTGGTCTGGTTCTATTGGGTGCAGGCGGAAATCATCGCCATGGCCACCGATCTTGCCGAATTCATTGGTGCGGCCATCGGCTTCAAAATGATCCTTGGCGTCTCGCTGTTACAAGGAGCCGTGCTTACCGGTATCGCCACGTTCCTGATTTTAATGTTGCAACGGCGCGGGCAAAAACCGCTGGAGAAGGTGATTGGCGGGCTGCTGCTGTTTGTTGCTGCGGCGTATATTGTTGAACTGGTGTTCTCGCAGCCAAAACTGGCGGCGCTGGCGAAAGGGATTGTCATCCCTAACCTGCCAGGTACAGAAGCGGTGTTTCTTGCCGCAGGCGTGTTGGGCGCGACCATTATGCCGCACGTAATTTACCTGCACTCCTCGCTGACGCAGCACATGCATCAGGGGACACAGCGCGAGCGTTATTCCGCCACCAAATGGGATGTTGGCATCGCCATGACCATTGCCGGTTTTGTGAACCTTGCGATGATGGCGACTGCCGCCGCCGCGTTTCACTTCAACGGCCATACCGGTATTGCCGATCTTGACCAGGCCTACCTGACGCTGGAGCCGCTACTCAGCCATGCGGCGGCGACCACTTTTGGTTTGAGTCTGGTGGCAGCAGGGCTGTCTTCGACGGTGGTCGGTACGCTGGCCGGGCAGGTAGTGATGCAAGGGTTTGTGCGTTTCCATATTCCGCTCTGGGTACGCCGTACCATTACTATGATGCCGTCGTTTATTGTTATCTGGCTGGGGCTGGATCCAACGCAGATTCTGGTGATGAGCCAGGTGCTGCTGAGCTTTGGTATTGCGCTGGCTCTGGTGCCGTTGCTGGTGTTCACCAGCGACCGCAAGCTGATGGGCGAGCTGGTTAACAGCGTGCTGGTTAAGCGGACCGGTTGGGTAATTGTGGCGCTGGTCGTATGCCTGAATGGCTGGTTATTAATTGGAACTATTGCCGGGATTTAAAACGGGAACAGTAAAAAGGAGCGCATGCGCTCCTTTTTTTATTCTCAGTGGTGACGCCAGTGCCCGCGGCCTGGTCCACGGTGGTCGTCACGGTCGCGCCAGCCTTCGCGATAGCCGCGCTCATAGGCGTCGCGTTTATCCCAGCCGCGATGCCAGCCGCGATCGTGTTTATACCAGCGGTTGCCGCGCCATTCGTAATTGCGACCCCAATAATCGCGGTCGCGCCAGCGTCCGCCGTCCCAGTAGTTACCGTAATTATCGCGATCGCCAATTTGTAATTTTACAGACGGCAACAGGGTGATTTCGCCAGCATTCGCGACCAGCGGCGCGGCAGCCATTAACACGGCTGCCAGAATCAGTGACCTGAACATACTCTTCTCCTTCACGATCGGGGCCGAAACGGCCTGTTACAACAATATTACGGGGCGGTAATATCCCGTATTAGTGGCGCAACTCCGAAATCATGAATGGGAGCACTTTTTGCTAAAATGGTCTACCTTACGCCGCTAAGCACCGCGTCGATCTCTTCACACTCTGCGGCGCTGAAGTGGCGGTTCGCCAGCATGCCAACAGCATCGTCCAGTTGGCTGGTCTTGCTGGCCCCAATCAGCACAGAGGTCACTTTGTCGCCACGCAGCACCCATGCCAGCGCCATCTGCGATAACTTCTGTCCCCGCCGTTCTGCAATCGCATTGAGTGCGCGCACGGTCGCCAGTTTCTCTTCTGTGATCTGCTCCGGATTGAGGAAACGGCTGCCGCTGGCGGCGCGAGAATCCGCCGGGATGCCCTGCAAGTAGCGGTCTGTTAACTGCCCGCCCGCGAGCGGTGAGAAGGCGATGCTGCCCACGCCTTTTTCCTGTAGCAGATCCAATAAATCCTCTTCCACCCACCGTTCAAACATCGAATATTTGGGTTGATGAATGAGACACGGTGTACCCAAATCATTGAGGATGTCGATGGCTTGACGCGCCAGTGCTGCCGGGTAATTGGACAGACCGACATACAGCGCTTTGCCCTGGCGGACAAGATGGTCGAGTGCGCGCATGGTTTCTTGCAGCGGCGTTTCTGGATCCGGGCGATGGTGATAAAAGATATCAACATAATCCAGCCCCATCCGGCGCAGGCTTTGATCGAGGCTGGCGATCAGATATTTGCGTGAACCCCAGTCACCATAAGGGCCATCCCACATGGTGTAACCTGCTTTGCTGGAGATGACCAGTTCATCGCGCCAGGGCAGAAAATCCTCCTGCAAAATACGCCCGAAGTTTTTTTCTGCTGAACCGGGCGGCGGCCCGTAATTATTCGCCAGATCGAAATGGGTAATGCCCTGGTCGAAGGCATGGCGCAGTAACTGCCGGCTGTTTTCCAGCAGGGTCGCGTCGCCGAAGTTGTGCCACAGCCCGAGCGAGATTGCCGGGAGTTTCAGGCCGCTGTTACCGCAGCGACGCCAGACCATCTTTTCGTAACGCGTAGAACTCGCCTGATAAACCATGCCGGTGCCCCTTCAACGATTGATTTCTTTACAGTGTATGCGTTTACATTTATGACCGACTGAGCTTACACCGCTCGCCATCGTAAAGCTTGCTTGCCACCTTAAATATGGCGCATATCCTGGACTCTCATCACAGTTCCCCAATACTCAGATAAAACCCGGATTTCAGAAGGATCACTGTAATGCAAACCGATTACTCTGTTGCCGACTATCTGCTGGACAGGCTCGCAGGCTGTGGCATCCATCATCTTTTTGGGGTGCCTGGCGACTATAACCTGCAATTTCTCGACCATGTCATTCAACATCCGGCGGTGCACTGGGTGGGCTGCGCTAACGAACTCAATGCTGCCTATGCGGCGGACGGTTATGGGCGTTGCCAGGGCGCGGGGGCGCTGCTGACTACTTTTGGTGTGGGTGAACTGAGTGCAATCAATGGCATCGCCGGGAGTTTCGCAGAATATGTGCCAGTACTGCACATTGTTGGCGCGCCCTGTAGCGGAGTGCAGCGACGGGGAGAATTACTGCACCATACGTTAGGCGACGGCGATTTTAGCCATTTCTGGCGTATGAGTGAGCCGGTGACGACAGCGCGCGCGGTGCTGACGGCGCAAAACGCCTGCTATGAGATTGACCGGGTGATCCGTGCCATGCTGACAGCGTCACGCCCGGGTTATCTGATGCTACCTGCAGACGTGGCAAAAATGCCGGCAACCCCGCCTGTAAACGTTATCACTACGACCGCCATACCCGGCAACGAAACGCGACTGGCGGCCTTTCGTCGCCATGTTGAGGAACGGCTGTCGGGAAGCCAGCGACTCTCGCTTCTGGCAGATTTTCTGGCGCAGCGTTTTGGCGTTCAGAAAATGCTGCAGTGCTGGATGCGCGATTTTCCACTGCCACACGCCACGATGTTAATGGGGAAAGGCCTGTTTGATGAAACGCAGCCGGGGTTTGTGGGTACTTACAGTGGCGCGGCAAGCCCGGCGGCAGTTCGCGAAGCGATAGAGGACGCCGATACGGTAATTTGTGTCGGTACGCGCTTTAGCGACACACTGACCGCAGGATTCACACAGCAATTGCCGCCAGAACGGACTATCGACATCCAACCGTTCGCGGCACGGGTAGGTGAAACCTGGTTCAGTGGTTTATCAATGCAGGATGCGGTCAGCACTCTGACTTCGGTATGTCGCAATAATCCGCGCTGTGCCTTGCAGAAAAAGGCGCGGGAAAATAACCCCAGCCAGCACAGGCACCAGGGAACGCTGGATCAAGCTGCTTTCTGGCAAACGCTGCAGGACTTTATTCGCCCCGGCGACATTATCCTTGCCGATCAAGGAACAGCGGCCTTTGGCGCAGCGGCGTTACGCCTGCCTGCCGGGGTGGACTTCCTGGTGCAGCCGCTATGGGGCTCCATCGGCTTTTGTTTGCCCGCGGCCTTTGGTGCCCAGACGGCATATCCGGAACGGCGGGTGATCCTGCTTACCGGTGACGGTGCCGCGCAGCTGACTATTCAGGAGCTGGGGTCGATGCTGCGCGACAATTTACGCCCCATTATTGTTGTGCTCAATAACGACGGCTATACCGTGGAGCGGGCGATTCATGGCGCACAGCAGCGCTATAACGATATTGCCCGCTGGAACTGGACCCACATTCCGCATGCCCTGAGTCACGATTGCCAGGCAGAGTGTTGGCGTGTCAGTGAAACGGTACAGTTAGCCGAGGCGCTGGAAGCCGCTGCACATCATCACCGCCTGGCACTGATTGAAGTAATGTTGCCCAAAATCGATCTGCCAGATTTACTGCGCGATGTGACGCATGCTCTGGAAGCGCGCAACAATCAGTGATCGTTGTCACGCCGGGGAGCCATCATCATGGGTTTCCCGGCAAGCAGCAGCCAGGCGGGCAGCATCACGATACAGAGCAGCGGCAGCAGGGTGGTATCGGGCACCACGACAGCAGCAAGAAATAAACTCAGCCAGCCATCACGTGTGACGACCAGCACCAGGCCCAGCACTGCGCAGGAGACCGTGACCGCCGCAGGAACCGCATCCACATGCGCGTGCAGCATCAACCCCAGCGCCACACCCACAAATACCGCGGGGAAGATCCGCCCACCGCGAAAACCGCAGGCGGCAGCCACCACCAGCGCTGCCAATTTGACCAGCGCGAAAAGCAGGTAATCACTGACGGTAAATGTCTGGGCAAAGGCCAACTGTTGCATCTCGTCCAACCCTTTAAACAGCGTAATATTGCCGCCGATAATGCCAAGGATACCGAGCAGAAAACCACCTATTCCCAGCGCCAGTACCGGATTTTTCAACTGCTGGATCAGGCGGTGCAGACGCGGCAGACACCATACAGCTACCATTCCCAGCGCGATGGCAAACAAGGTCACTACGGCACCGCTGAGAATGTCGACAAGATGCAATTGCGGATAATGTGCGATCGGTAAACTAAAATGGGGATGCGACAGCACACTGGTGGTCAGTGCGCCAGCCGCCGCCGCCATTAACGGGGCAAACAGGCGATCCCACAGCGGTACATCGTTACTGGCTGTTAATGTCTGGGAAAAGATCAGTGCGGCGGCGACCGGCGTACCAAACAGTGCGCCAAGCGTGCCGGCAGAGGCTAAAATCGTCCAGTCCAGCGGTGCAACCCGCGGGAAAACCCGCCCTCCCAGCGCCACGGCCAGTGCGATATTCATTACCATGATCGGGTGTTCCGGCCCGAGGCTGACCCCGCCTGCTAGCCCAAGCAGCAGTGCCAGCAGCAGGCCGGGTAGCGCAGTCACGGAAACCGGTGCGCCAATCAACGGTTCGGTAGCCGGATCCGGGCCACCGTGGCCTGTGCTAAAGCGGATCACTAACCCTACGGCTACCCCGGTAAGGGTCAGGACCAGCAGGATCCACAGTGGTGTGTCGGGGTCAACGCCCAGTCGCCAGGGGATACCGCTCCACAGCACCGATTGCAGCAGGGCGGCGATTTTCATCACCAGCAGTAACACCAGGCTGGATGCCACGCCAATGGTCAGCGCGGGCAGCGCCAGCAATAACATTGTTCTGGCTCGCGGATGGAGCATACCTATTTCCTTTATTACCTGCAGGGCGGAACCCTGGGGGAATCTGTGACGAAGATCGATTATCCTGGGGCACTCGTGTTATCGTCGTTGTTGTTACAGCGCCTTGAATTTACAGTGTGCCAAAGATTTATTTTGACTTTAGCGGAGCCGTAAAAGAATGACAAAATATGCTTTAGTGGGCGACGTAGGCGGCACCAACGCGCGATTAGCGTTGTGCGATGTCGACAGCGGCGACATCTCTCGTGCCAAAACCTATTCCGGCCTCGACTACCCCAGCCTGGAAGCGGTGGTGCGTGTCTACCTTGATGAGCACAACGTTACCGTAGAAGACGGGTGTATCGCTATCGCCTGTCCGATCACCGGTGACTGGGTAGCAATGACTAATCACACCTGGGCCTTCTCCATTGCTGAAATGAAGAAAAACCTGGGCTTCGCGCATCTGGAAATCATTAACGATTTTACTGCGGTGTCGATGGCTATCCCGATGCTGAAAAACGATCACCTGATCCAGTTCGGCGGCGCAGCGCCGGTCGAGGGCAAACCGATCGCGGTTTACGGTGCGGGCACCGGGCTTGGAGTGGCCCATCTGGTGCATGTGGATAAGCGCTGGGTGAGCCTGCCGGGTGAGGGCGGCCATGTGGATTTTGCCCCTAACAGCGAAGAAGAGGGCATTATTCTTGAAGAACTGCGTGCCGAAATCGGTCACGTTTCTGCGGAGCGCGTGCTTTCCGGGCCGGGGCTGGTCAATCTCTATCGGGCTATTGTTAAATCCGACGGCCGTCTGCCGGAAAATCTGCAACCGAAAGATGTCACCGAGCGCGCTCTGGCAGACAGCTGCATTGACTGCCGCCGCGCGCTGTCCCTGTTTTGCGTCATTATGGGCCGCTTTGGCGGTAACCTGGCGCTTAACCTCGGGACTTTTGGCGGCGTCTATATCGCCGGTGGTATTGTGCCGCGTTTCCTTGATTTCTTTACAGCGTCCGGTTTTCGCGGCGGCTTTGAAGATAAAGGGCGTTTCAAATCCTATGTGCAGGATATTCCGGTCTATCTGATCGTGCATGATAATCCGGGGCTGTTAGGCGCGGGTGCCCACCTGCGCCAGACGTTAGGTTACTATCTCTAAAGATGCATTAACTGCCGGAATTCTTTAACTTTACTGCGGCTGACAGGCACCTGAAACTCCAGGTCGCGCAGCCGCAAAATATAGGTATTGTTAAACCACGGTTCAATCTCGCGGATCTTATCCAGATTCACGCAGTATGAGCGGTGACAGCGGAAGAAGTGCGCTGCCGGCAGTTTGCTGCAAAACTCCGTGATGTTCATTGGCATCACGTAAGATTCCCGTCGCGTATAGACAAACGTCATCTTCTCGTGCGCTTCTGCATAATAAATGTCGTCAATACTGGTGACGATAATCCGCTCGTCTTTGATCAGATTAATGGTCGCGTTTTCCCGCTGTTGCGGGCTGGCGGCCATACCGGCTTGTTGCTGCCAGGCGCTTTCCAGCTTCTGGAGCATACTGATGATGCGCGATTCCTGGTATGGCTTAAGAATGTAGTCGAAGGCTTCCAGTTCGAAAGCTTCGACCGCGTGCTCTTTCCACGCGGTAATAAAAACAATAAACGGCTTATGCGCGAACTGGCTGATATTTTGCGCCAGCAGTACCCCGTCCAGTGAGGGGATATTAATATCAAGAAAAATCGCGTCGACCTTGTTGTGTTGCAGGTACTTCAGGACGTCGAGACCGTCATCAAACGTCCCGACAATTTCCATCTGGCTATGGGCTTTGATCAGCCAGCTCAGTTCTTGCTGCGCCAGGATCTCATCTTCAACAATGATGACCTTCATTGACTTCTCCTGTTAGGGCAACAGCGCGGCCATAGTCGGTGAGGGCGACGGCTGGCGCGGTACGTAAAACGCAATTTCTGTTCCCGGCGTCAGACGGCGGATATGCAGCCCCTCACCGTAGAGCAGTTTCACCCGCTGGTGAACATTAAGCAGGCCAATTTTATTCCCTGGCATCTCATCGGCTTCGACGCGGGCAATCATTTCCGGGGCTATGCCGTTACCGGTATCACGCACAGCGATCCGCACCCGGTTGCCACACTCTTCCACGCTGATGGTGACCACGCCTTTGCCTTTGCAGGGCTGAATACCGTGCACGATGGCATTCTCCACCAGCGGTTGGATCAGTAAGCTTGGGATCACACAGCTTACCTCTTCATCAATGTCATAAATCACCGTCAGTTTGTCGCCAAAGCGCGCCTGCTCAATGGCGATGTAATCTTTGATTTGGTACAGCTCTTTCTTGATATCAATCTGCTCATCGTCTTTTAATTCAATGTTATAGCGCAGATAACGCGACAAATTGAAGATCAATTGTCGGGCGGTATCCGGATTCAAGCGGATCGACGACGAAATGGCATTCAGCGCGTTAAAGAGGAAGTGCGGGTTAATTTTGCTCTGCAAGGCGCGTAATTCTGCCTTATTTGCCATCTCACGCAGCTGCTCTGCGCGTGAAACTTCCAGCTGCGTCGATATAATTTGCGATAAACCGACTGCCATATCCTGCAGGGATGAGGTGATTTGGTGGGCGTGGCAATAGTAAATTTTCAGCGTGCCAGTCACGATGCCCTGCTCACGCAGCGGGATCACCAGCATTGAGTGAATTTCGGGTGTTCGGTGCGCTTCATCGTTGTTTTTTATGATGATTTCACCGGTGCTGATCGCCTGATACGTGGTCGGGCTGATAATGTCGTCGCTGTCACGGTAGTTATCTTCCCCGACACCGACATATGCCAGTACGTGGTCGACGTTGGTGATGGCGACGGCATCGGCATCAATATCGCGGCGGATGATATCGCACACCTGACGTAGCGACTCGCTGTTCACGTTACGAAACAGCGGCAATGTTTTATTGGCAATCTCCAGCGCCAGCTTGGCCTGGCGCCCGGCCATCGCCTCTTTTTCACCTTCCACGCTCTGTACCAGCAGCACAATAAACCCGATACACACACTGCCGAGGATCATCGGCACGCCGATTTTAGACACAATATCGAGACCCAGCGCGGTGGTCGGTGCCCAGAGCACCACCAGCGTCATGGTCAGGCTTTCACAGATCATCCCGGCGATAATACCGGCGCGCCAGTGCTGCGCTTTCGGCACTTTCAGGTGGATCATCCCGGACATGATCCCGGCGATAATACTGGTGATAAAGCAGGGGACTGCCGTCACGCCGCCCATATCAATCAAATAACGGTGCACACCCGCAATAATGCCGGTAATGATCCCTACCCACGGACCAAACAGAATACCGCCAGACATCACCGCAATAATACGGACGTTAACCAGTGAACCTTCAACCGGTACGCCAGACCAGGTACTGAACAGCGCGAACAGGGAGAAGATGGCAGTGACGCCCAGTAGCTCTTTAGGCGAGTGGGCGGTTTTATGCAGCAGCTCGCGAAACAGGCGGATACGGATCAGGAAAAACAGGCAGATCAGCATCAACGCCGCGCGATCGAAAACCGCCAGCAGCATGTCGAATATTTCGTGCACGGGTGACTCATGTGAAAGGCGTCAAAAAGCTATGATAAAAAACTGTGACCCGGATGACCAGTCAGGGAGTGTATTCTGTGAATAGGGAAAAACCATGATTCCAAAAGGGGATTAATAAACGCTAAAAGAGCATGCGCGAACACGTCGGGTTAATGAAAATTACGCGTAATTATATTGCTATCAACTTGTTAAGTTAAAAAGTTATTCAGGTAATAACGAGGCTGAAAGTCTTCTTCCCTCAGCTCATCCTCTTCCGCTTTTTTATCCGCACACTATTTTTTTCTTTCCCTCTCGACAGCAGGAAATTATTCGGGATATGTTCTTAACACGCTGCACATGCGGCGACGTCGCTCGGACGGTCCGGGCGCTAACGTTACTCCGAGGAATCTATGGCTGACTTCAGTCCTGAACGTCGTTTTACGCGTATCGATCGTCTCCCCCCGTATGTTTTTAATATCACAGCTGAATTGAAAATGGCTGCGCGTCGGCGCGGCGAAGATATTATTGATTTCAGCATGGGTAACCCGGACGGCGCCACGCCGCCACACATTGTTGAGAAGCTTTGCACCGTGGCGCAGCGCCCGGACACGCATGGTTATTCGACTTCGCGCGGTATCCCGCGTTTGCGTCGGGCGATTTCTCGCTGGTACGAAGAACGCTACCAGGTGGATATTGATCCGGAAACGGAAGCTATCGTCACTATCGGTTCGAAAGAGGGGCTGGCGCATCTGATGCTGGCCACGCTGGATCATGGCGATACGGTGCTGGTGCCGAATCCCAGCTACCCCATCCATATTTATGGTGCGGTCATTGCCGGTGCGCAGGTACGTTCTGTTCCGCTGGTAGAAGGTGTCGATTTCTTTAATGAGCTGGAGCGGGCGATCCGCGAAAGTTACCCGAAACCGAAGATGATGATCCTCGGCTTCCCCTCCAATCCCACGGCACAGTGCGTAGAACTCGAATTCTTTGAAAAAGTGGTTGCACTGGCGAAACGCTATGATGTGCTGGTGGTGCACGATCTGGCTTATGCCGACATTGTTTATGATGGCTGGAAAGCGCCGTCGATAATGCAGGTGCCGGGCGCGCGCGATGTGGCCGTTGAATTTTTCACGCTATCGAAAAGTTACAACATGGCCGGCTGGCGTATTGGCTTTATGGTCGGTAACCCTGTGCTGGTCAGCGCGCTGGCGCGTATCAAGAGCTACCATGATTACGGCACGTTTACCCCGTTACAGGTCGCGGCGATTGCCGCGCTGGAAGGCGATCAGCAGTGCGTACGTGATATTGCCGCGCAGTATAAACGCCGTCGCGATGTGCTGGTGAAAGGGTTACATGAAGCAGGCTGGATGGTCGACACGCCCAAAGCGTCGATGTATGTCTGGGCGAAAATTCCAGAGCAATATGCCGCGATGGGATCGCTGGAGTTTGCCAAAAAATTACTGAAAGACGCCAAAGTATGCGTGTCGCCGGGGATTGGTTTTGGCGATTATGGTGATACCCATGTGCGTTTTGCGCTGATTGAAAACCGCGATCGTATCCGTCAGGCGGTGCGGGGTATTAAGTCCATGTTCCGGGCCGATGGCTTGCTCCCCTCGGTGCCCAAAACCGCAGCGGAAGATATCGAACCCTGAAAAAAGGAGCCGCAAGGCTCCTTTTTTCTACTGCATTAATCGCTCAGGTCAGATCATCAGGGCAAAAGTACCGGCCCATACAATGACCATCATCGAAATGCCCATAAAGAAATATTTCACGTTCATCGCTCCGCATACTTCCGTATGCATCTATGACCATAACAGGACTGAGTATAGAGAGGTGAAACTACGCCAAAGCGAAAATGAGAATTTTCTCCCTTCCGGCCACAGCTCCATCTCAGGATCTTGGGTGAATCATCACCAGACGGCGCTAATGTACGCTTAATTTTTTACCCTTACAAGAGCCTTTTTTCTATTTAATTTTAGTAAGTTACAGTGTGTCGGGCTTTGGCGACACATTACTTTCATTGCTAAATAAATTGTCCTTCAGCGACGAAATTTTTCGCTGCTGAAACGCTTCATTTCCGCTTGAATTATAAGGCTAATTTTTTGAACGTGCTCACACTCTGCATAAACCAGGACGATCAGGTCATCGGAGTGAAACAAAAATGACATGCAAAAAAGAGGGGTGCTTTCTCGCATGACCCGGGTTGAAGGTATGTTTGACCTGATAAACAAAACGCGACTGTAGCGGCGAAGCCATGTTGACAATCTGCGCATTATGAAAATAAATGTCTATACAACCCATGACATGCGAAGACGATGACTGAACTGACCGCAGAAGATCGTGTCTGGCGCAATGCGCGTCTGGCGACGATGGCCCCCTCGCAAGCACAACCCTATGGTTTTATAGATAATCATGCCTTGATTGTCCGTCATGGCCGCATCCGGGCGATTGTGCCGCAGGCCGATTTACCCGCGCACATCGCGCACAGCGTTGATGCTGGTGGGAGGTTGATCACCCCTGGTTTAATCGACTGCCATACCCACCTTGTTTTCGGCGGCAACCGTGCACAAGAGTGGGAGCAGCGGTTAAATGGCGTCTCTTATCAGCAGATCAGCAGCCAGGGCGGCGGCATTAATGCGACGGTGCGGGCGACACGTCAGAGCAGCGAAGCCGGGCTTTTTGCTTTGGCAGAGCAGCGCCTGGCGCGTCTGCTGCGGGAGGGGGTCACCACCGTTGAGATCAAATCCGGGTATGGGCTTGATCGGGAGAACGAGGCCAAAATGCTGCGTGTCGCCGGGGCGCTGGCGCAGTCTTATCCGGTGGAGATCAGCCGCACGTTGCTGGCCGCACATGCAACGCCGCCAGAATATAAAGGGCAGCCAGATGATTACATCAGGCAGGTATGCGACGACATTATGCCCTCGTTGTGGCAACAGGGTCTGTTTGAGGCGGTCGATGCTTTTTGCGAAAACGTGGGCTTTTCATTGGCGCAAACTGAGCGGGTTTTCCACCGCGCGCGTGAGTCAGGCATCCCCATCAAGGGGCATGTAGAACAACTCTCTTCGCTGGGCGGGGCAGAACTGGTCAGCCGTTACCGGGGACTTTCTGCCGATCACGTGGAGTATCTCAGTGAGGCGGGCGTTGCCGCCATGCGGGAAAGTGGCACCGTGGCTGTCCTGTTGCCTGGTGCATTCTATTTCCTGAATGAACCCCGTAAACCGCCTGTTGCCTTGCTGCGTCAGCAGCAGGTGCCGATGGCGGTGGCAACGGACTTTAATCCGGGTACCAGCCCGTTTGCCAGTCTCCATCTGGCGATGAATATGGCCTGCGTGCAGTTTGGCCTGACGCCGGAAGAGGCCTGGGCGGGGGTGACGCGGAACGCGGCGCAGGCCTTAGGACGTCAGCATACCCATGGTCAGCTGGCGGCGGGTTACTGGGCGGATTTTGTCATCTGGGACGCTGAACACCCGGTGGAGATGGTCTACGAACCGGGACGCAATCCTCTTTATCAACGTATTTTTCGTGGCGAGGAGACAGTATGATGCTCTGGCATCCGGTTGCGCAGACGATGTGGCAGGGGCGTGATGACAGCGCCGAAGCGGCGAATGCATTGCGCGTATTTCAAACCATCGTTAACGATGGCGAGTTTTCCCCACGGCTTCATCGCGGCAAGATAGCGTTGCTCGGCTTTGAATGTGACGAAGGGGTCAAACGCAATCAGGGGCGGGCAGGTGCTGCGCAGGGGCCGGATGTGTTACGTCAGGCGTTGGCACCCATGGCGAGCTTTTGCGGGCACAGCCAGTTGGTGGAAATGGGATCGGTACGCGCCCAGCCCGAGCAGCTTGAAGAAGCGCAACAGGAGCTGTACGACGCGGTGCTGGCTTGTCAGCGGTCGCGAATGCGCACTCTGGTGTTTGGCGGTGGTCATGAAACCGCGTTTGGCCACGGTTCGGCAGTACTGGATGCCTTCCCCAATGAGCGGGTCGGCATCATCAATCTGGACGCGCATCTCGATTTACGTCATGCTCCGCGCGCCAGTTCCGGCACGCCGTTTCGCCAGCTGGCGGTGCATTGCGAAGCGCAGAATCGCGAATTTATCTATAGCTGTATCGGTGTTAGCCGGGCCGCCAATACCCAGGCGTTGTGGGACGAGGCTGCCTTGCGCAAGGTGTCGGTGATCGAAGATATCGACGTGTTGAACAAGTTTGTCGAGCAAGTTCTGCCGGAAATCCACCGTATGCTGTCCAGCTGCGACAGGATTTACTTAACGATCGATCTGGATGTGTTGCCCGGCAATGAGATGCCAGCGGTTTCCGCACCGGCAGCGCTCGGTGTTCCATTGCCATTGTTAATACGTATTGTTGAACCGCTGTGTCGCAGTGGCAAACTGCAGGCGGTGGATCTGGTGGAGTTTAATCCACAGTTCGACACCCAGGGGCTGGCTGCGAAAGTCGCGGCGCGACTGGCATGGCAGATTGTGCATTGGTGGCAGGGATGATCGCCGCCCTTTCAATCACGGTATCATCGGGCACCCATGCCCTTAATTGCTGAAATAAGGAACCGCCGAGTGATATTTTCGCCCCGTCCCCGACCTGCTCCCGCCAGTGCGCCACTGCCTTTTTATGAAAAAGTGAAGCAGGCTATCAGCGCGAAAATTATCGACGGCACCTGGCGGCCGCACGATCGCATCCCTTCCGAGGCCGAACTGGTGGCGCAGTTTGGTTTTAGCCGCATGACCATTAACCGGGCGCTGCGTGAACTGACCGATGAAGGCCTGCTGGTGCGTTTGCAGGGGGTCGGCACGTTTGTGGCTGAGCCAAAAGGGCAGTCGGCGTTGTTTGAAATTCGCAGCATTGCGGATGAGATCGCCGCCCGTCACCATCAGCACCGTTGTGAGGTGTTGCTGCTGGAAGAAACCCGCGCAGACCTCACTCAGGCGGCCGCGCTGGAGCTTGAAGAGGGTGCGCGGATCTTTCATTCGCGGATGGTGCATTTCGAAAATGAGATCCCGGTGCAGATAGAAGATCGCTGTGTGAATGCGAGCGTGGTACCGGACTATTTGCGACAGGATTACACGCATACCACCGCCCATGCTTATTTGTCGTTAATTGCGCCGCTTACTGAAGGCGAACACATCGTGGAAGCAGTGCAGGGCACGGCGGAAGAGTGCCGGTTACTGCACATTAACGAGCATGATCCCTGTTTGTTGATCCGTCGCCGCACCTGGTCCACCTCGCATATCGTCTCTCACGCCAGCCTGCTTTTCCCCGGTGCACGCTACCGTTTACAAGGTCATTTCTGTTCCTGATCCTGTGCGTCAGCTAAAGCGTGATTGCTGACGCAATATAATAAATTTGTATCTTTTCTGTTAAAACCTGGCTTGCGCGTAATTGTATAGACAAGTATATGTGTTTAGAGACGCTACCCGTTTTTTCAGGAGAGAATAACGATGTCGAACACCCCCTACCGCCAGCAAACCATCCGCGCACCGCGGGGCACAACGCTGAATGCAAAGAGCTGGCTCACCGAAGCCCCCTTGCGCATGCTGATGAATAACCTCGACCCGGAGGTGGCAGAAAACCCCCATCAACTGGTGGTCTATGGGGGGATCGGCCGCGCAGCGCGGAACTGGGAATGTTTTGATGCCATCGTCACTGCACTGAAAGAGCTGGAGCAGGATGAAACGCTGCTGGTGCAGTCTGGTAAACCGGTCGGCGTGTTCAAAACTCATGAGAATGCCCCACGCGTGCTGATCGCCAACTCCAACCTGGTACCACACTGGGCAAATTGGGAACACTTTAACGAACTGGATGCAAAAGGGCTGGCGATGTACGGCCAGATGACCGCCGGAAGCTGGATCTACATCGGCAGCCAGGGGATTGTTCAAGGTACTTATGAGACGTTTGTCGAAGCGGGCCGCCAGCACTATCAGGGCAATCTACAAGGGCGCTGGGTATTGACCGCCGGTCTGGGCGGTATGGGCGGCGCACAGCCGTTGGCGGCAACACTGGCGGGTGCCAGTTCGCTGAACATTGAGTGCCAGCAGAGCCGTATCGATTTTCGTCTGCGTACTGGCTATGTCGATGAGCAGGCGACCTCGCTGGATGATGCGCTGGCGCGTATTGAAAAATACACCACTGCGGGTAAGGCCGTGTCGATTGCGCTGTGCGCTAACGCCGCAGAGATCCTGCCCGAGCTGGTGAGGCGCGGTATTCGCCCGGACATGGTAACTGACCAGACCAGCGCCCACGATCCTTTGCACGGTTATCTGCCCGAAGGCTGGACCTGGGAGGCGTATCAGCGGAATGCACAAGCCGATCCGCAGGGAACGGTGCAGGCCGCGAAGCAAAGCATGGCGAAACATGTGAGCGCGATGCTGGCTTTCAGCCAGATGGGCATTCCGACTTTTGATTACGGCAACAATATCCGTCAGATGGCAAAAGATATGGGGGTCGACAATGCGTTTGATTTCCCCGGCTTCGTCCCGGCTTATATTCGCCCACTGTTCTGCCGGGGTATCGGTCCCTTCCGCTGGGTTGCCCTCTCCGGTGATGCCGAAGATATCTACAAAACCGATGCCAAAGTGAAAGCGATCATTAAAGAGGATAAACACCTGCATCACTGGCTGGATATGGCGCGAGAACGTATTCATTTCCAGGGATTACCGGCGCGCATTTGCTGGGTAGGGCTGGAGTGGCGTCAAAAACTGGGGCTGGCGTTTAATGAAATGGTGCGTAATGGCGAAGTCCCAGCGCCGATTGTTATCGGGCGCGATCACCTTGATTCCGGCTCTGTTGCCAGCCCGAACCGTGAAACTGAAGCCATGCGTGACGGATCCGATGCGGTATCCGACTGGCCGTTGCTCAATGCCTTGCTCAACACGGCCAGCGGCGCGACCTGGGTGTCGCTGCACCATGGTGGTGGTGTCGGAATGGGCTTTTCACAACACGCTGGCATGGTGATTGTTTGTGATGGCACCGACGAGGCTGCTGCGCGTATTGCGCGGGTATTGCATAACGATCCGGCAACGGGCGTGATGCGCCATGCTGACGCAGGCTACGATATTGCTATCGCCTGCGCGGCAGAACAACATCTTAATCTTCCTATGGTCGCCGCAACGCAGGGGCATCGCAAAGCATGAAAAATTTCACTCTGACTCCCGGCACACTGACCCTGGCGCAACTGCGCGACATTTACAGCCAGCCGATCCGCCTGACGCTGGACGAAGGGGCGTTTGCTGCCATTAATGACAGTGTCGCCTGCGTGAATGCCATTATGGCTGAAGGGCGCACGGCGTATGGCATTAACACCGGTTTCGGGTTACTGGCGCAAACGCGCATTGCGACTGAAGATCTGGAAAACCTGCAGCGTTCGCTTGTACTTTCTCATGCTGCTGGCGTGGGTGAACCGCTGGATGACGCAATGGTGCGGCTGATCATGGTGCTGAAGATCAACAGCCTGGCGCGTGGATTTTCCGGCATCCGTTTAGAAGTGATCCAGATGCTGGTGGCGATGGTTAACACCGGGGTTTACCCCTGGATCCCGGCAAAAGGTTCGGTGGGCGCATCCGGCGACCTGGCCCCGCTTGCCCATCTGTCGCTGACGCTGCTGGGCGAAGGTAAAGCCCGCTGGCAGGGGAAATGGTTGCCATCGACGGAGGCGTTAAAGCAGGCCGGACTGACGCCGTTGACACTGGCGGCAAAAGAGGGACTAGCGTTGTTAAACGGCACCCAAACTTCTACCGCCTTTGCCTTACGCGGCCTGTTTGAGGCCGAAGATCTTTTTGCTTCGGCGGTGGTTTGCGGTGCGTTAACTACGGAAGCGGCGCTGGGATCCCGCCGTCCTTTTGACGCGCGCATTCACGAAGTTCGCGGGCAACGTGGGCAAATTGACGCGGCTGCGCTGTATCGCCACGTGCTGACGGAAGAGAGTGCTTTTTCGCAGTCACATCACAACTGCAATAAAGTGCAGGATCCCTATTCATTACGCTGCCAGCCTCAGGTGATGGGAGCCTGTCTGACGCAGTTACGTTCTGCGGCGGATGTGCTGCTGACCGAGGCCAATGCGGTGTCGGATAATCCGCTGGTGTTTGCTGCCGAAAATGAAGTGATCTCGGGCGGTAACTTTCATGCCGAGCCGGTGGCCATGGCAGCGGATAATATTGCGCTGGCCATTGCAGAAATCGGTGCTCTGGCGGAGCGGCGCATTGCGCTGCTGATGGATAGCCATATGTCGCAATTACCGCCATTCCTGGTCAAAAACGGCGGCGTGAATTCCGGCTTTATGATTGCTCAGGTGACGGCAGCGGCGCTGGCAAGCGAAAACAAAGCCCTGGCGCACCCACACAGTGTGGACAGCCTGCCCACTTCGGCAAACCAGGAAGACCATGTATCGATGGCTCCGGCTGCGGGTCGCCGGTTATGGGAGATGGCGGCCAACACCCGCGGGGTAATTGCCGTTGAATGGCTGGCCGCGTGCCAGGGGCTGGATATGCGCGAAGGGTTAACCAGTAGTCCCTTACTGGAGCAGGTGCGCCATCTGCTGCGCGAACAGGTTCCGCACTATGATAAAGACCGCTATTTTGCCCCCGATATCGAAGCCGCCACGGCACTTCTTGCTGCGTGTCACCTGACGCCACTGCTGCCAGGCGTGTTGCCCAGCCAGAGGTAATCAATTTAACGTAGAGGGTTGTGCTACACATCAGAGGAGCATCCCCCTGGTGTGTAGCGCGGCAGATTATCCTCAATGAAATATCCCAATTTGCGGCACAGCCCGGATGCTAATTCCCAGAGATAGCTACTTTTAATTCTATGTATTCCCCCCTGCCTTAACCCTTTGTTGATCTGCCATCAGAGGAAAGCAGCATGCCCAGGCATTCACCTCCCTACGAAAAAGTCAGAAGAGCGAAATATGCCCACCAGAAGAAGCGCGGTGAGCGGAGCCATAAACGAGGCCGAAGGGCGGGGGCGGAAAGGCCTGTGGGGATCCCCGGCTTCGATTCAGTGGAGGAGTGGATCCGCTATGAACTTGATGCACGCGACGCCCGTCTGGCTTATGAAGCCGCAGCGCAGCCTCTGCCGCCACTGCCCGTTTTCAGGGCGAGGAATCTGGCTGAGCGCGTTACGCTGATGTTGTATGCTCAGCATGTCTTCGGGATGGAGTTTCAGCCAGCGGTGGGCAACTATGCGTTGTTCCGGCGTGTATACGATGACAATGATGCTTACGAAGACAACGAGGCGCACGAAAGCAATGAGATGACAGAGCAGCCCGGCCGTGGGCTGCTTCTGCCGGAGGAGGTTGCCACCGGGCTGGTGTCCGGAGCCACCTCCTACGGCGGTGAGCTGCTTCTGCCGAAACCCGTCACCGCCTGGCAGGCGTCCGGAGTCACCTCCTCCGGTGGTGAGCTGGTTCTGTCGGAGGACGCAGCTACCAAGCAGGAGTCCGGAGCCTCATCTGCCAGTGGGCACCCTGTGCCAGAACATACTGCCCTGACGATACTGGGCGGGGCTGGTGCCGCTGTGCAGGCGGCAGTGCCAGGCCCCGGCGATCGTCTTAGCGAGTTGGTCCGCATATCGGGCTTAATGATGGCGGCAGCGGCAGCCCAAATAACCCCGCGACGGGTGGCGCAGACGGTGGGGGCCACAGCCATACTTGGCGGACTGGGCTGGGCATGGTACTCAATGTTCGGCCCGGACAGTAAAGAGGATGAAAACGCTGCCGCGTACGAACGCCTGGCTGAACTGAGCGGCATGTTAACAGAGGATGAGCGGGAACTGATAGGCGCGCTATTTCCGAAGCGAAACACTGCCCCACCGACTGAAATAACCTCACCCTTTAATGCCAGAGACATTGCAGAGCTGGAAGCTATCGTCGCGGAACTGGCGGAAGAGGACATGACTCTACCCGCACTCAGCCGCGGTGATATTGTCAGCCTGGAGTCGGAAGGTACAACCCTGGGTGAAGACACCTCTCACTCACCCATGAAAATTCGCGCCAAAAGGTCACTTCTGATCACAGAACCCCTGGTTTCGCATGCTCCTGGCGAGGAAAAGGTGGTGGATCAACCCTCCCCGACAACCACTGAAGCACCCACGTCGGTCAACGTGACCACTGAAGCCGAGTCCCGAAGCGCATATTGGGCAGAAGAGTATAAAGCGGCCCAAAATGGCACCTTAGCACAATCGATATTTTTGATGCTCAGCACCGGTCCAAAAGCCGGTGAACGGGGCAGTCTGTATGCCCCCAGAGAGAGCTTTCCATTAGCGGACGCGTGGTTCACGAGAATGGATGAGCTGAAAGTTGAAACCTTCAGAGAAGCGTTTCAACAGGAGATTAAAGAGGAGTCCATTGCAAGCATCTACGATCCCCATTCCAGCGCGAAGTCTGCAGCATTACCCGATGAGCGCTGGTTACATTTGGGGCGTTATTATCTCCAGCTGTACCGCAGGGCACTGTATGACTGGGGGACGGGGCTGCTTCATATGAATGTGGAGGAGGCCAGAGATGAAGAAGTGCTTGTACAGCGCCTTGAAGCGCTGACCCGTAAGCTGAATGCTGACTGGGATGGCAAAGCGATGGATGAGAATGAGCTGAAGGATTATTCGGCTAAAAGTAAAAAACTGGCGCAGCGTACGGCTAAGTTGACCACCTACAGCGCCGAGAGGCCGACGGCGGAGATCATGAAAAATTCGTCATGGTCATTTCCTACCGATATTCCGGACGCTGAAGTGTTCTTTGGGCAGTACAGCCTGTCTTATGTTGATCTTATTGATCGCTCGCGATTTTCCGGAACGTTTCCGGCGTATCTCAAACTTATGCTGACTAGCCTGGTGGATCTTATTCGGGACGATACGGGTAACGTGAACCTGGTTACGCTCTATACCTCATGGAGTCTCCTGACGGTTAAACGTCTGTTATACGCCCTGGAGAATGGCGACAGGGTTGCCGCATATGATTTTGCGGTACTGGATGAGGAATTAAATAAGATAATTAAAGAGCATATTTTTCTGCTCTGGGATGAACAAACGCAGACGAAATATTTCGAACTGTATAACGAGTCGATAGTGGAGGCGTTGCCGCTGTTACGGGCAATGGAAGTGAGACACACCAGCGAGACAACCCCAGCGCCGCTTACTGTACCAGAGAATAACACCGCACAGCCTGATGACTTAACCACAGCACTGCCCGAACATCCGATGCTGGCGGGCGTTGACTGGGAAGACATCCGTCAACAGGCCGAAAAAGCGCCACCGATGCCAGAGCGTTTCAGCACTGAGAGATACATGCTGGATAAGCTGAAAACGAAACTGGATCGACAGATAGCAGAGTTGACCGGTTTTTTGGGGGAGAACATCCTCCACCCCGACCGCTATATGGGCGCCTTTGTGAGGGAATCGTTAAGGATGCATGGGTTGGCGGAAAAATGGTCCGATCAATCGACCCTAAAATCCCGGGACATGGTCGTTAAAGCCATGCCCGGGATGGAGGCACAGGGCAAAGTATCCACCACTATTCCGGGTCGTAGCTACACGCTGCTTGATATCGCAAGGGGAGTGCCGCGAAGGGATTACGGGGCATCCTATACCAACGATTTAATTATCTGGCCCTCTTCGTTTCCCTATGCTCTGAAAGAGCGTTTGGGCAATCTTGGTAATTATGTTGAGTGGCGTATCAAGGAACAGTTTGATCCCGATAAAGCTGAAGGCGGGCAAAAGGCGAAACGAGTCTATAAATTCATGGGGTTGCGATCGGCGCTTGCTTATATTGGCAGAAAAGGCCGCATCCCGCATGCGTCCCAGGATGAGTACCATCAGCGTTATGTCGATGCGGTCGAGCGTTATCTTAAAGGGGAAACAAACGCAGAAAGCGTCGAGTGGCACGGAAGCACCCTGGCAGATGTGATTTTTATACCGGTTTCGCCTTCCCGGGTGCCAGGGCAAAAGAAAATCGGGGTACTGCTGTCGCTGTGGAACAATGATTATTATGAGGTGCCGTGGCCAGGTTTTTCTCTCAAAGTCCATAAAGAGGGAAGCAACAGAAGAATTGCTCCTGGCGTAGTGATTGAAAAGAATCCCTCACTCAAGGCGTTTATGGAGAAACACCGTACGACCCGTGTCGGGAAGTCACTGGCGAAAGTGACTGACCATTATGGCTACCGTGCTGAACATTATGATGCGCCAGCATACGCTATGGATATGATTGCTGAAGAATCCTCAACGGATTATTACCCGCCTTTTGCCACCTCCGCGAAAACGCCGGATGCGCTGTTCGATAAGCTTATTGATATGCATCGTAAGGATCTGACGGAACTTTATGATGATTTGATTTACTCGTCTGCGGAACATCAACGGGCTGTTGCATTTGAATTGATTAATACGCTGGCCATTATAACCGGGGCAATGCTTATGGTTGGCGGCGTTATGCTGGGCGGCTCCTCAATGATGTGGGTAGCGGCATCGCTGGCGGTGACCTTGTTGGGCGAAGTTTTGCCCACTGCCATACTCGCATCGCTGGCAGATGATAAGGAAGAGCAAGAACTGTATATCCGTTCTATGGTGATGGCAACAGCGTTTGAACTGGGCGGCAATCTGGTTGGGCCTGCAATAGGCGGGCTGGTGGCAAGCACACGACGGCTGGCGCGGCTCGGGAACACGGCGGTGAAGGAGACATTGCCCGACCTGTACCGGTTAGTGAAGGAAAAAATGATGCAGGTGCTGTCCAGCACGGGCATACGGCGATTGCGCCAGGTACCGGAAACGGTGGAAGCCATCAGCAAGCAAGCCCGCAGCGATCTGGATAACCTGGTTGAGGCGCTTAAAAAAACGGACGCTGCGCGTCCTTCCGGGAAAGCAAAACCACCAGACAAAACAGAACCGGTTGCCGGGTCATCAAAACAACAGACAAATACTGGCGCGGGTGCAAGCAGTCCAGCGGGAGAAAACCTGCTGAAGCAATCGAAAGTTGCCAAAAAAGTCATCAGCAAAATGAGAGAGCTGGGGTTTAAATCGGATATTCGCATCCTTACTCGCTGGACGAAAGGCAGTACGGCAGATGACATTATTAACCAGTATTTCGTTCAGGGACGAAGAGGGCAGGACCGTGTCGTCGTACAGATGTTTTCCGATAACAATGAATTCTCCTATATTTATTTTGATGAAGATGAGTGGTTGCGAACAGTCATTAAAAAGAGTGAGCAAACAGATGCAGTGACAGGTTATTATGACGTTAAGGGCGACGCGGATTTTTCAGAATTATTTAATGAGTTTGAGCCGATGACCGAAGCGGCCGGTAATTTGCCGCTAAAAGATTACCCTGTCGAAGGTGTACTGATTTACACCTCGCAAGAATATAAAAATGCGGTTAAAAATACGGGGCTGGATTTTGATGATATGCAGACATTTTTTGAGAAAACCCTTGGCGCGGAAAAAGGCGCAGAGGCAGAAACCTCTCTTTCAGCTGCTATCCGCCAGGCATTAAAAGAAAACCCGCAGTTACAGTCTTCGCTAAAAAATCTCCCCTTCTTTGCCGATATACCTGTTAACTTGTCACAAGGCGATTTGACCATGCGATATGCCGCCTTGCTGAAAGATATTGGCCCGGATATTACGCAATTCAGGCCAATTCTTAATGATCTGGCGCTTAACCTCAGAGATCCCTCCAGGATAAAAAGTCTGACGGAGTTTTACACCTACGAATTACAGAACAGTGGTTTTAACATCGCAGCGCCTGATTTCTTAACGTATAAAGCAAATGTGGGGAAAAAATGGTGGGGTAAAATTATACCCTCAAAAAATATAGACAGAGTTGATGCTGCTTTTAATAAAGCCTTTGTCCGGGCTCAACAACTGTCTGCGCTGCTTGAACAAGCAAGAACGTCGCCAGAATTGCGCAACGCGGCCCTTGTGGTTCTGGCCAGACATTTAAACACGCCCAATTCATCCATTCTTGGAGAATCCTATCAACGGCTTGATGAGTTATCGCGTCGGCTTTATCAGCAGGCGCATTATCATGTTAAAGAGACAAAACTTAGCCGTGTAATTCCTGTTACAGAAAAAGAGGGGGCTGTAGAGCCAACGGTGGCATTTGTTTACGAAAGAGATCCTACAGCACGTATCATGCTCGTTTTCCCCAATGTTTTAGATGAGAAAGGCATAAAAAACACGCTGCTTCATGAAATGACTCACCATGCTGTTGGGTCGGAGGATTACAGCTATATCGCCGATCTTGGCAAGAAATTCCCGAATTCAAAGCAACACCATTTTAGATTTGGCCAATCGAGTTGGGAAACGATAAGCCCGCATGCGACCTTAGGCCGGACATCGCAAACATCGGCAGAATATCTTGCCAATGAACTTCCTCCTTTAAACAATCTGGACCGTGCAATAGCGCAGGCCAGGGTCATATTTCTGGCGATGGAGCGGGCCAATGCCAAAATGAATAACGCAGACTCACTGGTCGTACTGATTAATGAGTTGCTTAACAGTTTCAAATTTAAGTGGGTGGGTGATGAGAAAACCGGGCACTGGGTGGTTACCCTGGCAACCGGTAGCAGAACACGGCGTTCAACCGAAGACGATATGTTCTTGCAGGAACTGGTCGACAACCTGACGGCGACCATGCTTTCGCAGGCAATGGATTTTAGTGTTGAAGGTATTTTCACGGATGATGAGATAAAAACGTTTAACCTTGAACTGACTCAACCGGTCAGGGGGAACGCGACACACATTGCCACACCAAAGAGCTGAGTTGATACGTTGTGGAAGAAATACAAAAAGGCGGGTTAATTAACAACAGGAAACGCTGGTGTCCCCTGCAGGAATCGAACCTGCAATTAGCCCTTAGGAGGGGCTCGTTATATCCATTTAACTAAGGGGACAAGACGGCAGGAGTATAACGTTATTTAGGCCCCACGTTAAGCTTGCCTGCCGTCAAGTGATTAAACTGTCGCCGTTTATGCCTCTTTTTCTTTGCTGGCGGCCTGACGCTTTTGCTCTGCTTTGCGAGCATTGATCATATCGTTACGGATCTGTGCGTGGCTAAGCAGGGCGAAAATAAATGTCCCGCCGCAGATATTGCCAGCCAGCGTCGGCAGGGCAAATGGCCAGATAAATTCGCTCCAGTGAAGTGTGCCGTTAAACACCAGATAGAAGATTTCTACCGCACCCACCACAATGTGAGTGGTATCCGCCAGCGCAATAAGCCAGGTCATCAGAATAATCACCACTATCTTGGCCGAACCTGCCGCCGGGAACATCCAAACCATGGTGGCGATAATCCAACCTGAGATGATGGCGTTGGAGAACATTTCCAGTGGCGTGTTTTTCATTACATCCATGCCGATTTTGACGAACGCATCGCGCGTCTGTTCATCAAAAATTGGCATGTATTCAAACGCCCATGCGGCAATGGCCGTGCCAATGAGGTTGCCCAGCAGCACAACGCCCCAGAGTCGCGCCATTAAACCAAAATTGACCCAACCGGGGTTTTGCATTACCGGCAGTACCGCCGTGACGGTGTTTTCAGTAAACAGCTGTTGGCGCGCCATAATGACAATAATAAAACCGAAGGTGTAGCCCAAATTCTCCAGTAAAAATCCGCCGGGGACACCCTCTAACTGGACGTGGAAAATGCCCTTTGCCAGCAGCGAGGCGCCCATCGACAGGCCGGCGGCGATTGCCGACCAGAACAGCGCCATGGCATCGCGTTCCAGCTCTTTTTCGCCGTCCTGTCGAATATGTTCATGAATGGCCATCGCGCGTGAAGGCAGGCGGTCTTCGTCCAGTTCAATGTCTTCGCCGCGCTTTTTTTCATCGCTCTCGACTTCAATTTCCTTGCGCTTGCCGCCGATTTTCTCTTCTTCGATACGCTCCACAACTACCTCACTCTTAACGTGCAGATATCATCAAGCGTAGCGAGTTTCTGGCGCGCGCTCTGGCGGTATCGTCTGAAAGTGCCATCAACAGCAACAATGGTGATACGCGGCGGATTTAGCCTGTATAAAATGGTTAACGCAGCGCGCTACTGAATGCGCGCTATGCTGAAATGAGGGGCGTTCGCCGCGTAGACATCATAAGACGCGCTGATACAATGCGTGGCATGTTGCAGGCATTTGCCGTTGCGCCGTTATGGATGGCATTCATCAATAGCCATATTCTTCAGGGAGACACCTATGAAATACCGCCTGTCGGCCCTTGCGCTGGCGACCTCTGTGCTGGTCGGCTGCGCCAGTTCCGGTTCCGGAGAGTCGCAGGGGCGTTCCGACCCGTTCGAAGGGTTTAACCGCACCATGTACAACTTCAACTTCAATGTGCTGGATCCGTATGTCGTTCGACCGGTTGCCGTTGCCTGGCGTGATTATGTGCCGCAACCGGCGCGTAACGGTTTGAGCAACTTCACCAGCAACCTTGAAGAACCGGCAATCATGGCGAACTTCTTCTTACAGGGCGATCCCTACCAGGGGATGGTGCATTTCACCCGTTTCTTCCTGAACACCCTGCTGGGCATGGGCGGCTTTATGGATGTCGCCGGGATGTCGAATACAAAACTGCAGCGTGTCGAACCGCACCGCTTCGGCAGCACGTTGGGTCATTACGGCATGGGTTACGGCCCGTACATGCAACTGCCATTCTACGGTAGCTTTACCCTGCGTGAAGATGGCGGCGATGCCGTGGATACACTCTATCCGGTGCTTTCCTGGTTGACCTGGCCGCTCTCCGTCGGTAAATGGACACTTGAAGGGGTTGAATCCCGCGCGCAACTTCTGGATTCCGATGGTCTGCTGCGCCAGTCTTCTGATCCGTATATTCTGGTGCGTGAAGCCTACTTCCAGCGCCACGATTTTATCGCCAATGGCGGCAAGCTGAAGCCGCAGGAGAACCCGAACGCGAAAGCAATCGAGGGCGATTTGAAAGATATCGATGCCGAGTAACCGCGACATCAATAAAAAAAGGTGAGCCGAAGCTCACCTTTTTTATTGCTGCCTGTTTATCAGAACCCGTAGTTAAAGTTCATGCCATACAGCCATGCACGGCCGCTGGATTCGAAGGTGTAAGGGCCTTCGGTGAACTTCACTTTCTGACCATGCATATACGAAACGCCGACGTCGACGGACGCATCTTTATTGAAGGCGTAAGTCGCACCGGTGCTCAGCCACAGACGATCCTGGTCCGGAATAGAAATGGAGCGTTTATCTGCAGGAACCGGGCTGTCGTCATAGGCAATACCGGCGCGGAAGGTCCAGTTATCGTCCATGTAGTAGGTGGTGCCTAACGCAATGCGGTACGCATCTTTAAAGCTTTCATCTTTATAGAACAGCGTCTGACCATTGCTGCCGGTGGCTTTCAGTTCCTGGAACTGGCTCCAGCTGGTGTAGGTCATGCTGTAGTGGATAGCCCACTGCGGGTCGATACGGTTGTAACCCGAGATCTCCCACATTTCCGGCAGATTCAGTGTCAGTGCGCCATTAATCGTGGACCCGGCAGTCGCATAAGGCAGAGTGCTAAGACCTAATCTCGGGGCCAGCGTGTTAACGGCTAACGGCAGGTTGCTGCGATAATCGCCATCAAAGTCAATTTTAACTTCTGAGCGATAGGTAAAACCGTAGCGGTTGTTTTTATCCAACTCGTACAAAATACCTGCGTTCCAGCCATAACCCCATTCATCACCTTTCAGGCGCGCAATTTGTGTATTGGCCGGAATGGCACGAGATAAGTTATACACACCGCCTGTTTGAGCATCTACCATCTGTGGCAGGTCGCCAGCATAACGTTCAACTTTGGCTTTAGCATAAACGGCATTAAAACCAAGCCCGAAGCTCCAGTGGCTGTCCAGGCGATAGGCACCACTCAGGTTCAGGTTGAGGGTTTCGAGATCCGTTTTACCGCCCATGGAGCCGGCTGTGTAGCTATCGTTGAACTCGGTAGCCAGACCATAATTGGAGGTGACAGACGCACCCCAGCCAAACTGGTCGTTAATCGGCGCCACAAAGTGCAGGTTTGGCACCCACGCCGTCGGCGCGATATTGTCCTGGCTGGCATCGTTACCAATGGCGGAACGGCCCTTCACATTGACGTCCGGATCGACGAACACCGCACCGCCCGAGAACATCGGTCGATCGTACATCATAATCAGTGCGGGGTTGCGGCTGGCGTTTCCTGCATCATCTGCAATCGCGCCCTCACCGGAATAGGCACGGCCAAGACCAGAAGACGAGAACTCATTGAGTTGAAAGCCTGCGGACCAGGCCTGGGTAGAGACGATTGCCACTGCGACTGCCAGAGCAGACTTGGTAAAACGGGTTTTCTGGCTCATGACCATAACCTCATTCGAAATCGAGTTATTTTTATTCAAACTATGTTACATGTCGTAACGGAGCGCGAAGTGTAGGGTCTGAGGTACATCAGAGAAATCAGACCAGTGGCGGAAGTATAGGTCTGACCAGAGGGAATGTTGCAAGGTTGTATATAAGTTTTTTCAATTGTGATCTTCGAAACGGGATCTGCGTGGCAAAATTGCGGCCAGTGTTAATCAGTCGATTCGAACATTTTTGTTTTAGATCATTTTTAAGTGTGATTTCGGTCACTTATGGTCATTCATTCCATTAACAACTGGAGAGCCGAATCCACGGGGCGTAAAATAAACACATCGTTTATCTGGCACCTTGGGTGCGAATTCAGAGGAAATCTACCATGAGTAAATGCAGTGCTGATGAAACCCCGGTTTGCTGCTGTATGGATGTTGGCACCATTATGGACAACTCCGACTGCACCGCCTCTTACAGCCGTGTGTTCGCAAACCGTGCTGACGCGGAAGAAACGCTGTCTGCCCTGAGCGCACGCGCACGTACCGTTGAATCCGATCCGTGCCAAATCACGTCCTCCTTTACCGAGGTGGATGGCGGCGTGCAGTTGGACATCGATTTTGTGTTTGCCTGCGAAGCGGAAACCCTGATTTTCCAGCTCGGCCTGCGTTAAGCTTCCCGCCTGCGCTCCCGTCCTGCGGGAGCGTTTTATTAAGTTTCTCTGTGCCTTAGCTCCCATTTTTTTTCTCCCCCCATTGGCTAAATGTAAAAATTTGGTTAAGACTGTTATCAGGTCAGACCACTTAAAGCGTTACGCTGTTAACAGGGGAGTGTTATGAGTCAGGCATTACCGCTTGTCACCCGTCAGGGCGACCGCATTGCCATTGTCAGCGGGCTACGCACGCCTTTTGCCCGCCAGGCGACCGTTTTTCACGGTGTACCGGCTATCGATCTCGGCAAAATGGTCGTAGCAGAAATGTTGGCGCGCAGCGAAATCCCACCCGATGTGATAGAACAACTGGTCTTCGGCCAAGTTGTGCAAATGCCGGAAGCCCCCAATATCGCCCGCGAGATTGTGCTCGGTACGGGCATGAATGTGCATACCGATGCGTACAGCGTCAGCCGTGCCTGTGCGACCAGTTTCCAGGCGGTAGCGAATGTTGCTGAAAGTCTGCTTACAGGTACCATCCGCGCGGGTATAGCTGGCGGAGCGGACTCCTCTTCTGTACTGCCGATTGGCGTCAGTAAAACGCTGGCGCGTACGCTGGTCGACGCCAATAAAGCCCGTACCATGGGGCAAAAACTAAAGCTTTTTTCACGCTTGCGCCTGCGCGATCTGCTGCCCGTTCCGCCTGCGGTAGCGGAGTATTCCACCGGGTTGCGAATGGGTGACACCGCTGAACAGATGGCGAAAACGTATGGCATTACCCGTGAACAGCAGGATGCGCTGGCGCACCGTTCGCACCAGCTTGCGGCGCAAGCCTGGACGGAGGGAAAACTGGCCGATGAGGTGATGACCGCTTATGCTCCGCCGTTTCGCGATCCGGTAACGCAGGACAATAACGTGCGTACCCAGTCGACACTGGCAGATTACGCGAAATTGCGCCCGGCGTTCGATCGTCGTCATGGTACGGTGACGGCAGCAAACAGTACGCCGCTGACCGACGGTGCCGCCGCAGTGATCCTGATGACTGAATCCCGGGCAAAAGAGCTGGGCCTGACGCCGCTCGGCTATTTGCGCAGCTATGCGTTTACCGCCATCGCCGTGCAACAGGACATGCTGCTTGGCCCGGCATGGGCGACGCCGCTGGCGCTTGAACGCGCCGGGTTGACCATGGCGGATTTGACCCTACTGGATATGCATGAAGCCTTTGCCGCGCAAACCCTCAGCAATCTGCAGTTAATGGCAAGCGACAGATTTGCCCGCGAGGTGCTTGGGCGCGCTCAGGCCACCGGCGAAGTGGACGAGAGCAAGTTTAACGTGCTGGGTGGCTCAATTGCTTATGGGCATCCGTTTGCTGCTACGGGGGCGCGCATGATCACGCAAACGCTGCATGAGCTGCATCGCCGCGGCGGCGGTTTTGGTCTGGTCACTGCCTGTGCGGCAGGCGGGCTGGGTGCGGCAATGGTTCTGGAGACTGAATAATGGAGAAGATATCCGCATTTACGCTCAGTGTGCGCCCCGACAACGTTGCCGTTATCACCATTGATGTACCTGATGAAAAGATGAACACGCTGAAAACAGAATTCGGCGCTGAAGTCCGCACGATGCTGAAACAGATCCGCGACAACAAATCGCTGCGCGGTGTCGTGTTTATCTCTGCTAAGCCAGATAACTTTATTGCCGGAGCGGACATCAATATGATCGCCCGCTGCAATAGCGCAAAAGAGGCGGAAGATCTGGCCCGACAAGGGCAGCAGATTATGGCGGAGATCCATGCGCTGGCGATCCCGGTTATCGCCGCGATTCATGGTGCATGCCTGGGTGGGGGACTTGAGCTGGCGCTGGCTTGCCACCGTCGTATTTGTACTGATGATGGAAAAACGGTGCTCGGCCTGCCTGAGGTTCAGCTTGGTCTGCTGCCGGGCTCAGGCGGCACGCAACGCCTACCCAGGCTGGTGGGCATCAGTACCGCGCTGGAAATGATCCTGACCGGGAAGCAGCTTCGCGCGCGTCAGGCATTAAAAGCAGGGCTGGTGGACGATGTCGTTCCGCAGTCGATCCTGCTGGAGGCCGCCGCCGGGCTGGCAAAACAGGAGCGTCCTGCCAGCCGACATCTCCCGGTGCGGGAGCGTATTCTTGCCGGGCCGCTGGCCCGTTCGCTGCTGTTTCGCATGGTGGCGAAGAAAACAGAACAGAAAACGCAGGGCAATTACCCTGCCGCACCGCGTATTTTGTCGGTGCTGGAAACGGGGCTGGCGCAGGGGCGCAGCAGCGGTTATGACGCAGAAGCCCGTGCCTTTGGGCAACTGGCAATGACGCCGCAATCGCGGGCGTTGCGTCATCTCTTTTTCGCCAGTACAGAGGTGAAAAAAGATCCTGGCAGCGACGCGCCGCCGGGGCCGTTAGAAACCGTGGGCGTGCTGGGGGGGGGATTGATGGGCGGTGGGATTGCCTACGTCACCGCCTGCAAAGGGGGATTGCCCGTTCGCATTAAAGATATTAATGCGAAGGGGATTAACCATGCCCTGAAATACAGCTGGCAAGAACTGGATAAAAAAGTACGCCGTCGCCATATCAAAGCGGCGGAGCGTGACGCGCAAATGGCGAAGATCTCCGGCTCGCTGGATTACCGAGGATTTGCCCAGCGTGACGTGGTAATCGAAGCCGTGTTTGAAGATCTGGCGCTGAAGCAAAAAATGGTGGCGGAAGTGGAAGCCCACTGCGCGCCGCATACCCTGTTTGCGTCCAATACCTCGTCATTACCCATTGGTGATATCGTCGCCCATGCAGTTCGTCCGCAAAATGTGATCGGATTACATTTTTTCAGCCCGGTGGAGAAGATGCCGCTGGTGGAGGTGATCCCGCATGCGGGAACGCATCCACAGACCATTTCCACTATTGTGAAGCTGGCGAAAAAACAGGGTAAAACGCCGATTGTGGTGGCGGATAAAGCGGGTTTTTACGTAAACCGTATTCTCGCGCCTTATATCAGCGAGGCGATCCGGCTGCTGCATGAAGGGGAACGGATTGAAACTATCGACCAGGCGCTGGTGAAGTTTGGTTTTCCGGTCGGGCCTATTCAACTGCTGGACGAAGTCGGCATAGATACTGGAACAAAGATCATTCCGGTGCTGGAGGCGGCTTACGGCGAGCGGTTTAGCGCGCCTGCAAGTGTTGTCAGCGCAATCTTGAACGACGATCGCAAAGGCAGAAAAAATGGACGCGGTTTCTATCTTTACCCGGCGAAAGGGCGTAAAAGCAAAAAACAACCTGATCCGGCGATCTACAGCCTGATCGGCGCGTCTGACAGTGGCAGATTAGCGGCGGCACAAATCGCGGAACGCTGCGTGATGTTAATGCTTAACGAGGCTGCACGCTGCTTCGATGAGCAGGTGATCCGCAGCACGCGCGACGGCGATATTGGTGCGGTGTTCGGTATTGGATTCCCCCCCTTTTTAGGGGGGCCGTTCCACTATATGCAGCAGGTCGGTGTACGCGATATTGTCGCAACGCTGCAGCGGCTGGAGACGCAATTCGGCGCGCGTTTCACGCCGTGTGCGCGGTTGGTGCAGATGGCGGAGCAGGGAGAAAATTTCTCTGCGCAACAGGAAACTGAATCTGTAAGCTAAGGTCTAAAAAAAAGTAAATCTGTTAAAGCTCATGGCGTTCGCGGTTATTTTGTAAACAGTGATTGACTATACTTACGCCATTGAGGTAAAAAACAGCGTTTCATTCAGCGAATGAATCAGGCACAATGCCCGGCCATTGGTCTTTCCCGTAGTTGCGAAAGGGTTTCGTAGTGGAACGATCAATGATTCTGGTTAACAAAAGCGGTGCAATATGCAAGTTTTTATCATGCGTCACGGCGACGCTGCCCTCGATGCAGCCAGTGACTCGGTTCGTCCCTTAACCCCTTGTGGCTGCGACGAATCCCGTCTTATGGCAACCTGGTTGAAAGGCCAAAAAGTGGATGTTGAACGTGTTCTGGTCAGCCCTTTTTTACGTGCTGAGCAGACGCTGGAAAAGGTTGGTGAATGCGTAAACCTGCCTGACAACGTGGATGTCCTGCCGGAACTGACGCCTTGTGGCGATGTTGGCCTTGTAAGCGCTTATTTGCAGGCGCTGGCAAATGAAGGGACTTCGTCGGTATTGGTGATTTCTCACCTGCCGCTGGTGGGTTACCTGGTGTCTGAGCTCTGCCCGGGTGAAGCGCCGCCGATGTTTACCACTTCCGCTATCGCCTGCGTGACGCTGGACGAGAACGGCAAAGGGGTGTTTGACTGGCAAATGAGTCCCTGCAACCTGAAGATGCGCAAAGCCATCTGATCCGCCGGACCATGGTAATAAAGAGCCGCTTTTTGCGGCTCTTGTCATTTCTGGTTCAGGGGAGTTCTGGCGGCTGCCACTCTTCTACTTCAATCAGCACCAGCACGGCAGCGTCACCGCCATACTCCTTCGGTGCCTGATGGAAGGCCATGACATGCGGGTGCTGCGCCAGCCATAGCGGTGTTTGCTGTTTCAGAATATGTTTACCGTGGCCATGCATCACACAGGCGCAAAACACATGTTCGCGACGGCAGGCGGCAATCAGCGCACCCAGCTCCTGTTTCGCCTGCATCTGCGTTAGCCCATGAAGATCAAGAAACAGTTCCGGCGAATAATCACCGCGACGAAGCTTTTTCAGCTCAAAATGGCTGACATCTTCGCGCACATATTTCACCGGCCCTTCGCGGTTCAGTAATGGCTGAAACTCATCGGAAAAATAGTGGCTGTTATCGATCTGCTCCTGCAAAAGCCGTTTTACTGGCACGTCGCTGATTTTTTTGCGCGTCGGGCGGTGTACCACAGTGTCCTGCTTGATCTGCCGCGTCCCGGTCATTAGTTGCCGGAACAGCGCCTGCTCCTCCTCGCTAAGCGATGGTTTCTTTTTCATTTGCGCATCTCATCTCTTATTTCCTTCAGTGTACCCGACTCGCAGCGGCTCAGGTGTAGCAAAATGCATTTTTACCGCGCGCCAGCGCGTGACGATGCTGATTTATCGCCGTCTTCATGGCAAACTAGCCGCCGAATTTATTGCGAGCATGTACCTGGGGGATAATATGGATAAAATTTTCGTTGAAGAAGCAGTGAATGAGCTGCACACCATTCAGGACATGCTGCGCTGGGCAGTCAGCCGGTTTAGCGCCGCCAATATCTGGTACGGACACGGTACGGATAACCCGTGGGATGAAGCTGTGCAACTGGTGCTGCCGACGCTCTATTTACCGCTGGATATCCCGGAAGAGATGCGCAATGCGCGCCTGACCTCCAGCGAGCGCCACCGTATTGTCGAGCGAGTTATACGCCGTGTTAACGAGCGCATTCCGGTAGCCTACCTGACGAATAAAGCCTGGTTCTGCGGGCACGAATTCTACGTTGACGAGCGCGTTCTGGTGCCGCGTTCACCGATTGGTGAGCTGATCAATAACCGTTTTGCCGGGCTGATCCAGACGCAGCCGCAGCATATTCTGGATATGTGTACTGGCAGCGGCTGTATTGCTATTGCCTGCGCCTACGCTTTCCCGGAGGCGGAAGTCGACGCCGTAGATATCTCCACCGATGCGCTGGCGGTGACAGAACACAACATTGAAGAGCATGGTTTGATTCATCATGTCACGCCGATCCGTTCTGATGTGTTCCGCGAGTTGCCGAAAGTGCAATACGACCTGATTGTGACTAACCCGCCGTATGTGGATGAAGACGATATGTCCGACCTGCCGTCGGAATACCGCCATGAACCTGAACTGGGTCTGGCGTCCGGTAGCGATGGTCTGAAATTGACGCGCCGAATTCTGGCCTGCGCCCCGGATTATCTTTCCGACAGCGGTATCCTGATTTGTGAAGTCGGCAACAGCATGGTACATCTGATTGAACAATATCCGGATGTGCCGTTTACCTGGCTGGAGTTCGACAACGGCGGGGACGGCGTTTTCATGCTGACCAAAGCGCAACTCATCGCAGCGCAGGAACATTTCAGCATTTATAAAGATTAAATCAACGCTCAACACCAACAACGACAACGACAACGACAACGGAGCCGTGATGGCAGGAAACACAATTGGACAACTCTTTCGCGTAACCACTTTCGGCGAATCGCACGGCCTGGCGCTGGGCTGTATTGTCGATGGTGTACCGCCTGGTATTCCCCTGAGCGAAGCGGATCTGCAACACGATCTGGACCGTCGTCGTCCGGGAACATCCCGCTATACCACGCAGCGTCGCGAGCCGGATCAGGTGAAGATCCTCTCCGGCGTGTTTGACGGGGTAACCACCGGGACCAGCATTGGCCTGCTGATCGAAAATACCGATCAGCGATCGCAGGATTACGGCGCCATTAAAGACCTGTTCCGTCCGGGGCACGCCGATTACACCTATGAGCAGAAGTATGGCGTGCGCGATTATCGCGGCGGCGGTCGTTCTTCCGCCCGTGAAACCGCCATGCGTGTTGCCGCAGGGGCCATCGCCAAAAAATACCTGGCGCAGAAATTCGGCATCGTTATCCGCGGTTGCCTGACCCAAATGGGCGACATTCCGCTGGAGATCAAGGATTGGGAGCAGGTTGAACAGAATCCGTTTTTCTGCCCGGATCCCGCTAAAATCGACGCGCTGGATGAACTGATGCGCGGCCTGAAAAAAGAGGGCGACTCCATCGGCGCGAAAGTGACTGTCGTGGCTGACGGAGTACCCGCTGGTCTTGGTGAGCCTGTATTTGACCGCCTGGATGCCGATATCGCTCACGCGCTAATGAGCATTAATGCAGTCAAAGGCGTTGAAATTGGCGACGGTTTTGAGGTGGTGAAACTGCGCGGAAGCGAAAACCGTGACGAAATCACCAAACAGGGTTTTCAGAGCAATCACGCAGGCGGCATTTTGGGCGGTATTAGCAGCGGTCAGCAAATTACAGCCAATATTGCACTGAAACCGACCTCCAGCATTACCGTTCCGGGGCGGACGCTTAATCGCTTTGGCGAAGAAGTGGAGATGATCACGAAAGGCCGTCACGATCCGTGCGTGGGCATTCGTGCGGTGCCAATCGCCGAAGCGATGCTGGCGATTGTGCTGATGGATCACTTCCTGCGCCAGCGCGCGCAGAACGCCGATGTTACGACCACTCTTCCACGCTGGTAAACGATGAACAAAACGGCAATAGCGCTGTTTGCGCTGCTGATAAGCGCCGCCGCGACGGCGGCGACACCCTGGCAAAAACTGACTCACCCCGTCGAGGGTACCCCACAGTCCATCGGCGCCTTTGCTAATGGCTGTATCGTTGGCGCGCAGGCGTTGCCGCTCCAGTCGGACACTTATCAGGTCATGCGTACTGACCAGCGCCGCTATTTCGGTCATCCGGACCTGGTCCTGTTTATTCAGCGTCTGAGTACGCAGGTGCATAATCTGGGGCTTGGCACCGTGCTGGTGGGCGATATGGGCATGCCAGCGGGCGGGCGTTTTAATGGCGGTCATGCCAGTCATCAATCCGGGCTGGATGTCGATATCTTTCTGCAACTACCGAAAGCACGCTGGAGCGCAGCGCAACTGCTCAAACCGCAGGCGCTGGATCTGGTTTCGCGCGACGGAAAACAGGTGGTGCAGGCGCTGTGGAAACCGGAAATCAGCAGCCTGATCAAACTGGCGGCGCAGGATGACGACGTGACGCGTATTTTCGTCAACCCGGCTATTAAACAGCAACTCTGCCAGGATGCCGGAACCGATCGTGACTGGCTGCGTAAAGTGCGTCCGTGGTTCCAGCACCGGGCGCATATGCATGTGCGCCTGCGTTGCCCGGCAGACAGCCTTGAGTGTGAAGATCAGCCTCTGCCGCCGCCAGGCGACGGTTGCGGCGCGGAATTACAGAGTTGGTTTGAACCGGCGAAGCCGGGCAGCACCCCGCCTGAGAAAAAGACGCCGCCGCCATTGCCGCCGTCTTGCCAGGCTCTACTGGATGAGCACGCATTGTAATGGAAACCATTGAACAACTTTTTATGGTGTCGCCACTGGTCATGGTGGCGCTTTTTTTTGTCGCTCTGCTGGCCGGGTTTATAGATGCACTGGCCGGTGGCGGCGGGCTGCTCACGGTGCCCGCGTTGCTGGCGGCGGGGATGTCTCCGGCGCAGGCGCTGGCCACCAACAAGCTGCAGGCTTGCGGCGGTTCCATCTCTGCGACGCTCTATTTTATTCGCCGCAAAGTCGTCAATATTGCCGATCAGAAACTCAATATTCTGATGACTTTTATTGGATCCACCACCGGTGCGTTGCTGGTGCAGTATGTGCAATCGGATGTACTTCGCCAGATCCTGCCCATTCTGGTGATCTGCATCGGTCTTTATTTCCTGCTAATGCCCAAACTGGGGGAAGAGGATCGTCAGCGCCGGCTGTACGGCTTGCCTTTTGCACTGGTGGCAGGGGGCTGTGTCGGTTTCTATGATGGCTTTTTCGGCCCCGGCGCCGGGTCGTTTTACGCACTGGCGTTTGTCACGCTGGCCGGGTTTAACCTGGCGAAATCGACCGCGCATGCCAAAGTGTTAAACGCGACCTCGAACATCGGTGGACTACTGCTGTTTATTATTGGCGGCAAAGTGGTGTGGGCGACCGGTTTCGTGATGCTGGCCGGGCAATTTCTGGGCGCGCGCTTAGGTTCGCGTCTGGTTCTGAGTAAAGGGCAAAAGCTTATCCGTCCGATGATTGTGATTGTCTCGGCGGTGATGAGCGCCAAACTTCTCTATGACAGTCACGGCCAGGAGATCCTCCAGTTTTTGGGGCTCAACGTATGACACACCATTACCAACAGTTAATTGATATTTTTGATGGCTGTTTTGCCAGCGATTTTAATACCCGTCTGATTAAAGGCGACGACGAACCGATCTATCTTCCTGCTGATGCGGACGTGCCGTATAACCGCATCGTCTTCGCTCACGGTTTTTATGCCAGCGCGCTGCATGAGATTTCGCACTGGTGCATTGCCGGCGCGGAACGCCGCAAATTGGTTGATTTCGGGTACTGGTACTGCCCGGACGGGCGTGATGCGGCAACCCAGGGGCAATTTGAAGATGTGGAAGTCAAACCCCAGGCGTTTGACTGGTTGTTTTGCGTTGCGGCGGGTTTCCCGTTTAACGTCAGCTGTGACAACCTGGAAGGGGACTTCGAACCGGATCGCATTGTTTTTCAGCGTCGCGTTCACGCGCAGGTCATGCACTATCTTGATCAGGGCATCCCTGAACGTCCCGCGCGATTTATTAAAGCATTACAGGATTATTACCAAACGCCGCCCCTTGCGGCAGAACAGTTCCCGTGGCCGGAAGATTTGTAAGGCCATGTTTTCAAGAGAGGAAGAGAGATGATCGCGGAGTTTGAATCACGCATTCTGGCGTTAATAGACAACATGGTGGAGCACGCCAGTGATGATGAACTGTTTGCTGGCGGTTATCTGCGAGGCCACCTGACGCTGGCGGTAGCCGACCTGGAAGGTGGCGATGACCACTCGCACGAAGCCGTGTATGCCAAAGTCACTAATAGCCTTGAAACGGCAATCCAGGCCGGCGAGTTGTCGCCGCGCGATCAGGCGCTGGTACTCGGCATGTGGGACAACCTGTTCCAGCAGGCGAAAGCACATTAACAGGCGGATCCCCTTTCCCGCCGGGTAAGGGGATGTTTTATACCGTATCCCTCTTCATAACGAATGCTTCTTTTCGCTTCGTATGCTGGCTTTTTATGGCGCTGTGCAATCTCACCATAATATATGCAGGTGAAATGTCTTAATTCCCTCCCTTTGCTTTGCTTCTGTACCTGACTAAGCCTAAGTTTATATATCATTAACAGTTTGACGTTCATCGGCTTACTCTTTTTAATAAAAGAGGGCGGTAGCGTGTCGGCGGGTTTATTATTCACAGGAGGATTGTGCGTATATTTCTCTTATTGGACGATTCGTTCTTAATTCATCAGAAAATTGCCAGCATTCAGTAATGTAAATAACGTTAACTGGATCTCCATAGGTGAGAAAAGCCTGGTGAGAAGAGAAATGTCAGATTGTTATTCCATTGAATAATTAGATAAAATAAATGACTGCGCAATATGTCAACCATGTAGAAGGGACTTGCTCATAAAATTGTAACCTCAGGATACCCACCCTATTATAATCATCATTATTTAAACGCTGGTCAGTGGATGCTTGTTGCCCTATTCTTAAATAACCTTTTTATGTGAATAAATATGAACGAAGAGTGATTGGCTTTAATAAAAGTCGCACAGGATTTTCGCTTCATACCTGTTCTGTTATTTTGTCATTTCATAACCTGAAGGAAATATTATGTCTCTCTATTCCGGGTCTGACGGTGTGTCCACGCAGGGTGTGAGCAATGATGATGACAACTTTTATTACAGCCTGGAGCGAATTGATCTGCTTTTCCAACACGTGTACTGGCAGGGAGAGGGGAGAATACCGGACAACTTTTCCCTGTATTTCTTACCGCCAGAAAGCGTTGGCTCGCGGTTGACCTTTTTACAGGGGGAACCGGCGTGGTTATCAATGCCTGCCAGCCATTTGCCGGGATCCTGCGCTGCGCTGACGCAGAGAATGAACAACCTGATAAACCGTTTCGACTTAACGCTAACAGAGCGCGATATATTACTGGCGTGCCTGTTGCCCAGACTAAGCGATCACTATGCGGCCTTGCCGGATAGCGGCATTGCAGAAGGCATAAGCCAGCAACGCTTGTTGCAAATGCTTGGCACCTCCGGCACGGAATATCAGCTATTGTTGTCGGCATTGCACCCCGCCTCGCCACTGTTTCAGTTTGCTTTATTGAATAAAAAGACGATCACCAGCAGCAAAACGGCATTGACGTTTTATACCGTCAGCGAGTCAGTGTGGCATTTCTTTTGTGGCAATGGATCACTGGCAAAATACAGTTTTCCTTATCCTCGCCACATTGAAGCCCAGGGCGTTTCGCAATTTCCTGCCTGGGTGGGCGAGCACATTTACCGTCTGTGTCTCGACTCCGGCGTCCAGACCCCCCCCGTTATCGTACTTGATGGACCAGGGGGTAATGGCAGAACGCAAGATCTGGCCAACACATTGGCAAAGTACCTGCAGGGTGTGCTGCATCTTGAGATCCTCGAACTGGCATCCCTTGCAGAGATGCAACAACGGCAGACACTGACAGAGATCATTCGCGATGCCCTGCTGGATAACTGCGCCTTACTGTTGGGAAACTGGTCTACAGATTCGGCCGTCAACCAGCGTGTTGCCCATACGCTGGACAGACTGCTGCCCCTGACGCATTTACCGGTGTTTATTTTACCCGACGTCTTTACTGATTTTCCTCCATTGCAGGCCGTCGCCTGCGTGCACGTTTCCGTGCCCCATGCCACGATTGCCGAAATAGCCCATAGCCTCCATCTTGGCTGGCCAGAACCGCAACATAATAAGCGGGATAAACAGGCATTACAGGCCCTGGCCGAGCGTTACGCGTTTCATCCTGCGGACATTCCATTATTGATGATGGAAGCAGACTATTATCGGCAACTCAGGGATCGGGCAGCGCCGCTGGACACTGAGGATCTGCGTCAAACCTTGCTTTTTCGTTCGCGGAAAAATTTTGGCAAATTAGCACAGCGCATTGTGCCTGTTCGCGGGTTCGACGATATGGTGGTGTCGCCCTCGGTGCAAAAACAGTTAAACGAAATTCTGGTCGCCATCCGGCTGCGAGAAAGTGTCACCATTAAACATTTTGCCCACAAAACCGGCGGAAAGACGGGGATCAGCGCGTTGTTTTATGGCGACTCCGGCACCGGGAAAACATTGGCCGCTGAAGTGCTGGCCCAACACCTGGGGGTAGATGTGATCAAAGTGGATCTCTCTACGGTGGTCAGCAAATACGTTGGCGAGACGGAGAAAAATCTGTCGCAGGTTTTCGATCTGGCGGAAGCTGACAGCGGAGTACTCTTTTTTGATGAAGCAGATGCCCTGTTTGGTAAACGCAGTGAAACCAAGGATGCGCACGATCGCCATGCCAATATTGAAGTTGCCTACCTGCTGCAACGGCTGGAAAATTACCCCGGCTTAGTGATCCTCGCCACCAACAATCGTGGGCATCTTGACACCGCGTTTAGCCGCCGCTTCACGTTCATCACTCATTTTACGTATCCGGATGCGGAGTTGCGCGAACAGATGTGGCAAAAAATATGGCCAGCAACGCTGAAGGTCGCAGATGATGTGGATTTCGCCAAACTCGCCGTCCGTACCGATCTTACCGGTGCCAGCATCCGCAATGTGGCGCTTCTGGCGGCCGTGCTCGCGGCCGATGAACAGAGCGAAAAAATCGCGTCAGGGCACATTGAACGCGCCCTCAAACGGGAACTGGGCAAACTTGGCCGGGTCCTGTTGTAACCTTACTTCACCGCTTTTCCTTTGATTAATTTCCGGACCCATAACCGGTTCGGGTTCAGTGCCGCAAGTGTTTCGCCATCCAGTGGGATCGGCTCATCGCTCATTTGCGAAGCGAGGATCTCTGCCGCCAGTGGTGCGCTGCATAACCCCCGAGAGCCGAGTGCGCCCAGCATAAACAGCCCCGGATAAACCGGTGCGCTGATGGCATTTTCTGGCGCGTCGGCAAGGTGGGCGTAGGCGGCAAGCGTCGCCTCATAGTCCGCGACATTGCCCACCATCGGCAGATGATCGCGCGTGGCGCAGCGTACGCCACAACGGGCTTCACCTGCGCTGACATCCACCTCTTGTGCCCATGAAACCTGCGGGAAACAGTCCAATAAGCGCTGGCGGTTTTGCTGTTGATCCTGCTCGCTATACGCCGCCTGTTCCTGCCCCCGATGATAACTCGCGCCGATGCAGTGATAATGGTTATGCGGGTTTTGTGGTGTCAGATAACCGTCGTAGCAAAGTACCTGCCGTAACTGGCCGAGTGCGGGGGTTGTCGGAATATGGCTCACCTGGCCGCCAACGGGGTAGACCGGCAATTTCTCGGTTTGCGGGAACCGATGGATGCGATGCCCGTTTGCCAGTACAACCGCCGCGTGTTGGCGGATCTTACCGCCGGGGAAATGCAACATCCAGCCGTTGTCGCTGTGGTTGAGTTTTTGCAGATCGTGCAAATAGTGGACCTGCAACCCCTGCTCGCAGGCCCGTGCGATAGCCGCTGACGTTAACTGCGCCGGACAGAGCCAGCCGCCAGCCGGGTACGTGATGCCGCCGCACCGTGTTTCGACGCCGGTGATGGCCTGTACCGCTTTAGCATCCACCGCCTGTGCCAGTGCTGGGGGCAAATCCAGCGTCAGCATCTGGTCTATTTTACGCTGGCTTTTCTCATCCCATCCCAGTTGCGTCACGCCGCACCACTGGTGATCAAAGGTTAACGGCAGGGCGTCGTACAGCCTGCGGGCAAAGGTAAACGCCGCAGGAAAGAAGTGTGCCAGTGCCGGATCGTGCGCGCTTAGTAACGGATAAAGCGCCCCCTGGCGATTGCCGGATGCCCCTTCTGCCGGGTCCTCATCAGCACAATAGAGCGTCACCTGCCAGCCACGTCGTAACAACGCCAGCGCTAACAATGCACTGGCCACACCACCGCCAATCAATGCCACCTCGCGCGTAACTGTTCCACTACGGGCAAACCACGGTGCGCGTAGCGCGGGTGCCTCCATTTGTTCCCGTGTTCCGGTCAGCATTTCACGCTTACGGCCAAAGCCCTTGCGCTTATGCATGACAAAACCCGCCTCCTGTAAACCACGACGAACAAATCCCGCAGAGGTAAAGGTTGCCAGCGTGCCGCCAGGCCTGGCGAGGCGGGCCATTGCCTGAAAAAGCTCCGGTGTCCACATCTCCGGGTTTTTGGCGGGGGCAAAGCCATCCAGAAACCAGGCATCTACGCGCTGGTTCAATGAATCATCCAGTTCGTGGGTCAGCGTATTGATATCGCCAAACCACAAGTCAAGCGTAACGCGGCCTTCATCCAGTATCAGACGGTGACACCCGGCAAAAGGTAACGGCCATTGTGCCTGTAATTGAGCCGCCCAAGGCGCCAGCTCCGGCCAGTGGGCATGGGCTTTACGCAGATCGTCTGCAGTCAGCGGAAATTTTTCAAAACTGATGAAATGTAATCTTTCCAGGGTAGCGTCGGGATGGACAGCGCGAAACTCCGCGAATGCCTGCCATAAGGTCAGGAAGTTGAGCCCGGTGCCAAACCCGCTTTCCGCAACGATGAATAGCGAGCGGGAATGCTCCGCAAAACGCGTTTCAAGCTGGTTGCCACCGAGAAAAACATAACGCGTCTCTTCAAGCCCGTTATCATTAGAGAAGTAGACGTCGTCAAAATCTCGGGAAACAGGTGTACCCTCAGCGTTGAATTCGAGGTTGGCGGATTGTATAGCGGTTTGTTTCACGTAAGTTACTCGTCCATCAGGCAGTGGCACGATCTTAACGGTCGTCAAGGAAAGGCGCAAATTTCATCGGAAATTGGCTGATCGGACTTGTTCGGCGTACAAGTGTACGCTATCTTGCGACTCGAAACTTAAATAGTGCGACTTTAGGGGTATTGAATGAAACGTGCAGTGATTACTGGCCTGGGCATCGTTTCCAGCATTGGTAGCAACCAGCAGGAAGTCCTGGCATCTCTGCGTGAAGGACGCTCAGGGATCACATTCTCTCAGGAATTCAAAGATTCCGGCATGCGCAGCCACGTTTGGGGTAACGTTAAACTGGACACCACGGGTTTGATTGACCGTAAAGTGGTGCGTTTCATGAACGATGCCTCTATCTATTCCTATCTTTCCATGCAGCAGGCGATTGAAGATGCCGGCCTGAAAGATGAGGTCTATCAGAATAACCCGCGCGTGGGCCTGATTGCCGGTTCTGGCGGTTCTTCCAAATCACAGGTTTTCGGCGCTGACGCAATGCGCAGCCCGCGCGGCCTGAAAGCGGTAGGCCCGTATGTCGTGACCAAAGCCATGGCCTCTGCGGTATCCGCGTGCCTGGCGACGCCGTTCAAAATCCACGGCGTGAACTACTCCATTAGCTCTGCCTGTGCGACTTCTGCGCACTGCATCGGTAATGCCGTAGAGCAGATCCAACTGGGCAAACAGGACATCGTATTTGCTGGCGGCGGCGAAGAGCTGTGCTGGGAAATGGCCTGTGAGTTTGACGCGATGGGCGCGCTCTCCACCAAATACAACGAAACGCCGGAAAAAGCGTCCCGTACTTACGATGCGCACCGCGACGGTTTTGTTATCGCAGGCGGCGGCGGTATGGTTGTTGTTGAAGAGCTGGAACATGCTCTGGCACGTGGTGCACATATTTATGCTGAAATCGTTGGCTACGGCGCAACTTCCGATGGCGCAGACATGGTCGCACCGTCAGGTGAAGGCGCAGTCCGTTGCATGAAGATGGCCATGCACGGTGTGGATACGCCGATCGACTACCTCAACTCTCACGGAACGTCCACCCCGGTCGGTGACGTGAAAGAACTGGGCGCGATTCGTGAAGTATTCGGCAATAACAGCCCGGCTATTTCTGCGACCAAAGCCATGACCGGCCACTCGCTGGGCGCTGCTGGTGTACAGGAAGCGATCTACTCTCTGCTGATGCTGGAACACGGCTTTATTGCCCCGAGCATCAACGTCGAAGAGCTGGATGAGCAGGCGGCTGGCCTGAATATCGTTACCAAACCGACTGACGCCAAACTGACGACTGTAATGTCCAACAGCTTTGGTTTTGGCGGTACCAACGCCACGCTCGTTATGCGTAAACTGAAGTAACGGTAAATAAATCGAAAAGGGAGCCGCAGGCTCCCTTTTTTTATCCGTTGACAAGCCGTTGCCGCGACAGGCAAACTCCCTGCGCAACATTATCATCACGATAATGCGTAAGCGTTTAACGTTATCCAACGCACCTTAATCCTGGCACTCAGGTAGAGGGGGCGTGGCACTTCAAATTCCCGCCTTACTCTGCGTTATGGAGTAATGCATGTCTGTAGAAACACAATCCATGAGTTCTTCATCAGCGAATGTCTCGCTGTTTCGCATCGCTTTTGCGGTGTTTCTGACCTATATGACCGTCGGACTGCCGTTACCGGTCATCCCGCTGTTTGTGCACAACGAACTCGGCTATGGCAACACCATGGTCGGTATTGCTGTCGGCATTCAGTTTCTGGCAACGGTGCTGACGCGGGGTTACGCCGGACGACTGGCCGATCAGTTTGGCGCTAAGCGCTCGGCGTTACAGGGAATGTTTGCCTGCGCGCTGGCTGGTGTGGCCTGGCTGCTGGCGGCGCTGTTGCCAGTAGAGCCGATGGCCAAATTCGCTTTACTGGTCGTCGGGCGCTTGATCCTCGGCTTTGGCGAAAGCCAGTTGCTGACCGGCACGCTGACCTGGGGGATGGGGCTGGTTGGTCCTGCACGTTCCGGCAAAGTGATGTCATGGAACGGAATGGCGATTTACGGCGCGCTGGCCGCAGGAGCGCCGCTGGGGCTGCTGATCCATAGCCATTATGGTTTCGCTGCGCTGGCGGTTACCACGATTCTGCTGCCGTTTGTCGCCTGGGCCTTCAATGGCAGCGTGCGCAAGGTTCCGGCGCATTCCGACAGCCGACCGTCGTTATGGAGTGTGGTGGGGCTTATCTGGCAGCCCGGACTGGGCCTGGCGTTACAGGGTGTGGGTTTTGCAGTGATTGGCACCTTTGTTTCACTTTATTTCGCCAGCAACGGCTGGCCGATGGCCGGCTTTACCCTCACGGCTTTTGGCGGCGCATTCGTGCTGATGCGTATCTTGTTTGGCTGGATGCCGGATCGCTTTGGTGGCGTGCGCGTGGCAATAGCCTCGCTGGTGATTGAAACCGTCGGGCTGGTGCTGCTGTGGCAGGCGCACGGTGCGTGGCTGGCATTGCTTGGCGCGGCATTAACCGGCAGCGGTTGCTCGTTAATTTTCCCTGCGCTGGGTGTGGAAGTGGTGAAACGCGTGCCGCCGCAAGTACGTGGTACGGCGCTTGGCGGTTATGCCGCGTTTCAGGATATCTCGTATGCTTTTACCGGCCCGCTAACGGGGTTGCTGGCGACCTCGCTCGGCTATCCTTCCGTATTTCTGGCCGGGGCGCTCGCGGCCGTAACCGGGATAGTGGTAACCGTTATCGCCTTTCGGCCTCGTAAATAATGTCTGAAAATCGCAATCAATAACTTTCTTTGCAACCGGTTTCACACAACAGAACAGCGGTGATGTCATGTCACCGCTGGCTTGTTTATTCTTTCGTCACCATTTGCGAAAGGAGAGAGATATGTCTGGGTTTAAAGCGGATTTTTTATGGGGTGGGGCGGTCGCGGCGCACCAACTGGAAGGCGGCTGGCAGGAAGGCGGCAAAGGGGTAAGCGTTGCCGATGTGATGACAGCCGGTGCGCACGGCGTGCCGCGTGAGATTACCGATGGCGTCTTGCCCGGTAAGAATTACCCTAACCATGAAGCCATCGATTTTTACCATCGCTACAAAGACGATATCAGGCTGTTCGCCGAGATGGGTTTTAAATGTTTCCGTACTTCCATTGCCTGGACGCGCATATTTCCCAAAGGGGATGAGCTGGAGCCAAACGAAGCTGGGCTGCAATTTTATGATGATCTGTTCGACGAGTGTCTGAAGTACAATATTGAACCGGTGATCACGCTTTCCCATTTCGAAATGCCTTATCACCTCGTCACCGAATATGGCGGCTGGCGCAACCGTAAACTGATCGACTTCTTTGTGCGTTTCGCTAATGCCGTTTTCACCCGCTATCGCGGTAAAGTGAAATACTGGATGACGTTTAACGAAATTAATAACCAGGCCAACTACCATGAAGATTTTGCGCCGTTTACCAACTCAGGGGTGAAATATAAACCCGGCGAAGATCGTGAAGTGATCATGTACCAGGCGGCGCATTATGAACTGGTGGCCAGCGCGCTGGCGGTCGAGGCCGGGCATAAAATCAACCCGGAATTTAAAATCGGTTGCATGATCGCCATGTGCCCAATTTACCCGTTAACCTGCGATCCGAACGACATGATGATGTCAGTGGTGGCGATGCACCGGCGCTACTGGTTTACCGATGTTCACGTTCGTGGTTATTACCCTCAGCACTTACTCAATTATTTCGCCCGCCGGGAATTTAAACTCGACATCACCGAAGAGGACTTGCAGATCCTGACGCGCGGTCGCGTCGACTACATCGGCTTTAGCTACTATATGTCCTTCGTTACCAAAGCGATGGAAGATAATCCGCAACTGGATTATGACGAAACGAAAAGCCTGGTGAAAAACCCGTATGTCAAAGCATCGGACTGGGGTTGGCAAATTGACCCGGTTGGTCTGCGCTATTCGTTAAATTATTTCTACGATCTTTACCAACTCCCGCTGTTTATTGTCGAGAACGGTTTTGGCGCTATTGATCAGCCGGAAAGCGATGGCATCGTCAACGATCAATACCGTATTGAATATATGCGCAACCATATCCGCGAAATGAAAAAAGCAGTAGTGGAAGATGGCGTCGATTTAATGGGGTATACCCCGTGGGGTTGTATTGACCTGGTCTCCGCAGGCACGGGTGAAATGAAAAAACGCTACGGGCTTATCTATGTCGATAAAGACAACGAAGGCAAGGGCACGCTGGAACGCAGCCGCAAAAAATCATTCTGGTGGTATCAGGACGTGATTAAACATAACGGCGAGAATATCTGACTTGCACGGCAAGCCGTATCGGCCTTAGCGGCTTGCCGTGTATCAATGCATAAAGCGTCTGTGCCCGATACGCGTTAGCGCCATCGGGCATTTTTTTAGCTAACCAGCCAGAACAGCAGTACCACCACTAACAGGGCGATAAAGAACAGGCCCGGACGGGTAGAGATCGTTTTCATTGTCTCCATAATGGGCGCAACGAACGGGCTGTAAATCGGCTGGATATTGCGGATTTCCAGCGCAGCCGGCGAGCGCTCAGTACGGCGTAAAAAGACATGATTGAGAATATCCTGCACCTGCGCAGTGGTTAGCACCGTTTGCGGCGTCGCCTGCCAGGTCTGCTGGGCATATTCGGTGATACTGCGCATTTCGCTATTATCCATCGGCTGTTTTAACACCGTCTGGATCGTATGCAACGTGGGTGCGGGGTGCGTGCTTAACGTCTGCCGGGCCTGCAGCCAGGTCATCAGTGGGGCGAAGTGTTTTGCCGGGATCAGTTCCCCTGCCTTCACCCCCGAGAGTTCCAGCATTGATTGCCAGATAAGCTTCCCGGATTCTCCCGTGGCTGCCGCCAGTTTGGTTACTGCCTGGTTAAGCGAGTTATGCTCTGCGGGCAATAGCGGGCGCTCGGTGGCCGGGCGCTGTTGCGGCTGCGGAATGGTGATCTGATTATTCTGCAGCATGGTCAGCACTGTTTTTAACTGCTGAGGCGTCAACTGGCTGAGCGCCGTCTGGCCAAATTGCTGGCGGATAAAATCGCTCACCGCCTGGCGGTTATTCCCCTGACTGAGCAGCTCTGTCAGTTGGGTCAGGACCTGGCGTGTGGTGTGGTTCTGCGTTGCGGTTTCAACACGCTGATTAAGGTTCTGCTCTGCCGCTGGAAAGTGGCGGGACAGCAAGGGGGCATCATTCTTCAGCCCTAAATCGTGCTTCACACCGGCCCACACCTCTGCGCTTTGCTGTTGCGTCAGGGCGATCAGGCGAATAATCAGTCGTTCCAGAACCGTGCGCTGCACGCTGGATAAAGGCTGTTCGCCGGGAACATTACCTGTCTGGAGCGGCTCTTGCCCGGGAGGGCGCGCGGGGGCACCCTGAATGGGTTGCATCATGAAAATCCTCTTACTCTCGCGTGGCGGTAGTCGGCATTGCGGGTATGCCTGGCCGCCAGATTATGGCACACTTGCGCGCTCAACTCCCGTTCTCAAACAGGTACTCAAGTGAAAATCCTTGTCGATGAAAATATGCCTTACGCCCGCGATCTTTTTAGTCGCCTGGGTGAAGTGAAGGCGGTTCCTGGTCGCCCGATCCCGGTAGCGGAACTGGCCGATGCCGACGCATTAATGGTGCGGTCGGTAACGAAAGTGGATGCGGCATTATTGCAGGGAACGGGGATCAAATTTGTCGGCACGGCAACGGCAGGCACCGATCATGTCGATGAAGCCGCTCTTCAGCAGGCGGGCATCGCCTTTTCTGCCGCGCCTGGCTGTAATGCCATTGCGGTGGTGGAGTATGTATTTTCCTCACTGCTGATGCTGGCAGAACGCGATGGTTTTGCGCTTCGCGATCGCACGGTGGGCATCGTCGGGGTGGGTAACGTTGGCGGGCGCTTGCAGGCGCGACTGGAGGCGCTGGGTATCCGCACGCTGCTGTGCGATCCGCCGCGTGCCGATCGCGGCGACGCGGGTGACTTCCACAGCCTGGATACGCTGGTGCGCGAAGCGGATGTGCTGACTTTCCATACGCCGCTGTTCAAAGATGGCCCGTATAAAACGCTGCACCTGGTAGATGATGCGCTGCTCTCTCGTCTGCAGGCTGGCACTATTCTGATTAATGCTTGTCGCGGGCCGGTAGTGGATAACGCCGCGCTGTTGCAACGATTACAGGCGGGGCAGGCACTGAACGTGGTGCTTGATGTCTGGGAGCCCGAACCGGATCTCAATGTTGAGCTACTGAACCGGGTGGACATTGGCACTGCCCATATCGCCGGGTATACCCTCGAAGGTAAAGCACGCGGCACCACGCAGGTGTTTGAAGCTTATAGCGAATTTATTGGTCAACGTCAGCAAGTCGCGCTCGACACGCTACTGCCGGCACCGGAGTTTGGGCGCATTACGCTGCATGGCCCTCTCGATCAGTCAACGCTAAAAAGGCTGGTTCATTTGGTGTATGATGTGCGCCGCGACGATGCATTGCTGCGAAAAGTAGCGGGCACACCGGGTGAGTTCGATAAATTGCGTAAAAATTATCTTGAGCGCCGCGAGTGGTCGTCCTTGTATGTACAGTGTGATGACGCCAGCGCCGCCGCGTTGTTAAACCAGCTGGGTTTCAACGCCGTTTATACCCCGGTTCGTTAATATCTTCTTAATGCTCCTTGCCGGATGCTCCGGCAAGGACGCTTTTTTCTGGAGTAATTCACCATGTCTGAAGGCTGGAATATTGCCGTTCTTGGCGCAACGGGCGCTGTCGGAGAAGCCTTGCTCGAAACGCTGGCGGAGCGCCAGTTCCCGGTAGGCGAACTCTACGCACTGGCGCGCAGTGAAAGCGCAGGCGAGAACCTGCGTTTCGCCGGTAAAACCGTGCGTGTGGAAGATGCGGCTGAGTTTGACTGGACGCAGGCGCAGCTGGCGTTTTTTGTCGCTGGGGCGCAGGCTTCTGCCACCTATATTGAAGAAGCGACCAACGCGGGTTGTCTGGTGATCGACACCAGCGGTCTGTTCGCGCTGGAGCCGGATGTGCCGCTGGTCATGCCGGATGTTAACCCCTTTGTGCTGGCTGATTACCGTAACCGCAATATCGTTGCCGTGCCGGACAGCCTGACCAGCCAGTTGCTGGCGGCGCTGAAGCCGCTGATTGACGAAGGCGGATTATCGCGCATTGGCGTCACCGCCATGCTGTCTGTTTCCCGTAACGGGAAACAAGCTGTGGATGCGCTCGCCGGGCAGAGTGCGAAATTGCTGAATGGTATTCCGATTGATGAAGATGACTATTTTGGCCGCCAGCTGGCATTCAATATGTTGCCGTTGCTGGCAGACAGCCAGGGCAGTGTGCGTGAAGAACGTACCCTCATCGATCAGACGCGCAAAATTTTGCAGGATGACGGCCTGATGATCTCTGCCAGCTGCGTACAGTCTCCGGTGTTTTATGGTCATGCGCAGTTGGTCAGCTTTGAAGCTCTGCGTCCACTGGCGGCTGAAGAAGCACGGGACGCGTTCGGCCGTTTTGAAGATATCGCGCTGTCAGAGGAGAATGCGTTCCCGACGCAGGTCGGCGATGCATCCGGCCAGGCCCATCTCTCTGTAGGGTGTGTACGTAATGATTACGGTATGCCTGAGCAGATCCAGTTTTGGTCCGTTGCCGATAACGTTCGTTTTGGCGGGGCGCTGATGGCGGTAAAAATCGCCGAAAAACTGGTGCAGGAGTATCTGTACTGATGCAGGACGAGCTAAAAGCGCCGGTGTACAAAATCGCTCTTGGCATTGAGTACGACGGTAGCAAATATTATGGCTGGCAGCGTCAGCAGGAAGTTCGCAGCGTGCAGGAGAAGCTGGAAAAAGCGCTCTCGCAGGTAGCGGATGAACCAATCACCGTGTTTTGCGCCGGGCGTACCGACGCGGGCGTGCATGCGACCGGGCAGGTGGTGCACTTTGAAACCACAGCCCGGCGTAAAGATGCCGCCTGGACACTGGGTGTAAATGCGAATTTGCCTGGTGACATTGCGGTGCGTTGGGTCAAAGATGTGCCCGATGATTTTCATGCCCGTTTTAGCGCAACGGCCCGCCGTTACCGCTACGTCATTTATAATCATCGACTGCGCCCGGCGGTGTTAGGCCAGGGCGTGACACACTATTATCATCCGCTGGATGCGGAGCGGATGCACCGTGCCGCACAGTGTCTTATCGGTGAGAATGACTTTACCTCGTTTCGCGCGGTGCAGTGTCAGTCCCGTACACCGTGGCGCAATCTGATGCATATCAACGTCAGTCGCCATGGCGCATATGTGGTGGTCGATATCAAAGCCAATGCCTTTGTACATCATATGGTCAGGAATATTGTTGGCAGCCTGATGGAAGTAGGCGCCCACAACCAGCCGGAGAGCTGGATAGCAGAGCTGCTGGCGGTAAAGGACAGAACGCTGGCGGCAGCAACGGCGAAAGCGGAAGGGCTCTATCTGGTGTCGGTGGATTATCCATCGCATTTTGCCCTTCCCGTCATGCCAATGGGCCCGCTGTTCCTGGCGGACTAGTCGCAAATGAAAAAGGCATAAGCACACATGGACTTAATACGCTTTCTGATTGATTTCATCCTGCACATTGACGTTCACCTGGCAGAACTGGTCGCTCAATACGGCATGTGGGTGTACGGCATTCTGTTTTTGATCTTGTTTTGCGAAACCGGGCTGGTGGTAACGCCATTCCTGCCGGGAGACTCGCTGCTGTTTGTTGCCGGGGCGCTGGCGTCTTTGGAAACCAACGACCTGAACGTACATACCATGGTGTTGTTGATGTTAATTGCCGCTATTCTCGGCGATGCGGTGAATTACACCATTGGGCGCTTGTTTGGCGAGCGATTATTCAGCAATCCTAATTCAAAAATTTTCCGTCGTAGCTATCTTGATAAAACGCATCAGTTTTATGAGAAACACGGCGGAAAAACAATTATTCTGGCGCGCTTTGTACCGATTGTGCGTACATTTGCCCCTTTTGTCGCGGGCATGGGGCATATGTCATATCGCCATTTCGCCATGTTCAACGTGGTGGGAGCGCTGCTGTGGGTATTACTGTTTACCTACGCCGGGTATTTCTTCGGCACTATTCCGGCGATTCAGCAGAATCTTAAGCTACTGATTGTGGCAATCATCGTGATGTCTATACTTCCCGGTGTGTATGAGATAATACGCCACCGTCGCGCCGCGTCGCGGCAGGCAAAATAAGAAGTCAACGGCGGTTCGACCACTTTTTTATCCCAAGTTGCGAACCGTTATGTTTTAATGTGCACCATTTATGGGCTACCAGGTTCATGTATAAAGGTTATCAATGAGCTGGATTGAAAGAATTAAGAGCAACATTACCCCCACCCGTAAGGCAAGCATTCCTGAAGGCGTGTGGACAAAATGCGATAGCTGCGGCCAGGTGTTGTACCGCGCCGAGCTGGAGCGTAACCTTGAGGTCTGCCCGAAATGTGACCACCACATGCGTATGACAGCGCGTAATCGCCTGCATAGCCTGCTGGATGAAGGTTCACTGGTGGAACTGGGTAGCGAGCTTGAGCCAAAAGATGTGCTGAAGTTCCGCGACTCTAAAAAATACAAAGACCGCCTGGCGTCTGCCCAGAAAGAAACGGGCGAAAAAGATGCGCTGGTGGTAATGAAAGGCACGCTGCACGGCATGCCGGTCGTGGCTGCAGCATTCGAGTTCTCCTTTATGGGCGGCTCAATGGGTTCTGTGGTTGGCGCGCGTTTCGTGCGTGCGGTTGAGCAGGCGCTGGAAGATAACTGCCCGCTGATCTGCTTCTCCGCTTCCGGCGGTGCGCGTATGCAAGAAGCGCTGATGTCGCTGATGCAGATGGCGAAGACCTCTGCGGCGCTGGCAAAAATGCAGGAGCGCGGTCTGCCTTATATTTCTGTTCTGACCGACCCGACTATGGGCGGTGTTTCCGCCAGCTTCGCAATGCTGGGCGACCTGAACATTGCTGAGCCGAAAGCGCTGATTGGCTTTGCCGGCCCGCGTGTTATTGAACAAACCGTGCGTGAAAAACTGCCGCCGGGCTTCCAGCGCAGTGAGTTCCTGATCGAAAAAGGCGCGATCGATATGATCATTCGTCGCCCGGAACTGCGTCTGAAACTGGCGCGCATTCTGGCGAAGCTGATGAATCTGCCTGCGCCAGACCCGGAAGACGTACAAACCGGAACGGTGATCCCATCACCGGTCGCTCAGGAAGGCGAAGCCTGATAATACCGAAGGGCAGGGCCACCAGGCACTGCCCTTTTGCTTTTCAAACCGGACATACCAACGGGCACCATGGAAACGAAACGTATTCCGCAAGCCACGTCGCCCCTGGCCGCGTGGCTTTCTTATCTGGAAAACCTGCACAGTAAAACCATCGATCTGGGCCTTGAGCGCGTAAGCCAGGTGGCTGCACGTCTCGATGTGTTGCGCCCCGCGCCATTCGTTTTTACGGTCGCAGGCACCAACGGCAAAGGCACCACCTGCCGGACGCTGGAATCGGTGCTATTAGCAGCGGGCTACCGCGTGGGGGTTTACAGTTCACCGCATCTTGTCCGCTATACCGAGCGTGTCCGTGTGCAGGGCGGGGAGCTGGATGAATCAGCCCATACGGCCTCTTTTGCTGAAATTGAAGCCGTGCGCGGAGATATCTCGCTGAGTTATTTTGAATACGGCACACTCTCTGCATTGTGGCTGTTTAAGCAGGCGCAACTGGATGTGGTGATCCTCGAGGTGGGGTTGGGCGGTCGTCTTGACGCCACCAATATGGTCGATGCCGATGTGGCGGTAGTGACCAGCATTGCCCTCGATCATACCGACTGGCTGGGGCCGGATCGCGAAAGCATTGGTCGTGAAAAAGCGGGGATCTTCCGTGCAGGCAAACCGGCGGTAGTCGGCGAGCCGGATATGCCGCATACCATCGGTGACGTCGCGCAGGAGAAAGGCGCATTACTGTTGCGTCGTGGTGTGGACTGGCATTATGAAGTGAACGCAGAGAGCTGGCGTTTTTATGATGCGCAGGGCGAACTGAACGGCTTACCGCTGCCGCAGGTGCCGCAACCGAATGCCGCCACGGCGCTGGCTGCGTTGCGTGCCAGTGCATTGCCGATCAGCGAGCGGGCAATCCGCGACGGCATCGCCGGGGCGATTTTACCGGGCCGTTTTCAGATTGTGAGCGAGTCGCCCCGTCTGATCCTGGATGTCGCGCATAATCCTCATGCTGCAGGCTATCTCGCCGGACGACTGGCGGCTCTACCGAAAACGGGTCGCGTACTGGCGGTGATTGGCATGCTGCATGACAAAGACATTGCCGGGACGTTGGCCTGTCTGGAGCCGGTGGTCGATAGCTGGTATTGTGCCCCTCTGGAAGGGCCGCGCGGTGCAACAGCGGAAGAGCTGCTGTCGCACCTTAAAATGGGTCGGGCATGGCCGGATGTGGCGCAGGCCTGGCAGGCGGCAATGGCGGAAGCAAACGTCTGTGATACCGTGCTGGTGTGTGGTTCGTTCCATACGGTGGCGCATGTCATGGAAGCGATGGAAGCGGGGAGAACCGGTGGCGAGTAAGTTTCAGAACCGTTTAATGGGAACTATTGTGCTGGTCGCACTCGGGGTGATTATTCTTCCTGGGTTACTCGACGGGCAAAAAAAACACTATCAGGATGAATTTGCGGCGATCCCGCTGGTGCCGAAACCCGGCGACCGCGATGAGCCAGATATGATGCCGGCAGCAACGCAGGCGTTGCCGTCACAGCCGCCGGAAGGCGCGGCGGAAGAGGTGCGGGCGGGCGATGCTGCTGCACCGTCGTTGGATGCTTCAAGGCTGGTGGCCAGCGGTAATGGTACCCAGGACGTCATTACGCCGCCGGTCACGCAATCGAAACCTAAGCCGGTAGAAAAACCGCAGCCGAAACCGCAGACGCAACAGCCTTCCTCGCGGGACAAAACCAGCGAGCAACTGGCGATGGCAAATGAAGAACCGACTGCGCCGCCGAAAGCGCAGGAGGAGAAACCGACGCCGACGGGCAAAGCGTATGTTGTGCAGCTTGGCGCACTGAAAAATGCCGATAAGGTCAATGAAATTGTCGGCAAATTACGCGGTGCGGGTTATCGCGTTTACACGTCGCCGGGCACGCCGGTTCAGGGTAAAATCACCCGTATTCTGGTGGGGCCGGACGCCTCGCGAGACAAGCTAAAAGGTTCGCTCGGCGAGCTGAATCAGTTATCAGGACTGAACGGTGTGGTAATGGGATATACGCCAAACTAAATCAGGCACCTGCTGAAGGCACGAAGGGAATCGTGCAAAATACGCCCAGATAACTGGCGACCAGAACCGTGGCGTTGAATATTTTTTCAGCGCCATTTTTATTTACGCGCGGGAAGGAAATCCCTACGCAAACGTTTTCTTTTTCTGTTAGAATTCGCCCCGAACTGGACGACAGGGCGTAAAATCGTGGGACACATATGGTCTGGATTGATTACGCCATCATTGCGGTGATTGGTTTTTCTTGTCTGGTAAGCCTGATCCGCGGCTTTGTTCGTGAAGCGTTATCGCTGGTGACATGGGGCTGTGCTTTCTTTGTTGCCAGTCATTACTACACTTACCTGTCTGTCTGGTTCACGGGCTTTGACGATGAACTGGTGCGTAATGGTATCGCCATCGGCATACTGTTCATCGCGACGCTGATTGTTGGCGCTATCGTTAACTACGTGTTAGGTGCGCTGGTGGAGAAAACCGGCCTGTCGGGTACAGACAGGGTGTTGGGGATCTGTTTTGGCGCGCTGCGTGGCGTGCTAATCGTCGCCGCCATTCTGTTCTTTCTGGATACCTTTACAGGCCTGTCGAAAAGCGAAGACTGGCAAAAGTCGCAGCTTATCCCGCAATTCAGCTTCATCATCAGATGGTTCTTTGACTATCTGCAAAGTTCGTCGAGTTTCTTGCCCAGGGCATAAGCCCTGAGATGTGGCTTAACGAGGAAAAGACGTATGTGCGGTATTGTCGGTATCGCCGGTGTTATGCCGGTAAACCAGTCGATTTATGA
>NZ_DAMBVN010000025.1:0-58479 GCF_032052965.1 Kosakonia sp.
GCTTATGAAGACATTACTAACATCGATGTGTATTAATCAATGGGGAGCAGGTCACGTGTCCAGGCAAATCTGGGGCTACCACTTTGAATGACGAGCTAAAAGCGGATACAAAACCGTTATCTATCCAGCACTGCCCGTCCATCAGAAGGCCATGAAGCATTATGACTAAGGGCCCGTTTCCTTCTTCACGATAGAACAGCTGTATGTTTCCAGACAGTGTGGGCATACCTTCTCCTCAAAATTAGCGCATTGGAAAAATGTTAACGTCACTGGCCGTACGCAGACTAGCGTGTTGAAGGAAGGTTACTCTACCCCTAATTTTTGGGTTGACGATAAAGGTTGCGTTAATCAGCCAGGGTTCGGGCACGATAAGCCATGGGTAAGATAAAAATATTTTGGTGTCAGCGAGCGCCAACGGACTGGATTTTTGCCGCGTCCCGGCGCGGTGGATCTCCAAACATCCGTTTGTATTCCCGACTGAACTGAGAAACACTTTCATATCCGACTTCAAACGCGACCGTTGCAGCCTTTGCATTCTCAGCCACAATGCGCCTTCGGGCTTCATGAAGGCGGGCATGCTTCTGATAAAGGAGAGGAGTCATTCCGGTAACGGCCTTAAAGCGCCGGTGAAAGGCCGATACGCTCATCCCTGCGACTTCCGCCATCTCCTCAATACTAAGATGAACTGCATAGCGCTTGCGGATCCATTCCATCGCCCGACGAATCTGCGTAAGACTCGAATCCACGGCAGCCATCTGCCTGAGAAGTCCCCCCTGTGTTCCTGTCAACAGCCTGTAGAGCAGCTCATATTCAATATGCGAGGCCAGAATGGGTATCTCATGCGGGCGATCCAGGAGTTCAACCAGTCGTCGCCATGCTTCAAGGAGGAGTGGTGAGGCCATCGCCAGGTTAAAGCCCGAAGGCATTGACGGTTCGGGGACCGCTGCCACGTCTACCATAAGAGAGGAGATAAGTGACGGGGAGAGAGACAGGTTCGCAACAAGAAAGGGCTTATCAGGGCTGGCTTCAGTGATCTGTCCCATCGCAGCCAATTCGGCTGCCACAATCAGGCAATCACCCGGGCCATATTCGAGTACTTCATTGCCGATGAGCGTTCTCTTCTTTCCCTGGAGAACAAGGCAGGCCACTGGCTTATAGACAAGCGGAATCATTTCCGTCGGAGCGTCCAACGAAGAGATCTTCAGTCCTGGGAGTGGTGACCAGGCCTCCCCGGCATGGTGGAGCGCCGTGGCGCAGAGAGCATCTAAGGGTGTCATTATGACATTCCACGCTGCTTGTGCATTACTGTCAAGCCTCAGGCAGGATCGGGCAATCTTTCGATATTATCAGGTATCGCGGGGATCGCTCTGGTGCCATACGCTTCATGCTTTAGAGCGAATGGAGTGACAAATGCAAAAGCGCAAACTGGGCAAACACGGCCCCGAAGTCTCTGCAATGGGTTACGGCGCCATGGGTATCACCCTCTGGTACGGGCCGAGTAATGAGCAACAGGGTATAGAAACGATCAGGCGCGCTTATGATCTTGGCGTGACCCTGTTCGACACCGCCGAAGTCTACGGATGGGGTGACAACGAAAAACTCGTGGGGCGTGCCCTCAGGGGGATCCGCGAAAATGTTGTCATCGCTACCAAATTCGGACTGACCCGCGAGTGCACCATGAACAGCCGGCCGGAGCATATCCGTGAAGTGACTGAAAACAGCCTTCGCTATCTTGGTGTTGAATACATTGACGTCCTCTACCAGCACCGGGTCGACCCAAACGTTCCGATTGAGGATGTTGCTGGTGCGGTCAGGGACCTGATTCAGGAAGGAAAGGTGAAATATTTCGGCCTCAGTGAAGCCGGGCCCCAAACCATCCGCAAGGCGCATGCGGTCCAGCCAGTTGCCGCTCTGCAGACGGAATATTCGGTCTTTGAGCGTGATGTAGAGGCAATCCTGCCCGTAACGCGTGAACTCGGGATCGGATTGGTCGCCTACGCCCCCCTTGGCCGGGGGTTCCTGACTGCAGACGTCAGGCCTGCTGCAGAGTATGACGAGACTGACAGCCGACGCTTCGACCCACGCTGGCAACCGGGTAATTTCGAGAAAAACCGTGCCGCAGTAGAACAGTTGACGGTGCTTGCCAGACAGAAAGGGGCCTCGGTTTCCCAGCTCGCGTTGGCCTGGTTGCTTGCGCAGGGGAATGACATTGTGCCCATTCCCGGCACCCGTCGTCAGGATCGTCTCGTAGAAAATATCCGGGCCGCTGAGTTGTCTCTCACACAGGAAGATATTGACGAGATATCACGGATACTGCCTGACGGGGCATTCGGTGAACGCTATAGCGCTGGTACTCCAGAGTGGATCTGAGCCCGATACGGCGTAGGCAAGCCCTTGCGACATTGATTACAGCCTCTGATGGAGAACATGCAGCATCGGCAATCTTGCTTTCTCGGGCTGGGAAGATGCCGGTCTGCTGCAATAATAAGGGATGATGCTTTGATATAAGCGTGTAGATCGACAACGCTAAATAAATATTCATCATTACGGATCAGCACCGTAGCTTCCAATGGAGTGCGGGGGATATATCGTTATCAGAGATAGTGATGCTTGATTTTCCGCATCATTGGAGGCCTCTAAGCATCAACCCATATTACGTCTGAAAACAAACCTCTTACCAGGCGGATTTGGCTATACATTTTAGATTCCAGGTTGTAATTTAATGGCCTGGCTTATGAAGAGAAAACCTGGGCCGAAAAAAATTTTCCAAAAAGGGACTCGTAATGTTTAGTGAACGTTATTATAAAGAGTTGGTCAATGGTTTCAATCATATACTGGAATACAGAAACTATGAGGACGAGATTAGCAAGACTGTTCCTGATTTTTCGGGGGTGGTAAATAAAAATAATTTAAAAAAAGCCCTGGTCGGTAATATAGCAATCTGCAGTTTGTTCAAAGATGATGTTGTAATAAGTAACAGTTTCATTGCCGCCAGCATGAAATGTCGAGATGAGGTAAGAGAGAAGCAATTTAACTCATATTTTGACGGTTCAACTATTCCAAGCTATATTGCATCGCTGATCGGCAGTGGTGTTGAGAAAAGGTTTCGTCATAAATCTACAGATAAAATTTGTGTTTTTCCGCCGCCACCTTCAAATGATTGTTTGATAGTTACACCTTTTTACAGTGGTGAAAATAACCGCCTTCATGACTCTGAAAGGATTCTATTCAATGTACTACATCAGGTGATTACAGATAACCTATTTATTTTTGATACTGTCCTGATGATAACAGAACGGATCCCTTGTGAGAGCTGTACAAATATTCTTATTGATTTTGCAAAAAGTCATAAAGTGAACATAAATATTGTATACTGGATTGATACAGGGAAAAGTCAAGAGGTAAGGGATTTTGAAGAATTAAAAAATCAAATCATTGAAAATCCAAATGCGGATAAATACATTAAAGTGTTTGAAATATTTCTTAAAATAGAGGGTAAAATCCATCTTATCGAAAGAGAGTTCAAATGAATTATGCCCCCCTAAGATATTCTTTAGAGTCATGCCTTGAAAGGCGAAAATATATATTATTATCGCATTCATATACGCTTAAAAGCACCAATTATAAAGCGTCAATCGGCAAAGGGATATCTCGATGATTAACTTCAAAAAAGTAGTGCTTTTCTGTAATTTGCGTAGCTTTAAGGTATTTTTATCCCATTACTGCAAAATCGCTAATGAAACATCCGGATTAATAGCGCTTGGGATCTTACAGTCGGTCGTTATGGCTGGTGTTCTGAAGCAAGAGGAATTAAAAGGGCCCGACTGGAATCCGGTTATGTTCTGAAGCCTATTGGCGGCTTCATCGTTGGGAATGTTTGTGACAGCATTCAGTACGGGAAATGTCATCCTTTCCTATCCCGGGTTGAGGAAATGTGAAAGGTTAATGATTCTGACGCTCTTCGAACTGAGCTTCATTGGCATACTCCTGTCTGCCGGTATCACGGTAAAGTCTTTGTAGATCTTAATCTATGGCAGTTTTAAAAATCCCGTTCTTAACCCGTTCGGCACGATGTCGGTCTGCTGCACCTGTTTTACTGTTTCCACCCGATCAAGAACCCGGAGAGGCCTGGCTTTTAGTTTGGCCGTCATGCCACGCCTGCACAACAGACCAGACTGACCGCACGCTCTGTGCCAAACCGGACAAGGCTTTTTATGCTCACCAAGGACCGCCTGCTTGCGGTCTCCTCGTTTAAGCCGGACGAACTAGCTCTGGCAGAAGCGGAGCCGGTTGCCAAACGGATCATGGACTTCCATCACGTCTCCCCAATCCTGTTTAATTATTTCCGGGCGGCCATATCCATACTGTTTGCCGTGCAGTTCATCTCTGAATAACGCAATATTCGTCATTGGGATAAATATCGTTGCGCCTGGGCTGGCGTCGCCGTGATGTTCAGAAAGATGTAACTGCAAACCCCCGCGGGTAATGCCCATATATAAAGGTAAGTTGGGTTCAAACCTGTGTTCAAATTCAACGCTGAAGGACAGAAATTCAAGGTAGAACTCCTGTGCTTTTCGAACATCAAAAATCCGTAATATCGGTATGGATGTATTGAAGTGAATTTGAGAAGGGGAGATCTCTGGGGACAACGTGGCTGCAGCGGTATTCCAGTCTCTGAAGCCTAACTGGTGTGCAACCATTTCAAGCGCGATGGAATAAGAAATCTTATGCTCGCGCAACGCAAGCGAGGCTTTTAATTTTGCCGCCATTTGTTTGGCTTGCTCGATAGAAAACATATTTCCTCCTGGCGTCAGGCATTGAGGGCGCTCGCATTACCGCATCCCGACCATCAAGAGTGATAAAATTAATGAGGTTGAGAACAAACATGCTTTCACCTTTTCCCGGAAGGAAGCGAGCGGCGGGCAGCACGGGCCCTGAATGAGGGTACACAGGTCTGCAAAATTCCTCAAGTTACCAGGTTTGGGTGAGGAGGGCGGTAACCCGTACAGGATTATCCGAAAAGAAAAATGACAAAGGGGTGTTGGAATTTTCACCGCAGACAATAAACACGTAAACCTGTAAACGACATGACTTGTCAGCGAAGGAGGGGTGTATGTAACCCATTTCGTCCGCCGCCTGCGCGTTTGCCCGCAGCGTCACCTCACACAGGCAGTCTGAGGCCAAAGATATGGTGTCCACTCTCGTGCCGGTAATACGCATCGCCGCCATGCAAGGTGGCGATGGCGCTCACCAGCGACAGCCCCAGCCCGCTTCCGGCCGTGTGGCGCACATTGTCGCCACGCCAGAACCGTTCGAAAACCTTATCCGGCTCGGCCAGAGCAGCGCCCTGGTTTGCTATCTCAATCACTACGCATTCAGTGTGATGACGCGTATTGACCGTTATCATCCCTGGGCCTTGCGAATAACGAATAGCATTGGTTAGCAGGTTAGTAATGGCTCGCTGGAATAGCATTTTGTCTGCGCTGAGGCTGCCTTCGGCATTAAGCGCTATTTGCATTTCCCGCTCTTCCGCCAGCGGTTCAAGAAAATCGATCAGCGTTTCCAGCGCGTCACAGAGTAAGAACGTCTCTTTATTGAGCTTGATATTGTAATGCGTGGCGCGGGCAAGAAAGAGAATGTTTTCCGTCAGCCTCGACAGCCCCTCCAGTTCTTCAATGTTCCCTTCCAGCAGGGTCTGGTATTCCGCAACGGAACGCGCATGGCCCAGCGCTACCTGATTCTGGCCTAACAGGACATTGATCGGCGTGCGGATCTCATGCGCCAGATCGTCTGCAAACTGGGTCAGACGGATAAAGTCCGTCGACAAACGTTGGCGCATGGTATTGAGTGCAGCTCCCAGCGGCAGCAGTTCCTTTGGTAGGGCGGGCAGCGGCACCGGCTGACTTAACCGATCGCTGCCGGTTTCCGCCATGATGTGGCTCAACCGGCTAATAGCGCGAAGCCCCCGGCGGATCAGTAACGGGCTGAGAACGGCACACAGCAAAAGGGCGGCCAGGGAAACCAGAATGCTTTGCTGGCGATAGCGCTCCAGCATTACGGCGCGTTCCCGCGCAACACGGGCAAGCGTAATGATCACCGGCCCTGTTGGTGAACGGGCCTGCAGGCTTAGCGCCGAGGCTTCTGTGCCGTCAGCATTGATCCAACGGTGTAGCTGTTTCTCATTCGGTGGGCTGCTTACCGGCACCGCGGCGAGAGGAGGTATCGTCACACCGGTGTGATTGATACTGACGTTTTGCACGTGCTGCGAACGGATGCTGAGAATATCCTGGCGGGTATCCACCATACGGTTGAAATAGAGCGGCAGATCGCCAGGTTGTGCGCCATCTTCAAGCAGTTGTCTTAATTGTGCGGCCCGGTTGATCAACGTTTGATCGTCGCGCCACACCAGCTCGCTGCGTAATGCGTTATACAGAAGCAGGCTAATGCCGCCGCAGGCCAGCGCCATAATCAGCGTAAAAATGGCCGTCAGGCGGAGCGTCAGTGAAGGGCTATACATCACCAGACCCCTTTTCAGACAAACAATAGCCCATACCTCTTACCGTCATGATGAGCTTATGCGAAAAGGGATCATCGACTTTACGGCGCAGTCGGCGGATAGCAACATCGACAATGTTAGTTTCACTGTCGAAATTAACCCCCCAAATTTCACTGGCCAACAGTGTTCGCGGCAGGATCTCACCGTGGCGGCTGGCGAGCAGCCACAGCAACATGAACTCTTTGCGCGTCAGTGCGATAGGCTTACCCTCTCGCGTCACCTGCAAGCGCGACGAGTCCATCACCAAATCGGCTACGCGCAGCGTGGTACCGTGTGGTGTCTGTTGCCGGAGCTGATTCCTGACCCGTGCCAGCAGTTCCGCAAAGGAGAAGGGTTTAACCAGATAATCATTCGCACCCAGTTCCAGCCCCTTAACCCTATCATCCACAGAGTCTCTGGCCGTCAGGCAAATGACCGGCGTATTGCTGGCGGTGCGCAGGGTTTGCAGTACCTGCCAGCCATCCATACCGGGCAGCATAATATCCAGGATCACAAGACTGTAAGGGTGCGACAGCGCCAGATGTAAGCCGTCCCGCCCGTCGGCAGTGTGATCAACAATATAGCCCGCTTCTTCAAGCCCTTTCCGCACCCAGGCGCTGGCTCTCTGGTTATCTTCAATCAGTAACAGTTTCATGGCGGCAGTGTGCCACGAAATTTCTGGCTGCCCCAGTGTTTCAGCGCCAGATGACAATATCGTCATCTTGCTGACAGGCAATACAGGTAACCGGGCAGGTATAACAGCGGGGTCATTAACACAGGAGAATCTAAGATGAAAAACACTGTTGCGGCTTTATCCCTTGCCACACTGCTTGCTGCCCCTGCCATTACGCTTGCCGCGGCAAAAAACCCGCTTAGCGTCCATGTACTGAACCAGCAAACAGGCACCCCGGCTGCAGGCGTTGCGGTAACGCTCGAGCAGAAGCAGGGGGAAAACTGGACGGTGCTGAATACGGCCAGCACAGATCAGGATGGCCGTGTTCAGGCGTTATGGCCGGAAAAACCTTTCGAAGCGGGGGATTACCGGGTAATTTTTAAAACCGGCAAATACTTCGCCGATCAAAAACAACCGAGTTTCTTCCCTGAAATTCCGGTTGAGTTCCATATCACCAGTACCTCGACGACCTATCACGTCCCGCTGTTGCTCAGCCAGTATGGTTATTCCACCTATCGCGGCAGCTGATACTGTCGTCAATATAAAGGCGGGGAACAGGCCTTTCCCCGCCTTTTTTTGCCCGTAGACCCTGATCTCTGTTCCTGGCAAACCACAGCAGGTTTCTCAGCGGTTGCTGAGGCGCAATGACCACATTTTCACTGCCGGGGTTAAGGTGTTAGCCAAAAAAGAGGGGTTATCTGTCCCGGCTGTGAGCGTATGCTTGTCTTATGTTTATCCATCAAAGGAATACCCACATGCATAATGCGATCACCATTGTTGCCACCATCACCGCACATCCCGGCGCGCGTGAAAAGGTGTTACAGGCGCTGAAAACGGTTGAACGGGATGTTCAGGGGGAACCGGGTTGCGAGCAGTATCAGCTGCATCTCAATTGCGATAACGATCATCAGTTTGTGATGATTGAGCGCTGGGCCTCCACCAGCATGCTCGAAAACCACGCCCAGGCCGCGCCCTTTAAGGAACTGGTGCGCGCGCTTGAAGGTATCGCTGATTTGCAGGTTACCTCTCTGACCCGGTCGTTCTGATGCAATCCAGACTCACGATGATTTTCCTGTGAGTCTGGTATCTCTACATCCCGTGCTATGCCTTTCAGAAGCCTGGCAGGCGTTACGCCTTTAGTTTTGCCCGGCGGGAATGCGGGCAATCACCTTAATTTCAAAATCGAAACCGGCAAGCCAGGTGACGCCCACGGCGGTCCAGTTTGGATAAGGAGGCTGGGGAAAAAGGGACTGTTTCACGGCCATAATGGTAGGAAACTGCTGTTGCGGATCGGTGTGAAAGGTCGTGACATCAATCAAATCGTCAAACGTACACCCAGCGGCTGCCAGTGTCGCTTGCAGGTTATCGAAGGCCAGCCGCACCTGGGCGGCAAAGTCAGGCTCCGGTGAGCCATCGGCGCGGCTGCCGACCTGGCCGGAAACAAACAGCAAGTCGCCGGAACGGATTGCAGCAGAGTAACCATGTGCCTCATACAGCGCGTGACGGTTGGCAGGAAAAACGGGTTCGCGAGGGATCATAGGGCTTCCTTTGGTCAAATAGCGTTGAATTCGATAAGCGTGACGCCGCCAAATGATTTAACATACACGGCGTATGTTAAATAGATATCACATACGCCGCGTATGTCAAATGAGCTGGCCCATTTTGCCCACAGGAGGACGTATGGCTGCTAAACGCCGCATTGAAACGATGGAAGCGAATCGCGCGAGAATGATCGCGGCAGCGCGAAAAGCCTTTGCCGAAAAAGGCTTTGCCGCAGCATCAATGGATGAACTGACCGCCAGCGTAGGGCTGACCCGGGGCGCGCTTTATCACAACTTTGGCGATAAAAAAGGGCTACTCGCTGCTGTGGTGGCTCAGGTCGACGGGGAAATGGCGCAACGTGCGAAAGCGGCAGCCGCCAGTGCGAGTGATGACTGGGCGCGTCTGCTGGCGGAGGGGATTGCCTACATCAAAATGGCGCTGGACCCGGAAGTGCAGCGTATCGTGTTGCTGGATGGCCCCGCGTTTCTGGGCGACCCCGCGCAGTGGCCCAGCCAGAATAGCTGCCTTGCGTCCACGCGTCAGACGCTGACAACATTGATTGAACGCCAGGAAATTAAAGCCGTGGACGCCAGTGTCGCGGCCCATCTGTTAAACAGTGCTGCGCTGAATGCGGCCCTTTGTATCGCCACCAGCGACGATCCGCAGCAAACGCTGCCAAAGGTGATTGAGGTCTTCACCCTGCTTGCAAGCGGGTTACGCCATCAAGCCGACAAGCCGCAATAACTGGCGCTACGCGGCTGTTCACCCGGCGTGCTACTTGATCAACGTCACCGAACGGATCTTCCATTTATGGTCTTCCTGCACCATGCAGTCGGCCACGATGTGATCTTTTTTCTCGCCAAAGGCAACGTAAACATGGATACAGGTCGGGTCAAAATCAGAGGATACAAAGCTCACCTGCCGCCAGTCCTCGCCAAAATCCTGCGATTTGGTAAACATATCCATATCCGGCATGTCTTTATCATTACTGTCGCCGGAATAGAGTGTTTTTATCGCCCGCAGCGTATCGCGTGTGACGTAGGGTTTCAGCGCAGCAGGATCAACCAGCGGTGAGTTATCTTGTTCAATCTGCCCGATATACCACTGATTAAATTTAAGCGCGGCAGTGACGGGTGCGGATAAGGTTTCATCAGCAAGCACCGCGGGCGAAAGCAGCAACAGTGTTAAGAGTAAACGTTTCATATATCGTCCCTGGAAATAGCATAAGTGGCTGCCACTTTATGCTTCAGAGAGTGATTTAGCTACAGTAGCCGCAATCGATAAAACGCGGTTACCGCTTTGAACCTTATGAATAACGGGAAGAGGCTCATGCAGTACGCGATTAAACACGGCGAAAATATTATTGGTTACACCGCCCTTGAGTCCGGCGATCCGCCAATGGGCTTCGTGCATGGCGCCATGGAGCCGACGTCGTTTTATACGCCAGGTGCGTCTGATGCAGTGTATCAACTCTACACCTGCGACACCCATGAAGAGGTCTCCTGCCAGGCCATAGCCGTCATCGATTACTCCGCCGAAATGGGCGAAACCTGCATTGAAGTCACGGCGTTAGTCCGCTCGGCGCAAATCTATGAAACCTTTTTTCGCCACCATTTGCAGGCCTATGAAAAAGACTTTCCGCCGCGTTAATGGTTACGGTATCTCGCGACGGGGCTGCAGCTGATAAATCCATGCCGTGATCTGCCGTTCATCGGCAGTCGTGACCTCAACCGCGACCCGATCGTAGCCCTCTTCAAACGCATCCAGCATGGCCCAGTGTTCCGAAAGTCTGGCTGACAGAAACAGAAAGCCCGGTACTTTTGCACCGTCTTTATCCAGCACGATGCCAGGAAAATCCGCCGCAGCGCCCCAGCCGCGTTCGTAAAACGTACCGGTTACATAACCGGGTAGCCACTCGCCGCCGATGCTTTCCAGAATATGGGCATTTGACTGGCCCGGACGAAGCGTACCGTAGACAAATAAAGCGTCCATTTTTCCTCAATGCGTACAGCAAAAATCACCCAACGGGAGAGAAGAGGCATAACATACGGTTTCGTGATGCGGCTCGCAACTACCTGAACCAGGGCGTGAAGGGCGTGCAGAAAAGCAAAAAGCCTGCTCGAAAGCAGGCTTTTTAAATTTGGCTCCTCTGACTGGACTCGAACCAGTGACATACGGATTAACAGTCCGCCGTTCTACCGACTGAACTACAGAGGAATCGTGTGGAGGCTTATCTTAGCGGCGAAAAAACATTTGTCAAACCTCATTTTAGCCGCGCGCGCTTGACTGCCGATTCCGTCGACAGTTTGCCGCTATTGCCGCCAATTTTAAGGAAAAGCTTTGCACGATCAGGGTTTCTCCCCCATTATTTGAAATGTGGTTTCATCATTCACGGCTAAGGAAAATTTTGAACCTCGTCACATCCCTTCGCCAGGCCGCCATGCGTACCCCCTGGTATAAAAAACGTAACAGCTACCGCGTTCTGTTCTGGCGAGAAATCACCCCCCTTGCCGTACCTATTTTCCTGGAAAACACCTGCGTTCTGATGATGGGCGTGCTCAGCACCTTCCTCGTCAGTTGGCTCGGCAAAGAGGCGATGGCGGGCGTTGGCCTGGCAGACAGCTTCAATATGGTGGTGATGTCCTTTTTCGCGGCGATCGATCTCGGTACCACGGTGGTGGTAGCCTTCAGTCTTGGCAAGCTGGATCCGGAGCGGGCGAGGGCGGCAACGCGCCAGTCGCTGGTAATCATGACCCTGTTTGCCATTGTACTGGCAGCAGTGATCCACTATTTCGGCACGGAAATCATCGACTTTATTGCCGGTGCGGCATCGGCGGAAGTGAAAGCGCTCGCGCTCACCTACCTTGAGTTGACGGTCATCAGCTACCCGGCGGCCGCGATTGCGCTCATTGGCAGCGGGGCGCTGCGCGGTGCGGGAAACACTAAAATCCCGTTGTTGATTAACGGCGGCATGAATATCCTGAATATTTTGATCAGTAGCGTGTTGATCTACGGGTTGTTCGGCTGGCAAGGGATGGGGTTTGCCGGCGCCGGGCTGGGGCTGACCATCTCGCGTTATATTGGCGCGGTGGCGATTATCTGGGTGCTGATGATTGGCTTTAACCCGTCACTGCGTATTTCGCTGAAGAGCTATTTCGAAAAGCTCAACTTCGGCATCATCTGGGAAGTGATGGGGATTGGCATCCCGGCCAGTATCGAATCGGTGCTGTTTAACGGTGGTAAACTCCTGACCCAGATGTTCGTGGCCGGCATGGGCACCAACGTTATTGCCGGTAACTTTATTGCTTTTTCGGTCGCGGCGCTTATCAACCTGCCGGGCAACGCGCTGGGATCCGCGTCAACGATCATTACCGGCAAACGGCTGGGTAAAGGCCAAATCGCGCAGGCCGAACGGCAACTGCGGCATGTGTTCTGGTTGTCGACCCTTTTGCTGACTGCCATTGCCTGGGGCACCGCCCCCTTTGCCGGGCTGTTCGCTTCGTTTTACACCCAGGAAGAGGATGTAAAAGAGGTCGTTAAAGTGCTTCTGTGGCTGAATGCCGCGTTTATGCCAATATGGGCGGCATCATGGGTATTACCCGCCGGGCTGAAAGGCGCGCGCGACGCCCGTTTCGCCATGTGGGTGTCGATGATTGGCATGTGGGGTTGTCGCGTGGTGGCCGGTTACGTATTAGGCATCATGCTCGGCATGGGTGTGATTGGCGTCTGGCTGGGGATGTTCCTCGACTGGGCGGTACGCGGCGTGTTGTTCTACTGGCGTATGGTCAGCGGCCGCTGGTTGTGGAAGTACCCCAGGCCGCAGAAAACGCCACTGCAACGCGCTGGTTCTGCACAGAATGGAGAATAATTCGGCAAACGCGCTGAAATGTGAAATCAGGCTTTGACAAGGGCCAGGGGCGCCGCTAATATTCGCCCCGTTCACACGATTCCTCTGTAGTTCAGTCGGTAGAACGGCGGACTGTTAATCCGTATGTCACTGGTTCGAGTCCAGTCAGAGGAGCCAAATTTGAAAAGCCTGCTTTTGAGCAGGCTTTTTGCTTTTCTGCGGCCGGATAATCTTCTGCCCATCCACTTTCCCTGAGTGAAATTCCCCTTTCCTGCTTCCGTACCTGTAAAAGGGTTTTCAGCAGGCGGTTGTCGCTGTAGTCTCAGTTGCGGCTTTTATTTTGCCGCGCACGATGTGAGTAACCCTCTTCCAATATTAATAACTAAAAAATTCGGAATTTAAACGGACAGGACAACTATGGACTCCACGCTCGTTACACCCCGCCCTCATGAGGAGACACCTTCACTTCATCGCGCCCGACGTGCTGCCTGGGGCAGCTTCGCCGGAGCAGTCGTCGACTGGTACGATTTTTTACTCTACGGCATTACCGCCGCGCTGGTCTTTAACCGCGAATTTTTCCCGCAGATCGATCCGGCGATGGGCACGCTGGCGGCCTTTGCCACCTTTGGCGTGGGCTTCCTGTTCCGTCCGCTGGGCGGCATTATTTTCGGTCATTTTGGCGATCGGCTGGGCCGCAAGCGAATGTTGATGATGACCGTCTGGATGATGGGCATTGCCACTGCCTGCATCGGCATTCTGCCTGCCTTTACGACCATTGGCTGGTGGGCACCTGCGCTGTTGGTAATGCTGCGCGCCATTCAGGGCTTCGCCGTCGGCGGCGAATGGGGCGGGGCGGCGTTGCTGGCAGTGGAGAGTGCGCCTGCGGGCAAAAAAGCGTTTTACAGCAGCGGCGTGCAGGTGGGCTATGGCGTGGGATTGCTGCTCTCTACCGGGCTGGTGTCGTTAATCAGCTCGCTTACCACCGACGCGCAGTTCCTGAGCTGGGGCTGGCGTTTGCCGTTCCTGTTCAGCATTGTGCTGGTACTTGGCGCGCTGTGGGTGCGAAACGGCATGGAAGAGTCTGCTGAATTTGAAGAGGCGCAAGGCCAGCAGGTGCCGAAAGCGAAAAAACGCCTGCCGGTGTTTGAAGCGCTGGTGCGTCACCCCGGGGCATTTTTGAAGATCATTGCCCTGCGTCTGTGTGAGCTGCTCACGATGTATATCGTGACGGCCTTTGCGCTTAATTACTCCACTCAGAATCTCGGCATGCCGCGCGAACTGTTTCTCAATATTGGTTTATTGGTTGGCGGCATCAGTTGCCTGACCATCCCCCTGTTTGCCTGGATGGCAGACCGCTACGGGCGTCGGCGCATCTATATCACCGGTGCGTTGGTGGGGGCATTAAGCGCGTTTCCGTTTTTTATGGCGCTGGAAGCCCGTTCGATTCTGGGCGTGGTGATCTTCTCGCTCATGCTGGCTAATATCGCTCACGATATGGTGGTCTGTGTGCAGCAGCCAATGTTTACCGAAATGTTCGGCGCAGGTTACCGCTACAGCGGCGCAGGCGTGGGGTATCAGGTCGCCAGCGTAGTGGGCGGCGGGTTTACCCCGTTTATTGCCGCGGCCTTATTAACCTTCTCTGGCGGTGAGTGGCATTCGGTAGCAGTTTACCTGATGGTAGGGTGTTTGCTCTCCGCCCTGACGGCGATGTGGATGCGATCCTCACCGTCTAAGTAGCGGGCTAACCGGGAGCCGTGCCCAGGCCGGATCACCGCATCCGGCCTGGGGCCGTCAGGCCTGGTGGAGGATAGATAACACCGCGCGTAAATCGTCCACGGCGATCTGGCCCGGTGCAGAGGCTTTTTTCACTGCGCCAAACGTGGCAGCAGACCCAAACACTTCCCCTGCAAGGCGCGAAATCACCCCGGTTTTTGCCATCGACATCGTAATAATTGGCCGATCAGCGTACTGCTCCTGCATCGTCAGTGTGGCGCTAAGCAGCGTCAACACGTCGGTTTTGCTCTGGGGCATCACCGCGATTTTGGGGATATCCGCGCCCAGTTCCTGCATTTTGCACAGACGCACAACAATCTCTTCCGCAGGCGGCGTGGTCTGGAAATCATGGCTGGACATCACGACCCGCACGTTTTTCGCCTGGGCCTGTGCCACGGCAGGTTTAATCAGCGCATCACCGGTGAACAGTTCAAGATCGATCATATCTACCAGTCCGCTGTCGACCGCGGCGCGGTTGAGTGCAATATAATCTTCAGCCGCAAGCGCCTGCTCGCCACCCTCTTTAGCGCTACGGAAAGTAAACAGCAGCGGTTTGTCGGGGAATGCCGCCCGGATGATCGCTGCGGCCTCCAGTACTGCGTCAACGGAGGTCGCATGGGCAAAATGGTCGACGCGCCATTCAAGGATGTCGAAGTCGGCGTTTTGGTAAACCTGGGTTTCCGAACGGATACTGGCAAGATCGTTACCCATCAGTGAGACGATGATTTTTGGCGCGCCTTCGCCAATCAGTAAATTTTTTACGCTTACGGTTTTCATTACGTACCTTTTCTTCACCCGCCTGTCGGGCTTCTTATCCTGTGGCCGGTTTTTTCTGTTCCGCAGGAGTGTTTTCGTTCTCTCCTCACACCATGCCGTAATCTGTCACGCTTTTGCAACCCGCATGCCGTCGGGTGAGAGTGTGTAAACCGTAAAATAGCCGCCACGCGAAAAGTGGCGGCGAGGGGCGCATTAGCTTGCGTGAACGCGCAGCGGCGCGGTTGCGGCGAACAGCCAGGGGCGAGCCTCACTGCTAACCAACGGCGACAGGGTGTCGCGTACCTGCTGGTGGTAATCATCCAGCCACTGCTGCTCCTGATCGCTGAGCAGGCTCCACTCCACCTGGCTGACATCGATAGGGATCAACGTCAGGGACGCAAAGCGACAAAAGCCTGGCTGGCTCTCCACCACTTCAACCTGATTTTCAATGCGAATGCCGTAACGATTCGCCAGGTAGTAACCCGGTTCGATGGTCATAATATTGCCCGCAGACAGCGGCCACGGATTCACTTTTTTCGCGATACGCTGCGGCTGCTCGTGGATCAGCAACTGGTGGCCGACGCCATGGCCGGTACCGTGATCGAAATCCAGACCTAAATCCCATAAGGCGCGGCGGGCAAAAGCATCCAGTTGATGACCGCACGTACCGCTGGGGAACTGCAGGGTGAACATCGACAAAAAGCCTTTCAGCACCGCCGTGTAGTGCAGGCGCTGCTGCGCATCCAGCGGGCCAAAGGAGAGGGTACGTGTGGCGTCGGTGGTGCCGTTCTGGTACTGGCCGCCAGAGTCGTTGAGATAGAAATTATCGCGGCTCAGCGCCTTATTGGTCTGCTCACTGCTGTGGTAATGGCACATTGCCGCATTGCTCGCTGCGGCGGAAATAGTGCTGAAACTCTGCTCAATAAACCCCGGTTGCTGCTGGCGGAATGCCAGTTGCTTTTGCTGGGCTTCCAGTTCGGTTACCGGGTTGCCTGCTGCCTCGCGCGCAGGGACTTCATGCGCCAGCCAGGCGAGGAAGTTCACCCAGGCTGCGCCATCCTGCTGGTGGCATTCGCGGTAACCGGCCAGTTCTGTCTCGTTTTTATGCGCTTTGATAAAGGTAATAGGATCCGCGCCCCACACTACGGTACCGCCGTGTTGCTCAATAGCAAAACGCAGTGCCACCGGCGCGAAGTCGCTGTCAAGAAGGAGCTTTTTCCCGGCAGCCCGTTGCTGGCAGCGGGGCAGAAAGGCGTCGAAATCGCTGAGCGTTAGCGATGAGCGCAGTTGCGCAGAGAGCGAAGCCGTTTTCTGTGGGTTAACAAACCACTCGACTGCGCCGTCGCGGCTGAGCAGCGCAAACGCGTGTGCCACCGGGTTCATTGCAACGTCGGCACCCCGAATATTCAATAGCCAGGCGATATTATCCGGCAGGGTGATGGCAAGATAATCCACCCCCTTTTCCGCCAGTACCTGTGCAATACGGGCGCGTTTGTCAGCGCTGCTTTCACCGCTTATCGCCACCGGCATTTCGCGGATCACCCCGCAGGGTGCCGCCGGGCGATCGTGCCAGATGGCTTCGAACGGATCGGCGTCGAGCGCGACCAGCTTGCAGTGCGTGGCACCTAAGGCCTGGTACTGGCTGTTGACCATTAACAGCGGCTCAAAGCCAATACGGCTGCCCGCAGGCAGTGAAGTGTTGAGCCACTGATCCAGCGGTTCGTTATGCAAATGGTGAATAGCAAACGCGTTGAGATCCACTTCGTTGCGCACCTGAACCTGGTAACGCCCATCGACAAACAGCAGCGCGCTGTCGCGCAGCACCAGCGCCAGCCCGGCGGAGCCGGTAAAACCGGTCAGCCATTGCAACTTATTGTCGTGCGGGGCGCAATCTTCGCTCTGATGAGCATCGGCGCGCGGAACGATGATGCCGTCCAGATCCCGCGCAACCAGCTGGTCGCGCAAAGCCTGAAGTGGAGAGGGAGTGTGCATGTGAAATCCTTTTAGGGTTATCTGAACGGCGGTTCGTTAAAGGTGCGCAGTTTGCGGGAGTGCAGGCGGTCGCCTTCCGCACGCAGCAGATCAATCGCGCGAATGCCTATCTGTAAATGTTCAGAAATTGCCCCTTCATAAAAGCGGTTCGCCTGGCCGGGAAGTTTGATCTCGCCGTGTAAGGGCTTGTCAGACACACACAGCAGCGTGCCATAGGGCACGCGGAAGCGGTAGCCCTGGGCAGCAATGGTGGCGCTTTCCATATCAATCGCGACTGCACGACTCAGGTTAAAGCGTAGCGCTGAGGCGGAATAGCGTAGCTCCCAGTTGCGATCGTCGGTGGTGACAACGGTACCGGTACGCAAGCGTTGTTTTACTTCTTCGCCCGGCATATCGCTCACCTCTTTCGTAGCGTCATACAGCGCACGCTGCACTTCAGCAATGCTTGGAATGGGAATATCCGGTGGCAGAACGGCATCCAGCACGTGATCATCGCGCAGGTAAGCGTGCGCCAGTACATAATCGCCGATTGCCTGGCTCTCGCGCAGGCCGCCACAGTGACCAATCATCAGCCAGACATCAGGCCGCAGCACCGCCAGGTGGTCGCAAATGGTTTTCGCATTGGACGGCCCGACGCCGATGTTGATCAGCGTAATGCCCTGACCATCGGCGGTAATTAAGTGCCATGCCGGCATCTGGTGCTTCTTCCATGCCAGATCGGAAACGGCGGTTTCCGGTGCTTCGGTATCGGCAGTGATCCAGTTTCCGCCCGCGCAGGAGAGCGCCACGTAAGGGCTGTCCGGGTCGAGGATCTGGCTGCATCCCCAACGTACAAACTCATCGACGTAGCGGGTATAGTTGGTAAACAGCACAAACGGCTGGAAATGTTCGACCGGCGTACCGGTGTAATGGCGCAGGCGCGCCAGCGAGAAATCCACGCGACGCGCGTCGAAATGCGACAGCGGATAAAGCTCCGTGGGGTGAAACAGGCCATCCGCCGTTTCGTCACCAATTTGCGCCAGTTCCGTGGTCGGGAAGTGCCGCGTCAGCCCTGCGCTCATCGAGCGGTCCAGCGTCAGGGCTGAACCGTCAATCACATACGGATAAGGAATTTCATGTGCGGACAGACCCACCTCAATGTGCGCGCCGTAGTCCTGGCACAGCAGCGTCAGTTGCTCAAGTAAATAGGGACGGAACAGCGACGGGCGGGTAACCGTGGTGGTGTAGCAACCGGAATGGGTAAAGCGTGCATAAGCACGGGTTTTCGGCGGGTTTGTTGCGCTGCCGTTCCAGCTTACCGACAGTTGCGGGTAGACGAACAACCCCCCGGCACGGGCTTCGACGTCGGGAAGCTGGCCGTTTTCAATATACAGGCCGATGGCATCACGCAGGGCGGTGACCGAGCGGTCGTACAGCGCCTCCAGTTGATCCAGTGCCTGTTGCGGGGTCAAATTTGTACCCTGATTATCCATCGTTATCTCCTTGTCTGCTCTACGGCTGTTCCCGATAGTATGTCACAGGATTGTGAAACAAAAGCCGCATGCCAGGGATTCAGAGAAAACGGGGAAAGCAAGAACCCGGCACGCCAGCGCACCGGGCGGGGGTTAGCCGTTGATTTTCACCAGCGTGCGACCGTGGATCTTGTTTTGCAGGAAATCAGCCGCGGTGGCAGGGGCTTGTTCAAGGGAGATTTCCGTGGCTGCCTGCTGGTAGTAGCTCGCGGGCAGAATGTCCGCCAGACGCTGCCAGACGGCGCCGCGCTGGGCAGTAGGCACCATGACTGAGTCCACCCCTTGCAAACGGACATTGCGCAGGATAAACGGCATGACCGTGGTAGGCAGATCAAAACCGCCGGCCAGGCCGCAGGCCGCAACACAACCGCCGTAATTGGTCTGCGCCAGCACTTTGGCCAGCACATGGCTGCCCACCGTGTCGATGGCACCCGCCCAAAGCTGTTTTTCCAGCGGGCGGGTTTGTTCAAAATCACTGCGTGGCAGGATCTCATCAGCGCCTGCCTCGCGCAGGAAGTCATGGGTCGATTCACGGCCGGTCACCGCCGCCACGCGGTAGCCCAGCGCTTTCAGTAATACGACGGCAGTACAGCCGACGCCGCCGCTGGCGCCCGTCACGACGACCGTACCGTGCTGAGGCGTGACGCCTGCGTCTTGCAGCGCCATGACGCACAGCATTGCGGTAAACCCCGCCGTACCGATGATCATCGCCTCGCGGGCGCTTAAGCTTTCCGGCAATGGTACTAACCAGTCACCTTTGACGCAGGCTTGCGTGGCAAGGCCACCCCAGTGGTTTTCGCCTACGCCCCAGCCGGTGAGGATCACCGCCTGGCCTGGCGTAAAGCGCGGGTCACGGCTTTCGCTCACGTGCCCGGTAAAATCAATGCCAGGTACCATCGGGAACTGGCGGATGATTTTGCCTTTGCCCGTGATCGCCAGCGCGTCTTTGTAATTCAGGCTGGACCAGTCAATATCGACCCGGACATCACCGTCGGCAAGTGCGGGCAGGTCGACGTCTTTCACTTCCGCCAGGGTTTGATTCTCATTCTGTTCCAGAACTAATGCTTTCATGACTGCGTTTTCCTCGTCGGATGAGGTTGAGTTTCGGCGTGTCAGGCCGTCCTGTGCAGGTGCTTTATCCCTTGCTGGCGTGTGCGTCAGGGGATTTTTTTATGCTGTAGCAGTAAAACGCCCAGTACTGATTGAGCGGCTCTACGGAGCGGTAAAGCTTGGCGCGCATGACGGCACCCTCCCAGCCGGACCAGAAGATCCTCGCCAGCGCTTTGGTGGCGGTATCGGGCGCGAGTTCGCCCTGCTGGCAGGCGAGATCCAGGCAGCGCGCGACGCGGGTTTCCCAGTCACTGAGGATGGCTTTCAATTGCGCGGGGAAAGTTTCCGGCAGAAGCGGTGTTTCTTGCAGCAGGTTGCCAACCAGGCAACCCCGGCGAAAGTCGTATTTCGCCATGCCCTGCCCGGCATGGTGCACAAAGGCTTCCAGCCGTTGCAGAGGAGAGCGCTGCGTATCAAGTAAAAACTTATCGAGTTTGTGGGCAAAGAACGCGCCATACGCTTCCAGTACGGCCAGCCCAAAGGCCTCTTTACTCTTAAAACAGTGGTAGAACGATCCTTTGGGAACCGCGATGGTTTTGATCACCGCATCAATGCCCGCCGAGAGATAACCGGTTTCGGTGATCACTGCCAGCCCCGAGCGAATCAGCTCTTCGCGGGTGTCGGTGAACGCGCGTTCAACTTTCGGCGGCCGCCCACGCCGGGGTTTTTGCATTGTCTCTGTTACGCCATTCATCATTTAGACCGATCGGTTTTAATTATGATAAGGGTACGATGAACCGGAATGCTAAGCAAGCGAAGGGAAATAAAAAGGCCCGCACTAAGGCGGGCCTGGGCACTGTTTAACCGGATGACGCGATGTCGCGAAGCGCCAGCGGGCAAACCGGATTAGGCCGTGGTGTTAATGTTACGACCGATTGCCGGGTTCGATGGCAACTGCGGGATCTGCTGGATGAGATCGGTCGCTATCGATTTCTGACTATCCAGCGCTTTTTTCAGGACCAGCGTGTTGACCTGATTATCGAGCTGATAAGAGTCAAGGCTACTGGCTAATGAAGCGATTTGAATTGGATCCATTCAGTCATCCTTTAGTTATGGAACAAAACAAACTGATAGCAGCGTAAATCAGAGCTGCACCATCTTATCGGCATTTTTTGCACAAACTTTAAGCGCAAGCGCGGCGCGCGGGGCTTAGCCGGCGAAATTCACCAGCGCTTCGCCATCAAGACGGTAGCGTACCCACTCGCTTTGTGGCAGTGCGCCAGTACTGAGATAAAAGTCGATAGCGGGTTTGTTCCAGTCGAGGACGCTCCACTCCAGACGGCCGCATTTTCGTTGTACTGCACACTGCGCAATCCGCTTCAGCAGTGCCCGTCCAGCACCTTTACCGCGAAATTCTGGCGAAACATAGAGGTCCTCCAGGTAAATGCCATTACGCCCAAGCCAGGTGGAGTAGCTGGTGAAAAATACCGCATAGCCCGCGATCTGACCGTCAATTTCGCACATTAAGGCTTCGGTGTTGCTGTCTGCAGCAAACAGCGTTGCGCGAATTTCATCCGGGGTGGTGACCACTTCCTGTGGCGCTTTTTCATAGACCGCCAGTTCATAAATCATGTCGTAAATCGCGCTTGCGTCTTCCGGCTGCGCCTGGCGGAGGGTAATACTCATGGTTTCGTGCCTTCTGTTATGCGGGAGTCAATTGATGGCGACCAGCATAAGCGCTATCGTAAAAAGAATTAAGTGCAATGAAATCACCGGACGTTGAATATTATGCATTCTGCTTTACGACGCCTCGACCTCAATCTGCTGCTGGTATTTGATGCCGTATATCGCTATCGCTCGGTAAGCCAGGCGGCAGAGGAACTGGCAATGAGCACCTCGGCGTTAAGCCATGCTCTGTCCCGCTTACGCAGTGGGTTAAACGATCCACTGTTTTACCGCGAGGGGCACCGCATGTGCCCCAGCGTTTATGCTACGCAACTTGCGCCAGCTATCGCCTCGTCGTTGAAGTTTCTTAATCAGGAACTGGCGCCACAGGCGGAGTTCAACGCGGCCAGCAGCAGCGACTGTTTGCAGATTGCGATTACCGATTTCACCGCATTTACTATTTTCCCGGCGCTAATGCAGCAGTTACAGCATGATGCACCGGGGTTGCGCTTTGAGTTGCGTTATCTGCCGCACAGCCCGGCACTGACTGAATTACTGGCGGGGGAAGTCGATTTGGCGCTGGGGTTCAGCGCCGAAGAGGATGAACGGCACCCGGAACTTGATGAGATAAACTGGTGCGCCGATGAGTATGTCGCCATTAGCCATCTCGCCAGAAAAACCTTGACCCTTGCGGAATATCTGGCGGCCAGACACCTGGTGATCACACCATGGAACGAGGCGCAGGGCGTGCTTGATACGCAACTTGCGCGGATGGGTTACACACGGCAGATCGCCATAAAAACGCCCTCAATGCTCAGCGCGCCCTTTATGATTGCCGACAGCGACATGCTGATGGCGCTGCCGCGCTCTGCCGCGGAAAAGCTGGCGCAGGCGGCGAAAATTCGCATCTTCCCGTTGCCGTTTTACGTACCGCCCTTTGAAGTGAAAATCTATTCACATAAACGCAGCGGTAAGCGGGGGGCCACCAACTGGCTCAAGACCCGGTTACACACGCTTGCATGCTTTGCAGAGGCGCGAGGCAGTGAATCGTATTGAAGACGCCACCCGGTTATTGCAGGTGAAACCGCGGGCTGAGGCGCTAACCGTTGCGACGTTGCCCTCTTTCGCCAGCCATTGACGGGTTCCGGGGCTGGCCAGGTTTTGTGCGCGTCATCCACACATGACTGTGCGCCTGATGACCAGCCAGGCAGTGGTCAACTTTTATCAGGGGCTCGTGGATATTGCCATTCGTATGGGGAGGTGCGGCGTTCTCGGATTGAGGGTGCCATTGCCCGTGGAGAACGGGTACAGCTTATCGACTTCAGTACACATTATCCCTTGTCTTACTGGCAAGTGACGCCACTGCACGCAGAGAAAAAACCGGCAGTCAGTCGGTTTATCGCGTGGCTGGACGTGGAAGTTGTGGCCTGGGGCAGGGGTCAATAAAGCAAAAAGCCTGCTCGAAAGCAGGCTTTTTAAATTTGGCTCCTCTGACTGGACTCGAACCAGTGACATACGGATTAACAGTCCGCCGTTCTACCGACTGAACTACAGAGGAATCGTGTGAACGGGGCGCATATTAACGGCGGGCACCGGGCTTGTCAAAGGCTGGATTGCCCTAACCCGATCGTTTGCTGACAATTTCGGCAATCTGTTGCGCCAATAAGCACTTACGCCAGTATTTGCACTGTTATGGTGCAAATTACCCCTTATGGGGCAGATCCCAAACCACTGTTTCAGTAATAATTACCGCAGGTGTAATTAGAAACTCTTATTATCCAGCCTGTTAGGCAGGATTTATTGCGTCGTAAAAAACTGGCAAGCATATTGCAACTCCTCCGACGACATAACATCCGGTGTTGGCCCGGTAATCCGTAACAGGAGGCAAAATGAACTTAAGGCGACTGAAATACTTCGTAAAAATCGTCGATATTGGCAGCCTGACCCAGGCAGCTGAAGTCCTGCATATTGCACAGCCGGCGCTGAGCCAGCAAGTTGCCACGTTGGAAGGTGAGCTGGATCAACAATTATTGATCCGGACCAAACGGGGCGTGACGCCCACCGAAGCCGGGAAAATTCTCTATACCCATGCGCGGATGATCCTGCGCCAGTGCGAACAGGCTCAAATGGCGGTAAATAACGTCGGGCAGTCGCTGCGCGGTCAGGTTTCCATCGGTCTTGCGCCCGGTACGGCGGCCTCGTCGATTACCATGCCGCTGCTGCAGGCGGTGCGTAATGAATTGCCGGACGTAACAGTCTATCTCCACGAGAACAGCGGTGCGGTGCTGAATGATAAACTGCTGAGCGGCCAGCTTGATATGGCCGTGCTCTATGAACGTGCGCCCGGTGCGGGGATCAACAGCCTGCCGCTGTTAAAAGAAGATCTCTATCTGGTAGGGACGCGCGACTGCCCTGGGCAGAGCGTGGATCTGGCGGCGGTGGCGGAGATGAACCTGTTTTTGCCGCGTGATTACAGCGCTGTGCGCCTGCGCGTGGATGAAGCTTTCTCGCTGCGCCGACTGACCGCAAAAATCATCGGCGAAATCGAATCTATCGCCACCTTAACCGCGGCCATTGCCAGCGGCATGGGGGGAACCGTGTTGCCGGAGTCCGCCGCACGCTCGCTGTGCAGCGCGACCAACGGCTGGATGTCGCGCATTACTACCCCGTCAATGAACCTGCCGCTGTCGCTCAACGTCTCAGCACGCGGTTCGCTGTCGCCGCAAGCGCAGGCCGTGAAAGATATTTTGCTGTCGCTGGTGAGCAGACCGGCAATGGAAAGCCACGAATTGCAACTGGTAAGCTAAGGATTATTCCTTAATGGAATAAGATGCTGGTTTTTATTATTTGTTCTGCCAGACCACAGACTTTAACAATAGCGTCATGTCTGATGGGTCTGGAGGGAAGGGTGAATTTCCAGCAATTAAAAATTATCCGCGAGGCGGCGCGGCGGGATTACAACCTGACCGAAGTCGCCAATATGCTTTACACCTCGCAATCCGGTGTAAGTCGTCATATCCGCGAGCTTGAGGAAGAGCTGGGGATAGAGATCTTTATCCGTCGCGGCAAGCGGCTGCTCGGCATGACGGAACCCGGCAAAGCACTGCTGGTGATTGCCGAGCGCATTCTCAATGAGGCGAGTAACGTTCGCCGGCTCGCTGACCTCTTCACTAACGACACCTCAGGTGTGCTGACCATTGCCACCACCCACACCCAGGCGCGATATAGCCTGCCATCGGTGATCAAAGCGTTTCGCGCATTGTTCCCGGAAGTGCGTCTTGAGTTAATCCAGGGCACGCCGCAGGAAATAGAGTCGCTGTTGCATAATGGTGGCGCGGATATTGGCATCGCCAGTGAACGGCTAAGCAATGACAGCGCGCTGGCGGCATTCCCGTGGTTCCGCTGGCATCACAGTTTACTGGTGCCCAGCGATCACCCGCTGGCGCAAAGTTCGCCGCTGACGCTGGAAGAGATCAGCCGCTGGCCGTTAATTACTTACCGGCAGGGCATCACCGGACGCTCGCGCATTGATGAGGCGTTTGGCCGTAAGGGGCTGATCCCGGATGTGGTGTTAAGCGCGCAGGATTCGGATGTGATAAAAACCTACGTTGAGCTGGGGCTGGGGGTCGGGCTGGTAGCGGAACAATCCAGCGGTGAAAACGAAGAAGGGAAACTGGTTCGACTGGATACGCAACACCTGTTTGATGCCAATACCGTCTGGCTCGGCCTCAAGCGTGGTCAGTTGCAGCGCAATTATGTCTGGCGCTTTATCGAACTGTGCAACGCCGGGCTGTCGGTTGACGATATTAAACGGCAGGTGATGGAGCCGGATGAAACGGTGATTGATTATCAAATTTAAACCGCATGCCAGGCAAGCCATAATATTGCTGACGGATAGCTAACGGGAATTTTCGCCACGATTTGTTTTCCTGTCTGAAGGGGGGCAGTGCTGCAGTTTGCTATAGCCAAAATATAAAATTGCGGGTGATGTTATTGCACACAGGTTGATTTTAGGCTGGCGATAAAAATAAGCGAAACCCTGCCGTGTGTCTTGTTTCTCAAATGGCGTGCGCATTCTCAAATAATGAAGGGGTGGCGGGATCCCACCCCATACTGGTTAGTTCACTTTCTCTTTGCCTGCCACGGAGTAGGTAACTTGTTGATTTCGCGTCTTCATAAATTCTTCAAGGGAAACGCCCCGCATTGCAGCATAAATATCCAGATTAGAGCCGCCAATCACCGCGCCTAATTTTTCCAGCAGGAAAAAGCTGGCACCATATTGAATCAGCTTACGCCATTCCCGGTTGCGTACCATGGCGCACTCCTCTTCGGTCAGGCTGGCTTCGGCAAACATGGCCTCCTGATCCTGGCGGAAACGTTCGCGAGGCCCGGGCTGAATTAGCTGATGTAAAAAACGGTTCAGGCGCAGCGCATGGAGGCTTCGCGCCTGCGTAAAAGGATAAGAACCGCTCAGCTTTTCAATGCCTGCCAGTTGGCTGTCCATCTTCTGCTGGTGACGTTTTACTGTATTGACCGGCAATGTCCCCGCCTGATTTTCGAGGATCAGCGTGGCGATACCCGTCATTGAGGGCAAATAGTAAGCCTGATGTTTTTTTACCACGTTCGACGACAATGCGCCGCGCATGACCAGCCACATGATCTCTTCTGCTCCCTCTACGCCGCTGTGTTCGGCATATTCCGCGATGGTCATTTCCGTCAGTTTTTGCGGATCGTTCACGAGCAGTTCCATAAATTGCTGGTCCCACTCTACGTTATTAAAACCGCAGCGTTCACCATGCACCTGATGCGATAATCCCCCGGTCGCGATAATCGCCACGTTAATATCTTCAGGGTAACTTTCAATTGCGCGACGCAACGCCTGGCCAAGTTTATAACAACGTCGCGCTGACGGAATAGGAAACTGCAACACCCCTACCTGCAACGGAATTACGCGTGTCGGCCACTCTGGTTTACACGGCATTAATGCTGAGAGTGGCGAAAACAAGCCGTGATCGAGCGGCTTATCCATGAAGAATGACATGTCGAACTCATCACTCATCAGGCTTGTGCCAATATGACGTGAGAGCGCGGCATCGCCTTTTACCGGGGGCAAATCACGCGCGCCACCGCCTTCATCAGCCACGGGGTACTGGTGATCGATCCCCAGTGAGAAGGCCGAATAGTGATCGAAAAAAAACGATGTCACATGATCGTTGAAGATATAGACGACTGCGTCGGGTTTATTCTCGGCAAGCCAGCGTTGCATGGGGGCAAAACTCTCGAAAATCGGCGCCCAGGCGCTTTCATGTTGTTTGTTGTGATCGACGGCAAAGCCGATGGTTGGGGTATGAGAAACGGCCAGGCCGCCAATGATCTTCGCCATAACGCTAGCTCCACTTATCGGTTATTTAAGGTGTGCGACAGTGCAGGCATGTCGCCGTGCCCTGCGCTTTTTATGGTCTGGGTGAGTTGATGGTTACGATGTAAAACAATGCACACTGCAGCGAACAGCGCCGGCAGGGCAAGGATAAAGAAGATGGAAGACTGCCCCGGAAACGCGCCCATCAGGACTCCGCCAAGGGTTGAACTCAGAATAGCGCCGGTGCGGCCAATGCCGTGCATCCAGCTTACGCCTGTGGCGCGAATGGCCGTCGGATAATACGCAGGCGAATACACCTGCAGGCCGTTTTGTGCACCATTAATGCACATACCGGTAATAAATATAACCACGCCGAGCGCCACGCCGGTAAAGGTAAAGAACCCCTGCATCACCAGGCAGGCGCAGCCAAGAGAATAGACTACGCCAATCACCCATTTGGCATGCAGCTTATCCATCAGCGCGCCGACGATGATTCCGCCCAACGGCCCGCCTAATTGAAACATCCCGGCAATGATGGCGGCTTGTTCCAGTGAAATGCCCCCCGAACGCATGATAGTGGGTAGCCAGCCATTCAGCAGATAAATGACGAACAGGCCCATAAAATAGGTCAACCACAAAATGACAGTACCGCGGGCGAAGCCATGACGAAACAGCTCAGTAATGGTGCCGTGGTGTTTTACTGCGGGAGAGTGGAGGGTAAAGAGGGTTGTGGCAGTGAATGTCCCCCCCATGCGATTAAGCAGGGTGGCGATTTGTTCACCCGGCGCGTTGCGAACCACCAGATTTAGCGTGGACTCCGGTAACAGCCAGGTCATCAGAGGCAGCAACAGAAGCGGTAATGCGCCGCCAAAAACCAGAACAGCAGGCCAGTGATAATGTGACAGCAACGCAGCAGCGATAAATCCACCGAGCCCTGAGCCGATGTTGAAACCGCTGAACATCAGGGTGATCATGACCCCTTTTCGTCGCTCCGGCATATATTCCGACAGCAGGGTGACACAGTTGGGCATCACCGCGCCCAGGCCTAGTCCGGCTATAAAACGTAGCAGCGCCATTTGCGTGGGAGTGGCCGCAAATGCACAGGCAAGACTGAAAGCGGAAAAGAGTAATACCGACAATAAAATCACTCGCTTGCGGCCGTAACGGTCAGAAATCGGGCCGGCGATGAGTGCACCCAGCGCCACGCCAAACATGGCTGCGCCAAGAATCGATCCCATGGCGGCACGACTGATACCCCATTGTTCTATTAACGCGGGGGCAATAAAGCCCATGACAGCAGCGTCATAGCCATCAAACATAATGATAATCAGGCACAGCGCCAGTACACGCCATTGAAAGGGCGAGATGGGACGAGCATCAATCCACTCTTTAATGTTAACCATATTGTTTACTGTCATCGGGTACGCTCTCTTCTGTCTTTTATGCCATAAGCGGCAGCTATCGTTGTGGTGAGAGGAAGGTAACAATCCAGTAACAAGTTAAGCGGGGTGGAAAGCAGTGTCTGTCAAAAAAGGCTTTTAGAGGTATGAGTTAGCTTTATATTGTGATGCGTTTAACAATGTTATGACGTGTAAAAAAGAGCGTCAGAGTGCCTTTGCCAGACGTTCTGACGCTATATAAATGAAGACTTTATATGAATTTTTTTTAGGTGAGGGTGGATATGCTTTCACTGATACAGCGCAACAGCGCTTTCGCAGCCGGTGAATGTAGCGCACCCTGGCGAAAGGTTAATCCAATTTCTCGCCGCGTATCTGGCAAGGTAAACCTGAGTGGTGTAATGGCTCCGGTGCACAATTCGTAATCAAGCTGATGGGAAGAAACTGCTGCAACCATATCCGAATTCAGTAGTAGACCACGTACTATTGCTAAATCGCCGCTTTCCACGACCGGCTGGGGAGGCAGCATTCCCAGGGCGTGAAAAGCACGATCGAGCAGATGGCGCGCAGGGGTATTATCGCGTGGCAATATCCATTGTGTGTGCGCCAACTCGTCAGGCACCAGCTCCCGTCCGGCAAGGGGATGTTGCGGGCGTGCCAGTAAGATAAGCTCCTCCTCAAACAACACCTGGTTATGTATGTCCGGCACGGCATCGTTTTGACGCAGTGCACCAAGAATAAAATCAATATCCCCAGCGCGTAACTCCGTCACCAGTGCGTTAAATGCGCTTTCGTTGGTTACCACTTTAACGCCGGGATGGCGCGCTACCAGTTGCGCGATAGCCCTGGGCAGCAAACTGCTGCGACACAGCGGGAGTGCCCCAACATGCACAGTACCGGTCAACACCCCACGCTGTGCGGCAAGATCTTCAGGTATATGGCGAATTTCATTCAGCGCACGACTGATGAACGGGGCCATTTCGCGTCCTATAGGGGTCGGCATCATGCCTTTTGGCGTGCGCTGAAAGAGCGCGCCATTGGCACCTTTTTCCAGGACTTTCAGTGCAGCGCTGACTGCCGGTTGGCTGATGCCGAGTGAATTCGCCACGCTTTGGGTGTGATGCAACCGGTAAAGGGCGAGGAAAATTTGCAGGCGACGCAGGTTGAACAACCAGACTGGCTCAACCTCATTGTGCATGGAGTGTCGTTTTAATTTACCCAGCAGGGGCGGGATCTGATGGAGCTCATGAATGGCGCGTTGCGCACGCGGCAGAACGCATTTTCCCATTTCCGTTAGCATCATGCCGCTGGCATGACGTTCGAACAGCGGCGTGGCTAAAGTGTGTTCAAGATCACGTATGGAGCGGGTGATTGCCGACTGGGTACGAAATAATTTGTTTGCCGCTTCTGAAACTGTGCCGCGTTCTGCAATCATGCAAAATGACCTTATTTGCATGATTTTTATTGAATTTTCTTCTTCATTATTTTTCATAATTTCGATGAACAGGATGAGCGCAAAATCACAACATAAATAAAATGCATAGCTAACGCAATGAAAGGCATTATTCCAGGTTTGCTCCCCGTGTCAGGATGAAAAAAACAGCAAAACGCAGGATGAGATGATGAAAGAGAACACAAAAAAAAGTGCTTTGGTCGTTAGCGCCCACTCCGCTGATTTTGTCTGGCGTGCCGGTGGCGCAATCGCTTTACATACTGCGCAGGGTTACAACATGCATGTGGTGTGCCTCTCCTTCGGCGAGCGTGGTGAATCAGCCAGGTTATGGCGCAAAGGCAACATGACGGAAGCTGTCGTCAAGCAGACCCGGCAGCAAGAAGCGGAAGCTGCAGCTGAAATTCTCGGTGCCAGCATTGAGTTCTTTGATTTGGGGGACTATCCGCTACGTGCCGATAATGAGACGCTCTTTCGCCTTGCCGACGTATTTCGCAAAATACAGCCGCACTTTGTGCTGACGCATTCGGTTCAGGATCCGTATAACTACGATCATCCTCTGGCGGCCAACCTGACACAGGAAGCACGCATTATTGCGCAGGCAGAAGGTTACCGTCCGGGGGAGCCCATTATTGGCGCACCACCTGTTTACTGTTTTGAACCGCACCAACCGGAACAGTGCAACTGGAAACCCGACGTGTTGTTGGATATTACGGCCGTTTGGGAGAAAAAATATGCCGCAATTCAGTGCATGGCGGGTCAGGAACATCTTTGGGAATACTACTCCCGCGTGGCCTTACAGCGCGGTGTGCAGGCCAAGCGTAATGTCGGCATCGCCTCGCCAAACGTCATCACCCACGGCGAAGGTTACCAGAGCCTGTTTCCACGCGTGACGGAGGATTTGTCATGAGTCTGGTCAATAAAAAAGGCCTGGTCGTGCGAAACATTTCCCGGGCCGATCGCCAGCTGGTGGAGCGTTTTGCCGGATATGGCGTGGCAACAGTCCATGAAGCGCAGGGGCGTTGCGGTTTGCTTGATGTACGAGTACGACCGGTGCAACAAAATCGCGCCATTGCCGGTAGCGCGGTAACCGTGCTGGTCACGCCTGGCGATAACTGGATGTTTCACGTTGCGGTGGAGCAGTGCCAGCCAGGCGATATCTTACTGGTGGCCCCCACGTCTGATTGCCACGACGGTTTTTTTGGCGATTTACTGGCGACCTCTTTGCAGGCACGCGGTGTGATTGGGCTTGTCGGCGATATCGGGATCCGCGATAGCCAGACACTGCGTGAGATAGATTTTCCTGTCTGGTCGCGCGCGGTTTATGCCCAGGGCACCATTAAAGAGACGCCTGGTTCGGTCAATGTGCCAGTGATCTGCGCCGGGCAATTGGTGAACCCTGGCGATATCGTTGTGGCTGATGACGATGGCGTGGTGATTGTGCCGCGAGAACAGGCTGCAACGGTAGATGCGGCGGCACAAAAACGCATTGCTGCCGAAGAGGGTAAACGGCAACGACTCGCCGCCGGGGAATTGGGGCTGGATATCTATCAGATGCGGGCAGCGCTGGCGGCAAAAGGATTGCGCTACGTTGACTCTCTGGATGAACTCAAGACACTTTGATCATGAAACAGACGTTAATTCCCTGTGTACTCATGCGTGGCGGTACGTCGAAAGCTGCCTGTTTTCTCGCGTCAGATCTGCCTGTGGATCACGATACCCGGGACCGCGTGTTGTTGGCGGTAATGGGGTCGCCAGACGCCCGACAAATTGATGGTATCGGTGGCGGCGATCCACTGACCAGTAAAGTGGCGATAGTTTCCGTCTCCACCCGACCGGATGCCGATGTGGATTACCTGTTCGCGCAGGTCGATGTCCATAATGCACGGGTCGACTACGGACAAAATTGCGGCAACATCCTTGCCGCCGTTGCTCCCTTCGCTATTGAGAAAGGCCTTGTCACCGTGCAGGGTCCCGTAACCCGGGTACGAATTTTTATGGTCAACACCGGGCAAATCGCAGAAGCGCAAATAGCCACCCCTGACGGCGCGGTGGAGTATGAAGGCGATGCGCGCATTGATGGCGTGCCGGGTTGTGCGGCCGAACAAATACTGACGTTTGAGGACATTGCCGGATCAAGTTGCGGTGCATTACTGCCGACCGGCAATGCGCGAGACAACTTTGATGGCGTGGATGTCACCTGCATTGATAACGGTATGCCGGTCGTGTTGATCAGGGCTGCCGACTTGCAACGCAGCGGTCTGGAGTCACGCGAGCAACTGGATAACGACGTTACGCTGAAAGCGCGGTTGGAATCAATACGTCTTCAGGCGGGACCACGTATGCAGCTCGGTGATGTGCAACAGCGCACGGTGCCGAAAATGACCCTGATTGCCGCGCCGACGCAACACGGCGCCATTACAACCCGTACTTTTATTCCTCACCGCTGCCATGCATCGATTGGCGTCCTGGGCGCGGTCAGCGTCGCCACCGCTTGTCTGATCCCCGGCACAGTCGCCGAAGGACTGGCAAAGATTGGTAACGAGCGGCAACAGCGGCTGGCAGTGGAACATCCGGGAGGTGAATTTAGCGTCATGCTGACTCGTGACGCTGCAGGCAACGTGGTTAAGAGTGGGCTGATACGCACCGCACGTCTGTTGTTTGACGGGCGCGTGGCGATTGCGGGTTCGCTATGGGGCGGCAACTAAGGAGAAGACAACAATGCGTATTGCGATTATCGGTTTTGGCGAGGCCGGAACAATCTATGCCAGCGAGTTAGCGCAAAAGGCAGACATTCGCGTATGGGATACGAAGTTTCTTCTTGAGCAGGCTAATCCTTTGCGTGAGCACGCTGTTCGTGTGGGGGTACATCCTGCCGGTTCACTGGCTGAGGCACTGGATGGCGCCACGCTAATATTGTCGCTGGTGACCGCGTCCAGCGCACTCTCCGTTGCTCAACAGGCGGCGGTGCTGCTGGAAAAAGACCAGACCTTGCTTGACTTTAATTCGGTGGCGCCTGAAACCAAACGCGCAGCGGCCAGCGCGATAGAGGCGGGTGCCGGGAGTTATCTTGATGTGGCCGTCATGGCGCCTGTTCCTCCCCAGCGGCTCGGCACGCCGTTGTTGCTAGGCGGCGCGGCCGCTCACATAGTCGCACCGACATTGTGTGCATTGGGCTGTAATGCCCGCGCTGCCAGTAAAAACATTGGCGATGTTTCGGCAATAAAAATGTGTCGCAGCGTGATGATCAAAGGGCTGGAGGCATTAACCACCGAATGTCTGAGCGCGGCGCGGCACTATGGTGTCGAAGAGGCTGTTTTGGCCTCATTACATGCGAGTTTTCCTTCGCTGGGGTGGAACGACGCATTGCCACACTATCTGATTAGCCGGGTTGCCGAGCATGGCGTGAGACGCGCAGAGGAAATGGCTGAGGTTGTTAAAACCTTAGAAGATGCCGGTATAACAGCGCGCATGAGCCAGGCAACGCAATATGTTCAGGCGGCACTGCCGGCAAAAATGGCTGAACACGGCTTGCGCTATAGCGATTTGATCCCTTTTTACTGGCCGCACGCGTTTGACCGTTTGCAGTAAACAGTACCTGTAAAACCTCACGCCTTGCGGGCACGTAAATGCCGTCGTGCCCGCAATCCTTCATCCCACGCTGTCAGCGTTCGTCGTGGAATATACGCACCGTTTAATACCGCGCATGGCTAAATAAATGATGCTGCCAGAAACGATGCCTCACTTTTATTGCTGATCACGATTCGCAGGTAAGAACATGAAAACAGGATGGTATAGTGAACTGACCGGAAAAGAAAAAAAGACCTGGTGGGCATGCCTTGGGGGATTTGCCCTCGATTCAATGGACAGCACGATTTTTTCCTTAGTGATGCCAATATTATTAAGCCTGGCCATTATTACAAAATCAGAAGCCGGCATTTTAGGTTCGGTGTCATTAATAGGGAGTGCGCTGGGAGGCTGGAGCGCAGGTATGCTGGCAGATCGATGGGGGCGCATACGGGTTATGCAGCTGACCGTTTTGTGGGTAGCCTGTTTTACCGCGCTGACGGCGTTGTGTGGCGAATTCTGGCAGTTTTTAGTTGTGCGTTTTTTGCAGGGCCTTGGTTATGGTGGCGAGGTGGTAGTAGGCGGGGTATTGATCAGCGAAGTTATTCGTGCCAGCTATCGTGGTCGCGTAGGGGCCTCCATTCAGAGTGGATACGCCATTGGGTATGCCATTTCCCTGAGCGTTTTGCCGATTTTGTTGCATTATTTCGCCCCGGCACTGGCATGGAAAGTATTCTTTTTTATTGGCATTATTCCAGCCATTCTTGTGTGGTTTATCCGTCGTCTGGTTCCGGAATCCGAGGTATTTGCCACACATTCTTTAAATAAAAGGAGCGGTGGTTTAACGACCATATTTCAGGTTAAGCACCGACGAATTACCGTAACCGCAACATTATTGGCCAGCGGTATATTTGGTGGTGCGTATATTATGATCACCTGGCTACCCACTTATTTGCGTATGGAATTAGGGCTGCCTGTGGTTTCTATGTCTGGCTACCTGGCGATAAATATTGTGGGCTCTCTGCTTGGCCCGTTTATTTATGGCAGGCTAAGTGACAAATTGGGGCGCTGGAAAACCATCATTCTGTTTTTGCTGTGTCAAATAACGGTAGTCGGCATTTATATGTTTGCGCATGTCAGCCTGGCTGTCACGCTTGGGCTGGGAGGCATACTCGGTATATTTCAGGGTGGTCTGGCGTCTGGTCTTACCCCCGCATTTTCTGAACTTTATCCTACCCATATCCGGGGCAACGGGGCAGGTTTTTGCGCCAGTTTTGGTCGTGGTTTTGGCTCGCTAATGCCTGCATTGGTGGGGATCGCATCGTCCTGGTTCCCCCTGGGGTATGCGATGGGGACGCTTGCCATTGTCGCCTACTGCCTGGGGATTGCTGCTGCATTGTGCCTGCCGAATGCGACAGGTATCGATCTGCAGACCATAAAATAACGCACATGTCGCCTGCCGGAAGTGGCGCAATGTGATGAAACAGATGCCGCTAAGTAGCGAGGATTGCCTTGCATTAACAGACAAGTAAAGCCGTCAGATGACGGCTTTATCCGTTCAGCGTGTTATAGCCGTGCTTTGTTCATCTCGGCGCTGTAGGCTTTGCGTTTTTGCGCCCGGCGCTGCCCCTCCGGGCTGTTATCCAGCCAGTCGTGCAAATAGTGTTCAATCTGTTCAAGGCTGCGATTGCGGGTTTCCGGTACGCATTTGATGACAAAAGTCGCACCCACCAGCCCGACCGCCGCGAAGATAAAGAACGTGCCGGAGAGCCCCACCCAGGCGAGCAGGATCGGGAAGAAAAGCGAAATCAGGAAGTTGGCAATCCACATAGCGAAGACCGCACCGCCCATAAAAATACCGCGCAGACGGGTGGGGAAAATCTCAGAGAGCAGCAACCAGGTCACCGGTGACAGCGCACCCTGCTGGAAGCAGAGAAACATTAGCATGCCAGCCAGCACCATATAACCGCGCAACGCGTCCGGCTGACCGTTGACTGTTTCCGGCAAAATATAACTGATGGCGCCGATAAAAATCAGGCAGGCCGTACAACCAAACTGGCCAATCATTGTCATCGGACGGCGGCCAATTTTGCCCAGCATCCAGATGCCGACAAACGTCATGACGACGGAAACTACCCCGTTGGCAACGGTAGCGACCAGCGCGCCGTTGTCCGACATACCGACGGCAGTCAGCACCGTGGGCGCGTAATACATAATGGTGTTAACGCCGGTCATCTGCTGGATAACCGCAATACCAATGCCAATCAGGAAGAGTTTAAATAACCACGGTGTCAGCAGTTCACGCAGGCGCGGTGTCCCCTGGGCGCGTTGCTCCTCCAGCGTCTCTTCAATCTCCATTAATTCCCAGTCCACATCCTCCGGGCGGCGTGTGCGCTCCAGTACCCGACGGGCTTCAGCAAGACGGCCTTTCATGGCGTACCAGCGCGGGCTGTCAGGCATAAACATCATACCGAACCACAGCAGCACCGCCGGTACCGTTGCCACTGCCAGCATCCAGCGCCAGGTCGATTCCCCACCCCACAATTCATGAAATGCGGCGTTAGAGATATAGGCCAGTAATTGCCCGGAGACAATCATCAGTTCCTGTAGTGTCACTAACTGTCCGCGTTTGTGCGCCGGTGCGATTTCGGCGATATAGACCGGAACCGTCGCTGCAGCACCACCCACCGCTACGCCAAGCACCAGGCGAAAGAAAATCATCCACGACACGTCCGGTGCCATCGCGGTGCCAATGGCGCCGATTGCGAAGATGACCGCCAGGTAAATGATGATTTTCTTTCGTCCCGCAGCGTTCGCCATATGCCCGGACAGCAGCGCGCCAAAGGCAGCGCCAAACAGCAGTGAGCTGGTCACAAGGCCGGTAGTGAGCGGGGTGAGATGCAATTCGTGGCCCATAAACAGCAGCGCGCCGGAGATAACGCCGGTGTCGTAACCAAACAGCAGACCGCCGAGCGTGGCGATCAGTGCAATCACTTTGACAAACGGCGACGTCGGCGCGTTGCTGTTAGGCCCTGATGCTCTGTTAAGGGTGAGATATTGTTCTTTAGTCATAAAAGACTCCAGTAACCTGCCGTTCAGGGAAATAAGAGGGCGCTCTTCATGAGTGCCGGACTCTGTTGGTGATATATTCACCTTGATTAATTTAGATCAAATATTTCATTTGCATAAACAATGAAATTTAAGTTTTGAGTGATGTGTCATGTTTTGTTATCGATTTGTGATAACCGGCACGCAGGAATGCATTCTTTGGTCAGTCTGCGATCATGAAAGAAAAAGAATTAATAGTTAATTGTTTGATTTAAAAATAAATTGATAAAAAAGCCGGAATGCAAATGTAAAGCGGGCAGGGCAGTGATGCCCGTAGCGCAGACTGCACCAAAGGCATATGGAATGAAACATTGTTTTCATTTTTTCTCTGCGTGAAAGAGCAGAGCTGTGGCATGATCACCTGTGCAGACGGCACCATCGTACCGCCTGCATACGCGGTTAATCGTCAGATACCGGCGGTTTCGCGCAGGTAATGACGCGCTTTAACAGCGTATTCGAAGGGGTTAGCCAACGCAGGATCCTGCTCTGCTTCCACCACCATCCAGCCACGGTAACCTGCCTTATCCAGCATTTCGAAAACCGGCTGGAAATCGATCGTGCCGTCGCCGGGCACGGTAAAGGTGCCTTTTCTGACGCCCGCCAGGAAAGAGAGTCCTTCACGTTGGACCTCAGCGATCACGTCCGGTCGAACATCCTTCAGGTGGACGTGATTCACGCGTGGCAGGTGTTTTTCCAAAATAGCTAGCATCGCCGCTTCAGTTCCCTCGGAATACCAGGCATGCCCGGTATCGAATAACAGGAATACCGAATCATCGACCAGCGACATAAATTTATCGATCTCCGCCGCAGTCTGGATACCGGTGCCCATATGGTGATGCAAACAGACCTGCATCCCTTTTTCAGCTGCGAGACGCCCGAGCGTATTGTAGCCCTCTGCCACGCGCGCCCATTCTTCCTCGGTAAAGCAGGGCTTATCCGGCCCCATAACCGGCAGCGTAGTGCACTGGATGCTGCCGCTCTGTTCTGAACAGCCGATCACCTTCGCACCCATCGCGTGCAGGAAGTTCATATGATTGACAAAGCTATCGAGCGTTTTTTCCCGCTCGCCCGCCGCAAAAAAGGTGCTGAACCAGGCATTGCAAATTTCAATGCCGCGGATCGCCAGCATCGGTTTAAGGATTTCAGGGTCGCGTGGGTATTTGCTGCCAACCTCGCTGCCGGTGAAGCCCGCTAATGCCATTTCGCTGACCGTTTGCTGAAAGGTGTTTTCGCTGCCGAGTTCCGGCATATCATCGTTTGTCCAGCCAATCGGTGCGATGGCCAGCCTGACATGTTGCTTATTCATAGTGCGCCTCTGTGGTCGCAAGCGGCTGCGGCTTAATGGCCGAGCAGCTCACGTTCAATCAGTTCACGGGTTTCAACTGCCTGATATTTCATTTTTTCCGGGTAGCCAAACAGCGATGCCGCCACAATGGGTTCGCCGCCAACCTTAAAGGTCTGGCGGGCGAAGCCCATCTCGCGCAGGGTGCTGAACAGCGCCGGGAAGTCCACCTCACCTTCGCCCACGCCAACGTGCTGGTGGATGGCAGCATCCACGCCGGGAGGGTTCATAATGTAGCGGCAGTGTTTGGTGTGATTCATCGTGTCGGCAATGAGGACGTGGGATAAATCGTCCCCGGCATAGCGCAGCATTTTTTCCACTTCGCCTTTGCCTTTGTCATAGAAAAAGGTGTGCGGCACGCTGTAAACGTATTTCACGTTATCGCTGCGAAACGACTTCACGATATCTACGGTTTCGTTGTTCTCTTCGCAGAAATCCCACGGGTGGGCCTGGATTTCCACGCGGATCCCTTCACGCTCAAATATCGGTAACAGCTCTTCCATGGATCGGTAGAACATCTCTTCGCAAATTTCGGGCTGGTTCGGGTCGCCAGAAAGCTCGGTGTTGATCACCTGCACATCCATTTCCAGCATGATTTCGATTAACCGCTTCCAGTTTTTCACCGCCGCCTGGCGGCGCAGTTCATCCGGGCCGGACCAGCGGTAAACGCAAATAAACGACGAGATCTCAACACCCGTTTCACGCAGCGCCTTTTTATACTCCGCCATTACTTCACGGCTTGCTTTGGGATGTTTATAGAACGGATTGATTTGTGGGTGCGGCGACTGTTCGATGTACTTATATCCCCAATCGGCGACCTGGTGGACCATGCGGCTGATACCGAGATCCTTGATAACATCGACGTCAAAAGCGATTTTCATGGTAAAACTCCGTCGGATTCGTGGGTACAGCGCCACGTTTAGCGCAGGTAAAAGGCCGGGCGTTCTGGCAGACTGATCGGCTCCAGCGCGCCGCTTTCCTGCGCTTTCAGGCAGGCATCTGCCGCCACTGATGCGGCATAACCGTCCCAGGCCGACGGGCCGCGCAGTTCACCTGCTTGTACATCACGAATAAACGCCTGCAACTCAACGTCGTAGGCTTTAATAAAACGATCCTTCCAGTCTGTAAGGATGGTGGTGGAGAGTTTTGCGGTATGGCGCATCTGCACAGATGACGGCTCAGGCAGGCGGGCAACGCCGTTTTCGCCCACCACTTCGCATTGAATGTCGTAGCCATAACGGCAGTTCACGAAGATCTCGACGTCAATGAGTGTGCCTTTACGGGTTTCCAGCATCACGATTTGCGGGTCTTTAAGCTGGGCATGGGTATGCGATGTGGCGCGCGGGAAGCGAACCTGCACGGAACGGTAATCATCGTTAAGCAGCCAGCGCAGTACGTCCAGTTCGTGGATAAGCGTGCTGGTGATCGCCATGTCGGTGGTGTAATTCTCGCCGACTTCCGGGTTGCGGTGTGCGCAATGCAGCATTAACGGAGCACCGATTTCGCCACTGTCGATAACCCCTTTCAGCGCCTGATAACCTTCATCGTAAGGGCGCATAAAGCCTACCTGTACCAGTCGGCGACCCGCTTTCATCTCCGCGTCGACCACGCGGCGGCAGCCTTCAGCGGTCATCGCCAGCGGCTTTTCACAAAATACCGGTTTACCCGCTTCGATAGCCGCCAGCGTAAAGGCTTCATGGGTCGGATCCCAGGAGGTGACAATCAGCGCTTCAACGTCCGGCGCGTTAATCACATCCTGCCCGTCGGCGTAGACTTCGGCTTCCAGTCCTAACGCACGGACCACGGCGTGAGCGTTATCCAGATTAATATCAGACACGGCGACCACGCGTGCTCCCTGCAAAACCTGGGTGCAACGGCGGATATGTTCTTTGCCAATGGCGCCTGCGCCAATAACGCCTAATTTAAGCGACATAGTAATAATCTCCGGAATATCAGGGTTGAGGTAAAAGTGTGTTGGCATTGCCCGGCTTCAGTAATTGCGCGCCTGGGCGCGTTTTTCGTTAATGTGCTGCGCAACCCGCTGAATGCGTGCGGACAGCGCCTGTTGTGCGACACCCACGTTCCACCAGCTGCCATATTTGTGCACCATGGTTTTGGGCAAGACTTTAATGTCGATAAGGGTGCTCACCGTTGCGTGCTGCGAGGCTTCCAGCGCCTGTTTGAGTTCATCAAGGGTGGTCACGCGCCAGGTTTTGCAGCCGTAACCGGCCGCGATGGCGGCAAAATCCACCGGCACCAGCCCGCCTTGTAGTTGCCCGTTTTCAGACGAGCGGAAGCGGAATTCGGTGCCGAAACTGTTCATGCCGTGCTCCATTTGCAGGTTGTTAATACAGCCGTTAGCCATATTGTCGAGCAGCACCACGTTGATTTTTGCCCCCTCCTGCAGGGAGGTCACCAGTTCGGAATGGAGCATCATGAAAGCGCCATCGCCCACCAGCGCGTAGACATCACGTTGCGGTTCGGCAAGCTTGACGCCCAGCGCGGCGTTCACCTCGTAGCCCATGCAGGAGTACCCGTATTCAACGTGATACGCATTGGTGGAGCGGGTACGCCAGACACGTTGCAGGTCGCCTGGCAGGCTACCGGCCGCCGCAACGATCACTGCATTCTCAGGTAGCCGCTCGTTGAGCACGCCCAGCACGCTGCTCTGGGTCAGGGTTGAGTCCGTCAGCTGGCGAAACTCGCGATAGACCGATTCCCGGTCGAGGTGATCATCGATTTCAGGGATAAAGGCTTTTTCCTGCCACGTGGCCTGATATACCCGCTGCGTCTCTTTCAACTGGCTATCCTGTACGCAGGCAATTTGTTCGCCCCAGCCTGCCAGCCAGCCTTTATGACTGAGCGCAGCATCCAGCGACGTCAGCGCTTCGCGCGCATCGGACAGCAGCGGAATGCCGTCCAGTTTCCATGCATCAAAGTTGCTGACATTAATGTTGAGGAAGCGCACCGACGGGTGCTGAAAAATCCATTTCGATGCGGTGGTGAAATCCGTGAAACGGGTTCCGACGCCAATCACCAAATCGGCCTCTTTCGCCAGCAGGTTCGCCGCCAGGCAGCCGGTTTCACCCACGCCGCCCACATTAAACGGGTGCGAGGAGAGCAGGGTGCCTTTGCCAGCCTGGGTTTCAGCAAACGGGATCTGGTAGTGTTCGGCAAACCGGGCGAGCGCTTCACCCGCGGCGGCATATTTCACGCCACCGCCGCAGATAATTAGCGGCTTGCGGCTTGCCAGAATGGCAGCAACGGCATCATCCAGCTGCGAAGCGGAAGGCGGGCGGCGATCAAGACGGTGCACGCGTCTGGCAAAGAAGGCGTCCGGATAGTCCCACGCTTCGCCCTGCACATCCTGCGGTAACGCCAGCGTGACCGCGCCTGTTTCGGCCGGATCGGTCAGGACGCGCATGGCGTTAATGCAGGCGCTCATGAGTTGCTCCGGCCGGGTGATGCGATCCCAGTATTTACTGACGGCGCGAAATGCGTCGTTTGTGCTGATACTTAAATCGTGGCTCTGTTCAATTTGTTGCAGCACCGGATCGGGCTGACGGGTGGCGAACACATCACCGGGCAGCAGCAACAGGGGAATACGGTTTGCCGTGGCGGTGGCGGCTGCGGTGATCATATTGGCTGCGCCAGGGCCGACAGAAGAGGTACAGGCGAGGATCTGTCTGCGCAGCGATTGCCGGGCAAAACCGGTAGCGGCATGCGCCATACCTTGTTCGTTGCGCCCCTGGAAGAGGCGCAATTCGCCACTGTTCTCTTCCAGTGCCTGGCCGATCCCCAGTACGTTGCCATGCCCGAAAATGGCGAAAATGCCTTTGACGAATTTGACGGTTTCGCCATCCACTTCCAGATACTGGTTATCAAGAAACTTCACCAGCGCCTGCGCCATTGTCAGTCTCTGCTTGCCCATCTTTCTCTTCCTTTATCAGCCAATGTCATGCAGGCGTGCACTGAACGGTCTGTCTTCAGGCCTCTCGCCTACCGGAATCTGTCTGGATTATAGGCAAACATATTTTCCATAAAAGCGGAATACAGATGAAATGTTTCATTTTGTGAGGGCAATCATACTCTGTTTCATCCTGGCGGGTTTTCTGTGGAGGGGATCGCGAAACGGTGAAAACCGGCAACACGGTATCGTCAGATAACCCTTTAACTACTATGCTTTTCTTCTATCGGAGGCAGGTGTACAGGCAAGGTAAAGTACGGATATGAGCGCGGCGTTTTGACAAACACAGAGTGGAATAGCCTTCACATTTTTGGTTTTTAAATTTCATATAAATTTGTAAATGAAATATTTATTTCTCATACTACGTTCAACCGTTCACCCTCAGGCTGCTTGCGGGCGTGCTGCCGGCGTACCGGCCCTCTCGTGAAGCAGGCATGCAAAAGGAAACCGTAGCGATGAATGCAGCAGTTAAGCGGCTCGATGTAATTTGTATTGGCCGGGTTGCCGTGGATCTCTATGCCAGGCAGATCGGCGCCCGACTCGAAGATGTCTCCAGTTTCGCCAAATATCTCGGCGGCTCCTCGGGCAACGTAGCTTTTGGTACCGCCATCCAGGGGCTGAAGTCGGCGATGCTGGCCCGCGTGGGCGACGAACATAACGGGCGTTTTCTGCGTGAAACGCTCCAGCGGGCCGGGGTGGATACCGAGTATTTGATCACCGATAAGCAACGTCTGACAGCGCTGGTGATGCTCGGCATTAAAGATCAGGAGACGTTCCCGCTGATTTTCTACCGCGATAACTGCGCTGACATGGCGCTCACGCCTGATGACATCAACGAGGACTATATTGCCTCCTCGCGTGCGGTGGCCGTTACCGGGACGCACCTTTCCCATCCGGACACGCGCGCCGCCGTACTAAAAGCGCTGGAGTATGCGCGCCGTCATGGGCTGCGCACCGCGCTGGATATTGATTATCGACCGGTGCTGTGGGGACTGACCTCCCCCGGCGATGGCGAAACGCGTTACGTCGAGTCGGAGCAGGTGACGCGCCAGTTGCAGGAGGTGTTGCACCTTTTCGATCTGGTGGTGGGCACAGAGGAAGAGTTTCACATTGCCGGTGGGAGCACCGATACCCTGACGGCGCTAAAAAATGTGCGCAATGCTACCAACGCCACGCTGGTGTGCAAACGGGGGCCGATTGGCTGTGTGGTGGTTGAAGGTGCAGTGCCGGATAGCTGGGAAGCGATGCCGCTTTATCAGGGCGTACGTGTTGACGTGCTCAATGTGCTGGGGGCGGGCGACGCGTTTATGTCCGGTCTGTTACGCGGCTGGCTGAATGATGAAGGCTGGGAACAGGCCTGCCGTTACGCCAATGCCTGCGGAGCGCTGGTGGTGTCGCGACACGGTTGCGCTCCGGCCATGCCGACCCGAACAGAGCTGGATGACTACCTGAGCCGTGACGCCTCGGTGCCCCGGCCGGATCTTGATGAACGTTTGAATCACCTGCATCGCGTTACGTCGCGACGCCAGGCATGGCCGGAATTGTGCATTTTTGCTTTCGATCACCGTAAACAACTGGCCGATCTGGCGCAGGAAACGGGCTGCGATGAAACACGCATTCCGCGACTGAAACAGTTGCTGTTGCAGGCGGCGAAAGAAGCGGCGCAAGAAGCAGGGCTGGAAGGGCGTAGCGGCATACTGGCGGACAGCACCTATGGCCAGCGCGCGCTTAACGCCATTACCGGTCAGGGATGGTGGATAGGTCGGCCGATTGAACTGCCCGGTTCGCTACCGCTTCGGCTGGAACATGGCGATATCGGCTCACAACTGGCGAGCTGGCCGCTGGAGCATGTTGTCAAATGCCTCGTCTTTTATCATCCGCACGATCCGGCGTCGCTGCGCGAAGAGCAGGATGCGTTGCTGCTTGAAGTGTGGCGAGCCTGTAACCAGTCGGGCCATGAGCTGCTGCTGGAAGTGATCCAGCCGGAGAACGGGCCGCTGAAAGATCCGCAGCATTATCATGATATGCTGGCTCATTTTTACCGGCTTGGTATCAAACCGGACTGGTGGAAGTTGCCGCCGCTAACTAGCCTACACTGGCAGAATATCGGCGAGCTGATTGCCCGCGAAGATCCCTGGTGTCGCGGTATTTTGTTACTGGGCCTCGACGCGCCGCAGGCGCAACTGCGCGAAGGCTTTGCCGAAGCAGCGATGCACCCTATCATCAAAGGCTTTGCGGTGGGGCGGACGATTTTCGGCCAGCCTTCGCGCCGCTGGATGCAGGGGGAACTCGATGATAATGCACTTATCAGTGAGGTGAAGACTAATTACCTGACCCTTATCGGTTTCTGGCGCGAAGCCCGCCGCTAATCACCGCGCAGGATGGCTGTGCCATCCTGCGTCTTTTTGCTTCGTGAAATGAATCGCGTATTTCATTGCGAAAAATGAAAAATTCGCTTCATTTGATACACTGACATCCGTTTCCTTTTTTTCTCCATTTTTCAGGCGCGATACATGGCAAATAACCCAACCCAGCTCTCCATTCTGCAGGATGACATTCGTCGCCGTTATGATGAACTTAGCAAACGCCTGAAACAGGTGGCGCGCTACATTCTGGATAATAGCAACAGCGTAGCGTTCGATACTGTTGCCTCGATTGCCAAGCAGGCGGATGTGCCGCCTTCAACGCTGATTCGTTTCGCTAACGCGTTCGGATTCAGTGGCTTTAACGAAATGAAACAGATGTTCAGGCAGCATCTGATGGAGGAAACCGCGAACTATACCGAACGCGCACGCCTGTTCCGCCAGACCGCCAGCGAAGAGGCCACAGCGCCGGAAACGCCGGGCGAAATCCTCAGCATGTTTACCATGGTCAATACCCAGGCACTGCAGCAACTGGCGGTGCAGATTGCGCCAGAGGACCTGGACAGGGCAGTGGCCTTGCTGGCAGAGGCGGAAAATATCTATGTTATCGGGCTGCGTCGTTCCTTCAGTGTCGCCTCATACCTGACTTATGCGCTGCGCCATCTCGATCGTAAAGCGTTCCTGATTGACGGGCTGGGCGGCATGTTCACTGAGCAACTCAGTCTGGTGGGGCCGAAGGATTTGGTGGTGGCCGTCAGTTTCTCGCCTTATTCGCGCGAAGTGGTGGAGCTGGTGGAGCTGGGCGCGCAGCGCAAAGCGCGACAGATTGCGATCACCGACAGCCAGGTCAGCCCGCTTGCTGCCTTCAGCGATGTTTGCTTTGTGGTGCGCGAAGCACAGGTGGATGGTTTCCGTTCTCAGGTGGCGTCGCTCTGCCTGGCCCAGACGCTGGCCGTCTCACTGGCGCTCGGCAACACCAAAACCCCACAGTAGTTATTCAACGCAATAAAAAACGGCCCGCAAGGGCCGTTTTTTTGCTCAGGATTAACGTCGCGGATAGTCGTCGCTGTTGATCCAGGCGTGATCCGCTTCCCAGCTAAACAGCCATTTGCGCTCCGGCCCGGCCATCACATTGAGGTAATAGCTGTTGTAACCGGCTATAGCAGCCACCGGGTGATAACCCCGTGGAACCATCACCACATCCTGATTGTAGGGCGCCATGGAGACGTCCAGACTGCGGTCGTCGGTATAGACACGCTGGAATGCGAAGCCCTGCGGCGGATCGAAACGGTGATAGTAGGTTTCTTCAAGCTGCGTCTCTTTGCCCGGCACGGGCGTATCATGCTTGTGGGCGGGCCACGAACTGGTGGCCCCTTCGTCGGTGTAAACCTCAACGACAAGCAGCGATTCCGCCGGATGGGTGTCCGGCAGAATGTTGTGCACCTGACGCTGGTTACGCCCTTTACCGCGATGCTCAACGCCAACATCCTCAGGGGCAATCACCCGGGCGGGCAGCGCACCGCTGCCCGGCGCACTGCATAACGCCAGTTCGAGATCGGAATCCGCCGTTACGCGAACGGTCTCTCCCGGCGGAATGTAGACGGACCACGGCGGCGTACGTTCAAACGGTGACATTCGCCCGCCCAACCCTGGGAAATCCGCAGTACGGGTTTTTACCGAGGCAAAACCCGCCACCAGCACCAGGCAGAACTCGCGATCGACGCTGTCAAAGTCTACCGTTTCGCCTTTTTTCAACATCCAGACATCAAAGCCGATATAGCGCCATCCGGCGCTTTCCGGTGTGATGTGTTGTATCTGGCGCGCATTGTGCTGCGCCTTTGCCAGTAACGACATGGCTCCTCCTGGAATAAAGATTAACCTAACGTCGGCATGCTGAATTCAGAGACGGTTTGTTGCCCCTGCGGCCAGCGTACCGTGGCGGTTTTCATGCGGGTGTAGAAGCGCACGCCATCTGGACCGTGAACATTCAGCGCCCCGAACACGGAACGCTTCCAGCCGCCGAAACTGTGGAACGCCATCGGTACCGGTACCGGCACGTTTACCCCTACCATGCCGGCTTGCACATCATGCACGAATTCGCGTGCCGCATGGCCATTGCTGGTAAAAATGGCGCTGCCATTGCCAAACTCATGGCTGTTGATGAGTTCCAACGCACTGGCGTAATCCGGCGCGCGAACAATGCCCAGCACCGGCCCGAAGATCTCTTCCCGCCAGATGACCATTTCTGGAGTGACGTTGTCGAACAGCGTACCGCCGACATAATAGCCTGCTTCATAGTTGGGGAGGGTGAAGCGGCGGCCATCGACCACCAGTTTCGCGCCCTCATTGATCCCTTTTTCAATATAGCCCAGCACTTTTTGCTGATGGACGTCGGACACCACCGGACCCATTTCATTTTCTTCCGAGCGGCGCATACACCCCGGCCCGATACGCAATGCTTCAATGCGAGGCGTCAGCCGTGCGATGAGCTTATCGGCTGTTTCATCACCCACCGCGACCACAATCGGCAACGCCATGCAGCGCTCGCCCGCTGAACCAAAGGCACCGCCCATAATGGCATTCACTGTTGCGTCGAGGTCGGCGTCTGGCATGACAATGGCGTGGTTTTTCGCCGCGCCAAATGCCTGCACGCGTTTGCCGTAGGCGCTGGCCGTTTTGTAAATGTGCTCAGCCACACCGGAAGAGCCAACAAAGCTAACTGCTGCGATACGGGGATCGGTGTAGAGCTGTTCCGCATCTTCGTTGCTGCAATGCACCACGTTGAATACACCGTCTGGCAATCCGGCCTCTTTAAGAAGTTCAGCAAGACGTACCGCCGCGGTCGGTGCCAGCGCCGGGGGCTTCAGCACAAAGCTGTTGCCGCAGGCAAGCGCAATCGGGAACATCCACATCGGCACCATCGCCGGGAAGTTAAATGGCGTGATCCCCGCGACCACGCCAAGCGGCTGCATGAGTGAAAAACTATCGACGCCGGTACCGACATCCGAAGAGTATTCCCCTTTGATCAGGTGCGGAATGCCGCAGGCGAACTCCACGACTTCGGTGCCACGGGTCAGTTCACCCAGCGCGTCCGACCAGACCTTACCATGCTCGCTGACGATAATTGCCGCCAGTTCTTCCGCATGTTTCTCGAGCAACATTTTGAAATTAAACAGCACGCGTGCACGGCGCAGTGGCGTCGTGTTTGCCCAGCCGGTAAATGCCTCGTGTGCGACCTGAATCGCATCCGAGACTTCCGCGGACGTGGATTGCGTGAGTTCGCGCACCGCTTTCCCTGTCGCCGGGTCATAGATGGCCTGGGTCTGGTTGCTGTTACTGAGACAGATTTTCCCGCCGATAAAGTTTCCTGTGATATTCATGCTTAGCCTCGTCGTCTGGAGGGGGTCAATGCCGGAGCCGTGACGGCTCACGAAGAAAGTGCCTGTCATCATCCTGGTTAAATGAAATGAATATTTCAATAAATCATTTAATGAAATTTTATTTTAGTGAGCAGCGTCGCATTTACGCGCACCGCCTGGGCAGAACATCCCGACGGGTACTTTCTGTTGCCTTGTTTTCGCAAGGGAATGTGATGATTTTTGAGCGTGGAACCTTTAGCGCCGCGTTTTTTTGCGAGCTTGATCAAAGAAGTGCATTTTCGAATATTGCTAATTATGAAATAAATGTTTTGATTAAAAGCAGGCTGGCTATTTCATTTCGTTGCTTTCAGGAGAGTAAGATGACCATTGCACTGCACCGCTTCTGCGTTAACCGTAAAATCGCCCCCGGGTTGGATATTCCTTCATTTTTTAAACTGGTGAACCGCTTAGGGCTCACGAAAGTTGAGCTGCGCAATGATATGCCCGGCGGAAAAGTAACCGATGCGTTGAGTCACCAGCAGGTACGCGATCTTGCGGAGCGTTATGGCTTAGAGATCGTCACCATTAACGCGGTGTATCCCTTTAACCGACCTACGTCGGCGGTTTGTTCCTTAACGGAATCCCTGTTAAAAGAGGCGCAAGCGGTGGGGGCGGGGGCGCTGGTGCTTTGCCCGTTGAATGACGGAACGGTTATTGATAACGAAAAAACGATGACCGCACTTCAAACGCTTTCCCCGCTGTTTGAGCGCTACGGCATTCAGGGGCTGGTTGAGCCGCTCGGCTTCCCGCAAAGCTCGTTGCGATCCGCCGCGCTGGCGCAAACCCTGATCCGCGATGCCGGTGTTCCGTTTAAGCTGCTTATTGACACGTTCCACCATGCGCTTTATCCCGCAGCCGCTAGCGAGTTTGACGGGGTCGATATCAACATGATTGGGCTGGTGCATCTTTCCGGTGTAGAAGCCACAGGCCCAATCGATGCGCTTACCGATGAGGAGCGCATCATGCTGACGCCGGGCGATCGTCTGGATACCCTTGGGCAGATTGCAGCGCTTGAATCGCGCGGTTATCAGGGGGTTTATGCTTTCGAACCGTTCTCATCTGAACTGGCCTCGTGGCAAGAAGCAGACATTGAACAGGCGCTCCGCAGCAGTATTGAACGCGTCCAGCAGCACGTTGCCTGACCGCGAATACGTCCCTGCGACAAGTGAAACAGGGACGTTACCGCCATCGCGACGGTATTTTCGCCGTCACTTTCACCGCGTAAACAGAGAGCTAGCCGCTTCCCTTGCCAGGGGGCGGCTATTTTTTATGCTGCACGTCTGGTGCGTTGCATTACGCCTCGTCGACCCAGATTCGCATTTCCCCCTCGCCACGGTTAGCCCAGCTAAACCACGGAATAAACGTCAGGGTTTTGCGCATCTGCGTTGCCGGTTTGCGATCATACTGCCAGAGCGGCTGCGTTTCAGAATCGCTTGCAGCGTGCTGATATCCCTCGGCCTGGATCAGCACTTTGTGGGCAAACAGACCTTTCCCCTCAAACGTGCGGAATGTGCTCTGCTCGCACAAGCTCAGGTTATGCAGATTGGTGCCGTTGTCTGCCTCTTCCAGGCAGTACACCAGTGGGCCACGCTGGATCGCCACTTTCCCGGCTTGCTGGCGCACCCGTGGGTTGCCATAGACCCGACGTACCGGCATTGGCAGGCGTAACCGCAGCACATCCCCCTCCTGCCAGCGGCGGGCTAAATGAAAATAGCCGCGTTTTGTTTCGCCCTCTGCCGCTTCACCATTGAGTGTGACCTGCGGGTTTTCGCACCAGTCTGGCAAGCGCAGTGCCAGCGTATGTTCTACCGCGACGGGGGAAGTGATACGGATTTCAACCTCTTCCTGCCACGGATAATTGCCGCTGATAGTGAGTTGCAGTGTCTCCTCGCCGACCTGTTGTTGCATGCTGTTACCGACGTAGAGATGGATAAACAGGGCCTCTGGTCGCGCGGTGTAAATGTAATGCCCGAGCGACGTGAGCACGCGGGCAATATTGGGCGGGCAACAGGCGCAGCCGAACCAGCGCTGACGCACCGGCTTAACGTGGTCATAGATATGATTGAAGGGCAGACTTTTCGGGTGCACTTCGAGTGGATTCACGTAAAAGAAATGCTTTCCGTCAAGCGCCATCCCGCCCAGCACCGTGTTATAGAGCGCGCGTTCCATTACGTCGGCGTAGTGACTGTCGGTTTCCATTTCCAGCATCCGGCGTGCGAACATCATCAGACCAATGGACGCGCAGCTTTCAGCGTAAACGGTATCATTGGGCAGATCGTAATCACTGCTGAACGCTTCACCACTGCTTTGTGAACCAATGCCACCGGTAATATAGAGCTGCCGCTGCGCCATATTGCGCCATAGCCGCAGGCAGTCCTGACGTTTGCTTTCGTCAGCGCTTAAACGCGCAAGGTGTGCCACGCCTGCCATCAGGTAGACAAAACGCACTGCGTGGCCTGTTGCAACGGATTGCTCGGACAGCGGCAGATGGGCCTGACTGTAGGCCTTATCGTTAACCATCCATGCCGGGCCGTAAGTGTGCCAGTAAGAGGTTCTGCCGCGCTTTTGGTACTCAATGTCATAAAAGTGCGGCTGTTTGCCACGCTCCTCAACAAAATATTGTACCAGCGCCAGATAGCGTGGTTCTGCAGTGACTTCATACAGGCGCATCAAAGCCAGCTCAATTTCAGGATGGCCGGGATAGCCATGAAGCTGGTTTTCCCCTGCGCCGAATACACTATCGATATGATCAGCCAGTTTGCAGACCACCTCCAGCAAGCGGCGTTTGCCGGTGCCCTGGAAGTAGGCTACCCCGGCCTCAATCATATGCCCGGCGCAGTAAAGCTCATGGCATTCGGCCAGGTTCGTCCAGCGTTCACCGGGGGCTTTCACGGTGAAATAGGTATTCAGATAGCCGTCTGCACACTGGGCGGCGGCGATCAGGTCAATCACCTCATCGGCAGTCTTTTCCAGTTCAGCGTCCGGTTTCTGGCACAGGGACCAGGCCACGGCTTCGAGCCATTTCGCCACATCGCTGTCCTGAAAAACCATGCCGTAAAACGCCCCCTCTTGCTGACCGGCCGCAATACGGAAGTTGGCAATGGCATGGCTCGGCTCCGCTTCGGCAATGCGATCGTTCAGTGCCTCCCATTGGTAGGGGATCACGACGTCACGTACCAGTTGCTGGTACTGGCCAAGAAACGGATCGCTAATTTTCAGTGTATGCAGGTCGGGTTCCATAACAGACATCTTTCTCTCCTCAGGACTGAACATGGCGCTGGCGCAGGTCGGTGGCAATGCGCGCCATCATGGGGTTGCTAAGTTTGCACCAGCGAATGGTCATCGCCAGCAACAGGTGGAACAGGGCTGGCAACAGGGTTTCCATCGTCGTGATCCCGTGCAATGAGGCCGGTGTCTGATGACCCGTGCCAGGGTGGTAGGCGACAAAAATAAACACCAGGCTGATAATGCCGGCGCTGGAGGCCCAGGCCAGCTTGATAAAGAACAGATTGAACGCGAAATTCATTCCGGATGAACGCACGCCGGTTTTCCACTCACCGTAATCGTCGGCGAAGGCCATCAATGAGAAATGCAGGGGCAGGGTAAAACCGAGCACAATGCCATTGCTGAGAATAACGATCAGCCACAACGTTTGATGTAGCGGGCCAGTCGGTAAAAACCACATTCCCAGCGCCAGCACGGCGAGGAGCAAATTGGTGTAGTAATAAAGCTTAACTGTGTCGATCCGCCGCGATAGCGGATTGACGATGACGGCACCCAGAATGGCGGCGAAGGTCACCATGGTGAAAAACAGCGAGATGTAGGCGGTGCTCCCCTCCAGCACATAGGTAATAAAATACATATAGCCGCCGCCGCGAATATTAAAGACGTTGATCAGCAGGAACGACATCGCCAGCATCAGCAACAACTGGTCGTTGTTACGCAGCCCGGTCAGGTGTTCACGCAGGGTGAATTTCCCCATCAGCGCCAGCGGTACACGTTCACGTACCCAGAAGAAACAACACAGGAACATCATGACCGCCAGGGTACAAAGTACACCGACACCCCACTGGTACCCCTGTGCCGTGTTGCCCTTGCCGAGGATGGCGACCAGCCACGGCAGGCCGACTGACACCAGAAAACCGGCCACCCCGCACAGCACGAAGCGCCAGGACTGGCAGGAGAGCACTTCGTGATGCCGGGTTGTCATGGTATTGATGAGCGCGCAGTAAGGCACATTGATGGCGGTATAGCCTACCGAAAGCAGCAAATAGGTGCCAAAAGCCCAGGCCATTTTTACCCCCATCCCGGCATCTGGCACGGTAAAGGTGAGTACGCCAATGATCCCTATCGGCAGCGCTACCCACAATTGCCACGGACGAAAACGTCCCCAGCGGCTTTGGGTGCGATCGGCAATCACCCCCATCACCGGATCGGAAATGGCGTCAAAGACACGCAGCACTAAAAACAGCGTGCCGACCAGCGCCGGGGTCAGGCCAAAGACATCGGTATAGAAGAATGTCAGAAAATTCATGATCAGGCAGGTGATCACTGTCCCGCCCGCATCGCCCAGGCCGTAGCCTATTTTTTCGCGCACAGAAAGGCGGTCATTCACCGTCTGCTGCGCGAGCTCACGTTGTGTAATCGGAGTGGAAGTCATTGAGTAACGCCTCATTAATTGAATTTTTATAAGGTCTGAGCAAGGTACCCAATTTATTCTGCACTGAAAGAAAGGCGCGACAAGGGAAGGGAAAAGTATAAAAAGGTGAGGATTCCGACCTGGTTATGAAAATGTGATTTAGATCCGGATGATTTGTATTATTTCATTAATAATCAAAATCTAAATCGATTATTTCGCAGTAACAGAGTGAGAAAATACATATTTATGCTTGAATTATCCATGGTGCTTCCGATTAAGGTACAAAATGGCGGGTTATTTATTTCTCGCGGGGTGGGGAGGCATCCGGCGCGAAAGCTACACTCCTGGGAGATCATTTATGTTGAAAAAGGGACATTAACGATCGAAGAAGAGGGCATTCCGTTTGTGGTAAATGCGGGCGAAACGTTGCTGCTCTGGCCGCAGCGACGGCATGTGGGCACGCTGGACTTTCCGCCGGATTTAACCTTTTACTGGCTACACTTTGAACGTCAGAAAACACTAGTAACGACAGAAAATATAGCGCCGCTTTTAATACCCCAGCATAGCAAGGTGGGGGATCCTCAGTACCTTATTTCTTTGTTCAGGCAATTCTTAAACGAGCAGGAAAAATTGCAGCGAACTGTCGCGCTGGAATTAATCGTCCTGCTTATTCTTCAACAAATATCCGAAGCGGGAAGGCACGACGAACAGCCAACAGAAATGGGCGAAGCTATTGCCTGGAAAGCACAACAGTTAATTCGTAGCCGTTTTCATTTACCGCTTTCCACTTCGCTGCTGGCGAAGGAATTGCACTGTAATGCAGATTATTTAGGGCGCGTCTTTCGGCGGGTTTTTCATTTAACGCTGACTGAGGCCATCCACCGCCAGCGCATCCGCGCCGCAGAGAAGTTACTGCTCAGTCATACGGTTTCGCTCACCGAGGTTGCCACGCAGTGCGGATTTAATGATGTCGGCTACTTTCGGCAACGCTTTCGCAAGCACACCGGGCTGACCCCCACTGTCTGGAAGCGGCGTTACTGCAAAGTGCATATTAATACCTGAAAAGGTTGACTGACGCAGGGTGGAGAGAAAGGCGGCATTATGCAGGAGACAGAAAAGCAAAAAGCCTGCTTGAAAGCAGGCTTCTTAAATTTGGCTCCTCTGACTGGACTCGAACCAGTGACATACGGATTAACAGTCCGCCGTTCTACCGACTGAACTACAGAGGAATCGTGTGAACGGGGCGCATACTACTGGCCCCGTACTTTTGTGTCAACACTAAAATTAACGTACTGATTCAAATGGCGAATTAAAGCGCAACAGTACGTTAATGCAGTGAGTTGGCGCGCTCGCCATAGCTGCCCGCCTGGTTGCGCAGGCGGCTTAACGGATCCTGCATGTAGAACTGGCAGAAACGCTGCCACAGCGCCGGGAAACGTGGCGCAAACAGCTCCGGCGCGCTGAAGAAATACTCTGACAGCACGGCAAAGCACTCTGCCGGATCGGTTGCGGCGTAAGCATCAATGCTGGCGGCGCTTTCACCGACCAGATCGATCTCATCCTGGATGTTATCCATCGCGGCGTGCAGGTCATGCTCCCAGCCAGCCACTTCCCGAAGGGGGATCAGCGGTATTCCGCTGGCGCGATCGCCGTTACGCGTGTCGAGCTTGTGCGCCACTTCGTGGATAATCAGGTTAAAACCGGAGGCGTCAAACGAATCCTGGATATCCAGCCAGTTCAACACAATCGGACCTTGCTGCCAGCTCTGACCAGACTGCACCACGCGGTGGTTATGCACCAGTCCGATATCGTCTTCCCACTCATCGTCCACCACAAACGGGGCGGGGTAGATCAGCACTTCATGGAAACCGTCCAGCCACTCCAGGCCTAATTCCAGGACCGGAAGGCAGAACAACAGGCTGATGCGCGCGCTTTTCAGCGCGTCTAAATCAAATCCCTGTAGCGGAACCAGCCGTTTTTGCTGCAAAAAACGGTCTGCAAGTTGAACCAGTTTGATCTGTTCATCCGCAGAAAGATTCGCCAGTACAGGGGCGTTCAACGCGTCTTCCCAGGGGAAAGCTGCGTCATCCAGGGAGTCCTTTGTTTTCCAGGGCCACTTAATCATCGCTTTGCTCGCAAACTCGCCACTTGAACCAAATTAGCGGGACAGGGTCTGTTAAAATGCCAAATAACCTGGCATCATGGCAACTGTCTGAACGGAGAGATGCCAGAGCGGCTGAATGGACCGGTCTCGAAAACCGGAGTAGGGGCAACTCTACCGGGGGTTCAAATCCCCCTCTCTCCGCCACTTCTTTTATCTCATCGTAATACTGCTTTCACGTTATCCTTACGTTACTGCGCAAACTAACCGTCTGACTTTTTTCGAAAAGTACAGCTCGTTACGGGGATTTCTGCACGCGATACGTTATCACCAGCACGGTAGATCAGGGTAGTCCTTTGCAACGATGTCCTCCGTTTTGTGAACTGAGTCTTAACGTTGGCCGCACCCGTTACGCTGTTGCCCCGCTTTCTGTGAGTAAAAGGTGTGCTGCGCATCTGCTCTGCTACCCCGCGCGGGCACATTTATTTAGGGGTTATTGCCGTTAAGAATATTCATTCAGTCGGGTATGCGCCTGAGGTGGAATGAATGGGATTTTTCACGGCTTTTTATATCTGCTTGAATATACAAAGATTCATATTCCGCCAGCAGCATTTATTGGCATTCTGAATTCGCCTGTTTTTAAAAATCATTGTCGTACTGTTTTTTGTTTTTTCTAATTAATACAAACAGGTGACGTCTCAATAATACACTCTCTATCCGCTAAAAAACCAAAGAATTAGGTTGCAATATCGCAACGCCAGTCGGTTTGTAATTTTCATCGGTAAAGCCTAGCTTTTGATTAATGAGCGTCCTTTATTGTGAAAACATGAAATTCTCTGATGTCTAAATAACGCAGGGAGGGCGGCAGCCTGTCTTTTACATTTATTTTTCTGTTGACCGCTAATTCACGGGCCAAATGATCGGTTGTGTCTAAATTAACGCGCTTCTTATTTCAGAGAGCAACAGTGAATATGACAGAAGAAATTGCCGATGTACTTTTGAATACGCAAGAAGAGGACTGGCACTATAACGTGCTACATCAACAAGTTGAGCGGATCGAAGAGATGCTCAAACGCTATCTCCGTGTGGTGCGCCAGCGGGTACAGGAGTATTCGCAGCAGAGCCAGCAACCAGAAACAGACGCCGCCTTGTTGCAAATGGATATGCTTGCCCGTTTTCAAACCAAAATTCCGGCTTGCGATATTGCCCTGTGCCGTCAGAGTTTTCGTGAAGCTGACCGGGCGAATATTCCCGCCGACAGCCGCCTCGGCATGTTGATTGCGCGTTTTGGTCTGGATCCGTTCGAACGCGACGCGCTGTTGCTGACACTTATGCCACTCGCTAACAGCAACGCCGGGTTGTTATTTGCTTGCCTGCAACACGATGCCCAGGATAACGGGATAAAGCCGGAGCTGATACTGAATCTGCTGTGTCGGAACAACATCGACAGGCTGGAAATGGAGGTCCGTTTGTCGGGTGCCGCCCCGTTGGTTCAGCATGCATTAGTTCAAACCTCTGGGCCCGATCGCAGCCAAAACGGATGGTCTTACTCTCTGCATGGCAGCCCGCATATCTTTCGCTATCTGTGCGGGAGGGACTCCTCGCTTGGGCAGGCTTCGTGCCGCTGGCTGGAGGCGCCTGCACAGGGGGATCTGTTTCCTGAGTTAACGCAGCAATTACTGATGAGCATGCGTAACCCCTGTTCAGGATTGTTGGTTTCACTGAGCGGAGGGACCGAAGGCGTACGGAAAATGGCACTGGCGCATGCGGCCAGTACCGCAGGCTGTAAGTTGCTGGTGTTTGACATGGCGCAAGCGCCGGAAGAGGAATATCCATTTCGTCTCTGTTTTGTGGAGGCGTTGAGGGAGGCGACGCTGTACGCATCATGCCTGGTCCTGCCGGGTTTGCATGACGCCTGGGAACGCTATCCGACATTGCAAAATTGGATCAATGACCGTCTGGTTGCACATACATTCCCTCTGTTTGGGCTGATTCAGCCCGATACGCCATTAACGCCGTTAGCCGGTATTTCTCAGGTTACCCTTGAGATGCCAAAAAGCACTCCCCTGGACGATACCCGGTTGCTCATCAGTTTGTTGAAACCTTATCAACTGGAGCCCGATGTCGACCCGTCCATGCTGGTGCGTCGCTTCAGGCCCGCTTCTGACACGCTTTTACAATCCTTAAGCGATGCGGATGCCTATCGACGGCTAAGGGGGGCGGCGGGGCTTTCTGCGGAGGATTTGAATAAGGCGTTTCGTCAGCGTTCGCAACAGGCTTTCGGCGGGCTTGCTACCCGCATTGAACCTAAACGGACTTTTGCTGATTTGATCATTTCTGAGGGACTGGGCAGACAACTGGAAGAGGTGCTGGTCGCGGCGCGTTTTCGTGAAGAGGTTCTGGCGCGTGGTTTTGAGCAAAAAATCGCATATGGAACCGGAATCAGTGCGTTATTTCACGGTGATTCCGGTACCGGTAAAACGCTGGTGGCTGAAGTGCTGGCGGCGACGCTGGGCGTGGACATGATCAAAATCGATCTCGCGACGGTGGTAGACAAATATATCGGTGAAACAGAAAAGCATCTGGCACGGGTGTTTGATGCCGCTGAGCGGGATTCCGGTCTGCTTTTTTTTGATGAAGCCGATGCGTTGTTCGGTAAACGGAGTGAAACCCGCGATTCTCACGATCGTTACGCCAATATTGAGATTTCCTATTTGTTACAGCGCCTGGAAAGTTATTCAGGGCTGGTCATTCTCGCCACCAACAACCGCTCGCATCTGGATGATGCATTTACCCGCAGGATCAATTTTATTATCCGCTTTCCTTTCCCGGATGCCGCCCTGCGTGAGCGGATGTGGCAGGCAATTTGGCCTGCAGAGGTGACGGTGGCCGAAGAGGTGGACTTTTCTGCGCTCGCACGACGCGCCGAGATTACCGGCGCGAACATCCGCAATATCGCGTTACTGGCGAGCTGGCTTGCCGCGGAGCAGCAGGCACCGTACGTCGGGCAGAAACATATCGATCGCGCGCTGCAACGCGAGTTGGCCAAGATGGGGCGTGTGGTTTGATGATTTTCACTTTCGTAATGGAGATTGAACATGACTGATTCAACTGCTGATGATGAAATTCCAACGGCGCCCGCCGTTGCCTCTGATACCACGCTCATCAATCTGAACGTGGCCATTGAAGCGGCACTGCGCGAGTATCTGCCTTCTGACGTGGCTATTCGTTTTGATCTTCCGCCGAAAGACTCCACGCCGGATGTCCCGACGGTATGCATCTTTTTATATGACATCCAGGAGGATTTGCAGTTACGCGTAGGCGAGGGGAGAAAATTTAATTCGACCACGGGCGTCTTCGCGCCCGGCTATGTGAACATACGGTGTTGTTATCTGGTGACCTATTTTGAGGTCACACAAAGCAGCAGTAGCGATTCTCCCCTAAGCCAGGCAAACAGCCAGTCGCTGATCATTATTAATAATGTGCTGAATGCGCTGGTGAATAACCGTTCGTTCTCCACGTTGCCAGGCACTTATTTGCGCGTCATTCCGCCCTCTGAGCAACTAAATAGTCTGGGGAATTTCTGGCAGGCGGTCGGTAATACACCGCGTTTGTGCCTCAGTTATATGGTGACTGTGCCGTTGAAACTGACCGACCTGCAAACGACTTACACGCCAGTCAATACCACCAGCGTTCTGTCCGCGCATATTTCAAATGATGATACGACGGAAACCAGTGAGAGCTAATCCGTGGCTGTCAGGCAGTACGGCTGCCTTAGGCATATTCGTGTCCCACGTTAAAGGCGAGCGAGGCAAACTGACCCCCGCTGTTCCTGTTTCATTGCAGTGCGTGCGTCACTGAAGGAGTGAAATGATGCCCAGGCATTCGCCTCCCTACGAAAAAGTCAGAAGAGCGAAATATGCCCACCAGAAGAAGCGCGGTGAGCGGAGCCATAAACGAGGCCGAAGGGCGGGGGCGGAAAGGCCTGTGGGGATCCCCGGCTTCGATTCAGTGGAGGAGTGGATCCGCTATGAACTTGATGCACGCGACGCCCGTCTGGCTTATGAAGCCGCAGCGCAGCCTCTGCCGCCACTGCCCGTTTTCAGGGCGAGGAATCTGGCTGAGCGCGTTACGCTGATGTTGTATGCTCAGCATGTCTTCGGGATGGAGTTTCAGCCAGCGGTGGGCAACTATGCGTTGTTCCGGCGTGTATACGATGACAATGATGCTTACGAAGACAACGAGGCGCACGAAAGCAATGAGATGACAGAGCAGCCCGGCCGTGGGCTGCTTCTGCCGGAGGAGGTTGCCACCGGGCTGGTGTCCGGAGCCAGCTCCTCCGGCGGTGAGCTGCTTCTGCCGGAGGACGTTGCCACCGGGCTGGTGTCCGGAGCCACCTCCTACGGCGGTGAGCTGCTTCTGC
>NZ_DAMBVN010000026.1:0-57487 GCF_032052965.1 Kosakonia sp.
CCTGCGACCAATTGATTAAAAGTCAACTGCTCTACCAACTGAGCTAACGACCCGAGTGGTGGGTGATGACGGGATCGAACCGCCGACCCCCTCCTTGTAAGGGAGGTGCTCTCCCAGCTGAGCTAATCACCCGATACTACGCTGGATATAACTTTGTGGTGGGTCGTGCAGGATGACTCGGCTTTGCCTCGCCCTTCGGGCCGTTGCTGTGCAACGTTATCCTTCACGTTTAACATCTCCACACGGATGTTAAAGTGGTGGGTCGTGCAGGATTCGAACCTGCGACCAATTGATTAAAAGTCAACTGCTCTACCAACTGAGCTAACGACCCACTTTTGCGTTGCTTCCGGTTTATGCGATAACCCGTGGCAACGGCGGCATATATTACTGATTTAAGAATTCAGCGCAACAACAATTTCGACGTAAATCACTTAACTGCTTATGATTCATGCGACAAGACCAGAAAAAACGCGATTTCTGGTCATGCGCTATGCATTACATCGAACCAAGGCGTTTTTGTGCTTGTTTCGCGCCATCGGTGCCAGGGTATTTACTGACCACCTGCTGGTAGACCGCTTTCGCTTTTGCACTGTCCCCTTTGTCCTGCATAATCACACCGACTTTGTACATCGCGTCCGGTGCTTTAGGCGACTTCGGGTAATTCTTCACCACGGAGGCAAAGTAATAGGCAGCGTCGTCTTTTTTGCCCTTGTTATAATTCAACTGACCGAGCCAGTAATTGGCATTCGGAATATAGGTTGAATCCGGGTACTTTTTGACGAAGTTCTGGAAAGCCGCGATGGCATCGTCCTGACGAGATTTATCCTGCACCAGCGCAATCGCAGCGTTGTAATCGGTATTCGCGTCGCCGCTCTGTACCGGCGCGCCAGAAGTGGCCGCACCTGTATTTGCCGCGCCGTTATCCGCCGCTGGAGCCTGAGCCGCTCCCTGATCGCCCGAGGTTTGCTGTGCCTGACCTGCAGCTGCCCCGCTTCCCAGACTGTCCATTTGCAACAGAATTTGCTTCTGGCGTTCAACCACCTGATTCAACTGATACTGATTTTCCTGGATTTGCCCACGAAGCGTATCAATATCGGCCTGATTATCAGAAAGTTGTTGCTGAAGTTGGGTTAAAAGCTGGCTGTGAGCATTGGAAATACGCTCAAGTTGAGTGACACGGTCTTCGACCGAGCCTGAGCCGACACTACTGATTGGCGCCTGAGCATTAGCGGCCCAGGGGGCCGCTATGCCAACCAGTAACGACAGACTCAACAGATGATGTCTGAAGTTACTGCTCATGCAATTCTCTTAGTAAACCAGTACGGCGCGACGGTTTTTAGCGTAAGCCGCTTCGTCGTGACCCAGTACTGCAGGTTTTTCTTTACCGTAAGAAACGATGGAGATCTGGTCAGCGGAAACGCCTTTACCCTGCAGGTACATTTTAACGGCGTTAGCACGACGTTCGCCCAGGGAGATGTTGTATTCCGGGGTACCACGTTCGTCAGCGTGACCTTCTACGGTGACTTTGTAGGACGGGTTGCTACGCAGGAAATTTGCGTGAGCATCCAGCATCGCTGCGAAGTCAGAACGGATGTCATACTTGTCCAGGTCGAAGTAAACAATGTTGTTCTGCTGCAGCTGTTGCATCTGCAGACGCGCTTGTTCTTCGGAAGACATGTTGCCATTACCGTTCATGCCAGTGCCAGCACCCATCATGCCTTCGCCGCTCTGGTCGCTTGTGTTGTTCTTGTGAGAAGAACATGCAGCGATTGCCATAACAGGCAGAGCCAGCATCAGGCCTTTCAGCACTTTATTCAGTTGCATTTCTTTGATTCCTTTTATAAACATCTATTTATTATCACAGATACGGAGACCAGGCAGGGAATTTAACCTGTCCATCAGTCGCCGGAAGACGCGCTTTGAAACGCCCATCTGTAGAAACCAGATTCAGCACGGATCCCATCCCCTGAGAAGAGCTGTAGATTACCATTGTGCCGTTAGGTGCCAGACTTGGCGTTTCGTCCAGGAACGTTGACGACAGAACTTGTACGCCACCCGCTGCCAGATCTTGTTTAGCAATGTGCTGCTGACCACCGTCAGAGCTTACCATCACCATAAATTTACCGTCGCTGCTCACATCCGCGTCCTGGTTTTGAGAACCCTGCCAGGAGATACGCTGTGCCGCACCGCCGTTAACGCTAACTTTATACACTTGCGGACGCCCTGCCTGGTCAGAAGTGAAGGCCAGGTTTTGGCTATCCGGGAACCAGGTCGGTTCGGTGTTGTTGCTGCGACCGTCCGTCACTTGACGGATCTGACCTGAGCCAATATCCATAACATAGATATTCAGACTGCCGGTTTTTGACAGTGCAAAGGCCAGTTTAGACCCGTCCGGAGAGAACGCCGGCGCACCGTTGTGACGCGGGAAAGACGCCACCTGGCGGATGCTGGCATTCGCCAGAGTCTGAATAACCAGCGCGGAACGACCGCTCTCGAAGGTCACGTATGCCAGTTTGGAACCGTCCGGAGACCAGGCCGGGGACATCAGCGGCTGCGGAGATTTGTGCACCAGGAACTGGTTATAACCGTCGTAATCGGAAACGCGGAGTTCGTAAGGGAACTGGCTGTTTGCCGTTTGTACAACGTAAGCAATACGGGTACGGAACGCGCCTTTAATACCGGTCAGTTTTTCAAACACTTCATCACTGGCAGCATGGGCAGCATAACGCAACCACTGTTTGTTCACCTTAAACGAGTTTTGCGCCAGCACGGTACCCGGCGCACCGCCAGTATCCACCAACTGATACGCCACGTTGTAGCTGCCATCAGGATTCGGGGTGATCTGACCGACAATTACCGCGTCAATACCCAGCGCGGACCAGGCCGCTGGCTGTACTTCTTGCGCGCTGCCCGGCTGCTGCGGCAGACGGGAACGATCGAGTGGATTGAATTTGCCGCTGTTGCGCAGATCTGCTGCAACGATGCCGCCTGCGTCTTCAGGTGCAACGCCAGGCCCTGCCCACTGGAACGGCACAACGCCAATCGGGCGTGCCGAGTCCACCCCCTGGGTGATCTCGATACGTACTTCTGCGTGCAGCACTGCTGCCCACAGCATCAGAAAACCAAATGCAACACGTAATGCCTGCTTCATCATATCTCCCTTATCCGGGCGGAAAACCCGCGATAATTTAGCAGAATTTTAACAAACTCAATAAGACAAAACTACCCGCGTCAGGACGCCCTTAGCACCTTTTCCCCCGCAAGTAGCGAGGGTAAGTGTACCTTAAGGTTTGAAGTCCAGCGGCGCATTTTTGAACACTTCATATACAGCCTGACTTGGCGGCTTCGGCATTTTTGCCTGTTTCGCTGCAGCGAGCGCAGCCTGGCAAAGCGCCGGATCGCCACCTTCCGACTGAATATCTAACAACATGCCGTCTGGCGCCAGTTTGACACGTAACGTACAGGTTTTTCCTGCATATGAAGAAGCATCATAGAAACGACTTTCGATTGCCGCTTTAATCTGCCCTGCGTAGTTACTGATGTCTGCACCTGAAGCGCCATTATTCTTAGTGTTACCAGAACCTGCGGGTGAAGCGTGGTTTCCTTTCGATCCACCACCCGTTTTCGGCGCATTCTTACCGGAGCTCAGGTCACCAAACAAGTCGTCAACGCCTTCGGCTGCTGCGGCTTTTTCTGCGGCAGCTTTCTTGGCTGCGGCAGCTTTGTCCGCTGCGGCTTTCTTATCGGCTGCGGCTTTTTCTGCCGCGGCCGCTTTTTTCTCTTCTGCGGCTTTTTCAGCGGCGGCGGCTTTCGCTGCGGCAGCCTTTTCTGCGGCAGCTGCTTTTTCAGCTGCTGCTTTCTCGGCGGCGGCTTGTTTTGCCGCTTCGGCCTGGGCTTTCTTCTCAGCATCAGCCTGGGCTTTTTTCGCCGCTTCAGCCTCAGCTTTTTTCTTCGCGTCGGCAGCGGCTTTTGCGGCTTCAGCTTCGGCTTTCTTCTGCACATCCGCAGCCGCTTTAGCTGCATCGGCTTCCGCTTTCTTCGCCGCATCTGCAGCGGCTTTTGCCTGTGCTTCCGCTTTAGCTTTTGCATCGGCAGCCGCTTTCGCAGCCGCTTCTTCCGCCTGCTTCTGCTGCTGTTGCGCCTGTTTTGCCGCTTCTTCTGCTTTTTTCTGCTGTTCGGCTTGCTCGCGTGCGGCTTCCTGCGCCTGCAGACGTTCTTTTTCCAGCTGTTTCAGACGCTCTTGCTCAGCGGCCTGCTTTTCACGCAGCTCTTCCGCCTGCTGTTGCGCCTGTTTTTCACGCTGTTCTTTTGCTCGCTGCGCGCTGGCTTGTTGCTGCTGCTGGCGATTGTAGTTATCCACCACTGCGCCCGGATCGACCATTACCGCGTCAATCGATGAGCCACCGCCGCCACCCGCAGATGCATCAATATGCTCATCGAACGAACTCCAAATCAGCAGCGCCACCAGAATCACATGTAGCACGGCAGAAATGATTATCGCTCGCTTGAGCTTGTCGTTTTGTACGGTTGCCTTTGACACTCTCGGTTCCCAAAAACTGTCCGCCTGTTAGGCCGGTGATCAGATAGGCTGCGTCATCAAGCCAACAGATTTCACACCCGCGCTATGTAACAGGTTCAGCGCTTTAATGATTTCATCGTACGGCACATCTTTTGCGCCGCCGATTAAGAACACGGTCTTCGGATTGGATTGCAGGCGACGTTGCGCCTCGGCAATCACCTGCTCCGGCGGTAGCTGATCCATACGATCTTTTTCCACCACCACGCTGTATTGTCCGACACCGGAAACCTCAATAATGACCGGAGGATCGTCGTTGGTACTGACGGTCTGCGATTGTGTCGCATCCGGCAGATCGACCTCAACGCTTTGCGTAATGATCGGTGCCGTCGCCATAAAGATCAGCAGCAGCACCAGCAACACGTCCAGCAACGGTACAATGTTGATTTCGGACTTCAGGGCACGACTGCCCCGTCCACGCGATCTGGCCATGGCTTACTCCTTGTTGCTCTCGCTGCTGGCGAATGCCTGGCGATGCAGAATAGCCGTGAACTCTTCCATAAAGTTGTCGTAATTCAGTTCCAGTTTGTTCACGCGCTGGTTCAGGCGGTTGTACGCCATCACCGCCGGAATCGCAGCGAACAGACCGATAGCCGTCGCGATCAGTGCTTCCGCAATACCTGGCGCAACCATCTGCAAGGTGGCCTGCTTCACCGCACCCAATGCAATAAAGGCGTGCATGATCCCCCAGACCGTACCGAACAGACCAATATAAGGACTGATGGAACCAACGGTACCGAGGAAAGGAATGTGGTTTTCCAGGCTTTCCAGCTCGCGGTTCATCGAAATGCGCATCGCACGTGATGCACCTTCGACAATCGCTTCTGGCGCGTGGCTGTTGGCGCGGTGCAAACGGGCAAACTCTTTGAACCCGCTATAAAAGATTTGTTCCGAACCGCTCAGATTGTCACGGCGCCCCTGGCTTTCCTGATACAGACGAGACAGTTCAATACCGGACCAGAACTTATCTTCGAAGGCTTCTGCTTCGCGTCCTGCTGCGTTAAGGATGCGCGTTCTCTGGATAATGATGGCCCAGGATGCGATTGAAAAACCAATCAAAATCAACATGATAAGTTTAACCAGAAGGCTTGCCTTCAGGAACAAATCAAGGATATTCATGTCAGTCACTGCTTAAACTCCGCGACAATAGACTTGGGAAGCGCACGAGGCTTCATTAAGAGTGGATCAACACAGACAATCAGTACTTCAGCTTCGTTCAGCACTTTGTTCTCTGCGTTGACGATCCGCTGCGTAAAAACCATAGAGGTTCCGCGCATTGATGTAACTTCCGTTTGGACTTCGAGCATGTCGTCGAGTCTGGCGGGTGCAAAATACTCCAGCGTCATTTTGCGTACCACGAAGGCGACACGCTCAGCCAGCAGAGCCTGTTGGCTAAAGTGATGGTGGCGCAGCATCTCTGTGCGGGCTCTTTCATAAAAAGCAACGTAGCTGGCGTGGTAAACCATGCCACCGGCGTCGGTATCTTCGTAGTAGACCCGAACCGGCCATCGAAACAGCGTTGTATTCACTTTACATCCCGGTAATGCAAAAAAAGTTAGAGCTTTTAAACTTCGCTACTATACGCGCGGGCAAGGTGCTTTGGAATGGGTTCAAGTAAACGGAGAGTAAAAATTTATGGGCTTTTGCAAGCCCATGAGGATAGCGGATATTTCTTATTCAAAAGAAGAAAAAAATAAGACCAGCAAGCAGAACCAGATCTGCCACCAGCGGACAGAAAATCCCCTGCCAGTGAAGCGCACGCGGGCGAAAACCCACGCCGTGGATTACGCCGGCACACACGGCCCAAATCAGCAGCAGACCATGCCAGATTTCCAGCTCACTGGTTTTGGCAGCAAAACGGGACGGATCCCAGAAAACGCAGCCAGCCAGCAGTAATGCCATTACTAAGGAAAGGGCCCTTAACGGGCCCCTGTCCATTACCGCATACAGTTTTGCGATAATGTTATCCATCAGTGTTCTTCTTTTCCGGCTTTGGTCGCTTCAACGTGCTCCAGCGCCAGCGCGGTGATCACTCCAAAAGCACAGGCAAGAAGCGTTCCTAAAATCCATGCGAAATACCACATATTCTGCTCCTTACTTAGTACATAGAGTGGGTATTGCTTTCAATGTGTTCTTTGGTAATGCGTCCGAACATTTTCCAGTAACACCAGGTGGTGTAGAGCAAAATGATCGGGACAAAGACCAGCGCCACATAGGTCATCAGGTTCAGGGTCAGTTGTGTCGATGTCGCATCCCACATGGTCAGGCTCGCTTTCATCATTGTGCTGGAAGGCATAATGAACGGGAACATCGCGATACCTGCGGTGAGGATGATGCACGCCAGCGTCAGTGAAGAGAAGATAAACGCCCATGCGGCTTTATCCAGACGCGCGGTCAGCACAGTCAACAGCGGCAGCACAACGCCCAGTGCCGGAACCAGCCACAGTACTGGCGTGTTATTAAAGTTGGTCAACCACGCACCAGCTTGTAGTGCTACTTCTTTATGCAGCGGATTGGAAGCAGCATGGTGATCCATAACAGAGGTCACGACATAACCATCAATGCCGTAAACAACCCATACACCCGCCAGTGCGAAGCAAACCAGGGTGACCAGCGCAGCAATTTGCGAAGTGGCACGAGCACGCAGATGCAGTTCACCCACGGTGCGCATTTGCAGATAGGTCGCGCCTTGCGTCAGGATCATACCAACGCTCACCACCCCTGCCAGCAGGCCAAACGGGTTCAGTAGCTGGAAGAAGTTACCGGTGTAGAACAGACGCATGTCATTATCGAGGTGGAACGGTACACCCTGCAACAGGTTACCGAATGCCACACCAATGACCAGCGGCGGCACAAAGCTACCGATAAAAATGCCCCAGTCCCACATGCCGCGCCAGCGGTTGTCTTCAATCTTCGAACGGTAATCAAAACCGACCGGACGGAAGAACAGTGACGCCAGTACGAGGATCATCGCCACGTAGAAGCCGGAGAAAGCAGCGGCATACACCATCGGCCAGGCAGCAAACAGCGCGCCGCCCGCCGTGATCAGCCACACCTGGTTACCGTCCCAGTGCGGCGCGATGGAGTTGATCATCACGCGGCGTTCAGTGTCGCTACGTCCCAGAACGCGAGTCAACATCCCCACGCCCATGTCGAAGCCGTCGGTGACCGCAAAACCAATCAGCAGAATGCCAACCAGCAGCCACCAGATAAAACGTAATACTTCATAATCGATCATTTGACGACTCCTGTCTTAGCGTGCCGGCTGAGAAGCCACGGTGGACTGCTCGTAGTGATAGCGACCTGTTTTCAGACTGCTCGGCCCAAGGCGAGCGAATTTGAACATCAGGAACACTTCCGCCACCATAAACAGCGTATAGAGGCCGCAAATCAGAATCATTGAGAACAGCAGATCGCCAACGGTTAACGACGAGTTAGCGACAGCGGTTGGCAGGACTTCACCAATCGCCCACGGCTGACGGCCATATTCCGCGACAAACCAGCCTGCTTCGATGGCGATCCACGGCAGCGGGATACCGTACAGAGCAGCACGCAGCAGCCATTTTTTCTCACCAATGCGGTTACGAATGACGGTCCAGAACGAGATACCGATAATCAGCAGCATCAGCACACCGCACGCCACCATCAGACGGAAGGCGAAGTACAACGGCGCAACACGTGGAATGGAGTCCTTAGTTGCCTGCTGGATCTGCGCATCGGTCGCATCGGTCACGTTCGGGGTATAGCGTTTCAACAACAGCCCGTAACCGAGGTCTTTCTTCACGTTATTAAACTGGTCGCGAACAGACTGATCGGTAGAACCCGCACGCAGCTGCTCCAGCAACTGGTACGCTTTCATACCGTTACGGATACGTTCTTCGTGCTGTACCATCAGATCTTTCAGACCGATAACCGGCGTATCGACCGAACGGGTAGCAATGATGCCCAGTGCGAAGGGGATCTGGATAGCGAATTTGTTTTCTTGCTTGTCCTGGTCAGGAATACCAAACAGCGTAAAGGCTGCCGGCGCTGGCTGGGTTTCCCATTCAGCTTCGATAGCGGCCAGTTTGGTTTTCTGCACGTCGCCCATTTCATAACCGGATTCATCACCCAGTACGATAACGGACAGTACCGCTGCCATGCCGAAGCTGGCTGCGATAGCAAAGGAGCGTTTTGCAAATGCGATGTCGCGACCGCGCAGCAAGTAGTAGGAGCTGATGCCAAGGATGAAGATGGCGCCACAAGTGTAACCGGATGCCACAGTGTGAACGAATTTCACCTGAGCGACCGGGTTCAGCACCAGTTCAGCGAAGCTGACCATTTCCATACGCATGGTTTCAAAATTGAAATCAGAGGCGATTGGGTTCTGCATCCAGCCGTTAGCCACCAGGATCCACAGCGCGGACAGGTTGGAGCCCAGTGCGACCAGCCATGTCACTGCCATGTGCTGTACTTTGCCCAGACGATCCCATCCGAAGAAGAACAGACCTACGAAGGTGGATTCGAGGAAGAAGGCCATTAAGCCTTCAATGGCCAGCGGCGCACCGAAGATATCCCCAACATAGTGAGAATAGTAAGACCAGTTTGTCCCGAACTGGAACTCCATAGTCAGGCCGGTTGCCACGCCCAGTGCAAAGTTGATACCAAACAACTTGCCCCAGAACTTGGTCATATCTTTATAAATCTGTTTGCCGGAGAGAACGTATACCGTTTCCATAATGGCCAGCAGGAACGCCATACCGAGCGTCAGTGGCACAAAAAGGAAGTGGTACATCGCGGTCAAGGCAAACTGTAAGCGCGACAGTTCGACTATATCTAACATCATGACTCCTTGCTCATCGCATGAAGACTCCGAGAGTAAACCCCATGAAAAGGTTCACACGCATGCCCCAATACAAATTAGCTGCACTTTTTTAATCACCGCCTATTCGCTACGGACGGTGAATCAAAAAGTTACAACCAGGTTAAGAAAAAACTCTAATTGATCTCTCGAGTATATTACTCCGCAAAACCCTTACAATAAAAAGGTTTTTATTGGGTTTGTTTTACGTTTTTCGACAGTGATCAATTTATACCGAATTTACCACTTTTTAGCCAATTTGATCGGCGACAATTTAACGATTTTTGGTGCTTTTTCCAAGCTTTTAAATATTGATTTAAATCAATATCATTCACCATTGTTAATTTTGTATATACGGTGAATCCTTAGTAAAAACCATGTTAATGGCATGTTCATTTTAACGTCATTAGCGGTTATCAATCGGCAGGTAAAGATAAATATTAACGAGGTTATTTAACGTTTGCAGGCGAAGTAAAAATTGCCGCAGTAAAAACACGCCAGAACAGACAAAAATTAATTTACTTCATGGCTTCGATATATTTCACAATTAATTCACCTTTTTAATTAACACACTTAACACCGACCGGTGATTATTGGATAATTACCCCTTCTGCTCTTTTACATTACATCACGGCGGCTGCTCTTCCATGCCAGGTTGAAGACCTGATAACGTAGCTTTTCCTCTAACCCCACTCATTCACTGAGGGCAGCCTATGTCATCACGAATTACCTTCCAGAAACAGCCCTGCCCCGTTGCACGCTCTGTTGATGTGCTTGGCGATCGCTGGGCATTACTCATTGTGCGTGATGCACAAGCAGGTGTAAGGCGTTTTAGTGATTTTCAGCGTGAGCTGGGCGTGGCGCGCAATATTCTCACCGATCGGCTTCGCACGTTGGTGGATATTGGGATTTTCATCACGCAACCTGCAACCGATGGTATGCCGTTTCAGGAGTATGTTCTGACTGAGAAAGGGGAATCGCTTTACCCGGCGATGATCCCGCGCGGCACAGAGGGTAGCGTGCGTAAACTCGGGCCATAAAAAAGGCCGCTACGGGAGCGGCCAACCATGTCGAAATCGTGCCTCTGCAGACGAAGCGTGTGCGTTAATGCTTCCGCACTCTGCCGTATGCAGAGGGATACGCTCCCCTTTTTGAGGAGCAATGAGGTTTTATTTAATGACAGCTTTCAGTGCTTCGCCGATATCGGCCAGGCTACGCACAGTTTTGACACCCGCCGCTTCCAGCGCAGCAAATTTTTCATCTGCTGTGCCTTTACCACCGGCAATAATGGCGCCCGCGTGGCCCATACGTTTGCCTTTCGGCGCAGTCACACCGGCAATGTAGCCGACAACCGGTTTGGTCACGTGATCTTTAATGTACGCAGCCGCTTCTTCTTCTGCGCTACCGCCAATTTCACCAATCATTACGATGGCTTCAGTCTGCGGATCTTCCTGGAACAGTTTCAGGATATCAATAAAGTTGGAGCCCGGAATGGGGTCGCCGCCAATACCCACGCAGGTAGACTGACCGAAACCATAATCGGTGGTCTGTTTTACTGCTTCATAGGTCAGAGTACCGGAACGGGAAACAATGCCGACTTTACCTGGCTGGTGAATGTGACCCGGCATGATGCCGATTTTGCATTCACCCGGAGTGATAACACCCGGGCAGTTCGGGCCAATCATGCGCACGCCAGCTTCATCCAGCTTCACTTTCACTGTCAGCATATCCAGCGTCGGGATACCTTCAGTAATGGTGATAATCAGCTTGATGCCGGCATCAATCGCTTCGAGGATGGAGTCTTTACAGAACGGGGCCGGAACATAAATAACCGTCGCCGTCGCACCGGTCGCTTCTACCGCCTCGCGCACGGTGTTAAACACTGGCAGACCAAGATGCGTGGTGCCGCCTTTGCCTGGCGTCACACCGCCAACCATCTGCGTACCGTAGGCAATCGCCTGCTCGGAGTGGAAAGTGCCCTGGCTACCGGTGAAACCCTGGCAGATAACTTTGGTGTTCTTATCAATCAAAACAGACATTATTTCCCCTCCACTGCGGCAACAACCTGCTGTGCTGCATCCGTCAGACTTTTCGCTGCGATAATATTCAGGCCGCTGTCCGCCAGGCGTTTTGCCCCGAGCTCCGCGTTGTTACCTTCCAGACGCACCACCACTGGTACGTTAACACCCACTTCTTCGACCGCGCCGATAATACCGTCGGCAATGAGGTCGCAGCGCACGATGCCGCCGAAGATGTTAACCAGAACGGCTTTCACGTTCTCATCGGACAGGATGATTTTAAACGCTTCGGTCACACGCTCTTTCGTTGCACCGCCGCCCACGTCGAGGAAGTTCGCCGGTTCGCCGCCGTGCAGCTTAACAATATCCATGGTGCCCATTGCCAGGCCTGCGCCATTCACCATGCAGCCGATGTTGCCATCCAGTGCGACATAGTTCAGTTCCCAGTGTGCAGCCTGCGCTTCACGCGGATCTTCCTGCGACTGGTCGCGCATTTCACGGAGTTCCGGCTGGCGGAACAGCGCATTGCCATCGGCACCCAGTTTGCCATCGAGGCAAATCAGGTCGCCCTGTTTAGTGATAACCAGCGGGTTGATTTCAATCAGTGCCAGGTCGCGCTCAAGGAAAATGGTCGCCAGCCCCATAAAAATTTTGGTGAACTGCTGAACCTGCTTGCCTTCCAGACCGAGTTTGAAAGCCAGATCGCGGCCCTGGTACGGCATCGGGCCCGCCAGCGGATCGATAGCCGTTTTGTGAATCAGGTGCGGCGTCTCTTCCGCCACTTTTTCGATTTCCACGCCGCCTTCAGTGGACGCCATGAACACCACACGACGCGAGCTACGGTCTACCACCGCGCCCAGATACAGCTCTTTATCGATATCCGTTGCCGCTTCAACCAGGATCTGGTTTACCGGCTGACCATTGGCGTCTGTTTGGTAGGTCACCAGACGTTTGCCAAGCCAGTTTTCCGCAAATGCGCGAATATCTTCTTTGCTGTTGACGACTTTTACGCCGCCCGCTTTACCGCGACCACCGGCATGGACCTGGCATTTTACGACCCACGGGCCTGCGCCAATTTTCGATGCCGCTTCTTCTGCTTCACGCGGGGTAGTACAGGCGTAACCAACCGGAGTCGGCAGACCTGACCGGGCAAAAAGTTGTTTCGCCTGATACTCGTGTAAGTTCATGTGTTCTATCCATCCTTCATTTAATTTGTCACGCCGGATGACGGCTTACAAAGCAGGTGTTCGTTATTAACCCGGCAGCGTAGCGCTGCCGGGCAAAGGACACTACACGTCCAGCAGCAGACGTGTCGGATCTTCCAGCAGCTCTTTAATGGCCACCAGGAAACCAACAGACTCGCGGCCATCGATCAGACGATGGTCGTAAGAGAGCGCCAGGTACATCATCGGCAGGATTTCAACTTTGCCGTCAACCGCCATCGGACGATCTTTGATGGCATGCATACCCAGGATCGCGCTCTGCGGCGGGTTGATGATGGGGGTAGACATCAGGGAGCCAAACACGCCGCCGTTCGTGATGGTAAAATTACCACCGGTCAAATCTTCAACGGTCAGTTTGCCATCGCGGCCTTTAACAGCCAGCTCTTTGATTTTCTTCTCAATGTCGGCCATGCCCAGCGTATCAACATCACGCAGAACCGGCGTGACCAGACCACGCGGTGTGGAGACAGCCATACTGACATCGAAGTAGTTGTGATAAACAACATCATCACCGTCAATAGACGCATTCACTTCGGGGTAGCGTTTCAGCGCTTCGACGACAGCTTTTACATAGAACGACATAAAGCCCAGACGGATACCGTGGCGTTTTTCGAACGCATCACCGTACTGCTTACGCAGATCCATAATTGGCTTCATGTTGACTTCGTTAAAGGTGGTCAGCATTGCGGTGGAATTTTTTGCTTCCAGCAGACGCTCAGCCACACGTTTACGCAGACGGGTCATCGGTACGCGTTTTTCGGTACGGCCAGCCAGTTGCGGCGCCGGGCTGCTTGCAGGAGCGGCAGCCGGTTTGCTCTCTTCTTTCACAGCGGGGGCTTTCGCCAGATGTTTTTCAACATCTTCACGCGTGATGCGACCACCCACACCGGAGCCTTTAATGGCGCTGGCGTCGAGGTTGTGTTCGGCCAGCAGGCGACGGATCGCCGGGCTGAGCGCATCATTGCTTTGCTCTTCCAGCGACGCCTGCTGGCGCTGCGCCGGGGTAGACTCTTTCGCGTCCGACTTGGCGCTGCTCTCTTTGCCAGCACTGTTGCCTTCACGCAGACGACCCAAGATCTGACGAGAAGTCACGGTAGTGCCTTCATCTTCCAGCACCGCATCCAGAATGCCGTCCGCTGCCGCCGGTACTTCCAGTACCACTTTGTCAGTCTCGATTTCCACCAGTACTTCATCGCGTTGGACGCTATCGCCCGGTTTTTTGTGCCAGGTTGCAACAGTCGCGTCGGCAACGGACTCAGGCAGGTCGGGAACAAGAATATCTACGCTACTCATTATTTATCCTTTATTTAATCGACGTTCAGCGCGTCATTAACCAGATCTTGTTGCTGTTTCTGGTGAACGGACAGATATCCCACCGCCGGGGAGGCGGAGGCCGGGCGACCTGCATAACGCAGAGCAGCCCCAAACGGAATCACTTCACGGAAATGATGCTGGCTGCAGTACCAGGCGCCCTGGTTAAGCGGCTCTTCCTGGCACCAGACAAAATCATGCACGTGAGCATAAGGTTTCAGCGCTTCCTGCACAGACTGGTGCGGGAACGGGTACAGCTGTTCGATACGGACGATGGCGACATCCTTCTGGTCGTTTTTACGACGCTGTTCGAGCAGGTCATAATAAACCTTACCAGAACAAAGGATAACGCGTTTCACGCCTTGTGGATCGAGATCGTCCACTTCGCCAATCGCCGGCATAAAGGTGCCATTCGCCAGTTCATCCAGCGTAGAAACCGCCTGCGGATGGCGCAGCAGCGATTTCGGTGACATCACAATCAGCGGACGGCGCATACCGCGCAGCGCCTGGCGGCGCAGCATGTGGTAAACCTGCGCCGGGGTCGACGGCACGCAAACCTGCATGTTCTGCTCTGCGCACAGCTGCAAATAACGCTCCAGACGGGCGGAGGAGTGCTCCGGGCCCTGTCCTTCATAACCGTGCGGCAGCAGCATCACCAGACCACACATACGGCCCCATTTCTGCTCGCCGGAGCTAATGAACTGGTCAATAACCACTTGCGCGCCGTTGGCGAAGTCACCGAACTGGGCTTCCCAAATAGTCAGGGTACGCGGTTCCGCTGTGGCATAGCCGTATTCGAATGCCAGCACGGCTTCTTCAGAAAGCACGGAATCCCAGACGCGGAACTGTCCCTGGCCATTATGGACATGGCTCAACGGAATATAGGTAGAACCGTTGCTCTGGTTATGCACCACCGCATGGCGGTGGAAGAACGTACCGCGGCCAGAGTCTTCACCGGAAATACGAATCGGAATGCCTTCATCCACCAGGGTGGCGTAAGCCAGCGTCTCTGCTCCACCCCAGTCGAACAGTTTTTCACCTGTCGCCATTAACTGGCGATCGCCGTAGATTTTCGCCACGCGCGGCTGCATTTCGATAGCGTCCGGCACCGTACTGATGCGTTTGGCCAGCTCTTGCAGACGTTTCATCTCGACCTTGTTCGGGTAGCTCTCATCCCATTCATGGTTGAGGTACGGTGACCAGGTAAAGGAGTGCATGTTCATCGGACGCCACTCATCTACCACGCATTCGCCCGCGTCCAGCTTATCGCGGTAAAGGTTCACCAGCTCGGTGGCATCTTCCAGGGTGATGGTTTTGTCCTGCTCCAGACGGTCAGCGTAGATTTTACGCGGCGTCGGGTGTTTTTTGATTTTCTGGTACATCAGCGGCTGGGTCGCGCTCGGCTCGTCGGCTTCGTTATGACCGTGACGGCGATAGCACACCAGATCGATAAACACATCGCGTTTAAAGGTGTTACGGAAATCAAGCGCCACGCGGGTAACAAAGGCGACGGCTTCCGGATCGTCCGCATTCACGTGGAAAATCGGCGCCTGCACCATCTTACCGATATCGGTACAGTACGGCGTAGAGCGTGCATCCAGCGGGTTAGACGTGGTGAAGCCCACCTGGTTGTTAATTACAATACGCACGGTGCCACCCACTTCGTAACCGCGTGCTTTAGACATGTTCAGGGTTTCCTGAACCACGCCCTGCCCGGCAACGGCGGCATCACCGTGAATGGTAATCGGCAGCACTTTATTGCTGCTCGGCTCAGCAAGGCGATCAAGACGGGCGCGAACAGAACCGATCACCACCGGGCTAACAATCTCCAGATGCGACGGGTTAAACGCCAGCGCCAGGTGTACCAAGCCGCCTTCGGTTTCCACGTCGGATGAGAAGCCCATATGGTATTTCACATCGCCAGTGCCGAGGTGTTCTTTATGTTTACCGGCAAATTCGTCGAACAGATCCTGCGGTTTTTTACCCAGGACGTTGATCAGTACGTTCAGACGACCACGGTGCGCCATGCCCAGCACCACTTCACGAGTACCGCTGTTACCTGCGTGACGGATCATCTCCTTCAGCATCGGCACCAGTGCATCGCCACCTTCCAGCGAGAAGCGTTTCGCCCCTGGGAATTTGGCGCCCAGGTAACGTTCCAGCCCTTCGGCTGCGGTCAGTTCACTTAAGAAACGTTTTTTCTCTTCGGCGCTAAAGCTGGATTTCCCGGCAGCCGATTCAATGCGCTGTTGGATCCAGCGTTTCTCTTCGGTGCTGGTGATGTGCATATATTCCGCACCAATTGAGCCGCAATAGGTCTCTTTCAGCGCTTCAATCAACTCCCCCAGCGGCATTGTGTCTTTGCCGATGGCGAACGAACCGACATTGAAACTGTTCTGGAAGTCTGCTTCTGTCAGGTCGTGGTAAGCCGGATCGAGGTCTGCGACGCGCTCTTGCTGCCACAGTCCCAGCGGGTCGAGATTCGCATGCTGATGACCACGGAAGCGGTATGCGTTAATCAGCTGCAGGACTTTAACCTGCTTCGCATTGGTGTCCGGATCGGAGATAGAGGAAGAGTAACGTGAAGCATCCTTCGCCAGTTGACGGAAATAATCACGTGTTTTGGAGTGGAATTGATCCGGTTTGACTCCGGTGCCTGGTAACTGCTGGAACATGGAACGCCAGTTAGCATCTACCGAGTCAGGGTCGGTTAAGAAGTCTTCATAGAGCTGTTCTATCCAGCTCTGGTTAGACCCAGAGAGGTAAGAAGAGTCCAGCCAGGCTTTCATTGCGCCGTTCTGCATCGTGATCCCTTAAGCATTGTTATGCTTACTTCGCCGTGGATAACTACGACGTACACTGCTTAGCGCACGTCCCAGGGTTCACTTGCGGGCTCTTAGGTGGCCCGCGAAGGAACCTTTAAAAACTGCCCTAATCTTTGCTGTTTGGGTTGCGACTGCGTTGGCTGCCTTTGCTTACCCAGGTCACATCGTTAACTCTGTTCCCTGGGATGCGCTCAGTTGCCGCCTTGTCTCGCACCAAACATCTCGATTATGTCTACTGTGGCGGTTTTTAAAGATTTCCTGCTTCTTACTCTGTCGCCAGGTGACGCTGCGCTTACCCGGCCTACAAATAGCGTAGGCCGGATAAGCGTAAACGCCATCCGGCAGCGATCACTTATGCACTACGTTGCAACAACATCGACTTAATATGGCCGATGGCGCGCGTCGGGTTCAGTCCCTTAGGACAAACACTGACGCAGTTCATAATGCTATGGCAGCGGAATACGCTGAAAGCATCGCTCAACCCTTCCAGGCGGTTATCGGTTTCCGTATCGCGGCTGTCGATAAGGAAGCGGTACGCCGCCAGCAAACCGGCCGGGCCAATAAACTTGTCCGGGTTCCACCAGAAAGACGGACAAGAAGTCGAACAGCATGCACAAAGAATGCACTCATACAAACCGTCGAGCTTTTCGCGCTGTTCCGGTGCCTGTAAATGTTCTCTTGCTGGCGGATTTTGCCCATTATTCAATAAGTAAGGCTTAATCTTCTCATATTGGGCATAGAATTGCCCCATGTCCACCACCAAATCACGGATAACCGGCAGCCCTGGCAGAGGGCGAATAACAATCTTCTGTTTGCCGTTACCCAGCGCAGAAATGGGAGTGATACACGCCAGGCCATTTTTGCCGTTCATGTTCAGACCATCAGAGCCGCATACCCCTTCACGGCAGGAACGGCGGAACGACAGCGTAGGATCTTTTTCTTTCAGCTGCATTAACGCATCCAGCAGCATCATGTCACGCCCTTCTTCGCCTTCGAGGGTGTAATCCTGCATGCGCGGAGCGTCATCCACATCCGGGTTATAGCGATAAATTGAAAATTCGAGTTTCATTTTCCTGTCTCCGCATTAATAAGTACGAATCTTCGGCGGGAACGCCGGACGCAGTTTCGGCTCCATATTGACGCTGCGACGCGTCATGGACTCCGTTTCTGGCAGATACAGGGAATGACACAGCCAGTTTTCATCGTCACGATCCGGATAGTCGAAGCGGCTATGCGCGCCACGGCTCTCAGTACGGAAGTTTGCGGATACCGCCGTGGCATAGGCAGTTTCCATCAGGTTATCCAGCTCCAGGCACTCAACGCGCTGGGTATTGAACTCGGTAGAGGTGTCGTCCAGACGGGCATTTTTCAAACGCTCGCGGATCACTTTCAATTGCTCCAGACCTTTCGCCATCGCATCACCTTCACGGAATACCGAGAAGTTATGCTGCATGCACTCCTGCAGCGCTTTGCGAATAGTGACCGGATCTTCGCCATCACGGTTGTTATTCCAGCGATTAAGACGTTCCAGAGAGGCCTCAACATCGGATTCGCTGGCATCGCGCAGCGCACCCTGCTCAGCAATGGATTCCTGCAAGTGCAAACCCGCTGCACGGCCAAACACCACCAGGTCAAGCAGCGAGTTGCCACCCAGACGGTTGGCACCGTGTACCGATACACAGGCAATTTCGCCCACCGCGAACAAGCCCGGGATCACCACATCTTCGCCCTTCTCGTTTACGGTCAGCGCCTGGCCGGTCACTTTGGTCGGGATACCGCCCATCATATAATGGCAGGTTGGGATCACCGGGATCGGCTCTTTGACCGGATCCACATGCGCAAAAGTACGGGACAATTCAAGGATCCCTGGCAGGCGCGATTCGAGCACCTCTTTACCCAGGTGATCGAGTTTCAGTTTCGCGTGAGGCCCCCACGGACCGTCGCAACCGCGACCTTCGCGGATTTCGATCATGATGGAGCGCGCAACCACATCACGACCGGCAAGATCTTTCGCGTTCGGCGCATAACGTTCCATAAAACGCTCGCCATGTTTGTTGAGCAGGTAGCCACCTTCACCGCGGCACCCTTCCGTGACCAGCACCCCTGCCCCGGCAATCCCGGTCGGGTGGAACTGCCACATTTCCATGTCCTGCACTGGCACGCCTGCCCGCAGCGCCATACCCACGCCGTCACCGGTGTTGATATGCGCATTCGTGGTGGACTGGTAAATACGACCTGCGCCGCCGGTTGCCAGCACCGTCGCGCGGGCTTTGAAGTAAACCACTTCGCCGGTTTCAATACACAGCGCAGTACACCCTACCACCGCGCCATCCTGGTTTTTCACCAAATCCAGCGCATACCATTCCGAGAAAATCGTCGTGTGGTTTTTCAGGTTTTGCTGATAAAGGGTATGCAGCAAGGCATGGCCGGTACGGTCCGCTGCCGCTGCAGTACGCGCCGCTTGTTCGCCGCCGAAATTTTTCGACTGGCCGCCAAACGGGCGCTGATAAATACGGCCGTCATCAAGACGGGAGAACGGCAGACCCATGTGTTCCAGCTCCAGAATCGCTTCCGGGCCGGTTTTACACATATATTCAATGGCGTCCTGGTCACCGATGTAATCGGAGCCTTTTACCGTGTCGTACATGTGCCATTCCCAGTTATCTTCATGGGTATTGCCCAGCGCAACGGTAATACCGCCCTGTGCAGATACCGTGTGAGAGCGGGTTGGGAAGACTTTAGAGAGCAGCGCACACGTCTGGCCGCTCTGGGAAATTTGCAGCGCGGCGCGCATACCTGCACCCCCTGCGCCGATAACAACAGCATCAAATTCTCTGACTGGCAGTTTCATTACACACCCCACACCACAACGAATCCATAAATCACGTAAGCCGCAAGCGCAACAACAATCACCAGTTGCAGAATCAGACGAACAGCCAGTTGCTTAACGTAGTCGGTCAACACCTGCCACATGCCAATCCAGGCATGGATCAAAATCGAAAACAGCGCCAGCAGGGTGAAGACTTTGGTAAAGGCGGAGGCGAAGAAGCCAGTCCAGATTTCCCAGGTCAGATCGCCGGTGACGGCAAAAAAGCCGACCATATAGATGATGTATAACGTCAGAACGATGGCAGTAGCACGGACGAGAATAAAATCATGTACGCCGTTGCGTCCTAATGCGGAGGCGTTGCTTACCATACGAGGACTCCTGCGAGAATTGAAAGCACGACAGTGATCACAAAAGAAAGATTAGCGGAACGTTTCCCTGCTTCGAGGGTTTCTTCCAGCCAGCCGAAGTCCATTAACATGTGGCGAATGCCGCCAACCGCGTGATACGCCAGCGCAGTCAGAATGCCCCAGATAATGAATTTAGCGAAGAAGCTGTCCATGATAGCGGAAGCCGCCAGGAAGCCTTCTTGAGAGGATAGCGACAACCCCAGCAACCACAGCAGAATACCGACAGCCACAAAAGTAATGACGCCCGATACACGGTGGAGAATGGAAGCTATAGCCGTAACAGGAAACCGAATTGTTGTCAGATCCAGATTGACAGGTCTTTGTTTTTTCACATTTTTTATCATGAATAACGCCCACATGCTATTCTTATAGTTTCCTTCCTCCGGTCTGCGTGCGGGTCAGACAGCGTCCTTTTCTATAACTGCTCGTCATGCAAAAAATTAGCTTCCAGATGCTAAACGACAGGTTACAACGCTGGGTGGCTCGGGATTGCAGGGTATTCCGGAGACCTGGCGGCAGTATAGGTCGTTCACAAAATCATTACAATTAACCTACATATAGTTTGTCGGGTTTTATGCAGAACAGTGACGCCCATCACGATAACAACATTATTTTAAATTTTAATCATCTGATTTGACAAAAGTTAAACATTCTTGTTACAAACTACGCCATAAAGGGCTTATAATTCGTAAAAGTTATGGGGTCTGCCTTTCACCTGAGATTTAGTTATGTAACAGTGTGACGGTATTGACCGATGTAATCAGGACAGTTATTAGTGATATACAGGTTTGATAAATTCGGATTGCTAAGACACTGATTTGTTGTTGTTTCGCTGTATTTCAATGTGTACTTGCACGCGCCCATCGCTCTGTACCCTGGTACCTCCTCTTAAACAGAGCTGCGAGCTAAATAACAAACTGGTAACGTTGATGAGCAGGTGAAAACAAATCCGGTGCCGAAGTAGTCTTAAGCAATAAGGCGCTAAGGAGACCGTAAATGGCTGATAAAAAAGCAAACATCACCTATAATGGTGACGCTGCTATTGAACTGGATGTGCTAAAAGGCACACTCGGTCAGGATGTTATTGATATCCGTAGTCTCGGCTCAAAAGGTGTATTCACCTTTGATCCAGGTTTTACCTCTACCGCATCATGCGAATCGAAAATCACCTTTATCGACGGTGATGAAGGCATCCTGCTGCACCGTGGTTTCCCCATTGATCAACTGGCTACCGAATCCAACTACCTGGAAGTCAGCTACATCCTGTTGTACGGTGAAAAACCGACGCAATCGCAGTTCGACGAATTCAAACTGACCGTAACCCGCCACACCATGATTCATGAGCAGATCACCCGTCTGTTCCACGGTTTCCGCCGCGACTCGCATCCTATGGCGGTACTGTGCGGGGTAACCGGCGCGCTGGCGGCGTTTTATCATGATTCGCTGGACGTGAATAACCCACGCCACCGCGAAATTGCTGCCTTCCGTCTGCTGTCCAAAATGCCGACAGTCGCCGCGATGTGTTACAAATATTCTATCGGTCAGCCTTTTATCTACCCGCGCAATGACCTTTCCTACGCCGGTAACTTCCTGCATATGATGTTTGCCACCCCGTGCGAACCGTATGAAGTAAACCCGGTGCTGGAACGCGCTATGGATCGCATTCTGATCCTGCATGCGGATCACGAGCAAAACGCTTCGACCTCCACCGTCCGTACTGCGGGCTCCTCCGGCGCGAATCCGTTTGCCTGTATCGCTGCTGGTATCGCCTCCCTGTGGGGACCGGCACACGGCGGCGCCAACGAAGCAGCCCTGCGTATGCTGGAAGAGATCAGTTCCGTTAAACACATTCCGGAATTCCTGCGTCGTGCGAAAGATAAGAACGACTCGTTCCGTCTGATGGGCTTCGGTCATCGCGTTTATAAAAACTATGACCCGCGCGCTACCGTAATGCGTGAAACCTGCCACGAAGTGCTGCGCGAACTGGGCACCAAAGATGATCTGCTGGAAGTGGCGATGGAGCTTGAGCACATTGCGCTCAACGACCCGTACTTTATCGAACGTAAACTCTACCCGAACGTCGATTTCTACTCCGGTATTATCCTGAAAGCGATGGGCATTCCGGCGTCTATGTTTACCGTTATCTTCGCGATGGCGCGTACCGTAGGCTGGATTGCACACTGGAATGAGATGCACGACGATGGCATTAAAATTGCCCGTCCACGTCAGCTCTACACCGGTTACGAAAAACGCGAATTCAGTTCCGATCTTAAAAAAGATTGAGACCGAAAACCGTATAAAAAAACGCGCCGCCCGGCGCGTTTTTTATTACCGTTAACGCTGACACCCCGGGCACCAGTAAAACGGGCGTGAAGAGAGCGTGGTTTTTTCAATGATCCCACCACAGCGCTCACAGGGTTCCCCAGCCCGATGAAAGACCTTAAAGCGAAATAGCGCCCCGTGGTGGCGATTTTCATCGGCGGTGCCGCGCGTCTGGTACGACAGGCGCGGGATATCCAGCAGCGCATGCGACAGCGCCTCAACCTGTGTATCGTTCAGTTGCGCGGCATTATGCTGCGGTGCCAGCGCGGTGTGCCAGAGGATCTCAACACGCAGATAATTTCCCAACCCGGCAAGAAAAGCCTGATCCAGCAGTAAGCCTGAAAACTGACGACGACGAAAACGCGCCGACAAAAGGCGCGCCTTTACTTGCTCTGCAGTCAGCGTCATGTCGAGCACGTCTGGCCCAACGCGTTGTAAAAAAGGATGCTGCGCTAGTTGCTCCGCCGTTAGCAGAGCAATGTCGGAGGCGCTATAAAGCAGGATCGCTTTATCGGCAGTTTGTAACCTCACGCGCAACACGCGTTTCGTTTCTGGCGTCTCACCGGCAGCGACAACTCGCCAGACGCCATAAAGTTGATTGTGGCTGTAGAGCGTCAACCCGCCAGAAAAATGGGTCAGGAGCGCTTTGCCACGCGTTTCGATAGCCACAACATGCTGGCCGACGAGATCAGCGGCATAAGGCTGTAACGGTGGGAGCGCAAACCAGACATCGGTCAGCGGTTTTCCCTGAATAGCGGTCACAAGACGATCGGCCGCTCTGCGGATCTCCGGTCCTTCTGGCATAACAACTCCTTTGATTAGCGGGCGGAAACGGTCACGCCGTGGCGGGCAAACGCCGCATGTAATCGACGGGCGAACAGCAAAGCCTGTTCCCCGTCACCATGCAGGCAAACGGTCTGCACCTGCACAGGGGCATATTCGCCGCTGACGCTTTGTACCCGCCCTTCCAGCACCATAGACAACGTTTGCGCCAGTGCGGCGTTATCATCCTCAATGAGCGCGCCAGCCTCGCTGCGGGGAACCAGACGACCGTCGCGGCGGTAACCACGATCGGCAAACACTTCCTGGCGCGTGCTCAGGCCGTAGCGTTCACCCGCGCGGATAAGCTCACTGCCCGCCAGCCCCACCAGCACCAGCGCCGGGTCAAACGCATGTACCGCACGGGCAATGGCATCGGCCAGAGCGGCATCGTCCGCCGCCTGGTTATAGAGCATGCCGTGAGGTTTCACATGGCCTAACTGGCCGCCTTCGGCACGCACGATCGCCGCCAGAGCGCCAATTTGGTAAAGGGTGTGCGCATAAACAACATCCGGGGGTAACTGCATGGCCGTGCGGCCAAAATTTTCACGATCCGGGAAGGACGGATGTGCGCCAACCGCCACCCCATTGCGTAACGCCTCGCGCACGCAGGTCTGCATGGTTTGCGCATCGCCCGCATGAAACCCGCAAGCGATATTGGCAGAGGAGACCAGCTGTAAAAGCGCGGCATCATTGCCGCAGCCTTCGCCCAGATCGGCGTTAAGATCAATCTTCATCGCGCAGCCGCCATGCCAGTTGTTCGAGGTATTGATGTTGCTCGCGTCGCGCCGCCAGCGCCTCTTCCAGCGAGCACTGCACAAAATGCACCGACTGGCCGGGGGAGATTTGCGCCAGGTGATACATATCCGCGTCGATAACACAGGCAATGCGCGGATAACCGCCGGTGGTTTGCGCATCATTCATTAGCACAATGGGCTGACCATTCGCCGGCACCTGCACAACGCCCGGCAGCAAACCATGCGATACCAGATCACGCGCGGTTGTACGCACCAGCGACTGCCCCTGCAGACGGTAACCCATCCGGTTACTTTGTGGGCTTAACTGCCACGGCAGCCGCCAGAATGCCTCTTGCGAGGCTTTCTCGAACTCCTGGTATTCCGGTCCTGGCAGCGCGCGAATACGGTTCCCCCACAGCAGTTGTTTCACTCCGCGCGAGTCATGAAAACGGTGCGCGTCACCGCCGATGGGCAGCGTGTCGCCATCGCGCAATAAACGCCCATCCAGCCCACCGATCGCCGTTTTTAAATCCGTACTGCGCGAGCCCATTACTTCCGGGACAGCAAAGCCCCCTGCGACCGCAAGGTAACTGCGCACGCCATGCTGTGGACGTTTCAGCACCAGTCGTTGCCCACGTTTGACCGGGTAGCGCCAGCCGGTCCACACCGCTTTGCCGTCGAGTTTCGCTTCGCAGCCTGCCCCCGTGAGCGCAAACCCGCTGTCGCGCTGAAATTCGACCTCGCACTGCCCAAACGTGATCTCCAGTGCGGCGGCGTCCGGGGCATTACCCACCAGTGCATTGGCTATCTTTAAGGCCGGCTCATCCAGCGCACCGCAGTAGCTCACGCCAGACTGACGAAAACCCGTGCGGCGGCCTCCCTGTAAGGTGGTATACATTCCGGCGCGGATAATTTTTAACATACCCCCTCCTTGCGCGGAATAAACCGCAGCCGATCGCCGGGACGCAGAAGCACAGGCTCTTTCCTTTGCGGGTTAAACAGCGTGATGTCCGTATGACCAATCAGGTTCCAGCCGCCGGGCGTTTCCAGCGGATAGATGCCGGTTTGCGAGCCGCCAATGGCCACCGACCCGGCGGGAACCCGCACACGCGGCTCAGCACGACGCGGCGTTGCCAGCGCCTCCGGCATCCCACCGAGATACGGAAACCCCGGCTGAAAACCTAAAAACCACACCACATACTCGATAGAGGCATGTAGCCCGACCACCTGCTGTTGTGTCATTCCACTGTGCTCTGCCACCACGCTGAGATCTGGCCCTGCCTGGCCGCCGTACAGTACCGGGATCTCTATCAACCGCGACTCCGGCTCCAGCGCATCGCTCTCTTCCCACCAGCGTTGCAGCCGTTCAAGCGCATCCAGCGCAAGCCGTTCTGGTTCACGCAGCACTACGGTGATGTTATTCATCCCCGGAATGGCTTCTACCACTTCAGGAACCCCGGCCAGACGCTGCGTCAGCCGCCAGATACGCTTTTGCGTCTCCAGCGTCACGGGTGGCTCCAGCTCCAGCACGACTGCCGTTTCACCCAACAAATAACACCGTGCTCGCTGCACTTGCCCTCTCCTTACGCCGGGTTAGGAATATCGATAAACGTCACGTCCAGATCGCTGTTTTCTGTTAACCAGTTGCTCAGGGCGCGAATACCGCCGCGCTCCGTGGCGTGGTGGCCCGCAGAGTAGAAGTGCAGCCCTTGTTCGCGCGCGGAATGAATGGTCTGTTCAGACACTTCGCCAGTAATGAACGCATCTACACCAAAGCTGGCGGCCTTATCAATAAAGCTCTGCCCCCCGCCGGTACACCACGCAACGCGAGTGATTTTCTCTGGCCCGGTATCGCCACACCACAGCGGTTTACGCCCAAGACGCGCCTCGATCCACGACGCCAGTTCCAGCCCCGGTACCGGCATCGACAGTTCCCCCCAGGGCAGCAGCGATTCGATCTCGCCCATCACCGTAATGCCTAGCAGCTCCGCCAGTTGGACGTTATTGCCCAGTTCGGGGTGGGCATCCAGCGGCAAGTGCCAGCCATAGAGGTTGATGTCGTTCGCCAACAGGGTTTTCAGGCGGTTGCGTTTCATACCGCGAATGATCGGCGATTCGTTTTTCCAGAAATAGCCGTGGTGGACAATCACGGCATCCGCCTGCTGACGCACCGCTTCATCAAGTAGCGCCTGGCTGGCAGTCACGCCAGTGATAATTTTTTGGACGTTCTCCCGCCCCTCAACCTGTAACCCGTTTGGGCCATAGTCGCTGAAAGCCGCACTGTTCAGTTTTTCGTTAATCAGTTTTTCCAGTTCGGTATTGTTCATCAGTGATCCTTACGCTTTACGGGCGGATTCATAAGCCGCCAAGGTGGCGGTTCGCGCCTGTTTATGGTCGACAATCGGACGGGGATAATCCAGGCTACGGCCATGCTTATCGGCCCAGGCCCAAGGCTGGTGCAGCGCTTTTGCCGGTACCAAAGCCAGCTCCGGTAGCCAGCGGCGGATAAACGCGCCGTCGGCATCAAAACGCTCGCCCTGCGTCGTCGGGTTAAAAATACGAAAATAGGGTGCAGCATCGGTGCCCGTTGAGGCAGCCCACTGCCAGCCGCCGTTATTTGCCGCCAGATCGCCATCAATCAACTGTGAAATAAAATAACGCTCTCCGCAGCGCCAGTCGATAAGTAAGTCCTTGACCAGGAAACTGGCGGTAATCATGCGTAATCGATTATGCATCCAACCCGTGGCATTCAGTTGGCGCATGGCCGCATCCACAATCGGGTAGCCCGTTTTACCGTCCTGCCAGGCTTGGAGTTGTTCCGGTCGATCCTGCCACTGCACTTTCTCTGTCCAGCGGATAAAGGGGCGATGCTTGCAGAGCGCCGGATGATACGTCATCAAGTGGCGGTAAAATTCACGCCAAATTAACTCATTAAGCCAGACAGCACCGCTCCCACCTTCCAGCGCCTGCGGCTGTTCAGCCAGCAGACGGTGCAGGCACTGACGCGGTGACAGAGCGCCGATCGCCAGGCAGGCGGATAAACGGCTGGTCCCTTCTATGGCCGGGAAATCGCGCTGTTGCTCATACGCACCTGCTTGTTGCTGGCAAAAATGGCGCAACCGGGCAAGGGCGCTTTTTTCATCCGCAGGAAACAGGGTCTCATCAAATGCCTGCTGTGGATAATTAAGTGTTATCGCGTCGATCTGTATTGCTTCCCCTTCACGCGGGCGCGGCGCAGCGACACATTCCGGAAGATCCTCTTTCAGACGTCGCAAGAAGGCATTCTTAAACGGGGTAAAGACTTTGTACATTTCGTGATTGCCGGTCACCACACTCCCCGGCGGCAGCATTACGCTATCGTCAAATCCCTGGCAGGCGACCTCCGGCAGCGCTTTTTCAACGGCCGCATCACGCTGGCGTTCGTTGAACTCATACTGATAATTGTAAAACAGATGGCTCACCTTCTCGCTGTCGCAGACCTCCGCAACCGCCTGCACGCTGGCAGCAAAATCTGCGACTTCCCGGTAAATAAGGGGAATGCCCTTTTCCGCTAGCGCCTGTTGCAGCGCATTGAGGTGTGCATTGATGTAAGCGGCCTGACGCGGCGCCATATCATGCTGGCGCCACTGTGCTGGGGTAGCAATAAAGAGCGCTTTTACAGGGGCTTGAGGATCACGGCAGGCTGCCGCAAGCGCAAGATTATCGTGCACGCGCAAATCCGCGCGAAACCAGACCAGATGGGTGGTCATAATGCTCCTGGAGTCCGTTATGTCAGCGCAATGCCCTGACCTGAGCAACATCGCGTTGCCCGGCCGAAGACGCGTCGGGAAATAATGTTGCCATATTGTGTTTAAGTCGTAACAGCGACGCAAGCCACGATTGCGGTCGTGAAGCACCCGTTAGTGTAGCCAAAGAGCACAGGTAAAAAAAAACCACCGCAGTGCGGTGGTCGTATCGGTTTGCTGTGTGTAGCCGATAGTTTAATAAAAATCGCAGGTCGCTTTTTCGGCCTGATCCATCCATACCGGTTTTTCGCTGGTTTTTGCCCAGACGCGATGCAGATAGCTATAAAATCGTGCGCGGTCTTTCCAGAATAGCATAACAGGCAACGCCAGCACGCCGGCTGCAATGGCGAAAGCACGACGCATCAACACAATATGTGCCGGAAATTCTTTATACATGTTCATAATCTCTCCCCTTTGTCAGGCCGGTAACATTCACCGGAAAAATATTTGCCGCCACGGAAGCCAGTTACAAAAAACCGGGGCAGCGCTGTAATCTGGTTAAAATAGTACCGCTTTGTTTGTAATTTTACTACTCATCCGACCACTATTTTTGTCATTTTTGGCGTTATTTACATTCACCCAGTAATTAAGTTACAAAACAGTTAAATTAATACTAATCATTAGTTAAATTGTGGATTCTGCCGTCTTTATACTTTTTTTACACCTGCCCCGCCGATTTTTGCGAAATCTTTGCGTCCAAAAAATTACTTTCACTGCACAACCTTAAATCACCCCGGAGGTGAATTGTGAGTGCAGGCGTCGTAATCGGCATCGTGCTGGTTTTCCTGTTATTGGGCTACCTGGTTTACGCCCTGATCAACGCGGAGGCTTTCTGATGGCAGGCCAGGCGTTTCTTCTGATTGCCAGCTTTTTGCTGGTTCTGTTTATTCTCGCGCGCCCGCTGGCATCGCTGCTGGCGAAAATGATCGCCGGGCAACCGCTGCCCGGCCCTGCCCGTTTAGAAAATATCCTCTGGCGCGGGCTGGGGATCGACACCCGTGAAATGAACTGGCGGCACTATTTGCTCGCCATTGTGTGGCTGAATATTTTCGGCCTTATCCTGCTGTTTAGCCTGCTGATGTTGCAGGGATATCTGCCGCTAAACCCGCAGAACGCCCCTGGCCTTAGCTGGCATCTGGCTCTGAACACAGCAGTCAGTTTTGTGACCAACACAAACTGGCAATCGTATGCCGGGGAAACCACTCTGAGCTACTTCAGCCAGATGGCGGGACTCACCGTGCAGAACTTCCTCTCTGCCGCGACCGGTATTGCGGTGGCGTTTGCGCTGATCCGTGCTTTTTCGCGCCGCAGCATGGATACGCTGGGCAACGCCTGGGTCGACATCACCCGCGTCACCTTGTGGGTGTTGTTGCCGCTGTCGCTCATTCTGGCGCTGTTTTTTATCCAACAGGGCACATTGCAAAACCTTGCCGCCTACCAGCCTTACACCTCGCTGGAAGGCGTACAACATCTGATGCCGATGGGCCCGGTCGCCTCGCAGGAAGCGATCAAAATACTCGGTACCAACGGCGGGGGTTTCTTTAATGCCAACTCCTCCCATCCGTTTGAAAACCCCACCGCGCTAACCAATTTTGTGCAGATGCTGGCGATCTTCGTGATCCCCGCGGCACTGTGCTTCGCCTTTGGCGATGCGGTCGGCGATCGTCGTCAGGGCCATGCACTGCTGTGGGCGATGACGCTGATATTTGTGGTGTGCGCGGCCATCGTAATGTGGGCAGAACTGCAAGGTAACCCGCACTTCCTGACGCTGGGCGGCGACAGCGCCATCAATATGGAAGGTAAAGAGAGTCGCTTTGGCATTCTGGCGAGCAGTTTGTATGCCGTGGTAACCACTGCCGCCTCCTGCGGTGCCGTCAACGCTATGCATGACTCTTTTACCGCCCTGGGCGGCATGATCCCCATGTGGCTGATGCAGATTGGCGAAGTGGTGTTTGGCGGTGTAGGCGCTGGTCTGTACGGCATGCTGCTGTTCGTATTGCTGGCGGTCTTTATCGCCGGACTGATGATCGGCCGGACGCCGGAATACCTCGGTAAAAAGATCGACGTGCGCGAGATGAAAATGACCGCGCTGGCGATCCTGGTGACCCCAGCGCTGGTGTTGTTAGGTACGGCGTTGGCCATGATGACTGACGCCGGGCGCAGCGGCATGTTCAACTCTGGCATTCACGGTTTTAGCGAAGTGCTGTACGCCGTCTCTTCTGCCGCTAATAACAACGGCAGCGCCTTTGCGGGCTTAAGCGCAAATACGCCGTTCTGGAACTGCCTGCTGGCATTTTGCATGTTTGTTGGTCGTTTCGGCGTGATCGTGCCAGTGATGGCAATTGCCGGTTCACTGGTCGCTAAGAAGATCCAGCCCGTCAGCACCGGTACACTGCCAACACACAGCGCGCTGTTCATTGGCCTGCTGATCGGCACCATTTTGCTGGTTGGCGCATTGACCTTTATTCCTGCCCTGGCCCTTGGTCCGGTGGCGGAATACCTCTTATTTTGAGACAGGCGGAGACGCGTGATATGAGTCGCAAACAACTGGCCCTGTTCGAACCGAACCTTGTTCGTCAGGCGCTGATGGATTCCGTGACCAAGTTAAGCCCGGCGGTGCAGTGGCGTAACCCGGTGATGTTTATTGTCTGGATTGGCAGCGTATTAACCACCCTGCTGGCGGTTGCCATGGCGACAGGCCACCTCGCAGGCAGCGCGTGGTTCACCGGCGCGATCAGTCTGTGGCTGTGGGTCACCGTGCTGTTCGCCAATTTCGCCGAAGCGTTGGCAGAAGGCCGGAGTAAAGCACAAGCCAATAGCCTGAAAGGTGTGAAAAAAACCGCGTTTGCCCGCAAACTGCGCGCCCCGCAACATGATGCGCAGATCGATCACATTCCGGCGGCAGATCTGCGTAAAGGCGATGTGGTACTGGTCGAAGCGGGCGATATTATCCCCTGCGATGGCGAAGTGATCGAAGGCGGCGCATCGGTGGACGAGAGCGCAATCACCGGGGAATCGGCACCGGTGATCCGCGAATCCGGCGGCGATTTTGCCTCCGTAACAGGCGGGACCCGCATCCTTTCTGACTGGCTGGTGATCCAGTGCAGCGTGAACCCCGGTGAAACCTTCCTCGATCGAATGATCGCCATGGTTGAGGGCGCGCAGCGCCGCAAAACGCCGAACGAAATCGCCCTGACAATTCTGCTGGTGGCACTGACGTTGGTGTTCCTGCTGGCTACCGCCACGTTGTGGCCATTCTCGGTATATGGCGGTATGGCGGTCAGCGTGACTGTGCTGGTTGCGCTGCTGGTATGCCTGATCCCCACGACCATTGGTGGCTTGTTGTCGGCCATTGGCGTTGCCGGCATGAGCCGTATGCTGGGGGCGAATGTCATTGCCACCAGCGGTCGCGCCGTCGAAGCTGCCGGTGACGTTGATGTGTTGCTACTGGATAAAACCGGCACCATCACCCTGGGGAACCGCCAGGCCTCCGACTTCCTTCCTGCCCACGGCGTGGATGAGAAAACCCTTGCCGACGCGGCACAGCTCTCCTCGCTGGCGGACGAGACACCGGAAGGGCGCAGCATTGTGATCCTCGCCAAACAACGCTTCAACCTGCGCGAACGGGATATGCAAAGCCTGCAGGCGACCTTTGTGCCGTTTACCGCCCAGACCCGCATGAGCGGGATTAACGTGCAGGACCGCATGATCCGTAAAGGTTCAGTGGATGCGATCCGTCGCCATGTTGAGGCCAACGGTGGTCAGTTCCCGGCGGATGTCGACGCGTTGGTTGAACGCGTCGCACGCCAGGGGGCTACACCGCTGGTCGTGGCCGAAGGGGCGAAGGTGCTCGGCGTGATCGCTCTGAAAGATATTGTTAAAGGCGGCATCAAAGAGCGTTTTGCCCAGTTGCGTAAAATGGGCATCAAAACAGTCATGATCACCGGGGATAACCGGCTCACTGCCGCGGCGATTGCCGCCGAAGCAGGCGTCGACGACTTCCTTGCCGAAGCCACACCGGAAGCCAAACTCGCGCTGATCCGCCAGTATCAGGCGGAAGGCCGATTGGTAGCGATGACTGGCGACGGCACCAACGATGCCCCGGCGCTTGCGCAGGCCGATGTCGCTGTAGCGATGAACTCCGGCACCCAGGCAGCGAAAGAGGCTGGCAACATGGTGGATCTGGACTCAAACCCCACCAAACTCATTGAAGTGGTGCATATCGGTAAGCAGATGCTGATGACGCGCGGTTCGCTGACCACCTTCAGTATCGCCAATGATGTGGCCAAGTACTTTGCCATTATTCCGGCGGCGTTTGCGGCCACCTACCCGCAACTGAATGCGCTGAATGTTATGCATCTGCACTCCCCCGCATCCGCCATTTTAAGTGCGGTGATCTTTAACGCGCTGGTGATTGTGTTTCTTATTCCGTTGGCGCTGAAAGGCGTGAGCTACAAGCCGCTGACCGCATCCGCCATGCTGCGCCGTAATTTGTGGATCTACGGGCTGGGTGGTCTGGTAGTGCCGTTTATCGGTATCAAAGCGATAGACCTGCTTCTCACGTTGTTCGGCCTGGTATAGAAGGGAAAGAAAAATGGTTTTTATACGTCCTGCATTTCTGCTGTTAATACTGTTAACCCTGATGACCGGCGGGCTGTACCCATTGGTGACGACGGTGCTTGGGCAATGGTGGTTTAACGAACAGGCGAACGGATCGCTGATCCGTGAAGGCGATACGGTGCGCGGCTCGCGGTTGTTGGGCCAGGCCTTTACCGCGCCGGGATATTTTCACGGTCGCCCTTCCGCCACGTCAGACAGCCCTTATAATCCCATGGCGTCTGGCGGCAGTAACCTGGCGGGCAGCAACCCGGAACTGGACAAAGAAGTTGCCGGGCGTATTGCACAGTTGCGCGCCGGGAACCCTCTTGCCGATGCGCATGTGCCGGTCGAGTTGATCACCGCCTCTGCCAGCGGCCTGGATGGTCAACTCTCTCCGTCCGCCGCTGCCTGGCAAATTCCTCGCGTTGCGCAGGCGCGTCATCTGCCGGAACAGACGGTGATGAAACTGGTTGCCGAACATACCACCACTCCGCTGGTGAATTTTATCGGTCAGCCGGTGGTGAATGTGGTTGAACTTAATCTTGCGCTGGATGCGCTGAAGGACAAATAAAGCATGACAGATGAGCCTTTGCGCCCCAATCCTGACCGCTTGCTGGAGCATGCCGCCTCCGCACACCGGGGCAAGCTGAAAGTCTTTTTCGGCGCCTGCGCCGGGGTAGGTAAAACGTTCGCCATGCTACAAGAGGCACAGCGGCTGCGGGGGCAAGGGCTGGACATTCTGATTGGCGTGGTGGAAACCCACGGACGAAAAGAGACCGCCGCGTTGCTGGAAGGGTTGGCGACGCAGCCCGCCAGGCGTATTCATCATCGTGGCCGTTTAATTCAGGAATTTGATCTGGACGCCGCCCTTGCGCGGCGTCCAGCGTTGATTTTGATGGATGAGCTGGCGCACAGCAATGCGCCCGGCTCGCGCCATCCTAAACGCTGGCAGGACGTTGAGGAGTTACTGGAAGCCGGTATCGACGTGTTTACTACCGTTAACGTCCAGCATCTTGAGAGCCTCAACGATGTGGTCAGTGGGGTGACCGGTATTCAGGTGCGTGAAACCGTCCCCGATCCCTTTTTCGACAGCGCCGACGAAGTGGTACTGGTGGATTTACCGCCGGACGATCTCCGCCAGCGACTGCATGAAGGCAAGGTTTATATTAGTGGCCAGGCGGAACGCGCTATCGAACATTTTTTCCGCAAAGGTAATCTGATTGCGTTGCGTGAACTGGCATTGAGGCGCACCGCTGACCGGGTGGACGATCAAATGCGGGCCTGGCGCGATCGCCAGGGGGAAGAAAAAGTGTGGCACACCCGCGATGCGATCCTACTCTGTATCGGGCATGGCGCGGGTAATGAAAAATTGATCCGTACCGCAGCGCGTCTCGCCGCCAAACTCGGCAGCGTCTGGCATGCGGTCTATGTTGAAACGCCCACGTTGCATAAACTGCCGGAGCCGCAGCGGCGGGCTATCCTCAGCGCGCTGCATCTGGCACAGGAACTGGGAGCAGAAACCGCAACCCTTTCCGACCCGGCGCAAGAGAAAGCAATTTTGCGCTATGCGCGTGAGCACAATCTCGGCAAGATTGTGATCGGTCGTCGGAATAAACGCCCGTGGTGGCACCGGGAGTCGTTTGCCGACAGGCTGGCGCGCCATGCACCGGATCTCGACCTGGTTATCATAGCCCTTGAAGATGCCCCCCTCGCCCTGCCCGCCCGCGCGGGCGACGCCCGGCCTTTTATTGAACGCTGGGGCGTGCAACTTAAAGGCTGCGCGGTTGCGCTGGCGCTTTGCGCGGCCATCACTTTAATTGCCATGCAATGGTTGACGGCATTCGACGCCGCCAACCTGGTGATGATTTACCTGCTCGGCGTGGTGCTGGTGGCGCTATTCTTTGGCCGCTGGCCATCGGCTTTTGCCACGGTCATTAACGTAGTCAGTTTTGACCTGTTTTTTATTGCACCGCGCGGCACGCTGGCCGTTTCTGACGTTCAATACCTGCTGACTTTTGGCGTGATGCTGACGGTCGGGCTGGTGATCGGCAATCTCACCGCCGGGGTGCGCTATCAGGCGCGGGTCGCGCGTTACCGCGAGCAGCGTACCCGCCATTTGTATGAGATGTCGAAAGCGCTGGCTGCCGGGCGTAGTAATCAGGACATCGCCACCACCTGCGAAACCTTTATTCACTCCACGTTTAATGCCCGCAGCAAACTGCTGCTGCCGGATGCTGGCGGGCGGCTCAGTGCGTTAACGCAGGCGCAGGGCATGACGCCGTGGGATGACGCCATCGCCCGCTGGAGTTTTGATAAAGGGCTACCGGCGGGCGCAGGCACCGATACGCTACCCGGAGTGCCTTATCAAATTCTGCCGCTGAAAAGCGACCAGAAAACCCATGGTCTGCTGATTGTCGAACCGGCGAATTTACGCCAACTGATGATCCCGGAACAACAACGCCTGCTGGAGACCTTTACCTTGCTGGCCGCCAGTGCGCTGGAACGCCAGGCGCTGGCCACCAGTGAAGAACAGGCGCGCCTTGCCAGCGAACGGGAAAGCATTCGCAACTCCTTGCTGGCTGCGCTCTCTCACGATTTGCGCACGCCGTTGACGGTTCTGTTTGGCCAGGCTGAAATCCTTACGCTGGATCTGGCCAGCGAAGGCTCGAAACATGCGCCGCAAGCCAATGAGATCCGCCAGCATGTGCTGAACACCACGCGGCTGGTCAATAATCTGCTGGATATGGCGCGTATTCAGTCCGGTGGTTTTAACTTGCGCAAAGAGTGGCTGACGCTGGAAGAGGTCGTCGGCAGCGCGCTGAAAACGCTTGAGCCTGGGCTGGGCGGCCGACATATCGCCCTTTCCCTACCCGATCCGTTAATGCTGGTGCACGTTGATGGCCCATTGTTCGAGCGGGTATTGATTAACCTGCTGGAAAATGCGGTGAAATATGCCGGATGGCGGGCGGATATTGGCGTGAATGCTTCCCGTAGCGCCGACCAACTGACGCTGGAGGTGTGGGACAACGGGCCGGGGATCCCGCCGGGCCAGGAACAGGCGATTTTCGACAAATTCGCCCGCGGCAGCAAAGAGTCGGCGATTCCCGGCGTTGGACTTGGACTGGCTATTTGCCAGGCTATTGTGGATGTTCATGGCGGCACCATTAGCGCCCACAACCGCCCGCAAGGGGGTGCTCTGTTCTGTGTTACACTGCCGCTGGAAACGCCGCCCCAACTGGATGAATTATCCGAGGATCTGTGATTAACGTTCTGATTGTCGAAGATGAACAAGCCATCCGCCGTTTTCTGCGTACCGCGCTGGAGGCCGAAGGCCTGCGCGTGCATGAAGCAGAAACGCTGCAACGTGGGTTAATTGAGGCCGCTACGCGAAAGCCCGATCTGGTTATTCTTGATTTGGGTCTGCCGGATGGGGATGGGATCGATTTTATTCGCGATTTGCGCCAGTGGAGCCAGATGCCGGTCATTGTCCTGTCTGCGCGTACCGAAGAGCACGATAAAATTGCCGCGCTGGATGCCGGTGCCGATGATTACCTTAGCAAGCCGTTCGGCATTGGCGAATTGCAGGCGCGTCTGCGCGTCGCGTTGCGTCGCCACGCCGCCAGCAGCCCGGATGAACCGGTGATCGTCTTTTCCGATATCCGTGTCGATCTCGCCAGCCGCCGCATCCAGCGAGGTGAAGAGGAGATCCACCTTACGCCCATTGAGTTTCGTTTGTTGGCGGTCCTGTTAAATAACCACGGTAAAGTGCTGACGCAGCGGCAACTGCTTAGCCAGGTCTGGGGCCCGAATGCGGTGGAGCACAGTCACTATTTGCGTATCTATATGGGTCATTTACGGCAAAAGCTGGAAGTCGACCCTGCCCGCCCCCGCCATTTACTTACCGAAACAGGTATCGGCTACCGGTTTATGCTGTAAGGGCGTATCCTGCTGATTTTTGGGAGGAGAGGATGAGCGCCTGGTTAATCTATGCCCTGCTGTCGGCGGTTACTGCCGCGCTGGTCGCCATTTTTGGCAAAATCGGTTTGCAACATCTTGACGCCAATACGGCCACGGCTATTCGTGCGGTGGTGATGGCGCTGTTTCTGGTGGGTGTGGTAGTGGTTCAGGGGAAATGGTCGCTGGTCGCCACCGTGCTGGCGGATAAAAAAGCGCTGCTGTTTGTGGTGCTGAGTGGCGTGGCGGGTGCACTGTCCTGGCTGTTCTATTTTATGGCCATCAAAAGCGGCAATGTGTCGCGCGTGGCACCGATCGATAAATTAAGCGTGGTGTTTGCGGTGATTCTGGCAGTGGTGCTGTTTGGCGAGAAAGTATCGCTGGTTGCCGCGGCGGGTGTCGCGTTAATTACTGCCGGGGCGCTGATGGTGGCGCTGGGTTAGTTAAACCGCGCAATGCAATGTTAAAAGGCTCCCGCAGGAGCCTTTTATGTCAAACGCTTACGCGTTTTTCAGCACTTCGCTGACAATCTCTACCGCTTCTTTCTCAATCTGCTTACGGTGTTCAGCACCCAGGAAGCTTTCACAGTAGATTTTATAGGCGTCTTCAGTGCCCGACGGACGTGCAGCAAACCAGCCATTGTCGGTCATCACTTTCAGTCCACCAATCGACGCGCCGTTGCCTGGGGCAGCGGTCAGACGTGCAGTGATCGGATCGCCTGCCAGCGTGCTGGCGCTGACCATTTCTGGTGACAGTTTAGACAGCGCGGCTTTCTGTGCAGAAGTGGCGCTGGCGCCCAGACGGTTGTAACTTGGCGCACCAAAACGTGCGGCCAGTTCATCGTAATGCTGCTGCGGGTTTTTCCCGGTGACGGCGGTGATTTCCGCAGCCAGCAGGCACATGATGATGCCGTCTTTATCGGTCGACCAGGGGGTGCCGTCAAAACGCAGGAACGAGGCCCCTGCGCTCTCTTCGCCGCCGAAACCAAAGCTGCCGTCAAACAGGCCATCCACGAACCATTTGAAGCCAACCGGCACTTCCACCAGCTTACGGCCGAGGTCATTCACCACACGATCAATCATGGCCGAGGAAACCAGCGTTTTACCCACCGCGACGTCTTTGCCCCACTGCGGGCGATGCTGGAACAGGTAGTTGATTGCCACTGCCAGGTAGTGGTTAGGATTCATCAGGCCCGCCGGGGTAACGATGCCATGACGGTCATAATCCGGATCGTTGGCAAACGCCAGGTCGAACTTATCGCGTAGCGCCAGCAACCCAGCCATTGCAGACTCAGAGGAGCAATCCATACGGATCACACCGTCTTTGTCCAGGTGCATAAAACGGAATGTCTGATCAACCTGGTCGTTTACCAGGGTCAGATCCAGCTTGTAATGCTCTGCAATGCGTTTCCAGTACTCAATACCGGAACCACCGAGCGGATCGACGCCGAGTTTCAGACCGGCTTTCTGGATAGCGGCCATATCGACGATATCTGCCAGCCCTTCGATAAACGGCTGCACCAGATCTTTTTCGGTCACATGACCAGACACCAGCGCGGCATCCAGTGAAATGCGTTTGACGCCTTTCAAACCATCAGCCAGCAAGGCATTGGCACGATCTTCCACCACTTTGGTGACATTGGTATCAGCCGGACCGCCATTTGGCGGGTTGTATTTGATGCCACCATCTTCCGGCGGGTTGTGGGACGGGGTAATGACAATGCCGTCCGCCTGCGCGCCGCCGTTTTTGTTATGTACCAGGATAGCATTGGAAATGGCAGGCGTCGGGGTAAAGCCGTTGTTTTCCTGCACCACAACATCTACACCGTTGGCTGTCAGCACTTCGAGCACGGAGATAAAAGCCGGTTCAGACAGTGCGTGAGTATCTTTACCCACATAGCACGGCCCGGTAATGCCATTTTTCGCGCGCTCTTCAGCAATCGCCTGCGCGATGGCCAGAATATGCGGTTCGTTAAAGCTGTGGCGACCTGCGCTGCCACGGTGACCGGACGTGCCGAATTTCACCGCATGTTCTGAATTACCAATTTCAGGTTTCAGCACATAGTACTGCGCCGTAAGTTGAGCGACGTTAATCAAATCGCCCTGTTGTGCAGGTTGCCCCGCGCGTGGGTGGTTAGCCATTGCCTGGTCCTTTCAATGCAAGGATTAAATTGTGCCGCAAACTTTCTCAATCAATTCCGCCGGGAATTGCATTGACTGCATGATATGTTCGATCATGCTGCATTTACGGCCCGTATTGGTGTTGGTTATGACCCAATAAGGGGTGTTCGGCACCTGTTTCGGCTTGGTCTGGTTGCCGCTCTGAAGCAAAGTCTGCTCATTCGCAGCAAAGTATACGCGGGTGCGCCCATGCAGAGACTCGGTGGATTCCGTAAACCCCTTGTCATCCAGTAAGTAGAGTGTAGACAGCACCAGCAGGAAACGATTCACCGCCTTTTTCTGTTCGGCGTACTCATCAGACAGCAGCAGCTCACGCACGGCGCGGACTTTATCTTTGGCGGTGTTTGCCGGTTTAACCCCTTCAACGGTACTGACCGTACGCGTCTCTTTTACCGGCGCAGGCTGTAACTGCGATGGGGAGTGGGCAACGGCGGAAAATTTCAACATGCGCCGTAAAATGTCGGATGCACTCTCACCAATATGCTTTGTGTGGCTGGCAATATACGTGTAGAGCTCATCATCAACTTCGATCGTTTTCATCTTAATCCAGTGCGATATCTAATCTGAATACAAGTGTTGGGATTATAAAGTGAAATCTCAACAGCGGATAGCGTCAAACCAGGGTAGCGGCAAAACTCAGACGATTTCTGAACCTTGCAGCAGGGCGGCAGAATGTTCAACATAATAACCTAACCCGCTTGAGTGAAAAAAAGAACTTTGCCATGAAATTGAATACACGCGCGCTAACTGCACAACATCCGCACAACAATTCTCCTGTTGTCCTTGTTCATGGTCTGTTTGGCAGCCAGGATAACCTTGGCATACTCGCCCGAGACCTGGTTCAGGACCATGACGTATTGCAGGTGGATATGCGCAACCACGGCCTTTCTCCCCGCTCAGACGAGATGAACTACCCGGCGATGGCGCAGGATCTGCGAGATACGCTCGACGCTCATCAGATCGAGAAAGCCACTTTCATTGGTCACTCTATGGGCGGCAAAGCGGTAATGGCACTCACCGCGCTGGCGCCAGAACGCATCGACCAGTTGGTGGCAATTGATATTGCGCCCGTTAATTATAACGTACGCCGTCATGATGAGATTTTTGCCGCCATTAATGCCGTTAGCGAGGCGCACATCACCACACGCCAGCAAGCCACAGCGATAATGCGTGAAGTCATTAACGAAGAAGGTGTGATTCAGTTTCTGCTGAAATCCTTTGCCGACGGGGAGTGGCGCTTCAATGTACCGGTACTGTGGGATCAATATTCGCAGATTGTCGGTTGGGAAAACGTCCCGGCGTGGGAGAAACCCGCGCTGTTTGTCCGCGGCGGCAACTCACCTTATGTGACCGAAGCATACCGCGAGGCGCTGCTGGCGCAATTCCCACAGGCGCGGGCGCATGTTATTGCAGGCGCGGGCCACTGGGTGCATGCAGAGAAACCCGATGCGGTTATGCGCGCAATCCGTCGTTATCTCGCTGAAAAGGCAAACTGATTAAAAAGGCGGCGACCGGTCGTTTGAACGCGCCCGGTCGTTGGCGTGCCCGTTGTGCTGATGTATGATGGCGCGCTATTCAGCCCGGGCTACGACCCGATTGCTTGTATTTCCCGTAGTATGCTTAAACCATGGCTAAAGAACAAACGGACCGTACGACCCTAGATCTGTTCGCGAATGAGCGTCGCCCGGGACGACCGAAGACTAACCCGCTCGCGCGTGATGAACAGTTGCGCATCAATAAACGCAATCAGCTAAAACGCGATAAAGTTCGCGGGCTTAAACGCGTCGAATTGAAACTGAACGTTGAGGCGGTAGACGCCCTCAATGAGCTAGCGGATGCCCGTAATATGAGCCGCAGCGAGCTTATCGAAGAGATGCTGCTTACGCAGCTGCAGGCCTTGCGCAAATAACGAATCCTCCGAATCATCACCTTTATTCATACTTTCATGTGGCATACAGTGCAGTCCGTGGCGATAGCAGTTTCCGCGCACTTCCCTGTTCTGCTATGATTGCCCTTATCTGTGGGCTAAACGCCACCACCATACTCATTAAGTTTCAAGAGGTTATTTTACTCATGGCAATTACAGGCATTTTCTTCGGCAGCGACACTGGCAACACTGAAAATATCGCCAAAATGATTCAGAAACAGCTTGGTAAAGACGTTGCTGATGTTCATGACATTGCCAAGAGCAGCAAAGAAGATCTCGAAGGCTATGACATTCTGCTGCTTGGCATTCCGACCTGGTACTATGGTGAAGCGCAATGCGACTGGGATGATTTCTTCCCGACGCTGGAAGAAGTGGATTTCAACGGCAAGTTAGTCGCCCTGTTCGGTTGCGGCGACCAGGAAGATTATGCCGAATATTTCTGCGATGCGCTGGGCACCATTCGCGACATTATCGAGCCACGCGGCGCAACTATCGTCGGTCACTGGCCAACGGCGGGTTACCATTTCGAAGCCTCTAAAGGCCTGGTGGATGACGATCACTTCGTCGGGCTGGCAATTGATGAAGACAGGCAGCCAGAGCTGACCGCAGAGCGTGTCGAAAAATGGGTAAAACAAGTTTCTGAAGAGCTGCACCTGGACGACATCATCAACGCCTGATGATAATGGTGCAACCTGTAGGTTGCACCGTATTAATAGGTAAAAGCGATGGAAATAATTGCTACAAATTTTTAACTTTTTCCTTCATCGCTGTACAATAAGCCCTGCTAAAGTGGCCTCGCCGCAAGGAGTTTGTTGGCGAGACCACGTTTTAAAAGCTTACTTTACTTGAGGGCTTGCAGTTTTCATTTAGGCATGGCAGTTCTATAATGAGACGCATTATCCCAGGTGCATTCCTATAACTTCCGCTAAGGAAGTGAATCGTATAGCAACAGGACAGATTCCGCATGACTGACAACAATACCGCATTAAAGAAGGCCGGCCTGAAAGTCACGCTTCCTCGGTTAAAAATCCTGGAAGTGCTTCAGGAACCGGATAACCATCATGTCAGTGCGGAAGATTTATACAAACGACTGATCGACATGGGCGAAGAGATCGGCCTGGCCACGGTTTACCGTGTGTTAAACCAGTTCGATGACGCCGGGATTGTGACCCGTCACAATTTCGAAGGCGGTAAGTCCGTTTTTGAACTGACCCAACAGCATCACCACGATCACCTGATTTGCCTCGATTGCGGCAAAGTGATTGAATTTAGTGACGATTCCATTGAAGCGCGCCAGCGCGAAATTGCCGCCAAACACGGCATTCGTCTGACGAATCACAGTCTCTACCTTTATGGCCACTGCGCCGAAGGTGACTGCCGCGAAGATGAACACGCGCACGACGCGAAATAATCGTTCTTCTTACTCTGAGCCAACCTGACGGTTGGCTTTTTTTTGCCTGTTAAACGCCCCTGGATGACACTGCGCTTTCCCGACCGGGAAAACGAAACGTAACACGCGGCCTTCACCGGGAACCGTGTTTATGCGGGAATAAAAAAGCCCGACATGCTTTCGCTGCCGGGCCGGATAATAAGCCTCAACTAGGCTTTGATGCTATCCACGCGGCTCGTGCGCTTACCGTCCGGGCTGGTGGTACGCACGCGTATTTCCCCGCTCACCTGCGGACGTGCCTTATCGTTATAACGCAGCCACTGTTTACCCCCGTCGGTAGAGTATTCCACCACCATTCCAGGGAAACTGGTGTTGGCTTCAAGCACGCCACCTACGACGCGCGCGCCAGGTACCGGCAGGCGGTAATGCACACCCGCTTTCTCCATTTTTGCCAGTTCACGATGCCCTAACAGATTAGCAAAACGCATCCAGTCTTTATCCAGTGCTTTCACATCGACAAGGTGTGTCTCACCGCCTTTGTACTCGCGCCCTGCTTTGTAGTCCTGCTCCCATGCAGCACGGTGCCATGCGCGCTCGGCGACAGAAACCAGTCGTGGATAGATCATGTACTCCATCTGAGCGTCGGTACGTACTACCTCACTCCACAACTGCGCAGAAAGGCCATAAGCGCCTGGCCACGGCTTATCGGATTTCGCACTAAACGGATTACCATCACGATCAACAGAGGTTTCTGCGTTTTGTGGCATGTTGTCCGGCGCGAAGCTGAAGATCTTACGCTCATCACTGAAACGCGTGCCCCAGTAATAGCCACTCTCTTGCGGGTTCACTTCATACGGGAAGTCAAGATAGACGTAATCCGGGTTGGAGACGATGACACGGAAGCCCTTGTTGGCCCAGTCATTAACCGAGTCGAACCCGCCCCAGTAGAGCGTATCCCAGAAGTTAACGTTCACATGATCGGTGGCAAATGCCGACGCATTTTTGGCATCTTTCAGTCCATCCTGCCATGCCTGCATCGTGTCGATACCGCGCGCTTTTACCAGCTTGCTCACTTCAACCCCGAAGTAGCTGGAGAGATGCTCCACGTCAGCCACTTTGCCGTCTTTGATCATTACCTGGCATGCCTGCGATTTTGCCCACGGCTTATCCTGGTTGCTTTGGTCGATGATGCCTTTGCCTGCTTCGGGAGCTTTCTTGTCGGTATAACCGGTGCCAAGGTAAATATTTTTCGCTTCGTCACCCCCAAAGTGCCAGGTTTGCAGCGGCAGCCCGGCTTCTTTATGCATCTGCTGAATTTCACCCAGAACTTTATCCACAAAGTTACGCGATGAGTCGAGGCAAGGGTTCAGATAGCCAGTACGGTTGTAGAACTGCACCCCCGTGGTGTTGGAGGTGTCTGTAGGATCCAGCAGGCGGAACTGATTCGCGGCTTGCTCATTGCCCTCTTTCATCAACCGATCGTATCTCGCTTCCATGGCAATCACTGCAGCACGTGCATGCGCTGGCATGTCGATTTCCGGAATGACCTCAATCTGCCGCGCTTTGGCATACTTCAGAATGTCGATGTAATCCGCACGGGTAAAGAAACCGCTGCCGGTGTTATTGCTGTCGGGCCCGGATCCAAGCTGCGGCAACAAGCAGGATTTCTCACTCAGGTCATGGCAACGCTTACTGCCAATGTCCGTTAATTCCGGCAGGCCTGGAATTTCGATACGCCAGCCTTCGTCATCGCTGAGATGGAAATGGAATTTGTTCAGTTTGTAGGCCGACATTTGATCCAGCAGACGCAGCACGGCGTCTTTACTGTGGAAGTTACGCCCGACATCAAGGTGAATGCCGCGGTAGTCGAAGCGAGGCGCATCCTTCGCATCCAGCGTGGCCACTTTCAGTGCCCCGTCAGCCGGGATAAGCGACAACAACGATTGCAGCCCATAAAAAACCCCGGCCTGATCGTAACCGGTGATCACCGTCTCTTTTGCACCAATATGCAGTTTATACGCACCGGAAACCGCCTCATCGCCCTGGAAATCACGCGTAGCTATTTCGCTGCGCACCGGATAACTTCCCGCTTGCACGCCCAGCAACGCAAAACGACTTTTCACCGCGTCCTGCGCATCGCTGCTTAACGCAGAAAGATCCAGCTTCACGCCATTGCTCAGGTCGACATCCTGTCCGTGAATGTTTACCGCCTGCGGCGTAGGAATAATCTGGCCACGCAGGGTGTGCAAATTGAGCGTTTTCACATCACTGTTTTTTGCAAAACGCGCTTCAGCCGTCATCAGGATGTTTTTGTCATCCGCCGTGCGCTTCCACTGCTCGCCAGGCAGGGTGACGAACTGCGTCAAATCTTCGGTGTCGGTATTGGCGATCACTTTCGCCGTCGCCCCTTCGGAAGTGACATACCAACGCGGCAGTACATCGGTTATAAACAGCTGCCAGTATTCATTGATGATGGGGATCTCAACAGACTGTTTCGCCGGAAAACCACTGAATTTGTCGGTCGGCTCCAGTTTATGCAGATCGCCCATAATATGAGTGACTTTAAACTGGTCGTTCGCCACCTCAAGGATCGGGCGGATGCTGTGGAAATAAATTGCCCACGCTTTATCTGTTACCGCATCGCCATTATTGGTCAGTGTGATAACGGCTTTGTTGCACGACGCCCAGTCAGCGCCAAGCCTGGCGCAATCGACACCCTTCTGCCCGGCATGGTTATCTTTGATCGCATAATTGAGATGAAACTGGCTGATTGCATCGACAGTGCTTTGACCAGCCAGCGCCATTGGGCTGCTCAAAATGCCCAGCACTGTGCTGGCCAGCAGACTTAAACGTACAGTATTCATGACTTATTCCTTGTATTTTGCCGGGTGTGCCCCGGCAAATAACGCATCAAAAAAGAGTAAACGGCGCGATAACCATAAATTTCACGTCACGCTCATCCTGGAAGATGTTGCCGTAACCGCCGGAGTAACTGGGGATATCGGAGTGGTTGTCATACTGTGTGAAGTGGAGTTTGAACATCGTACCTTTAGCGCGGCCATCCTGCAGGGTGTAGATAGCGTCCAGGCTGTAGGCCGACTCTTTCAGACGGTAGTTCGGATCGTACCAGGCATCCGGTGAGGCCATCCTGGCGGGTTTTGCATCCCAGGCATAGGCGTAAGAAGCCCCCACCGTGAAACCAGGCAGATTCCAGTTTTGCAAATCATACATTGCACCGATGAACAGCGCTTTTTCACCGTTGGCGTTAAAGTCAGAGCGGTTATCCCACCAGACATCCAGGCGACCGTTAGAGGAGGCGTAAGTCGGTGTCATACGTTGCAGAAAGTAGCCCTGCTGACCATCGGCTTTAACCCAGGTCCCTTCCAGACGGAGATCAACCTGCCCAACCTTGTAACCAAAGGTCAGCGCCTGCAACCATGCGGTGCCGTCATAGATATCATTTACCCCGCCATCGCTGACTTTATCGCGGGTGCCATAAAACTGATAACTGGTAGAGAATGGGTTGCCTGCCAGATCAAATCTGTAGCTGGCTTTTGCGAAGTACTGATCGACATACCCTTGTGCCTGGCCAAATGCGGCCTCAAGCATAAAGTTATTTTTGAAGTCATATTTCGCGCCAATGGAGTGCAGATAGTCGACTTTGGTTTTTTTATCGTTCTGATAAAACTTATCCATTTCGATATGCCACGGCGCTTTGTACTCATTGGTCCACATGTATGAGAAGCTCAGCGCACCCGCATCGCCGTAGTCGAGATTCGCCCCTGCTTCGGCCCCCTGATAGGTGCCCGGCATAAAACTCCAGTGCGGTGCGAGCAAAGTTTGCCCGGTTGGCTGAATGTAGCCGGCGCGCGCCCATACCGGGCCGGTTTTGAATTTGGCGGCGGCTTTGTACAGGCTGATACCGCTTTTATCACCCGACCAGTCTTCTTTGTAGGCTTTATTGCTGGAAGAGAATGCGATTTCGTTCGGATGCGCACTGTCGCCATTTTCTGCCATTTCAATGGCGGTAAAAGCGGCGATATCCAGGCCGAACATATCTGCCGCGTAACCAGACTGAAAATCCAGACTGCCATTCCAGGTGGAATGCGAAAGGTTGGTTTTATATTTATCGGTCAGTACATCTTTACGGTCACGCTCACGCTGCCAGTAATAAATTCCCCCGGTGAGCGTGGAATCATCGATAAAGCCTGCGGCATGCACTTCCGAAGAGAGTGTCCAGCCCGACATTGCTGTGACACCGGCGATAGCCAGCGCCAGCGCACTACGTTTGCCACTAAAAGTACGCATGAGTATTCCTTCTTGACGGATATAAAACATCGCCGAATATGGCGAAGAAAAAAACACCAATGAGTGTAGGTAGTTAGCAAATACCCCCGAATTAACTACCGTCTTTAGACTATTTTTCGCGACGCGAATTATCAATGCCTTTTAATGGCAGAAATGCAAGATTATGACGAAGAGCACATAAATAGACGCATTTTGTAATATGTGACAGCATCAATAACATTTGATATTTTTTATTTATTTATTAATACTTTAAGGATAAATGGTAGCGATTACATATTATAAAATTACGAAAAAAGGCGTTATCATCCCTGCATATGAGGGAATAAATGGTCAATCTCGAGATACATTAATTCGCGACGCGAATGTTAATGGAGAGTAACATGCTAATCGCTAAGCAAAAAAAAACGCCGCAGGAGGCGGCGTTTAAGCAGGATTGTTCGTGATTGACCAGATCAGTCGCCGATTTTAGCCCAGGTATCACGCAGGCCAACGGTGCGGTTAAACACGGGTTTGGACGCGGTTGCGTGGCGGCTGTCGAGGCAGAAATAGCCCTCACGCTCAAACTGGTACGCTTTACCCGCTTCTGCGGCTTTCAGCGACGGCTCTGCGTAACCCTGTTTGATCACCAGCGATTCCGGATTGATAGTGGCCAGGAAATCCTCTGCGCCACCCGGGTTCGGAATACTGAACAGGCGATCGTAAAGACGGATTTCAACCGGCATAGCATGTTGTGCGCTTACCCAGTGGATCACGCCTTTTACTTTGCGACCGTCTGCCGGATCTTTGCTCAGGGTTTCTGCATCGTATGAACAGAAAATGATGGTGATATTCCCTGCGTCATCTTTTTCGACACGTTCAGCTTTAATCACATAGGCATTGCGCAAGCGCACTTCTTTACCCAGCACCAGGCGTTTGTACTGCTTATTCGCTTCTTCGCGGAAATCGGCACGATCGATCCAGATTTCGCCGCTAAATGGCACATCACGCACGCCCATTTCCGGTTTATTCGGATGGTTAGGCATGGAGACGATTTCGCTGCCACCCTGCGGATAATTCTCGATAACCAGTTTAACCGGGTCGATAACCGCCATCGCACGCGGAGCGTTTTCGTTCAAATCTTCACGAATGCACGATTCCAGCGACGCCATCTCAATGGTGTTGTCCTGTTTTGTCACGCCAATGCGCTTACAGAACTCACGAATGGATGCAGCAGTGTAACCGCGACGACGTAAGCCAGAAATGGTCGGCATACGCGGATCATCCCAGCCTTCAACGTGCTTGTCGGTCACCAACAGATTCAGCTTACGCTTCGACATTACGGTGTATTCCAGATTCAGACGAGAAAACTCGTACTGACGCGGATGAACCGGAATGGTGATATTGTCCAGCACCCAGTCGTAGAGACGACGGTTATCCTGGAACTCCAGCGTACACAGAGAATGAGTAATGCCTTCCAGCGCATCGCTGATGCAGTGGGTAAAGTCATACATCGGGTAGATGCACCACTTGGTACCGGTCTGGTGGTGTTCAGCAAATTTAATACGGTACAACACCGGGTCACGCATGACGATAAACGGTGATGCCATATCAATTTTTGCACGCAGACAGGCTTTCCCTTCTTCGAAGCCACCGGCACGCATTTTTTCGAACAGCGCCAGGTTTTCTTCAACGCTGCGATCGCGGAACGGGCTGTTTTTACCCGGCTGCGTCAGCGTACCGCGGTATTCACGGATCTCATCGGCAGAAAGCTCATCGACATAGGCCAGACCTTTGTTGATCAACTCGATCGCATACTGATGCAGTTGATCGAAGTAATCAGAGGAGTAACAGATGTCACCAGACCAGTTGAAGCCCAACCATTGCACGTCATTTTTGATTGACTCAACGTATTCGATGTCTTCTTTTACCGGGTTTGTGTCATCGAAACGCAGGTTGCACTGCCCCTGGTAATCCTGGGCAATCCCGAAGTTCAGGCAGATGGATTTCGCATGACCAATGTGCAGATAACCATTCGGCTCAGGCGGAAAACGGGTATGGACGGTGGTGTGCTTACCACTGGCCAGATCTTCATCAATGATCTGGCGAATAAAGTTAGTCGGGCGGGCTTCAGCCTCACTCATCACGGGTTCCTCAAAGCGTAAACAACATATAACGGTGCATGATCTAATAAGCGGGCGCAGGAAACAACCTTTACTTATACAAATCAGCGATCCCTGCTGGAAAGGTCATCAGCGTCTGCTTTAGCATCAGGACAGCGCTCCGTTTGCCCGGTAGATGCAAGGATCAACGGACTGCGGATCGCCTCACCAACGCCGCTACGGGGGGTATAGCCCGGCGCTTCAATGCACCAGCTCCAGCGATAAAAGTTGGTGCCGTGGATAAAGAAAATGATCTTCTCCCACCGGGATTTTTTTTCGACGTGGATATGCCCTTGCGCATCCGACTGGAATTGTTCCGGCGGGGGGAAATACCCCGGCGGAGAACGTCCAGTACGCACCCACAGGGTGGCATTGGGGATCGGCTCCCCCTCTCGATTGCGCACATCGACATCGTAGCCAGGGCGAATGGTGGCATAGCGCGGAATACAACCACTCAGTATTAAAATGGCGCACAGAGAAAAAAAGATCCGTTTCATCATCAACCTCCATAAGAGAGGCACGAGTATGGCACTGATTGAGATTGGGGTAAAAAAAAGCGGCGAGGTTTTCCCCGCCGCTTAAGGCATTAATGCTGACTCAGGAGCAACTACTTGCCTTTAATTTCATACAGAGATGTCTGACCGGCCACAACGTGACCCTGCGCTTTCATCACCAGGCCGGAGAAGTCGTCAATATTGCTGACCACGACCGGGCTAATCATTGAACGTGCGTTGGCGTTAAGGTACACCAGATCCATCTCGAGGATCGGTTGACCCGCAGCCACTTCGGCCCCTTCTTCAACCAGGCGAGAGAAGCCCTGACCACCCAGTGCGACAGTGTCGATACCCATGTGGACCACAATCTCTGCGCCCTTCTCTGTTTCCAGGCAAAATGCATGATTTGTGTTGAAGATTTTTACAATGGTGCCCGCAGCTGGAGAAACCACGACATTTTCCGTTGGTTTTACCGCCACGCCATCACCCACTGCTTTGCTGGCAAAGGCTTCATCCGGAACCTGATCCAGTGCCACCAGTTCACCCGTTACCGGCGATACCAATTCAGCGATGGTGGTCGCGTTCGGTACCGCCTGAGGCTTTACCGACGCCACCGGCGCTGCAGGTGCACCTGCCTTGTCTGCTGCAGGCACATCACCTGCGGTTTTCATCGCATCGGCGATTTTTTCCGCCACGAAGCCCACAATAATCTGTACGCCGGTTTTGTTAAGACGGATCACGCCGGAAGCGCCAAGACGTTTCGCCATGGATTCATTTACCAGCGAGGAGTCTTTTACTGTTAAACGCAGGCGGGTAATACAGGCATCAATACCGGTCAGGTTATCGGAGCCGCCAATGGCAGCAATGTACTGACGCGCCAGGCCTTTCATATCCTGCTCGCTGTTCACGCTGACATTCACGTCCTGACCATCGGCCTCATCACCCGCCACCGCCAGTTCACGCCCGGGCGTCAGCAGGTTGAATTTGGTAATGGTGAAACGGAAGATCACATAGTAAATAACGAAGAACACCAGGCCCTGCGGGATCAGCATCCACCAGTGCGTCGCCAACGGGTTACGCGAGGACAGCACCATATCCACCAGACCGGCGCTGAAACCAAAACCAGCAATCCACTGCATGCTCGCGGCGATAAAGACGGAGATACCGGTCAGTACCGCATGGATCACATACAGCACCGGTGCGACGAACATAAAGGAGAATTCCAGCGGCTCGGTAATACCGGTGAAGAAAGCGGCGAACGCCCCGGCCATCATGATACCCAGCACTTTGGCTTTATTTTCCGGACGTGCGCAGTGGTAAATCGCCAGCGCAGCGCCAGGCAGACCGAACATCATGATTGGGAAGAAGCCCGCCTGATAACGCCCCGTGATCCCCACAACCGCTTTCCCGGCTTCGATAGACTGCGCGCCGCCAAGGAAATTAGGAATATCGTTGATACCCGCCACGTCAAACCAGAATACGGAGTTCAGCGCATGGTGCAGACCGACCGGGATCAGCAGACGGTTGAAGAAGGCGTAAACGCCAGCGCCAATTGAACCCAGTTTCTGAATATGTTCACCAAAGCCCACCAGTCCGCTAAAGACTACCGGCCAGATGAACATCATGATGAACGCCACTACGATCATCACAAACGAGGTGAGGATCGGCACCAGGCGGCGACCGCTGAAGAAGGAGAGCGCTTTCGGCAGCTCAACGCTGCTAAAGCGGTTATAAAGTTCCGCCGCAATAATCCCCACCAGAATACCAACAAACTGGTTTTTGATTTTGCCAAACGCCGCCGGAACCTGATCAGCAGGAATTTTTTGGATCATGGCAACCGCAGCAGGCGAACAGAGCGTGGTCAGTACCAGGAAACCCACAAAACCCGCCAGCGCCGCAGCACCGTCTTTATCTTTTGACATACCGTAAGCGACACCCACCGCAAACAGCACGCCCATATTGTCGATAATGGCAGAGCCGGACTGGATAAAGAACGCCGCCAGTGCATTTTCGCCACCCCAGCCAACCGGGTCGATCCAGTACCCGACCCCCATCAAAATTGCTGCTGCAGGCAGCGTGGCCACGGGCACCATCAGTGCGCGGCCAATCTTTTGCAGATAACCTAAAATACTCACTTTTATTCCCCCTATGAACCCGACGAGAGCTCACTGAAACAGTCGTTTTTTATTGTGTAACTAACCTGAAATCACGGCTATTTTCGCACTACACTGCAGAGTGTGTGAAAAATTAATTCGCCTCGCAAATTAAATACGTACTTTTTGTGATAAAAATCACTAAGTATCGTCAATAACCCTCCTTTACACTGGCAAACGAGCAAAACTTATTTTAAGATTCAAAATATCAAGATGGATTGCTTCCTTCTCTGTCACGAAACCAGGTTAGGCTTAACGCTGAGCTCGCATGCATTCCGTCACTGTTTTTCATTTAACTTTCAGAGGTGAATAATGAGACTGATTCCACTGGCGACAGCAGAACAAGTCGGCAAATGGGCAGCCCGCCATATCGTTAACCGCATCAACGCGTTCAAACCGACCGCGGATCGCCCGTTTGTACTTGGCCTGCCGACTGGCGGTACGCCTCTTACTGCATACAAAGCGTTAGTTGAAATGCACAAAGCGGGCCAGGTTAGCTTCCAGCATGTCGTCACGTTTAACATGGACGAATATGTCGGCCTGCCGAAAACGCATCCGGAAAGCTACTACAGCTTTATGCATCGCAATTTCTTCGATCACGTTGATATTCCGGCTGAAAATATTAACCTGTTGGATGGTAACGCGCCGGATATTGACGCAGAGTGCCGCCGTTACGAAGAAAAAATCCGCGCTTACGGTAAAATTCATCTGTTTATGGGCGGCGTGGGCAACGATGGTCATATCGCATTTAACGAACCGGCCTCTTCCCTGGCGTCTCGCACGCGTATTAAAACGCTGACCCATGACACCCGCGTGGCGAACTCACGTTTCTTTGATGGCGATGTCAACCAGGTACCAAAATATGCCCTGACCGTGGGCGTTGGTACTCTGCTGGATGCCGAAGAAGTCATGATCCTGGTGCTGGGCGGCGTTAAAGCGCAAGCGCTGCAAGCGGCCGTCGAAGGCAATGTAAATCATATGTGGACTATCAGTTGTCTGCAGTTGCACCCGAAAGCGGTGATTGTCTGTGATGAACCGTCCACCATGGAACTGAAAGTAAAAACGCTCAAATACTTTAACGAGTTAGAAGCAGAAAACATTAAAGGTTTGTAATTCAGTTACCGCTTCACGAGGGGAAAATCGTGAAGCGGCCTCATTTGTTACCGGGGGTCTTATGTATGCTTTAACCCATTGCCGGATCTATACCGGCCATGAAATCCTGGATGATCACGCGTTAGTGATCGCCGATGGCCTGATTGATCGCCTCTGCCCGCTGGCCGAGCTGCCTGCCGGTATTGAACAACGCTCGCTTAATGGCGCCATTCTTGCCCCCGGTTTTATTGATGTTCAGCTAAACGGCTGCGGCGGCGTGCAATTCAACGATACGGCTGAAGCCGTGACCGTGAAGACGCTGGAAATCATGCAGAAAGCCAATGAGAAATCGGGCTGTACCAGCTATCTGCCAACGCTGATCACCACCAGCGATGTGTTGATGAAACAGGGCGTGCAGGTCATGCGCGACTACCTGGCCAAATACCCGAACCAGGCACTGGGCCTTCACCTGGAAGGGCCGTGGCTGAACATTGTGAAAAAAGGCACCCACAATCCGGAATTCGTGCGTAAACCGGATCCGGCGCTGGTCGACTTCCTGTGTCAAAACGCCGATGTGATCACCAAAGTGACGCTGGCACCGGAAATGGCAGGCGAAGCAGTGATTCGCCAACTGGCAACTGCGGGCATTGTGGTGTCCGCCGGGCATTCCAATGCCACGCTGAAAGAGGCCAAAGCCGGTTTCCGCGCCGGGATTACTTTTGCCACCCACCTTTATAACGCCATGCCATACATTACGGGTCGTGAGCCGGGACTTGCCGGCGCCGTGCTCGATGATGCGGATGTTTATTGCGGCATTATTGCAGATGGTCTGCATGTCGATTACGTTAATATTCGTAACGCTAAGCGTCTGAAAGGCGACAAACTTTGCCTGGTGACAGATGCGACAGCGCCTGCGGGTGCAGATATTGACCAGTTCATTTTTGCTGGTAAAACAATATACTACCGTAATGGACTGTGTGTGGATGAAAACGGAACGCTGAGCGGTTCCTCCCTGACGATGATTGAAGGGGTGCGTAACCTGGTGGAACATGTTGGCATTGCGCTGGACGAAGCGCTGCGCATGGCAACCCTCTACCCCGCTCGCGCAATTGGCGTTGCCAGTTCGCTTGGCAGCCTTGCTGCCGGTAAAGTCGCGAATCTGACCGCATTCACACACGAGTATAAAATCATCAAGACCATCGTTAATGGTAACGAGGTCGTCACTGAGTAAATAAACGGTATGACATCAGGCGGACAAGCTCAAATCGGTAACGTTGACCTCGTTAAACAGCTTAACAGCGCGGCGGTTTACCGCCTGATCGACCAGCATGGGCCTATTTCGCGCATTCAGATTGCCGAACAAAGCCAGCTTGCTCCCGCCAGCGTGACAAAAATCACGCGTCAACTGATTGAACGCGGACTGATCAAAGAAGTCGATCAGCAGGCCTCCACCGGAGGCCGCCGCGCCATCTCCATTGTCACCGAAACCCGCAACTTCCAGGCGATTGGCGTACGGCTTGGCCGCTACGACACAACCCTGACGCTGTACGATTTGAGCGCAAAGGTGCTGGCGGAGGAGCATTATCCGCTGCCGGAACGCACGCAGGAAACACTGGAACATGCGCTGCTTAACACCATCAGCCTGTTTATTGAGTCCTGCCAGCGTAAAATCCGTGAACTGATAGCCATTTCCGTGATCCTGCCGGGGCTGGTGGATCCTGAAAGTGGCGTCATCCGTTACATGCCGCATATCCAGGTCGAAAACTGGGGGCTGGTGGATGCGCTGGAAAAACAGTTCAAACTCACCTGTTTTGTCGGTCATGACATTCGCAGTCTTGCGCTGGCAGAGCACTACTTTGGGGCAAGTCAGGATTGCGAAGACTCCATTCTGGTGCGCGTCCACCGTGGTACCGGTGCCGGGATTATCTCTAATGGCCGCATTTTTATTGGCCGCAACGGTAACGTAGGCGAGATCGGTCATATTCAGGTGGAGCCGCTGGGTGAACGCTGCCACTGCGGTAACTTCGGTTGCCTTGAAACCATTGCCGCCAACGCGGCGATTGAGCAGCGGGTGCGCCATCTGCTTGAACAGGGCTACCAGAGTCGCCTCACGCTTGACGACTGCTCCATCAAAGCTATTTGTAAAGCAGCCAATAAAGGCGATGCGCTGGCGTGCGAAGTCATTGAACACGTCGGTCGCCATTTGGGCAAAACCATTGCCATCGCTATCAACTTGTTTAATCCGCAAAAAGTGGTGATTGCCGGGGAAATTATCGAAGCAGAGAAAGTACTACTGCCAGCTATTGAAGGCTGCATTAATACGCAGGTTCTGAAAGCGTTTCGCAAAAACCTGCCGGTGGTGCGCTCAACGCTGGATCATCGCTCTGCCATCGGCGCATTTGCGCTGGTAAAGCGCGCTATGCTGAACGGTCTGCTGCTGCAACGTTTGCTGGAAAGCTAACAGCGTTTATAGTTAACACTTATTTTTTATCCGGACAGTCCATGACCATTCAGAATGTAATCTGTGATATTGATGGCGTGCTGATGCACGACAATGTTGCCGTTCCCGGCGCAGCAGAATTTGTGACCCGTATCCTCGAGAAAGGGATGCCGCTTGTGCTGTTAACCAATTATCCGTCGCAAACCGGCCAGGATTTGGCGAACCGTTTCGCCTCTGCCGGGATCGATGTGCCCGCCAGCGCGTTTTATACATCGGCGATGGCAACGGCAGACTTTTTGAAACGTCAGGAAGGGAAAAAAGCCTACGTGGTGGGTGAAGGCGCACTGATTCACGAGCTGTATAAAGCCGGCTTTACCATTACCGATATCAACCCCGATTTCGTGATCGTGGGTGAAACGCGCTCCTATAACTGGGAAATGATGCATAAGGCCGCCTTCTTTGTGGCAAACGGTGCACGTTTTATCGCCACCAACCCGGACACACACGGGCGCGGCTACTATCCGGCGTGCGGGGCGCTCTGTGCGGGCATTGAGAAGATCTCCGGGCGTCAGCCGTTTTACGTTGGTAAACCCAGCCCGTGGATTATCCGCGCGGCGCTCAATACCATGCAGGCGCATTCAGAGCAGACGGTCATAGTTGGCGATAACCTGCGCACCGATATTCTGGCTGGCTTTCAGGCCGGTCTGGAGACAATCCTTGTGCTATCGGGTGTATCGCGACTCGACGATGTCGACAGCATGCCGTTTCGTCCCTCATGGATTTACCCCTCTGTCGCTGAAATCGACGTTATTTAATCCCGACCACGCCTTTTGGCGTGGTTTCTCTTTTTACCCCTGATAAAAAATAGAGCATTCAATAAAAAGCGAGATTTTTTGATAATTCATCAATAATGCTGCGCAACAGGTGCTCTTTTTTCAGCATTCCACAATCGCGATTGCGCTTTTTGATTTCCCGACGGTAAAACGCTTGCACCCCCCCGCCCTTTACGGCATTTTTGAAGGCACGCGATAAGACAAAGCGATGACGCAACGTCTGCAACCCCACAACACTGCATGCCCTGAAAGGTTAACGGAGAAGTCTATGTGTTCAATTTTTGGCGTACTGGATATTAAAACCGACGCGGTAGAGTTACGTAAAAAAGCGCTGGAATTATCCCGCCTGATGCGCCACCGCGGCCCGGACTGGTCCGGCGTTTATGCAAGCGACAAAGCAATCCTGGCCCATGAACGTCTCTCCATTGTTGATGTTAACGCCGGTGCTCAGCCGCTCTACAACGAGAAAAAAACACATGCGCTGGCAGTCAACGGGGAGATCTACAACCATCAGGCTCTGCGCGCTGAGTATGGCGACCGTTATGCCTTCCAGACTGGCTCCGACTGCGAAGTGATCCTCGCGCTGTATCAGGAAAAAGGCCCGGCTTTCCTGGACGATCTGCAAGGTATGTTCGCCTTCGCCCTGTATGACAGCGAACAAGACGCTTACCTGATTGGCCGCGATCATATCGGCATTATCCCGCTCTATATGGGGCATGATGAGCACGGCAACTTCTATGTCGCGTCTGAAATGAAAGCGCTGGTTCCGGTTTGCCGTACCATTAAAGAGTTCCCGGCCGGCAGCTACCTGTGGAGCAAAGACGGGGAAATCCGTTCTTATTACCAGCGTGACTGGTTTGACTACGATGCGGTGAAAGACAATGTCACCGATAAAGCAGAACTGCGCCAGGCGCTGGAAGACGCCGTTAAAAGCCATCTGATGTCGGACGTGCCTTACGGTGTGCTGCTTTCTGGCGGTCTGGATTCATCGGTTATCTCCGCGATTACCAAAAAATTCGCTGCGCGTCGCGTTGAAGATCAGGAACGTTCGGAAGCCTGGTGGCCGCAGTTACACTCCTTTGCCGTTGGCCTGAAAGGCGCGCCGGATCTGAAAGCCGCCCAGGAAGTGGCAAACCACCTTGGTACTGTGCACCATGAAATTCATTTCACCGTGCAGGAAGGCCTGGACGCGATCCGCGATGTGATTTATCACATCGAAACCTATGATGTGACTACCATTCGCGCCTCAACGCCGATGTATCTGATGTCCCGTAAGATCAAAGCGATGGGCATCAAAATGGTGCTCTCGGGCGAAGGGTCTGATGAAGTATTTGGCGGCTATCTCTATTTCCATAAAGCGCCGGATGCTAAAGAACTGCATGAAGAAACCGTGCGTAAATTGCAGGCTCTGCACATGTTTGACTGCGCCCGCGCCAACAAAGCGATGTCGGCCTGGGGTGTGGAAGCGCGTGTCCCGTTCCTGGATAAGAAATTCCTCGATGTGGCTATGCGCATCAACCCGCAGGATAAAATGTGTGGCAGCAACGGTAAGATGGAAAAACACATTTTGCGTGAATGCTTCGAATCCTATTTACCGGCAAGCGTAGCGTGGCGCCAGAAAGAGCAGTTCTCCGACGGGGTGGGTTACAGCTGGATCGACACGCTGAAAGAAGTAGCGGCACAGCAGGTTACTGACCAGCAACTGGCTACCGCCAGCTACCGCTTCCCGTACAACACGCCAGCTTCCAAAGAGGCGTATCTGTACCGTGAAGTGTTTGAGGAGCTGTTCCCGGTGCCAAGCGCTGCAGAATGCGTGCCTGGCGGCCCATCTGTCGCTTGTTCGTCGGCCAAAGCGTTCGAATGGGATGAAGCCTTCAAAACCATGAACGATCCGTCAGGCCGCGCAGTGGGTATTCACCAGTCGGCTTACTGATAAACAGTGGTTATGCGTACAGGTCCTGCGGGGCCTGTATTTTTTTGTGTCTCTGATTTAATGCATAAAATCGTTTTTTGCTGAATAAAGCGTCATGCTGTTCGCAACCTAACCAAACAGTCACATTCCGGCAATTTTCGATGAAAAAGGTATTGACGCTGTAAGGCCCAATACGCATAATGCGCCCCGCAACGCCGATAAGGTAACGCGAAAAAAGATGGCTACGTAGCTCAGCTGGTTAGAGCACAGCACTCATAATGCTGGGGTCACAGGTTCGATTCCCGTCGTAGCCACCATCTTTTTTGCGGGAGTGGCGAAATTGGTAGACGCACCAGATTTAGGTTCTGGCGCCG
>NZ_DAMBVN010000027.1:0-44906 GCF_032052965.1 Kosakonia sp.
GCTTATGAAGACATTACTAACATCGATGTGTATTAATCAATGGGGAGCAGGTCAGTGGATCCATGCTTTGCGCGAGCGTAGTTAAATGCTGGTCGCGTATCTGACGAGCTGCTGCGAGTGTAAGGGCAGGGTATGAACCGAGACTTAGGTTAGTTCGGCTGCTGCTTCCTGGTCGTTGATAACGGAAGCGCCACAGTTTTTTCCCAGAGGTTTTGACGAGCAGGAATAGGCCATCACCATCATGAAGCGTGAAGTCTTTTTCGCGGGGCTTAGCTTTGAGGATTTCGTTGTTAGTGAGGGGGCGTGTGATGCGCGCCATATCTGGATCCCTTCCATAATTGGTACACGTTTAATGGACCACAGTATACCGTGTACCTAAACGTGTACCAATTTTCTCTGGATTTAGCCGGATGCTCTCGGACAACGACAGATACAAAAAAGCCCGCAGGGCTTGTGCCGTGCGGGCTTTCAGGATTTCACCGGACGTATCCGGATCATGAAGTGGTGGAGCTGGCGGGAGTTGAACCCGCGTCCGAAATTCCTACATCCTCGGTACTACATGCTTAGTCCAGTCTTTACATTCGCTTGCCAGCTGCGGACGGACACGCCACTAACAAACTAGCCTGATTAGTTTTAACGCTTCAACCCCAGGCAGGGCATCCGCGCGATCTCTTTTGGGTTTGACCTCTCTTGATCCCCGTCCTAAGAGCGGAGGCTAGGGAGAGAGGGCTCTAAGCAGGTTATTAAGCTGCTAAAGCGTAGTTTTCGTCGTTTGCGACTATTTTTTTGCGGCTTTTTACGAGGCCAACCGCCCCTCGGCATGCACCTTGGGTTTCGCGAATCCCGTCGAATCCAGAATCAGCCCCAAAAGTGTGAAGCGAGTATAACACTTTTATGATGCAGCACACCAGTCCATATCGTCGTGGCGTTTTTATTAGGGGATGGGGGGAGCAAAATGAACAGAGGAGTAAACACAGTCAAGAAAAGCGAGGAAATCATGCCCTCTCCCGGCGTGAGAGGGCGGGGACGGGGCATCAGCGCCCCGCGTTTTTCATGATGCGAGCTTTATCCAGCTGCCATTCGCGCTCTTTAAGATCGGTGCGCTTATCGTGCTGTTTCTTCCCTTTCGCCACGCCGATTTTGACTTTGCACCAGGCGTTTTTCCAGTACAGGGAGAGTGCCACGACGGTGTACCCGTCACGGTTGATGCGCCCGTAGAGGGTGTCCAGTTCGCGCTGGTTAAGCAGCAGTTTGCGTGTGCGGGTAGGGTCGCAAACATAGTGACTGGAGGCGACCGTAAGTGGTGTGAAGTTAGCGCCGAACAGATAGGCTTCGCTGTCTTTCAGAATCACGTAGCTGTCGCCAATGTTTGCTTTACCCGCGCGCAAGGATTTAACTTCCCAGCCCTGCAGCGCAAGCCCGGCCTCAAATTCCTCTTCGATAAAGTACTCGTGGCGGGCGCGCTTATTCAGCGCAATGGTGGCTGAGCCTGGTTTATGTGCTTTTTTCTTCGTCATAGTGTCGTAAAGCCATCCGGTAATCTGATATCTGAAACTGACCTCATTGCGTCCTGTGAGGTTTAACGCGTTATCTTAGCATGAGTTCCGGCTTAGCGTTTTCCTTTCATCCTGGGGAAATGTTATTATTTGGTGATTGTGTGAACGCGGAAAACCCTAATGCCTCAGATTAGCCGGACTGCGCTGGTACCTTACAGCGCGGAACAAATGTATCAGTTAGTGAACGATGTGAAATCTTACCCGCAGTTTTTGCCAGGCTGCACCGGAAGCCGGGTGCTGGAATCCGGGCCGACGCAAATGACTGCAGCGGTGGATGTCTCTAAAGCCGGGATCAGTAAGACCTTTACAACCCGCAACACGCTGGCCGCGAACCAGAGCATTTTGATGCATCTGGTCGATGGGCCTTTCAAATCGTTAATGGGGGGCTGGAAGTTTACGCCGCTCAGCGCCGACGCCTGCCGCATTGAATTCCAGCTGGATTTTGAATTTACCAATAAGCTGATTGAACTCGCCTTTGGGCGCATCTTTAAAGAGCTGGCCGCGAATATGGTGCAGGCTTTTACCCATCGCGCGAAAGAGGTTTACCGTGTTGGGTAAAATCGCCGTTGAGGTGGCTTATGCCTTGCCGGAAAAACAGTATTTGCAGCGAGTGATGCTGGAAGAAGGGGCGACCGTTGAACAGGCGATTGTGGCTTCGGGCCTGCTTGAACTGCGCGACGATATCGATTTGAACGTCAATAAAGTCGGTATTTACAGTCGACCGGCGAAGCTTCACGACGCCGTACGTGATGGTGACCGTGTTGAGATTTACCGCCCGCTGATCGCCGATCCGAAAGAGCTGCGTCGCCAGCGTGCAGAAAAAGCCGCCAGCGCGAAAAAATGATTCTGCTTACTTCGCCGCTGTATTGGCTTTTAGCAGGGTGTTCAGGCGCGAAGCGGCGTTTTTCCAGGGCGAGGCCGTATTAAACTGGATCATTCGCCCCCGGGTCCATTTGCCGTACCACGGTTGCAGATAAAGTGCTTCGTTGCTGTAGCCTTCTACCAGTGTTACCAGCGCCTGATAGCACTGCTCCAGCTTTGCGCGCAGTATTAACCAGTCGGTGATTTCTGCATAATCGTGATAGTACTTTTGCGCCAGCCTGCCGAGCTCGCTCCATTTGAATCCCGTTGCCGGAAAATCAATTTCCTCTCCTGCTGCTTCCTGTTGATGCCAGTAAAGCACCTGCTCTCCCCAGCCGAGTAAATAACTGACCAGGTTTGCAGGGCTCATCCTGGTGCCGGCGGCATGGCCTTCGAGCAGAGGGGTAAATACGGTTTCTGTGGGCAGGCGATCGAGTTTCTTCTGCAAACTAAGCCAGGATTTCGTCATTGAGGCCAGCAGTTCGTTTTTGCTTTGCGGTACAGCCATTATTTCCTCCCTGGAAATAAAAAAGGTACCTTTCGGTACCTTTCTGTGGTTGCGGTATTACTGTTTGGTCAGAGCGGGTTTGTTATCCAGATTGGTTAACACGCCGTTGCTGTTGAAGGTCAGCGTCAGGGTTTGCTGGCTGACATCTTCATGGCCTGGCTGCTGGCGGAACACATAGAACCAGGTGTTGCTGCCAAATGGATCGGTCATCATTGGAGTGCCAAGAGCATAAGCAACCTGCTGTTGCGTCATGCCAACGCGGATTTTGGAGACATCGTTAGGGGTCAGGTAGTTCCCCTGGTTGATATCAGGGCGGTAAACCACGCGTTCTACAGTAGAGCAACCAGCGGTCAACATCAGGAGAACCGCTGCGGCAGCAGTCAGCATTTTACAGCGCATAGTGATTTGATTCCTTTTCGGGCCCGAACAATACGTGGCTCATATGTAATATGCCGATGATAATAGACCTTTCGCCAGTTTAAAACCTCTGCGGCCTGGTCTGTTGTCGATTTTGTCGGGAAGTCTGACCCTGAGAACGCGAAAAAGTTTACGCTGCCAGCAGCTCTTTCGCATTCGCCAGTGCATTTCTTGTCACTTCACTGCCGCCTAACAGGCGCGCCAGCTCCTGCAAACGGGCCCGTTTATCCAGTGGCTGCATATGGGTTTCGGTCATCGCACCGTCGGTTTCTTTACTCACATAGAAATGATGGTGCCCACAGCCCGCCACTTGCGGCAGGTGAGTTACACACATGACCTGTGTCGATTCGCCCAACTGACGCAACAGCTTGCCAACTACGGCGGCAGTCGGGCCGCTGATGCCGACATCTACTTCATCGAAAATCAGTGCCGGGGTTTCCATTTTACGGGCAGTGATCACCTGAATAGCTAGCGCAATGCGCGACAGTTCGCCGCCCGAGGCGACTTTGGCAATAGACTGCAACGGCTGACCGGGGTTCGTGGTCACGCGGAACTCAATGCGGTCGGCGCCTTCTGCGGTCAACGAACGTTCATCAAATGACACATCGATGTCGAACACGCCATGCGGCATAGAGAGCGCATGCATGCTTTCGGTGATCAACTGGCTCAATTCCTTAGCATATCGCACACGCTGCTCGTGTAGCCGCTGTGCGCTGGCCAGTGCCAGTTGGTGATGTTTGCTGACAGCCAGCGTCAGCGTTTCTTGCGAATCGGCCTGATCGTCCAGCAACTGTTGCTCATCAAGCAGTGACTGGTGGAACTGCGGCAATTCTTCGGGGCTGATATGGTGCTTGCGGGCCAGCGAAATTTGACGCGAGAGGCGTTGCTCCAGTTCATAGAGACGATTCGGATCAAGATCCAGACGGTCACAGTAGTGACGGAGTTCATCACTGGCTTCGCTCACCTGAATGGCGGCTTCTTCCAGCATATCCAGCACGCTGGAGAGGCGAGTATCCATGCCCGCCAGCTCCGTCAGCAGCTGACGGGCGGTATACAGCTGGCTTTGTAAATTCATCTCTTCACCCTCTGCCAGAATGTTCAGCGCATGCTGACTGGTTGAGAGCAACTGCCCGCTGTTTGCCAGCCGTTTGTACTCTTCGTCGATCTGTTCAAACTCGCCAGGCTGCGGATGAAATTCATTGAGCTCTTTCAGCTGGTAGTGCAATAACTCCGCGCGTGCAGCGCGCTCCTGGCTCTGTTGTTGATGCTGCGCCAGCTCACGGCAGCTTTGATGCCATGCGCGGTAGTGCTCCGCCATTTGCAAAGTGAGTGCGTACTCACCGGCATAGCCATCCAGCAGAGTTTTCTGATGTTCGGGTTTGATCAACAGCTGATGGGCGTGCTGACCGTGGATCTGGATCAGCAACTGACCCAGTTCACGCAGTTGTGAAAGAGGAACGGCTGTGCCGTTGATAAAGCCGCGGGAGCGCCCGTCGCTGCTGATGACGCGGCGAAGTAAACACTCACGCCCGTCTTCCAGTTGATTATCTTCCAGCCAGCGTTGAGCGGCCGGTGTGTCTTTCAACGCAAAGCGGGCGCACAAATCGGCACGGGGAGCGCCTGCACGCACCATGTCGGCTTCGGCCCGACCACCCAGGCACAGCCCAAGCGCGTCGATAGCAATGGATTTACCCGCCCCGGTCTCGCCGGTAATGGCCGTCATCCCGCTGTGAAAGTCGATCTCAAGCTCACGAACGATAGCAAAATTGCTGATGGTCAGTTGTGCCAACATGGTTGCTTTCCTGTATGAAAAACCATAACTGTGTTTTCATCCAGTATAAACTGGTTTTATATACAGTAAAGTGTTGTGCAATGATTTTCAGAACAATTTTTTCGACCAGCCAAGTTTGGAGCTTAGCGTATTGAAATAACTGTAGTCTTTGGGATGAATGAGATTCAGGTGATAGTCGCAGCGGCGGATCAAGACATCTTCGCCTTCCTGGATCGGCAGGGCGATTTGGCTATCGCAACTGACTTCCAGGTCGCTACGGCGATGAGAGAAGCGCAGACGAATGGTGCTACTGCTGTTAATCACCAAAGGACGTGCAGACAGCGTATGCGGGAACATCGGCACCAGCGTGATGGCATCCAGCGACGGAGTAAGGATTGGGCCACCAGCCGAGAGCGAATAAGCGGTAGAGCCGGTCGGGGTAGAAATGATCAAACCGTCTGAACGTTGGGAAAAAGCGAAGACTTCATCGATATACACTTCGAATTCAATCATATGTGCCACTTTTCCTGGGTGCAGCACCACTTCATTGATAGCGGTGCTGATGCGTTTCTGGCACGCCTGCTGGCAGACCTGGACTTCCAGCAGAAAACGTTTTTCCGCGATATAATGCCCCTCCAGCACATCTGCGAGCTGCTGTTGGGCGTTATCCGGGTCGAGGTCTGTCAGAAAACCGAGATTACCGCGGTTAATACCGATAACATTGATATCATATCGCGCCAGTGTGCGCGCTGCGCCCAGCATATTGCCGTCGCCGCCGACCACCACCGCCAGGTCGGCGTACTGGCCAATTTCCGCCAGTGTGCCGGTTCTCACGTTTTTGAGCTGTAGCTCCTGGGCAATCTGTTGTTCGACAATGACGTCATAGCCTTTGGCGCTCAGCCAGCGGTAAAGCATTTCATGTGTGGTCAGCGCGGTAGGGTGGCGTGGGTGCCCGACAATACCAATACACTTGAAATGGTGAGTCATTTTCTGCTGGTCCTTGTGGCGAATGAATGATGACAATCTGTCACGTTCCCTTGAATCCCGGAAACTGATCCCCATAATAAGCCAGGTTAGCGAGATGAATGCAAAAAAACGCGGAGAAATTCATGAGTAGTAAAGAACAGAAAACGCCTGACGGGCAAGCCCCGGAAGAAATTATCATGGAACAGCACGAAGACGTTGAGGCCGTTGTTGAGTCTGACGATTCTGTTGAGCAGGTGGATCCGCGCGATGAGAAAATTGCGAACCTTGAAACGCAATTAGCCGAAGCGCAAAACCGCGAGCGCGAAGCCGTTCTCCGCGTCAAAGCGGAAATGGAAAACCTGCGTCGCCGTACCGAGCTGGACGTTGAGAAAGCGCATAAGTTCGCGCTGGAAAAATTTGTCAACGAACTGCTGCCGGTTGTCGATAGCCTGGATCGCGCGCTGGAAGTGGCAGACAAAAACAACGCTGACATGGCACCCATGGTTGAAGGTATTGAATTAACGCTGAAATCCATGCTGGACGTGGTGAAGAAATTCGGCGTTGAAGTCATTGCCGATACCAATGTTCCTCTGGATCCAAACGTGCATCAGGCCATTGCGATGGTGGAATCTGATGAAGTGGAAGCCGGGAAAGTTCTGGGCGTCATGCAGAAAGGTTACACCCTCAATGGCCGTACAATCCGCGCCGCGATGGTCACGGTAGCCAAAGCAAAGGCGTAAGTGCCTGGCGGTTGGTGCGATTCCCCCTCTTTTGCAACGAAGGGGAATCGCAGACGCAAAACCACGCTCTGAGGGCGTGGTTTTTTATTCGGTCACGCTCTCGCGCAGGGTTTTCACCGGGATCACTTTTACCTGCTTAATCATATTGTCCTGCACGTCGAGAATATCGATATCGTATTGTTCAATACGCACGCGGGTGCCGATGGCAGGGATCTCTTCCAGCGCTTCCAGTAGCATGCCGTTAATTGTGCGGGCTTCGTCTTCCGGCAGCCGCCAGTTAAACGCTTTGTTCAGCTCGCGCACGCTGGCACCGCCTTCTATTATCACGGAGCCGTCGTTTTGCGGCGTTGCTTCGTCTGCCAGCGCCGGAGACATGGATGTGGTGAAATCGCCGACAATCTCTTCGAGAATATCTTCCACCGTAATCAACCCCTGAATATCACCGTACTCATCCACCACCAGGCCGACTTTTTTCTTATTACGCTGGAACTTAACCAGCTGTACGCTCAGCGGCGTACCTTCAGGCACGTAGTAGATTTCGTCGGCAGCACGCAACATGACTTCTTTGGTGAACTCTTTTTTCTCGGTCATCAGACGGTAGGCTTCGCGTACGCGCAGCATGCTGATGGCATCGTCCAGCGAATCGCGATAAAGCACAATGCGGCCATGTGGCGAATGGGTAAGCTGACGAACAATCGATTTCCAGTCGTCGTTAATGTCGATCCCGACGATATCATTGCGTGGCACCATGATGTCATTCACGCTGACCTTTTCCAGATCAAGCACTGACAGCAACATATCCTGGTTGCGACGGGAAATTTGCGAGCGGGATTCGTTGACGATGGTACGTAACTCATCTTTACTGAGCGCGCCGCTGACGACGACATCGGCTTTAATGCCAATCATGCGCATCAGCACACGCGTCACGCCGTTTAGCAGCCATACCAGTGGCAACATAATGACTTGCAACGGCGCCAATAAAAAGCTGCTCGGGAAGGCGACCTTTTCGGGATAGAGTGCGGCGATGGTTTTTGGCAACACTTCGGCAAACACCAGCACCACGAAGGTCAGCACACCCGTGGCAATAGCGACCCCAGCGTTGCCATACAGACGCATGCCGACGATGGTGCCGATAGCCGAGGCGAGAATGTTGACGAGGTTATTGCCAATCAGCACCAGGCTTATCAGTCGGTCGGGCTTGCGCAGCAGTTTTTCGACGCGGCGGGCCGCACGGTTACCCTGCTTAGCCAGATGACGCAGGCGATAGCGGTTAAGCGTCATCATCCCGGTTTCAGAACCGGAAAAATACGCCGAGACCACGACCATAATGACCAGGGTAATGATCAGCGTCGTGGTAGAGATGTGTTCCAGAGGGAACTCCTTTGTTTTTTAGCTCAGAAATTCTTGCAGAACGCGGCTGCCGAAATAGGCCAGCGTTAAAATTCCCGCGCCCGCAACATTGAACCAGACGACGCGACGACCGCGCCAGCCTTCGTGGTAGTGACCCCACAGCAGGACGATATAGACAAACCAGGCGACGATAGAGAGCACGGCTTTGTCGATATTTTCCATGCTGAACAGGTTCTTCATAAAGAATAACCCGGTACAAAGCGTCAGCGTAAGCAGGACCACCCCAACCTGGGTGATGTGGAACATTTTCCGCTCGATCACCATCAGCGGCGGCATTTCGCTGCTAAAGGCCAGCCGCTTGTTTTTTAACTGATAGTCAATCCACGCCAGTTGCAGGGCATACATTGCCGCAATAATTAAAGTAGCGTAGGAGAAGAGCGATAGCCCAATGTGCACCATCATGCCGGGTGTCGCTTCCAGATGCGTAATGTATTCATTCGGTACAAAAATCGCGAAAGCGAGGTTAATCAGCGCAAAGGTGTAGACAATAGGCAACAGCAGCCAGCCGCGGTTTTTAGAAGCGACAATGGTCATTACCGTACAGATCATCAGGCTGACCAGCGAGCCGACGTTGAGCAGGCTGAGGTTTTGCCCACCGTCATCGGGGAAGATGCGTTCCTTCAACCCGAAGCCGTGGCAAATCAACGCGATAACCGCTGAAAGAATGGCCATTCTGCGCCAGCCGCTGTTTTTTTGGAGCAGGCCAGGAACAATCAGCGCAATGCTGATGGAGTAGGCAACAAGAGCGATCAGAGCAAAAACGGGCATATAGGTGTCGGCAGTTGACTGAAGAAGAAAGAAAAACAGTATAGCGTCACGTGACCGCTGCTCCAACAGTTGCATCACATACAGGAGCCTGGTGTTCATGTTATACTGCGGGAAATTCTGTAATGCGTCGCCCTGGCGGCCAATCGTAACACCTCAGGCGAGAGACCATGTTTGATAATTTAACCGATCGTTTGTCGCGCACCCTGCGCAATATCAGTGGCCGTGGGCGCCTCACTGAAGACAACATCAAAGATACCCTGCGCGAAGTGCGCATGGCCCTGCTGGAAGCCGATGTCGCGCTGCCAGTAGTGCGTGATTTTATCAACCGCGTGAAAGAAAAAGCGGTTGGTCATGAAGTTAACAAGAGCCTGACCCCCGGACAGGAATTCGTCAAAATCGTACGTAACGAACTGGTTGCGGCGATGGGCGAAGAGAACCAGAGTCTGAACCTTGCCGCACAACCGCCAGCGGTGGTGCTGATGGCAGGTTTGCAGGGGGCAGGTAAAACCACCAGCGTCGGTAAGCTCGGTAAATTCCTGCGCGAAAAGCACAAGAAAAAAGTGATGGTGGTTTCTGCGGACGTGTATCGCCCGGCGGCGATTAAACAGCTGGAAACGTTGGCGCAGCAGGTTGGCGTGGAGTTCTTCCCGTCTGACGTGGCGCAGAAACCGGTTGATATTGTTAATGCCGCGCTGAAAGAAGCAAAACTGAAATTCTTCGACGTGTTGCTGGTGGATACCGCCGGTCGTTTGCACGTTGATGAAGCGATGATGGATGAGATCAAACAGGTTCACGCGGCGATTAAGCCAGTGGAAACGCTGTTTGTGGTCGACGCCATGACCGGTCAGGATGCGGCAAATACGGCGAAAGCATTTAATGAAGCACTGCCGCTGACGGGGGTCGTTCTGACCAAAGTTGACGGTGATGCGCGTGGCGGTGCGGCATTGTCCATCCGCCATATTACCGGCAAACCGATTAAGTTCCTCGGCGTTGGCGAGAAAACCGAAGCGCTGGAACCCTTCCATCCGGATCGTATTGCGTCCCGTATTCTCGGCATGGGCGATGTGCTGTCGCTGATCGAAGATATCGAGAGCAAAGTTGACCGCGCACAAGCCGAGAAACTGGCGAACAAACTGAAGAAAGGCGACGGTTTCGATCTGACCGACTTCCTTGAGCAACTGCGCCAGATGAAAAATATGGGTGGGATGGCCAGCCTGATGGGTAAATTGCCTGGCATGGGGCAAATCCCGGACAATGTTAAAGCGCAAATGGACGATAAAGTGCTGGTGCGCATGGAAGCCATCATCAATTCCATGACGCTAAAAGAGCGCGCCAACCCGGACATTATTAAAGGCTCCCGTAAACGCCGTATTGCTGCCGGTAGCGGTATGCAGGTACAGGATGTGAACCGTCTGCTTAAACAATTCGACGACATGCAGCGCATGATGAAGAAGATGAAGAAAGGCGGGATGGCGAAAATGATGCGCGGGATGAAAGGGATGATGCCGCCCGGCTTCCCTGGCCGATAATACGCGGCCTGGCTAATTGGCCATTTTGGCGCCGGGGTATGTTCGCCATCCTCATGTACAGTGCGTACGCACGAGTGATTGCGTGTATGTCGGCATCAAGATAGCTGTAACGCCAGGGGGCACACACCCCACAGTTTCGTAACTGTCGATTGCTTTTTAGCAAAAAATGAGTAAAATTTTCGGGCTTTTAATATGACACCGGGCTCCGTTCCTCGATGGGGCCTGGTGTTTTATTCACACAAGAGGATGTTATGGTAACTATTCGTTTAGCACGTCACGGCGCTAAAAAGCGTCCGTTCTACCAGGTTGTTGTCACCGACAGCCGTAATGCACGCAACGGTCGCTTCATTGAGCGCGTTGGTTTCTTCAACCCGATCGCTTCCGAGAAAGAAGAAGGCACTCGCCTGGATCTGGATCGTATTCAGCACTGGGTTGGCCAGGGCGCTACCGTTTCTGATCGCGTTTCCGCGCTGATCAAAGAAGCACAGAAAGCAGCTTAATCTGTCACGGTGGTCATGATGAGCAAGCAACAAGCCGCATCGGTCCCCGTTGAGCCAATTATTGTTGGCAAACTGGGTTCTTCTTACGGAATTCGTGGTTGGCTCAGAGTGTTTTCCTCCACCGAAGACGCCGAAAGCATTTTTGACTATCAGCCCTGGTTTATCCAGAAGGCGGGTCAGTGGCAGAGCATTGAGCTGGAAAGCTGGCGCTACCACAATCAGGATATCGTCATCAAACTGAAAGGTGTTGACGATCGCGATGCCGCGAATCTTCTGACGAATTGCGAAATTCTCGTGGATTCCTCGCAGTTGCCGGAACTGGAAGAGGGTGATTACTACTGGAAAGACCTTATGGGCTGCCAGGTAGTGACTACAGAAGGTTACAGCCTCGGTAAAGTCGTCGATATGATGGAAACCGGGTCGAATGACGTGCTCGTCATTAAGGCAAACCTGAAAGATGCATTTGGTATCAAGGAGCGGTTGGTTCCGTTCCTCGATGGGCAGGTTATCAAGAAAGTCGATCTCACTACTCAAACCATTGAAGTAGATTGGGATCCTGGTTTTTAAACCTCCGGATATACGGTAAAAGACGGCGCTATGTGGATTGGCATAATTAGCCTGTTTCCTGAAATGTTCCGCGCGATTACCGACTACGGGGTAACTGGCCGGGCAGTAAAAAATGGCCTGCTGAGCATCCAGAGCTGGAGTCCGCGTGACTTCGCTCATGACCGGCACCGTACCGTGGACGATCGTCCTTACGGCGGCGGACCGGGGATGTTAATGATGGTGAACCCTTTGCGGGACGCTATTCATGCAGCAAAAGCCGCGGCGGGCGAAGGCGCCAAAGTGATTTATCTGTCGCCTCAGGGGCGCAAGCTTGATCAAGCGGGCGTCAGCGAACTGGCTACCAATCAGAAACTGATTCTGGTGTGCGGTCGCTACGAAGGGATAGATGAGCGCGTAATTCAAACCGAGATTGACGAAGAATGGTCTATCGGCGATTACGTTCTCAGCGGTGGTGAGTTACCAGCAATGACGCTGATTGACTCGGTTTCCCGGTTTATTCCGGGCGTACTGGGGCATGAAGCATCGGCAACGGAAGATTCCTTTGCGGATGGGTTGCTGGACTGCCCACACTATACCCGACCTGAAGTGTTAGAAGGGATGGAAGTACCTGCAGTGTTACTGTCGGGGAACCATGCTGAGATACGTCGCTGGCGTTTGAAGCAGTCGCTGGGCCGCACCTGGCTTAGAAGACCTGAACTTCTGGAAAACCTGGCTCTGACTGAAGAGCAAGCAAGGTTGCTGGCGGAGTTCCAACGTGAACACGCACAACTGCAACAGAAACATGATGGGACGGCGTAAGCCCCCAATATCAGTTTACCCAGGATAAGAGATTAAATTATGAGCAACATTATTAAGCAACTTGAACAAGAGCAGATGAAGCAGGACGTACCTTCCTTCCGTCCGGGCGATACCGTGGAAGTGAAAGTATGGGTTGTTGAAGGTTCCAAAAAACGTCTGCAGGCATTCGAGGGCGTGGTTATCGCTATTCGTAACCGCGGTCTGCACTCTGCATTCACTGTTCGTAAAATTTCCAACGGCGAAGGCGTTGAGCGTGTCTTCCAGACTCACTCTCCGGTAGTTGACAGCATTGCTGTTAAACGTCGTGGTGCTGTTCGTAAAGCTAAACTGTACTACCTGCGTGAGCGTACTGGTAAGTCTGCTCGTATTAAAGAGCGTCTTAACTAAGGATCGCTTTCGCGACATCCTAAAAGTTAGTGTAAAACAAGGGGTTGGCGTAATGCCAGCCCCTTTTTTATGGGCGATGGCGGCAGGATGGCGGCAGAGGATCGCAGTGTCGGCGTTGAATGGCGGTAGAGGATCGCAGTGTCGGAGCGGGATGCTGGTCGGGTATTTGGAGGCGTGGGGGCAAAAAAAAGCCTGCTGACGCAGGCCTGTGTGGGGGATGTTAGCGCATGCTGTGGGCTGGTGCGTTTTTTGTTGCGTCCGGGCGGACAATGTAGCGCGCCAGTGATTCGTGGGTGACGAAGGTGCAGCCGCAGTGGATGTTCTGGCATTGGTGGTAGCGTTCTTTGGTTTCGGTACTGAGATAACGGCTCGAACGCGCATGAGCCGCTTGCTGGCATAACGGGCAATGCATCATTTTGTGATTTCTCCGACGTATTTATGCCAGTAATAATAAACCATTAACTTGCAAATGCAAGCTAATGGTTGCATTTGACGCCTATACAATGGACTCCTGCAACTCGTAGGCGAGGTTTCTGATGTCGGCTTCCAGTTCCAGTTTGGTAATAAAGCCTTTACCATCAATGCCATGCGTGAGTTTTTTGATCACCCAGGGCGTGTGGTTAATCACATCTTTAAAACCGGTCAGGCGGACTGGTGTTTCCGGCGCGATGTCGGCCCGACCTTGCGCCAGCGTAAGGGTAAAGAGCGCCGCATTTCTCTGACGCTCCTGCCATGCCGCTTCTGCTGCGCGCAGGGCCTCCTCTTTGCTGGCGAACGTATTTGGCAGAATATTAACGTTCTCTCGCGAGCCGGCGAGGTAATCCGTTTGCGCCTGCTGTTTACCCGCGCTTTTACGCGTCAATTTAACCTGTTTCACCTGCTTCTGCGGCGTTTTGGTATCCTGCCAGCGCGCAATCACACTGCCGTAGGCTGTCCGGTCGGCCAGATCAAAGGTATGTGAATCGCCATCACTACGGCTGAGGGTGACAGTTGAAATAGCCTTCCCGGCCCGCACGCATTTACCCGGTACAAGGAAAATCAGCACGCCCGATTTTATGGCGATTTCTGCGCCGTTACGGATCGCCAGACGGGTAAGAAACGCAATATCGCTCTCTTTCGACTGGTCGATATGCGCAATTTTAATCGTGGCCAGTTCCGGCGCGACGCTGGCGCTCAGTGAATTGCGCCAGGCGATATCTTTCACGATTTCGCCCAGCGTGGTGTCGTGCCACGAGCGCTCTTTTGGGGTGTTCATGTCGTTGCGAAAGTCGACGCTACGCCCGGTGATCACCACCTGGTCTGGCGTGCCACGGTGCGTAACCTGGTCGATAATGAAACTTCCCATATCGGTCAGCACTTCGCCCTGGCGGCCAATCGAGACGTTGACCTGTGCGTCACGCGCCGGCATTTCGATTTTGCCGTCGCTGTCATCCAGCGTCAGCGTCAGCGTGTCCGCCTCAAAACCGCGATTATCCGTGACCGTGAGACCAATCAACCGTGGAGCGAGCCGGGCGGTGATGTCTTTTGTGGCGTTATTGCTTTGGTTACTGTTGGTCGCCGGGGTGCCACTGGCTGGTTTTTGTTTCAGTTCCAGCTTGAAGGCCGGAGCATCTGCGCGTGTGAGATCCTTGTCGAGAGCGTCTATCATCCGCTAACCCCCAGTATTTTGGCGGCATCGTCGAGCAGTTTGCTGCCTTTTGTGTACATCTCTTCTGCCATGGAGAGCAGCGATTCATCGACCCGGGTAAGATTCAACGTGAAGCTGATTTTGCGCGGCGAGCCGTCGCTGTAAAACTCTGATCCGTTCTCTTTCACGCTGCTTATGACATACACGCCGTAAATCATTCCTGAGCCATCGATAAGCGGCCATTTCCCCCCTTGCTCCGCCATCAGGCGCACGGCCGCTAGCGACAGCACGCCGCCGGTCAGCTCCGGGTAGAGCGCGCCAGTAATTTCGAGGGTATCTTCGCCCGGGCCGATATACTGATACGCTGCGCGTTTACCGACGCGCGCGTTGCTGCTCCAGGTAAAGGCGGAGGTACGGTTCAGGTTCTGGAACGGCAGCGTTTGCCGCATAAAGACAAAAAGTCCCAGCGCCAGCATCATAATTAAAATCCTCCTGATGAGTTGTATTGGGAAAGCATGGCGTTGCGCTTGTTCTCCGCGTCCTGGCGGAACATATCCTGCAGATAGCGTTCATTGCTACTGCCGGGGGTGATATCGCCCTGCAGCGTAACGTTATATTCCGTTTTGCTCTGGTCGACATACGAATGACTGCCAGCAGGTTTGGCCGCCTGGTAATTATTGAACCCCGGCATGGTGCTGGTTGGCTGGATATAGCCGAAAGTGCCGCCCGCCGCCGTTGCGTCCACCTGCGGTTTGGGGATCACAATCGCCGGTTGCTTGTTCACGATATCGAGTTTCTCCAGCAGCCAGCCGACGCCTTCCATTAATAATTTCAGTGGCTTAAAGGGTAAGGACAGCGCATCAAACAGCACCTGGCCAAAGCCCTTCCCTACATTACCGCAGCGTTCAAGTGCTTGCTGGCTGAAGGCGATAGGGGCAATCAGATCGCTGAACAGGTTTTTAACTGACGAAAGCGTGCTGCCAATGGCGTCGAAAACAGGCTGAAAAGGTACGAACAGTTCGGCAAGTGGGGCAAAGCCGGCTTTGATGCCTTCGACTACGCCGCTAAAGAAGGCGCTAATGGGTTCCCAGCAGGCGTAGATGGCCACCGCGACGGCGGCAACGAAAGCGATAATGCCGACGATAGGCCAGGTGAGCGAGCCAAGTACCGCCACAATACCGCCGCACACGGTGGTAAAGACGCTGCCGAGCGAGGTGGCGAGGGTGATAAGCGTACTGATGCCGGTAAAGACGGGCGCGAGCACACTGGCCACGGTGCCAAGGGCGCCCGCCACGCCAATTACCACGGTGGCGATCATCCCGAAAGTCTGCACCAGCCCCTGGTTGTTCCGGACCCATTGTTGCAGCTGGCCGATATACCGGGTGGCGGTTTGCACCAGCTGGCGTAAAGAGGACTCCTGCGTGCTGAAAATGTCCACGCTCAGCGATTGATACGCCGCTTGCAGTGCCTCTAAATCGGTGCCGAGATTGCCGCCGTTCGGCGCGCCTGCAACAGCCGTGCCGGGGCTGGCGGCCGGGGGATTTTTCAGCGACGCTTCATAGCCCGGTTGCAGCAGTTTTTTGCCGAGGTTAACGCCCGTTGTCGCCACTGACATGCCGGTTTTGCCAGCTGCGGAGATGTTCCCCGCAATGCCCAGAATGGAGTTCTGCCCCGCTTTGATTTTCGCCATGCGGTTTTGCCGGTTCTCCTGCGCCAGCGCGTCACGCTGCGTGTTCAGTTGCCCGGTATTGTCGTTGATGCTGTTTTGCAGACGCTGCCGCGCGCTCGCCGGAGCGCGGGTGCTGATGCCAGCCTGGCGGAGTGCCTGGCGCTGGTTTTTTACCGACTGGCGCAGGCCGTCATGCTGTTGCGAAAGCGCGCTGACATGGCGACGCGCTTTTTCCAGCGCACTGATTTGCGTCTGGGTTGGCTGGTCGATTTTTTTCAGTTCAGACGCCAGCGCCTGCGTGCTCTCTTTGGCGACTTTCAACTGCTGGCTGACGGCGGTCAGCGCGCTTTGCGTCCGGGTAAAACCGTCGATTTGCGCCACCTGGCTGTACAGGCCGCGTAAGGTGGTTTGCGTCTCTTTAACCTGGTCAGACAGCGACACATTCGCTGCCTGAAAGGTTTTAAACGGGCGCATCGCCTGATCAACAGCCGTGAGCAATGCTTCAATTTTTACGCTGTTACTCATGTGTGTTTCCGCTTCGCTGCAGCGCTTTTTCGCGCCATGTGATGAGTTCGCTCAGACTCAGGGGATAGAGCTCTGACGGCGGCCAGTGGAAAATCACTGCGATATCCGCCATCAGGTCGTCAACCGACAGGTTCGCCGGGAAGCTTACCGTGCCGAAGCCGGTGACAAAAAACCTACCACCTTGCCTGCCAGCGCCACCATATCCACCAGGTCCAGCGCGCTCACTTCCTGCTCGGTAAGCGAAGGTGAAGTAATGCGCGGCAACACTTTTATCAGCGCATCCACCTCGGCATTCGCCACGGCCGCCAGGCTCACGCCGCGCAGTGTTCCGGCGTTCGGCTTCATCAGGGTGATCACTGTAATGTTCTGTTCACCGCGTTTGAGCGGGGTTTCCAGGGTGATGGTGTTGTCAGTTTCGTTGCTCATGAGTTCCTCGTGATTCCATTAGCGGGGGGAAGAACCGGCCAGCCAGGCTGACCGGGATGCGCATTACAGGCCGATGTTGCGGCGGTGCTGCTCGAGACGGTCTACGCCGTTGACTTTTTCGATCATGTTAACGGTGTCGATTTCCACCAGTTCCTTGCCATCCATCGTCAGTTTGAAATAGGTGCAAACGACGGAGATTTTGGATTCGGTGTCTTCGCCCACTTTGTTTTCGCCGGTGTCGATCTCTTTCTGGCGGCCACGCATGACCACTTCGACGGCGACTGTTTCACCGGTGTCGTCGCGCTGGTAGGAGCCGGCGAAACGCACAGGGACAGCGTCTGCGCTGGTTGCGCCATACAGTTCCCAGATAGCCGCATCCGGGAAGCCGCCCAGCGTCCACTCCATTGACATGGCGTCGTCATCCAGACCCATATCAACCGGTGCGACACCGCTCATGCCGGCGCCGCGGTAGTTTTCCAGCTTGCGGGTCAGCTTCGGCAACGTGATGGATTTTGCGATCCCCTGATAGCTATAGCCATTGAGGAACACGTTCATATATTTCAGTTTTCGTGGCATTGCCATTTATCAGGTTCCTTAATTGCTGTTGACCGAGGAAACCAGATTCACCAGGTACTTATCGGTAATGCGCTGGCGTAAGGTCAGGTTTTCCAGTGGCGGCACCGGCGTATAGTCGTAATCGATATACAGTTTCCCGGCTTTCAGGGTAACGGCATCGTTGGCGGTTTCGTCGAACCAGCAGGTGGCATCCACGATGTAACCGTTGCTTTTCAGCTCGCGGAACTTCGCATTAATGCCTTCGATGATGTCGCGGATAAGCGTCGCGGTGATCGGTTTGTCCACCGCCCACATATGCGCATCGGCCATGGTATCGGCGATAACCTGCGCGGTACGGGTGTAGTTTTCAAACAGGAACAGCGGGTCGTCGGAGCAGGTGCGGTTGCCCCAGAAGCGAAAACCGTCTTTGCGGATAAGGGTGGTCACGCCTGCGGCGTTGAGCAGATCTGCGTCGGTGCCGGATTCCTGTAAATCCCAGAATACCGGGGTGCTGATGCCCGTCACGCCGTTGACGCCGACGTTGGAGAGGGTTTTGTGCCAGCCAACAGACTGGTCGATGTACGCACGCAGACCCAGCGCGCGGGCCGTGGCGTAGGCGGTTGAGGTAGCGTTCGCGACGGTATCCCAGGCAAGGAAATCCGGCCAGATCACCATCAGCTCGCGCTGGCTGAAGTTCTCGCGGTACTTCATGGCGTCAGACAGGGTTTTGCAACCCCAGGCGCTGACATACCCGAAGGCACGCAGTTTCTGGCAGACTGAAGCCAGTGCTGTGGCGACTTCCTGGGTGTCATACCCCGGAACGCCAAGAATGCGCGGTTTCACGCCGGTTACCGCTTCGGCGGTCAGCAACGCTTTCAGGCCGGTGTATTTACCGTTGGCATCGGTCGTGCCAATGATGTTGGAAATCGTCTGTGCCTGAGCGGTATCGCCCGTGCCTTCCGCAACGCGCACCACAACGATGACCGGTTTTGCCTGGTCAGCAATGGCTTGCAGAGAAGAGGCCAGCGTACCTTTGGTACCTGCTTTGGCAATCGCGCTTTGCACGCTGGTGATCAGCACTGGTTGATTAAGGGGGAACATCTCAGCGTCTGCATCGCTGGCGGTACATACCATGCCGACAATGGCCGTTGAGACAGTGGAAATGACGCGTGTGCCGTCGTTGATTTCGACGACCTGGACGCCATGATGATAGTCACTCATCCGTTTAACTCCGTGGTTTTGGGGTGAGTGCTATTCTCCAGGGCAGCGCGGCAGGGCGCTATTTATCGGCGTTGGTGCGGGGCTGAAACAACAGCAGCGGGCAAAAAAAACGGGCCGAAGCCCGTTGATGCTTATGCTGGCTGCGTCGGCCAGGTAATATCGGGTGCCGCCGAGGTCTCAACGGCTTCCACGGCATCAATATAGTCCATCCAGGCGATCAGCCGCGCTTTATTGGCATCGCTGATACGGCCAAGTTGCAGGGCTGTTTGCCATAGACTAATGGTGTTTTTTGCTTCATTCAGCAACTGTGTTTTTTTCTGCTCTGCGGCGGCAATCTGCGCGGTATGTTGTGCGATGTCGTCGGTCACCCATTTGCTGCCATTCCATTTATCATAAGGCGTTGCCGGCGCGAGGGGAGTGACATTCGCCGGGTAATCCCCCATGTCAGTGATAAGCATTTTTTCACCGTTGTCGATGTTATAAACGGTTTCATTGCGATGATCGGCAACATAGTGCCAGCTGCGACCATCTGCCGCGCAGCACACGGCGAAACCGGCTTTCTCCGCTGGCGGAGCGACAACCGTAGAACTGCCCGGAATACCCACGCCGACCATCAGATATTCCACCGAGGGAGAATGGTATTCACGCGTCTCGCCATCAAAGTTATAGACGGTAATCTCCCCGGCGACGGTGGCGATCAGATTTTGATTCAGTGTTGCTTGTGACATTATTGAGCCCTCACGATGTAGTTAAATGCAATGTTGCGCGGGCGCGTTTCGTCGCCGCCAGTGGGATCGGTGTAGCTTGCAAAGGAAAATAATCCGCCCCCGCCTGTTAAATTGGCCAGTCCACCCACACCGTTTTCGCTGAAATCCGTCAGAAAACGGTTTCGGATTGCCATTTTTAGCGGGGTATGGTTATGGCTTTTAAAATCATCCATCTGCGCACTGAGCAGTACCCTGCCAGCATCAATCCCCAGACCGTCATCCCAGCCGCGAATAAACTGGCCACGCAGATCCGGCAGCACACCAGAGGGATAGGCCAACGCCAGTCGGGGATATTTTGCTTTCTCAAACGTGGCGCCGTTGCATTTGAACCAGCCGCCCGGCGGCGTTGCCTGCGGCCAGGCAACCGGCACACCAACTGGCAAAATGCCGTCATAGTCGGCGATAGCATCGCGCACATATTTTGTGTTCGCTATTTGCTGCCCGTAGTTGCCGATGTGGGTATCAGGCACGGTAGGCACGCCGATCAACGCCGGGCTGGCGAGGGGTGCATACTGAGGATGCGGGTTACTCTCTTTAACATGATTACTGATCAGCTCATCGGCGTATTTACGTGTGGCCAGCACCACCGACGGGTCGATTTTAAGCGTGACTGCCGCGGTAGAAGACACCACCACCACCATTCGGATGGTCTGCGTACGCCCGCTGCCTTCCTGCATTTGCGGTTTATAGGTTTCCGGGCAGTTGGCGACGGCAATCAACACGCCTTCATCGTCGTACAGGCCGATTTCGCGGATCCAGTAACCGCCTTCGGTTTCCGGAATAACCTGCTCGGCAATAATCTGGCTGGCGTTGTCCGGGTCAACGGAAAGCCGGTTCAGCGGCGCAATGCGCTTCTGGTTAATCAGTCGGGTTTGCGCGGCATCCGGCGTGGGCAGAACGCCGTTGGCATCGCCGATCGCCATCTGTGCAATATTGAGTTTGGTGCCGAGCGCGGTGGCGTTCGCCAGCTTCGCGGCACCCTGACTGGTCAGAATGGCAAAATATTTTGCAGGCATGCGTTAACTCTCTGGTTGTTTGTGGATGGATAAAACATCGCTGTTGAGACAGGCGTTATTTTCCGTTCAGCCACAGACGAACACCATTTAAGGGGGTTTAATGCCGAATGACACAACGACAGGCAATCAAAAAGCGCCCCTGCAAAGTAAAAACCACCAGAGAGCAGAAACGTAGCGCCACCCCGTGATGCGCGATGGCGCTACGTTTACCAGACCATCAAAACGGGGTTAAGCCGCACGGACGATGTAGTTAAAGGCAATGTTGCGCGGGCGGTTTTCTGCTGCGGTTGGGACGGCAAGCGCGGCGTTAAAAGCAATACCGTACCCATTGTCCATTATTTCTGACGATCCCCCGCCTTTTGCAATGACAGTACCGTGTAAAACTCCACTGACATGTTGCTCGAAGCCAAAAGGGGCAACGCAGGGAATACTTCCCGTCATGTTACGGATAGCGTCTCCCTGGGCGCTTAACAACACCCGGTCGGTATCCACCTTCCTTCCGTTATCCCAGCCACGAATAAACTCGCCGCGCAGCTCCGGTAACACACCGGATGGAAACACGGTCGCCAGCGCCGGCAACAAGGCCTTATCAAACGCAGCGCCGTTGCACAGCAGCCAGCCGGCAGGCGGTGTCGCCGCAGGGTAGGGCACAGGCACACCCACCGGTGTGTAATAAGCGATATCCGCCACGTTGACATATTGCGGATGCGGGTTAGCCGCAGCCAGGTGATTGGCCAGCAGCGTGGCTGAGTACGCTTTCACCTCGATGGTCTGATCATCCACATATTTACGTGTGGCCAGCACCACCGACGGGTCGATTTTAAGCGTGACTGCCGCGGTAGAAGACACCACCACCACCATTCGGATGGTCTGCGTACGCCCGCTGCCTTCCTGCATTTGCGGTTTATAGGTTTCCGGGCAGTTGGCGACGGCAATCAACACGCCTTCATCGTCGTACAGGCCGATTTCGCGGATCCAGTAACCGCCTTCGGTTTCCGGAATAACCTGCTCGGCAATAATCTGGCTGGCGTTGTCCGGGTCAACGGAAAGCCGGTTCAGCGGCGCAATGCGCTTCTGGTTAATCAGTTGAGTTTGCGCGACATCCGGCGTGGGCAGAACGCCGTTGGCGTCGCCGATCGCCATCTGCGTAAGAGTGAGTTTGGTGCCGAGCGCGGTGGCGTTCGCCAGCTTCGCGGCACCCTGCCGGGTCAGAAGGGCAAAATATTTTGTCGTCATGGGTTAATTCTCAGGTCATCAATCAAATGAACAGCGGAAGCCGGGAAACTCTCTCCGCCAACAATAATTTCTTCCGGCGTGTAGGGGTAAACCGTCAGCTCTTCGCCAAGGTAGCAACCGGCACCGACATAACATTGCCCTTTGGTGGTGAGGCTGATGTTCAGGCTGGTCAGATGGCGGCTTGCAGGTTTGGCGTCATCAATCAGCCGCTCCAGTTCTTCGTACATCGCCTCGGTGATGCCGTTTTCCTGCACGCCAATCACCAGCTTAAAAGTGCCTGGCTCGGCGTTGTCCTGCCACCATTCGCGCAGCTCAATCAGAAAGCCGAGCGGTTCAACCACGCGGTGCAGGGCGCTGAGCGTGCCCTTATGCTGATGAATATAAAAAGAGGCGGCGATCACGTTACGTTTGGTGGCTTCCGGCCAGGTGTAGTCCCAGCGGTCGACAGAGAGCGCCCACGCCAGCCAGGGCAGCAGTTCTGCCGGGCATTTTTGTGGATCCCACAACGTGCGCAGCGGCACCGGCACACGTTCGATTTGCGCCGCCGCGGTGGTTGCTGCTACCTCAAGCCTTGAGGAGCCAACCGGTAACAGGCGGTCATTACTCATCCGTACCTCCGGTCTGAATGTGCCACGCGGTGCAGTACGATGCCTGGTGTTTGTCCAGCACCAGGTCGCTTTGCGGCGCGCTCAGCTCGACGCGCTGTACCCCTTCCACATGCAGCGCGGCATAAATCGCCGACTGGCGGATGTCGCGGCCAAGACGGCGCTGTGCGCTGATGTAGTCTTTCAGCTGCGCTTCGGCCGCCTGGCGAATGGGTTCGGCTTCCGGGCCGGGGTAGAAGTAGAGCGTGGCGTTGATCTCGTACGGCACAATTTGCGCGCTTTGCACGGTCACGCGGTCACCGACCGGGCGCACATCTTCAGCGTTAAGGGCTTTATCGACGAGGGCGACCAGTTCATCGCTGGCGCTGCCGTCTCCTTCGCGGGAGAGCACCGAAACGGTGATGTACGCCGGGTTCGGGCTGACAACGGAGATATCCGCCACGCGCCCGTCGGCGCTGCGGCCGTGGTATTCATACGCGCCCACCGGCCCGGCGACGCTCAGCCCTTCAAATGCCTGCTGCGCGCGCAGGCGCAAGTCTTTATCGGACTCCAGCACCGCGGGCGTCGGCGGCAGGGTTGTGTCATCTGCGGGGGTAATGGTCAAACGGGCGGTGTTGCTGTTAGCGGCGACAACATCAAGATCGCTGCCTGCGGCGTAGGCCAGCATGACTGCGCGTGCGGCTTCGTTGACGCGCTGGCGCCACATCACCTCGCGGTAGGCATTCTCTTCCAGAAACTTGGTCAGCGGCTCAGATTCCAGCGCCAGCGTGCGGGCGATGGCCTCTTGCTCATCTGCCGGAAACAGGGAAATCAGCGTCGCTTTACGGTCGTCGAGGAGCGTTTCGAAATTCAGCTCTTCGACCACGTCCGGCGCAGGAAGCTGGCTCAGATCGATAATCGGCATGGTTTTAACTCACAGGAAGGGTTAACGAAAGGGATTCACCGGTGCTGGCAAGCTGGCCGGTCAGGTTGACAATCATTTTGCCGTCGAACTGGCGCTCCACGGTCACCGCGCTGACGCGAATGCGCGGCTCCCACTTCAGCAGCGCCATATAACACGCGGCCTGAATTTGCAGCGCCAGCGCCGGGGTTTGCGGCTGGTCGATCATCTCAAACAATTGCGAGCCGTAATCGCGGCGCATCACCCGCGAGCCAACCGGCGTACGCAGAATGTCGCTGATGCTCTGGCGGATATGCGCGGTGTCGGTCAGGCTTTCGCCGGTGGTGCGGTTCAGGCCGCTGTAACGCACTGTCATTGAGGGGCTCCTGTTGTGCCGCCGCTGTCGCCGGGGTGTTGATGGGTATGCAGTACTTTGCCGTTGGACGACAACGCACCGCCGCTGTGCTCGATATTGCCGCGCATCGTACCGCCGCTTTTTACCTCCAGCGTGCCCGTAACGAGCTTGTTAGTGCAGACCACTTCCGGGGTATCGAGCGTGATGCGGGTGGATGCCTTCACTAACACTTCCGGCACGCTGGCAGTAATGGATTGTGAGGCGCTGATATCGGCGGTTTTGATGCCGCTGACTTTCAGCGCACTGGTTTGGGGTTCGTACTCGAGCACTGCGCCATCCGGGAAGGCAACGTGCCAGGCATCCGCCGAAACGGACGGTGCCGGACGATCGTCGGAATAAATCCCAGGCAGAACAAAAGCGGTGTCGAGTTCACCGCCCACCGCCAGCAACAACACCTGCTCGCCGATGGAGGGCGCCCACCATGTACGTGATTGACCGGCGCGGTGGGTTAACCACTGCAGCCACTGAGTAACAAGGCCGCCTGTCTGCACACGACAACGCCCGGTGTTAAGGTCGGTTTCGACGATAATGCCGGTGCGGATCATATTGCGCAGCGCGCGGGCCATTTCCTGGAGCGAGAGTTGTGTATTCATACGCGAAATGATGCTATGCCCCCCCGGCTTTGGAAAACGGACAACGCTGTCCGGGTTTTGGCACAACGCCGGGGGAAACTGGGTTATCAGGAGGGCCAGCTGCTGATCAGCTCGCCGTGAACATAGAGCGCTTTCGGGCGCGTCACCAGCGCTGGCGGCAGCGGTTCAGGCAGTGTTTCGGCGTGCAGCACGCCATCCACTTCCTTCACCTGTGTGCGTTCCGTCAGTTGCAGCGTGAGCGTTAAATCCTGCGTGCTGTCGCTGTTGGTGGTCAGCGTCCAGCTAAAACTGGCCTGCTGCCCGGCCTCCACTGTCAAAATGTCAGGCTGGTTGTCGCGCAGCCACAGCATCACCGGCACGAAGATCGTATCGATATCGCCAGAAAAACCGCTGACGGCGACGTTCAGGCTGAACTGTTTTTCGAAAGAGAGCGAGTGGGCGAGGGTGGCAATGTTCCTGCCTTTATCCACCCACAGACGCAGCATCGCAGGGTTATCGCGCAGGGCCGGAACGGCGTCCGTCAGGGCTTTGCGCAGCGTATCGGGTTTTAGCATTTATCTCATCCTGGCAGTGTTTTACGGTTTCGACCTGCAAAGCGCACTGTTCCAGCGCGCGTTCAAGCCGTCGGATATCGGCGCTTAAATCGCCATTGGTCTTGGGATCACTTGCCGGCATCGGGCACAGACTGACCCGCGGGCAAGGGTTGTAAACAGTGACCGGCAGAGGCGCAGGCGGGGCGCTGGTGCACCCGGCGCACAGCATCAGGCAGCTCAGCGCTGTACCAGCGGCGAAACGCATCGTTTTCATTGATTAACCTCGTAATAGCCTGTTCGCGCTGTACTGCCTGCGCGCTGGCGGAGTCCAGTTGCTGGCGCAGCGCCACCTGCGCCTGTTCGTTACTGTCGGCCAGCTCGCGGGAGGCGGTAAGCTGTGCTTTCAGTTGCGCAATGGCGCTATTCTGCGCCTGGTTCAACTGGCGGGACTGCGCCAGCGACGTACGCAGCGCGTGGTTTTGCTGCATCAGCCATAGCAGGCCGCAAGCGCCCAGCAGCAGGGCAATCAACCCGGCTTTCACCTCGCCCCCTGCAGGCACAAGGCGCGTTCACGCTGACGGCGGTTTTCCAGCCCGCGGTTGCGAACGCCATCAATAAACACCCAGCGCGGCAGTTGATCGCAGGCCTGTTGCCACTGTTTTTTATTGAGAAAAAACGCCAGCGTTGAGCGGCAGGCGGCACCGGCTCCAACGTTAAACGCAAAGCTCACCACCGCGTCGTAGACCTGAGGCGGCATCGGCTCTGTTATGCAGTCCCCCAGCCGACGCTCAACGTGCAGCACGTCAGCGACCAGGTTAACCGCTGCCTCTTTTTCGGTGATATCGCGCTTTGGCGTGACGCCGGACGTATGACCAATGCCGGAGGTCCAGACACCGGCGCTGCACTGGTAAGGGCGTAGCCGGCAACCTTCGAGATCGGCAATCAGCGCCAGCCCTTGCTGGGAGGTATGCAGTAAACGAAAGTCCGGCACCAGTGCGGCCAGCGCCAGAACCACCGCCGCACTACAACGTTTAACGGGTAAGCCCATTGATCACCTCCTGGCTTGTGGCGCAGGATTTGAGAAACAGATAGCTCTTTCGACGGTAATACCAGTTCACCGCCACGGTTACGGCAACGCCCAGCGCGCCAAACCAGGCGGCGAAGTCTTGTGGCGTCATTGCGCCAAAAAACGTCAGCGCGACGCTGATCCAGTACGCCAGCGACGAGGTGACTTTCTCGATTGTCACGCCCATAAGTTCACCGTTTCGTTGACCGTGGCGACCGCCACTTCCGGCAGTTCAACATGCGTGCCATGGGGCAGGATCAACCCCAGTTCCGCCAGCCCTGGGTTTGCCAGAAGCACGGTTTCGAGTACGCCTTCCGTGCGGCCGTAATAGCGCAGACAAAGGATGTCGAGGGTGTCGCCCTGTTGTGTAATTACATTCATCGTGTTCGGATCTCTTGCGGTCTGGAGGGAGTGTTTTCAGCATTAAGTGTCGGGGGCGGGGCAGTTGGATGCCATCTGTCGAGGCTGGTTTGGCACTGGCACAACGTGAGGACGACATGGCTGTGCGTAAGCGCAGGCGAAAGAAAAGATGCAGGTTAAGACGCAAGAAGAGGCGCGGGAACAAGGCGGAAGAACGGCTGCAATACGGGCCGTAAAGCAGGCAAAGCCCAGCCAGAAACGCGGGCAAAGAAACAGGCGATGTGCTGGCAGACGAACAGGCAAAAAAACGGGCAGAAATCTGGCCAGAGGAACAGCCAGACATCAGGCAGTAAAGCGAGCAGCAGAGAGAAAAACAAAAGCGCGCCAGACTGAACGTCAGCGCGCAATGCAGCAGATAAGTCTGCCTGAGAAAGGCGGCAGCGGCTTATTCAGCGCGGTAAAAAACATCCTTTTCAACAACAGAGGGATATTCGCGGTTTGCAATGTTCGACACCATTGCAATGGCGATCTCCATCTCTTCTTTGCTACAGCGGTGAATAAGAGCCAGCTCAGTAATGAGTTTGACGCACGCCCAACTAAATTGTGAATTCTCTAAACGTTCAGACACGATGAATCCCCTCACGTAATCTTTACTGTATGTATGTACAGTATCATAAGATGAATGGTCATTGGAAGCGAAAAAAAATTCACTCATAACGTATGTTCCTGATTAAAAAAGTCATTGTTATATTTTGACGAAGGGTCAGGTCCTGTTTTTTTTGTGAGTTGTGCCGAACTTTTGTCAGGACGCTGACAGCGATTAGCTTGCCATTTCCGCTGCGGCGTACAGTTATTGACAGAACTCCAAGAGGGCGCAGGCGCGCCCTGAACGTCAAGGGCCGCACGCTTCGGCACAATCTTCCATTTTTTCAGCCGAGTGAGTACCGGCGAACCGGCGCCCACGGCGGTGTCATACACCCCCTGGATCGCAACGATGGTTTCGCCATACTGATTAAACATATTTTCCTCCTTGTAAAATGTGCGTACTTGCAGGTCATCGCGGCGTACAAACGGCCCGCCCTGCGCGTTGACATAACTCGCCCAGTCACCGGCATCGGCCGCGTCATGCACCTGCGCGAACTCCACGCTTAACCCACGGGCAGTTTCGCTGTCGGCCATGCGACGCAGTTCGCGGTACACCGTGACCGGCGCGCCGCCAATAAACTGGAACTGTCGGATACGCCAGCGCGCGGCCCATGCCGCAACGGCGCTGGCGGTCTCCTGCAACGGTGAACCGCTCTCGTGATCGGTTTCACCCTCCAGCGCATAACCGTCGATATTTTTGGCGATATACTTCGCCACATAGCCGGTTGCGCTGCCCCGTTGTGGATCTATCGTCTGTGCATCAAAGCGCGCTTTACTCGCTTTGTCACTATTAACCTCATGATTATCTTCTAGTTTTGCGTACTGACTCGTAATTTTACGTACGCGATCGACTTCCTGATGTTTAATAAAGAGAAGTAGATGCCAATGTGGAGTGCCATCGTGATGAGGTTCGGCGACGCGAATACCAAAAATGCGGATGTTTTCCCGGTGCAGTTTTGCGCGAATGCGCGCCCAGACAGAGGTTAAATACCCCTGCGTGTCGGACGGGTTGGCGCCGTTCCACTTCAGGTTGCGGTAGCCCGCGCGGGTGGTCGCGTGGTATTTCGACGGCGCGGTCAGCGTGTAAAACTCGCCCACATACCCCAGGTTATGGCAGAGGGTTTCGAAGCCGCGAATGCGCGTCATCAGCTCACTGCGGCGGATTGCCGGGTTCGCCACCGAGCCGTCGTGTTTGTCGATCAGACTGATGCGGTTGCCCTCTTCATCCTCCAGCTCCATGCCTTTGAGAAACTCGCGGTTGCGGCGTTTTTGCTCGCGCCAGGTGCTCACGCAATCCTGGCTGGCGTAGGGCTGTTTTTTCTTGCAGACGGTGCCCAGCGCAATGTGCAGATGCTCGCGCCACTGGGCAGCAACGCGGCGTAAACGCCCGCGCCACCACTGTTCACTGAACAGGCGGATCACCGCCGGGGCGAGATCGCCCGCGCTGACTAACTGGCGGTTTACCCGCTGCCAGTGCGGTGGCGTAACGTTGAATTGCAGGGCGATGATCCCCGCACGCTGGTACCAGCGGTGCAGGGTTTTCAGTTCGGCGTCCCCGGCGTTGTCAATATCTGCCAGTTCGCCACGTATAAAATGGGCGATATCTGCCGACAGCCGGTCAATCTGTTTTTTAGACATGTCGGGCAGGCGGTTGTAGCAGGCGAGTAAATTTACCAGCCGGCTGGCGAGATGACGCTGGATCGCGGTATCAAAGTGGCCGTTAAATACCGCTTTTGAGACGCGTGGGTGGATGCCGTTGACCTGGTAGCGCTGTGCGACCTTGTTAAGACGGGGCAGCGTGCGGGCCACAGTGTGTCGCAGCCAGGCGTTGGCGCGCGCCTCACCGTGGTGCTTTTCCAGGGCGTCTGCCGTGCGCATAACGGACTGGCGCACGCACTCGGGTTGCAGCGCCAGCGCATGACGCGCCTCAAGGAGCGCCGCAATTAACTGATTGCGGCGGTGGAGTTCGGCATGCGTGAGGTAGGGACTGGCAATCGCCGGGCGCGGCGCATTCCACGGAAAAGCCCACGAGATGGCCACTTAGCGCCTCCGGTAGTGTTTATCCTGCCGTTCGGCGCGGTGCTGGCAGGTCACGCAGCAGGTCACGCCGGGCAGCGCCATACGGCGGGCTTCGGGGATCGGGGCATCGCAGGTTTCGCAGGTCAGCCGCGAAGGGAGCAGCAGCCGGTTACGCGCCTGGCGAATAAACCGTTCGCGATCTTCCAGCTCGCGCTGTTGTACAAGATCCATTTCATCGGCCATCGGTAACGCTCCTGTGGGTGTGTTGCATGGGTTTCTCCTGATTTCAGGCAAAAGGGGGCCTGGCGGGTGAACGCCATGGCTTACGGGTTGGGGGCTAGCGCGGCAGGGTCAGGTGCCTTGGAAACAGGCTGACCACCACGCGGAAATGGTTCATTGCGGCAATAACGGCTTTTTTCTCCTCCAGCGTCAGGGCGTGCGGGCCAAGCGCCTGGCGCGCAGCGGGTACCCTGGCGAGAAAGAAAATGGCGGCCAGTGCGCGGCTGTTTTCTTCGTACTGCTCGTCGCGCTTATCACCTAAATCCTCGATAAAACGCGCCACCTCGGGCCAGTTATCGCCCCAGTGGCTGGCGCGCAGTTCGGCAATATGGTTCAGCCCGTTAAGCCGTGCTCCGGCGCTGAGCGGTACGCTGATACGGTCTGCTGTGATAGCCATACTCAGTCCTGTGGTTTTAAGCTTGCAAAAGCAAACTCAGCGAAGGGATGTACCGGCACGGTGGTCGATGTAGCGGCAGTCGATGGCCTGCTGCGTTAATTTGTCACGCCAGGCTTTCACATTGATCAGCGTGCGGCTGCGTTTTCCTGCATTCTGCGGGGTTGTACAGTCGCGGGTGGGGGCTTTGAGCAGTATGCCTTCGTCGAGCCATTGCCAGACCAGACGTTCGCTAATACCCCGCATGGCAGCGAAATCTTTTACTGTCATCGCATCGGACATCGCCGAGCGGATCAGCGTTTGCAGTGCCGGTAGCAGAGCAGACATCAGTTCATCCATCTGGCCATGGGTGAATTTTTCGGATTGCATTTGAGAGTCGGATAACGGATGCGGCGACGTTGATTTTGCATCTGACATATCGCATTATCTCCTGTGGTTTGAAATGTACTGCACTGGTGTGCATCCTGGTCGATGCATAGCAATATAAATCGCAAATGCGATTGTGTAAATCGCTTTTTTGAAGTTGGTATGCATGAGTGAAAACAAGATGAGTGTTCAGGATGTGATTGAGCGCATCGCCGCGTCCTATTCCGTCTCCAGCCAGAAGGCGCTCGCTGAAGCGCTGGATGTGCCGGCGAACAATATCAGTAGCTGGATCCAGCGTGAGAGCGTGCCGTATAAAGCGGTGGTCAAATGTGCGCTGGATACCGGGGCCGATCTGCACTGGCTGGTGGAAGGCGAATTCGCAAATGCAAAATTAACCGATAAGCCGGTGCCGAAAGGCAAGGCGCTGTATAACGAGATTTTATCGACCGGCGGGCGCCCTGTGTTGCGCCGGATCCTTGATGCATACGGTTTTCAGATGCAAAAAGAGTTGGGTGATTTGCTGGATATCTCTTCCGGAACCATCAGCACCTGGGTGCGGCGCGAGTTTTTCCCGGGGGATGTGGTGGTGACGTGTGCGCTGGATACCGGGGTGTCGCTGAACTGGCTGGCCACGGGCAAAGGGGAGATGTATCCCGCTGCGGTCCCGGCGGCGCAGAGTGAGTCGGTGCTGAGTATCCCCAAATATCGCCATGAGTCCGGCGAGCTGAAGGAGGCGGGGCTGTGGTCGCTGGATCGCAGCCTGGCGCCGTCGTCTGTCGACAGCCTGAATTTTATTGAGGGGCTGAATGCGGGCTGGCTGGTGGACAGGTCTGCGCAAAAAATCGGTAATGGTCGCTGGTTTATTCGCATTGATGATGTACTGGATGTGTTTGATGTGGTGCGCTTGCCGGGCGGCAAGGTGCGTCTTACTAATCATTCGGTGGATTTTGAATGCGGTGTGGCAGAGATTGAGCCGTTTGGCGTGGTGATTTTTACCCTGGAAAAACACGTTTAGGGCGGTCATGACGGTCAGCAAACAGAAAAACGGCAAGTGGCTGTGCGAGCTTTATCCGCAGGGGCGGGAGGGGCGGCGTATTCGCCGGCAGTTTCCGACCAAAGGCGAAGCCGAGGCGTTTGAGCGCTGGGCGAAGCAGGAGGCGCAGGAGAAACCCTGGCTTGGCGAAAAAGAGGACCGCCGGCGGTTGAGCGATCTGATTGCGCTGTGGTTTAAGCTGCATGGTCAGTCGCTGGCAGCGGGGAAATCGCGGCTGGCGAAGCTGGAGATTGTGTGTCGCGGGCTGGGTGATCCGCTGGCGACGGAGTTGACCGCAAAGCGGTGGGCGCATTATCGCGATCGCCGTTTGAGTGGTGAAATTGATAACGGTTATACGCTGGACCCGGCGAACTGGAAGGTGAAGCCGGTGACGGTGAACCGCGAGCAGCAGTATCTGAGTGCGGTGTTTAACGAGCTCACCCGGTTGGGGGAGTGGCAGTTGCCGAATCCCATTGAGGGGGTGCGTACGTTTCGCGAGAAAGAGCGGGAGATGACGTGGCTGACGCAGCCGCAAATCGCCACGCTGCTTGCGGCCTGTGAACGGTTCGGGAATGGCGATTTGACGCGGGTAGTGAAGATTTGTCTCGCCACTGGCGCACGCTGGCGCGAAGCAGAAAACCTCCAGCGCACGCAGCTTTCGGCGAATAAAATCACGTTTGTGAAAACCAAGGGCGGGAAGAACCGTACCGTACCGATCCCGCAGTGGTTGTACGATGAGCTTGCGCCTTTGCAGGGGCCGATGTTCCAGCCATGCTATGCGGCGTTCAGTAAAATGCTGGCGGCCACCGATATCGTGCTGGCCGAGGGGCAGAAAACGCATGTGCTCCGCCACACTTTTGCTGCGCATTTTATGACCAATGGCGGTAATATTCTGGTCCTGCAACGTATTCTCGGTCACGCCAACATCCGCGAGACGATGCGTTACGCCCACTTCGCCCCCGATCACCTTGAAGAAGCCGTCACCCTGAATCCACTCGCCGATTTCAATGGCGGCAGAATGGCGGCAGAAGTTGCATAACCCTGCAATCCACTGCACAAAGACAAGCGCAATGCGTTGCCATGCAACCACCCAGCCCCATGAACGACGCGTGAATGGAAAAGCGTCTTAACTACTTTTTGTCGTCTTCTCCGGGGGCGCTAACTGCTTTTCTTTTCGTGTGCATAAATAAATTAACCTTCTGGTGATGATTAATTTACAATGCCGCTTCTACCCGGAGGAGAAGTGGTGAAGAACGTTTTTCATCAATATGCAGTTAAACAGCAGGCCACCTGGCTGGCGCTGTTTGCGATCCTGTTGATCCTCATTGCCCCGCTGATTTCCGTCTCGCTGCAACACGATCCGATGAGTGCCATGCCGGGCATGCACCATCAGATGACAATGCCTGAGCACCATGAGATGGACCACCGACAAATGGCAAATCATGACATGCCGGTGCAGACCCTCCCGCTGGATCATGCTGAAGCCTGTGGCTACTGCGTCCTGCTGGCGCATGTTCCTGGATTCATCTTCTTTATTGCTTTGTTGCTGATCGGGCGTGTATTGCGCCAGCGCATTCCCCCTGTACGGCAGACAGCAAAACTCTGGCACTTTTTTCCCTGGCTTTATCCGGATACCCGCGCGCCGCCGTCTTTCTGCTTTTCCCACGCATAAAAACCTGTTCGTACGCCCTGGCGTAACGGCTACCTTTTACTATTTCTGAGGAAAAGTATGATGACCTCTACCCCGCGCGCAGCGTGGCTTAACGGGCTACGACGCCTGCATTTTTATATTGGTCTGTTCGTCGGACCGTTTATCTTTATCGCCGCCCTGACGGGGACCTTATATGTAGCGACGCCGCAACTTGAAAATGCGCTCTATCAACAGGCGCTTTACGGTGTTCAATCAGGCGAACGACAGCCGCTGGCGGCGCAGATCGCGGTTGCCCGGCAGATCACTGGAGGACAATTACGTCTGCATGCGGTGCGGCCTGGTCTGGCGGGCAATGAGACGACACGGGTGATGTTTGCCGACCCGCAACTGGGCGTGTCGGAAAACCGCGCTATTTTTATCGATCCGGTCACGTTACAGATCAAAGGGGATATGACTGTGTATGGCACCAGCGGCATCCTGCCGTTACGTCAGTGGATTGACTACCTTCATCGCTCGTTATTACTGGGTGACACCGGCCGTCTTTACAGCGAACTGGCCGCATCCTGGATGTGGGTAGCCGCGATCGGCGGCATTGCGCTGTGGTTTTTCACCCGTCCCAAACGGCGTATTAAAAATCGGGTACAGCGTCATCGACGCTGGCATGTCGCGCTCGGCTGGTGCCTGCTGGCGGGGATGTTGCTCTTTTCCGCGACCGGGCTCACCTGGTCGCAATGGGCTGGTGGCAACGTTGACCGACTGCGCGCCGCTTTTGGCTGGATGACGCCACAAGTCAATACGCAGCTTAGCGGTGCAGCAACGAACCCTGACCCCCATGCTGAACATCATATGCACCATGAAATGATGGCGATGCCGGAGATAAAGCCACAAGGCAGGCAGTTTGATGAAGTATTAAAAAGTGCGCAGCAGGCCGGGCTTTCCGCCAGTAAACTGGAGATCCGCCCGCCACGTCGCGTTGACCAGGCATGGACTGTCAGTGAAATCGATCGAAGTTGGCCTACCCAGGTCGATGCAGTTGCGATTGACGGCAATACCATGCGGGTTGTCGATCGTACGCATTTTGCTGATTTTCCATTGATGGCAAAACTGACACGCTGGGGCGTCGATTTACATATGGGGGTGCTGTTTGGCTTGCCGAATCAGCTGTTATTGATTGCGTTCGGCAGTGCATTGTGCGTCATGATCATTGTGGGTTACCGCTTGTGGTGGATCCGCCGCCCGGCAAGCGCAGCTGTAAACCCGGCGGCAACCTTGCTGCACTGCTGGTTGAGTTTAAGCCCGCTTGCTCGCGCGTTAACCTTTGCTGTCGCGCTGCTGTTAGGGTTAGCGATGCCTGTGATGGGAACCAGTCTTCTGCTGTTTATACTGATTGATACTGCGCGCTGGAAACGTCACAGCCGGCGTATGCAATGGACGTCGACGTAATCCCCGGTTGGCGCGGAACTCCGCGCCAGCTATTAACGCTGTAATTTTATCTTTACGGAGAGTGTCAATATAAATGCGCTTAAAATCGGCAGTGTAAAGTAATATGTACGAAAAGTGGATTGAAATCTTTACCTGTTGTGGTATGGTTACGTCATTCCCGGCCAGGGAGCACCTATCGCAAACGAGTTACACAGGATCGCCATCATGCAAAAAGACGCGCTGAACAACGTACATATCACCGACGAACAAGTCCTCATCACGCCGGATCAATTAAAAGCTGCATTTCCACTGACGGCTGACCAAGAAGCGCAAATTGCGCTATCTCGTCAGACTATTTCCAACATCATTGCCGGGCGCGATCCGCGTTTGCTGGTGGTCTGCGGGCCTTGCTCCATCCACGATCCTGAAGCAGCAATTGAATATGCCCGTCGATTTAAAGCGCTAGCCGCAGAGGTCAGCGATAGCCTCTACCTGGTGATGCGCGTCTATTTTGAAAAACCCCGTACCACGGTTGGCTGGAAGGGACTGATTAACGATCCGCACATGGATGGCTCGTTTGATGTAGAAGCCGGCCTGAAGATTGCTCGCCGGCTGCTGGTAGAGCTTGTCAGCATGGGGTTGCCGCTGGCGACCGAAGCCCTGGATCCCAACAGCCCGCAGTTCCTCGGCGACCTGTTCAGCTGGTCAGCCATTGGCGCGCGGACTACTGAATCCCAGACTCACCGCGAAATGGCGTCTGGCTTATCTATGCCAGTTGGCTTTAAAAATGGCACCGACGGCAGCCTGGCGACCGCCATCAACGCGATGCGCGCTGCCGCCATGCCGCACCGCTTTGTTGGCATTAACCAGGCAGGTCAGGTTTGCCTGCTGCAAACCCAGGGTAACCCGGACGGGCATGTGATCCTGCGTGGCGGCAAAGCGCCAAATTACAGCCCGGCGGATGTCGCGCAGTGTGAAAAAGAGATGTCTCAGGCGGGACTGACACCGTCGCTGATGGTAGATTGCAGTCATGGTAATTCCAATAAAGATTACCGTCGCCAGCCTGCCGTTGCCGAATCTGTCGTGGCACAGATCAAAGATGGCAACCGCTCGATTACCGGTCTGATGATTGAAAGCAACATCCATGAAGGCAATCAATCTTCTGAACAACCGCGTAGCGCAATGAAGTACGGCGTTTCTGTCACTGATGCGTGCATCAGTTGGGAAACAACAGAAGCGCTGCTGCGTGAGATCGATAAAGATCTGCGCAACAGTCTGGCGACGCGTTTTGCTTAAGAGGGTGTTATGGTTGCTGAACTGACCGCACTGCGCGATCAAATTGATGAAGTGGATAAGGCGCTGCTGGGGTTACTGGCGCGCCGCCTGGAGCTGGTGGCAGAAGTCGGTGAAGTCAAAAGTAAGTATGGCTTGCCGATTTATGTCCCGGAGCGCGAAGCGACGATGTTGGCTTCGCGGCGTAAAGAGGCGGAGTTACTCGGTGTGCCGCCCGATTTGATTGAAGATGTGTTGCGCCGCGTCATGCGGGAATCCTATTCAAGCGAAAACGACAAAGGGTTCAAAACGCTTTGTCCTGAGCTACGCCCGGTAGTGATCGTCGGCGGCGGGGGGCAAATGGGGCAGTTATTCGCCAAAATGCTCACGCTTTCCGGCTATCAGGTGCGCATTCTTGAAAAAGAAGATTGGGCGCAAGCAGAGGCGCTGGTTGCCGATGCAGGTATGGTAATAGTCAGTGTACCGATCCACATTACAGAACACGTGATCGCCAAACTGCCAACGCTGCCGGGCGACTGTATCCTGGTTGATCTTGCGTCGGTAAAAAGTGGCCCGTTACAGGCCATGCTTGCAGCGCATCAAGGGCCTGTGCTGGGGCTGCACCCCATGTTCGGCCCGGACAGCGGCAGTCTTGCCAAACAAGTCGTGGTCTGGTGCGACGGGCGTCAACCGGAAGCGTACCAGTGGTTTCTGGAGCAAATTCAGGTATGGGGCGCACGTTTGCACCGTATCAGCGCTGTAGAGCACGATCAGAATATGGCCTTTATTCAGGCGCTGCGGCATTTCGCCACGTTTGCCTATGGGCTGCATCTGGCGGAGGAAAATGTTCAACTTGAGCAGTTGCTGGCGCTCTCATCGCCGATCTACCGTCTCGAACTGGCCATGGTTGGGCGTCTTTTCGCGCAGGATCCACAGCTTTACGCCGACATTATCATGTCTTCGTCCAGTAACCTGGCGTTGATTAAACGCTACTATCAACGCTTTGGCGAGGCGATTGGCCTGCTGGAGCAGGGCGATAAACAGGCATTTATCGACAGCTTCCGCAAAGTGGAGCACTGGTTTGGCGATTATGCCCAGCGCTTCCAGAGCGAAAGTCGTATTCTGCTACGCCAGGCGAACGACAGCCGCCAGTAATCTGAAAGCCGTTTATACTGAAAAGCCAGTGGGGTACCGCTGGCTTTTTTCTTTATAAAGGATGCGCAATGGCAAAGCTGCAAACATTGTTTGACTACACTGGCCACTTACCGGAATGTCCTACCTGGAGCGCAACGGAAAACGCGCTTTACTGGGCTGATATTCTAGAAGGTGAGATCCATCGCTATCATCTGCCAACAGGGGAACATTCCATCCTCTCATTTCCGGAAGAGGTCGGGTGCTTTGCCTTGCGAGAGAAAGGCGGCTTTATTGTCGCGCTGCGCTATGCCATCTGGCTGACGGACAAGCGCGGCCTGCTGCGGCAAAAAGTGTGCGACAACCCATCAAATCCCCAACTGGCGCGCTTTAATGATGGCGGCACCGATCATCAGGGGCGTTTTTATGCCGGGACATTCTGGGGGCCAGGCGATTACAACGGCGCATTGTTGCTGCGCATTGATAATGATTTAACGCCAAAAGTGGTGCAGTGCGATATTCATGGCGCGAATGGGCTTGCGTTTAGCCCGGATAAACAATGGATGTTCACCTCTGATACCCCGAACGGCATTATTTACCGCACGCCGCTGGACGAGCAGGGGGAACCGGGCAAGCGTGAACTCTTCCGTCAATTTAAGGCAGGTGAAGGCATTCCGGACGGGGCTGCTTTTGATGTTGAGGGCTGTTACTGGACTGCAATGTTTGATGGCTGGCGTATCGCCCGTTTTTCCCCGCAGGGAAAACAACTGGAAGAGTATGTGTTGCCGGTACGCTGCCCGACAATGGTCTGCTTTGGCGGTGACGACATGAAAACGTTGTTTATTACTACCACCCGGGAAAATATGGATACCGAAGAAGTGGCGCAATATCCGCTTTCCGGCGCGATCTTCACCCTGCCTGTTGCGGTGGCAGGAATGAAGAAATCGCTGTTCATAGAGCGTTAAGCTGGCCCGACCGGGACAACGTTCTCGCTCGGGTAACAGCCGAGAACTTTCAGGTAGCGTGTGATATCGGTCAGCTCGCGCAGGGCTTTTTGCATCTCTTCAGATTGAAGATTGGCCTGCACATCCAGATAAAACATCTCTTCCCACGGGTTACCGTTAATCGGGCGGGACTCCAGTTTCGTCATGATCACATTGTGCTTACGTAGCACCAGTAATGCCTCAACGAGTGCGCCAGCCTGCTGGCCGGTTGCCATCAGCAGCGTGGTTTTTGCCGGCACTTGCTCAGACACATCAATCGCTTTGCGGGCCAGTACGACAAAACGGGTGATATTCTGCGTCTGGTTGGCCAGATTACGCTCCAGCACCTGCAATCCATACAGCGCCCCCCCGGCTTCATTACCCAGCGCCGCGACATCAGGGGAGTTAGCCTGAGCGACTTTTTCCATCGCTGCGGAGGTGCTTTCGCAATATTCAATTTTCCAGTGTGGGTAGCGATTCAGGAACTGGCTGCACTGCTGGAAGGGCTGCGGATGGCTATACACCGTTTTGATTTTCTCCAGATCGGTCGAACCCGAAACCAGCACGCAATGGTCGATTGGCACCGTCAGTTCTCCGACAATCGACAGGCTGGTGTGCTGCAGCAAATCGTAAACGTCATTAATAGCCCCGGAGCTGGTGTTTTCCAGCGGTACGACGGCGTAATCCGCCTGGCCGGTTTCGACCTGATTAAAAATATCGCTGAACTTCAGGCAGCCGCTCTCAATAAACTCTTCAAAATGCCGTGCAGCATACTGACGAGCCGCCAGATGCGAGTAAGAGCCTTTGGGGCCGAGAAAGGCGATGCGTGCGGAGTGAGGATTGATTTTATTGAGATGCTGCTGCAGCAGGGCTTGTTGTGTCAGGACGGAATCTTCAATGATCAGCTGGAAGAGCCGGGTGATGTAGTGCGCGTCGAGATGCTGTGCTTTACCGAGCTGAATCAACCGCTCTAACAAATCGCGTTCACGATCGATATCGCGCACCGGGCGGTGAGACTTAAGTTTGGCTTTACCGACTTCCACAGAGAGTAGCCGTCGCTCTGCCAGAAGCGTCAGTAACTGTTCATCCAGCGTGCTGATTTTCACGCGTAAATCCAGTAAGGGGTTTTCAGCCGTCATGTTGTTGCCTTTAATTGTTATCAATAAAAAAGGCCTCCCGGTGTGGGAGGCCTTATTGTTCGTCTTCGCATTCTTTATCACAAAACGAATCGCCTCCCGGGGTTGGGGAAGGTAAAAAAGAATGCGAAGAAAAACGGAACACGTTTCATGCAATTTTCCTGTGGGCGACCAAAGTACAGTACCTGCACTGTTTTCTTTCTGTCAATAAAAAACGCGCCCGTAGGCGCGTTGGACATGGACTCAATGTAGAGATTACTCTTCTTCTTCCACGAAGCTTGGGTCTTTCACCGAGGTTGCGGCGCGACGAGCTTCGCCTTTGTGCTGCACTTTATTGAGCTGCCGTTCCAGCTTGTTAATCAAATCGTTAATGGCGGTATACATATCTTCGTGTTTCGCGCTGGCGACCAGATGCCCGTTAGGCGTGTTAATTGTCGCATCGGCGATAAAGCCCTGGGGCTCTTTAGACAGAATGATATGAGGGTTAATCAGGTGAGTTTGCCATTTATCAAGTTTGGCGAGACGGTCTGCGACATGCTGGCGAATTGCCGGCGTAATTTCCATTTGTTTACTGGTAATGTTCATTGTCATAAATTTTACCTCTCGTCTTTCCGTCTTGGTGATTTCAGCATACCGCGGTGAATGTCAAATTGTGTGATTTGAATCACATTATTTTGTCACTTTTTGTCAAAGGAAAGGTTTTGTGAGGCAGGACAGGAAGAGAGCAAATATACCTTGTCGAAGTCTGAAATAGTCGTCATAGTTGATAGGATGGCTTGAGGCTAAACCGCTTCAGCCATCCGTGAATCCGAATAAAAAAACGGCAGCCCGAAGGCTGCCGTTTTGCATTTCGGGTGCCGAAGATTAACTGTTGCCACCGTTTGCAGCGATGATTTTGGCAACTTTGTCGGCTTGCGCGTTCATCTGCATTTCACGGTATGCGTTTTCCATTAATGGCAGCGCATCGTGGGTTGCTTTTGTATCCGGGAAATCACGCAGCATGCCTTCTACGCGGTTGACGACCGCCACCCAGGCTCCACGCGCCGTGTAATACTCCGCCACGGAGTACTCATATTTCGCCAGGCGATCTTTGAGGAACACCAGACGTTTGGTCGCATCCGACACGTACTGGCTGTGCGGGTAGCCGCGTACCAGTTTGGAAAAGTCGTTGAATGCATCGCGCGCATGTTGCGGGTCGCGATCGCTACGATCTACACCGAAGAAGCCCTGCAATGCACTGTCATCCAACGCCATGTTGGTCAGGCCGCGCATATACATGACGTAATCGATATTCGGATGTGTCGGATTCAGGCGAATGAAACGGTCAATCGCCGCCTGAGCCAGCGGAAGATCAGCGTTTTTGTAATAAGCGTAAATCAGATCCAGTTGCACTTGCTGAGAATAAGGACCAAACGGATAACGATTATCCAGTGCTTCCAGTTGCGTTATTGCCGCCTTCCAGTTACCGTCTTGCAGTTTTTGCTGGGCAGTCGCATAGATTTCATTTGGTGGATTATCAGGCACCACTTCCTTTGAACCGGAGCAACCCGCCAAAGCCAGACTCAACGTGGCGGCTGCCACCAGATATTTCATGCGCGTCATGACGTTTAGACTTTCCTCAGAATGTTATTGCGGGAGATTCTTTGTTCCTGCTCCCGACTAAGACCAGCTACAATAGCACACTATATTAAACGGCGAAGCCGTAAAACCCAACGTTAACGAAGAAGCTGTATATGGCACAACGAGTACAACTCACCGCAACGGTATCCGAGAATCAACTCGGTCAACGCTTAGATCAGGCTTTGGCCGAATTGTTCCCTGATTATTCACGTTCGCGCATAAAAGAATGGATCCTCGATCGGCGAGTGCTGCTAAATGGCAGCGTCAGCGATAAGCCGAAAGAGAAAGTGTTGGGTGGAGAAAGCATCACTATCGATGCTGAAATCGAAGAAGAAGCCCGTTTTGAACCACAAGATATCCCGCTGAATATTGTTTATGAAGATGACGACATTATCGTTATCAATAAGCCGCGCGACCTGGTTGTGCATCCGGGCGCGGGAAATCCTGACGGTACGGTGCTTAACGCGCTTCTTCATTATTATCCGCCTATCGTGGATGTTCCGCGTGCTGGCATTGTGCACCGTCTGGATAAAGATACCACCGGCCTGATGGTGGTCGCAAAAACGGTTCCGGCGCAGACGCGTCTGGTGGAGTCCTTGCAGCTGCGTGAAATCACACGCGAATATGAAGCCGTGGCTATCGGTCATATGACTGCGGGCGGTACGGTTGAAGAGCCGATCAGTCGTCATCCGACCAAACGTACTCACATGTCTGTCCATCCGATGGGTAAACCGGCGGTTACGCATTACCGCATTATGGAACACTTCCGCGTGCATACTCGCCTGCGTTTACGCCTCGAAACCGGGCGTACTCACCAGATCCGTGTGCATATGTCGCATATTACGCATCCGTTGGTTGGCGATCAGTTGTACGGTGGCCGCCCGCGCCCGCCAAAAGGCGCATCGGAAGAGTTTATTGATGCACTACGCAAGTTTGATCGTCAGGCCCTGCACGCCACCATGTTGCGTCTCTACCACCCGATCAGCGGCATTGAGATGGAATGGCATGCGCCCATCCCACAGGATATGGTCGATCTGATTGCTGCAATGCGTGCTGATTACGAATTGCATAAAGACGATATAGCCTGGTTATGACCAAACTGATCTTCCCGCAGTGGCCGCAGCCGCAAGGAGTGGCGTCCTGTAGTTCGACACGGACAGGCGGCATTAGCTTATCGCCTTACGACTCCCTCAACCTGGGGGCGCATTGTGGCGATGAGCTGGCGCATGTAGAAGAAAACCGCAGGCGCCTGTTTGCTGCGGGTGGTTTGCCAACGAAGCCCGTATGGCTGGAGCAGGTGCACGGTACCGATGTGCTGAAACTCAGCGTTGAACCGTATGCGACGAAACGGGCTGATGCTTCATACAGTAATACGCCGGGTACTGTTTGTGCGGTCATGACTGCTGACTGCCTGCCGGTGCTGTTCTGTAATCGCCAGGGCACCGAAGTCGCCGCAGCGCATGCGGGGTGGCGTGGCTTATGTGCAGGGGTCCTTGAAGAGACGGTTGCTTGTTTTGCCGATAATCCTGAAAACCTTATGGCGTGGTTGGGGCCAGCTATTGGGCCCCAGGCCTTTGAGGTTGGCCCGGAAGTGCGGGAAGCCTTTATGGCTCATGATCCCCAGGCCGATTCGGCATTTCGCCCGGTTGGCGAGAAGTATTTTGCCAATATTTACCAACTTGCACGACAGCGCCTGGCGAAGGTTGGGGTCGGGCAGGTGTACGGCGGCGATCGCTGCACCTATACGCAGGCAGATGATTTTTTCTCATATCGGCGGGACAAGATCACCGGGCGTATGGCAAGTTTCATTTGGCTGATATAACCTAAAGAATCAAGACGATCCAGCACGCGTAGGTTTTCTTTCGCATAATTCAGGTCATTCACCTTGAATAATTGAGGGATGACCTCATTTAATCTCCAGTAGCAATTTTGACCTGTTATGGGAGGAGTTATGCGTCTGGATCGTCTTACTAATAAATTCCAGCTTGCTCTTGCCGATGCCCAGTCACTCGCACTGGGGCAAGACAACCAGTTTATCGAACCTCTTCATTTAATGAGCGCCTTGCTGAATCAGGAAGGGGGCTCGATTCAACCTTTATTAACCTCCGCCGGCGTTAACGCTGGTCAGCTACGCACAGCCATTGAACAGGCGTTGAGCCGTTTACCGCAAGTGGAAGGTACGGGCGGTGATGTGCAGCCTTCTCAGGACCTGGTGCGGGTGCTTAATCTTTGCGACAAGCTGGCACAAAAGCGGGGCGACAATTTTATTTCGTCAGAACTCTTTGTTCTGGCAGCGCTGGAATCACGCGGCACGCTGACCGATTTGTTGAAATCGGCTGGCGCGACAACCGCCAACGTGACCCAGGCTATCGATCATATGCGTGGGGGAGAAAACGTGAACGATCAAGGGGCCGAAGACCAACGTCAGGCCTTGAAAAAATTCACCGTTGATCTGACCGAGCGCGCCGAACAGGGCAAGCTCGATCCGGTCATCGGCCGTGATGATGAGATCCGCCGTACTATTCAGGTTTTGCAGCGCCGAACCAAAAATAACCCGGTATTAATTGGTGAGCCGGGTGTAGGTAAAACCGCCATTGTTGAAGGACTGGCGCAACGTATTGTGAACGGTGAAGTACCGGAAGGGCTGAAGGGCCGTCGTGTCCTGTCACTGGACATGGGGGCGCTGGTGGCCGGGGCTAAGTACCGCGGCGAGTTTGAAGAGCGCTTAAAAGGTGTGCTGAATGATCTGGCGAAACAGGAGGGCAATGTCATCCTGTTTATCGACGAATTGCATACCATGGTAGGGGCTGGTAAAGCCGATGGCGCGATGGATGCCGGCAATATGCTGAAACCTGCGCTGGCGCGTGGCGAACTGCATTGCGTGGGAGCGACGACGCTGGATGAGTACCGTCAATATATTGAAAAAGATGCTGCGCTTGAACGGCGTTTCCAGAAAGTGCTGGTTGCTGAACCAACGGTAGAAGACACCATTGCTATTTTGCGTGGTTTGAAAGAGCGCTATGAATTGCACCATCATGTGCAGATCACTGACCCGGCAATCGTGGCGGCAGCAACGCTCTCGCACCGGTATATTGCCGATCGTCAACTACCTGATAAAGCCATCGACCTGATTGATGAAGCCGCGTCCAGCATCCGGATGCAAATTGACTCGAAACCGGAAGAGCTGGATCGTCTCGACCGCCGCATCATTCAGCTCAAGCTGGAACAGCGGGCGCTGATGAAAGAGTCAGATGAAGCCAGTATCAAACGGCTCGAAATGTTGAATGAAGAACTGGAAGATAAAGAGCGCCAGTATTCGACTTTAGAAGAAGAGTGGAAAGCGGAGAAAGCCTCTCTCTCCGGCACCCAGACCATTAAATCGGAACTGGAACAGGCGAAAATCGCTATGGAACAGGCGCGGCGTAATGGCGATCTGGGGCGGATGTCTGAGTTGCAATACGGGAAGATCCCTGAGCTGGAAAAACAACTCGCCGCCGCCACACAGTCGGAAGGCAAAACCATGCGCCTGCTGCGTAACCGCGTTACGGACGTGGAGATTGCCGATGTGCTGGCGCGCTGGACCGGTATCCCGGTAGCGCGAATGATGGAAGGCGAGCGCGAAAAATTGCTGCGTATGGAGCATGATTTGCATCATCGCGTCATTGGTCAGGATGAAGCAGTCGATGCGGTTTCCAATGCGATCCGCCGTAGCCGCGCCGGATTGTCAGATCCGAATCGCCCAATCGGTTCTTTCCTGTTCCTGGGGCCAACCGGGGTCGGTAAGACGGAGCTGTGTAAATCGCTGGCGAACTTTATGTTTGATAGCGACGATGCAATGGTACGTATCGACATGTCCGAGTTTATGGAAAAACATTCTGTTTCGCGGCTGGTGGGGGCACCTCCGGGATATGTCGGCTATGAAGAAGGCGGTTATCTGACTGAAGCGGTTCGTCGCCGTCCTTATTCCGTCATCCTGTTAGATGAAGTGGAAAAAGCGCATCCGGATGTGTTTAACATTCTGTTGCAGGTGCTGGATGATGGTCGTCTGACGGATGGGCAGGGCAGGACGGTCGACTTCCGTAATACGGTGGTCATTATGACTTCCAACCTGGGCTCGGATCTGATTCAGGAACGTTTTGGCGATCTGGATTACAGCCATATGAAAGAGTTGGTGCTGGGGGTAGTCAGCCAGAACTTCCGTCCGGAATTCGTTAACCGTATTGATGAAGTTGTGGTTTTCCACCCTCTGGCTGAAAAACACATTGCTTCTATTGCACAGATCCAACTGCAGCGTTTGTACAAACGTCTGGAAGAGCGTGGCTACTCGGTGACAATCTCCGACGAGGCATTAAAGCTGCTTAGTGAGAACGGTTACGATCCCGTGTATGGTGCTCGGCCACTCAAACGTGCTATCCAACAGCAAATTGAAAACCCGCTGGCGCAGCAAATCCTTTCCGGCGAGCTGGTACCGGGCAAAACGGTCCAGCTGGTGGTGAAAGATGAGCGAATAGTTGCGGTGCAGTAAGTCACAAAGAGAAGAAAACGGGCCCTTCGGGGCTCGTTTTGTTTAAAAACCAGGCAGGAATTTGCTTTTTGACGGTGTTTTGCCTGGAAAGTGAGCGAACGGTAACTTTTTTCAAATTAAGGGTTGTCAGCCGGAATTAACTCCCTATAATGCGCCTC
>NZ_DAMBVN010000028.1:0-39322 GCF_032052965.1 Kosakonia sp.
GCGAGGTGGTCAACACCTCCGGCAATATCGAGACCACGAACGGTGATATCACCATTAAGACCGGTCATCTGCTGAACCAGAGGGATGGGTTTACCACCAGCACTACTGAACAATCATTCTCACAAAATAGTGCTGCGTCTATATGGGTAAACCTCGGTGATATGGATAAAAGTAAACTGCAATATAATATCTCGCAGGATTGTACGGGCGCGACAAATGAGCATTGTCGTGATTCCGTTGCTTTTCTTTTAAAAGCGCCATACGACGACATAACACAAATGGTGAGTCAGAAAGAAGTTATCGCTTCTGCTTCTGGTGGGGTAGCTCGTATAGCTTCAGGAAAAAGCCTGACTGTAGCAGCCGCACAACTGGATAATTTTGCCAGTGATATTCTTGCAGAAAATGATATTTATCTTAGTGGTGGCACTCTTAATAATGAATCAGCAATAACAGGGAAGACCACGATATATCAGGTTTATAGGTGGTTACGTGTTTGCGATGCCTATTGTCAGCAACTTAAGTGGAAGGATATTCCCGAATATACGCGAATCAGGGATCTGGTTGAGACCACAAAAACAGCGGGTGGGCGATATCGAGAATACATTGCACAGCCGGGTCGTATTACCGAGAGTACCCAAGGAGACACGTACCGCGCAGTTATCCAGGCCGGTGGTAATATAAGCGCCAGTTTTAGCAGTAATATCAGCAATACCAATACCACCGCTAATGCGGGGAGTGTCAGTAGAACTCTCACTGCCCCGTCACTGAGTACTCTGAGCAATCAAAGTATTAGCGGTAGCGTGGCAAAACAGGCGCTGGAAGAGGGCCCGGCGGTGGTGAACTCACCGCAGTGGCAGGATCAGCTGCACAACGCCCTGCAACAGATCAGCGGCGGCAACGCACTGAACGAAATGGGTACCCAGCAAAAAAGCAGCGCTAACCTCGGCAGCCTCGCCAGTGCAGGTGTGACTAACGCGGTGCTGAAAAACATCGCACCCGGCCAGCATCAGGGTAAATCTGTCGACACCAGCGCTTATCCGCTGCCGTCCGGCAATAATGGCTATTTTGTGGTGTCGGATAACCCGAAAAGCCCGTATCTCATTACCATTAACCCGAAACTCGACGGCCTCGGGCAGCTTGACCCGAACCTGTTTGGCGATCTGAACAAACTGCTCGGCATCACCCCGCCGTCCGCTCCGCGCGAAACCAACAGCGCCTATACCGACGAGAAAAAATTCCTCGGCTCCTCGTACATGCTGAGTCGCATCAAACTGAACCCGGACTACGACTACCGTTTCCTCGGCGATGCGGCATTCGACACCCGTTATGTCAGTAACGTGGTGCTGAACCAGACCGGCAGCCGCTACCTTAACGGCATCGGTACCGATCTCGACCAGATGCGTTACCTGATGGATAACGCCGCCAGTGCCCAGCAGTCGCTGGGGCTGAAGTTTGGTGTGGCGCTTTCCGCCGATCAAATCGCTTCGCTCGATCACAGCATTCTGTGGTGGGAAGCTGCCACGATTAACGGCGAAACGGTGATGATCCCCAAAGTTTACCTGTCGCCAAAAGACGTGACGGTCAACAACGGCAGCGTCATTGCCGGTAATAATGTCAGCCTGAAAGGCGGCAGTGTCACCAACAGTGGCAGTACGCTGTTGGCGAAAAATGATCTCGGTGTGGAGAGCGACGGGCCGATCATCAATACCCAAGATGCATTGATCAAAGCGGGCAGCAATGTTGATCTGAGTGCGATTGGCGATATCAACAACATCAGCGCTGCCATCAGCGGTAAAACGGTGGTGCTGGAGAGCCTCGAGGGCAGCATCAATAACCTCACCCTTGCCGACCAGTACTCGCTGGATGCAAAAAGTAAACGGGGTTCGGTCAGCATTAAGGACACAACGCTGGGCAGTATCGCCAGCATTACCGCACAGGATGGCCTGTCGCTGACGGCGGGCAAAGATATCACTCTGACCGGCTCCACGCTGAAATCGGGGGGCGATGTGCTGGTGAATGCGACGGGCAATATCGCCGTTAACGCCATCCAGAAAAACGATGCTTATGCTCAGTCAGGCTTCACTTCGGGCTATGCCCGCACAACCGCGACCAGTCATGCCGATGTTTCTTACCAGGGCAGCGCCATTACTGCAGGTGGCAATCTTGCGATGCGGGCGGGTAACGATCTGACGCTGAGTGCCAGCAATGTCAGCGCCGGGAAAAACGTACAGCTCGCAGCTGGTAATGACCTGAACCTCAACGCAGAGAAGACCAGTCAGAACAGCCGCAACGGTAAAAGCGAAAACCACAGCACTGGCCTTGATCGTACTACTGTCAGCGCGGGAAATAATCTCACGCTGACCGCAGGCCAGGATATCAATTCGCAGGCCGCCGGGCTGGCGGCAGAGCAACAGGTTGGTATGCAGGCAGGCCGCGACGTCAATTTGCTCGCTGAATCCACCACTAAAGGTGATAGCTACAAAGCCAGCAAGAAAACGGTGATTAACGAGCAGGTGCGCCAGCAGGCTACTGAAATTAGCAGCGGCACCAACACGGTCATCGTGGCTGGTCGCGACATGAACGCAGACGCAGCACAGGTTCTGGCAAAAGGTGACGTCGGTGTTTCCGCCGGGCGCGATATTAACCTGAATACCGCCACCGAAAGCGACTATTCGTACTTTGAAGAAACCAAAACCAAAAAAGGTTTTCTGAAAAAAACCACTACCCACACCATCAAAGAAAACAGTCAGACCAACGAAAAAGGCACGCTGCTGAGCGGTGATAACGTCTCGCTGAACGCCGGTAATAACCTGCTGGTGAAAGGATCTGCTGTGGCTGCCGAAGGGGATATCGCCCTGAAAGCGGGCAACGATGTCACCGTTGAAGCGGCGACGGAAGAGTCTTCTCACTACAGCATGAAGAAGACGAAGAAAAGTGGCGTCTTTGGCGGTGGTCTGGGCATCACCATTGGTTCGCAGTCTTCTCAGGTGTCGCGTAAGGGCAGCGAAGTTGCGCAAAGTGATGCGCGCAGTGTGATCGGCACCACTGGCGGTAACGTGATTATCAAGGCCGGTAACCAGGCGACACTGAGCGCCGCCGATGTGGTCGCGGCGCGTAATCAGGGCGATACCGAGCGTAAAACCGGCCATATCGACATCACCGCCAGCGATATTGCAATTATCCCTGGTAAGGATGTGGTGCAGGAGACGGTGAAACAGTCCAGCAAGAGCAGCGGCGTGGGCATCTCCCTCTCCAACCCGATTATCGATGCGGTGCGCAACGTGCGTGACATCATCAATATGGGCGGCAGTGGCATCACACAGGGGAAAACGCTGGCAGGTGAAGCTGCAGCGACCTTTGCCGATCTCGGTAGTGGCACATCATTGCCGATCAGCTACGGGCGTTCGTCGTCAAAAAGCGAATCCCATTATTACGGTGAGTTCGCCACCGGCAGCAGCTTGACAGCGGCAGGTAATATTCAGTTGGATGCCACTGGGGCAAAAAGCCCGGGCGACGTGCTGATTGGTGGCAGCCGCCTCGGTGCGGGCGAAGCGGTGATTATTGATGCGAAAAACAATATCGATATCGCCACTTCAACCGACAAAGAACGCCTGAGCACCAGCGCCAGCAGTAGTAGCTGGAGCATCACAACGCAAGCACCTACCATCGGTTCTGCTATCCGTACAGTGAGTGGCGGGCCAAACCACGGCGCTAAAATTCTGCCGTTCGGCATGGAGACATCCAGCAGCAAGGGGGACAGGCAGACCACCACTCAGACCGGCAGCGAGATTTCCGCGAAGGATATCTACATCACCAGTCAGAACGGGCATGTGAATGTTTCAGGTAGCTCGCTGGCATCAATTAACGACCTGCTGTTATCGGCGAAAAACGGCGATATCAACATCACCACCGGCAATAACACCGTCAATGACAAACAGAGCGGCAGCCAGAGCATGGTCGGTGCCCTCGGCGGCGACGGTTACAGCGGCAAAGTCGGCTACAGCAGTTCAAAACATGCCTCACAGCTCGACAGCAACCAGCAGAGCACGCTGCGTAGCCAGATTGCCAGCAAAGACGGTGATGTGGCGTTGCAGGCGAAAAAAGATGTGTCGGTGGACGGCGCGGATATCAGCGCCGGTAAGTCGTTAGCGATCAGTGGCGAGAATGTGCGCCTGGATGTCAGCGAAGATCGTCTGCATACCCAGAGTGAATCTTCTTCGACGCAATACGCCGCGACAGCGTCGGCATCTGGTTGGGTCGTCTCCGCCGCACAGGCGCTGGAGAATGCTGCACGCTCGGCAGAAGAGGGGCGCGATCCACGCCTGACGGGGATCTATGCCGCGCAGGCCGGGCTGACCACCGCTGTTAACGTGGCGAAAGAAGCCTATGACTCGTCAATGGTGCGGGTGAGCGTGGGGGTTTCTGCCGGCTCCTCGAAAGAGAAACAGGACTACCACAGCCAGCAGCAGCAGGGCAGCAATCTGGTTGCCGGAGAGTCGGTGATCGTCAAAGCCGATCAGGATATCACCGCCCAGGGCATCCATATTACCGGTAAAAACGTGGTGCTGGACGCCGGACGCGACATCACGCTGACGGCAGCGCAGGACACGGATAAACAGAAGAGCAGCAGCAGTGGCAGTCAGTACTCCCTGGGCGTGAGCTTCTCGGCGATTGGCCAGCAAAACGGTTTCTCAGTGGATATCGGTGCAAGCCGTTCGCAGAGTAAAGAGAACGGCAGCAGCCTGATTAACCATAACAGCCAGATCCATGCCGACGAGACGCTGAACGTCAATAGCGGGCGCGATACCACGTTGCAGGGTGCGGAGCTTCATGGCGATCGGGTGATTGCCGATGTAGGTCGCAACCTGAACATCAGCAGCCAACAGGACAAAGCCGAATACGACAGCAAATCCAGCTCCACTGGTGTGAATGTCAGCATCTGCGTGCCACCTATTTGTGCGGGTTCCTCGGTGCAGGGCAGCGTAAGCGTCAGCAGCGGTAAGATGAATAACGACTATCAGTCGGTCATCGATCAGAGCGGGATTTTTGCCGGTAAGGGTGGCTTTGATATCAACGTTGGCAGCCACACCCAACTGGACGGCGCAGTGATTGCCTCGAATGCGGATGCAGCGAAAAACCGTCTCAGCACCGATACGCTGGGTTGGAGCGATATTCATAACAAGGCTGCGTCCAGCGGCAGCCAATTCGGCCTGAGCGTGTCTGGCGGCGTGGAGAAAGTCGAGAAAAACGGGGATCTCAAAAACACTACCAACGAGACCGCGAAAGAGAACCAGAAAGGCGAGTATAAAGCGACGCCTGGCGGGCTGCCGTCGATGACAATGGCGAGCGTGTCGGAAAGCGCCGGCAACGCCACGCACAGCGCAGTGGCCGCCGGTGAAATTATCATCCGCGACAAGGCGAACCAGCAGCAAAATGTGGCAGACCTGAGCCGCGACACGGAAAACGCGCACAAAGCGCTGGAAAACAATTTCGACAGGCAGGACATCAAAGACAAGCTGGAGATTCAACAGCAGGCGACGTCGCTGGGTACGCAGGCCATGACGACGTATATGGACAGCAAGCTGGATGCGGCGAAGAAGAAAGTGCGTGACGAGATGGCCGCACGCGGTGAGCTGAACGGCCTGAGCGATAAGGAGATCAACGACAAAATCACCGCGTCGGCTGAATTTAAAGAGGTGGATAAGCAGTACGGCATCGGTAGCCCGTTCTGGACCGCCAGTTCGGCGATGACCGGGTTACTGGCGGGTGTGCTGGGCGGCAATGTGCAGAGCGGTATGGCGGCGGGCGCGGCTCCCGTACTCGCAAAACTGGTGAAAGAGGCCGCAGGCAAAAACGAAACGGCACGTATTGCGCTGCATACGGTGATTTCCGCTGCGCTTGCCAAAGCTCAGGGCGGTAACGCGACTGCCGGTGCTCTCGGCGGGTTTATCGCCTCAGCCGGGGCGGAACAATTTGCCCAGGCGCTATATGGCAAAGATGCCGATCAGTTAAACCCGGATGAGAAGATGGTGATCCTCAATCTGGTGTCGGCAGTGGGGGCAGTCGGCGGCGGTGTGGCAACCGGCAACACCAACGGTATGGTCAGCGCAGGGAATGCGGCGCGGGTTGAGGTTGAAAATAATTCTTTAAACGCTAAAAACGTAATTGACATGCATAAGGAACTCGAAGAGGCCAGGCGAAACGGCGAGGATACGCTGCCAATTTATGAAAAGTATGCTGAAATCAGTGAAAAGAACCGTGAGGAAGCCATAGCGAAGGAGTGCTCCGGTAACCCGTTCTGCGCCAATGCAGCATTGACAGAAGCACAGGCCGGAACAGAGATTGTAAAAAGTCTGAGTCGTTTATCCGTATTTTCAGACCTGAGTGGAGATGACCTTGCACATTTGACCCGTTTTGTAATGGCGGAGAATGAAGACAGTGCTGCAGCAATTTATCAGTCATTGCCGGATTATGTGAAAGTAGCGTTGTATGGTAAGGAAGCCTTAGAAACACTGGGCTTAGGTGTTGCGGTTGGTGGTAAGGGACTGGCTGCGCTTGGAGTGGTGGGGAAAAATCAGGCGGCAAAAGGAACAACAGTTAATGGATATAAGATATCCAACGGTTCGGATAAGGTAATTGCTAAAGCGGATTTGGAGCATCCAATTGTTCAGTCTCGTATAAATGTAAAAACCGGAGACTCAGAGTCTGGATGGGTGCATGTACAAAATCGTCATTTTTCAGGTAAAGCCAATGCTAGTCAATTTACAATTAGCGAAACCGAAGCCAAAAGTATTTTAGGTAGCCCTAGTGTATCTCAGATTCCAATTGGCAATACGAGGTCATCTTTCAATAAAGTGACGGGGCAGATAGATACTCTTTATGAACGGGTAATTGTACTAGATAAAAATATCGGGATAGATAAATTTAGTGGTAAGCCCACTAATACAATAACTGTACTTACTGATAAAAAAGGAAATTTAGTAACGGCAACGCCGGGGAGAATAATGTGACTGACAATTATGCATCAAGTGAATTCAACAAGATGGAACGGGAAGTTATTATTCCTTACTTGAATAATATATTTTGTTTGGTTAGCTCAGTATGTTGTCTGTATCATATGGTTGAACAGGGAGAGGATATTTATACCTACCTTGTTAATGGTGAAAAAGTTATTACTCTTGAGGTGTCTCGAATTGATAAATCAGTTATATCAGACACCACAATGACTATTGAAGAATATGCAAAAATGAAAAAAGGTAGGCAATATCATCGTTATCTGAGGGAGCTTTTAGAATTATCACAAAGAGATGACTTTCAGATTTAGCTTAGATAAAAAACCTAAAATAGACTTCAAATTCCGGTCTGAATGTCCGGAATTAAACTCTCTGCCGTTTGCTCTCCTGAACTCTTCCCCGAAAATAGGGCCACGTTAAGCAGGGGTATCGGTCTCTTTTCCATTTTACTGGGAGGCATATCCGCCGTGAAAAATACCCGTTATACTAAATAATAGATTGCGTTTGTGCTGAAACAGGCCGAAATCGGCACCCGTGTCGGGGAAACCTGTAGAGCGATAGACATTTCTGAAGCTATCTTTTATAACCAGGAAAAGAAACTTGTCGGTCTGGGTGTAAGGGAACTGTGGTGTCTTAGGCGGCTAGATGACGAAAATGAGCGGCAGAAGAAATTGGTGGCTAACCTGAGCTTGGACAAGGAGATGACAGAATAGGGCAAAGCCTGGGGTTATATGAAGAGATTAAGCAATTGATGGTTGATAAAGGGATAGAAAATTTTAATGTAGTAATCACCTCATGCTATGTGGATTGCAAAAAATGAAAAAATACGCCAGCTTGATGTTCCTTGTTTTTCTCGCTGTGTTCTCTCTTCGCGCGATGGCGACGGAGGAAATAAAAAACGGTGTACTCCAGGCTTACTGGCAACCGAACTGGAATGCTGATGCAACGGTCAATACGCCAGAGTTAGCGTTTCGCTATTTTGCCCTGGGTAATAAAAAGAAAGATAACAAAATAATTGATATTACGGTTAAGGGCAGTGAAGCGCAGAAGATCGCATTTATCAAAAAGAACTTTAAGAATATCCCGGATAATTTCTTTACGTTTAAAGAGTGGTACGTTAACCAACCCGGTACGATGAAAGTACCTGCGGTGATTAACTATATGGAGTGCAACGCAGATAACTATAAAGCCGATCTGCTGTCATTCCAGCCGGATGATACTGCAAAAAACGCGGACGATATGATCGCTCAGGATTTTGGCGGCTGTGGATCAGGTACGCCTTATCTTGTGTTATATCAGCTGAAAGAGGGGGAAAAGACGTTCTCCCTGAAAAGCGATGCCAGTGAAACAGCGTCTGATGTTGCGTCGGTTAGCAGTAATGAAACGCTGGCTAAAATCAGAACCGTTGATAAGGCGTGGATCTATGTTGCAGTTTACGACGAAGCTGAAAAAGGGCATCTGAGCCACAAACGTGGGTTTGTTAAACTGAGTGCTCTGACTCCGCTAAACTGATAACATACTACACAGCGAGTGATCATTCATTGCCACTGCTCATGGCATTAACGCTATGAGCAGTAAATTATTGGGCACGGAGGCTTATTTCTCACGGTTAAGTCTTACCTCAAACTCCTGGCATATAATCCCGCTCTAAATGCAATGCCAGCGACAACTTTGTCTTTTCCCTGTCCGTATTGAGTTTGTTCTTATCCCATCACATCATTTTGTTTTTAAAAGGAGTTTTAAAAATGAAAGCAATGGTGGCATTAGCGGGCGCGCTGTTACTCAGCGGATGCTCAACTTACAATATGTTTAAAGAATATAACCAGAGTATCAAAGATTATACCGGTCAGAATCGCGTGGGCGTGGCATTTGACCTTGCGAATACCCAGGCGCGTATTTACCCGGAAACAGACCGCTGCATTAACCTCTACTCTAATAAAAACGGGTTTATTGGTTCCGGCTCAATGACAGGCGACCACAAAAGAATTGGTGTTCCTTACGTCGCCGGCATGTCACAAAACCGTGATGAATACTGGGTCAGCGCGGAAAAATTTATCAGCGTGCGCATTCTGTATGCCGGCCGGGATGGCAGCGGTGGGATCCTGACGAACCAGGCGCGAGTGAATGAACGCTATGTCACCTTTCAACCGGAGCCGGGCGCCTATTATTACGTTAAGGTAGAACGCCCAGACACTTCTCACCTGGCGGAACGGTATTTAAAAGTCTACAAAATCGTTGTGCATGAGTCCGGCCGCAAAGAACTGGAACCGGTTCGGGAGTGGGGCATCCATAACTGCCCGGGCCAAAAACCGTGGTATAGGGTTAACGGCGCAACAATATAATTACTGCCACTCCAAAACGGTTATCTCCGGCGATAACCGTTCCTTCCTGATATTCCTTACATAGCGATATTCTTATTAGTCTCATCCTTCCCCGGCAGCATCCGCTTACGCAGGTCGGCTTGTAAGCCACAAAAAATGCCGCTTAGACGATATATGGCATTGTATTGTCATAAGTTTGCTAAGGACGTATTGCTATAAGCCATACTTTTTCGTTGTTAGACAGGGTATGGCGCGGCTCTTATCTTTCGTCATGATTTGTAAATTCATCTCATTGTTGATAAGGGAGCAATTTTGGCCAGGTTACTGAATAGCTTAAAAACAAAACCCACGCGCTTCACTCTTGCTCTGCAAATCGCGCTGCTTAGCGGTGTAATGACATTCTCTTCCGTAAGCACTGCCGCAGAACCCCTGAAAGAGGGGATCACCCCGGCCACTGACGCAAGCCAGGTGCCTGCAACGGCAAAACTGCGTAAAGACACGGTTGTCGCGGGTATCTCTGAACCCCAGGGGATTTTTAACCCTTATTTCTTCGTTAACGGCTGGGACGAGAACGTCACCAATGTTATTTTCTCGCGCCTTATTGACTGGGACAGCGAGGGCAAGCTGGTGCCGGGCCTGGCGGAAAGCTGGACTGTCAGCCCGGACAGTAAGGTCTATACCATTAAGCTGCGCCCGAACCTGACTTTCAGCGATGGTTCGCCGCTAACGGCAGAAGACGTCGCATTTACCCTGACCGTGTTATATGACCCGAAATATGACGGCGACACCGATATCACGCTCGCTAATATTGCCGGTGGTGCCGAGTACAAAGCCGGAAAAGCAGACAGCGTCAGCGGCCTGAAAGTGATCGACCCATTAACCCTGCAAGTCACCACCACTCAGCCAGGTGCCACCACGCTGGCAAAAATCGGCGGGCCGGTGCTGTCGAAAGCGTATTACGGCAAAGAGTACCAGCGTGGCAACCTTGATTACCTGCGTACACTGCACGGCAAACCGCTGGGCAACGGCCCATACGTCTACGAGAAATACATTCCTGGCCAGGAGATCCGCTTCCACGCCAATACGCATTTTTACCGTGGCACACCGCCCACGCCGCGCTTTATCTACCGTGTGACCAATCCGTCGACTAACTTCCAGCTGTTCCAGACGGGTGAGACGGATTACGACTCCTTTACTTCCCGCCCGGACGATATTGAACAGCTGCAACTGCTCGGTTTCGCCAATATCAACCTGTTTGGTTCCAGCGATTACAGCCAGGTGGAATTTAATGTTCGTCGCCCGGCCTTGCAGGATGTGAAAGTGCGTCAGGCGCTGATTTACGGCCTCGACCGCCAGAAGCTGATCGACGTGGTGTACCAAGGGTATGGCAAAGTCGCTATTGAGCCGATTGCCCCTATCTCCTGGGCCTATAACGCCGAAGGCGTAAACCCCTATAAATTCGATCCGGCACAGGCGAAGAAACTGCTCGATGAAGCAGGCTGGAAACCGGGGCCAGATGGTATCCGCGTGAAAGAGGGCAAACGGCTGGAGCTGACGCTGCTGGCGAGCAAAAAAGTGCTGAACGATGCGCTGATCCCCATCGCCAAAGAGAACTGGAAAAAGATTGGCGTGCTGCTGAAACCACAGGTCGTGGACTTCAATGCGCTGATGGCGCAGCGCAAAGCGGGTAATTATGACCTGGCGACGTTCAGTACCAGTACGCTGAACGATCCACATGATGGCGTGTGGGATTTCTACAGTACCGAAGCCAAAGAGTCGGGTTATAACAACCCGCAGGTAGACAAGCTTATCAACGAAGGCAATGCGGTGCTGGATGTGGAAAAACGCAAGCCGATCTACCACCAGCTTTACAAAGTGCTGGCAGACGATCCGCCGGTGATTTTCCTCGGTTATCGCCAGATCCTCTCGGCAAGCAGCGCCCGCGTCACCGGCTTTAAACCGGATATTTATAACGGCCTGACCGGCAGCCTGCCGGACGTCAAAATCGTTAAGTAACGTCATCGACACCCAGCCGCTGGCATGATTCGGCGGCTGGTATGAGAACGCCATGAGAAATTTTATCCTGAGGCGACTGCTGCAAACCCTGCCGATGCTGCTGTTTGCCTCGTTGATCATCTTTATGTTATTCGCCAAAACCCCCGGCGATTTTATTGATGGCAATATCACCCTTACCGCGGCCCGTGCGGCAGAACTGAAAGCCATTTACGGCCTCGATCAGCCGTTGCTGACCCGTTATCTGAACTGGCTTGGCCAGTTGTTGCGCGGCGATTTAGGCTTCTCGTTGCAATACCAAATCCCCGTTAGCCATCTGCTTAATCAGTACATCTGGAACTCATTCCTGCTGGCGAGCGTGGCGCTGGTGTTTTACTGGGGCATTGGCCTGGCGGTAGGGATTGCATCGGCCATGCGGCCAAATTCCCTGTTTGACCATATGGTGAGCGTGATGGTGTTTGCCGCCATGTCGTTTCCGACCTTTTTCCTTTGCCTGCTGCTGATCAAGTGGTTTGCTGTTGACCTTCACTGGCTACCGGTGGGTGGCATGACCAATACCGGCAGTGACGATAGCGGTTGGGCGTGGATGGTGCAGGTGGCGGCGCATCTGGTGCTGCCGGTACTGGCGCTGGTGATGTTGCAAGCGGGAAGCCTGACGCGCTACTTCCGGGCCAGCATGCTGGATGTGGTGAAGATGGATTTTATCCGCACGGCGCGTGCCAAAGGCTTGCGGGAGCGTACGGTGATCCTGAAACACGCCTTGCGCAACGCGCTATTGCCGATTATCACCCTGCTGGGTTTTGAGCTGCCGGGGCTGTTTTCTGGCGCGATCATCACCGAAAAAGTGTTTAACTGGCCGGGCGCGGGGCATATTCACATTGATTCGCTGGCGGCCCGCGATTACCCGGTATTAATGGGTTTTACCCTTTTTCTGGCCGTGTTAACCATTCTCGGCAACCTGATTGCTGATGTGCTCTACGCGTGGGCCGACCCGCGAATTCGGGTGAGGTCGTGATGCTCAGTTCTCTGTTTTCTACCAACCGTCGTTTGCGTCACACCGGGATCCCTGCGCTGGCGCAGGTCACGCCATCGCCGTGGCGTCAGGCATGGAAAGCCTTGCGGGCCAACCGGCTGGCGATGCTGTGTCTGATCGTGTTGATTGTCATGGCGGTATGGTGTGTGCTGGGGCCTGTGTGGTCGCCGTGGAAAGACGATGCCACCGACGCACTGATGATCAATAAACCTCCGGGTGCGGAGCACTGGCTGGGCACCGATTTTCTCGGACGGGATGTGTATACGCGTCTGCTGCTGGCCGGGCGTATTTCGCTGATTATTGGCCTGCTGACAATGTTGTTATCCGTCGCCCTTGGCTACCTGCTGGGGGCGGTGTCCGGTTATGCGGGGGGCTGGACCGATAAATTGATTATGCGGCTCGCGGATTTGGTGATGACTATCCCCAGTTTGCCATTGTTGATTGTGGCGGGTGCGATGTTGTCGGAGCTGGATTTCTCACCGGACTCACGTATTTACATGGTGGTTATCATGCTCAGTCTGCTGGAGTGGCCGAAACTGGCGCGGCTGGTTCGCGGGCAAATCCTGTCACTGCGCGAGCGTGATTTTATGCTGGCCACCCAGGTGTTGGGCCTCTCCTCTCGCCGCCGCCTGTTTGGTCACCTGTTGCCGAATACCGTGCCGATCCTGGTGGTGATGGCCACGATGGCGGTTGCTAATGCCATTCTGAGCGAGTCCGCGCTTAGCTATCTCGGACTTGGCGTGGTGCCGCCAACACCCTCGTGGGGCAATATGATGGATGCCGCCAACAGCCTCATCGACTTCCAGCGCCGCCCGTGGTTGTGGATGCCGCCTGGCATCGCCATTTTCATCACCGTCGTTGCCATTAACGTACTGGGCGATGGCCTGCGCGATGCGCTGGATCCAAAGATGACACGGAGCCGTAAATGAGCGAACCGTTAATCTCTTTTAACCAACTCTCCCTCTCTTTTGCTGGCGAGCACGGGCGCGTACGGGCGGTGCAGGATGTTTCTTTCGCCATTCATGCCGGGCAGACCATTGGGGTCGTTGGGGAGTCGGGCTGTGGCAAAAGTGTGACTGCCATGGCGCTGATGGGGCTGCTGCCCGCGCAAGCGGCACGCATCGACGGTGGGCAAATCCTTTATCAGGGCGTCGATCTGCTGCGTTTAAAACCCTCGCAGATGGCGGATCTGCGCGGCAACCAGCTGGCGATGATTTTTCAGGAGCCAATGAGCGCACTCAACCCGGTGCTGACCATTGGCGAACAACTTTGCGAGCCGCTGATTCGCCACCGGGGCGAGTCGCCCAAAGCTGCCTGGGCGCACGCGACTCAACTGATCAGCAATGTTGGGCTGGCGCGCGCCGACAACCTGATGAGCAGCTACCCGCACCAGCTGTCTGGCGGCATGTTGCAGCGCATCATGATCGCCATGGCGCTCAGTTGCCAGCCGAAACTGTTAATTGCCGATGAGCCAACCACGGCACTGGACGTGACCGTACAGGCGCAAATCTTACGCTTGCTGCGCGACCAGGCGCGGGCGCAGAAGATGGCGTTAATGCTGATCACTCACGATCTGGGGGTGATAGCCCAGATGACCGGGCATGTGGTGGTGATGTATGCCGGGCGCATTGTGGAACAGGGGCCAACTGCCGATGTGCTGCGTCATCCTCTGCATCCCTACACCAGAGGGTTGATTGCCTCACGACCGGTACCGGGTGAACGGCGACGCCGGCTTTACTCGATTCCAGGCCAGGTGCCGGACCTGGCGGAACTGCCGCCCTATTGTGCATTCTATGACCGCTGTGAACGGGCGACTGCGCAGTGCCGTGCCGGCATCCCGCCGCTTATCGGTCAGGCGCGTCAGGCTGCCTGCATTTACAGTGAATTAGCGGAGAAGGCCACATGAGCCACGAGTATGTGATTGAAGTGGAAGGGCTGAAGAAGCACTTCCCGCTGCGTGACGGGGTGTTCGGTCAGCAAACCGGGCAACTCCGGGCCGTTGATGGCGTGAGTTTTAAGATCCGCCAGGGAACGATTTTTGGACTGGTGGGCGAGTCCGGCAGCGGTAAAACCACCGTCGGTCGCACTTTGCTTGGGCTCTATGACAAAACGGCAGGCAGTGTGAAGTATCGCGGGCAGGCGTTACACGATTTAACCGCAAAGCAGTTGCGCGCGCTGCGACCGAAAATCCAGCTGGTGTTTCAGGATCCGTACAGTTCCCTGAACCCGCGCATCCGCGTGGGGGATGCGATTGGGGAGGCGATGCTGGAGCATAAGCTGTGCACTCGGGCAGAGCTGTACGATAAAGTGCTTGAGGTCATGCGCATTTGCGGCCTGTCGGCACAGCATTATCATCGTTTTCCGCATGAGTTTTCAGGCGGCCAGCGTCAGCGTATTGGCATTGCCCGTGCGCTGATCCTGAACCCCGACTTTATTATTGCCGACGAGCCGATTTCAGCGCTGGATGTCTCCATTCAGGCACAGATCATCAACTTGTTTGCCGACCTGCGTGATGACCATGGCGTAACGTTTTTGTTTATCTCGCACGATCTTGGCGTGGTGGAGCACCTGTGTGATGACGTGGCGGTGATGTATCTCGGGCAACTGGTCGAAACCGCCAGTCGCGATGCCTTGTTCAGCCAGCCGCTGCACCCTTACACACAAGCGTTACTGGCGGCGGTACCGACGCTTGATCCGGAAAGTGAACCTGTCGCTGTCGTGCAGGGGGAGATCCCCGATCCCTCACATCCTCCGTCCGGTTGCCGTTTTTCATCCCGCTGCCCGCGGGCGACCGCGCAGTGCTGCGTTGCCATCCCTGCGCTTCGTGAAGTCGCTCCTGGTCATCATGTGGCGTGTCATTTAGTGTAAATAACGCATCGGGCGCTGAGAATATTCATCTTGCAGACATTCAGGAATGCAGCAGCAAGAATATCCGCTGTGAAAAATATATCGCCAAATAGTTTTACAACAGCAGCGCTAATTAATCATGACATCTCTGAATAAGCGGTACGGTAATTTATCCGTACCACCGCTTCGCTCCGAATAAGAATTAATGCTTATTTTATTTCTCCTCTCTGGTCTGGCCTATGCTTATCAATTCTGTCTGAACGTTAAGAGGAACAGGATATATGAGAGCACTTACTTATCATGGCGCGCATAAAGTCAGCGTTGATAACCGCCCCGATCCGGTTATTGAATCTTCAGACGATATTATTCTCCGGGTAACCGCAACGGCAATTTGCGGTTCCGATCTGCATCTTTATCACGGGAAAATACCTGGCACCCACCATGGCGATATTTTTGGCCATGAGTTTATGGGGGAAGTGGTGGAAACCGGGCCGGGTGTGCATGCGGTCAGTAAAGGCGACCGGGTGGTGATCCCTTTTGTGATTGCCTGCGGTGAGTGTTTCTTTTGTAAACTTCACCAATATTCTGCCTGCGAGCAAACCAATACCGGCAAAGGCGCGGCGTTAAACCGCAAAGGCATTACCCCGCCTGCTGCACTGTTTGGCTACAGCGATCTGTACGGCGGTATTCCCGGCGGTCAGGCGGAATATGTACGGGTGCCGAAAGCCAACACCGGGCCGTTTAAAGTCCCGGATACGCTGGCAGACGAGAAGGTGCTGTTTCTCTCCGATATTCTGCCGACTGCGTGGCAGGCGGTTAAAAACGCCGAGGTTAAACCCGGCTCCAGCGTGGCGATTTATGGCGCGGGTCCGGTTGGCTTGCTGACTGCGGCCTGTGCGCGGCTGGAAGGGGCGGAGCAAATTTTTATGATTGATGACAGCGATTACCGGCTGGCATTTGCCCGCGATCGCTATGGTGTGACACCGATTAACTTTGATAAAAATGACGACCCAGCCGCATGGATAATCGAAAACACAGCGGGTCATCGTGGCGTGGATGCCGTGATTGATGCCGTGGGGTTTGAAGCCAAAGGCAGCACCACCGAAACGGTGCTCAGTACACTGAAAATCGAAGGGAGCAGCGGGAAAGTGCTCCGTCAGGCGATTGCGGCAACACGCCGGGGCGGGATTGTCAGCGTGCCTGGCGTTTACGCAGGGTTTATACATGCTTTCATGTTTGGCGATGCGTTTGATAAGGGGCTGACCTTCAAAATGGGCCAGACGCATGTACATGCCTATCTGCCAGACTTGTTACCGCTGATCGAGTCCGGCCATTTGAAACCTGAGGAGATCGTCACGCACCATCTGCCGCTGGAAGAGGCCGCTCGCGGGTACGACATTTTTGATAAACATACTGAAGAGTGCCGCAAAGTGATCCTCGTTCCGGGCATGCATGCGGAAAAAGCGACGATTTAACACGCAGCCCGGCGAACCGGGCTGGCAGGTTTTAGATAAAGGTAAAGATCTCGTCACGCGGCAGGCGGGACTTGGGCAGCGCAGCGTTGAAATCATTCTCGCTGCGCACGCCGAGCGACACCAGAACGACACTGGTCAGCCCTTTTTCACGCAGACCCAGCGCATGATCCAGCGCACGCGCATCAAAACCTTCCATCGGCGTCGCGTCAATATTCAGCATTGCCGCGCCCAGCAGCAGGCCGCCTAATGCCAGGTAAACCTGTTTCTCCATCCACTGGGGGATGTCGCGCAGTTCAAAGCGGTGCATATCCACGTAGGAACGACGGCCCTTATCCTGGCCCGCTTTTGCGCCTTCCGCCACAAAGCGGCCATCTTTTTGCTCCTGCTCAAGTACCTTTTGCAGATGTGCATCGTCAAGATCGCTGCGCATACACAGGGCTATAACGTGGGACGCATTCAGGACTTTAGGTTCGTTATAGACAAACGCGCCGCCTGTCGCTTTTGCCATGGCTTCACGCCCTTCCGGGGTGGAGGCCACCACAAAGTGCCACGGCTGGGAGTTCACCGAAGAGGGGCTATTGCGCAGCACGTTAAGCAGGGTGTCGATTTTCTCCTGCGGCAGCGTCTGGCCAGCTTCGAAAGCTTTTACCGTATGGCGGGTTAGCACAGCATCATCAAGGGTCATCGTGTTTCTCCTGGCATAAATAACAATCAGATAACGGGGATTGTTGGAGAATAAACGCAAAAGATAACGAGATAAATCGCTGAAAAGCGTCAGCACTTTCACTCGACGAGTGAAAATGAAGTTTGCCAGCGCGCTTTTTTCTGGCACAACAGAGACGTTACGCATCTGTATATCATCGTGGAGAGAGCATGATCCGGCTGGAAGATGTCACGCTGTTTGTCCGCTCGGCGGCACTGGGAAGTTTTTCGAATGCGGCGCGGGAAGCCGGGTTGCTGCCAGGACAGGTGAGCGCTGCTGTACAGCGACTGGAACGGGATCTGGATAAACGCCTGTTCGTCCGTTCCACGCGCAGTCTGCGGCTCACGGCGGAAGGTGAAAAATACCTGCCCTACGCTCAGGAGATGCTGGAAGTGGTGCATGCCGGTGCCGAAAGCCTGCACAGCGGCGATAACGAGATCAAAGGTGAACTGCGTGTCGCCATGCCGTCGGACCTTGGCCGCAATGTGCTGTTGCCGCTGATCACCCGCTTTTGCCAGCAACACCCGCTCGTCTCGTTACGGCTGTCGCTTTCCGATCAAATCAGCGATGTTTTTCGTGATCCGGTTGATATTGCCATTCGTTACGGCGTGCTGGACAACAGCAGCTATGTGGCGCTGCCGTTGGCGGAGGATAACCGGCGTGTTCTGGCGGCATCGCCAGAGTACCTGGCGCGTAACGGCCGCCCCAAAACGCTGGATGAAGTGGTTAACCACCCTTGTTTGTTATTCACCATGAACAGTCAGGTGTACGACAAATGGAGCTTTCCGGAAAACGGTATGCGCCACCAACTGATGGTTAAAAGCCGCTTGTTGTGTGATGACGCGGATGTGGCCCGACGCTGGGCGATAGACGGGATGGGGATCGTCTATAAGTCATGGATTGATATCAGCGAGGATGTGCTGGCTGGCAGGCTGGAAGTACTGTTACCGCAACATCCTGGCGAAGCGGCACCGTTAAACCTGATATGCCCGCATCGCAAACAGTTCTCGCCAGCGATTCGCCACCTGCACAGTGCATTACGCGAGCATGTAAAGCCGATAACTGCGCTTTTGCATAGCCACCTGGCTTTTGGTGGTGCTGAGAAGAAGGACGTCAGCCAACCCTGACACGCTGCTGTTGCCATGGCAGTGGCGGTGTTTCCAGATTGCACTCGGGCGGGTTGTCTTAAATTGGGACTCGCCTGTCGTTTTCTCTTCTGTAGTGTATATTGAGTATTTGCTGAAGTTTATTCTTAATAATTTTATTCTTCCTGTCGTTTCTTATTCCCCCCCGTTTTTATTCTTTTCTTATTACTCAGTGAAACAAAAGGATAGGTTGTTTTCTGTATGTCAGTATGTTCAAGTATAATAGTGTTTAAGGTTTTGCGTATAATGGATTAATAATTAAGAAAAAATATTGTGTGATAACGATCTCAGTCAGCGCGAAGGCCAAATACTATATCTGTTAATTAACTGCTTTTGTTATTAATCGTTTATAGATAACGGGTGCTATATATGAAGGCCATTGCACTAACTGAAAAGTATGCTTTAGAAATGATTGATTACCATCCGATGGATGAATTTCCCGACGATGGCGTAGAAATAGATATTGTTCTGTCTGGAATTTGTGGCACGGATTTAGCTGTTTTATCCGGGCGCGAAGAGGGGCTGCCTGGGATTATTCGCGGGCATGAGGCTGTGGGCGTCGTATTATATGTGGGTAAACAGGTGTCGGATTTACGGCCAGGTATGCGAGTCGTTATCGATCCGAATGAATATTGCGGCAGCTGTATGCCTTGTCGCGCATCGCAAACGCATTTATGTACCGGCGGGAAAAACCATAGTCTGAATATCGCGGGGGTGAATAAACATGGCGTGTTTGCTGAACGATTCATTACGCGCGCGCAGTTTGTTTACCCTCTACCGGAAGGGATGTGCTGGGAAACGGGCGTCGCCATTGAACCGGTTGCCTGCATTTTAAATAATATTGAACAGGCTGCGATTAAAACCGGAGAAGAGGTATTAATTATCGGCGCGGGCCCCATGAGCCTGGTGGCGCAACTGTTATTACGCAGGATGGGCGTGCATGTTATCGCAACTGAGTTGAACCCTAACCGTGCGCAATTCGGCCAGTCGCTGGGGCTGGATATTGTGTCTCCTGAAGAACTGGCAATGGAGAGGCAATGTCACGCCGGGTTTGATGTGATTATTGATACCGTGGGTAACCAACTGGGCACTGCCACGCAGTATATTCGTAAGGGCGGCAGGATCCTGCTGTTTGGTTTTAATAGCCAGTACATTTACCCACTACCGGTAAAACACTTTCTTGTGAATAGCATCCGCCTGATTGGCGCAGGCGAATATAACCAGCATTTCCCCCGTGCTTTGCAAATAGCCGACACGATCCCGGACCTTGGCAAGCTGGTAACCCACTATTACGCGCTGGAGGATTATTCTCAGGCATTCTCGCGTCTGCTCAACGATCCCGCAGCCGATATTGTGAAAGGTGTTTTTATGCCGAATCCGAAATATCTCTGAACCTTATCATTCTCTGAAAAACAGGAGAGGTTTCATGATTATTACTGTTTTTAGCCAAATATCTATCGACGGAAAAATGACCCTTGGGCAGGGTGGTTCAAGTAAGGGATTATTTGAGCGTTTCAACGATGATGATATGCAGTTTATCCATCATTTTCGTGGCAAAGTGGACGCCATAATGGTGGGTCGAAATACCATTGCGACAGATAATCCTCAGTTAACCAATCGCTATGAAGGGTCCAGCCCGGTGCGGATTATTCCCACGGCTTCGCTGGATATTCCTCTATCTGCCAAAATTTTATCATCCCCGGAAGAAACCATTATTGTCACGACTGAGCAGGCCCGAGGGCATGAAAGGGTGCAACAGATCAAAGACCATGGCAAAGAAGTGCTCTTTTCTGGCATCGATCAGGTGGATTTTAATTTGCTGTTTAATCAGCTGGAACAGCGAGGGATTCATCACATCATGGTGGAGGGCGGCGGCAATTTAAACTGGCAAATGTTTAATCTCGATCTGGTCGATGAAATCATTTTAATGCAGCTGCCCATTATCATTGGCGGCGTAGCGACCACCACGCTTGCCGATGGCGAAGGTTATAACGATATGGCCATGATCAAGTCCTTTAATCTGCATGCTTTTGAAGCCCGACCAAATTACAACCTGCTGCATTTTAAACGTATTACCGTAGGGCAGCCCGAAGCGTTCTATGCCTGAGTCCGGTCCGCCGATGCGAAAGATTCAGGAAAGAGGTGCAGCGTGTTACGTCATGGATAACAGGAATAGGCACATGGAAAAATTTACCCCGGCAGAGTTAACCTGGCTCAACACCGCTGAACAATGCGTTATCAGCGACAATGAGATTATCATTCAGACCTCGCCAGATACCGACTACTGGCGAGGCACCTATTACGGCCTTGAATATGATAACGCTCCGGCTGCGGTGATTTGCCGGGAAGCCCCGTTCTGGACGCTCAAAGCGAAGGTTTCCTTTACGGCGAAGGCGTGGTTCGATCAGTGCGGGTTGTTTATTTACCAGGATGCAGATCACTGGATGAAAAGCGGCATTGAATACCAGAGCAAAGGTTGCCAGCAGCTTTTCTCGGTGGTGACGAATGCCGGCTTCTCCGACTGGTCGATGGCGGATCTGGCGCAGCAGGTACCAACCATGTATTACCGCCTCAGCCGCAGAGGGAGCGACTTTTTGCTGGAAAACTCGGCCGATGGTGAGCAGTTCAATATGATGCGCATGTTTCATCTCTTTCATGCTCAGGGCAGTGTCCAGTTTGGTTTCTTCGCCAGCAGCCCGGGTGATTCCTCATTTGCCGCCCGCTTTTCTGACATTGCATTGCTGGACTGCCAGTGGCCCGCGCACACCGCCGACAGATTTTAACTGAGCATGGGAGAAACATCGCTAACAATGACAAAAGGCATGACGTCATGCATTATCAGCATCGCTGATTTAATGCAGTTACTTGATCCGCAACGTTTATCTGTAAGGTTGGCATATTTAAAATGAAAAAATATTTTTTACTTATCCTTTTGTTTTTTATTGGAAATTACGCTTTTGCCGCAGCGGATAACATGACCCTTAATCAGGACGTTGCACAATGCATAAAAAAATATGCCGATAATGATGATGAATGTCTCGGTGGTCTTAGTGACACGTCAGAAAGCGATTTGACTGCAATTTATCATCTTAAATTAAAAGAAATTTCTGAATTTGATTACACCCGCTGGTGGCGAGGTACGCCGGAGCAAAAAGCGCGCATGCTGACAACGTTTAAACAAAACCAGCAGGACTGGATCCAGTACAGAAATAATTATTGCGAATTGGCTTCCACACAAGCGCAAGGCACGCATGCTTTTACCGAAAATATGCTCAGTTGTGTCCTTAATATGAACACGATAAGGGCACAACAGATCAGGATGATCACCCCCTGAGCTATTTTATTGAGCCTGTGATCATTCATACATAAGAGAATCGCGTACGGGTGCCCTGATTTGAATGCCTGTTTCGAAAGGTCTGGAGCGGGCAGTATGACTCATGATGTACCTGAGTCAGGGCAGCAGTCTGCCTGCGCCACGGATGCCAGGTAGAGGGGGGTCTTCGGGTTATCGCCGGCTGCTTCCAGAGGGGTAAATGCGCACTGAACGGTGAACATCACGTAATGCGCGACATATTGGTGGGGTTATCATGTTACTCCACGGCTGATTAATTCATTGTCGATGTTAAATATTCCACTAACGTTATTTCATAATTAAGTTTTGCTTTTCTTCTTATTGCGGTAATTATTGTGATCGTAATGAAAGTTTATGCATTATGTATCCGTTAAAATGCTTCGAAATTAACTTGTTATTAATAAAGGACGAAGTATATGAAAAATATATTATTGGTTTGCGCCGCTGGTATGTCGACCAGCATGCTGGTGAAAAAAATGTGTGAACATGCCGAAAGTATTAATATTCCGGTCACGATTAACGCAATGGCGATCTCTGAAGCCAAAGAAACCTTAAAGCGGGATGGCGTGGATATGGTATTGCTCGGGCCGCAGGTACGTTATCAGAAGCGTGAAATCGAAGAGGTGGTGCAGGGACGGGTACCTGTGGCGGTGATCGACATGGCGCTGTACGGGCAAATGAATGGAAAAGCGGTGTTAGAGCACGCGCTGGCGTTACTGGCTGAATAAATCATTTTAAAAAATTATTCATATTTATATATGTGAAAAATACTCTCGCACAGAATGTTTGCGCATGCCTGTTAACAAGCGGCATGAAAAGCACAAGGAATTAATATGAGTTTTATGGAATCATTCGAGCGTGGCATGGAAAAAGTCCTTGTCCCGATTGCCATCAAATTAAATTCTCAGATCCATGTATCCGCCATTCGGGATGCTTTTATATTGTCGTTCCCGATTGTAATGGCCAGTTCGCTGATTATTTTAATTAATTTCGCCATCTTGTCCCCGGATGGGTTTATCGCCAGTATTTTGCATTTGGATGCGTTGTTCCCTAATCTCGCGGCTGCGCAACAAATCTTCACGCCGGTGATGAACGGATCGGTGAATATTATGGCGATATTGATCGCCTTCCTCGTGGCGCGAAACATTGCCATCAGCTATCAACAAGATGATTTGCTTTGTGGCTTAACAGCGTTAGGGGCTTTTTTTGTCGTCTATACCCCTTATTCCGTTATCGACGGTCAGGCCTATCTCACCACTAAATACCTGGGGCCGCAGGGGCTTTTTGTCGCGATAATAGTGGCGCTGCTGTCCAGCGAAGTGTTCTGCCGTCTGGCGCGTAACCCCCGGGTCACGATAACCATGCCCGCAGCAGTCCCGCCGGCAGTTTCCCGTTCATTCAAGGTATTACTGCCGATTTTCTTTGTCATGATCCTGTTTTCCGTGATCAACTTTCTGCTGGCAAAGCTCTCGCCGGAAGGGCTTAACGACCTGGTGTATACCCTCATTCAGGCACCGCTCAAAGATATGGGCACCAACATTGTGGCGGTACTGGTGCTGGGGTTGGTGGCAAATTTCCTGTGGGTGCTGGGGATCCACGGGCCGAACACCGTGGCGGCGATCCGCGAGGCGATTTTCACGGAAGCGAACCTGGAAAACTTGTCTTATACCGCTTCGCACGGCACGACCTGGGGGGCGCCGTATCCGATCACCTGGGGCGGCATTAATGATGCGTTCGCCAACTACGGCGGCTCCGGTATGACGCTGGGCTTACTGCTGGCGATTTTTATTGCTTCGCGGCGTAAAGATTACCGGGAAATGGCAAAAATGGCCTTTGTACCTGGTCTGTTCAATATTAACGAACCTGTTATTTTTGGTCTGCCAATTGTACTGAACCCCATTCTGGTGGTGCCGTTTGTGCTGACGCCGTTCGTAAACTCCTTAATCGGTTACTTCTTTATCAGCATGGAGATCATTCCGCCTATCGCCTATGCCGTTCCCTGGACAACGCCCGGGCCGTTAATCGCTTTTCTTGGCACCGGCGGTAACTGGATCGCGCTGTTTGTTGGCCTGCTGTGCCTGGCGGTGTCGACCCTGATCTATCTGCCGTTCGTTATTGCCGCCAATAAGGTCAATCTCTCTGCGGCAACCCGATAATATACCCGCCAGCAATCCCCCTGCCTTTGCCATACCTCTTCCTGGCAATGGCAGGGTAACGGTGAAGACCGCATTCTAATCATCCCTCACACCAAAGTGTGCTGCAGCGAGCAAGGCCAATAGCGTACTGACACTTCCTGTCAGGGAAATAGTTTATCTTCCCTTTAGCGAAATAAAGGGATGGTCAGGATCTGCGTCGGGCAGAAATTTCATTTTAGTTTTTCCGCTCGCTGCCGTTAACCCCTAAGCACAATCAATATATTACCTATAAAACAGGGCCATGGCGCGGTGGTCAGGCCATATTCGTTTAATGTCTTCCGAGACTTTTTATTCCGGAACCGGGGGAAAATGAAGGCAAGTCACGATAGAAAACATGACCCGCTGATTGAGCGGCTCTGTGAAATTTTCGGTGCGCTGTATCAGGGGCGGACTATCGATAAAGCGTGGCTATGCGATAAGTTCGGCATCACGGAGCGCACGGCTTACCGGGATCTGGCGCGACTGGGGCATATTCTCGATCAGGTTGCACCAGGACGTTATAAACTGAGCACCCATCTTCTTCCTTCTTTGCACAATGGCCATCTGGCCGAGTTCGCTGATTTTACTGGCGTGGCGAATCTGTTCCCGCGTCATGACGGTCAGTCTCTTCGCAACAGCATGAAAAACAGCAGCAATATTTCATTTCAGGCTCCCAGCAGCCGGGAAAATCTTTTGCTTGAGGATCTCCTTAATCAGTTGAATCTGGCTATCAGTGCACGTTGCGAAGTGGAATATCATTACCGTGATAAGGCCCGGCGGGCGCAGCCCTACCGGCTAATAAATCAGGCTGGCTTGTGGTATCTCGCCGCGGTAGAAAAAGGACGCCTGAAAGCATTTGAACTGGCGCGCATTGAGGGGCTTGTTCGTACCGCGATGCGCTTTACACCGCAAGAGGATGTGCTGGCCGAACTCGACAGTGGGGTGGGGATTCGCTTTGGTTCACGTGTCGAAACGCGGCTGCGCGTTTCCGCCCACGCGGCGGAATATGTTACCCGGCGGGCCCTGTTTCCCGCACAGCGGATCCTCGAACAGCACGACGATGGCAGTGTCACCCTTTCAACAGCGATCAGCGATCCGCACACGCTGTTCCGCTGGCTGCGCTACTGGCTGCCGGATATCGGCATCCTCTCGCCGCAGTCACTTCGCGAACAGTTTGAACAGGATCTGCTCTCGCGTTATACCCACGGAATGAGGGTGATGGCGCAGCGATAACACCGCGCCGGAGAGTGGTAATTTCGGGGGGTGGCATTATCGGCCTCTTACGGCTTGCCGGAATATTGCGCATCGGTGACATGCTCCAGCCAGGTGACCGGGCTGCCATTCAGCGATTCGGCAATGGCAATATGCGTCATTGCGGTCGTGGCGGTTGCGCCATGCCAGTGTTTCACCGCTTCGGGGATCCAGACGATATCCCCCTGGTTCATCTCCTGAATGGCTTCTCCTTCGCACTGGATCCAGCCTTTCCCGTGCGTGATGATCAGCGTCTGGCCCAGCGGATGGGTATGCCATGCAGTGCGCGCGCCGGGCTCAAAGGTAACTGTTGCTCCACTAACGCGGGCGGGTTCATCAGCTTTAAACGGGGCATCAAGACGCACACGCCCCGTGAAATACTCTTGCGGGCCTTGCGCTGACGGCGTTGAGCCATTACGGATAATTTTCATCTTCTTCTCCTGTGTCCGGTCATACCGGTAAAGCGTAGCTGGCGGATCATCTGCCTGGCGGGAAATCGGATCTGGCCGTCATCAGGAATGGCGTTCACTTACTGCAGGACAGTAAGCTCAACCACTTAATCTGTTTGTGGAAGCTGCACCGGAGGTAAACTCGCAGGCGGGTAGAGGTGCTGGTTAAACGTGCCCTGTGTGATGGCGTGGTACCGGCAATTGACGCGATGGTGGATCTCTATAATGCCCTTAGTCTGCGTTACGCTATTCTGGCTGGCGCGAGAATATTGCTGCGTATGTTGGTGCGCCGCGCCAGATATACCAAAGGCTGCATTATGTGAGGCGAGCGATGAACTGGCGGCGGGGTTACAACGTATGATGCCGGGCTGCAAGATACAAAAATCGCTACTCGGGTTTGATCTCTGAAAAGGAGAGAAGGATGCATTTCACAGGGTTGAGCGCTTTTCCACTGACGCCGCTGGTCGATGAAAAACTGGATGAAGCTGCCTACGTGCGGTTAATCGAACGGCTTCGCACTGCCGGGGTGGATTCCATCGGTGCGCTTGGATCGACGGGTTGTTATCCCTATTTCAGCCGTAATGAACGTGCCAGCGCGTTGCGACTGGCAACCGAATACTCTGGCGCAGTACCGGTGATTGCCGGCATCGGCGCGTTGCGTACCCGCGACGTGTTATGGCTGGCGGAAGACGCACAGAAAGCGGGTGTTAGCGCGGTGCTGCTGGCGCCGGTTTCTTATCACGCGCTAACGGAAGACGAGGTATTCGATCTGTATGCGGCGGTGACTCGCGAGCTTTCCGTACCGTTGTGCGTGTACGACAACCCCGGCGCCACGCACTTCACCTTTAGCGATGGCTTGCTGGCGCGCATTGCACAATTACCCAATATTGGCTCCATCAAAATCCCGCCAGTGTCGGCGCTGGAACGCATTGCCAGCCTGCGCCCGCAGATCCCGGAAACGGTCACGCTGGGCATCAGCGGAGATGCGATTGCGGTAGACGGACTTAATGCCGGTTGCGGCATCTGGTATTCGGTCATGGGCGGACTGTTCCCTGAAGCGGCACTGGCGATAGCCCGCACTGCGCTTGCCGGGGATACGGCGCAAGCGCGCGAGCGCTCTGCTGCGCTGGCTCCGCTGTGGGATCTGTTCCGGCGTTACGGCGGTAGCCTGCGGGTGATCGCCACTGCGGCGGAATTGCTCGGTGCAGTCGCTGCGCCGTGCCTGCCCGCGCCGCTGCGCACGCTGACGGGCGACGCCCGACGGCAGGTGGCGGAAGTGATTGAGACGCTGCGGCTGGCGAAGTGAGGGTTGCCGTCGTGGAGGCCCGTTAGCCGGAATTAAAAGGCCGGATAAGCTTTAGCGCTGTCCGGTCTAAAGTCGGCAATGAGGGAAATCAACATTCATCACTATTACGCTTTTCATCTCACCATATTGGCTCATGATGATTCGGTAACGTTATTAAAGGAATGGTGAGGGATCTCAATGAAGCTTAAGACATTACTCATTATTTCGGTGAGTGTGCTCCTTTATCTCTCTACGCTCAGACACAACTGACGCAAGGAAATGAAGTGAAAAAATGTTATTCCGTCGGACAGTATGCGGATGTCTCGCCTGCTGAATGTATTGAGCAGGCGGCGAGAGAGAGTAACAAAACGCTCAAGCAGGCGGTTGATGACAAAATGCGTAAGATAAACACCTACGAACCTTACGCTGAGCCTTACTCGATGGAGCAGGGCGGTGAAAGTATCAAGAATGTTTATGGGAAAGCATTCCGTGAATCACAGCAGCTGTGGGAGCAGTCCCGTGATCGCCTCTGTACAGCCATAGCCACTCCCTCGGGCAATGCAACGGACAGTTATAACGCGGGTTATATGCAGTGCATAATCAACATGGACCGTCGGCGTCTGGAAGAACTCAATATGCTGCCTCCTTTTGCGAATCACTGAACTTAAGTGCGCCTTCTTATTACTTAAATATATAAAACGACTGAGGTTAGAGGCTATGTCCCCAGCCGTTTTGCGACAAAACGTGAGATCGCAGGCCCGGTGATCAGCACCAGAATAAAGCGCCCGGTCTGCATGGCCATCACAAACGAAATATCCACATGGCTTGATGAGGCAATAATGGCCACTGTATCCGCTCCACCGGGGCTGGTGGCCAGGTAAGCGGTCAGCGGATCGATACCCGCGAAGCGCACCAGTAAAAAGGCGAAACCGCAACACACGGCAACCAGCGTCAGTACCGACAGCAACACACGCGGTAATGCCCGTGCAGCATAACCGACAATCTCGCGCGTAAAGCGCAGGCCAATGCTCCAGCCAATAATGGCGTAAGAAATCGCCAGTAGCCACGGCGGTAATTCCAGCCGCAGCAGGCCGGTATCTTCCACTATTGTTCCCAGAACCAGCGTTATCAGCATTGGCCCCGACGGCATTTTCACTTTGCGGGCAATCAGGTAGCCTGCGGCGATAATCAGTAACGTCCCGGCAAAGGCCAACCCGCGCAGCGGGCCAAACAGGGTAAAGGCCGCGACGGCGTGATCCGGGTTATCTGTGCCCATCCACATCCGCGTGACCAGCACGGCGACCAGTGCAACGATCATCACCCGCAAATACTGCATAAAAGCGACCAGGCGAACATCCGCACCAAAACTTTCGGCCATAATGGTCATCGCTGCTGCTGCACCTGGCGACGAGCCCCAGATGGCAGTAGAGCCGGGGAAGACCTGTAACCTGGCCATGATCCAGCCGAGGATGGCGCTGGCGAAAATCACCGCCACAATGCAGCTAATAAAAATCGGCCAGTCGGCCGCGATACGGCCAAATACAGACGGCGGGATCGCATGGGCGATCATCGCCCCGACGACCGCCTGCGCTGCGCCAAAGCTTTTTTTACTGATAGTGACCGGATGGTGAGTCATGGCGAGAACAATACCGGAAATCATCGGGCCTAATAGCAGTGCGGCGGGCAGGTGTATCAGTTCCATCAGCGCCACAAGAGGGACTGAAAGGGCAAGCAGTCGTAGCCAGTTGCGCAAAACCGGAGAAAAGATAGCCATTAACCCTTCCTTCTCAGTTCCGCCGCTGCGGTCGTATAAGCACTGTCAGGCATAACGGTTCCCGTAAAAAAGTAATTGTATGATAATAAAAGCTTATTGCTGACTGTATAAGGTATTCGCCCCCGCTGCAATCTATCGTCGAAAGTAAGGAAATCATGGTGGCGAGGCAAGCTGAAACTAGCCGATAATATAATTGGCAGTGCAATTTATTATAATCATCGGCGAAATAAAATATTATAATTTTCATCTCTCTTATTATTATAAGGATGAGGAAATATAGAATAGTAAATATGATAATTATTTCAACTTATTTAAAATTAAACTATAGCTGACTATAATATTTATTTTTTTTGCCAAGGATTGTTCAATTTTTTATGAAGGCGATTTACATGTAATTGTAAAAGTTAATTCAGGTTGTATGCCATTTAAATTATTAAGGGGCTGCAGCCCCTTAAAGATCAATACATCATCTCAGAAATCATAAGCATTAATAATCTTCATTAACGCTGCGTCATTCTTGTACTTCGCCCGTAACGTTTTTAACTGTTTGACGGCTTTGCCGCAGGTTGCTTCCAGGCTGGCATCCAGCTCTTTCTGGCGTTGTTCGTCCAGATCAGAATCTTGCTCACCGGCAAAGTGTTCACACTCGTCGGCGAGGTCGCGAAAAGTCTGCACGTCTTTCGGCAAGGGGTCTGCGGCGTAGCTGGTGGTGTTAAAAAGCAAAGCTGTGGTGAAAATGAAAAAAGCGCGCTTCATGTGTGGTTGTCTGTCAGTTTTTAAAAACCTGTAAGGTAGACTTACAGGTTCGGTTTGTACAGACAGACTTTATGTTATGTGCGCTTATGCCACAGGCGCCGACAGTAAATACTGCTCGGCTTCGCCGGACCAGAGCCCCTGGTGGCGTTGCAGGATCTGCTGAAGCTGTGGATCGTTGAACCCGGTCAGGGCGGTCAGCGGCAACGTTTTACCGGTATAAAGCAGCTTTTTTCCGCCGCCGACGTCTGGCAACCTGAGGGTTGTTTCCGCTGCGGCATCCAGCCCCAGAATATGCGTAACCACTTTGGCTGGCTGGACTCGCTTCTCTTCAATCAGTTTCACCGCTGCGCGCATGTCATCGGTGTTGCCGCCGGACGTACCGACATAGTGCGTAAAAGCGTAATGCACGTCGTAAAAGTTAACCGCTGCGCTGAACTGCTTATTCTGCGGACCGGCAAAGAAGTTCATGCAGCCATCGGGTGCAAGCAGTGAAGACGCCATTGTCACCAGTTGCTCATTAGCAACAAAAACAAAGATATCGTCAAAGCCGTGCCCTTCGCTCATCGCCATTAATGCTTGCTGGCTGGCATCCTGCGTGTGGAGATAGTGGGTCTGCGTTTGTGCCTCTGAAGGGTAATGTTGGCGGGCATAACGCAGTTTCTCTTCGTTGATATCGGTGACTACCAGCAATGACGGGTTCACCGGACCATGCAGCGCGTAATCAATGGCCAGCAGCCCCATTGGCCCGGTGCCGCCAAGAATCAAAGTGCGCCCCTGCGGGCGGATGCCCATTTCGTGCCGGTAAGTTCCCGTCTGCAAATGGTAGTTGGCATTAAATGCGCCAATGACGCAGGAGAGCGGCTCAACCAGCGACCCTTCAAAGTAAGTCTCCCCTTCATAACTCAACAGGCAGTCCTGTTCCATCACCTCTCTTGGGATCAGCACATGGGTCGCGCCGCCGCCTACCCAGGGGAAAGAGTAACCGGGGCAATCCGGGCGATCCGGCAGTTGCAGGTTCGCCTGGATAACATAGCGCTGACCGGGCTTAAACTTGTGCTGCCACTTTTTACCGACGGCGAGGATATCGCCGCAAAATTCATGACCGATGATGATCGGGTTCGTCGCCACATCATCAGGCACCTTCTTATGATCTTCCCCCTGATTGGCTTCTTTCCAGGAAGAGAGGCACAGACTGTCTGTGACAACCGTTGCCAGAATTTCATCGTCCTGCATCGCCGGAAGTTCAAACGTTTCCAGGCGTAAATCGCGTTTTCCATAAAGCCGTAAAGCGGTGGTTTGCATGCTCAATACCTCACACGTTGACAGGTGCCCCGCCCGTACTGGCGGGGCGAGAGATCAGGACAGGAAGCCCAGTTCGTTGCCGATAATGCCCAGGCCGAAAAGGGCGAAAATCAGCCAGACCGGGTTCACTTTCTTATTCAGCAGATGCACCATCAGCAACGTCAGCCCCAACGCCAGCAAGCCGGGGCAAAGCTGATCAAGAATGTCCTGCACCGTCATGGTCACTGTGCTGCCATCGGCGGCGGGCGTTTGAGAAACCACCAGCGGCACGCTGATATGCGTCCATTTCGTTACCAGTACCCCCATCACAAACAGGCCGAGAATCGATGCGCCTTCCGTCAGTTTTTGCAGCAGGTTGCCGCCCATGTCGCTGACGATACGCACCCCTTTGCGAAAACCGTAATGCAGGCCGTACCATTTCAGCGCCAGGCGTATTGCGTTGAAAATAAAGAAGAACAACAGCGGGCCAAGAAGATTGCCCGACAGAGCCAAAGACGCGCCCAGCGCGGCAGTGATCGGTCGCAGCGTGCCCCAAACCAGCGGATCGCCAACGCCCGCCAGCGGCCCCATTAGCCCTACTTTGATGCCGTTGATAGCGCCATCGTCGATTTCTGCCCCGTTCGCGCGCGCTTCTTCCATGGCGGCTGTCACGCCAATGACCGGGCCGCAGACGGCCGGCGTGGTGTTGAAGAACACCAGATGACGCTTCAGTGCCGCGACCTGATCCTCTTTTAAGGGGTACAACCGTTTGATGGCGGGGATCATGTCGTAACAAAAGCCCAGCCCGTGTATGCGTTCAAAGTTGAACGAGGCCTGTTGTAGGTTGGAGCGAACAAACATGCTAAACAGGTCAGATTTGGTCAGTTTTTTCTCTGCCATGATGGGCTCCTTTAGTCGTCAAGCTGGTCAAGAGAGGTGGACGTGCGGGCAGCGGGAAGCGGCGTTCTGGCTTCGCGCCACTGCGGATTAAGCTGGATGTAGAGCAGTGCGATAATCACGCCCACGCCGCCGAAGGCCAGCAAACTGAAGTCGAGGTAACCGCCGGCAATAAAGCCGAGGAAGAAGAAAGGCATCAGGTATTTCACGCCCATCATGCGCAGTACCATGGCGTAACCGACCACCACGATAAAACCGCCCGCGATTTGCAGACCGTGGGTGACGAACGCCGGGATAGCGTTCAGCATATTGCTGACCATGTCGGCACTGACAAACAACGAAACGATCAATGCCGGAATCGCAACACGCAGCGCCTGAACGCCTAAAGCTGAAACGTGAAGCAGGTCAATGGTACGAAAGCGCGCTTCTTCCGCAGCTTTATCGGCGGCGTGCTGGAACACCACGGTGATAGTGCGCGCAAATACCGTCAGCACCTGGCCTGCGGCGGCCACGGGCAGCGCGATGGCGATGCCGGTAGCAATGCTTTGCTGCCCGACAATGACCAGAATGGCGGAAATAATACTGGCGAGTGCTGAATCCGGAGACTGCGCGGCACCAACGTTCATCCAGCCGAGGGCGATCAGTTCCAGCGTACCGCCGAGAATAATCCCGGTTTTGAGATCACCAAGAATGAAGCCGATAACCGTACAGGCAATCAGCGGGCGGTGGGTCTGAAATTCATCCAGCACGCTGCCAATACCTGCAATACAGGAAAAGAGAAAGATAGCTATGATTTGTAGGGTACTTATTTCCATAATGGGTATCCTTTGGGTGTCATTATCCCTGCCCGTAAAGGCATAAATAACGGGTGTTTTTATTTATTCCGCTAACGACAACTCTTCAATTTTCTCGAGAATATTGATGGACGGATCGGACGCAACGACACGTAAATCCAGATGCACACCGAGATCATCCAGTTCACGAAAGGCGTTAATATCTGATGCGTCTAATGAGACGGCTTTGGTTAATTGTTTTTTACCCGGTTGCCAGGCCATGCCGCCAATATTCAGGGTTTCTATCTGAACGCCTTGTTTAACCATCGCCAGTGCATCCTGCGGCCGGGTAAATAAATAGAAGACTGTCTCGTCTTTATATTGCGGGTTATGGTAGACCGCGATCGCCTTTTCGATATTAACAACATTGACTTTCATGCCCGGCGGGGCAGCCTGGCGTAATAACGTGCGGCGAACCTCATCGTTATAAACATCGTCATTGCAGATAATAATCCGCTGTGCATTTGCCACCTTTGACCACACCGTGGTGACCTGCCCGTGAATCAAACGATCATCAATACGTGCCAGCGTAATATTCATCACAAATCCTCCTCGGTTGTTTGCGGGGGCTGCCAGACAACACAGGCCTGCCGGGCAATGGTTATCAGGTGTCTACAGAGTTCATCCACGTTCATGCTGTGCTGGTTGTCGACCAGTTCCAGCGCCATCGGTAGCGAAAGTCCGCTGATAACGCGAATTTCGGGGTTGCGCATGGCAAGGGTTGCAGCAGCGTTCCACGGGCTACCAAACTGGAGATCCACCGCAATTAGCCACGTATCATCCGGGCGGGTGTTGATGCACGACACCATTTTTTCGGCAATGTCGTGGGCGTTTTCGCCGGGGACAAATTCCAGCGCATCGACGCTCACTTCACCGTAGACCATCTTCACGGAATCCCGCATGGCGCAGGCCAGCGAGCCGTGGGCACAAAAAAGAGCATTGACCATGGTGACTCCTTAACCGCGTGTTTTGCCGCCGGCAATGTTTGTGGTCACGCCGGTAAGGTAGCTGGCGCGTTCTGACAGCAGGTAACAGATAAAATCGGCCACTTCACACAGTTTCCCTGAGCGACCCAGCGGAATCGCGTTTTTGCTGTACCCTTCGCGCAACTGCTCAACGGTAATATTGCGGGTCCAGGCCAGTGCCTCTTCATACTCCGGTGTGCGCAGCCCGGTTTTTTCCAGGATCCCAGGTGCGACGCCCACCACCCGGATGCCATGTTTACCCAGCTCTTTGGCCCAGGATCGTGTAAAGCTATTCATCGCGGCTTTGGTGGCGGCATAACAACTCTGGCCTTCTGATCCTTCCAGCCCGCTTTCGGAAGAGACATTCACAATTACGCCGCCGCGCTGTTTCACCATCTGGCGCGCTACCGCTTGCGACATTAAAAACACCCCTTTTTGATTGATGTTGACCATTTTTTCAAATGCGGCTTCATTTAATTCATATTTGCCATCCGGGGCTTTTTCATCGACCAGTAGGCGCGGGAAGTTAATTCCTGCGTTATTGACCAGACCGTCAATATGCCCGAAGTGGTGAATCACGCCATTAATAGCCAGGTTCACACCCCCCGCGCTGGAAATATCCGTCTGCCAGAAGCGATAATTGGGATGGTTATTATATCTCCCGTCTCCAGGGTGAATATCCACCATTTGTATCTTTGCGCCTTGCGCTAATAATTCGTCGACAATGGCGAGCCCGATTCCGGATGCGCCGCCCGTAACAACAATGATTTTGCCCTGCAGATTTAACCAGTTGTGCATATATTTCTCCTGATGTTGGCCAAAAGTAGCCCCCATAAAATGAATTATGTAAAAGCGTAATAGCGATAATTACTTCAGTAAGAGATCGGCTGTTTCTCGGTTAGTCACTAAACAGTTAATATGTTCCCCCCTTAATGCGCCTAAAATTCCGTTGTATTTCTCCTCACCCATGGCAATGCCAATAGAGTAACGCGCCTTCTTCAGTTGATGCGTTTCTATAGAGAGCGTTTTTTCACTCATCCTCGTTTCTACCGTTGCGCCTTGAATGTCGTAAAAGCGCGAGCAAATGTCGCCAGCCACCTGGCGGGTACACAGATCGTCGCTCTCTTCACTGGCGTAAAAGGCATGCCAGTTCGCGCCGTTACGGATAGCCGGGGAACCGATGCCCACGACCGCAATATCGAGATTGTCCCAGTAAGCGGAGATGGTTCTAAAGTGCTGGGACTGCATAATACCGTTACGGATCAGGGCGTTGTCCAGCAGTGCCGGAAAGTCGGCGAGGTGCGATTCCCCTTTTAATCTTGCGGCAGCGCTGTAGGTCAGGGTATTGACGTGATAGCGGCTTTCCAGCTTGCCGGAAGGGCCACCCACGACAGGTACGCAGATAAGCTGGCGTGACTGGCTGGCATGGGGTAACCGCTCTACCAGCGCACGGACGGCCTGCCCCCAGGAAAAGCCAATGATATCCCCGGGTTCCAGTAAACGTTCCAGTAACTGCGCGCCGCAGATGCCCATCAGATCAAGTTGTACCTCCTCCTGTTCGTTGTCGCATGCGATCACCACAGCCTCTTTCAGACCATATTTCTCTTTAAGTTGTTGCTCACGCCACAGGTTTTCGTTGTAGTCGTAATTAATGGCAATGGTGACGATACCCTGCTGGCGGCCACGTTTTAGCAGGCGGCTGATGGTGGTCCGGTAAATGCTCAGCTCCCGGGCAATTTGCGCCTGTGTCATTTCCTGCTCGTAATAAAGCTGCGCGATTTTTACGATCAGGCGAATATCATCACTGTTTTGATTTAGCATCCTTCGCCTCTTGCACATATGTGCCAACAACGAAATCGGTTTGGTTATTCGATATAACCTTGTCGGCAGTCTGCGGCAAAACAATTTACTTCCCTTTTCAGCGGCAAAAACCCCGTTTTGTATTGCACATTTGTTTTCAGGCTTCGCGAACGCGGGCACATCTGTGCAGGGGAAAATAACCCACTGATTATTTAGCGTTTTATCCGGCAATATCACTGTGTGAAGCCGCGGGCACTTTTGTGTTGAAAGCCGTGGCAGATCACATTTATTGCCGCTGCCAGCGCCTGCACGTTTTCATCCCCTGGCAGCAAGTGAGTAGAGGTTTTAATGCCCGGTACCGGCATGCTCTCGCTGAAGCACAGAGGCAGTATGCCACTCCGCACAGGGCATTACATTAGCGTGACAATTAATAAGGTATTGATTTTATTGGTAATATTTGGATGCATTTAATCGAGTTTAACATTAGGGTACCGCCAGGTCTCACCAAAACCGGGACAGGCAGCTGTTCGGTAAAACCGAACAACGGTATTTTTGTTTGTTATGCAACTGGTGGCTAGGATTTATCTTAATTTATTGGCCGGGGCAAAAAATATTAAATGCGTTATGGTCAAGTGTGTTCAGGTTACAGTTTAATATGTTCAACTACGCTAAAAGGAGACACCAGCAAGGGATTTTCCATCTGGTTATTTATCTATGTTAAACCGAATAACAGTTATGCTTCCTGTTGATGGGCTTCTTTTCTGGAAGCTCTCTGGTCACGAAGCGATATCACAGCCCTTTATGTTAAATTTGGTATTACTTGGAACAGATGCACGCATTGATCGCAGTGCATTGCTGGGGCAGCCTGTAACTATTAGTATTCCAACCAAAAATGCACAAAATCCACGATATTTCAATTGAAAAGTTACTGCCGTTGCGGTGAGCGCTGTTGAGTTGTCAGGAAGTCGCTATGCATCCTACTCACTTACGGTTGAATCGGATTTATGGCCAATGCAGCGCGATCGTAATATGCGCATATTTCAGGATCAAACTGTACCGCAAATTATTCAAACCATTCTTGCTGAATATAACATTAATTTCGAGGATGTTCTTATTGGAAGCTATCGTCTATGGGATTATTGTGTTCAGTATCAAGAAAGCAGCTTTGATTTCATATGCCGCCTGATGGAACTTGAAGGGATAGCATATTACTTCCGGCATGAACAGGATAAGCATACGCTCGTTTTGGTTGATTCAGTGGAACAATACGGTACCGCAGAAGGTTATGAAATAATACCTTATCAACATACTCCTTCAGGAGGAAGTACAACGACCGAGGGAATTGCTCAATGGGCTATGGAAAATTTTGTAACACCGGGTCTTTATAGCTTAGACGATTATGACTTCCGCAAGCCTAATGCATGGCTTCATCAGGCAAGGCAGAATCCCTCGTCACCGAAACCTGGCGAAATTGATGTATATGACTGGCCGGGACGTTTTGTTGAGCATGGACATGGCGAAAGTTATGCACGAATCCGCCAGCAGAGATGGCAGGTAGAACATCACCATATTAACGGAACTGGGACAGCGATTGGTATTGCGCCAGGTAAAACATTCTTATTGAGTAATGCTCCGTTTTTTAGTGATAACGGTGAATATCTTACTACTGAAGCACATTATCAGTTTGAGGAAAACCGTTATGCAAGTGGCTCTGATAATGCCACTGTCCACCGCATCGATTTTACAGTCATACCTTCAACCGTCGTCTTTAGACCCCCTCAAATAACAGCATGGCCAAGAACCTATGGCCCCCAAACAGCGAAGGTTGTTGGGCCCCAAGGAGAAAGCATATGGACCGATAGATATGGGCGAATAAAGGTTAAATTTCATTGGGATCGATATGGAAAAGGTGATGATACATCTTCATGCTGGGTTCGTGTATCCAGCGCCTGGGCCGGGCAAGGGTTCGGCGGTGTGCAGATTCCTCGCGTTCATGATGAAGTTGTCATTGACTTTATTAACGGTGACCCTGATCGGCCTATAGTGACAGGACGCGTTTACAATGAAGCCAGTATGCCGCCATGGGAACTGCCAAACGATGCTACACGAATGGGGTTTATGACTCGAAGCAAGGACGGTAACAAAGACAATGCGAGTTATCTCTTCTTCGAAGATCGAGCGGGCAGTGAAACGGTAGATTTGCATTCAGAACGTGACATGAATGTCTCGGTGGAGAATGACAAAACTGTAAATATTGATGGTCACCGCTCAACTAAAATAGGAAAAACTCAGAATGATGAAGTAACCGGTGATGCTTCTTTTTATTTTAAGGCGAAACGTACCACGACTGTAGACAGTGAAGAAACGGCAACCTTTAACTTAGGAAAGACAACAACCATTTCTAAAGGCCGTCAGCTAAAAATCACTGACGGTGGTGATGTATCCGATATAAAGGGAAATGTTACTACACTAATTGATGGATCGGTTGATACGAAGATAAAAACGGGTTGGCAATATCTCACGCTTGAAGATGGTAGTATGTGGGTCAAGATATCAACAGGCGGACGTAATGTAGAAATACAAGATGGTGATGAGCTATTAATTCATGGCGGTGGTCGAAAAAATACTATAAGAGGTGGTGTAAGTACTACCATTACTGGTGACTGGGTACAAAAAATTACTAAAGGCGATATTACGATATCTACCCCAGATACTATTACAATAAAAGGTGATAAAAAGGTCGATATACAAGCCCCTGACTGGTTTGAATTTAAAGCATTTGCTCTAGCCCTCAAACTTAATGAGACATCCCTCGGCTTAACTGAAATTGCTTCAAGAGGGTTTAAGTATGAGACCAATCCTATCCAGATAAAACTTAGAGGAAGCGGTGGGGCGCGCTTTGAGATCCTCGGTAATAAAATTGAAAGAAACATTGTGTCAGTGAAAAATGCCGTACTAAGTATAATCACATGAGGATTGAAATGGAGAAGTATACGGGATTGATAGCAATTATTGGCCCTCTGGCCATAATAAGTTTCTTCGTCTTCTATATGCTGCAAGGTTATTTTTTATACTTGAAAATTAAAAAAGACCCTGTGTATGTCAAAGCGCAGATCGTGAGTTACTTCCCAAGGACACCAAATGAGTTGGGTAAGGTTGATATTGTAATGACGTATAGTTTTAAGGCTAATAATAAAACCTACACAAAGGATAAACAAACCCTTAATATCAATACTGTAGATTTGAATAAATACGGTGTCGGTAAAGAAGTGCCAGTGGTCTATTATAGAGGGAATCCTGATTATAGCAAGATTGATGTTTATGATAAGAGCTTGCATAATTAATTATTATTCAGTTTCAAAAGACCGGCATAAGCCGGTCTAAGATTAGCCATTATGCATCGGGTTCATCGCACTTTGACAACCAGGCCGCTTTGCTTTTCCCATTCAGCGCGAGATTGCTCTGTATGCTTTGATTATTCCGGTGCTTTTTATAATTCAGCCATACTCTTTCAGTTACGGATCAGATGCATGTTTGATCCTGAGGTTTTGCTCGTTTAATTTATATTCCCGTAAGTACCATTTATATAAGTCAAAATATGTATAAAAAATCTATACACATCACTATACATATTTTTCATGGATTCAGGGAGAACCTATCGGACTGTTACGGATGAATGACTTGATAAATCTATTGAAAATTAAGTGTTTTTTAGACTTTTTCGGATGGGTGCGGAGCAACTTTGGCGGATCACAGGAGTCGCACCTGATCAATAATCACATTGAATTTATTGATTATTTTTCTATTCGATTTTCTGAAATGCCCCCAATTGTGCCCCCACATGTTTTTCCTTAATGATCAACTGGCTTATTTATGAGCGTTTCAAGCCAAGATTGAACTGTGTGACCTGCCCCCAGGATTAGATACAACCTTCAGTTAGTAATGTCGGTTGGTT
>NZ_DAMBVN010000029.1:0-37238 GCF_032052965.1 Kosakonia sp.
ATATTACGCTTTCCTCTTTCAGAGTCAACCCTGATTTTCAGGATTTTTTCTCTTCAACCGAACCGGCTGTTTGTGTGAAGTGATTCACATCCGCCGTGTCGATGGAGGCGCATTATAGGGAGTTCTCGGCCCCCCGCAATAGAAAAATGACATAAAAATGACTGACTGCTGCATTCCACAGCAAAACCCGCCCTTATACCTATTTACACACAGACTTATCCACAATACGGCAAAAGGCTAAAAATTCGCGAGCGTTGCGCAAACGTTTTCGTTACAATGCCCGCGCAAAAATAACGCGTTCCAGAAGAGGTGTTAGATGAGTTTTCGGATCCTTTAGGATCATAAAATTCACCTAACGCTCTCTGTTCAAGTCAAATCCAGGGGATTTACCATGCAACAACGTCGTCCAGTCCGCCGCGCTTTGCTCAGTGTTTCTGACAAAGCGGGTATTGTCGAATTCGCACAGGCGCTCTCTCAGCGTGGCGTAGAACTGCTATCTACAGGCGGAACCGCGCGTCTGCTGGCAGATAAAGGCCTGCCAGTGACCGAAGTTTCCGACTACACCGGTTTTCCGGAAATGATGGATGGACGCGTTAAGACGCTGCACCCGAAAGTACATGGCGGGATCCTTGGTCGTCGTGATCAGGACGAGGCGATCATGGCTGAGCACGCGATCAAACCTATCGATATGGTCGTTGTTAACCTGTACCCGTTCGCACAGACCGTTGCCCGCGAAGGTTGCTCGCTGGAAGATGCCGTTGAGAATATTGATATTGGCGGCCCGACAATGGTGCGCTCCGCCGCGAAGAACCATAAAGATGTAGCGATCGTTGTGAAGAGCAGCGACTACGACGCCATTATTAATGAGATGGATGCGAACGATGGCTCACTGCTGCTCGCCACGCGTTTCGATCTGGCGATCAAAGCATTTGAACATACTGCCGCTTACGACAGCATGATCGCCAACTATTTTGGTAGCCTGGTACCGGCTTATCACGGCGAAAGCAAAGAACCTGCCGGCCGCTTCCCGCGCACGCTGAACCTGAACTTCATTAAAAAGCAGGATATGCGTTACGGCGAGAACAGCCACCAACAAGCCGCCTTCTATATAGAAGAAGAGATCAAAGAGGCATCCGTTGCTACCGCGCAGCAATTGCAGGGCAAAGCGCTCTCTTATAACAATATTGCCGACACCGATGCCGCGCTGGAATGCGTCAAAACATTCAGCGAAGCGGCATGCGTCATTGTAAAACACGCCAACCCGTGCGGCGTGGCAGTGGGTAACTCTATTCTGGATGCGTACGATCGTGCGTATAAAACCGACCCGACCTCGGCTTTCGGCGGCATTATCGCGTTTAACCGCGAACTGGATGCCCAAACTGCGCAGGCAATTATCTCCCGTCAGTTTGTTGAAGTGATCATTGCGCCATCCGCCACGGAAGAAGCATTAAAGATCACGGCAGCGAAACAGAATGTCCGCGTTCTGGTCTGTGGCCAATGGGAAAAACCTGTTGCCAGCCTTGATTTCAAACGCGTAAATGGCGGTTTACTGGTTCAGGATCGCGACCTGGGTATGGTCACCGAAAACGAACTGCGCGTCGTCACTCAACGCCAGCCTACTGCGCAGGAGCTGCGTGATGCGCTGTTCTGCTGGAAAGTAGCGAAGTTCGTGAAATCCAACGCCATTGTCTACGCAAAAGAGAACATGACTATCGGTATTGGCGCAGGCCAGATGAGCCGCGTCTACTCTGCAAAAATCGCCGGGATCAAAGCCGGTGACGAAGGGCTGGAAGTGAAAGGCTCTGCGATGGCGTCTGACGCCTTCTTCCCGTTCCGTGACGGTATTGACGCTGCGGCAGAGGTAGGTGTGACCTGCGTGATCCAGCCGGGTGGCTCTATCCGCGATGACGAAGTGATTGCCGCCGCTGATGAACATGGCATTGCGATGATCTTCACCGACATGCGCCACTTCCGCCATTAATCCACGGAGCAGACAATGAAAGTATTAGTGATCGGTAACGGCGGGCGCGAACACGCGCTGGCCTGGAAAGCAGCACAGTCGCCATTGGTTGATACCGTTTTCGTGGCACCGGGCAACGCAGGCACGGCGCTGGAGCCTACACTGCAAAATGTGCAGATTGCCGCAACGGATATTGCTGCCCTGTTGAGCTTTGCACAGAACGAAAAAATCGATTTAACCATCGTTGGTCCGGAAGCGCCGCTGGTCATTGGCGTCGTCGACGCATTCCGTGCAGCGGGACTGAAGATCTTTGGTCCAACGCAAGGCGCAGCCCAGCTTGAAGGCTCGAAAGCCTTTACCAAAGACTTCCTGGCGCGCCATAAGATCCCAACGGCGGAATATCAAAACTTTACCGATATCGAACCGGCGCTGGCTTACCTGCGGGAAAAAGGCGCGCCGATCGTGATAAAAGCCGACGGCCTGGCTGCGGGTAAAGGCGTTATTGTTGCCATGACGTTAGAAGAAGCAGAAGCCGCCGTCCACGATATGCTGGCAGGCAACGCCTTTGGCGACGCGGGCCACCGCATTGTGATTGAAGAGTTCCTGGATGGCGAAGAAGCCAGTTTCATCGTGATGGTTGACGGTGAGCATGTCCTGCCGATGGCGACCAGCCAGGATCACAAACGCGTGGGCAATGGCGACACCGGCCCGAATACCGGCGGCATGGGCGCTTACTCCCCTGCTCCGGTCGTGACCGATGAGGTTCACCAGCGCACTATGGAGCGCGTAATATGGCCGACCGTGCGCGGCATGGCGGCAGAAGGCAATACCTATACCGGCTTCCTGTATGCCGGTCTGATGATCGATAAACAAGGCAATCCAAAGGTTATCGAATTCAACTGCCGCTTTGGCGATCCGGAAACCCAGCCGATCATGTTGCGTATGCAATCAGACCTGGTGGAACTGTGTCTGGCGGCCTGTGAAGGCAAGCTGGATGAAAAGACCTCCGAGTGGGATCCGCGCGCTTCACTGGGTGTGGTCATGGCCGCTGGCGGCTATCCTGGCGATTACCGCACTGGTGACGAGATCCACGGTCTGCCGCTGGAAGAAGTCGCCGACGGCAAAGTGTTCCATGCGGGGACGAAACTCTCTGCTGACGATCGGGTATTGACCCAGGGTGGACGTGTTCTGTGCGTCACGGCGTTAGGTCATACCGTTGCCGAAGCACAACAGCGCGCATATGCATTAATGACTGATATTCAGTGGGATGACTGCTTTAGCCGCCAGGATATTGGTTACCGCGCGATTGCCCGCGAACAGGGCAAGTAAAAAGGTATTACATGTTGCCGGGTAGCAGGACAGTTACCCGGCCAACACGTTTCGCAGAACGTTTCAGCAGAGCACCACCAGGCGATATCAAAAACTCTTCTCTGTCGGTTGCCAGCGGCAGAAATCCTCATTAGCTACCAGCAAAATCTGTGCGCCTTCGGGTGCTTCCAGCCACGCCACGCTTACCGCCACCTTAGAATGGTTCTGACGTCGCTCAATACGTTCCAGCGCGTAGCTATCCAGCGCCGGCTTCACCGTTTGCCCTTCACAGGTTTGTATGGTGCGATTCGCCTGCCAGCGTCCCTGACGCAGCACCACCCGCCCCAGCCGCAGCGCATCGCTGGTCTGACGAATTTGCTCAGCACGGTAGCGGTATAACGCGACCTGATCGCCGGAGAGTTGCTGTTTCTGGCCGCCCACATCGCGTTGCATAAAGCTCAGCTCGCCGCGGTCATCAAAACGGGCGCGGATATGCTCAGGGGGGGTACCGTAGACCGTGAGTTCGACGAGGGTCAACGCATCGCCTTGCCAGCGATACTCGCCCAGAGTGGTATTCCCGCGATGCCATGGGCTAAAAGCGGAAAGCAGATGCGTCTCTCCACCCGAATCTTTACGCCAGATACGCACCGCGCCTTGATCGCTGGCAAAACCGCTGGCGGTAAAGGGAGGGAGTGATGAATCATGGCTACAGCCCGCCAGCAACAGCATACCGGCCAGCGTTAACGGGCGACGCCAGAATGACAAAAGGGGCGAAACCGCCCCTTCGACAAAACTGTTCACTGCCACGCTGTCTTACTTAACAGAGTCTTTCAGTGCCTTACCAGAAACAAATGCCGGCACGTTAGCTGCGGCGATTTTGATTTCTTTACCGGTCTGCGGGTTGCGGCCAGTACGCTCAGCGCGGTGGTTCACTTTGAAGGTACCGAAACCAACCAGTTGTACAGCATCACCTTCTTTCAGAGACTCAGTAATAGCAGCCAGGGTGGATTCCAGTGCAGCTTTCGCCTGCGCTTTAGACAGATCAGCCTTGTCTGCAATTACATCAATCAGTTGAGTCTTGTTCATAAGTTATCCTTTCAATGTGTTTATCGCTTGCTAAGCATCGAGTGCGACGGAAATGCCTCAAAAGCACTCTCCTGCATACACGCACCGATAGCCACTTATTTTCGCCCCCCAAATGTAGACCAGACGGGGGTGTGATGGGAAGCCTTCAGGCATGACAAAACAGGCGTTAAATCACGTTTTGTTGTCTCATTGCTGCAAATTTATACCGATATTGCTGTCGCCAGCCTCACGCAGGTCTGCGCGCAGCCCTTTAATCAGCTCAATATCGCGTTCTTCGCAGTCAGCCAAAAGGCGGAAAATCTCCCACTGGATATCCCATTCCTGCTCTACCGCGGGGTTTAACTTCAACTCTTCGTCGCTCATTTCACGACCCGCTTGCGTCATTTCGAGCATCGCTACGGTGGTAATTGAGGCCTTACTCACTTCAATAGCATGTTCGAGCGTTTCGCCACTCAAACGCGAATGAATCAACTCACTGAGCGCCACACAGGCATCAATTGCCGGGTAGACGCCATACAGATCATAATCGTCAGCCGCAGGGATCGCTTCTTCCAGTTTCTCGAGCTGGCTATCGAAATTCACTTTGGCATCTTTCACCACTTGCGTTTCCCACACCAGGTCGAGAATACGCCGGTAAAGCTGAGCATCGCCAAACTCCGTCTGCTGACAGAACATTGCGTAATTAGGATACATGCGCTCGCACAGGCAGGCCATAAAAACAACGTGCTGCCAGCTTTCCAGCTTTTCCAGACGCAGGTGAATTGGGTTTTGTAACATGATCGCTTCTCAAAGTCGGTAATACGCGGCAGTTTACCTGATATCGTGCTGAATTGCCTGCCAACGCGTAAAAGCCGGACGACCAGATGCCACCGCGTCCGCCCAGCGTGTCGGCTCCGGCAGCCGGTAGCCTTTGATGCAACGCTGCACCCATGCAAGCGCGCTATCCTGGCTGACGCGGTGCCCGGTCGTCACAAACAAGGGATTACACCGCGCTTTACTGCGCCAGACCCATGCCAGCTTCTCGCCTTTGTCCATTAGCGGTGCGAGTGCGCCGGGCGTGTCGGCAAGCGGCTCAAATTTACCGCACAGGCGCTTTTTCGCCACGCCGATAGTGGGAACATCCACCAGCAGACCAAAGTGACTGGCAACGCCAAGGCGGCGTGGATGAGAGATGCCGTGCCCATCAACAAACAGCAAGTCCGGCTTTTGCGACAACTGTTCCCAGGCCGCCAGCAGAGCCGGGTATTCACGGAAAGAGAGGAAACCGGGGATATAAGGCATGGTGGTGGCTATCCTTGCCACCTGGTACTCAATCAGTTCCAGCGACGGATAAGAGAGCAGCACCATCGCCGCTCGCGTCACTTCGCCGCCCTGTTCGAAACCCACATCTGCTCCACCGATCACCGTCGGCGGATCCTTATCCAGGCGATCCTCATGGATCACTGATGAAGCCAGTTCACGTTGCTGAGCGCGTAAAGACGCGAGATCCATAATCCTCTCCTTACTGATGCCAGGAGGCCGACAGACGGTGCACCGCCTCGACAAAGACTCCTGCATGTTCCGGCGGAACATCCTGATGGATGCCGTGACCGAGGTTAAACACATGGCCTTCGCCCTTGCCAAAGCCTGCGAGAATAGTCGCTACTTCTTCTTCGATACGTGCCGGCGACGCATACAGCATGGACGGATCCATGTTGCCCTGCAGCGCGACTTTATCGCCTACACGGCGACGCGCATCGGCGATATCCGTTGTCCAGTCCAGACCGAGTGCATCACACCCCGTCTCTGCCATCGCTTCCAGCCACTGACCACCACCTTTGGTGAACAGTGTTACCGGTACACGGCGGCCTTCGTTTTCACGCAACAGGCCATCGACGATTTTATGCATGTAGTAGAGCGAGAACTGCTGATAGTCACGCCCGGTGAGCACCCCGCCCCAGGTATCGAAAATCATCACCGACTGCGCGCCCGCGCGGATCTGCGCATTCAAATACTGCGTGACGCTCTGCGCCAGCTTATCCAGCAGCAGATGCAGCGTTTGCGGTTCGGCGTACATCATCTTTTTGATAACGGTAAAAGCTTTGCTGCTGCCGCCTTCCACCATATATGTGGCCAGTGTCCACGGGCTGCCGGAGAAACCAATCAGCGGCACCTCCCCTTTCAGCTCGCGACGAATCGTCCGCACCGCATTCATAACATAGCCCAGTTCATTCTCCGGGTCCGGCACTGGCAGTTTATCCACATCCGACTTGCAGGTGATGGGCGAGGTAAAACGCGGCCCTTCCCCCGCTTCAAAATAGAGCCCAAGGCCCATGGCGTCCGGTATGGTCAGGATGTCCGAGAAGAGGATCGCCGCATCCAGTTTATAGCGGCGCAGAGGCTGTAACGTCACTTCACACGCCAGCTCAGCATTTTTGCACAGCGACATAAAGTCGCCGGCTTGCGCGCGCGTCGCTTTATATTCCGGCAAATAGCGGCCCGCCTGGCGCATCATCCATACCGGCGTCATGTCTACTGGCTGGCGCTGAAGCGCGCGCAGGTAACGATCGTTTTTCAGTTCGGTCATTGTCAGTTCCTTAAGCGTCAGGCCGCCAGTATATACACCTTACTCGTACTCTGCCCGACACATCGCCACCGTGTCTTCGATCAGTCGGCGTGCAACGGTACCCGGCGGTGGCAACAAAGGAAGACTGTCGTAGCGATACCAGCCCGCATCCAACAGCTCTTTTGGGTCAATATTGATTTCGCCGCTGTCATATTCCGCCATAAACGCGGTCATCAGCGATTGTGGGAACGGCCATGGCTGGGAGGTTACGTAGCGCAGGTTTTTCACTTTGATGCCGCTCTCCTCCATCACTTCCCGCGCAACGGCCTGCTCCAGGGTTTCCCCCACCTCAACAAACCCGGCAAGTACGGTGTAGATCCCGTTACGATGGCGCGTATGCTGCGCCAACAGAAGGGTGTCATCACGTCGAATGGCAACAATAATGCACGGCGCGATCTGCGGATAATAACGTTCGCGGCAGTGATCGCAGAGCATGGCCCACTCTGTTTTGCTCGGGTGCATAGTGTGCCCGCAGTAACCGCAGAACTGATGAGAACGGTAGAACTCTGCCAGTTGCACACCACGCCCGGCCAGCTGGAACAACCCGGCATCCTGATCGATCACCTGACGTACAGAGCCCATATCCTGACGTCGATTCTGGCGGATCATCCATACCGTTTCGCCTTGCCATTCACCAATCTGCAGAGCGCGCTGCCCCACAAGATCGAAATTTCCTGCCTGCCCATGTGGTAATTCTCCACCGGGCAACCATAATTTTTGTTCATGGCTCACGATCCACCAGCCATGATCACATGCTTCAATAACACGAACCATTCGAGTACTACCTTAGCTTCACTGGCATTTTGTTAACATTATTATTACATTCGGATGAGCACTTTTTCACTGACATATTGCGGAGTCAATTATGCTAAACCAGTTAGAAAGCCTGACAGAGCGCGTTGGAGGAAGTAACACACTTGTCGACCATTGGCTACTTGTACGTAAGCAACTTCTCGTCTCTTACTACAATCTGGTTGGCATTAAGCCTGGCAAAGGATCGTACATGCAGCTGAACGAAAAAGCGCTGGACGATTTTTGTCACAATCTGGTGGAGTATCTCTCCGCAGGCCACTTCAGTATTTATGAACGCGTCATTAGCGAAATGGAAGGGAATAGCCCACTTTTAGTCGCTACCCAACTTTACCCTTTGCTGGAAGCGAACACCGTCGAAATCATGGATTATTATGATTCCAGCCTCGAAAATGCCATCGACGACGACAACTGCCTTGAATTCCAGCAAGCGCTTTCTGGCATCGGCGAGGCGCTTGCCGCTCGCTTTACGCTGGAAGACAAACTGATTGAGCTGGCCTTTGATTACGACCTCAATGAGAGCGCCAATGACGAAAGCGGCATGGCGCGTCCGGCTTGAATTCTTAAAAAGTAACGCGTAGTTTAAAAAGCAGTTCCCCGTCTGAGGACGGGGTTTTTCTTGTCGGAGTGCCTATCTCTCCACAACATGATTCGCCATGCCGCGAAGCGGCGCGAAAGATGAAGTGGAAAAGGCTGAGACCGTTAATTCGGGATCCGCGGAACCTGATCAGGTTAAAACCTGCGAAGGGAACAAGAGTAATCCATTCACATCAGCCACCCTTACGGGCGGTTTGCTGCCATTACTCCATCCGTCGTCTGACAAGCCATCTCCTTACTGTCTGGAATGAGCTATGTCTGCAAAACTTACACGCCGTGAACAACGCGCCCAGGCGCAACACTTTATCGACACGCTGGAAGGCACCGCGTTCCCCAACTCGCAACGCATTTATATCACCGGTTCCCAGCCGGATATTCGCGTGCCGATGCGCGAAATCCAGCTCAGCCCAACGCTGACTGGCGGCACGAAAGAACAACCACAGTTTGAAGAGAACGAAGCGGTACCGGTTTACGACACTTCCGGCCCGTATGGTGATCCGGCGATCGCCATCGATGTGCAGCAAGGCCTGGCGAAGCTACGCGCACCGTGGATAGCCGCGCGTGATGACAGCGAAACGCTCGACGCACGCAGTTCGGCCTATACCAACGCACGTCTGGCAGATGAAGGGCTTGATGAGCTGCGCTTCAGCGGGCTACTGACCCCACGCCGCGCCAAAAAAGGCCAGTGTGTGACTCAGTTGCACTATGCGCGCCAGGGGATCGTTACCCCGGAGATGGAATTTATTGCCATCCGCGAAAATATGGGGCGCGAACGCATTCGCAGTGAAGTGCTGCGCAGGCAGCATCCTGGTGAAGGTTTTGGTGCCCGCCTGCCAGACAATATCACGGCGGAATTTGTGCGCGACGAAGTTGCCGCAGGCCGCGCGATTATTCCTGCCAACATCAACCACCCGGAATCGGAACCGATGATCATCGGGCGCAACTTCCTGGTAAAAGTGAATGCCAATATCGGTAATTCAGCCGTTACTTCATCCATCGAAGAAGAGGTGGAAAAACTGGTGTGGTCGACCCGCTGGGGCGCAGACACGGTGATGGATCTGTCCACTGGCCGCTATATCCATGAAACCCGCGAATGGATCCTGCGCAACAGCCCGGTGCCAATCGGTACCGTACCGATCTATCAGGCGCTGGAAAAGGTCAATGGGATCGCCGAAGATCTGACCTGGCCGGCCTTCCGCGATACGCTGCTCGAACAGGCTGAACAAGGAGTGGACTATTTCACGATCCACGCAGGCGTCCTGTTACGTTATGTGCCGATGACCGCGCAACGCCTGACTGGCATTGTTTCACGCGGCGGATCGATTATGGCCAAGTGGTGCCTCTCCCACCATCAGGAGAATTTTCTCTATACCCACTTCCGCGAGATTTGCGAAATCTGCGCCGCCTATGACGTCTCGCTGTCACTCGGCGACGGGCTGCGCCCCGGCTCGATTCAGGATGCTAACGATGAAGCCCAGTTTGCCGAACTGCATACGCTGGGTGAGTTGACCAAAATCGCCTGGGAGTATGACGTACAGGTGATGATTGAAGGCCCGGGCCATGTTCCGATGCAGATGATCCGCCGCAACATGACCGAAGAGCTGGAACACTGCCACGAAGCACCGTTCTACACGCTGGGGCCATTGACCACCGATATAGCCCCAGGTTACGACCACTTCACTTCTGGCATTGGCGCCGCCATGATTGGCTGGTTTGGCTGCGCCATGCTCTGTTACGTCACGCCAAAAGAGCACCTCGGTCTGCCAAATAAAGAGGATGTGAAACAAGGGCTGATCACCTACAAAATTGCTGCCCATGCGGCCGATCTGGCAAAAGGCCACCCTGGCGCGCAAATCCGCGACAATGCCATGTCAAAAGCGCGCTTTGAGTTCCGCTGGGAAGACCAGTTCAACCTCGCGTTGGATCCGTTTACCGCCCGTGCTTACCATGATGAAACCCTGCCGCAGGAGTCCGGCAAAATTGCCCATTTCTGCTCCATGTGCGGCCCTAAATTCTGCTCCATGAAAATCTCTCAGGAAGTGCGCGATTACGCGGCAGCGCAGGCTATCGAAGTCGGAATGCATGATAAGTCGGCGGACTTTCGCGCCCGCGGCGGTGAAATCTACCTGAAGAAGGAGGAAGCCTGATGTACCAACCCGACTTTCCTCCGGTACCGTTCCGTCTCGGTCTCTACCCGGTGGTGAACAGCGTGGAGTGGATCGCACGGCTGCTGGAGGCTGGCGTACGTACGCTGCAATTACGCATCAAAGATCAGCGCGACGAAGAAGTCGAAGACGATGTCATGGCCGCAATCGCGCTGGGACGTCGTTACCACGCGCGGCTGTTTATTAATGATTACTGGCGACTGGCGATTAAGCACAACGCCTATGGTGTGCACCTCGGGCAGGAGGATCTGGAAACCACCGATTTAAGCGCCATACGCGCTGCGGGTTTGCGCCTGGGTGTTTCAACCCATGACGATATGGAAATTGACGTAGCGCTGGCGGCACGGCCCTCTTATATCGCGCTCGGTCACGTTTTCCCTACGCAAACCAAACAGATGCCCTCGGCACCGCAGGGGCTTGAACAACTGGCACGCCACATTGCGCGACTGCAAGATTACCCCACAGTGGCAATTGGCGGCATCACGCTTTCGCGGGCGCAGGATGTGCTGGCAACCGGTGTTGGCAGCATCGCAGTGGTTAGCGCCATCACGCAAGCCAGCGACTGGCGGCAGGCCACTCATCAGTTACTGGAACTGGCGGGGGTCGGTGATGAATGATCGCGATTTTATGCGTTACAGCCGCCAGATCCTGCTGGAGGACATCGCTATTGCGGGCCAGCAGAAGCTGCTTGCCAGCCGGGTGCTGATTATCGGTCTTGGTGGTCTTGGCGCTCCAGCGGCCGTCTATCTTGCCGGCGCGGGCATCGGAACCCTGGTGCTGGCGGATGATGACGCCATACATTTGAGTAACCTGCAGCGGCAGATCCTCTTTACTACCGACGATATCAACCAGCCGAAAACCCAGGTTACCGCCCAGCGTTTACGGCAGCTCAACCCCGATATCGAACTCGTTGCGTTACAACAGCGTTTAGGGGGCGAAGCATTGCTCCAGCAGGTCGCGCAGGCCGATGTGGTACTCGACTGCAGTGACAATATGCTCACACGGCAGGCTATTAACGCCGCATGTGTGGCGCTCGAAACCCCGCTGGTAACCGCTAGCGCGGTGGGCTTTGGCGGCCAGTTAATGGTGCTGACGCCGCCGTGGCAACAAGGGTGTTACCGCTGCCTGTGGCCGGACGAAAGCGAACCGGAACGCAACTGCCGCACGGCGGGCATTGTTGGCCCGGTAGTCGGCATTATGGGCGCGATGCAGGCGCTGGAAACCATCAAACTGTTAAGTGGAATGAACACCACCAGCGGTGAGCTGCGGCTGTTTGATGCCCGCACCAATCTCTGGCGCACGCTGGCATTGCACCGCGCCAGTAACTGCCCGGTCTGTGGGGGGCAACATGCACATACGCTTCAATGATGAGCCGATGCACTGTGCTGCCGGGCTTACTGTCTCCGCGCTGCTTAACCAACTCAACCAGTTAAAACCAGGTGTCGCGTTGGCATTAAACGAACAGATCCTGCCGCGCGAGCAGTGGGAAGACCATCTCGTGCAGGACGGCGATCGCATCCTGCTATTTCAGGTTATTGCAGGGGGCTGAAATGTTACGAATTGCAGATAAATCATTTACTTCACGCTTATTTACCGGCACCGGGAAATTTGCCTCGCCAGAGGTTATGGTCGAAGCAATCCATGCCTCCGGCAGTGAACTGGTGACGCTGGCAATGAAGCGCGTCGATCTCCGTCAGCATAATGACGGCATTTTGCAGCCGCTACGCGAAGCGGGCGTCACCTTGCTACCTAACACATCCGGGGCAAAAAATGCCGAAGAGGCGATATTCGCCGCCCAGCTGGCGCGGGAAGCACTGGGAACATCCTGGTTAAAGCTGGAAATCCACCCGGATGCGCGTTGGCTGCTGCCCGATCCGATTGAGACACTGCGCGCCGCAGAAAAACTGGTGAGGATGGGCTTTGTCGTGCTGCCTTACTGTGGTGCCGATCCGGTCTTATGCAAACGGCTCGAAGAGGTGGGCTGCGCAGCCGTTATGCCGCTGGGTGCGCCGATTGGCTCAAACCAGGGGCTGGAAACCCGGGCGATGCTGGAGATCATCATTGAGCAGGCTCACGTGCCGGTGGTGGTCGATGCCGGGATCGGTGCGCCCAGCCATGCCGCGCAGGCACTGGAGATGGGTGCCGATGCCGTGCTGGTGAATACCGCCATTGCGGTGGCTGACTCCCCAGTCATGATGGCACGCGCTTTTCGTCTGGCCATAGAAGCCGGTGCGCTGGCGCGTGAAGCCGTACCGGGAGCCCGCCAGCGCCATGCCGCCGCTACCAGCCCGCTGACGGGTTTCCTGGAGGCTTCGTTATGATGACCTTTACTGACCACTGGCGGCAGTTGAACTGGGACGACATTCGCCTGCGCATCCACAGTAAAACGGCAGCGGATGTTGAACGGGCGCTTCATGCCAGGCAACCGACGCGTGACGATTTGATGGCCCTGCTCTCGCCTGCCGCCAGCGCCTTTCTTGAACCAATGGCACAACGAGCGCAGCAGATGACGCGTCAGCGTTTTGGCAATACGGTAAGCTTCTATGTGCCGCTCTACCTTTCTAACCTGTGCGCCAATGACTGTACCTACTGCGGGTTCTCAATGAGCAACCGGCTGAAACGCAAAACGCTGGATGAAAGCGAAATAGCCCGTGAGTGTGCGGCAATACGTGAACTGGGGTTCGAACACCTGTTGCTGGTCACGGGTGAACACCAGGGGAAAGTGGGCATGGACTATTTCCGCCGTCACTTCCCGGCAATTCGCCGCCAGTTTGCTTCGCTACAGATGGAAGTCCAGCCCCTTTCGCAAGATGAGTATGCCGAGCTAAAAACGCTCGGTCTGGATGGCGTCATGGTCTATCAGGAGACATACCATGAAAGTACCTATGCCCGACACCATTTGCGCGGCCATAAACAGGATTTCTTCTGGCGTTTAGAAACACCGGACAGGCTGGGGCGTGCGGGTATCGATAAGATTGGACTCGGCGCGTTAATTGGCCTTGCCGACAGCTGGCGGGTGGACTGTTTTATAGTGGCGGAACATCTGTTGTGGTTGCAGCAGCACTACTGGCAGAGCCGTTATTCTATTTCTTTCCCCCGGCTGCGCCCTTGTGCGGGCGGTATTACGCCTGCGTCGATCATGGATGAGCGCCAGCTAGTGCAGACCATTTGCGCCTTTCGTCTGTTTGCCCCGGATGTGGAGTTGTCATTATCGACCCGTGAATCGCCGCACTTTCGCGATCATGTCATTCCCCTTGCGATCAATAATGTCAGTGCGTTTTCCAAAACACAGCCCGGCGGCTATGCGGATGACCATCCTGAGCTGGAACAATTCGCGCCTCACGACAGCCGTCGGCCGCAGGAGGTAGCTAACGCTCTGTTGGCACGAGGATTACAACCGGTATGGAAAGACTGGGACATCTGGTTGGGAAGAACACCCAAAAAAAATAGCAACGGACTGATAATGAATTAAAATTTCTCGATGTCGCTCGGAAAACCAGGATCATGTTGTCGCGTACAGACAGCCGGATGCTGCATTATTTCATTGTCAGTTATCTTACTGACAGGAGTTAACCACGATGAACCCCTCACGCATCATTTAACTCCGACCCACTGGCTGGCGTAAAAAACCAGCCAGTTTTCATTTGCATCCCCCCGTTACAGCCATAGAGCACAATATTTAGTCATCGCGTCCTCTCCAGGGGTTATAATTTTACGCATAATAATTTCCGGCACGGCGACGAGTCGGCTGCCTGATAAAACGACTTCTTTTCTCCAGCCCTTATACTTTTACCTGTCACTACTATGATGAATGCTCAAGGATATGAAAATTCACAGCCGACAACTCTCGTTCACGATGCCGATACTGGTGAGCTTCGCCGGGATTTTCGTCAGTTTTATCGTGATCGCCCTTCTGGTTACCTTCGGCCAGCGCAAAGAAATGCTGGAGGAATATCATGATATTAACCGTAACTTCACCCATAACCTGGCCGTCAACTACACGCAGTTGATCCTGCGGGAAAATGACTACATCCTGAATCGGGCGGCTCTATTTTTCGCCCAGGGCGATCGCGTAGAGGAAACTGTCAACAGTGATCGTGAGGGCGGGTTGCGCTTACTGATGCAACTGCTGGCATTAATGCCCACTGTGTCATCCATTTCTCTGGCGGATTCACATGGCATGTATTTACGCGCCCCACAAGTGATTGCCAGCGACGTCAGCGATCGCTTCGATGCCAGCTCGCGGCCGTGGTTTGTTCATCAGGCTGAGGCCAGCATGTTTAACCACTACACCAGCATCTACACGGATTACTTTACTCACAACCCCACGGTGAGTATCTACAAGCCCGTGATTGCACTTGATGGCAAGCTGAAAGGGACGCTGGCTTTTCATCTCGACCTGGCATCAATGGGCTTTACGCTACGCAGTATGCAAGCCCCCATGCCGGGAGAATTTTTGGTGGTCGATCGTGAAGGTAAAGCGATGCTGCACCCGGACACAGGAGCGCTGTTTAAAACCTTCGTCAGCCCGCAGCTGTTGTCGTTAATGACCAGCGGCGAAGGCGCGTTCTACGATAAAAAAACGGCGTCCTGGTATTACTACTACTCCTTTACCAACCCGGACTGGTTTGCCGTTTACAAGGTTTCCGAACACACGCTGGATAATCATGTGCGTCATACCAGCCTGATCGTGGGTTGGGGATTTGGAACGGCAGCGGTCGTGCTTATCTTGTTTGCGCTTTATTTGCGTCATGCTGCCCGCACGGTGCTTATCAACATTATCAATGCCATCAACACAGGCGATGTTAAACAAGCGCCAAAACTGGAAGCCATGCTGAGCAAAGCAATAAAGAGCAATAAAGAGCGCGAGCAGTCCTGGGTACGGCAGGCCACCATGGATGCGCTAACGAACTGCAAAAACCGACGCGCCTTTGATGGCGATATTGCGACGTTAATGAACGATCATCAGCCATTTGCCCTGGCGTTAGTGGATATCGACAATTTCAAATCGATCAACGACACCTGGGGGCATTTAAACGGTGACATCGTGCTGCGTAACGTCGCGCGCGAAGGCATCCAGGTGATGCAGCCACACAGCATTTCGGTTTATCGCTATGGCGGTGAAGAGTTTGCGGTCATTTTCCCGGAGCAGCACATCGCTAATGCGCTGGCGCTGCTGGAACAGTGGCGCATAAACGTATCGAATCGCAGCTGGCGTGAAGAGGGCCTGGTCGTTACGTTCAGTGCAGGTTTAGGCGAATGGCATATGGAACCGCTCGACCAACTCGTCACCCACGTTGATGAAGCACTCTATAAAGCGAAGCAACAAGGGAAGAACCGGATCCTGCAGACAAGCGCCTGACAATGTCTGTGAAGTTGCACCAGTTGTAACCGGTTTCAGGAAAAGCGGGATTCTTTGTGATGCTATACACACAATCACTGTAAAGCGGTTGTTGGATCCGGCGCTGCCGGATCATTATCAATTATCCCATCAACACCGAGGCTGACTATGAAAAACATCGTTTTATGCTGTGCGGCGGGTATGTCCACCAGCATGTTGGTGCAACGCATGAAAGACGCAGCGCAGAAAAAAGGCGTCGAGGTTTCTATCAAGGCAGTACCTGTTGCGGAATTTAAAGACGAAATTGCAACGGCAGATATCGTGTTGCTGGGGCCGCAGGTGAAATACGAACAGGCAAAATTGCAGGCTCAGGCGGAACCGCTGGGTAAAAAGGTGGCGGTAATAGACATGATGGATTACGGCATGATGAAAGGTGATGTCGTACTGGAGAAGGCCCTTAAGCTACTGGAGTGAGCGCGTGGAAGATTTAGAAAGCATTATTATGGAATTGCTGGTTAACGCCGGGGCAGCACGTAGCCAGGCGCTGACCGCGCTGCAACTGGCACGCAAAAATGATTTCGCGGGTGCCGAACAAGCGATGGAAGAGTCGCGCGAGTACGTTAAAGCGGCGCATAAAATCCAGACTCAGCTGATCGGGCTGGATGAAGGCACCGGTAAACTGCCGGTCAATTTGATCACTGTCCATTCGCAGGATCATCTGATGAACGCCATGGTTATTCAGGATCTGGCTGGCGATTTAATCGAGCTTTACCGCCGGTTGCCTCCGCACGACTGATCATCTCTCTTCATGAAAATGCCCGCGCTGCGGGCTTTTTTGTTGCTGCCAGAAGTGGTGACGTGTTTTACGCATAAATTTATGGCACAACATAGCATTCTCTTTGACACCAGCCCTGACAGGTCATCTATGCCCGCCGTGCCGTTTCCTTTTTATACCTGCACTCTTCTGCTGATTTTGCTGCTCAGGGTCTGCCTGCAACGCGCGGCTGGCTACCGTAGCGCGGCCACATTTATTGGCGGCTGCGTACTGCTGGTTTTCATGGCTGCACTACGCTGGCAGTACGATGCCGTCCTCCTGCGTCAGCTCCAGTCGATTATTGCCATTGCGTTGCCGCCGTTGGCCTGGCGCTGCTTTGCCCGTCTGACCTTACAAAACAGGCAACGAAAATTCCCCCGCTATCTGATTGCTCCGCTTATCGCACTGGTACTTAACCTCGCCGCCCCGACGATGACGGATGTCATACTGATGCTGCTGTACATGGGTTATGGTGCTGCGTTGATCAGAACCGCACGACAAGGAGCCGATGCCTTTGTCTTCACCCGCCTGCAGGATGCCGGAGCCGCCTCGTTAATGACGTTTATTGCAGGCTGTTTTCTCTGCTTTTCCGGCCTGACGGATTTAGCCATCGCGATAGATTACGGTGTTTATCAGGGGCAACAAGCCCCGCAACTGGTGGCGCTATCACAGGCAGTGTTGCTGCCTTTTATCTGCGTCGCCATCGTCTACAGTGGGAAGAAAGTACCGTCTGTTGGTACCGTCATGGCAGAACCGGCAGAGGTAATTCGCCCTGCCGATGAAGATGCTGAACATCTCTGCCAGCGTATCGAAGCGCGCATTGATCATGAAAAGTGGTTCCTGCAAACCGATCTCACGCTTAATACACTGGCGAGAAAATTAGGGATCCCTGCCAGGCAAATCTCACAAGCTGTAAACCAGGCGCGCGGCTGCAACGTATCGCAATGGATCAATCGCTTTCGCATCCTGTATGCTCAGCGTTTACTGCTGGAGAGCACGGCGCCGGTCACCGATATCATGCTGGATGCCGGGTTTGCGACGAAATCCAATTTTAACCGTGAGTTCGCGCGTATTAGCGGGATGACGCCAACGGATTACCGGCGCGCGGCGGTTGGTATGCCAGCGCCTGATTAAGAAACTGGCTGATCTCCGCAAACAGATGTTGATGAATAGCGCTACGGCTGAGCGTACCGCCGTCTTCACAGACAACGCCATCGCCAGGCGTTTCTTGTTCAATCAGCGCTACCGCGCCAGGTTTACACATCTGCATAAAGCTAAAATGCGTCGCGCCGGCGACACGTCGATAGCGCTGGCGTTCAGCAGGAATATACTCAACCAGATAACCTGACTCCAGCCGGGCGGGGAGTGCGTCACTGTCTGCCTGCGCAGCCATAATCAGTACAGGCACCATTATCTGATGCAGACTCTCCGGACGGAATCCTCGCGCCAGACCGAGATCCAGCGAAACCACAGCCTTAATTCGCGGATCACGTGCATCCTCTGCCAGCTTTCTGGCGGCAAGAGGCTGATCGATCCCCAGCGTCGCGGTCAGTTTACAACCCGACAGCTGCGCATGTTGCTGGCAATCCGTCATAAAGCGCTGTGCATCGAAGCGGGCTCCGGCCAGTTCCAACACCGTCCAGCCACCGAGCGAATGTCCAGTCGCCGCAATACGCTGGCGATCTACCTGTCCGGCAAGCTCGGGGTTGCCGATTACTTTATCCAGTACGTGCTGAAGATCCTGCGGGCGTAGCCATAATTGCTGTGCATCCTGCGGATGTTGGTTACGCGTGGTTGTGCCTGGATGATCAACCGCCGCTACAATATATCCTTGCAAAGCCATCTGTTGCGCCAGCCAGTTAAGGTTACGCCAGTTGCCGCCATAACCGTGGGAAATCAGCAGTAAAGGATGATCGCCAGGCGCGGGTTTTGCCTCGCGTAGCGCCTGCGTGCCACGAAATACAATATTGTCCCCTATCGTTTGCGGCGCACCACGTTCCAGGGTGGGATACCAGAGCGCGACATCCAACGGCCGGGGACTATCTTCATTAATACGCAACTGACGGAAAGCGGTTTCGCCCCAGACGGTGCAGCTCATCAGAACAGTAAATAACAGAACGAAAAGAAGTGACATATTTGAGTACCAGGTTAATTAACGCAGGCCTATTCTGGTCTCATATGCCGACAGGACGCGTCCTGAAACGCGATCGAGGACGTTTTTGACGGTGATTTGATGGGGGACTGATAAAGTGCAGCCATAAAAAAACCCGCCGAAGCGGGTTTTTAAAGTGCGAGACAGTTACTCGTTGTCTGAGCCGCCCAGACCTGCGTTCAGCAGTTCTGCCAGGCTCGCGGTCGCATCTTCCGCAGTGACCTGCGGTGCTGCCGGCAGTTCGCCAGCTGCGCGACGACGCATACGATCCTGGTGGTACGCATAACCGGTACCGGCCGGGATCAGACGACCCACGATAACGTTCTCTTTCAGACCGCGCAGTTCGTCGCGTTTGCCCGCAACCGCTGCTTCGGTAAGCACACGAGTCGTCTCCTGGAACGATGCCGCGGAGATGAAGGACTCGGTAGCCAGAGACGCTTTGGTGATACCCAGCAGATCGCGCGCATAAGTTGCACCGATTTTGCCGTTCGCTTCCAGATCGCGGTTAGCAATCTTAACGCGAGAGTATTCAACCTGCTCACCTTCGAGGAACTCGGAGCTGCCCGCGTTCACGATGGTGGCTTTGCGCAGCATCTGACGAACGATAACTTCGATGTGCTTATCGTTGATCTTAACGCCCTGCAGACGGTAAACGTCCTGTACTTCGTTGGTGATATAACGCGTTACCGCGTGTACGCCACGAAGACGCAGAATGTCGTGCGGCGCTTCCGGACCGTCGGAAACTACGTCACCACGTTCTACACGTTCACCTTCAAACACGTTGAGCTGACGCCATTTCGGGATCATCTCTTCGTACGGATCGCTACCGTCAACCGGCGTGATCACCAGACGGCGTTTACCTTTGGTTTCTTTACCGAAGGAAATGATACCGCTGATTTCAGCCAGGATTGCCGGCTCTTTCGGACGACGTGCTTCGAACAGATCCGCAACGCGCGGCAGACCACCGGTAATATCCTTGGTACCGCCGGATTCCTGCGGAATACGCGCCAGGGTGTCACCAGAGCTGATCTGAACGCCATCTTCCAGCTGAACGATCGCTTTACCCGGCAGGAAGTACTGGGCAGGCATATCGGTGCCCGGGATCAGTACATCATTGCCATTGGCGTCAACGATTTTCAGCGCCGGACGCAGGTCTTTACCGCCAGAGGTACGCTCTGCGGAGTCCAGCACCACCAGCGAAGACAGACCGGTCAGTTCGTCGGTCTGACGAGTAATGGTCTGGCCGTCGATCATGTCAGTGAAGCGAATGAAACCCGCCACTTCAGTGATAACCGGCATGGTATGCGGATCCCAGTTTGCTACGGTTTCGCCGCCAGCAACCTGCTCACCATCACCTTTCGCCATTACCGCACCGTAAGGCACTTTATAGCTTTCTTTGGTACGACCGAATTCGTCGATCAATTTCAGCTCAGTGTTACGGGAGGTGACAACCAGTTTACCGCTGGAGTTCACAACCGACTTCGCATTGCTCAGACGGATGCTACCTTTGTTTTTCACCTGGATGCTGGATTCAGCAGCCGCACGAGATGCCGCACCACCGATGTGGAACGTACGCATCGTCAGCTGAGTACCCGGCTCACCGATGGACTGTGCCGCGATAACGCCGATGGCTTCACCTTTGTTGATGATGTGACCACGCGCCAGGTCACGACCGTAGCAGTGAGCACATACACCAAAGTCGGTGTCACAAGATACAACGGAACGCACTTTAACAGAGTCGACAGAGTTCGCTTCCAGCAGGTCACACCATTGCTCGTGCAGCAGCGTGTTACGCGGAACCAGAATATCTGCGGTACCCGGTTTCAGAATGTCTTCAGCAGTCACACGACCCAGAACGCGATCGCGCAGCGGCTCTTTAACATCGCCACCTTCGATAACCGGCGTCATGGTGATCCCTTCAAGGGTGCCACAATCGTCTTCGGTTACTACCAGGTCCTGCGCAACGTCTACCAGACGACGCGTCAGGTAACCGGAGTTCGCTGTTTTCAGTGCGGTATCCGCCAGACCTTTACGCGCACCGTGAGTAGAAATGAAGTACTGGAGTACGTTCAGACCTTCACGGAAGTTCGCGGTGATCGGCGTTTCGATGATGGAGCCATCCGGCTTCGCCATCAGACCACGCATACCCGCAAGCTGACGAATCTGGGCTGCAGAACCACGCGCACCGGAGTCGGCCATCATGTAGATGCTGTTAAAGGAAACCTGCTGCTCTTCAACGCCGTCACGGTTAATCACGGTTTCAGTCTGCAGGTTATCCATCATCGCTTTGGATACGCGATCGTTCGCTGCAGCCCAAATATCGATAACTTTGTTATAGCGTTCGCCAGCGGTTACCAGACCAGACTGGAACTGCTCCTGGATCTCAGCAACTTCCGCTTCCGCTTCGCTGATGATCTCGTGTTTTTTCGCCGGGATGACCATGTCATCGATACCAACAGATGCACCTGAACGCGCTGCATAAGCAAAGCCGGTGTACATGGTCTGGTCAGCAAAAATAACGGTCGGTTTCAGGCCCAGAATGCGGTAACAGGTGTTCAGCATTTTGGAGATCGCTTTCTTGCCCAGCGCCTGGTTGACGATGGAGAAAGGCAGACCTTTCGGCACGATCATCCACAGAATCGCACGGCCAACGGTCGTGTCTTTCAGGCTGGTTTTCGCAACGAATTCGCCATTTGCATCTTTTTCGTATTCAGTGATACGCACTTTAACGCGCGCATGCAGAGAGGCCAGGCCAGCGCGATAGATGCGCTCAGCTTCTTTCGGGCCAGTCAGCACCATGCCTTCGCCTTTGGCGTTAACACAGTCACGGGTCATGTAGTACAGACCCAGTACAACGTCCTGAGACGGAACGATGATAGGCTCGCCGTTCGCCGGAGACAGAATGTTGTTAGTAGACATCATCAGCGCACGCGCTTCGAGCTGGGCTTCCAGCGTCAGCGGTACGTGAACAGCCATCTGGTCACCATCGAAGTCGGCGTTATAGGCCGCACAAACCAGCGGGTGCAGCTGGATAGCTTTACCTTCGATCAGTACCGGTTCAAATGCCTGGATACCCAGACGGTGCAGTGTTGGTGCACGGTTCAGCAGTACCGGGTGTTCGCGGATCACTTCGTCCAGGATATCCCAAACGACAGCTTCTTCACGCTCAACCATTTTCTTCGCAGCTTTGATGGTGGTGGCCAGGCCACGCAGTTCCAGCTTGCCGTAAATGAACGGTTTGAACAGTTCCAGCGCCATTTTCTTCGGCAGACCGCACTGATGCAGACGCAGGTATGGACCTACGGTGATGACAGAACGGCCTGAGTAGTCAACACGCTTACCGAGCAGGTTCTGACGGAAACGACCCTGTTTACCTTTGATCATATCGGCCAAAGATTTCAGCGGACGCTTGTTAGAACCGGTGATCGCACGACCGCGACGGCCGTTATCCAGCAGGGCGTCAACCGCTTCCTGCAGCATACGTTTTTCGTTGCGTACGATGATGTCCGGCGCCGCCAGATCCAACAGACGTTTCAGACGGTTGTTACGGTTGATCACGCGACGATACAGATCGTTCAGATCCGACGTTGCGAAACGACCACCATCCAGCGGAACCAGCGGACGCAGATCCGGCGGCAGCACTGGCAGAACGGTCAGGATCATCCACTCCGGTTTGTTACCAGACTGTACGAACGCTTCCAGCAGTTTGATACGCTTGGTCAGCTTCTTACGTTTGGTTTCGGAGTTGGTTTCGTTCAGCTCTTCACGAAGTTGTTCGCATTCCTGCTCCAGATCCATGCTTTTCAGCAGGGCCTGAATAGCTTCGGCGCCCATTTTCGCGTCGAATTCGTCACCGAACTCTTCCAGCGCGTCCAGGTATTGTTCTTCGGTCAGGATCTGGTTACGTTCCAGATTGGTCATACCGCCTTCGATAACCACATAGGATTCGAAGTACAGAACACGTTCGATATCGCGCAGCGGCATATCCAGCAGCAGGCCGATACGGGACGGCAGAGATTTCAGGAACCAAATGTGGGCGGTAGGAGACGCCAGCTCAATGTGGCCCATGCGCTCACGACGCACTTTAGTCTGGGTCACTTCAACGCCGCACTTCTCGCAAATCACACCACGGTGTTTCAGGCGCTTGTACTTACCGCACAGGCACTCGTAGTCTTTTACTGGCCCGAAAATACGCGCACAGAAAAGGCCGTCACGCTCAGGCTTGAACGTACGGTAGTTGATGGTTTCCGGCTTCTTAACTTCACCAAAAGACCATGAACGGATCATGTCTGGCGAGGCCAGAGCAATTTTGATCGCATCAAACTCTTCGGTTTTAGTTTGCGCTTTCAGAAACTTTAATAAGTCTTTCACGGATTTGCTCCCGTCGGAGTTAGCACATTCCGCTGCCGGGGATTAGCCCGACAGCGGTGACCTGTTTGAGCGAGAATTACTCGTCTTCCAGTTCGATGTTGATACCCAGCGAACGAATCTCTTTCAACAGTACGTTGAAGGACTCTGGCATACCCGGTTCCATCTGATGGTTGCCGTCCACGATGTTTTTATACATCTTGGTACGACCGTTCACGTCATCAGACTTAACGGTAAGCATTTCCTGCAGGGTGTATGCTGCGCCATAAGCTTCCAGCGCCCACACTTCCATCTCCCCGAAGCGCTGACCACCGAACTGCGCCTTACCACCCAGCGGCTGCTGAGTAACCAGGCTGTAAGAACCGGTGGAACGCGCATGCATTTTGTCATCAACCAGGTGGTTCAGTTTCAGCATGTACATGTAGCCAACGGTAACCTGGCGCTCGAATTGCTCACCGGTACGACCGTCGAACAGCGTGATCTGACCGGAAGTCGGCAGGCCACCCAGCTGTAACAGTTCCTTGATTTCAGACTCTTTCGCACCGTCGAAGACCGGCGTTGCGATCGGCATGCCTTTGCGCAGGTTTTCAGCCAGACGCAGAACCTCATCATCGCTGAAGGTGTTCAGGTCAACTTTCTGGCGAACGTCAGCACCCAGATCGTACGCACGCTGGATGAATTCGCGCAGTTTGGCGACTTCTTGCTGCTGTTTCAGCATGGCGTTGATTTTATCGCCGATACCTTTCGCAGCCATACCCAGGTGAGTTTCCAGGATCTGACCAATGTTCATACGAGACGGTACGCCCAGCGGGTTCAGTACGATGTCTACCGGCGTGCCGTTTTCATCGTAAGGCATATCTTCGATCGGGTTGATCTTAGAGATAACACCCTTGTTACCGTGACGACCTGCCATTTTATCACCCGGCTGAATCTGACGTTTAACGGCCAGATAAACCTTAACAATCTTCAGCACGCCCGGTGCCAGATCGTCGCCCTGAGTGATTTTACGGCGTTTCGCTTCGAGTTTTTTCTCGAACTCGTGTTTCAGTTCGTCATACTGCTCAGCCAGTTGTTCCAGCTGATTTTGTTTCTCTTCGTCGGTCAGGCCCAGTTCCAGCCAGCGGTCACGCGGCAGTTTGTCGAGCTTATCAGCTTCAACACCGCCCGAAACCAGCACGCTGTGGATACGGCTAAACAGGCCAGCTTCGAGGATCTGCAGTTCTTCAGACAGGTCTTTTTTGGCCTGTTTGAGCTGCATTTCTTCGATTTCCAGCGCACGTTTGTCTTTTTCCACGCCATCACGGGTAAAGACCTGAACGTCGATTACCGTACCGGAGACACCGTTTGGTACGCGCAGAGAAGAGTCTTTAACATCAGACGCTTTCTCACCGAAGATCGCGCGCAGCAGTTTCTCTTCTGGCGTCAGCTGAGTTTCACCTTTCGGCGTTACCTTACCAACCAGAATGTCGCCGCCGGTCACTTCCGCACCGATGTAAACGATACCGGATTCATCCAGTTTGGAGAGTGCAGCTTCACCCACGTTCGGGATGTCTGCAGTGATCTCTTCCGGCCCCAGCTTGGTGTCACGGGACACACACGCCAGTTCCTGAATGTGAATCGTCGTGAAGCGATCTTCCTGAACCACACGCTCGGAAACGAGGATGGAGTCTTCGAAGTTGTAACCGTTCCACGGCATGAACGCGACGCGCATGTTCTGGCCAAGCGCCAGTTCACCGAGGTCGGTGGACGGGCCGTCAGCCAGCACATCGCCACGTTCAATTGGCTCGCCCAGGGAAACACACGGCATCTGGTTGATACAGGTGTTCTGGTTAGAACGGGTGTACTTGGTCAGGTTATAAATGTCGATACCTGCTTCGCCCGGGTACATCTCGTCTTCGTTAACTTTGATAACGATACGGGACGCATCCACGTACTGAACAGTACCGCCACGTTTAGCAACTGCGGTAACACCGGAGTCAACGGCAACAGCACGTTCCATACCGGTACCAACCAGCGGCTTATCAGAGCGCAGAGTCGGAACCGCCTGACGTTGCATGTTCGCACCCATCAATGCACGGTTGGCGTCATCGTGTTCCAGGAACGGGATCAGGGACGCACCGACGGAAACCACCTGCTGGGTGGAAACGTCCATGTAGTCAACCTGGTCGGCGCTGAACAGGCTCGATTCACCTTTGCTGCGGCAGGTTACCAGGTCTTCAGCAAAACGACCTTCTTCCGTCAGGTTGGTGTTCGCCTGCGCGATGACGTAGTTACCTTCTTCAATTGCAGAAAGGTAATGGATCTCGTCGGTTACCACGCCGTCGGTCACTTTACGATACGGAGTCTCAAGGAAGCCGTATTCGTTAGTCTGTGCATAGACGGACAGGGAGTTGATCAGACCGATGTTCGGACCTTCAGGCGTTTCGATAGGACATACGCGACCGTAGTGAGTCGGGTGTACGTCTCGAACTTCAAAGCCTGCGCGTTCACGGGTCAGACCGCCTGGGCCGAGTGCAGAAATACGACGCTTGTGCGTGATCTCAGACAGCGGGTTGTTCTGGTCCATAAACTGAGACAGCTGGCTGGAACCAAAGAACTCTTTCACTGCGGCAGAGATCGGCTTCGCGTTAATCATGTCCTGCGGCATCAGGGTATCCAGATCGCCGAGAGACAGACGCTCTTTCACCGCACGTTCTACACGTACCAGGCCAACGCGGAACTGGTTTTCCGCCATTTCGCCTACGGAACGGATACGACGGTTGCCAAGGTGGTCGATATCATCCACTTCACCGATACCGTTACGGATACCGATGAGTTTTTTCATCACTTCGATGATGTCGTCGTTGCTCAGAATACCGGAACCTTCGATGCTGTCGCGCAGCAGGGAACGGTTGAACTTCATGCGACCAACCGCAGACAGATCGTAGCGGTCTTCGGAGAAGAACAGGTTCTCGAACAGGCTTTCGGCAGCTTCGCGAGTCGGCGGCTCACCGGGGCGCATCATGCGATAAATTTCTACCAGCGCGCTCAGACGATCGTTAGTCGGGTCGACGCGTACGGTTTCAGAAATGTACGGGCCGTGGTCCAGATCGTTGGTGAACAGTGTTTCGATACGTTTGTGGCCCGCCTGGCTCAGCTTCGCCAGCAGATCGAGCGACAGCTCCATGTTTGCCGGGCAGATCAGCTCGCCAGTAGACTCATCAATGTAATCTTTAGACGCAACTTTACCGGCAATGTATTCAACCGGTACTTCAATATGCTGAATTTCGTCTTTTTCGAGCTGACGAATATGGCGCGCAGTGATGCGACGGCCTTTTTCAACATACATTTTGCCGTTCGCTTCGATGTCAAAAGAAGCGGTCTCGCCACGCAGACGTTCCGGCACCAGTTCCATCTGCAGTTTGTTGTCGCGAATTTCAAAGACCACTTTTTCGAAGAACAGGTCAAGGATCTGTTCAGTGGTGTAATTCAGCGCGCGCAGAATGATGGTAGCCGGCAGCTTACGGCGACGGTCGATACGAACGAACAGGTTATCTTTCGGATCGAACTCAAAGTCCAGCCATGACCCACGGTAAGGAATGATACGTGCGTTATAGAGCACCTTACCAGATGAGTGGGTTTTACCCTTATCGCTGTCAAAGAAGACGCCAGGGCTACGGTGCAGCTGAGAAACGATAACACGCTCGGTACCGTTAATAACAAAGGTACCGTTATCGGTCATGAGCGGGATCTCGCCCATGTAAACTTCTTGCTCTTTAATGTCTTTAACAGTGCCTTCCGGCGCTTCGCGCTCGTAGATCACCAGACGCAGCTTAACGCGCAGCGGTGCAGAATATGTCACGCCACGGATCTGACATTCTTTAACATCAAAGACAGGCTCGCCAAGACGGTAGCTGACGTATTGCAGTTCCGAATTGCCGCTGTAGCTTTTAATCGGGAACACGGAGCGGAATGCCGCTTCCAGACCGTACTGCCCTTCAGGATCTTGCTCGATAAACTTCTGGAACGAGTCAAGCTGGATAGAAAGGAGATATGGAACATCCAGAACTTGTGGACGTTTACCAAAATCCTTACGAATACGTTTTTTCTCGGTATAGGAGTAAACCATAGGGTTCCTCAGCTCGCTGACAAGTCGACCCACTCTGTCCGTCGGTAGGACAGTTTATGCAACACTATTTTGTTGGACCGGAAAGTGGAGCACTTTCCGCAATGCTTGTTGCTATCACGCTTAAATCATTTCATTGCGGTTTACACAGAAGATGGCTTCTGCCGCAGTATATTAAGTCGTCGATAGAAACAAGCATTGTAAAGGTTACTGGCAGTCAAACAGTGTGAAACGCTGCCGGCACCTTACAGCGCAAAAAGGCTGGTGACCAAAAAGTCACCAGCCATCAGCCTGATTTCTCAGGCTGCAACCGGAAGGGTTGGCTTATTTAACTTCAACTTCAGCGCCAGCTTCTTCCAGAGATTTTTTCAGAGCTTCAGCGTCATCTTTGCTCACGCCTTCTTTCAGAGCGGCCGGAGCAGATTCTACCAGGTCTTTAGCTTCTTTCAGACCCAGGCCAGTTGCGCCACGTACTGCTTTGATAACAGCAACTTTGTTAGCGCCAGCGGCTTTCAGAATTACGTCGAACTCAGTTTTCTCTTCAGCAGCTTCAGCAGCCGGGCCAGCAGCAACAGCTACAGCGGCAGCAGCAGAAACACCGAATTTTTCTTCCATTGCAGAGATCAGTTCTACAACGTCCATTACGGACATAGCGGCAACTGCTTCAATGATTTGATCTTTAGTGATAGACATTTAAATTGTTCCTGAATATCAGAATAAGTTTATACGTAAGCAAATGCTTTAAAAAGAATTCTGCTATTAAGCAGCTTCTTTCGCATCGCGTACAGCAGCCAGAGTGCGGACCAGTTTGCCAGCAGAGGCTTCTTTCATGGTCGCCATCAGGCGTGCAATTGCTTCTTCGTAGGTCGGCAGGGTTGCCAGGCGATCGATCTGGGACGCCGGGATCAACTCACCTTCAAAGGCAGCGGCTTTGACCTCAAATTTTGCATTCGCTTTCGCGAACTCTTTGAACAGACGAGCAGCAGCGCCCGGGTGTTCCATAGAGTATGCAATCAGGGTCGGACCAACGAACGCGTCTTTCAGGCACTCGAACTGAGTACCCTCAACAACACGGCGCAGCAGGGTGTTGCGAACAACACGCATGTAAACGCCGGCTTCGCGACCTGCTTTACGCAGTTCGGTCATTTTATCTACGGTAACGCCACGAGAATCCGCAACAACCGCAGACAGCGCGCCTTTGGCTACTTCGCTGACTTCAGCAACAATCGCTTGTTTGTCTTGAAGATTTAAAGCCATTAGCTTTGCTCCTGGATGTTTGCCAGGGCTTATGCCCTGGAACTCACTTCACTCTTCTCAAAGAAAAGAGCGTCTTAATACGGTGAGCAGAAACAAGCCAAAGAGTACTTTAAAAATATTCTTTAGGTTCTGTCACCGTCTACGCAGGGAATTAAGCTTCTTACGAAACACCTGCGGTCTTCGACGGAGGCCTGGATTAGGCCAGGCTCCAACGAACAAATCTTTTTGGTTTACTAACTCGCGTTAGTAAAACGTGGGGGTAAGATTGTAGACAAATCCACCACCCACGTAAAGGCGAATATTAGTTCGCCACTGCGCTCAGACCAGCCTGGTCTACCGCAACACCAGCACCCATGGTGGTGGAGATGCTAACTTTCTTGATGTACACGCCTTTCGCCTGAGTCGGTTTTGCTTTTTTCAGCGCAACCAGCAGGGCTTCCAGGTTTTCTTTCAGTTTGTCAGCGTCAAAATCCACTTTACCGATGGTGGTGTGGATGATGCCGTTTTTGTCGTTACGGTAACGGACCTGACCTGCTTTAGCGTTCTTAACAGCTTCAGCAACGTTCGGCGTTACAGTACCCACTTTCGGGTTCGGCATCAGACCACGCGGGCCCAGAACCTGGCCCAGCTGGCCAACAACGCGCATTGCATCCGGAGAAGCAATAACAACGTCAAAGTTCATTTCGCCTTTCTTGATCTGGTCAGCCAGATCTTCCATACCTACCAGCTCTGCGCCAGCTGCTTTAGCAGCTTCAGCGTTCGGGCCCTGGGTAAATACGGCTACGCGAACAGAACGGCCAGTACCGTGCGGCAGTACAGTTGCACCACGTACGTTCTGGTCAGATTTACGCGCGTCGATGCCGAGGTTAACAGCAACGTCTACGCTTTCTACGAATTTAGCGGTGGCCAGCTCTTTCAGCAGAGCGATGGCTTCGTTGATGTCGTACTGTTTGGTCGCATCAACTTTGTCACGGATCACGCGCATGCGCTTGGTCAGTTTAGCCATTTCTTAGTCCTCCACTACCAGGCCCATGGAACGAGCAGTACCTTCGATTGAGCGAGTCATCGCTTCAATGTCAGCACCGGTCATGTCCGCGGCTTTAGTCTGAGCAATTTCCTGCACCTGAGCGCGAGTCACTTTGCCCACTTTGTCTTTGTTCGGCTTGCCGGAACCAGACTTGATACCAGCCGCTTTCTTCAGCAGAACAGCTGCCGGAGGCGTTTTGGTAACGAAAGTGAAGGAACGGTCAGCGTAAACGGTAATAACTACCGGAATTGGCAGACCTTTTTCGATGGAATCAGTTTTGGCGTTGAACGCTTTACAGAATTCCATGATGTTAACACCCTGCTGACCCAGAGCCGGACCGACTGGCGGGCTCGGGTTTGCCATGCCAGCTGCAACCTGCAGCTTGACGTAGGCCTGGACTTTCTTAGCCATTGCAATTTCCTCGTTTGGGTATAACGCCCCGAAAGGCTCCCCGTGTTAAATACGTTTTACGGGTACATGACCCATAAAAACAAAAGGCGCGAAATTGTATGTCAATTTCGCGCCTTGTGCAACGTTTGATCGCCGAATATTTAGGCTTTTTCGACCTGACCGAAATCCAGTTCTACCGGGGTCGCACGACCAAAGATAGAAACGGAGACTTTCAGGCGGGACTTTTCGTAGTCCACTTCTTCAACCACGCCGTTAAAGTCAGCAAACGGACCATCGTTAACACGGACCATTTCACCCGGCTCAAACAGCGTTTTCGGACGCGGCTTATCACCCACCTGCTGCAGGCGGTTCATGATAGCATCCACTTCTTTATCGCTAATCGGCGCCGGACGATCGGAAGTACCACCGATGAAGCCCATAACGCGCGGAACGCTGCGCACCAGGTGCCAGCTGGCGTCATTCATCACCATCTGGACAAGTACGTAGCCGGGGAAGAATTTACGTTCGCTTTTACGACGCTGGCCGCCACGGATCTCAACCACTTCTTCGGTTGGAACCATAACTTCGCCAAACAACTCTTCCATATTGTGTAATTTGATATGCTCGCGTAGCGAGGTAGCTACGCGACCTTCAAAACCGGAAAACGCCTGAACGACGTACCAGCGCTTTTTAGGAGCTTCAGACATCTCAGAACCTCAGGCCAGTGATAAAGGAAACCAGACGAACCAGAATACCATCCAGTCCCCACAGGATCAGTGACATGACTGCGGTTACCGCAGCCACGATCAGTGTGGTGTGCAATGTTTCCTGACGAGTTGGCCAAATCACTTTACGTACTTCGGTTCTCGCTTCACGGGCAAACGCAACGGTCGCTTTACCCTTCGTCGTCAACAGCGCGACACCACCTGCTGCAGCAATCAAAATAACCACTGCCAGCGCGCGGAGCGGCAGCATCATGTCACGATAAAGATAGTTGCCAACGATAGCCACGATCAGCAGTACTGCAACAACAACCCACTTCATCGCTTCCAGGCCGCGCCCGCTCCCTTGAGCTTCGGTATTCGCACTCATAAACCAACCTGTCACAAGAATTCAGACAAACATTTTTGCCCCGCATAAGCGAGGCAACCAAACCGAAATGCTCTGGCGAGTTTCGGACTAACGCCCTCTTCAGAGCCTGTCTCAGCAATGATTATGACAAAAAAAATCACTGATGAGCCAGGTTCTGGTTCGAAAGCGTACAAAAAGGGCATCAAATGATGCCCTCTTCTTGCGCATTGCGTCAAATGTTATCAGCGATTAGCTAAGAACTTTTGCAACAACGCCCGCGCCAACGGTACGGCCGCCTTCACGGATTGCGAAACGCAGACCATCGTCCATCGCAATCGGGTGAATCAGGGTAACAACCATTTTGATGTTGTCGCCCGGCATTACCATCTCTACGCCTTCCGGCAGTTCGATGGTGCCAGTCACGTCAGTTGTACGGAAGTAGAACTGCGGACGGTAGCCTTTGAAGAACGGAGTATGACGGCCGCCTTCGTCTTTGGACAGGATATAAACTTCAGATTCGAATTTGGTGTGCGGCTTGATGGAACCCGGCTTAGCCAGTACCTGACCACGTTCGATTTCTTCACGTTTGATACCACGCAGCAGAACACCAACGTTCTCACCAGCACGGCCTTCGTCCAGCAGTTTGCGGAACATTTCTACGCCAGTACAGGTGGATTTCGCGGTGTCTTTGATACCCACGATTTCAACTTCTTCACCCACTTTGATGATACCGCGCTCTACACGACCGGTAACAACGGTACCACGACCGGAGATGGAGAATACGTCTTCGATCGGCAGCAGGAACGGCTTGTCAATCGCACGCTCTGGTTCCGGGATGTAAGAATCCAGGTGGCCAGCCAGTTCGATGATTTTCGCTTCCCACTCTGCGTCGCCTTCCAGCGCTTTCAGAGCAGAACCACGAACGATCGGGGTGTCGTCGCCCGGGAAATCGTACTGAGACAGCAGTTCACGAACTTCCATCTCTACCAGTTCCAGCAGCTCTTCGTCATCAACCATGTCACATTTGTTCAGGAACACGATGATGTACGGAACGCCTACCTGACGACCCAGCAGGATGTGCTCACGGGTCTGCGGCATCGGGCCGTCAGTCGCAGCAACAACCAGGATCGCGCCATCCATCTGAGCAGCACCGGTGATCATGTTTTTAACATAGTCGGCGTGGCCCGGGCAGTCTACGTGTGCGTAGTGGCGAGTCGGGGTGTCATACTCAACGTGAGAAGTGTTGATGGTGATACCACGCGCTTTTTCTTCCGGCGCGTTATCGATCTGGTCGAATGCGCGAGCAGAACCACCATAGGTTTTAGCCAGAACGGTAGTGATTGCAGCAGTCAGCGTTGTTTTACCATGGTCAACGTGGCCGATAGTACCGACGTTAACGTGCGGTTTTGTACGTTCAAACTTTTCTTTAGACATCGATTGTCCCTCTAAGACACGGATAAATCGGTGATATCACCACATCAACCAGGCAACATGCCCGACTTGTTGAATGCTTAACAACAGAAGAGAAACCAGGAAGGAGAAGTGAAGTGGTGCTGATACCCAGAGTCGAACTGGGGACCTCACCCTTACCAAGGGTGCGCTCTACCAACTGAGCCATATCAGCACGTATTGGAGCGGGCAGCGGGAATCGAACCCGCATCATCAGCTTGGAAGGCTGAGGTAATAGCCATTATACGATGCCCGCATCCTGAAACTCGGCTACCCAGTGCTTTCTGTATTATTGGGAGAAGAATACTCTCCCTTCGAGTTGATTCGCTTACTGACACCAACTCAGGTTACGTTTTATCGTAACCGAAAGTGGTGGTGGGGGAAGGATTCGAACCTTCGAAGTCTGTGACGGCAGATTTACAGTCTGCTCCCTTTGGCCGCTCGGGAACCCCACCGGACTTGATGGTGCCGACTACCGGAATCGAACTGGTGACCTACTGATTACAAGTCAGTTGCTCTACCTACTGAGCTAAGTCGGCATCAAGTAGCGCGCATTCTAGGGAGACAGAGGGATTGATGCAACTAAAAAATTGCACAAACCGTTCTATCGCTCACATTTTGCACGACCAACCCCACAAATGCTGTTATTTCATGCAGTACAGTGGAAAAATTCACCGTTTATAGTAGTTAAGCCGCGCTGATTTCTGCACTTTCACTTTCGTTTTCTCTCCCTGTTCAGGGCTTCCTCATGGTGCAAATGTGTTTCCGTAGTGCAAGCTGATGCCGTTTCTGGGGCGCTTTTCCATCGACGAACACAAAACCGTGAATTGGATCACTTATTGCATCTTTATAGATCTCACTCATTCTGGAGGAACAAAGATGAAAATTGTTCTGTTGAACGCGGCCACCTTACCCATCTATTGTCCGGAACTTGCCGACCTGTTGCTTGATGCGCAGCAAGGTGGCTCCCTGGTGGGGTATCAACGTGCAGCCAGCCGCCAGGATGCAGAGAGCAGGTTCTGGCGACTACGTGACGAGCTTCAGAAAGGGGAACGTTTAATCTGGATCGCCCGCGATGAGCGAGGCGTAATGGGGTGCATTAGCCTGCAACTCGACATGCAACCTGAGGCGCTTAACCGCGGTACGATTAAACTTTTACTTGTGCACCGCCGTGGTCGACGAACCGGTATAGGTAAAAAGCTGCTGGCTGAACTGGAGAAAGGAGCATATGCCCATCAGCGTGGGGTATTGTCGCTAGAAGTACAGGCAGGTTCTGCAGCAGAAGCATTTTGTCGGGCTCACGGATATCGTTGCCTCGGACAAATGCCAGATTATCTGTGTTCAGCAGACGGTTATTACCACCCCGCCGCCATTTACTTTAAACGTTTATTTGCAGCAAATCAGTCGGTTCGCCCTATTGCCAGTTAATGCAAACAGCGTGATGCTTTCGTCGCAAAGCATCACGCGAGCGCGATTTTTCATATTATTCCCCGCCATCTGGTGTTAACCTCCTGCCCATTGATCCAACTTATTTCAATAACGTCGTGCCATCGCGTTACCTTAAGAGATGCTCTCTCGCAGCGTGCCGGAAGCATACGTGCGGGTGGTAATGTGGGCAGATAAAAAGCTTATGAGTAAAAAAGAGCAAACGTTAATGACGCCTTACTTACAGTTTAATCGCAGCCAGTGGGCTGCGCTTCGTGATTCCGTGCCGATGACCCTGACAGAGGGCGAAATTGCGAGATTAAAAGGCATTAATGAAGACCTTTCTCTGGAAGAAGTTGCCGAAATTTATCTTCCTCTTTCCCGCTTACTCAATTTCTACATCAGTTCAAATTTGCGCCGGCAGGCAGTACTTGAACAATTCCTTGGTACTAACGGTCAACGCATTCCCTATATCATTAGTATTGCAGGCAGCGTTGCGGTAGGGAAAAGCACCACTGCGCGCGTGTTGCAGGCATTATTAAGCCGCTGGCCAGAGCACCGTCGGGTTGAGTTGATCACCACCGACGGTTTTTTGCACCCTAACGAAGTGCTTAAAGAACGCGGCCTGATGAAGAAAAAAGGATTTCCGCAATCTTATGATATGCACCGCCTGGTGCAGTTCGTTTCGGATATTAAATCCGGGGTGACCGATGTTACTGCGCCAGTATATTCACATCTTATTTATGATGTGATTCCGGATGGCGATAAAACCGTTACGCAACCTGATATTCTGATTCTTGAAGGGTTGAATGTATTACAAAGTGGTATGGATTATCCTCACGATCCTCATCATGTATTTGTTTCTGACTTCGTCGATTTTTCTATTTATGTCGATGCGCCAGAAGACTTATTGCAGAGATGGTATATAAACCGCTTCCTGAAGTTCCGTGAAGGGGCCTTCACTAATCCTGATTCTTATTTCCATAACTATGCAAAGTTATCGGAACAAGAGGCGATCGAGATTGCGATGTCGCTCTGGAAGGAGATTAACGGCTTAAATCTTAAAGAAAACATTTTACCGACGCGTGAGCGCGCGAGTCTGATAATGACCAAAAGCGCAAACCATGCAGTGGAACAAGTCAGACTGCGTAAATAAATACAAGGGGAGTCAAGCGACTCTCCTTTATTATTACTCTGCGCTACGAAGTGATATTTCTCCGCCAACCCAGGGTTTAATCACACCATCCTGTTCCAGCAACAGCGCACCCTGTGCATCAATACCACGCGAAATACCGAAGATCTCTTTCTCGCCTATAATCAGTTTCACCGGGCGGTTAATAAAATTATCCAGTACTTCCCAACGCGCGAGAAAAGGTGCAAGGCCTTCCTGTTCAAAACAGTGTAATGCCGTGCGCAGCTCGGTTATCAGTCGTGCTGCCAGCCTATTCCGGTCAATGCGCACGCCCGCTTCCTGCAGGTTGATCCAGCTTTGACTGATATCTTCAGCCTGTGCCTTTCGCATCACCAGATTGACTCCCGCCCCAATAACGATTTGAGCAGCATCGCCCGTTTTCCCCGTCAGTTCGACCAAAATACCGGCAAGTTTGCGATCGTTAAGATAGAGGTCGTTGGGCCATTTTACCCGCACTTGTTCGGCACCCAGATCGCGCAAAACTTCGGCCATGACGATACCGATGACCAGGCTTAACCCAATTGCCGCAGCCGGCCCCTGTTCCAGACGCCAGTACATGGAAATATAGAGATTTGCGCCAAATGGAGAAATCCATTTGCGCCCGCGACGGCCTCGCCCGGCTTGCTGATACTCCGCCACGCAGGCATCACCGGAATCCAGTTCATGGAGACGATCCAGTAGGTACTGATTCGTTGAATCAATCACCGGTAAAACCGCGACTTTTCCCCGCTGCATCTCGCTACGGATAAACGTTTCATCTAGCAGTTGAATAGGTTCGGGCAGGCTATAACCTTTACCCGGGACGGTGAAGACATCTACACCCCAGTCGCGAAGGGTATGGATATGTTTATTAATTGCTGCGCGGCTCATCCCCAGGCGTTCGCCAAGTTGTTCGCCAGAATGGAACTCACCGTCCGCCAGAATCGAAATCAGCGTTAATGGAATGGTATTATCCTTCACGCAATGGCCTCCACCGCATTCACCTCTCCGCTACGGCCGATAAACCGCACCTCAGGTTCCAACCAGACATCGAATTTTATGCCTACGCGCTGGCGCACTAAATGTGCCAGTTTAATAACATCCTGACTTGTTGCCTGCCCCGTATTAATCAGTACCAGCGCCTGCAAATGATGGATCGCGGCACCACCCACTGCAGTACCTTTTAACTGACACTGATCGATCAGCCAACCTGCGGCCAGTTTTACCGTGCCATCGGCTTGTGGATAATGGGGGGCGTTCGGGTATGCGGCTAACAGCGTTTTCGCTTGTTCTGCGGTTACAACCGGGTTTTTAAAGAAACTGCCGGCATTGCCATTCACTTTCGGATCCGGCAATTTGCTGATGCGCATATGGCATACTGCATCGAAAACCTGCCGGGGCGTCACAGTAGCGGGATCCAGGCGCGTCAAATCGCCGTATGTCAGCACCGGCTGCCAATTTTTCGATAAACGTAATCCTACAGCAGTGATGGCATAGCGGTTCTGATACTCATGTTTGAAAATGCTGTCGCGATAGCCAAAACGACAAGCTTTAGCAGGCAAACGTTGATGTTCGCCGCTGCTTAGTTCCACACAGTCCACATAGTCGCAAACGTGCTGTAATTCGATGCCATATGCGCCAATATTTTGAATGGGCGAAGAACCAGCACAGCCCGGGATCAACGCTAAATTTTCCAGTCCAGGCATACCGCGTTCGAGAGTAAATCGCACCAGGTTATGCCAGTTTTCACCGGCGCCGACGTGGAGATACCAGGCCTCAGCCTCTTCGCGGATATCAATGCCGGCGATGCGGTTGATAATGACAGTTCCGGAAAAATCCTCGAGAAACAGCACATTACTTCCTTCACCAAGGATCAGGACTGGCTGCAGATTTTGTACCGCATTTTGCCAGGCTTCCAGCAGTTGTTCCGGTGTTTCGGCACGAATAATGTGATGAGCATGGCGGTCAATACCGAAGGTGTTCCATGGCTTAAGGGAGTGGTTCATTAGCGCTATCCTGATGCAAAAACACGGCTAGTTTACCGTATCCAGAGGGTAAGCGCTTGTAGTGTTTGGAGCGGAAAATAGCAAAAAGGCCCGGTCTTGCGACCGGGCCTTCTGCTTTGTCTGATGCCTGG
>NZ_DAMBVN010000030.1:0-33722 GCF_032052965.1 Kosakonia sp.
GGCAGGCGTCCGGAGTCACCTCCTCCGGTGGTGAGCTGGTTCTGTCGGAGGACGCCACTACCGCGCAGGAGTCCGACGTCACCTCCGCTGGAGACCGTCCAAACTATGACTATATTGCCCTGACGATGTTGGGCGGCGGCGCGGCGGCGGCGCAGGCAGGGCCACAGGGCATTACTGACCGTCTTTCTGCGATCGCGCGCACAGGTGGTTTGCTAATGGCCGGGGCCTCAGCGCTGATGACACGAAGAGGCGCGGGGATTGCAACAGGCGCTTCGGCACTACTAGGAAGCCTGGCATATGCCAGCTACTTACTCTTTGGCAACAGGGGCGGGGAACAGAACGAAACCCCGCTGACGCTGGATGAGCTTGCTGAGTTGACTGGTGCGCTGACAGAGGACGAACGCGCACTGGTGGAAGAGCTCTACCTTTTACATGAAACTCACATCAGCCAGCCTGAAGAAGAGACTTACCCCTTCAGTGAGAGCGAGATTGCCGAAATTGAGCAGATAGCGGCTGAGCTGGAAGCAGAATTTGCCGCGTCTGTTGAGACGCCTGTGGCCCATAGCCGATCGAAACGGTGGGCGATTGGTGGTCTCGCTGTGTATAACCCCAAGAAAACGAATACCGTAACCACTACACGTGCCCCGGTCAAAGCAAGACCGGTCAGGGCGACAACGACCACAACGACTGCGAAACCAACAACGGTAACGACCCCGTCTACGACGCCCTCAACAGAAGACCAGGAAACCCGGCAAGAATACTGGTCTCGTCGCTATGAAGAAACGGCAGAACAGTCACCGGAGAAATTTTATCTGAATTTACTGCGTAATGGCGGGGGGAAAAATACCTGGTCTTATTTGGTGGCACCGAGAGAGAGCTTTCCACTGAATGACACCTGGGTCACCCGGATGGATGCGCTGAAACTGGAGAGTCTGCCACAGGAGTTTAGCGCCAAAATCGCGCTAGCCTCTCAGGATGCGGCCAAAGAACCGAATGTCAAAGCCGGGATAGCGCAGCTTCCTGACGACAAATGGTTGCATCTGGGGAAATATTATCTGCTGTTTTATCAGAAAGTGATGTCTCTGTGGGCAAATTTTATTCTTAACCTGGAAGTGAATGATGCCAACCGATGCGGTACTGAGGTAGATCGACTGCAGAACCTGACTGGTACGCTAAATAAAGAGTTCGATGGCGCAGCAATTGATGCCCCTGCTTTGAAGAAGCTTTCCAACCAGGGTAAGCAACTGAAAAAGAGAAATGAGCAATTGCGCGTATTCAGCACGCATAAGTCGCTGTCTGATTCATTGAAAAATGACACATTGATATTCAGCCCATTAATACCGAAGTCCGAAGCCTTTTGGAAAAAGTACAGCCTTGCCTATATCGACAAGATCGATCCGTCAAAATTTACCGCCGATTTTCGCTCAACGCTCTTCACTTTTGTGACAGACCTTGTTGATCAAACCAAGGCGAGCCGGGGAGAAAGGATAGTATTAGGTGACTTGTATTCTAATTTAAGCATCCTGACACTGGAGCGTCTGAAAAATGCGCTGCAGGAGAAGCGTGGAAAGGATGCCTATAACTATGCGGTGCTTGATGAACAAGTGGTGCGCATTATTCGTGAAAATATCGTGAAGTTTTGGCACACCCATGAGATGAAATTCTGGCTCGGCAGATACAACACCATCAGGAAAGAGATTAAACCGTTACTGGATGTATGGCTGGGGAAAGTGGCACCGGACAAGTCTACCACACCAACGAAATCGCCTACGAAAATATTGGTTAAGGTGGAAGATGACCCTGCTGATACAGGAGCCAGAAGTGTGTCAGCTGAAGAGACAACGGCCCCCACCAGTGATGAAGTTGACGACAGTTTTAACTGGGCAGAAATCGGCAGACAAGCAGAAGCCATGGCACCATTGCCTGAACCTTTTAGCGTCCGTCAGTATGCGCTCAATAAGTTAGAAGGAAAGCTGGATACATTCCTCGGGGAACTGACCGGTTTCCTGAGTGAGAATATTTTCAGTCCGGACCGCTATATTGATACGTTTATTCGTGATTCACTCAATATCCACCGCCAGGATGAAGAATGGTCGCCAGACAGTCAAATCACCGTCAATGAAATTATTTATCATCTTTCCGACGGGCGAGCTGCGGGAGTCCACGAGACTATCCCCCACAGTTATTCCCTTCGCGATATTGCTCGTGGGAAGCCCCGCAAAGATCTTGGAACGTCTTATTCCGACAGTAATATCCAGTGGCCCGCCTCGTTTAGTGAACAACTGCGCCATCGTCTCCTGAATATAGACCTATCCGTCGACCTGAAATTGGATGCGCTGTTTGGGGCGGACAATCCCGAGGTCAAAAACGTCTATAAGGTGATGACGACGCGTGCTGCAATGGCTTATCTCGACAAAAAAAGAGCAACGCCAGGCGGAACAGGGGGAGAGTATCATCAACATTATATCGATGCGGTCAAACAGTTTCTTAAGGGGGAAACGCAGGCTGAAACTGTGGAATGGCACGGTAGCACGCTCACAAGCCTGATATTTATTCCGGTGCCTTCATCTAAAGTGCTGGGTGATAAAAAAATTGGTGTGTTGCTCTCGCTGTGGGATAACGATTACTTCGACGTGCCCTGGCCGGGCCTGGCGGAATTAGAAAAAAAAGAAGGAGAAGAGCGAAAGATTCCTCCCTCGCTCACTGTTGAATCCAGCCCTGAATTCAGAACCTTTATTGAAAGGTACCGGACAGTAGGGACCGGCAAGGCACTGAAAGAAGTGCCTGATAGCTTTGGTTTCTTGCCTCACCATCATGATGCACCGGAACAGCACCCTGATTTTACCTTTCAGACGAGTTATACCGTTTATAACCCGCCCTTTACCACGACAGCAAAAAGCCGAGATGCACTGATAGATAAACTGATCCAGCGGCAGAGGAACGACCTGTCTGATCTGTATGACGAACTGATTAATTCAGCCGCTGAGCATCAGCGTGCCGTGATACACGAATTGGTGAACACCCTGGCGGTGATGTCCGGGTTGTTGTTGATGGCGGGGGGCATTGTGGTTGGCGGGCCTGCGCTGCCCTGGATTGCGGCTTCGATGGCAACCACCTTGTTGCTCGAAGTGGTGCCCAATATTGTGCTCTATTCCCAGGCGGATGATGACGAAGAGCGCAAAGTGTATATGCGTTCCATGATTATGGCAGTGGCGTTTGAATTAGGGGGATCGCTAGCCGGCGTTGCGATGGAACAAATGCTTAGAGGTGTTTCGCGTCTTACGCGTCTTGCCGTTACTGCGCTGCCAGATACGCTACCCGGTATGTACAAACTGCTTAAAAATAAAGTGTTGAGGGTTATCGCCAAAACGGGTGTACGGCGTCTACGCCTGAAGAAGGACGTAGCCACAGCGATCAGTCAGGAAGGACTCGACGATCTGGATCAGATAGTGAGGGCGCTGAAGAAACCTGCGCCACCGCCAGTACCCAAAGAGATCCCTGTCGAGGCGGTTCCTGATGATCCTGGATTTAATTATCCTCCCGGGGCCAGGGGCGGCGCGCCCGCCGAGGCTGAACCTGTCGCGGGGCCTTCAGGCCGGCTCAGCCCCTCTGTCGGTATAAAAGCCGATTTGTCCCTGGAAGGGCGAATTCACGCGCTATCCGATGTTATTAGCGAAATGGACAAAATGCGTTTCGAGTCGAATGTGCGTATCGTTACTGCGTGGAAAAAAGGCAGTACCACGCATGAAATCACCAACTCCTATTATATCCGTGGCCTGCGCCGACAGGACCACGTAGTGGTTCAACTTTTCTCTGATAATGGCGAATTTTCATACGTCTATTTTGATGAGGATGAGTGGTTACAAATTATGGCCAATAAGGCGCAGCAGTCAGATGACTGGCTGCTGGCCTATTACGACCTGGCCAGCGAGGCTGATCTCACCGGAGTGAAAGGTGAATTAAAACCGCTGACGCAAATGAGTGGTTCGTTACCTTTAGAGGATTACCCGAAAGACGGCGTTCTGCTTTATGCCTCGAAAGCGTATAAAGACATGGTCGCTAAACAAGGCGTGAGTTTTGATGCCATACAGAAATTTCTTGATCAGCTGCATATTCGGGAATCAAGCCCAACAGAAGAGAGTAGCCTGTCGACGATAATCAAAAATGCCATTGAAGGGAGCGACGAACTTCAGTCTTCGCTTCGCCAGGTCTCATTGTTTGACGAAATACCGAAAGCATGGAAAGCCGCCGATGCCGACAGTGCGAAATTGATGAAACGGATCGAGGAAATAAAAGATCTTGGACCTGACATCACCCATTTCAGACCCTTAGTGAAGGACTTACCTTTCAGGCAAAATAATCCTCAGTTGAGTGAGGCACTTAAAAAGCTCTATACCAAAACGCTACATTCCGATCCGAGTTTTAAAGTGCTTTCGACGGATTTTTCTCGCCTTAAGGCGAAACAAGGTGGCGGCATGGTATCGATGACACAGCTCAACGTCATTGAGCAGGGGTTTAATCGCGTTTTTGATATTGCAGAGAAAGTACAGGCACTCATGGTTGAAGCGAAAAGTAATTCTGCGGTGCATGAGCGGATCCTGGTATTGCTGGCGAAATTCCTCAATACCACCGACAGTAAAATTCTCGGCGAGGCCTTTGAGCGGCTGACTATTATGGCGGAAAGGCTGCGGGATTTTGCCCGGTATCATGTGCAGGAAACAAAACTCGGGCGCGTTGTGGTGATGAAAAAAGTCGATGCTTCAGAGCCGGAGGTTTTTGCTTACGTTTATCAAAGAGATCCCACGGCCCGCATTATGGTGGTCCTGCCGGATATCCTGGAAGATAAAGCGGTTCATGACACGATCATTCATGAGATATCTCATCAGGCAATAGGTACCGATGATTTTATGTATTTAACGGAATTTCCGAAAAAATACTCCGCTTTCCAGGCGCATCATATCTCCTTCGGCACATACCCTTTTGAGCCAGATAGCGCCCATGTGCCGTTGGGGCGTGCCGCGCAGTCTTATGGAACCACCGGAGTGGAACGCCTTAAACCGTTATCGGATTACGATCTCGCATTAGCGCAAGCCAGGGTCCGATTTCTTCCCATGGAAAGGGCAAATGCGAAAATGGGCAACGCAGATTCGCAGGTGATCCTGTTGTCGGCACTTATCAATAATTTCGACTTTGAAAAAGTGATGTTTGCCGGAACCGGGTCCTATACCTGGCGTTTTAAAGTTATTGAGGATGCAGTTGCGCGGGCAAAACGTGACGTAGCGGCGCAGGGGGATATTCATGAGCAGGTTAATTTACCGGAGCACACTACAATGACAGAGCAAAGTGATATACCTGAACAAAGCACGACACCGGAGGCAGCGACTGCCACAGTGAGTGATCCAGCGCCTTTGTCGTTCAATGAAGAGCTGCTTGTGCGGGAATACAGTGAACATCTCCTTGCCGCTATGCTTGCACAGGCAAATGATTTTGAAGCGGGAGATGCGCTGACTGAAGAGGAAATCGAAAAATTAGGTCTTCTGCTCACAGAGATCGGTACAACGACGCCGGCTACGCCTGGCGGCGAGGTGACTGATGATTAATATTCACCTCACGCACAAGGTATTTGCATAGCACGACATTACCTTTCAGCCAACTGGAGAGCAACTACACTGGCAGGTATATCCTGTTGGCAACCTTAATACATGGGGAAATAAATACCGGAACAAGTACGTTTATCTGATAAATAGGAACAGGAAGGGTGTTTTCTAAAATTATTAATTGTTCTGATAAAAAGAAAATATCCTGGCGGTTAACGCCAGGATACGCGTTGTCAAATACCGACAAAAAAGCTAATGCTAGAGAGGTTACTAATAAGACGCCGAAATCATCGCATATTTGCGGTAGCAAAGAAATAGTTGTCAAATCAGAACGGGTAATATTTATTTTATTACTGTAGTATCAAATATGTTTTTTTTATAATAATAACCCAGCTTTATGGCTGCATCTTTTTTTCGGTGAAAAAGTGGCCGCTGAACGGGTAAGATAGCAGGGTGACGGTTTGAGCTTAGGAGCAAAGATGGATTTGAACGACTGGCAGCGCCGCTTTGATGAGTGGGTTTCACAACATATTGATCATGCAGACGCCGCCCATGATGTATCGCATTTTCGCCGGGTGTGGAAGACCGCACAAACGCTGATGCAGGGGCAGCAGGTGGATGCACTGGTGATCCTGACGGCATGCTACTTCCATGACATTGTCAGCCTGCCGAAGAACCATCCGCTGCGCCATGAATCCTCGGTACGCGCAGCGCAAAAAACTGCCGATATTCTCGTTAACGATTTTCCTGATTTCCCGACGCAGGCGCTACCCGCAGTGCGCCATGCGATTGAAGCCCACAGTTTCAGCGCCGGGATCGCGCCGCAAACATGGGAGGCGAAAATTGTGCAGGATGCCGACAGGCTGGAATCGTTAGGTGCAATTGGCCTGGCGCGGGTGTTTGCGGTGTCTGGTTCGTTGGGAATGGCCTTGTTCAACGGTGACGATCCATTTGCCGCCGATCGTGAACTGAATGACCGACTTTATGCCCTCGATCACTTCCGCTGTAAGCTGTTAAAACTGCCCTCATCTATGCAAACGGAAAAAGGACGCGAGCTGGCACACTATAATGCTGATTTTCTGGTGCAGTATATGGCCAAGCTCAGCGCCGAGTTGCAGGGAGATTTTGAGCGTCTTGATAACGCTATACTGGACAGATTCAGCACGCGACTCTCCTGAGGAAACGGCATGGCGGATGTGCACGATAAAGAGACGCGCAGTAAAAATATGCGCGCCATTGGCACGCGGGACACGGCCATTGAAAAGCGGCTGGCAGCCTGCCTGCACGCCCTCGGGCTCGATTTTCGCGTCCAGGAGGCTGACTTACCCGGGCGGCCTGATTTTGTAGTGGATCACTACCGCTGCGTTATCTTTACCCATGGCTGTTTCTGGCATCGGCATCACTGTCATCTGTTTAAAATCCCTGCTACGCGTACCGACTTTTGGCTGGAAAAGATTGGTAAAAACGTGGCGCGAGATGCCCGCGATCGTGCCCGGCTGGCAGAATTCGGCTGGCGTGTGTTGATCGTCTGGGAGTGTGCGCTACGCGGAAAACGGCGTTTGAGCGAAGATGCACTGCGTGAACGGCTGGAGGAGTGGATTTGCAGCGGAGATAACAGTGCGCAGATTGATACGTTGGGCATCCATGCCATGCCCGATAAGGTCAACTCGCTGCCGTCAAAAGGCAGCGAGTAAGTCGCCCTTATTTTTCTGCTTCACAAGGGGTAATGACCGGGCGCGCAGGCAACATGTATTTGCCTAATGTTACCAGCACCACGGCCATAATGATGATCCCCAGCGCCAGCCACTCCGTGGGCGACAGGTGTTCGCCGCCGAAGCCGGTGCCGAGCAGAACCGCCACCACCGGATTCACATAGGCATAGCTGGTGGCGACTGCCGGAGAGACATTACGGATCAGGTACATATAGGCGTTGATGGCAATAATCGAGCCGAACAGTGCCAGGTAACCCACTGCGAGAAAACCTGACAACGGTGGCATGGCCGTCAGCTGTTCGCCGCTCAGCGCCGAGGCAACCAGCAGCACAATACCGGCGGTCAGCATTTCAATGGCGCCTGCCATCATGCCGCTGGGTAACGCAACGCGTGAACCATAGACAGAACCGAATGCCCAGCTCATCGAGCCGACCAGAATCATCAGAGCGCCCCATGGGTTGCCGCTTAAATTGCCACCACTATTGAGTAAAATTATTCCTGCCAGGCCAATCGCGATGCCAAACCACTCAAGTTTCCGCGTTGCAATGCCGAAAAAATGACTGAAGCACAACGTAAAAAGCGGCACGGTGGCGACGACCACGGCAGCGATGCCGGACGGCACATTCTGGTGCTCTGCAACGGTGACAAAGCCGTTGCCTACCGCCAACAGCAGCACGCCGAGTAACGCGGCATTGAGCGCCTGGCGCAGCGGAGGCAGTTTGTGCCCGGTAAGAAGTAAACCGGCGGTCAACAGCACGCCTGCGGATAAAAAGCGGATCCCGGCCATCATAAACGGCGGCCAGCTCTCGACACCAATGCGGATAACAAAGTACGTGGAACCCCAAATAATATAGAGCGCAAACAGTGCGCCAATAAGCGGTAAAACCCGGCTGAAACGCATAACCCACCAGTACAAAAGATACGAGGCTTATAGTAAACGTCAAAACTATCCGCCTGGCGAGGGGTTAATTGCAGAGAAAGTGTTAAATTTTTGTTGACACAAAGCAGCGATTTCCGCGAACGCATTTTTACATCATACTGTGAGTCAGGCTGTACGTTTTTAGGCAACATAATCAATAAGGAAGGATATTTTGGCAGGAAGTAGTTTATTAACCTTACTGGATGACATCGCCACCTTGCTGGATGATATTTCGGTGATGGGGAAGCTGGCGGCGAAAAAGACCGCTGGCGTGCTGGGGGATGACTTATCACTGAATGCGCAGCAAGTAACCGGCGTGCGCGCGAACCGTGAATTGCCGGTCGTGTGGAGCGTGGCGAAAGGCTCATTGCTTAATAAAGTTATTCTTGTGCCGCTTGCGCTGTTGATCAGCGCCTTTATCCCCTGGGCTATCACGCCGCTGTTGATGCTCGGCGGTGCGTTTTTGTGTTTCGAAGGTGTGGAGAAAGTGCTGCACACGCTTGAAGCGCGTAAGCACAAAGAGGGGCCGGAGGCGCGGCAGCAACGCCTGACCGCACTGGCCGCGCAGGATCCGCAGCAGTTCGAAAAAGACAAAATCAAAGGTGCGGTACGCACTGACTTTATCCTGTCGGCGGAAATTGTCGCCATCACGCTGGGGATTGTTGCCGACGCACCGTTACTTAATCAGGTACTTATTCTGTCCGGGATTGCGGTACTGGTGACGATCGGCGTGTATGGCCTGGTCGGCGTGATCGTTAAACTGGATGATATGGGCTACTGGCTGGTTGAAAAACGGGGCGTACTGGCGCAGTGCGTCGGTAAAGGATTGCTGGTGGCGGCTCCCTGGCTGATGAAAATCCTTTCCGTTGTGGGCACACTGGCCATGTTCCTTGTGGGGGGCGGCATTGTGGTCCACGGGATTACGCCGTTGCACCATGCGATTGAACATTTTGCTGCAGAGCAGAATGCGATCCTCACAATGCTGGTACCGATGGTGGCAAACCTGGTGCTGGGTTTTATTCTCGGTGCTGTGGTTGTTGCCATTATGAAAGCAATGACGCATTTGCGAGGGAGCAAGAAATAAAAACTTGCGTGGGCGATTACGCAAGATAAACAAACTTCGTCTAAGGTGAAAAAGTTTCGCCCTGATACAGGAGGCAGTAATGGTCTTTTTGATCAGCGATGAAGTTCAATCCAAAAATGGTGGTCCATGCATGATCGTTACCGGCTATGCCAGCGGTATGGTGGAGTGCCGGTGGTACGATGGCTACGGGGTCAAACGTGAAGCCTTTCGTGAAGATGAACTGATGCCTGGCGACAGGCAAAGGGTGCACGAAGAGGTCTGACCCTATCAAACGCCTGGCTTTGCCGGGCGTTTTTCTTGCCTGACCCCCACCCACTACGCCGATTGTAGGATCGAGAACACAGCGAAACAGAGCATATCGGACCCCGCATATGCGGCAGGAAAATGTCGTGAAAGAGAGTAGGCGGCTTGGAAATCTAAAGAAGTATTTCTACCCTGCGCGGGTGGTTAACCTCTGTTTTGTTGTTGTGATGGTCTGTTCAACCATTCTCACCTGGCGTGAGGTGATGGTGTTGCAGGGAGCCTATGTCACCAGCCAGCGTAGCGCGCTGGAAAATGTCAGCAATGCGCTGGATATGCAGATGCAAACGGGCGTAGACCGCCTGATATTCTTTCGCAACGGTATGCAGGCTGCCATGGAGACACCGCTCGGTTTTAAGGTACTGAACAACGTTCAGGACGAATTCGAGCGTGTGCGTCAACAGCCGCAATGGCGCATCGGCCTCAACAGTACCCGGACGTTACCGATTTACGGCGTATCTGACTATTTTGTCGACCAAAGCCCGTTACTCAATCGCGATAATGAACAACTCCATAACGAGCTTATCGCAGCTATGGAGTTAGGCTACCTGTTTCGCTTGTCCACGCACGCCTCGTTGCTACCGCGTCAGGCCTATTATGTCTCGCGCGCAGGGTTTTACCTTTCTACTACCCCGGTTGAAAACGAGCAACGTATTATTCCGACCTATTACAAGTTACTGATGCGCCCTTGGTTTCGCGGCCAGCAAGAGCAGGTGAACCGTGGCCGCGGTGTGCAGTGGTTTACTGACCTGGCGCACCAGAGAAGCGAGGAAGACAGCTTCGTGGCCGCCAGTTTGCCGCTCGATTTTCAACACACCTGGTATGGGGTGCTGGTGTTGAGTTTCCCGGTGAACGCGATTAATCGCTTACTGGTTGATGCACAAAAAGATCAAGAGGGCGGTGAGTACCAGCTCTACGATAACCAATTCAGGCTGGTGACCAGCACGCAGACACATCCTGAGGCGCTGGCGGCATTCAGCGAAAAAGAGCGCGCGACGCTCCAGGCGGATATGGCGCAGGATACCGTTGGGGGTGTACATCTGGGTACCCGCTATGTGAGCTGGCAAAAGCTCCGGCTGTTTGGTGGTGTTCTGCTGAGGGTACATAACCTCCAGGAGGGCATTGTCGGTGATTTTGGCCGTATTAGCGTCGCGCTGGCGCTGCTTTGGGTGTTATTTACCGCGATGCTGATCTTTGCATGGATAGTGATCCGGCGCATGGTCAGCAACATGTAGAGCATGCAACACACATTGCAATGGCAGGCGTGGTATGACCCGCTGACGCGGTTGTGTAACCGCGGAGCGCTGTTCGAAAGAGCGAAAGTCTTAACCGAGGAGTGCCGCCAACACCAGCTGCCGTTTGCAGTGATTCAAATCGATCTCGACCATTTTAAAAGCGTAAATGACCGATACGGGCACCAGGCCGGGGATTTAGTCTTGTCGCATGCGGCTAGCTTGATTAGTAGTTCAATCGGCGGTGAGGATGTTGCCGGGCGCGTGGGTGGCGAAGAGTTTTGTATTCTGCTCCCTGGCAGCACACTGGCACAAGCTGCACAGGTCGCAGAACATATTCGATCACGTATCGGGACCAAAGAGATTTTGATCCAGAAGCATAAAACCCTGCGTATCAGCGCGTCGCTCGGTGTAAGCGGCGCGCAGGAGAGTGAGGGTTACGATTTCGAATATTTACAATCGGTGGCGGACAGCCGTTTATACCGGGCGAAGAATAGCGGCCGCAATCAGGTTTGCTCGGAAGATGCCGCCCCTGCGCCGAACAGATGATCAAGGCCCTCCCGCCAGCCGGCAGCGCCTTCGTGCTGCGAGTGATAGACCCTGTCTGGTGTATCCTTGCGTAGCTGAACGCCCTGGCGGTTAAGGCCTTTCACCACAATGGCATAATCAACGCTGTCCAGTAGCGGGGCATCGTTAGGGCCATCACCAAGCCCCAGGGTAAAGGCGTGCTTGCCCGTGTAGTGATGGTACTGGCGCGTCAGCCAGTTTACGGCCTGATCTTTGCCACCGCGTTCATCCAAAACATGCCAGAAACGGGCGCCCTGCACAAAACGCAGGCCCAGTTGTCCCAGCATTGTGGCGAATGCTGTCATTTCTTCATCACTGTCGCGCCAGATCAGCGTTTCCGAGGCTTCCTGCAGGCGCGCCAGACTGGCTTGCGCGGGCGGCATACCGGTGAGCTCGCTCAGGACGTGTTCATCCAGTTCATCAAACATCGTGAATTTCCAGCCATGTTTCAGCCGCAGTTTTTGCAGTACGCTGGCGATTTCCTCATGCGGGGAGCCCGTAATAATGCGCGGGTAAGTTTCATGATCCTGCCAGTGTTCATCTAGCTGGATCACGGCGCCATTCTCGGCAATAAAGGGCAGACCCTGTAGCCCCATGGTTTTTTGCAGGGCCATCATTTCGGCGGCAGTTTTACTGCTGCACAGAATAACGGGAACATGATGCTCGCTTAGCGTGGCGAGCCAGTCGGCGGCAGCCTGCCAGTCACCGGTATGGTTATCGCACAGCGTACCGTCTACATCGGTAAAGACCAGTAAGGGTGAATCCAGACTCGGCATGTTGTCTCCTTTCATGTCCCGACAATGGCGGATCGTGTTCATTGAGTCGTAGGGATAGGGCACTGACTTCGGCGTAAAATTGCCCGCTTTATGAGCAATTCCTGTCGCGCATTGTATCCAATAGAATACACATGTTTACGCTAATTAATTGTTTTCTTAATAGTTCTTGTCATCACCCGGGTTTGTCGTTAGAGTTTTGCTTACATCAGATTCCCTGGTGTACGAATTTTTTAAGTGCTTCTTGCGTGAGCAAGTTTCATCCCGGCGGCAATCACCGCCGGGACTTTTCTTCAGCGATTCACCTCAGTGATGCTGAAATCATGTACATCCAGTTCGAATGCTTCTGCCAGTTCCCGCCAGGTGTGATATTCCCGACCGTCGACGCTGACGCGCTGGCCATCTTCATCATCGACGCGATGAACTTCACTCTCACTAATTTCATTTATCGCCGCCAGCAGGGCATCGACATCGATGTTGACATCCCGCTTTGCGGTTTCGCTGTACTCTTTCACCGTTTTCATACAGTCACCTCTTTCGCAGTCCCACTGCTTAGTATAGACGGTAGAAAAAATCGCCAGCTAAACGCAGTGACGCTGTCAGGCTGCGTATTTTGTTCTACACTGGCGTAAATGTGACAGGAGGGTAATTATGAAGGTTAACGATCGGGTTACGGTCAAAACGGACGGAGGTCCACGCCGTCCGGGGGTGGTATTGGCTGTCGAGGCATTTAATGAAGGTACAATGTACCTTGTCTCACTGGAAGATTACCCGCTCGGTATCTGGTTCTTTAATGAAAAAGATCACGCGGACGGGATTTTCGTCGAAAAAGCCGATTAATTTTCGCCCTCCTGCCAGGGAGGGTGAAGAGATAACCATTCCCTCAACGCATATTAACAAATATACCCGACGTGACGTTGTCCGTCAGCCGAACGACATGGTAAATCACTTGTTTATTATGCGTTTTAATTTTTCTTTTTATATTCCCCTTATGTGATGATACCGTCTTGGCTTTAATATTCATCTGGTCGGAAATTTGAATCGTATCCTGCCCGGACATCCACATTTTTAGCATGCTGGACTCGGTGCGACTCAATGAAAGCGTGGGTAAATTAATTGTCCCGACACTTTTTTTCTCTTTGCTAAGATAATCTCCAAGGATATTATCCAGCGACTCAGGCTTAATCGATTTAGAACTGATCAATAAGTTCTTACGAACCAATAGATATTCATCAAAGTGGATGTTGGCAATGGCCATAAATACAATAAATAGCGTTCGGGGATGCTGATTAATGACTTGCTTAATATGTTGACTGCTGCTTGGGTCATGAATAAAGCAGTCTTCATTAATAAACACCACGGATGGCTGGAATGTGGCGCAAGCTGATTCGAGTTCATCAACGGTTTTTATGTCGTTGATTTCTCGTTTTTTAACCCCCCGACTTGTCAGATACCCTGTTAATCCCAACCGGGTATAACTGCATAAATCCATAATAATCGTTGACATGGCATACCCTCACTCAATGCGTAACGATAATTCACCACCGCCAGAAGCTTCAGAAGCTGTACAGGAAAGAAACTGATATTACTGAAATGCAACCTGACCCTCAGGCGAAACCCACTATCCCGTAAAGTTAGGTATAATTTGCCAGGAATCATCTTAAAGTAAAGTAAATGTTGCGTTCTGTGAGGACGTTAAAAACAAATAAACCGCGCCAGATATAAGGTGGAAGATGTTTTGCGAATTTAACTTTAGGATTATCCTCAAAGAGGCAGCCTGAAAATCAGGGATTTGGACTTTTCGGCAATTCTCTGACGATCTCAGCTAACAGATTGAAAATCTCGCTGAATAACCGTTCGCAGAAGGGTGCTACCAGCGGCATCATCGCCGCCATCAGCAAAATACCGACGCTCAGCGTCACAGGGAAACCGATCACAAACACCGATAATTGCGGTGCCATACGGTTCAGCAGACCAAGGGAGAGGTTGATGGTTAGCAGCAGGGTAATAATCGGCAATGCCAGCATGAGCCCATTGAGGAAGATGAGGCCCGCGCCGCGCGTTAACGCCAGGAAAGCGTTACTGTTTACCGGGTCACCGCCAATCGGCAGCGTGTGAAAGGTATCGACCAGCATTGATATAAGCCATAAATGCCCGTTGAAAGTCAGGAACAATAACAGCGCGAGCATATCAAGAATGCGTGCCAGCACCGGCATATTTAAATGACTGGTTGGATCGACAAAGGTGGCGAACGAGAGGCCCATCTGTAAGCCGATCAGTTCACCTGCGGTACGAATGGTGGCAAAAGCAAACTGCATGGTAAAGCCGAGCGCGATGCCAATCAGCATCTGCTGCATCGCCAGCCATAATCCGGTGACGGAAAAGATCGGTACATTCGGTACCTGCGGCAACGTCGGGGCGATCACCACCGTAATGAGGATCCCCAGCCCCAGTTTTACCCGGCGGGGAATACGAGACTCACTCAAAATCGGGGCGGTCATGATCAGCGCCAGCACGCGCACCAGCGGCCAGAAATACATATTCAGCCACTCGAGCCACTGATCGCTGGTGATATTCAGCATACGCTGTGTTACCCGATGATATAGGGGATGTTACTGAACAGACCGCGCATATAATCGAGCAGTAAATTCAGCATCCACGGCCCGGCAACCACAATCGTAACGAACACGGCAATGATTTTCGGGATAAAGGAGAGTGTCATTTCGTTAATTTGCGTTGCTGCCTGCAAAATACTGATCACCAGACCGGTAACCAGCGCGACCAGCAGTAGTGGGGCAGCGAGAGCGAGTGCAACTTTCATTGCCTCGGTGCCCATCATCATGACCGATTCTGGCGTCATGCTTTATCCTCAACTGTAGAAACTTTGTGCCAGCGAACCGACCAGCAACTGCCAGCCATCCACCAGTACAAACAGCATCAGCTTGAAAGGCAGGGCGATAGTCGCCGGAGGTACCATCATCATCCCCAACGCCATCAGCACGCTGGCGATAACCAGGTCGATAATCAGAAACGGAATAAAAATCGTAAAACCAATCTGGAATGCGGTTTTCAGCTCGCTGGTCACATAGGCTGGCAGCAGAATACGCATCGGCACGGCTTCCGGCCCCTGAATAGGCGCGGTATTTGCCAGACGGGCAAACAGTGCCAGATCGGATTCACGGGTCTGGCGTAGCATGAACTCGCGCAGCGGCTGCGCCCCACGGTCCAGCGCCACGTCAACGGAGATCTTATTTTCGCTAAACGGCTGATAGGCGTCGGTGTAAATCTTATCGATCACCGGCGACATAATAAAAAAGGTTAAAAATAGCGCCAGGCCAAGCAATACTTGGTTAGGTGGCGCAGAGGGCGTACCCAGCGCGTTTCGCAGCAGGCCAAAGACGATAATGATGCGGGTAAAACTCGTCATCATCAGCAGCACGGCAGGCAGGAAGGTGAGGGAGGTAATAAATACCAGGGTCTGCACTGGCAGTGACCAGCTCTGACCACCGTTCGCCAGTGGCTGGCTTACCAGTCCGGGAAGTTGAGCGAACGCGGCAGGCGCAAACAAAAATAGCCCCGCCAGCGCAAAAGATAACAAACGGCGCATCAGGATCTCCCGGAACGCTTAAGCAAATTCTTCATCACGGACTGGAAGTCCGCATTTTTTTCGTTCACGACTTCACTTTCAGCTGGCGCGGGAGGAAGTTTGTGCAACAGATTAATCTGGGTAGGGGTGACGCCCAACACCAGTCGCGCGTCTTCAACATCCACGATGACCACACGTTCACGCGGGCCAACCGTGGTGCTGGCGCTGACTTTTAAACCCCGGCCGCCAGCGGTTCTTCCGCCAACGCCCAGCCGTTTGGCCAGCCATGCGGCTATCAGGATCACGGCAATAATGCCAAACAGTGCGCCACTGACTTGCAGCAGTGGCGAACCGGGAACGGCAGAAGGTTGACTGACCGTAGCCTGCGTTTTCATAAGGGCCTCAACGGCTCAGGCGGCGCATACGCTCGGAAGGCGTAATGATATCGGTGATACGCACGCCGTATTTATCGGCCACGACCACAACTTCACCTTGCGCAATCAGATAACCGTTGATCAGGATATCCAGCGGTTCGCCCGCCAGCCCGTCCAGCGCCACCACAGAACCCTGCGTCAGACGCAGCAGTTCTTTAATGGTCATACGGGTACGGCCCAGTTCTACCGTCAGTTTGACCGGGATATCCATAATCAGGTCGATATCCTGGAGCGTGCCGGCAACATCGCCACCACCGAGTTGCTGGAACACAGCATCAGCTGCGCTCTTGCCGCCACCGGTTGTGGTTTTTTGTTCGTTTAACGCGTCAGCCCACAGATCGTCCAGTGCTCCGTTGTTCTCATCGGACGGATTGTTCATATCACTCATTTGGGCTGTTCCTCATTCAGCGAATTCAAAATCGGGTTTATCAAGTGCTCTACACGTAATGCATATTGTCCGTTGACCGTGCCGTACTGGCTGGTCAGCACCGGTACGCCGTCTACATGAGCGATGATACGATCGGGTTTATCAATCGGCAGTACATCGCCGGGTTGCAACTTCAGTATTTGCGACAAACGCAGAGGGATATCCGCAAAATTAGCAATCAAATTCAGTTCAGAGTGTTGAACCTGGCGGACCAGGTTATCACGCCAGTTCTGGTCCTCACTGCGTGAGTTTTCCAGCGGCGGGTTCACCAACATTTCGCGCAGCGGCTCAATCATGCTAAACGGCAGACAGATATTGAACTCACCCGTCAGGTTGCCGATTTCCACATGGAAAGGCGTGTTAACAACGATATCGTTCGGCGATGTAGTAATGTTCGTAAACTTAACCTGCATTTCGGAACGGACATATTCCACGTCCAGCGGGTTAATGGCCTTCCACGCGTCGCTGTAAGCTTCAAGCGCCAGCTTCAGCATGCGGTTAATCACGCGCTGTTCAGTATGCGTGAATTCACGGCCTTCCACTTTAGTCGGAAAACGTCCGTCACCCCCGAACAAGTTATCCACGGCGATGAACACCAGGCTTGGCGAGAAGACGAACAAGCCTGTACCGCGCAATGGCTTCAGGTGAATCAGGTTAAGGTTGGTCGGAACAGGTAAGTTACGCGCAAACTCGTGGTATGGCTGAATGCGGATCGCGCCTACGGTAATATCCGGGCTACGACGCAGCAAGTTAAACAGCCCCATACGGAACTGGCGCGCAAAACGTTCGTTGATGATCTCCAGCGCCTGCAGACGTTCACGTACCACGCGGCGCTGGGTATTGGGATCATAGGGGCGAATTTCACTGTCGCCACCCATGCCCGGTTGCGGATCATCACTCTTATCGCTGTCTCCGTTGAGCAGCGCATCGATTTCGGCCTGAGAAAGAATACTATCGCCCATGTCTTTACCGCAAAATGAAAGCTGTATAAAGAACGTCAGTGACTTCCTGTTTAGGTTGTCCTGGCACTAACGGCGCTGCGAGTGCTTCTTTGATCGCGGTGGCAAGTTTCTGTTTGCCCTCGTCGGTAGCAAGTTGCGTAGCGTCCTGACGTGAGAACAGCAACAGCAGACGGCTGCGGACTTCTGGCAAATATTCGCTCAGGCGGGCACGCGTTGCGTCGTCTTTCAGACGCAGCGTGATGCCCACATACAGCACACGGTCGGCATCGCCCAGGTTCACGGTAAAAGTGTCCAGAGCGAAAAAGACCGGTGCAGGCGGTGGCGGAGGTGGTTCCGCTTTAGCGCTTGCCGCAGGTTTCTGTTGCATACGCCAGTAACTATAGCCAGCAGTGGCGCATGCCGCGAGGGTGATTAACACCAACAGCGGGATCCAGATGGAGCGCTTACGTTTTTTAGAGATAGCGGAGTCAGTCATCGGTTACGGGCTTCCTGTTAGTACTGCTTATGCAATGATTATCCCGTGTCCTGCTGCCAACAAAGCGCGGAAAAGACGGGGATAATCATGCTACCTCTGGCGTTTAGGCGAAAATGTCGACTGCGCCGTTACCGCGAGCGGCAGACTGCAAGGACGCCGGGGCCACTAACGCGTCGCCCTCATCCGCGCCAAACAGATCGCCGGAGCCCGAACGAGAAGATTGCTGTTGCTGCGAAGACTGTTGCTGCTGCTGTTGGCTGGCAAAGTTTTCGCTGCTGATATTGCTCTGGCCAAGTTGAATGCCACTTTCAGCCAGCGATGTACGCAGCATGGGCAGCGCGGCTTCGAGCGCCTGACGAACATGGCTATGAGCGGACACCATTTGCAACTGCGCCTGGTTGTCTTCCAGTTTGATAGAGATCTGCACCTGACCCAAATCTTCCGGATGTAAGCGCAGTTCCGCACTCTGCTGACCCTGACGGGTAAACAGCGTTACATGCTGGCTCACATTCTGCTGCCACTCATGACTGCCCAGCGGAGCGCTGATCACCGGGGCGGCGACGGGCGCACTGGCCTGCGCCGCACTGGCAGTTGTTGTCACGGGCGCCATGCTCACGGTGGTGCTGGTGGTCTGCTGGGCGGCGTGATCGGTCTCTTTACGCGAAGCCAGCGCCGCAGCAAAAGTGGCTGATTGTGAGGCATCATCGGTACCTTGCGCGTTACCGGCTACGCCATCATGCAAACCTTTGCCCGTTGCGCGTGGTAAATCGCCCGCGGCATCGGTGGTCAGCGCGCTGCTATTCAGGGCACGGTTTGCGGCTGCGCCTACATCACTGGCACGGGTTGCCGCAGTGGTTGTACTCGCTGTTTGCGCCGTGGACAGTTGCTGTGATTGCTGGTGCGGCAGCATCGCCATCAACGCACTGAGATTCGCGAGATCTTCATCGCTTAATTCACTTTTTTCATCGGAGGCCTTCGCTGTTTTTGTCAGCGCGGCCAGCACATCACTTTTGCTGGCAGGAGACAGACCCGACAGTAAATTCTGCATCTCTGCGTTGCTTTCTGCGGTCGCGGTCACATCCGCTTTTGTGCTTTGGCGCGCCAGCAAGTCAGCCAGTTTTTGCGCCGGGGTTTGTGCTTCTTCACCAGAGGCCGCTGCGAGTTTACCTTTCGCCAGCTTGCCACTTAACGCGGCAGCCTGCAGGTCAGCGAGGGTGAGGGGGGCATCGCCCTCCAGGCCTTGCGCACCCGTGCCGGACATCGCGCCGGTGAGCAGAGCGAGGAAGTCCTGAGCGGAATCGCCGCCGGCCTTGCTCGTTTGCGCGCCGGTGGTTGCATCTGATTCTGTAACTAGCAGTTTTTGCAACGTAATCATTCTGTTTTCCTCAGGGAGGCTCGCTGTGCAAACTCATCCATCTTTTTCTGATCGAGGCGGTTTTCCGCCAGTAATGCTGCGGCGCTTTGCCTGTCCTGCAGAGTTTGCCAGGCCTGTAAGCGCTGTTTTTTCTCGCGCCAGCAACCGAGTGCGACATCCACTTTCTGGGTCCACTGCGTTAACTGGTGGCGATGTTGTTCTATGGCTTTTTCCAGGGTCTGAATAAACTGCTGATAGTTCTGCCAGCGCTGGTTATCAATGCCCTGACTCATATCATTGTTCAGACTGCTACGGTACTCATGCTGATAATCAATCAGCATTTTTAACTGCTCTTCGGCTTGCTGGCAGCCGCGACGCATTTCGCCCAGCTTCAGCGCTGCGTCTTCAACTTCTTTCTCTGCCAGATCTTTAAGCGTCGTCAATGCGCTGTTTTGCGTCATGAAGTCAGCCTCCACTACATTATGCTGTCGGGAAGATCAGCTCTAACGCCTGCATAGAATCTTCCCACCCGGCACGTTCGAAGATGCCCTGTTGCAAGAAAGCTTCGAGTTGCGGCCACAATGCAATGGCTTTATCCAGCATTGGGTCGCTGCCTCGCGCATATGCGCCAACGCTCACCAGATCGCGGTTACGCTGGAAACTCGACAGCAACTGTTTGAAATTTCGAACTCTTGCGTAATGTTTTTCAGTAATCAATGCGGTCATAGCACGGCTGATTGAGGCTTCGATGTCGATGGCGGGGTAGTGACCTGCTTCCGCCAGACGGCGCGACAATACGATGTGACCATCAAGAATAGCGCGTGCTGAGTCAGCAATAGGATCCTGCTGATCATCGCCTTCTGTAAGTACAGTATAGAACGCGGTGATAGAGCCTCCGCCGTGAATACCGTTCCCTGCACGTTCCACTAACGCCGGTAATTTGGCGAAGACAGACGGCGGATAACCTTTCGTTGCTGGCGGCTCGCCAATAGCCAGCGCAATTTCACGCTGCGCCATGGCATAGCGCGTCAGGGAATCCATAATCAACAGCACATGCTGACCGCGATCGCGGAAATCTTCAGCAATGCGCGTCGCGTACGCAGCGCCCTGCATACGCAATAACGGAGAAACATCCGCTGGTGCAGCGATGACCACCGAACGAGCGCGGCCTTCTGCGCCGAGGATGTTCTCAATAAAATCTTTGACTTCACGGCCACGTTCGCCAATCAAACCGACGACGATCACGTCGGCCTGGGTATAACGGGCCATCATGCCTAACAGCACGCTCTTACCAACGCCGGAACCGGCGAACAACCCCATACGCTGACCGCGACCGACGGTCAGCAGGGCATTGATAGCGCGTACACCCGTGTCCAGCACATGTTCTATCGGCGTACGTTGTAACGGGTTAAACGGCTGAGTGATCAGCGCGCCGGTTTCACCGGTGTCCGGTGACGGAAGCCCGTCAAGAGGTTTACCACCACCGTCGAGGACGCGGCCAAGCAGGGCAGGGCCGAGCGGCAACTGTTTTCCGCTGTGTAAATTGTCGCCTGTTACGCTGCGGGCATAGACGCGCGCGCCAGGCAAAATACCTTCTACTTCTTCAAGCGGCATCAGGAACAGACGTTGACCGTTAAAGCCCACCACTTCGCTTTCGACTTCGCGCATTTCCAGGCCATCCTGACGCTCAATAATGCAGGTCGCGCCCAGCGGCAGTTGCAGGCCGGTGGCTTCCAGCACCAGCCCGGTGGCACGGGTCAGGCGGCCGTAACGGCGTACAGACGGCAGTTGCGCCATCTTCACTTCAAAGTTATCCAGCGTGGTCAGCCAGCGGGTCAAACGTGCAGTCATCAAACAACTCCCGGCGCCGCCAGACGGCACAGTTCCTGCCAGCGTGTTGCCACACTGGCGTCGAGATCGCCTTCATCGGCGGACACTTTGCACCCACCTGGATGCAGGGTCGGGTCACCGCGCAAACGCCAGCCGTGCAGACTCAGCGTCGCGCCCAGCATCTCTTCAACGCGCTGCAAATCGTCCGGATGGACGCGCAGCTGCGGTTTACCGCTAAACAGCGGCTCTTGCTGCAACAGCAACTGGATCTGTTTAATCAGCGCGCTGTTATCAACAATGGGTACCTGGCCAAGCACTTGACGCGCGGCTTCGAGCGCCATCTGCATCAGGCGGGAGGCGATCACACTGTCCAGCGCATCCAGTGTGTACTGGAATTCGCTGACCAGTTGCTGCATGCGTGCATGCAGCGGTGCCTGTTGCTGGCGCGCCTGGTTTAGCCCCTGCTCGTGACCGGCGGCCAGACCTTCCTGATAGCCCACGTCATGACCAGCCTTGCGACCTTCCGCCAGACCGGCGTTATAACCTGCCTCGTGCGCCTGCATCTGGATTTGCGCCAGTTGCTGTTGTTGCTTCTGCTCCGCAGATAATGCGTCCTCTTCCTCGTCTACAGCCGGCTCGTCATTCTGCTTGTGCAGGGGCGCAAACTCGGCGCTAACAGGAAGGGCAAGGTCATCGGGCTTCCAGACCTTCCACGGCATTTCATTAGACATAGGTATCCTCGCCGCTGCCAATCACCATCTCGCCGGTTTCTGCCAGGCGACGAACAATAAGCAGGATTGCCTTCTGCTCGTTTTCCACCTGAGACAAACGAACCGGGCCGCGGTTGGCAAGGTCGTCGCGCAGGATATCTGCCGCACGCTGCGACATGTTGCGCAGGAATTTGTCGCGCAATGGTGGTTCGGCACCTTTGAGGGCCACCAGCAGGGATTCGGAGTCCACTTCCTGCAGGAGGCGCTGGATGCTGCGGTCGTCCACGTCCACCAGGTTTTCGAACAGGAACATCTCGTCGATAATTTTCTGTGCCAGCTCGCCGTCGAACTCGCGAACTGCCGTAATAACCGCTTCTTCCTGCTGCGTTTTCATCAGGTTGATGATTTCCGCCGCCGTTCTCACGCCGCCCATTTTGCTGCGCTTGAGGTTGGTGCCGTCGAGCAGGTTGTTCAGCACTTCGGTCAGTTCCGCCAGCGCTGCCGGCTGTACGCCGCCGAAGGTGGCGATACGCAGCATTACGTCATGACGCATACGTTCGTCAAACAGCGCAAGGATATCTGCCGCCTGTGCACGTTTGAGGTGCACAAGGATGGTGGCGATGATCTGCGGATGCTCGTCGCGAATAAGGTCTGCGGCGCTCTGCGGCTCCATAAAGTTGAGCGTTTCGATGCCGCTGGTGGTATCGCGGGTTTCGAGAATATCTTCCAGCAAGCTGGAGGCACGCTCTTCGCCAAGGGCTTTTACCAGAACCGTGCGCAGGTAGTCGTTGGCGTTGATGTTCAGCGCCGCGAACTGTTCCGCTTCGTTCTCGAACTCCTGCAACACATCCATCAGCTGCTTGTTGGAAATCTGGCGCACGCTGGCCATCGCGGTACTCAGGTGCTGGACTTCCCGGGCAGAGAGGTGCTTAAACACCTCCGCTGCACGGTCTTCGCCAATGGTCATCAGCAGGATGACGCTCTTGTCCGTTCCGGTAAGATTATTGCTCATGTTCGTTACTCATCCACTGGCGGATGACCAGCGCGACGACGCGCGGATCGTTATCTGACATTTCGCGAATACGTTGGCTCATTACCTCAGCGTTCATGCGCTGGTTAGAACGACGCTGCTGTTGCTGCTCGTCTTTGCTGAGGCGAACTTCCACGGACTCTTCGATTTCTGCACGCGCCTGTGCGGCTTCCTGAAGCGCTTTCGCTTCTTCCTGACGACGTACCAGCTGCGGACGTACAGCTTTACGCCACAGGATGAACGCGACAATCAACACCAGCAGCCAGCGACCGGCGGACATTAACTGATCGATAAACGCTTGCTGTTTCCAGAAGGGGAGTTGACCGCCCACATCATCGGTGGTGTTAAACGGAGAGTTCACCACGTTCAGCGTATCGCCACGTTTTTCGGTAAAGCCCATCGCTTCGCGGGTCAAATCTTCAATCTGTTTCAGTTGGTCGGCAGTCAGCGCTGCGGTTTTGCCATCGGCCAGGGTACGGTAGTTAACGACAACAGCAACCGAAAGACGTTGCACATCGCCCACATTCATTTTGGTGTGGCGAATAGTGCGATCAACTTCGAAGTTGGTCGTTTCGTTATGTGTCGTGTTACGCGGCCCGGTGGTGGTGCTGGTCGACGTGGTCTGACCGTTCTGCTGCCCCTGCGCATTTTGATTCTGCTGGCCGTTCTGCTGTTGGTTCGCATTCGGCGTCGTGATCGGCGCGCTATTCGCTGGCGCAGGCTGGTTGGAGAGTGCACCCGGCACGCCACCCTGATTCTGGCCGCCAATCTGTTCGCTGCTGTTAACCTGGCGCGAACGCATTACTGCCTGCGACGGATCACCGTTCGGGCTGTACTGCTCTTCGGTCTGCTCTTTGTTAGCGAAATCGAGCTGCGCGGTTACCTGCGCGTGCACGTTGCCGTTACCGACGATTGGGCCGAGGATGGCTTCAATACGACGCTGGATACGCCCTTCAACATCGGCTGTGTATTTCAGTTGTGCATCGTTCAGATCGCGACCGGCAGTACCGGATTGGGTCAGCAGGCGACCGCTCTGGTCGACAACGGTGACGTTGCCCGCGGGCAGGCCAGCGACGGCGCTGGATACCAAATGCACAATAGCGCTGATTTGACCATCATCCAGTGCACGGCCTGGTTCGAGGTTCACGGTGATAGAGGCAGAAGGTGATTTCTGCTCACGCACAAACAGAGACGGTTTTGGCATGGCGAGGTGTACGCGCGCGCCTTTTACCGGCCCCAGCGTTTCGATAGTGCGGGCCAGTTCGCCTTCCAGTGCGCGCTGGTAGTTAACCTGCTCGCTGAACTGGCTGATACCGAATTTTTCCTGATCCAGCAGTTCAAAACCCACCGCGCCGCCTTTCGGCAAGCCCTGCTGGGCGAGACGCAGACGCAGCTCGTGCACTTTATCTGCTGGCACTTCAATAGCCCCACCGGCGTCAGAGAAACGGTAGGGAATATTCATCTGGGTTAACTGTGTAACGATAGCGCCACCGTCCTGATCGGACAGGTTGCTATAAAGCGTGCGATAGTCAGGACTTTTCGCCCACAGGACCATCGCCACAATGATGGCAACGGCCGCAGCCCCGGCCACCATTAAAGGGATTTTGGGGTTCGCGCGTAAGCGGTTAATCCACTCAAGAGATTTATTCTGCGGTGCAGTTGTAGCAGTCGCACTCATTGTTGCGCACCTCTTAACTCTGGGCGGATGTTGTTATTTGAGTTGAGAAACAAAACTGACTCCCGGGTCGGCAAACTCGACATTGGTCCATTAACATGGCCCTGCCATTATTTGATGAATCCGAATTTTCTATGCCTCAAATAACCTGGTTTTTTATCGCTATTTACCGCCATTATCTCATTGACAAGCTGTTAACCTTGTCTGGTACCAAACCATCCGGGGAAAAAACATGGCTATACAGGGCATTGAAAGCGTCGTCAGCCAGCTGCAGGCCACTGCAGGGGTTGCGCGTAATCAGAGCGTGGAGAGCGAACCGACAATCAGCTTTGCCGGGCAACTGCATGCTGCGCTGGATCGCATTAGCGACACACAGAATGCGGCACGTGTTCAGGCGGAAAAATTCACACTCGGTGAGCCGGGCGTGGCGCTGAATGACGTGATGACCGATCTGCAAAAATCCTCTATCTCGTTGCAGATGGGGATTCAGGTACGTAACAAACTGGTCTCTGCCTACCAGGACGTTATGAACATGCAACTCTAGTTCGGCGTAAGCCTGCGAAGAGATTGTGCGTTGGGCGTACAGTGCGCGGTAACACTCCTGCGTGCTGAGCGCCCTGCTTTTATTTTGTCCATTCGTCAATAACGTAATTCTGCGCGTTCGCTTCCTTTTCCCTGTATTAATTATATTTACGTATCCATACTTTTTGTTTTTTACACTTCCGGCCGTCCATTATTACAGTGTGAGGGCTGATGATGTTCAGAGAAACATGCCAAATTGATACAGCACTTGCGAGTCTGGATAAAGCCATCGATACGCACTACACATGGCTGGTAAATATCATGGTGGAAATTGCTTCTGCGAAGACTTCGGCCGCTGAAATTATCCCTGCGTCTTCTCATGAATCCTGCCCAGTAGGCCGCTGGTTGCAGTCAAAACCCCGTGCAGAGCATGGAGAGGGGGTATGCATACAGGCGATCTATCATGCGCATTCACGTTTACATGAAAGTGGCCATCAATTATTACTGGCCGTTTCTGAGGGGCGTGTCTCTGAGCACGAATTTACGGATTTTAAATCGTGCCTGCAGTTATTTTCTTCGGCGACTAATGACTACCGAAAATACCTGTTAAATATGCGTAATGGTATTGATGCCTTAACCGGTTTACCCGGCCGAAGGGCGCTCGACGAAACATTTTCTCAGCGGTTACAGGCAGCACAAGGCCGAGCTGTCTATATGCTGATGCTGGATATCGATCGCTTTAAAAATATCAATGATAGTTGGGGGCACCTGGTTGGCGATGCGGTTTTACGCGCGCTGGCCCGGCAATTGCGAGAGTGGGCGCAGGGCTGCGATACGGCTTACCGCTACGGTGGTGAAGAGTTTATTCTTTTACTGTGCGCGGCGGGTGATGAGGAAGCCTGTAAAATCGCGTTGCGCCTGTGCAACGCGATTGCCGATCGCACTATCTATCATGACGATTTGGCGCTCAGGATCACTGCAACCCTCGGCGTGACGCGTGTTCGCACAGGCGAAACGCTAACCCGGGCGCAGGAACGCGCCGATGCGGCGATGTACCGCGGCAAACAGACCGGGCGTAATCGCTGCATGTTTATGGATGCACAGGGGGAGATACGCCATTTCGTCGGGTAAATTCCCCCTCTCTGGTGGGAGAGGGGGGGAGGGTTATTTCTGAATCAAATAACGGATGGTCGGCCCATCCTGCTGAATATCCAGCACGGTGTAACCGTGGTTACGCGCATCAAGCGGGATATTATTAATCGACTGTGGGCAGTCGCTGACCACTTCCAGAATTTCCCCTTTTTTAAGCTGCGGCATCGCTTCTAAAGTTGCCACTGCCGGGTAGGGGCACGGTTCGCCGGTCATATCCAGCCGATAGTCAGGCACAATACTCATGCGATCTCCTTAACAGGTGAAGTGGCAGGGGTTTTCCGGCGGAAAAAACGCTTTTCCCAGCCAATCACAAACAGCAGCGCGGCCAGCAGCAGAAGGTAGGTCACCAGCAAACCGCCGAGTGGTCCGAAGGTCTTCAGCAAATTGACTTTGTCCCAATGGGTAGCCAGCGCGGGGGAGAGATCATCCCAAAAGTAAGCCAGCAGGGTAGAGCCGATCACATTACCCAGGCCCACCCACCAGTAATGCACCTGGCCTTCTACCGCGCGGTACATCCAGCCCGTTTCGCAACCGCCGGCCAGAACAATACCGAAACCAAACAGCAAACCGCCGATGACGGCATTCGGGCCGGCCCACATGATTTTGGCTTCAACACCCAACTGGACGTAGCTGAAAATGCCAATCGCGCTGGCCGCCATGCCAAAGATAATGGCTTTGGCCATCATAGTGCGACCGGTGATCCACATATCACGGAACGCAGAGGTGAAGCAGATCTGCGCCCGTTCAATCAGTAAACCAAAGCCGACACCGAACAACATCGCCAGCCCCAGTTTCGGCTGGTTCATGGCAGTGAATAGCGCCCAGCCAAGCATGCCTGCAAAAACCAGCACCCCGAGGCGAAAGCGGCGTTTTGCCTGTGCGGGCTTTTGCGTCAGTGGCGAGGCAGCGGAGACTTTCTGCATTTTCACGGGAATGCGGAAAAGCGGCAGCAGAGTAAAACGGGCGCCGAACCAGGAACCGATGGCTGTTGCTACGGCGAAAAACCAGGCATGCAGCGAAAACTGTGGGATGCCGGTAAAAAATGCCGCAAGGTTACACCCCATCGCCAACCGTGCGCCAAAGCCGGCAATAATGCCGCCAGCAATTGCTTGTGCAATTCGAATTCGGCTGTGAGGAAAGCGAATTTTAACGTTGTTGGCCCATAACGCCGCTGCAAAACAGCCGCCAAACATGCCAATGATCATCATGCCGTCAATGCGGGTCAACGGTGTGCCATCAAGATGGATTAATTTAAAATAGCCCCACTCTTCAGTATGGACGCCAGCCAGTTGTAACAGCTGGCCGCCCCAGCGGGTGAATTCGCCGGTCACCGCCCAGAACGTGCCTGTGATACCAAAATAGTAGGTAGAAAGGATACCCGCAGCGATAACCGCCGGGACAGGGGACCAGAACTTTATTAAGAAACGGTCCTTAAATTGTTGCCATGACATAATCAAAAAACCTCTGAACTCAGAAGGGTCGGTGGGGAAGAGAAAAAGAACCCGGATAATACACGGGCACCCGTCAAACCGGATGCAAAAAACGGTGAAAACCTGGTACAGATCAAACTTACCTGCACCGGGGAAAGGCTGGCGGCGATAACGCTTTAATGCCACAATATTTTTTTCTTCGCGAGCAGGGCAAAAGATGAAAAAGCGAGTGATCCTTGGCGCAGTTATGCTGCTAAGCGGCTGTATGCAGGTCGATAATTATCAGGCAGTGGTGAAACAACCTGCGCCTGCAGGGTTAGTAGGGTACTGGCAGTCTGCCGGGCCGCAAAGCAAGCTGGTCAGTCCGCAGGCGGTGGCCAGCCTCATTGTGACTGCCAGCGGTAACACCCTGGATTGCCGGCAGTGGCAGCGGGTTATCGCTGTGCCTGGTAAGTTAATGCGTAACGATGGCAAGCTCTATAACGTGACGCAGAATCTGGACGTGTATCGCATTGAGCAGGAAGGGGCGTCGCTGGAAGTTGACGGCTTAACGCTGAAAAAAGTCGATAAACCGACAGCAGAGTGTGAGCAGGCGCGGGTGGCCGCAGGTCTGGATATCGCACGATAAACGCCAGGCCGGGTAGGTGCACTACCCGGCATCACGCTACAGCACTTCTTCCATCACCCATACGCTAACGCTGCCACCGTTACAGGTAAACACGCCAACGCCTTTTTCGTCTGTGCTGACGCTCTCCTCACGGTTGCCGAGGAAATCCCGCCACATTTTGTTGCCGTAATTTTCACCCAGCGCCAGTTGTTTTTCTCCCGCGTCACCGTTGGACATCACCACTACGCAACCGGGATCGTCGGCGGTTCCGCTGCGGCTAAAGGCGATACAGTTCGGATGGTCAAACCATAATGTCTGTACCCCGTGCGCGTAGCGCTGGCGAGCCAGAATCAACTGGTCGAGTTTGTCGATGATCGGCATATCAACGTGATAATTTTCGCCGTCACCGCCGGTGTCGTCATAGCTTGCGCCGTACAGATCCGGGTAAAACACAGACGGCACGCCGTTTTCCCGCAGCAGGATCAACGCATAGGCCAGGGGTTTAAACCAGGCTTCAACCGGCGCTTCCAGCGCCTGCAATGGCTGCGTATCGTGATTGGCGACCAGCGTGACGGCATGAAACGGATCGGCTTCGACCAGCGTACCCGTAAAAATCTCACGCATGTCGTAATCGCTCCCCTGTTTCGACGCTTCGTGGAATTTCATATGCAACGGGGCATCAAACAGCAGGGTTTTACCCTCGACCTGGGCAATATATTGCTGCAGTTTTTCCACTTCATGCGACCAGTACTCTGCAACAATAAAGAGGGGCTTTGGCGCCACTTCCTGCACATGCTCAATCCACTCTTTGTAGAACCATGCGGGAATATGTTTAACCGCATCAAGGCGAAAACCGTCGCAGTGGGTCTGTTCCATTACCCAGCGCGCCCAGTATTTAATCTCTTCGGTTACGGCATGATTGCGAAAATCGATATTCGCGCCCATCAGATAATCAAAGTTGCCCAGTTCATCATCGACCTGATCGTTCCAGCCCTCGCCGGTGTAATCATTGACAATTTTAAACACCCCGTCTTCATCCGGGTTTTCAATATGGTCGATACCACTGAAGCATTTAAAATCCCAGATGAATCGGGAATATTGCACGGCGCGGGCAGGAAAGGTGTAACGAGTCCAGGCCTCGCACTCGATAACCTGCTCGTCAATTTGCGTGCGATCGAGCGCATTAACCCGGTTGACGTGGACGGACTCTTTTTCATCAGCGCCCATTTTATGATTCACCACGACATCCAGCAGAACGGCAATGTTGTTCTGTTTCAGCGCGTCGATGGCGGCGAGCAACTGGGCTTTATCGCCGTATTTGGTGGCGATCGAACCGTGCTGATCGAATTCGCCTAAGTCAAACAGATCGTAACTGTCATAACCCACAGAATAACCGCCGGAGGCCCCTTTATACGCGGGGGGAAGCCAGACCATGTTAATGCCAATATCGTTGAAACCCGCGGCGCGCTCACGCAGTTCCGGCCACAGCTTGCCGCCGTCGGGATAATACCAATGAAAGGTTTGTAACAGGGTGGGGTTCTTCATGTTTGCACGCTCCAGAATGTGACTCTGGAAGTATGGATGAGATTTTAAAAAAGCTGACAGAGATCGCATTTTTCATCCCAGCGCAACGGGGCACTGATGATGACGGAGGGAGGAATAGTGGGAGAGAGCGGTGAGTAAGAACAAACCTGGCGGGTGAATGATATTACAGGCTCACCCGCCGGGCATGAGGGTTAAATCTCATTGGGAAAGAGAATGTTTCCGGAAAGACGTCCATATGTCGAATGCAAGTTATGTTGTCGGGATGTTTGTCCAACCAATGTCCGTAATTCGTCCATCCGCTGGCTCAATAGTTCTTTCAGAATGACTTCGTTATCCAGAACTTGTTGCAGCACAGGGCGAATTTGCGCCTGCAACTGAGGCGCAATTTCACTGGCATTCTGGAATTTGGTCAGCTTTTCTACTGCTTTGATATAGCCGACTTCGTGTTCAATAAGCTCGTCCCAACGCCCTTCCTTTGCGAGGATAAGCATGGTACGGCTGACGACCAACAGCTGCTGATAGTGGTGGAGCAACCCGAGATTTGCATCCATTAGTAAGTGTCCCGCGCGGATTGATGAGTGGGGCCAATCTCTTTCCAGGCATCAGCGATGTTGTTCAGCAACGTTGAAACTTCATCAATGGCTGAGAGGTCATTGTGGAGGTTTGCCTGTAAAAGACGTCGTGTCATATAGTCATAAAGACTGTCCAGATTAGCGGAGAGCTCGCCACCAACTTCGTGGTCGAGCCCGGCCCGCAAACCATTGGTAATGATATTTATCGCTTTTGAAAGCGCCTGTCCTTTACCGGGAATATCTCCCTGCTCAATCAGTATCGCAGCCTTTTTCATGGCGCTTAACGCCCCGTCAAAAAGTAATACCACGAGTTGATGCGGGCTGGCGCTCAGGACGGCGCTTTCCACGCCGACCTGAGCATAGGCCTGAGTTCCCGATTTCGTATACATGTCAAACCTCAACTAACTGGTTTATGCGTTCATTGCATTAAATTGCTGAGTCAAATAGTTACCAGTGGATGTCAGAGAAGAAACCAATGAACTCAAACTGGTGAACTGTGTTTTGTAACGCGCCATCGTCGCGGTAATTTGCGCGTTGGTGCGGTCATATTGATCGGACAAACGTTTCAGCGTTTTGTTGATACCATCAGTCGCATTCTGCACGGAGCCTGATGTCCCTAAAAAGCCGGACAGCAGGTTACTGGCCTGGGTCGCAAAACCGGTGGTTTTACCGTCCCCGGAAAGGAAACTGATCACATCGGCTGATTTTTCGTTCAGCGCTTTATCAAGCTTGGTGCTGTCAACGGTCAGTTTACCGGAAGTATCCTGAGTAATGCCCAGTTGCGACAGGATAGAAACGCTGCTCCCGGTTGCGCCCTGGCTTGCGGACAATACTGAACGCAGGCGCGTCTGGATATTACGCAGTGTACCATCGCCTAACAAGTCGCCGTTGGCGGTGCTTTGTGCATCGCTGCCTTTATCTACCGCGGTGTATTTCGTCTGGTTAGCGATAGTGGTTTGCAGGGAGTTGTAAGCATCCACGTACGCCTGGATTGCAGCCGTCATCGGCGCGTTATCTTTTGTGACCGACAACGTTTCTGGCGAGCCAGACGTGGTCAGTTTATTCAGCGTCAGTGTTACGCCTTCAGGCGCATCGGTAATCGTATTGCTGCTACGGGTAATTTCGATCCCGTTAATTTTAACTTTTGCATCAGAGGCAGCGACCTGTTGGGTCATCTTGTTGCTGGTGCTGCTGGGATTCGTTGAATCGTAGCTAATGTACTGCGCCAGTTGCGCATCATCCGTGGTGATGGTCATCTGGTTTTTAAGGCCGCTATCGCGTGAGGTCAGCGCCAGGTAGTAGCTGCTGTCGTCCGCTTTGATCACACTTGCAGTCACGCTACCTTGCTGTTTGTTGATCGCATCGCGAATGTCTGCAAGGCTGGTTTTATCACTCGACAGCGTCACCGTCATCGGGTTAGTTTGCCCCGGCTGAGAAATGGTGATGGTGCGCGAGCTCATGCTGCTATCACCTAAGTCAGTATCTTTGCTGGCCACTTTCGGGCTGAGCAGAGACTGTGACGCAGCCAGTGAAGTTACGTCGATAGAATAAGTACCCGCCGCCGCCGTGTTAGCGAGCGTCGCGCTAAACGCGGTGTTGGTGCTGGAGACTTTTGTTGCCGCAATGTTCGAGGTGTTTTTCAATGCATTAGCGGCAGTTTGCAGCTTGGTCAGTGAGGTTTGTACCACGCCCCAGGCTGTCAGTTTTGCCTTATACGAAGTCTGTTGCGTCGTAATCGGTGTAAGTTTGGTCTCTTCCGCTGTTTGCAAGTTAGCGTACAGCGTGTTGAGGTCAAGGCTGGTGCCTGCGCCGAGCGAACTAATACTTGACATATCTTCATCCTTCCAGTTTTGGACAATCACTGAGGGGATTATCGGCAGCGACTGCGAAAAGATTAGAGGGTTTTTTATAAAACAATGGCGAAATAAAGCTAATGAATAGCGGGCAGTTTAACGCTTTAAAAAAATGATGTTTTCTCCTAAAGGTTACAGAAACACGGTCGATAACGAGGGTGACGGTGAGTAAACCGTAGGCAGATGCCTGAATCTGATAACTTTTTTTTCGAAGGAATTACATCATGGCTGTTATTAATACTAACACCCTGTCTCTGATGACTCAGAACAACCTGACCAAATCCCAGTCTTCTCTGGGGACGGCGATTGAGCGTCTGTCTTCCGGTCTGCGTATCAACAGTGCAAAAGATGACGCAGCGGGTCAGGCCATTGCTAACCGTTTTACTTCCAACATCAACGGCCTGACCGTTGCTGCCCGTAACGCCAACGACGGTATCTCTCTGGCGCAGACTGCTGAAGGCGCGCTGAGCGAAGTCAACAACAACCTGCAGCGTATCCGTGACCTGACCGTTCAGGCGCAGAACAGCTCCAACTCTGCTTCCGACATCGACTCCATCCAGGCTGAAGTTAACCAGCGTATGGAAGAGATCAACCGTGTGACCACGCAGACCGACTTCAACGGCATCAAAGTCCTGAACACCGGTACCGGCTCCAGCAGCTACAGCTTCCAGGTTGGCGCGAAAGACAGCGAAACCATCTCCATCAGCCTGAGCAAGTCTGATTCTTACAACCTGTTCAGCACTTCTTCTGCAACCGGCGCAACTGGCGGCCTGGTGAACGGCACTGCGCGTTCTACTTCTGCAGAAGGTTTCGACGTACTGAGCGGTACTGTGACCACCGGCGGTGCCACTGACGGCAGCCCGCTGGCAGACATCGATGCGGCCATCAAAGCGGTTGACGATCAGCGCAGCCTGCTGGGTGCGTCTCAGAACCGTTTCGAGTCCACCATCACCAACCTGAACAACACCGTGAACAACCTGTCTGCAGCGCGCAGCCGTATTCAGGACTCCGACTACGCGACCGAAGTATCGAACATGTCGCGAGCGCAGATCCTGCAACAGGCCGGTTCTTCTGTACTGGCTCAGGCAAACCAGGTTCCGCAGACCATGCTGTCCCTGCTGCGTTAATTATAGTTTACGCAAATATGCTTGTGAAAAAGCGCCGCATGTCGGCGCTTTTTTTATGGGCGGCGAGCGAATAAAAGCGACGAAAAATAGCAAAAAATAGCTAAAGAGTTTTATCACCCCGTCGATAACTATTATGACGGTGATGAAGCCGCTGGCGCTTACCGGAATATAAATTTCTCAATGAAGGATAAATATCATGGCTGTTATTAATACTAACACCCTGTCGCTGATGACTCAGAACAACCTG
>NZ_DAMBVN010000031.1:0-33717 GCF_032052965.1 Kosakonia sp.
ACCAGTTGCGCTACCAAGCTGCGCTACTCGCCGATGTACTGCTTTTTGAATTTTTTGTTCAATCTAAGTTGTGGTGCGAGGGGGGGGACTTGAACCCCCACGTCCGTAAGGACACTAACACCTGAAGCTAGCGCGTCTACCAATTCCGCCACCTTCGCATTCCACGAAACTTTTACTGCTAAATAATGGGGTGGCTAATGGGACTCGAACCCACGACAACTGGAATCACAATCCAGGGCTCTACCAACTGAGCTATAGCCACCACTGTAAATCTTTTCACGCGGTACCGTGATATTTCACGAACCACCGCAGCTCAAGCGCCGGGTTTAAATGGCGCGCCCGACAGGATTCGAACCTGAGACCTCTGCCTCCGGAGGGCAGCGCTCTATCCAGCTGAGCTACGGGCGCGTAGCGCCGTTGCGGGGGTGGATAGTACGGACTTCGGGCGCGGCTGTCTAGTGCTTTTTTGAAGAAAATGCGCGTTTGGTTATGCTTTGCGCATTTTGCCTCTTATTCACTCACTCCTGGCGTTACAGCATGTCGATTAAGGCGAAATACCTTATAGGCCATCGTCACAGCAGCAAGGAAGATAACACCTACAAACAGCGACATACGCGTGTCATCGTTAAAGCCCATCCCAATCAATACGCACACCAGGAACGCCATGGTGAGCCAGTTCGCCCATGGGAACAGCATTGAGCGGAACGGATGGCTGGCAATCGCCTCTTTGTGCGCCTTACGAAAACGCAACTGGCTAATCAGAATCACAAACCACGGCACCATACCCGGCAGCACGCTGGCGCTATAGACATAAACGAAGACGCGCTGCGGATTCGGAATGATGTAGTTCAGACAGGAGCCGATCAGCAGGATAACGATAGAAATCGTCACGCCTACCGCCGGAACACCGCTTTTAGAAACTCTCGCCACGGCAGCAGGCAGTTGGCGGTTTTTCGCCAGCGCATACAGCATACGACCACAGCTATACATCCCGCTGTTACAGCCGGACAGCGCCGCCGTCAGCACCACAAAGTTAATGATTCCTGCCGCAGCCGTAATGCCAATCTTCGCAAAGGTCAGCACAAAGGGGCTACCATTGGTGCCAATTTCATTCCATGGAAAGATGGTGACGATCACGAAAATCGCACCCACGTAGAAAATCAGGATGCGCCACAATACCTTGCTGACTGCGCTACGCAACGTGACTTGCGGATTTTTCGCTTCACCGGCAGTGATACCAATCAGTTCAACGCCCTGATAGGACGCAACCACAATACAGAGCGCGGTTAAGAAGCCTTTCCAGCCGCCTGCAAAAAAGCCGCCATGCTCGGTCAGATTACTAAAACCAATTGAATGCCCGCCGTTGCCAAATCCAAAGAAGATCACGCCCAGCCCCACCACAATCATCACAATGATGGTGGTCACTTTGATCATCGCAAACCAGAATTCGATTTCGCCGTACAGGCGCACCGCAGCAAGGTTGGCCAGCGCCACCAGCGCCACCGCAATAAGCGCGGGTATCCATTGGGCAAGATCCGGGAACCAGAACTGGACATACACGCCAATGGCGGTAATTTCCGAAATGCCGACGGCCATCCACATAAACCAGTAGGACCACGCCGTCAGATAACCAAAAAACGGGCTCATATAGCGGTGCGCATAAACAGCGAAAGAACCGGCTACCGGCTCAAGGAACAGCATTTCGCCCATCGAGCGCATGATAAAGAAGACGAAAAGACCGGCAATAATGTATGCCAGCAATACTGACGGACCTGCCCATTTCAGCGTACTGGCCGCGCCCATAAAAAGGCCCACGCCGATAGTGCCGCCAAGGGCAATTAATTCGATATGTCGAGACTCCAGCCCGCGCTGAAGCTCTGGTTTGTTGTCAGCCATAAATCCTCTGTTGTGTTTGCTTCTTTCTTTACCCGCTTTGCGGGTTATTGTTATGAGTTTTCTCTCAGTTCATAACAGACCATGCGGCACCGACCAGAAACGGGTTGGCGCAAAAAACACCACGGCACTGCAATGAGTGAGCGAATGGTTTCTTAAAACGGAGGAAATGGCAAATGATGTATAAAAAAAATCAATGTAATGCGCAATAAAACAGCAGAAGGAAATAAAAAGGCAGCGCATTGCGCCGCCCGGGTTAATTAGAGTTTTCCGCTGTAGTGCCAGCGTAAATAGCGCAACAACCGCAACTGCCGCTCCAGGCGCGTCGGCTGAGACAACAACCGGTACAACCACTCGAGGCCCAGCTTCTGCCAGATCTTCGGCGCGCGTTTAACATGGCCTGTAAAGACGTCATACGTCCCGCCAACGCCCATATACAGGGCATCAGGATAAACCACACGGCAATCACGCATCAGGATCTCCTGTTTTGGCGACCCCATGGCCACGGTGACAATTTTTGCCCCACTGTCGCGGATACGCTCAAACAAAGCCTGCCGTTGTGACGGTTCGAAGTAACCACTCTGGCTACCGACAATGTTCACTTGCCATTGCGCACGCAGTTTCTGCTCAGTCTGCGCTAACACGTCCGGTTTACCACCCACCAGAAACACCGGTGTCGCATTCTCGCCTGCACGCTGCATCAGTTTTTCCCACAGATCGGCGCCCGCAACCCGCGACACGCGCGCCTGAGGAAACTTCTTGCGCAGGGAACGTACCACGCTGATACCGTCGGCATATTTAAACTCTGCCGCCTCAATCAGGGCGCGGACCTGGGCATCATCTTCCAGCGTCAGCATCTTTTCGGCGTTAATGGCGACCAGCGTACCCTGTTTTATGTCGCCATCCGCATAGAGATAATCCAGCGCGTGTTGCATATCGCGCCAGCCAATCAGTTTCAGACCACGCAGGTCATACAGCGGCGCTGCCGTCTTGTCCGTCATGTTTATCCTTTACACCTGGGAGAGAGGTTTGGCCGCGCTATCGCCGCGTTTATGTATCAGACCGGCGCTATCAAACAACCAGTACAGTAACTTCGCCAGCAGCAGACAGAAGCCAAAGATGACGAGGAAGAACACAACGCGAGAAACAAAAGAGTCCAGCCCTTCACGCGCCAGCACAATCATGTTGAAAATGGCCCCAAAGCAGAAGCTGTGCAGAATAGCGGCTTTATAGCGATTCGTTTCCTGGTTGCCCAACATGTACAACCAGTCGAACCATTTAATAATAAGCCCGACCACAACTGCACCGAGCGGAATGAATGACGCACCGCCCATCACTACCAGCGACCCGATCAGCGTGGGCGAGATCGCCAGGCCAGAGTGGTTATTGAGCACTTCCCAGGTAAAATAATTCGCCGTGTTCAGGACAATACTCGGGCGCGATGGCCACAACCAGCTCGGGATAAAGACATAAAAATCGCGCACAATCGGTGCCAGCCCCTGAAAGGCAATCTTGTCGTAGTTTTGTAGCAGCAGCGATAAGTTCTCCCATGGCGAGAAGGTATCGCGCGTTAGGTACAGGAAGGTATAAAACGCTTCATCGCCGCTGACATTAAGGCCATAGCGCTTAATTGCCAGCCAGAACATCCCTACGATGCCAAACACCCCCGCCGCCGCCAGCATCCATAGTGAAATCCAGCCACGAATAATGCCGATAAACAAAAATATTGCGAAGGCGATAATGATATTTGCGCGGGTACCCCCAACGATCATGTACGTCAGCAGGCCAAACGCAACCGTGCTGACGAGGAAGAAAATCCACGCCTGCGCGCTCTGGCGCAGAAAATAGATCACCAGCATCGCAGGAATAAAGAAGTAGAAGAAGCGCTTAAGCGCCACCCCGGAAACTTCGCTGGAAAAGATCTGGCTGTACGATTGCAGGCGGAACAACAGAAAACCGTTGTGCATAAAGAAAATGGTCACGCTTACCAGCGCGATAGCCATCAGCATGACCCACGTCAGGTTGGCTTCCACCCGATTGATGGTGAACAGCGGACGCCGGATACCCTGCTCCGCTCGCTTACGCAGCCGCGTTTTGTACGTGACATAGTAGATGGCATAGAAGCAGGTCGCGGCCAGAAGTGACTGCATCATCACGCCTGGCGGCGCAACGCCAACATTGAAACGGAAAACCAACACACTGGTCAGCGGGAAACCGAAGAAAAACGTCAGCAAAAAGAGCAACGAAAAAAAGACATTAAAATTAAAGCGCACCCGACGAAACTCGAACCAGGTCAACGTGGCGATAAACAGCGCCCCCAATAGCCAGATGACAAACAGACCGCAAAACTCCAGTGGGCTCATTCGGCATTCCCCGCAGCAATACGCAGCGCTTTATGCCACGGTGCAATAAAGTTCGGGCTGAAGAACGTAATGGCATTTTTATCTACCGCCACGAGCTGCCGCCGGGCTTCACGCACTACCGATACGTTCAGCGTATCCGTGGTAAAGAGCACCGGAATATCCTCGGCCACCATATCCCGCCAGAAAGGATTTTCCCGGTTCAGTACGCAGGGCACGCCAGCCTGAATCAGTAAGCAAAGCGTGCCGATCCCCTGCTGGCGGGCAAAGATAAAATATCCGAGGTCGCACTGCGCCAGCAGATCGAGGTAGTCATCAAACGCCATTTTCTCACTGAGAATGCGCAAATTATCAGCGCTGAAAAGCGCCAGCCCGGCACTACGCACCGCCTCAATATAGTTGCGGTTATTCGCCGGATACCCCATCGGTACAATAATATTGACGGTATCGCCAAACTGACGGTGAATAGCCTGCAACGCCGCAATATGGTCGTTACTGGGATCGCCGGAGTTGCCGACGAGGATCGTCAGCTTGCCCTCGCGGTGCAGTTCATGCGCCATGGTGTTGAGCGCCGGATCCATACGGGTCGGGAAATAGAGCAACTCGCCACGCACCGCCGGGTTACGCTTGCCAAACCACGCCAAATCGCCACGGGTGGCAAATATGCAACCAACGCGACGCTGAGCCAGCCGACGCAGCGGGTAAAAGAGACGGAACTTGACGCTACGTGACACTTCGTACAGATCGGCACCCCAGGCATGCCAGTAAAACTGATCGGGCCTGATAGCGCCCGTCAGCAGCGCCAGCCATATACCAAAATTGAATTGCCCGTGGAAAAAGAAACGCTGTTGGCGTTGTGCTTTCGCTTTAGCGATAACAGCCTGCGCCAGCGCTTTTTTGCCCGGATAAAAATGCAGGCTCAGTGCCGGATATTCCGCGCTTTGCCCGTTGTCACGCCCGACAATCATAAACTCGCGAGCGTGCACGCTCGTGGCTGCCAGCGTGTCGTTAAAGAACCGCAGCACAGTCTGATTATGGTGTGGGATATCCGATCCCAGTACGTGAATGAGTGTAGTCATGTCTTCTTACGCCAAATCCAAAACACGCCACAACAGAGGGCGAAATAAATAACATACGTGGCCATATAGGCCTGCGCCGCACCGGCAGCGCCATGCGCAGGAATTAACCAGCGCGAGAAGAGTATCAGCAACGTAAACTGACTGATTTCCGCCAGGATATAAAAACGTAACGAGGCTTTCGCGACAACCAGGTAACCAAATACGTAAGCGCCCACTTTCAATACATCGCCGACCAGCTGCCAGGCAAAAAGGTCGCGCATGGCGATAAACTGGCTGGAAAACAGCAACCAGATGGCAACGTCGCGCAGTAACCACACCGCCAGACTGACTGCCGCCACCGCCGGCAACACAAAGCGCAGCGATTTTACGATTTCGCGGGAGATCTCCTGCTTTGTCGCCAGCCTCGATAAAGTAGGCAGCAAATAAACGCTAAACGAAGCCGTAATAAATTGTAGATACGCATCGGAGATGCTGCTTACCCCCTGCCATATCCCCACGTCATTCCAGCTATAGTGCGCTGCCAGCTGGTTTCGCATTAACACGTACGCCAGCGGCATCGTAAACGAGGTAATCAGCGCCATCAGCGTAAATTTGCTCAGTTGCCCCGCCAGCAGCTTATCCCACTGTGGTTTAAAAAACCGCAGCGGCACCGTGCCGCGCCGCAGAAGCATCGCTAACGCCGGGATCACCACCAGTGCCGGAACCAACGCAAGGCCGAGCAGCGCGCCCTGATAGCCCCCGAGCCTGAAGCACAGATACCACGCCAGCACGCCAATTACGCTACCGATGATTAATGACAACGCATTACTCACCGCATCGCGAAAGCCTTTCATCACCGCCAGCAGCAAGTTCGCCCAGGCAATGCCCATCTGCACCAGTGCAACCAGACGAACCAGTCCCTGATAATGCGTATGGCCAAATAACCCCTGACTTATAGGCGCTGCGGCAAAGACAAACACCAGCGCCAGCAGCGTAGAGAACGCGAGCACCATAGCTGATGAGGTGCCAACCACAACCCGTAACCGGTCTGGATCGTCGTGATGCTGGGCAACGAACTTCGTCACACCGTTAAAAATGCCGGCGCCCGCCAGCACACCCAGAACCGTAATCAACTGGCGGAAATTGCCCGCCTGCCCGACGCCCGATGGCCCAAAGGCCACGGCCAGCAGTTTGACCACCAGCAAGCCCGCGCCAATTTTGACTAACGTGCTTGCGGCAGTCCATACCGATGCTTTTGCCAGTGACATATCAGCTGAAATAACTCAGCAGTGTGCTGATTACCGTGCGCTGATTAACCGGCGACAGGTTGTAGAACAGGGGCAAGCGAAGCAAACGCTCACTTTCCTGTGTGGTGTAGCGATCTTCACCACGGAATTCGCCGAACTGCTCGCCCGCCGGGGAAGCATGGAGCGGGATATAGTGGAACACAGCAAGAATTTCGGCCTCTTTCAGGAACGCAATCAGCTTGCTGCGATCGGCTTCGTCGCGCAGTTTGATATAGAACATGTGCGCATTGTGGGCGCAGTCTGCTGGCACAGAAGGTAATTCAATACGCCCGGCACGCGCCAGCGGCTTCAGCGCATCATAATAGGTTTGCCACAACGACAGACGTTGCTGATTAATGCGATCCGCCGCTTCCAGTTGCGCCCACAGATACGCAGCCTGCAGATCCGCCATCAGGTAACTCGAGCCGATATCGCGCCAGGTGTATTTATCCACCTGGCCACGGAAGAACTGGCTGCGATTGGTCCCTTTCTCGCGGATAATTTCCGCACGTTCCACCAGGGCACGATCGTTAATCAGTGTCGCGCCACCTTCACCGCCAGCGGTGTAGTTTTTGGTTTCATGAAAACTAAAGCAGCCAATATGCCCGATAGTACCGAGCGCGCGGCCTTTGTAGGTCGACATAACGCCCTGCGCGGCATCTTCAACGACATACAAATTGTGGCGTTTTGCTATCGCCATGATGGTGTCCATTTCGCAGGCCACCCCGGCGTAATGCACGGGCACAATCACCTTTGTCTTCGCAGTAATTGCGGCTTCAATGCAGTTTTCATCAATGTTCAGGGTATCCGGGCGGATATCAACAAAGACGATTTTCGCACCACGCAGCACAAAAGCATTCGCCGTGGAGACAAAGGTGTAACTCGGCATAATCACTTCATCGCCGGGCTGGATGTCGAGAAGCAGTGCAGCCATCTCAAGCGAGGCGGTACAGGAAGGTGTCAATAACACTTTGGCGCTGTGAAAACGCTGCTCCATCCACTGCTGGCAACGACGGGTAAAACCGCCATCGCCGCATAGCTTGCCGCTACCCATCGCCGACTGCATGTAGTCGAGTTCCGTTCCTACCACCGGTGGTGCGTTGAAGGGGATCATAAAGTTACCTGTATAACCACAGCGCGGTGCTTTCCACATTCGCGCCGCTTTGAATGTATCGTTTAAGCGCAGCGGTATTGCCAAGCTGGGTTGCTACCCGCACCCGGATTAATTGCCGCTGCCGCGCCCACTGGCAAGCCGCCAGCATTAATGCCTCGCCCATCCCGCGCCCGGCCAGCAGGCCGATACGCGCCTCCTGCTCGTTCAACTGACGTAGCGAGACAAAGCCTGCAATGTCGCCATGCGCGTCTCGCAACAGCAGACATTGATGATCAAACACGCCTTTCACGGCATTTTCTATCCATTGAGCGTAGAAACGCCCGCTGGCATCGGAAGGGTACCAGGGTGCACGAAAACGGCTCTGCACAAACGTGCCTGCCGCCTGCTCGCGCAGCAGTGGAATATCATCCTCGCTCGCCACATCGGCATGGGGATCCTCTCCCTGAGCAGGCACGCTGAGCGCAAGATCGATTTCGCCTTCTACCAGTTGAAAGCCTAGCTGCTGTAGCGCGTCGAGCGATGCCGTTTGCGTCGCCGGCAACTTGACCTGCACACGCGCCCAGGGCGAAAAATCCGCTACCGATAACGCCGGAGCTGAAGGCTGTAAGCGCACGATTGCGCTGCGTATACCAAAAAAAGCGCTTTCCCACGCCAGTTCTTCTACGGTGCCGTGAAGAGCCATATCGTTTCCTTAACGCATTAGCGCCAGACGCCTTTGGTATCCACAATGTAATCCTGCGCGATGCTATCACCCGCCAGCGCTTTAAATTCTTTATGATCGACAAGCATGACCAGCACATCTGCCTGCGCCAGCGCATCGTGCGTGTTTACCAGCGTACTGATGCCGGTAAGCGAAGGTGGAAGTTGATGGATGTTGGGTTCAACGACCAGCGTTTCGCCGCTGTGCCACTGGGCGATACTGCGGGCGATCTCCATCGCCGGGCTTTCGCGCAGATCGTCAATATTGGGTTTAAAAGCCAGCCCGAAGCAGGCAATTTTAAGCTCGCTGGCACGTTTGTCGTTTGCTGCAAGGCAATCGGCAACGGTCGCTTTCACCTGATCCATCACCCAATGCGGTTTATGGTCGTTCACCTCGCGCGCGGTTCGAATGAGCCGCGCCTGTTGCGGGTTCTGCGCCACGATAAACCACGGGTCGACGGCGATGCAGTGACCGCCCACGCCTGGCCCCGGTTGCAGGATATTGACGCGCGGGTGGCGATTCGCCAGACGGATCAGTTCCCAAACGTTAATCTGCTGTTCGGCGCAAATCAGCGACAATTCATTAGCAAAGGCAATATTGACGTCGCGGAAGCTGTTTTCGGTCAGCTTGCACATTTCTGCCGTGCGGGAGTTCGTCACCACACATTCGCCTTCGAGGAAAATTTTGTATAGCTCGCTGGCGCGCGAGGAACATAGCGGCGTCATGCCGCCGATAACACGATCATTCTTAATCAGTTCAACCATCACCTGACCGGGCAAAACGCGCTCCGGGCAATAGGCAATGTTAATATCTGCAGCCTCGCCCACCTGTTGCGGGAAGGTAAGATCCGGACGCGCTTCGGCAAGCCAGGCGGCCATTTGTTCGGTCGCGCCAACGGGTGAAGTAGATTCGAGGATCACCAGCGCGCCTTTGTGCAACACCGGCGCGATCGATTTGGCCGCCGCTTCGACATACACCATATCTGGCTCGTGATCGCCCTTGAAAGGCGTCGGCACCGCAATCAGGTAAGCATCTGCAGCAACCGGGGTTGTGCTGGCGCGCAGAAAGCCGCCTTCAACCGCCGCTTTGACGACGCTGCCCAGCTCCGGTTCGACAATATGGATTTCACCGCGATTAATGGTTTCCACTGCGCGTGCATTGATATCAATCCCGATGACCTTCTTTTGCCGGGAGGCAAATGCAGCGGCGGTCGGAAGGCCGATATAACCCAGGCCAATGACGGAAATGGTTGAAAAGCTCATAGTGTTACCCGATTGTTTTTAAGTGCGTGCAAAATGCGACCACAAGCCTGCCCGTCGCCGTACGGATTGTGCGCACGGCTCATCGCCTGCCAGGCCTCGTTGTCATGCAGCAGACGCGCCACTTCTTCGACAATGCGTTGGCGATCCGTGCCGACCAGTTTTACCGTCCCGGCATCGACCGCTTCCGGCCGTTCAGTGGTGTCTCGCATGACGAGCACCGGTTTGCCGAGGGATGGCGCTTCTTCCTGGATCCCACCCGAGTCGGTGAGGATCAACCAGGCGTGGTTCATTAACCACAGGAACGGCAGGTAATCCTGCGGTTCAATTAATGTCACGTTTTCAACATGGCTGAGGATGCGTTTTACCGGCTCGCTAACGTTCGGGTTGAGATGTACCGGATAAACAATCTGGACATCATCGTTCTGCGCCGCAATGTCTGCCAGCGCATAACAGATTTGTTCAAATCCCCGGCCAAAACTCTCACGGCGATGCCCGGTCACCAGGATCAGCTTCTTGTTCTTATCCAGGAAGGGGTAACGGGCCGCTAATTCTCCATGCAGCGAGGTATCATTCAGCACGCTGTCGCGAACCCAGAACAGCGCATCAATCACCGTATTGCCGGTAACGAAAATGCCTTTTTCCGCGATGTTTTCCCGCAGCAGGTTGTTGCGTGAGTTCTCTGTCGGCGCAAAATGGTACATCGCCAGGTGGCCCGTCAACGTGCGGTTGGCTTCTTCCGGCCACGGCGAAGAGAGATCGCCGGTTCGCAGCCCCGCTTCCACATGCCCAACGGGAATACGCTGATAAAATGCAGCCAGACTTGCGGCAATCGTGGTGGTGGTATCCCCGTGTACCAGAACAACGTCCGGGCGGAAAGATTCAAGAATAGGTTTAAGGCCTTCGAGAATACCGCAAGTGATCTCTGTCAGCCCCTGGCCGGGGCGCATGATATTCAGGTCGTAGTCCGGGACTATTGAGAAGAGGTTTAGCACCTGATCGAGCATCTCCCGATGCTGCGCAGTGACGCAAACTCTCGCCTCAAAGTCAGGATCTTTTGCCAGCGCATGTACCAGCGGAGCCATTTTAATGGCTTCTGGTCGTGTGCCAAATACGGTCAGTACTTTCACAACGATTCTCTTCGATTGGAAAGTGAAGGCGCAACGCCTTCACCTCAGACGCGGTTTAGTTCAAACGGCGTCGCGTTAGTGCAACCCCGGCGCCGATTAATGCGCCGACAATTCCCCACATGATCATCAGGAAGGCACGGCGCGGACTGTCGCGCTTAACCGGCTCTTCTGGTGTACGTAAATAACGGTACGTCTGGAAACGCGGATCCAGTGTGGGGCCGACGTTAAGCGTATTCAGCATGGCCCGATTCTGATCATAGTCCAGATCGAACTGCGGCCCTACCGCTTGCAGGTTTTCAAGACGTGCCTGCAGCATCGGACGACCAAGCATAAACAGTTCAGAATCGGGTAACTCATCTGGCGGAACATCGGTTTCGTTGCGGGAAATATTATGCTGCTCTGCCACTTTCAGCGCCTGCTCAACGTTGCGCAGGCGTCGGTTATAAATCGCTTTGGCGACCTCTTCCTGCCGTTTGACCTGTGCTTTCATCTGGATTGTGCGGGCGGCCCAGGCGCCTTTCAGTTCATCATTTAAATGACTGGCGGCACGCTGGCTGGCAAAGGCGACATACTGACGCAGCAAATTATTGGCATCCGGTGCCGTCTCTGCAATCAGCTTAACGCTATCGTTGATATTTCGTGCGACATCCCCAGGGGTATATTGAATATTATTAATTAGCTCATCGAGCATGGCGGCGTCGGCCTTGCTGTTGCCAACCTGGCGCTGCTTGTAATAATCGGTTTGTAACCAGAAATCGCGACGCGTGTCCCAGGAGGCAAGCTGCATAATGAACTCTTTGTAAGCTTCATCCATAACCGATGGCTGCTCTAGCGGTGCCAGGTTTGCTTTGACATCCAGGTTGCGTAAAAACTGCTGTTGCGAATAGTAACCGCCCAGCATATTTACTGTCGGTCGGTCAGCAATCGCGGTTGCGCTCCACTCCTGGCGCGCAAAGAAGGTCCAGGCTAACGCGAGCAAGACAAACAGCAGCGCCACGCCTCCAATCCATAGTTTTCCTGCCCAAAGGGTACGGAATAAGCCCCGGATATCCAGTTCATTCTCCGTGCCTGCTAAAGGTGCTCCTGACGCTGGTTGAATCATCGCTTTCCCGATTTTACTTGGTTAGTGTTGATTTTTGGTCTCTGCTACGGCGTATTCTGCGTTTTACACGTTTCATAAAACGCGCCACTTTCCACGCCCGTTTAATACAGTAGCCATACAGAAAGAAGGATAGCAAAAATAATGCCAACATCACCCATTCAGGGATGAAATGAAGGTATTCGGTCACCACCCCGACGCTTGCCAGAAGCGCTGCTGCGAGGGTGATTAACACAAACGCCTGACGGGAAGTAAAACCCGCCCGCATGATCAGGTGATGAATGTGCTGACGATCCGGCGAAAAAGGACTCATGCCTTTACGCAGGCGACGGTAGGTGATCGCCACCATATCCATCAACGGAATGGCGATTATCCACAAGGCGGTGACAGGGCTGATGGGGTGCGTTTTACCCTGGGTCGTTTCCAGCAAAATCCAGATCACCGTAAAACCAATCAACGTGCTGCCAGCATCGCCCATAAAGACTTTATAACGCCGCCCAAGCACGCCGAGATTCAACAGGATGTAAGGGATGATGGCGGCGATCATGGCGAAACACCAAATGGCCAGGCTGTACTGGCCGTCGAACCATAAAATGATACCGATGGCCGCGAACGAGACGCAGGAGAGGCCACCCAGCAAACCGTCAATGCCATCAACCATATTAAAGGCGTTGATCGACGTCCAGATGGCAAACAGAGTGAGGAGGTAACCGAAAGGCCCGAGAACCATCTCCCAGGAACCGAAGATATAGCCAAGACTGCTTAAATGCAGTTTGCCGAAAACCATCACCACTACAGCGATTGCTGCCTGGATAGCCGCCCGGATTTTGACGCTAATATCAAAGCGATCGTCCAGCGCGCCGACAAAAACTAATACCCCCGCGCAAGCAAGGTAGAGCCAGCCGTGAGGGATGTATTCATCGGTAATAGCGAAGGTAAAGCAGACCCCGGCGTAAACTGAAATCCCCCCAACTAACGGGATCAGTCCATGATGCCGCTTTCGATAGTTAGGTCTGTCCACCAGACCTACATGTTTCGCCATTTTTCTGGCGAAGAACAGGAAAGCCGTGGTGAACAAGAAAATACTGAATAATTCAGTAAACGCAGTGAGTAAATTCACAATGCATGATCTCAGCGAATGTTGATCCTGGCAGTATAACGACGATGCCACGCTCCATAAAAGGAGAAAGCAGGTCATTCACAGACATTATTGTTTGCTTTTCAACCAAATAGGATTTTTCTATGTGAGATTAATCCTAATGGCGCGGTCTGTGTCGGACAATGCCTGTCCCGGTGCCTATAGCGTATAGCTCATAAATGAAAAACGCCACGTAAAAACGTGGCGTGTCTGAGGTTTATTTGTATTAAGAGCGCTTCATCATGTCGAAGAACTCATCGTTAGTCTTCGTCATCGCCAGTTTGTTAATGAGGAATTCCATTGCGTCGATCTCACCCATCGGATGGATGATTTTGCGCAGGATCCACATTTTCTGCAGTTCTTCCTGGGTGGTAAGCAGCTCTTCTTTACGCGTACCGGAACGGTTGTAATCAATCGCCGGGAAGACGCGTTTTTCTGCAATCTTACGAGAGAGGTGTAGCTCCATGTTACCGGTGCCTTTAAACTCTTCGTAAATCACTTCATCCATCTTCGAACCGGTATCGATCAGCGCAGTCGCAATGATGGTCAGGCTGCCACCCTCTTCCACGTTACGCGCAGCACCGAAGAAACGCTTCGGACGATGCAGGGCGTTAGCATCCACACCACCGGTTAACACTTTACCGGAAGCCGGCACCACGGTGTTGTAGGCTCGCGCCAGGCGGGTAATAGAGTCCAGCAGGATGATAACGTCTTTCTTGTGCTCGACCAGACGTTTGGCTTTCTCAATGACCATCTCAGCAACCTGCACGTGGCGGGAAGCCGGTTCATCAAAGGTAGACGCGACAACTTCGCCTTTCACCAGACGCTGCATCTCAGTCACTTCTTCAGGACGTTCGTCGATCAGCAGCACCATCAACACACAATCAGGATGGTTGTAAGCGATGCTTTGCGCAATGTTCTGCAGCAGCATCGTCTTACCGGCTTTCGGCGGAGCGACGATCAGGCCACGCTGACCGCGACCGATCGGCGAGGCCAAATCCAGCACGCGGGCAGTCAAGTCTTCGGTTGAGCCATTACCACGCTCCATACGCAGACGAGAGTTAGCATGCAGCGGCGTCAAGTTCTCGAACAGGATCTTGTTGCGCGCATTCTCCGGCTTATCGAAGTTCACCTCGTTAACTTTCAGCAGAGCAAAGTAACGTTCACCTTCTTTAGGCGGGCGAATCTTACCTGAAATGGTGTCACCAGTACGGAGGTTAAAGCGGCGGATTTGGCTGGGAGAAACGTAGATATCGTCAGGACCGGCGAGGTAGGAGCTGTCTGCGGAGCGGAGGAAACCAAATCCATCCTGCAGAATCTCCAGCACACCGTCGCCAAAGATATCCTCGCCACTCTTCGCGTGCTGCTTCAGGATGGCGAAAATGATGTCCTGTTTGCGCATACGGGCCAGGTTTTCCAGCCCCATATTTTCGCCGAGAGTGATCAGCTCAGAAACCGGCGTATTCTTTAATTCGGTAAGATTCATAATGGTGTGGGTTCTTAAACTCGGGGTAAATCTCGAACTTAATGTTGTGAATGGTATGGCAGGGTCATCCATGCCTGTTAACGGCCATCAACTCATGTCTGATCGGTGCCTGGTCACAGGAAAGTACGCAGAACTGAAACGATAAGACGGAATGAGTGACAAGCCCGGAATCTGTCTACTTCTCTCGCGGCACGTTGCTCAGCGGGAAGTATCGGGGTAATGCAAGATTCAAACTACTAAGGTATGTTCAAAACGAAGTCAAAACTAAATTAGCACGGCTGAAGCCGGGCGTCCAGCGATCCACATAAAATAGGATGACTGGCGCGCCGGCTGTGCCAGGATTACGCCAGGTTGGCGTCCAGGAACTCTTTCAGTTGGCCTTTGGACAGTGCGCCAACTTTCGTTGCTTTCACTTCACCGTTTTGGAACAGCAACAGAGTAGGGATGCCACGGATACCGTATTTCGGCGCAGTGGCCGGATTCTGGTCGATGTTCAGCTTGGCAATCGTCAGTTTGCCTTCGTACTCAGTAGCGACTTCATCCAGAATCGGGGCGATCATTTTGCACGGACCGCACCACTCTGCCCAGAAATCGACGAGAACAAGTCCATCCGCTTTGAGTACATCCGTGTCAAAACTATCGTCAGTCAGGTGAATAATTTTATCGCTCATATATAACTCCACAGGAATAAGCCTGGCGTGTTGGTGTAGCATAAAACAGCAACGTGTTGATGCCACAATAACCAACTAAAGGTTGACTTTATTTCACCGGATACGCTTTCGTAAAGCAATAGTAAGCTGATATTCTACCACACTATGAGCAAAACACATTTAACAGAACAGAAGTTTTCCGACTTCGCCCTGCACCCAAAGGTGATCGAAGCCCTTGAAAATAAAGGGTTTCATAATTGCACGCCTATTCAGGCTCTGGCTCTTCCGCTGACGCTGGCGGGCCGTGACGTTGCAGGTCAGGCGCAAACCGGTACCGGCAAAACGATGGCGTTTTTAACGTCAACGTTCCATTATCTTCTCTCTCACCCGACGATCGAAGACCGTAAAGTGAACCAGCCGCGTGCCATTATCATGGCGCCGACGCGTGAGCTCGCGGTACAGATTCACGCCGATGCAGAGCCTCTTGCGCAGGCAACTGGCCTGAAATTAGGTCTGGCTTATGGCGGTGATGGCTACGACAAACAGCTTAAAGTGCTGGAAAGCGGCGTCGATATTCTCATCGGCACCACGGGCCGTCTTATTGACTACACCAAACAGAACCACATTAACCTGGGCGCGATTCAGGTCGTGGTGCTGGACGAAGCCGATCGTATGTACGATTTGGGCTTTATTAAAGATATCCGCTGGCTGTTCCGCCGGATGCCCCCCACCACTTCTCGTCTGAATATGCTGTTCTCCGCGACCCTCTCTTACCGGGTACGTGAACTGGCATTTGAGCAAATGAACAACGCTGAGTACGTAGAAGTTGAACCGGAACAAAAAACCGGCCACCGTATCAAAGAAGAATTGTTCTATCCCTCCAACGAAGAAAAAATGCGTTTGCTGCAAACGCTGATCGAAGAAGAGTGGCCGGATCGCGCCATTATCTTCGCCAACACCAAGCATCGTTGTGAAGACATCTGGGGCCACCTGGCAGCAGACGGTCACCGCGTAGGTTTGCTAACGGGCGATGTGGCGCAGAAAAAACGTCTGCGTATTCTCGATGAATTCACCCGTGGCGATCTTGATATCCTGGTCGCAACAGACGTTGCGGCGCGCGGTCTGCACATTCCTGCCGTCACGCACGTCTTTAACTACGATCTGCCGGACGATTGCGAAGATTACGTGCACCGCATTGGCCGTACCGGTCGTGCTGGCGCCAGCGGCAACTCTATCAGCCTGGCCTGTGAAGAATATGCGCTGAATCTGCCGGCGATTGAAACCTATATTGGGCACTCCATTCCGGTGAGCAAATACAATCCGGATGCACTGCTCAGCGAATTGCCGCCGCCAAAACGCCTGACGCGTTCGCGCTCCGGCAATGGTCCGCGTCGCAGCGGTGGCGCGCCTCGTAATCGTCGTCGTTCAGGTTAAAAAATATGCTCGGTTCCGCCTCGCTCTATGCAGCCATTGATCTGGGTTCCAACAGTTTTCATATGCTGGTTGTGCGCGAGGTGGCGGGCAGTATCCAAACGCTGTCCCGCATCAAGCGTAAGGTTCGCCTGGCCGCAGGCCTGAGCAGTGAGAATTACCTCTCTCAGGAAGCGATGGAGCGCGGCTGGCAATGCCTGCGGCTGTTCTCCGAGCGTTTGCAGGATATTCCTCAAGAGCAAATCCGCGTGGTGGCGACCGCCACACTGCGCCTGGCCACAAATGCCCAGACCTTCATCGACAAAGCCCAGGAAATACTCGGTTGCCCGGTGCAGGTCATCAGTGGCCAGGAAGAAGCACGTCTGATTTACCAGGGCGTGGCGCACACCACCGGTGGTGCCGACCAGCGCCTGGTGGTGGACATTGGCGGTGCCAGCACCGAACTGGTGACCGGTACCGGCGCGCAAACAACGTCTCTGTTTAGCCTGTCGATGGGCTGCGTGACCTGGCTTGAACGTTTTTTTACCGACCGTAATCTTGGGCAGGAGAACTTCGCCGCCGCGGAGCTGGCGGCGCGTGAAGTATTGCGCCCTGTCGCCGATGAGCTGCGTCGCCATGGCTGGAAAGTGTGTGTCGGTGCGTCCGGCACCGTTCAGGCTCTGCAAGAGATCATGATGGCGCAGGGCATGGACGAACGCATCACCCTTGCCAAACTTCAGCAGCTAAAACAGCGAGCAATCCAGTGCGGCCGCCTGGAAGAGCTGGAAATTGAAGGCCTGACGCTGGAGCGAGCGCTGGTCTTCCCGAGTGGGCTGGCCATTCTTATCGCTATCTTTACCGAGATGAATATTGAGAGCATGACACTGGCTGGTGGCGCGCTGCGTGAAGGTCTGGTCTACGGCATGCTGCATCTGGGGGTCGACCAGGATATTCGCAGCCGTACACTACGCAATATCCAGCGTCGTTTTATCGTTGATACCGATCAGTCACGGCGCGTTTCCACGCTCGCAGGGCGTTTTGCAAGCGGTGTGGCAAAAACGTGGGACTTAGACAACTACAGCCTCGAAATCCTCAATGTTGCCTGCGAACTTCACGAAATCGGTCTCAGTATTGAGTTCAAGCAAGCACCGTTGCATGCGGCATGGCTGGTACGCAACCTTGATTTGCCAGGCTTTACGCCCGCGCAGAAAAAACTGCTGGCGACACTGCTGCTGAACCAGACCAATGCGGTCGATCTCTCTTCTTTGCATCAACAAAATGCGGTGCCGCCACGCGTTGCGGAACACCTGTGCCGCCTGCTGCGTCTGGCGATCATTTTTGCCAATCGTCGACGGGACGATTTGCTGCCAGACATCACCGTCAGCGCCAGTGGCGAAAAAATGACATTGCAACTGCCGCAGGGCTGGCTGGCCAGTCACCCGCTAGGGGCGGAATTGATCGAGCAGGAGAGCCAGTGGCAAAGTTATGTCCACTGGCCACTGGCGATCCAATAACCCCGAACAGGCCCGGTCATTCCGGGCTTTTTATTTCCCTTTCGCTTTCGCCAGCATCGCGCGGATATTAGCGACATTCGCCTGACCTTTATGCATCCGCTCTTCAGCGCTGACTACTTTGCGCTCCTGCTCCCAAATGAGATCATCTTGCGGTAACTCAAGCAGGAAGCGGCTCGGTTCCGGGCGTACCAGCTCGCCATACTGGCGACGCTCTTTGCACAGCGTGAAAATCAGCTCTTTTTGTGCCCGGGTAATACCGACATACGCCAGGCGGCGCTCTTCATCAACATTATCCTCATCGATACTGCTTTGATGCGGGAGTAAACCCTCCTCCATACCCACCAGGAAGACATACGGGAACTCAAGGCCTTTAGACGCATGGAGCGTCATCAACTGAACCTGGTCGGATTCATCGTCACTTTCACCACGCTCCATCATGTCGCGCAGCGTAAAGCGTGTGACGACCTGATCCAGCGTCATGGGCTCATCCAGTTCATTCCCCTCCAGCATCTCTGTCATCCATCCAAATAGTGTGTTGACGTTCTTCATCCGCATTTCTGCCGCCTTTGGACTGGCGGAGGTTTCAAAAAGCCAGGATTCGTAATCAATGCCGTGGATCAGGTCCCGCACGGCAGCAACCGGTTCGCGCTCCGATAAACGCTGCACTTCGCCAAGCCACTGGGTAAAGCGCGTCAACGACTCGTACCCGCGCCCGGTCAACGTCTGATTGAGCCCCACATCAAAACTGGCGGCGAACAGGCTTTTATTACGCACCATCGCCCACTCTCCCAGCTTTTGCAGCGTGGCAGAGCCGATTTCACGCTTCGGCGTATTCACAATGCGTAAAAAAGCGCTGTCATCATCGGGGTTGGTCAGCACCCGCAAATAGGCCAGCAAGTCTTTGATTTCCGGGCGTGAGAAGAAAGAAGTACCGCCAGAAATTTTGTAAGGAATGCGGTTTTGCATCAGGAATTTTTCAAACACGCGCGACTGGTGGTTGCCGCGATAAAGGATGGCATAATCTTTATATTGTGTTTTATTCACAAAATGATGGGCAATCAGTTCGCCAGTAACACGTTCCGCTTCGTGCTCCTCATGGTTGGCGCTCAGGACTTTTAACTCCGTTCCATAACCCAGCTCCGAAAACAGGCGTTTTTCGAAAACATGCGGGTTATTGGCAATCAGGATGTTGGCCGCTTTCAGAATACGCCCCGAAGAGCGATAGTTTTGCTCCAGTTTGATCACCTGCAATGCCGGGAAATCCTGGCTAAGCAGCACCAGGTTTTGTGGCCGGGCGCCACGCCAGGAATAAATCGACTGGTCATCGTCCCCCACCACGGTAAAGCGCGCGCGCTGACCCACCAGCAGCTTTACCAATTCGTACTGGCTGGTGTTGGTATCCTGATATTCATCTACCAGCAGGTAGCGGATCTTATTCTGCCAGCGCTCACGCACCTCTTCATTTCGCTGCAACAACAGCGTCGGCAGCAGGATCAAGTCGTCAAAATCGAGGACGTTGCATGCCTTCATATGGGTGGTGTAAAGGCTATAGCAGTGAGCGAAAATACGATCCCGCTCCCCAACAGCACGCGCGGCCGCCTGCTCAGGCGTTAACAGATCGTTTTTCCAGTTAGAGATCGTCGAGATCAGCTGTTGCAGTACCACTTTGTCATCGTCGATCAGCCCTTCGGTCAGATCCTTAAGCAACGCGACTTGATCGGTGTCGTCAAATAACGAGAAGTTAGATTTCATACCCAACGCCACATACTCACGCTTGATGATGTCCAGCCCCAGCGTATGGAAAGTGGAAATCATCAAACCGCGCGCTTCTTTACGCCCCAACGTCTGGGCAACACGCTCTTTCATCTCGCGGGCAGCTTTATTGGTAAAAGTGACCGCTGCAATGTGTCGCGCCTGATAGCCGCAACCGCGGATTAAGTGCGCGATTTTATTGGTGATCACGCGTGTTTTACCGGATCCCGCTCCCGCCAGCACCAGGCAAGGTCCGGTGACAAATTCGACGGCTTGTTGTTGTCCGGGGTTTAAACGCATAAAAAGATCACTCAATGAAAAGTCGGGAGGGAAGAAATCGCGTGGTAGTATAGCCAGCCTCAACAACCTCACTCAAGGCACGATCATGGCAAAAACCGCAGCAGCACTGCATATCCTTGTTAAAGAAGAGAAACTGGCGTTGGATCTTCTGGAACAGATCAAAAACGGCGGCGATTTTGAGAAGCTGGCGAAGAAACACTCTATTTGCCCGTCAGGCAAAAAAGGTGGCCACCTTGGCGAATTCCGCCAGGGTCAAATGGTCCCTGCATTCGATAAAGTCGTGTTCTCCTGCCCGGTACTGGAACCGACTGGCCCGCTGCACACGCAGTTCGGTTACCACATCATTAAGGTGCTGTACCGTAACTAATACTGTGAGCCCCTCTGTTAACGGGGGGTTTTGCATTTATCATGACCATGATCTTTGTCGCTAAAGTGGTGGATAAATTCCGCCCCCACGTCCAGCAGCGTCAGGCTTTTAAAACGGGTCAGAATAAGCGATTGTGCGTCGGTAAGGGTGGATGACATTACCCGATTGACCCCTTGCTCCACCAGACACGCAGGCTGCTCATTGCGATTACCCAACGCAAACAAGGCTGGCGACCCTAGCGCAATATAGATGTCATACAGCGTGATGTCGCTGGCAGGACGGCAAAGCCGCCAGCCGCCGTGGTGGCCTTTGGTGGCAACCACAATCTTTTTTTCACGCAGTCCCGCAAGCAGCTTACGGATAAACGCCGGATTACCGTCGATATACGATGCCATCTGTTCCGAGGTCATGGGTTTTTCCGCCTGTTCCATATGCAGCAGGATATGCAGCGTGGCGGAGAAGGAGTTATTCATTTTCATGGCGTTGACACTATTACATTAAAAAACGCCTAACAAGATGCCTGAAACAAAAAGCCCGGCAGCGCTAACGCCCCCGGGCCTCTCTTTTACTCCGGTCTTCCCTGTCGCTTTCGCCTCACGGCCAAAACGACGAGAACGTTAGCCGGCGACCGCGATACGCTTCATATCCGTCATATAACCGCGCAGCTTGTGGCCGACTTTCTCGATGGCATGGCTGCGAATTGCTTCGTTAACATCACGCAGTTGCGCATTATCCACTGCGCCTTCTGCAATCGCCTGGCCCAGGTCGCCGGTTTGCAGCGTGGTCATAAACTCTTTCAGCAGCGGCACACACGCATAAGAGAACAGATAGTTACCGTACTCCGCTGTATCAGAGATAACCACGTTCATCTCATACAGGCGCTTACGGGCGATGGTGTTTGCAATCAGCGGCAGTTCATGCAGCGATTCGTAGTAAGCCGACTCTTCGATGATGCCAGAAGCCACCATGGTTTCGAATGCCAGCTCAACGCCCGCTTTCACCATGGCGATCATCAGTACGCCTTTATCGAAGTACTCCTGCTCGCTGATTTTACCTTCATACTGCGGTGCGGTTTCGAACGCGGTTTTACCGGTTTCTTCACGCCAGGTCAGCAGTTTTTTATCATCGTTTGCCCAGTCAGCCATCATGCCGGAAGAGAACTCACCGGAGATGATGTCATCCATATGTTTCTGGAACAGCGGCGCCATAATGCCTTTCAGTTGCTCAGACAGCGCATAAGCACGCAGTTTCGCCGGGTTAGACAGGCGGTCCATCATCAGCGTGATACCGCCCTGTTTCAGGGCTTCGGTTACGGTTTCCCAACCGAACTGGATCAGTTTTTCTGCGTACGCCGGGTCGGTACCTTCAGCCACCAGCTTGTCGAAGCACAGCAGAGAGCCGGCCTGCAACATGCCACACAGAATGGTCTGTTCGCCCATTAAGTCAGATTTCACTTCTGCAACGAAGGAAGATTCCAGAACGCCCGCACGGTGACCGCCGGTTGCAGCTGCCCAGGCTTTAGCAATCGCCATACCTTCACCTTTCGGATCGTTTTCCGGGTGAACAGCAATCAGGGTTGGAACGCCGAAACCACGTTTGTACTCTTCACGCACTTCAGTTCCCGGGCATTTCGGTGCAACCATTACGACGGTGATGTCTTTACGGATCTGCTCGCCCACTTCTACGATGTTAAAACCGTGCGAGTAACCCAGCGCGGCACCGTCTTTCATCAGCGGTTGTACGGAACGCACAACGTCAGAGTGCTGTTTGTCCGGCGTCAGGTTCACCACCAGGTCCGCCTGCGGGATCAGCTCTTCATAAGTGCCAACTTTAAAACCGTTTTCGGTGGCTTTACGCCATGAGGCGCGTTTCTCCGCAATGGCTTCTTTGCGCAGCGCATAGGAGATGTCCAGACCAGAGTCGCGCATGTTCAGGCCCTGGTTGAGGCCCTGGGCACCGCAACCGACGATGACCACTTTTTTACCCTGAAGGTAGCTTGCGCCATCGGCAAATTCTTCACGCGCCATAAAGCGACATTTGCCCAGCTGCGCCAGCTGCTGGCGCAGGTTCAGTGTATTAAAGTAGTTAGCCATGGTGAAACCTCATGATGTTGTGTTGTTGTGCTTATTGTTCGGTTCGCTGTTTCGCGACATTGAACCCACTATATGACAGGAAATGCGTTGCTTAAATTGATATATTAACAATGTGACATTGCAATTTTTGCAATACAAATTTGTGGAGCCTGTCTCATGGATTTACGCGATCTGAAAACCTTCCTGCACCTCGCGGAAAGTCGTCATTTTGGCCGCAGCGCGCGGGCCATGCATGTCAGCCCTTCCACACTTTCACGTCAGATCCAGCGGCTGGAAGAGGATCTCGGCCAGCCACTGTTCGTGCGCGATAACCGCACCGTCACGTTGACCGATGCAGGAGAAGAACTTCGCGTTTTCGCTCAACAAACTTTATTGCAGTATCAGCAACTCCGCCACACCATCGACCAACAAGGCCCTTCACTCTCTGGCGAGCTACATCTCTTCTGCTCGGTTACCGCAGCATATAGCCACTTGCCGCCCATTCTCGATCGCTTCCGCGCGGAGCATCCTTCGGTGGAAATTAAACTCACCACTGGCGATGCCGCCGATGCGATGGAAAAGGTGGTCACTGGCGAAGCGGATCTGGCTATTGCGGGTAAACCGGAGATGCTACCAGGGGCGGTGGCGTTCTCCATGCTGGAGAACCTGGCAGTGGTGTTGATTGCCCCGGCACTTCCCTGCCCGGTGCGTAGCCAGGTTTCTGTCACGGAACCCGACTGGTCCACAATCCCGTTTATCATGGCCGATCAAGGGCCAGTGCGCAGACGCATTGAGTTGTGGTTCCGCCGACATAAAATTAGCAATCCCTCGATTTACGCCACCGTTGGCGGCCACGAAGCAATGGTATCCATGGTGGCGCTGGGTTGCGGCGTCGCACTCATCCCGGAAATCGTGCTGGAGAACAGCCCGGAACCGGTGCGTAACCGCGTGATGATCCTCGAACGCAGTGATGAGAAAACACCGTTTGAGTTGGGTGTCTGCGCACAAAAAAAGCGGCTGCATGAGCCGCTTATCAGTGCTTTCTGGCAAATTCTGCCTGACCACTAGCCCGCGAGGAAAAACCGGAAAGCCGGGTTATGCGTTTCTTCGTGGCAATCATAGCCCAGTTCATTGAGCCGGGTTTCGAAATCCGGTTCATGATCGCCCAGTTCAAACGCTGCCAGCACGCGGCCATAGTCGGTGCCGTGGCTACGATAGTGGAATAGCGAGATATTCCAGTGGGTGCCGAGCGTGTGCAAAAATTTTAGCAACGCGCCAGGTGATTCCGGGAATTCAAAACTATAAAGGCGTTCTTGCAACGGTTTCGAAGGCCGGCCGCCAACCATATAGCGCACATGCAGCTTCGCCATCTCATCGTCGGAGAGATCCACCACGCTATAGCCACCCTGATGCAGCAGATCGAGGATCTCTTTGCGCTCATCCAGCCCGCGGCTTAAACGCACCCCGACAAAAATGCAGGCGTCTTTGGCATCGGCAAAACGGTAATTAAACTCAGTGACGGAACGTCCCCCCAGCAACTGGCAGAACTTCAGGAAACTGCCTTTCCCTTCAGGAATGGTTACCGCCAACAGAGCTTCACGCTGTTCGCCCAATTCGCAACGCTCGGAGACATAGCGCAGACCATGGAAATTGACGTTCGCGCCAGAAAGCACGTGCGCCAGCCTTTCGCCACGAATGTTGTGTCTGGCGACGTATTTCTTCATGCCTGCCAGCGCCAGCGCACCAGATGGCTCCGCCACTGCACGAACATCTTCAAACAGATCTTTCATCGCCGCGCAAATCGCATCGCTATCGACCGTGATGATATCGTCGAGATACTCCTGACACAGGCGGAACGTTTCATCCCCAATACGTTTTACCGCCACGCCTTCGGCAAACAGCCCCACGCGGGGTAAATCCACCGGGTGACCGGCATCCAACGCAGCTTTCAGGCAGGCTGAATCTTCTGCTTCCACAGCAATGACTTTAATTTGCGGCATCAGTTGCTTGATCAGTACCGCCACACCCGCCGCCAGACCGCCGCCGCCAACCGGCACAAAAACGCGATCGATATGCGCGTCCTGTTGCAGCAACTCCAGCGCCAGCGTGCCCTGCCCGGCAATCACCATCGGATGATCAAACGGCGGTACGAAGGTAAACCCTTGCTGTTGTGAAAGCGCAATGGCTTTGGCTTTCGCTTCATCAAAGTTGGCCCCGTGCAGCAACACCTCGCCGCCAAAGCCGCGAACAGCATCCACTTTGATATCGGCGGTAGCAACCGGCATGACAATCAGCGACTTGATGCCCAGCCGTGTGGACGACATCGCTACACCCTGCGCATGATTACCCGCAGACGCGGTGATCACACCTTGTGCTTTTTGCTCCGCCGTCAGGCCAGCAATCATTGCGTAAGCACCGCGCAATTTAAAACTGTGTACCGGCTGCCGGTCTTCGCGTTTCACCAGGATCACATTGTCGAGGCGCGAAGAGAGCTTTTCCATTTTTTGTAACGGCGTTACCTGTGCCACTTCATACACTGGCGCACGTAGCACCGCTCTCAGATATTCCGCCCCCTCAGGGGCGGCAGAGAGGGGTTGGGACTCGGCCATACTTAACCCCCAAGTTTTGATTTATCGCGGACGGCACCCTTGTCTGCACTGGTCGCCAGGCTGGCATAAGCGCGGAGCGCGAAGGAAACCTGACGTTCACGATCAACAGGTGTCCAGGCTTTATCGCCACGGGCTTCCTGTGCTTCACGACGGGCAGCCAGTTCACTCTCGCTCAGCTGCAGCTGAATGCCGCGGCTCGGGATATCAATCGCAATAATATCGCCATCTTCAATCAGGCCGATATTGCCGCCACTGGCCGCCTCCGGGGAAACGTGACCGATGGACAAACCGGACGTGCCGCCGGAGAAACGGCCATCGGTGATCAAAGCACAGGCTTTGCCCAGCCCCATTGATTTCAGGAAGCTGGTTGGATAGAGCATCTCTTGCATCCCCGGGCCACCTTTAGGGCCTTCGTAGCGGATCACCACCACATCGCCAGCAACTACTTTGCCGCCAAGAATAGCTTCAACTGCCGCATCCTGGCTTTCGTACACCTTTGCCGGCCCAGTAAATGTCAGGTTGCTGTCGTCAACGCCAGCGGTTTTTACGATACAGCCGTTTTCAGCAAAGTTGCCATACAGCACGGCCAGGCCACCATCTTTGCTGTAAGCATGCTCCAGCGAACGGATGCAACCTTCGGCGCGATCGTCATCCAGGGTGTCCCAACGGCAACTCTGCGAGAATGCCTGCGTGGTACGAATACCCGCCGGACCTGCGCGGAACATGTTTTTTACCGCCTCGTCTTTGGTCAGCATCACATCGTATTGTTCCAGCGTTTGCGGCAGCGTCAGGCCCAGCACGTTCTTCACATCGCGGTTCAACAGATTTGCGCGGTCAAGCTCACCCAGAATGCCCAACACGCCACCGGCACGGTGCACATCTTCCATATGGTATTTCTGTGTGCTTGGTGCGACCTTACACAGCTGCGGCACCTTACAGGAAAGCTTGTCGATATCACTCATGGTGAAATCAATTTCAGCTTCCTGGGCCGCTGCCAGCAGGTGCAGCACGGTGTTGGTCGAGCCGCCCATGGCTATGTCCAGCGTCATGGCGTTTTCAAACGCCGCTTTGCTTGCGATATTACGCGGCAACGCACTGGCATCGTCCTGCTCGTAATAACGTTTAGTCAGTTCAACAATGCGTTTACCGGCATTGATAAACAGATCCTTGCGATCGGCATGGGTAGCGAGCAGTGAACCATTGCCCGGCTGCGAGAGGCCCAGCGCTTCGGTCAGGCAGTTCATTGAGTTGGCGGTAAACATGCCTGAACAGGAACCGCAGGTTGGACAGGCGGAACGCTCAACCTGCTCGCTCTGGTCATCAGAGACTTTCGGGTCGGCGCCCTGAATCATTGCGTCTACCAGATCGAGTTTGATGATCTGGTTGGAGAGTTTGGTTTTCCCGGCTTCCATGGGGCCGCCGGAAACGAAAATCACCGGAATGTTCAGACGCAGGGAGGCCATTAACATCCCCGGCGTGATTTTGTCACAGTTGGAAATACACACCATTGCATCAGCGCAGTGGGCATTCACCATGTATTCAACGGAATCTGCAATCAGTTCGCGGGAGGGCAGTGAGTAAAGCATGCCGCCGTGTCCCATGGCGATACCATCATCCACAGCAATGGTATTGAACTCTTTCGCCACGCCGCCGGCAGCTTCAATCTGCTCCGCAACCAGCTTACCAAGATCGCGCAGGTGGACGTGACCCGGCACGAACTGGGTAAACGAGTTCACGACAGCAATAATCGGTTTGCCGAAATCAGCATCGGTCATCCCGGTTGCGCGCCACAGCGCGCGGGCACCCGCCATATTGCGCCCATGGGTGGTAGTGGCGGAACGGTACTTAGGCATGCTTAAACTCCCAGTCTATCCTGTAGATGGGATGGTGCGTGCCACCCCATATTTCTCTGTATACCCTGAATAATTCTGGTTGCAGGAGGGCGGCAAGCCGGTGAGTCCCAGAACCCTGCATAGGGACGAACGCGTGCAGCCAACGCACCTACAACCTGAAGTATGACGGGTATTTATTGGTTAACTTGATCCAACCAGCCCCATTTATCTTCCGTTTCACCGGTGAAGAGGCCAAAGAATGCTTGCTGAATACGTTTGGTAACCGGGCCGCATCGCCCTTCACCTACCTGAATACCATCCACGCTGCGTACCGGCGTAATCTCTGCTGCGGTACCCGACATAAAGACTTCATCAGCCAGGTACAGGGATTCGCGAGACAGCACCTGCTCACGCACTTCAATGTTCAGCTCTTTCGCCAGTTTAATGATGGCGTCACGGGTGATGCCCGGCAGTGCGGAGGAGGTAAACGGCGGTGTGAACAAAATGCCATCTTTCACTTCAAACAGGTTTTCGCCCGCGCCTTCAGAGATATAACCGTGCACATCCAGCGCAATCCCTTCCTGGTAGCCGTGGCGGCGCGCTTCGCTACCCACCAACAGTGAAGAAAGGTAGTTCCCACCGGCTTTTGCCGCCGTTGGAATGGTGTTCGGTGCAACGCGGTTCCACGAGGAAACCATGGCGTCGATCCCTTGATCCAATGCTTCAGCGCCCAGGTAAGCGCCCCACGGGAACGCAGCGATGATGACATCTGTGGTGTAACCGGCTGGCGGGTTCACGCCCATACCGACATCGCCGACAAACACTAGCGGACGGATATAAGCGCTGGTCAGATTGTTTTTACGAATTACTTCACGGCACGCTTCCATCAGCTCGTCTGTGCTTTGGGAAACCGGGAAACGATAAATTTTGGCGGAGTCCTGCAGGCGCTGCATATGTTCACGATGGCGGAAGACAACCGGACCTTTATGAGAGTCGTAGCAGCGGATACCTTCAAACACAGACGTACCATAGTGCAGCGCGTGGGACATCACGTGGACTTTCGCGTCCTCCCAACGAACCATCTCGCCATTGAACCAAATGTAGTCTGCTTTTTTCGTCGTCATTGTTCTTCCTATTGCGCTTACGCGCGGATCTGTTGTGATTGTGATGATGTGGCGCGCTGTCGGATATCAACCCTGGCAACGTCGACAAGTTTGCTCAACTGGCTAAACAGTAATTCGACAGGCCGAGGGCTGGCAACGGTCAATTCAATATTTATGTGGCGCGCATCGCTGTCGGTTTCCATGTTCATGGCGCACACCTGAAAGCCACGGTGGCGCACCACACGCAATACGCGTTCTAACGTTTCCGGATTTAAGCGGGCCTCTACGGCGACCTGATGTTGCATCATGATAATTTCTCCAGCATTTGTGCATTACTGGCGCCCGGCGGCACCAACGGCCAGACATTCTCAAGCTCGTCGATTGAGACATGAAGCAAATATGGCCCCTGGCACGAAAACAGGGTGTCGAGTGCCGCTTCAACCTGGTCTTTACGGGTGATGTGCTGACCGGGGATGCCAAAGGCGCTGGCCAGCATGAGGAAATCGGGGTTATCAGTCAGGGTGGTTTCGCTATAACGCTCATTGAAAAATAACTGCTGCCACTGTCGAACCATCCCTAACCGCTGGTTATCCAGTAAAACAATCTTCAGTGGTAACTGTTTTCGTTTAACGGTGCCCAGTTCCTGAACATTCATCATGAATGAGCCGTCACCAGAAATACAGATAACGGTATCATCGGGGCGGGCAACCTGCGCGCCAACTGCCGCAGGCAAACCGAACCCCATGGTTCCCAGGCCGCTGGAAGTGATGAAATTTTCCGGGCGAGTAATGCTCAGATGCTGGGCAGCCCACATCTGATGTTGGCCGACATCCGTGGTCACCACGCTGTTTGCCGGTTTACGCTCGGAGAGCTGCTTTAATAACAGCGGTGCATAGATGGCGTCGCCAGGGTGATCGTAACGCCAGGCGTGTTCACGACGCAGGTCGGCATTGTATTGACGCCATGCGTCAATGGCCAGCGGCTGCTGCAAAGCGGGTAACAGCGCGTTTAAATCGCCCTGTAACGCAACATGCGCCTGACGCAATTTACTCATTTCAGCCGGGTCGATATCCAGATGGATGACTTTAGCGTGCGGAGCGAAAGTGTTTAGTTTGCCGGTTACACGATCGTCAAAACGCGCGCCAACTGCGACCAGTAAGTCGCACTCCTGCACCGCAAAGTTCGCCGCTTTTGTGCCATGCATACCCAGCATACCGAGGTAATAAGCGTATTCCGTTTCTACCGCGCCCAACCCTTTCAGCGTGCAGGCCACCGGCATTTGGGTCACCGTGAGGAACTCACGCAACGCTGGAACAGCCTGCGCCAGGCCAACACCACCGCCGACATATAGCATCGGTTTTTTAGCATGAGAGAGCATCAGGCGAGCCTGTACTACCTGCTCCTGTGGAAAAGAGACATCATCGTCAACGGTGGAAAAATAGGGCTCCAGATCGCCAACGGCGAGCTGGATGTCTTTCGGAATATCAACCAGTACAGGGCCGGGGCGACCGGAACTGGCAATATGGAAGGCTTCAGCCATCACCCGGGGTAACTCTTCCAGCGACTCCACCAGGAAGCTGTGCTTCGTACAAGCCAGTGATAATCCCAGCACGTCAACTTCCTGAAATGCATCGGTGCCAATAAACGGCGCGGCAACCTGACCGGTAATTGCGACGACCGGAACGGAGTCTAACAACGCATCGGCAAGCCCGGTGATGAGGTTGGTGGCACCGGGGCCAGAAGTGGCAATACAGACACCCGTTTTACCCGTTGAACGGGCATAGCCAATGGCAGCCATTGCCGCGCCCTGCTCGTGCCGGCACAGTAGGTGTTCCACGCCGCCGTCATACAGAGCATCATAAACCGGCATAATTGCGCCACCCGGATAACCGAAAACCGTATCCACTTTTTGTGCCCGCAACGCATGTACAACCCACTGTGCCCCATTCATAGTTAGTTCCCCGCCGGATATCGGGAGAAACAGAATTTTATGCTACAACTCATTGTCTGCTCCTCGTTTATATTTTTAGGTCATAAAAAAACCCCCGGACCTTTCGGTGCGGGGGTCTTAGTTCGTTAAGGCTTGTTTTTTAAGCCTTTCCTCGTCCAAGTGCAGCCCCGCACGGTGGGATAATAATCACCACCACGCTAATCACGACCAGGCTAATCACTCGTAGAAGGGCTTTCATTTGTGTTCGTTCTTGCTTCATGTTCGAAGGAATACCTAAAGAGGTATCACAGATTTGCGACAAGACACAAGAAATATTTATGACAAACGCTACGCCCTGCCAGGACGGCTGTTGAAAAACCTTTGATTTACATCACAAAAAATCACAGTGAAAAAATTTCATTTATTCTTCAATCACACCAGGGATTGCCTCTCTTCATGACAATTTTAGGACCGCTATTCCAGCCCGGAGCAAATTCGCATGATTTACATCGAAAAGTCAGAAAGCATCACATGCTTTTTACCAAAAGGCAGAGAAAAAGCAAAATCAGGCGGCGATAATGCGACAAAAGGAGAGACTATGGCATTATCGGTTATTTACACACGCGCGGCGCTTGGCGTCGCGGCACCACTCGTGACGGTGGAAGTCCATATCAGCAACGGGCTCCCCGGGCTGACGATTGTTGGCCTGCCAGAAGCTACTGTTAAAGAAGCACGTGACCGGGTCCGCAGCGCCATCATCAACAGCGGTTATGATTTTCCGGCAAAACGCATCACCATCAACCTCGCGCCGGCAGATCTTCCAAAGGAGGGCGGTCGTTACGATTTGCCCATCGCTATTGCGCTTCTCGCTGCGTCTGAGCAACTTAAAACGCCCCAGTTAAGCGATTATGAGTTTGTTGGAGAACTGGCGCTTACAGGCGCATTACGCGGAGTCCCCGGGGCTATCTCCTGTGTCATGGAAGCGGTTAAAGCGAAAAGAAAAATTATCCTCGCCCAGGAGAACGAATCCGAAGCCAGCCTGGCTCAGACATGCGATTGCCTGATTGCCAGCCATTTGCAACAAGTCTGCGCTTTTCTGGAAGAAAAGCATACGTTACCGCCCCCCACGCCATATCACAGTGCTCAGGAAGCATATAGTGAAGATATAAGTGATGTGATCGGGCAGGAACAAGGAAAGCGTGCGCTGGAAATCACAGCCGCTGGTGGGCACAATTTGCTGCTTATTGGCCCTCCCGGAACGGGGAAAACAATGCTGGCGAGCCGTCTGGGTGGACTGTTGCCCATACTCAGTAACCAGGAGGCGCTGGAGAGCGCCGCAGTGATGAGTGTGGTTAATACCTCTGCTATTACGCGTAACTGGCGCCGCCGCCCTTTTCGGGCACCTCACCACAGCGCATCACTAACAGCAATGGTGGGGGGAGGGGCAATGCCCGGTCCGGGTGAAATATCGTTAGCGCATAACGGCGTGTTATTTCTTGATGAATTACCGGAATTTGAAAGACGGGTGCTGGATGCACTGCGTGAGCCTATCGAGTCAGGGCAAATACACATTTCAAGAACCAGGGCCAAGGTCACATATCCTGCACGCTTTCAATTGATCGCCGCCATGAATCCCAGCCCAACCGGGCACTATCAGGGTAACCATAACCGTTGTACACCGGAACAAACGCTACGCTATCTGGGAAGGCTTTCCGGGCCGTTTCTCGATCGCTTTGACCTCTCCCTTGAGATCCCTTTGCCTGTCGCTGGGATAATGAGCCAGGCCCAAGTTCGGGGAGAAAGTAGTGAGGTAGTACGCGCCCGCGTTATTGCGGCACAGACGCAGCAATTTGAACGGCAGAAGAAACTGAACGCGCGGCTGGAAGGAAATGAAACCCGCCAGTTTTGCGCACTGACGAAAGAGGATGGAGGCTGGCTAGAAGAGACACTAATACGTCTGGGCCTTTCTATCAGGGCATGGCAGCGTCTGCTTAAGGTAGCCAGAACCATCGCCGATCTTGAGCAACAAGAGAGGATACAGCGTGTACATTTACAAGAAGCGCTAAGCTACCGGGCTATCGACAGGTTACTCATTCATCTGCAAAAAATGCTGACATAAAAAAAGGGGCCGTAGCCCCTTTTTTCAATCTTCGGAATCCGTGTAGTCTTCCGCGCCTTCTGTCTGAGGTTTACCGCCAGACAAAGTATGAAAACGCTTCGGACGTTTGATACGTGCCATATACTTGATCCAGACACGTTCTGCTTCAGTGCTGGGTTCACGCTCTCCACGGCAAACTGCGATAAATTGAGTTTCCTCTTCGGTCATCGGTTCGCGCTTACCGAGCTCCAGCTCGTTAAAAGCATAACCATGACGCTCAAGCAGTTGAGCCTCTTTGATGGTGAAATCACCGTGGCGAGAGAACCCGCGTGGATAATTTTTATTGTCGAAAAAACGATTCGTCGTCGTAAAGCTTTCCGCCATCCTGCACGCTCCTAATTCTTTGGCCGAGCTATTTATGGCGCGGAGTATTAGTTACGCTTGACAGAGTGTAAAACAAAACATTTAAATCATTACGACAAATTTTTTTGTGGAGAAAGCCGTGGATACGGAATTATTAAAAACTTTCCTGGAAGTAAGCAGGACGCGTCACTTTGGGCGTGCAGCCGAGGCCCTTTATCTGACGCAATCTGCGGTGAGTTTTCGTATTCGGCAGTTGGAGAACCAGCTCGGGGTTAATCTTTTTACACGTCATCGTAATAACATCCGCCTCACTGCTGCCGGAGAGAAGCTCCTGCCCTATGCAGAAACATTAATGAGCACATGGCAGGCAGCGAGAAAAGAGGTCGCCCATACTTCGCGACACCACCAATTTTCTATTGGCGCGAGTGCATCGCTGTGGGAATGCATGCTTAGCGACTGGTTGAGTCGGCTATACGATCTGGAAGCCAACCTGCAGTTTGAAGCGCGAATTGCGCAACGGCAGTCGCTGGTTAAGCAATTACATGAACGCCAGTTAGATCTGCTGATCACCACAGAAACACCGAAGATGGACGAGTTTAGCAGCCAGTTGCTGGGCCATTTCACGCTGGCACTGTATTGCGCCGCACCTGAAAAGAATAAATCCGAACTCAATTATCTTCGTCTTGAATGGGGTCCGGATTTTCAGCAGCATGAAGCAGAATTGATTGCCAGTGATGATGTTCCGACATTAACGACCAGTTCTGCTGAGGTTGCACATCAGCAATTACCGCAATTGAATGGCTGTACATGGTTGCCCGTTACGTGGGCAGCGCAAAAGGAGGGATTGCATCCGGTTGCAGATGCAGCAACGCTTTCCCGCCCACTTTATGCAATCTGGCTGCAAAACAGTGATAAACAGAACCAGATCAAAGACCTGTTAAAGATCAAAGTAATTGACTGAATCTGTGTTAAGGGTGCTGCTGCAAGGCATCCTGCTTTACAAAGATGAAAAAAAGCAAAAAAAAATCCTTAGCAGTAACTGCTAAGGATTGTTTCTGGCAGGGGCGGAGAGACTCGAACTCCCAACACCCGGTTTTGGAGACCGGTGCTCTACCAATTGAACTACGCCCCTAAATAGGGTGGCGGAACGGACGGGACTCGAACCCGCGACCCCCTGCGTGACAGGCAGGTATT